>NZ_JACOMF010000210.1 GCF_014283215.1 Siccirubricoccus deserti
GTTGCCGCAACGGTGCACTGGCTGTTACAAACCGTGGGTCTCGTTTCGCCGATGATGGTGAGCACGAATCCCGCGCTAACTGCCGGGCTGCTCTTCGGGGCGGGGGTATATCAGTTCACGCCGCTCAAGAGCACTTGCCTGACACGCTGCCGCTCACCGCTCGCGTTCCTGATGGGGGAATGGCGAAAGGGCACGGGCGGCGCCTTCGTCATGGGCTTGCGGCACGGGATGTACTGCATCGGCTGCTGCTGGATGCTGATGGTGCTGCTGTTCGTGGTCGGTGTCATGAACCTGCCGCTCGTCGCCGCGCTTGCGCTCGCCGTCACGTTGGAAAAGCTGGCGCCAAAGGGGGAGTGGATCGCCAAGGCAATCGGTCTCGCCCTCGTGCTTGGCGGCGCCTGGGTCATCGCCGCCGGGATAGGACACGCTCCTATAGGGCACGGCTAGTGCACTGACCTAGACGGAAGGTGCAGCCCTGATGGGAAGATGTCCCCCAATGAAGGGCCTCTCCCTGCTGGCTCCTGAATCTTCTGAATACGTCTGAGCACTAGGGTCTGATGTCTCCGAGTCCGGAGGAGCGGAGGACCTTCTGCTACGCCCCCAGCATATCCACCCAGCCGCGGCAGAAATGCCAAACTTCTTCAATCCGCGGTGCGTCAGCGTGCGTGCCTCCTTTCCCCGATTCGGTACCCGTGCTGTTGTGGTCCGTGGTAATGATTTCCGGCCGCGGGCGCGCACGCGATCGAGGAGTCCGCCCACAAAAGTCCAAGGAGAGACCCCAATGACGCTGGAACGGACGATCCTGTTGGTGGTCGGTGTGATCGTGCTCGGGAGCACGCTTCTAACCGTCCTCCACGACATCCGCTGGCTCTGGCTAACCGGGGCAATGGGCCTGCATCTCGTGCAGGCGTCCTTCACCGGGCTCTGCCCGGTCGTGGCGCTGCTCAGAAGGGTAGGGCTGCCGTCTAAGGCCGGGTTCGCCTAAGCGACCATCGCCCGGTGTCCCTGCTAAGGGCGACCAATCGCCGGAGCGGAGCAGGTGTCCATGGCCGCCGCGGAACGACGGATGGTGCTCACACCGGACCTCGTGGCCCGTGCTGCACGCGCGGTGCCTGACTCGGGACCGCTCCCAGCCTCCGCCTACCTTGCCGAACTCCTGGCTGGCCCATCTGGGATGTTCGTCGGCGATGGTGCAGCAGAGCATTGATCACGGCTGGGGCTAACACGCTAGCCTTCGTCGAGCGTGAAGGCGACCTTGAGCGTCACTCGGTGGTGCCCGACCTTCCCGTCCTTCACCTCGCCATGCACTTGGACCACCTCGAACCCCTTGATGTTGCGCAGGGTGGCGTGGCCCTCGGGATCGCGTTCTGAATGACGTCGGAGACGCTGGAACTAGAGCGAAATCTGACCATTCAGAGTCGCTGAGGATTCCCGCCCGGCGCGAAATCTGATTCACCGTGCCTGCTGGGCACGGAGGCCAGCTTGCATGGCGAGAAC
>NZ_JACOMF010000211.1 GCF_014283215.1 Siccirubricoccus deserti
GGCGACCCGCAGGACGGTGACCTCGTCCCAGGCGCGGCCCACGACCTGCAGGCCGATCGGCAGGCCGTCCGCCGAGAAGCCGCAGGGCACGGAGACCGCGGGCAGGCCCGTCAGGTTGAACGGCGCCGTGTTGCGCATCCGCGGTCCGGTCAGCGCCGTCTCGTCCTCCTCCGCCCTGCAGGCCGGCAACGGCGTCGTTGGCGTCACTAGCACGTCGAACCGGGCCATCACCTCCCCAAAGGCGGCTTCGATGACCCGCCGCACGCGCTGCGCCTGCAGGTAATGCGCGGCGCTCACCATCGAGCCCGTCTGCAGCGCGCCGCGCAGGGTCGGGCTAAGCAGTTCCGGGCACCGGCGGAGCCGATCGGCATGGTAGGCTGCAGCCTCCGCCAGCAGGATCGTGCGTGTGAGCAGCGGAGCGCCCGCGGCGTGCGGCAGTTCGCACTCCTCCACCGCCGCGCCGAGCCCGCGGAGCGTGTCGATTGCGCGCTCGACTGCCGCGAGCGTCGAGGCCTCGCATCCCTCGAAGAAGTGCCGCCGGGGCACGCCGATCCGCAGGCCGCGAACGTCCCCATCCAGGGCAACAGTGTAGTCGGGAACGGGCCGGTCCCGCGAGGCGGGGTCGCGCGGGTCGAAGCCCGCCAGCGCACCGAGCATCAGGGCGGCGTCACGGACCGTGCGCGCGATGGGACCGACATGGTCGAGCGACCAGGAGAGGGCCAACGCGCCGTGCTTGCTAACCCGGCCGTAGGTCGGCTTGAGCCCCACCACCCCGCATTAGGCCGCAGGGTGGCGGATCGACATGGCGGTGTCGCTGCCTACGGCGCCGTAGGCGAGCCCCGCCGCCACCGCCGCCGCCGAGCCGCCGCTGGAGCCGCCGGTGACAAAGGCGGGGTCCCACGGGTTGCGCATGGGGCCGAAGTGGGAGACCAGCCCGCTGGACCCGGCCGCGGCCTCGTGCATGTTGTTCTTGCCGATGAGGACAGCCCCCGCCCTGGCGAGCCGCTCGATGACGGTCGCGTCGTGGTCGGGGATCCAGTCGGCGAAGGCGGCGCAGGCGGAGGTCGTGCGCACGCCCCTGGTGGCGAAGAGGTCCTTGAGCGCGATCGGCACGCCGTGCAGCGGCCCGAGCGAGTGACCGCCGCGCACGGCCTCGGCCGCCGCGTGGGCGGCGGCGCGCGCCGGCTCGGCTGTGACGGTGATGTAGCTGTTGAGCGTGCCGTCTCGGTCGGCGATGCGGGCGAGGAGGACCTCCGTCACCGCGACCGGGCAGAGTTCCCCGCGTGCGATCCGCGGCGCCAGCTCGGAGATGGGAAGAAAGGCGAGATCCTCATCGGCCATTCCGCGCCTCCGTCGGCACCTGAAATATGGTTGCTGGGGCGACCTCACCGAGTTCGCCCTGCCAAGCCTCTAGCCGGTCCATGGTCTGCGACAGGATCAGCAACCGCGGCGCCGCTTGTGCGGCCTCCT
>NZ_JACOMF010000212.1 GCF_014283215.1 Siccirubricoccus deserti
GTAGTGCTTCCGTATTGGGCCTTCGGGCGTCAAGCCCCTCGAGTGAGTACCGCGTCGCCGGTGTCATGCTTCCGTCCGTGGTCGGCACGCGGTCGCCACATCCTGCGGTCAGAAAGGAGCCAGCGGGCCAATCTAGGACGCGTGGTTCACCCCAAGGGGCTTCCACAGCACTACTCCCGGCCTCACTGCCTCCTGCGTCCCGGCGACGGGACCTCAGACGAGCAGCACCGGACCTGCCGGCCTGCCCGAGACCCAATCTCCCCGATGCTGCGCTATGCGGCTATGCGGCTGCCTCCATCTCCTTGCCCCAGCGGAACTCGGTGCCGTCCGCCCACATCCGATGCAGGACGCCGGCCAGCTTGCGCGCCAGCGCCACCTTCGCGCGCTTCAGGCCCCGGCGGCTGGCCACATCCATTGCCCAGCGCTTGAGCGCGGAGAAGCGCACCGGGCGGCTCAGTACGGCATTGGCGGCCTCATAGAGCGCGGTGCGCACCATCGCGTCGCCGACCTTGCTGATCCCGCCGATTACGTCTGTCTCGCCCGACTGGTATCGCTTCGGTGTCAGTCCGAAGTGCGCCCCAACCGCTTTCGATGATCCGAAGCGGCCCGGGTCGTCCACCGCCGTCCTGAAGGTAATCGACACCAGTGCGCCCACGCCCGGCGCCGTCATCAGCCGCCGACAGACCGCATCGGCACGCACAATCGCCAGCATACGCCGGTGCAACCGCATGAATTCTGCCAGCAGCCCTTCGCGTGCTGCCAGCATCGCGGCGGTGACCGTCTCGAGCATCTCGTGCCCGGCTGCGAGCTCTCGGATCCGCACCGCGAATTTCGCCTTGCTCACCTCGCCCACCTTGAGACCGAAGCCACGCAGAATGCCGCGGATGCTGAGCTCGACGTCTCACAGCTTGCTCTGCAGCAGCTTGCGCCCAACCAGCAGCGCCCGCACCTCCTGAGCATCGGGTGACTTCCGGTGCACCGGCCGGAACCAGCCCATGCGCAGCAACTGCGCGATGCCACGGGCGTCCTTGCGATCGGTCTTGACCGTCATCGCCGACAGCGCCGCCTTCACATGCCGGGTCTCCAGCAGCACCACCTCGAAGCCCGCCTCGCCAACGCCAGCGTGCAGCCACTGCGACAAAGGGCCTGCCTCCAGCCCGATCCGGGTCACCTCGACGCCGAGCCCGCGGAACCAAGCAATCAGAGCCTCCGGCTCGCTCGCCACCTTGGCTTCCCGCACAATCCGCCCGGTGGCGTCCACCACGCACACGCTGCTGTCTTTCAGCGAGACGTCGATCCCAGCAAAGTGCTCCATGGCTGTCCCTCGATGAGGCCTGGGGCCGACCCACTCGGACCCCGTTCAACACACCATCACTCTGAGGGGCAGCCGCCCTTCCGCCTATCGCCAGGCGGCCGGCCCATTACGGCATCTAG
>NZ_JACOMF010000213.1 GCF_014283215.1 Siccirubricoccus deserti
AGATGGGGTATTCGGGGCGCCGTTTCCGCCGTCTGGTCTGCGGCATAATGGCCGCCCACCCAATCCGGCTCAGGGAGGCCGCCATGCAGCACTTTGTCGGGCTCGACGTCTCCGTAAAGGAGACCGCCATCTGCGTCGTCGACGAGCAAGGCAGCGTCGTCGCGCGCACGACCATTGAGAGTGAGCCGGCGGCCATCACAGCCTGGCTGCAAGGGCTCGGCCTCCAGTTCGGTCGGATCGGCCTGGAGGCAGGTCCTATGTCGCCTTGGCTCTATGCCGGCCTTGTCGAGGCGGACCTACCTGCGGTCTGCGTAGAAACCCGGCACATGCACGCGGCACTGTCGGCGCGGATCAACAAGACCGACCGGAACGATGCCCACGGCATCGCCCAGATGATGCGCGTTGGCCTGTTCAAGGCGGTGCACGTCAAGACGCCGGCAAGCCAGCGGCGCCGTCTCCTGCTCACCTCGCGCAAGCTGCTGCAGCGCAAGGTCCAGGACCTCGAGAACGACCTGCGCGGCAGCTTGCGCAACTTCGGCCTCAAGGTCGGCGTGGTCGGCACGGCGGGCTTCGAGCGGCGCATTCGGGCACTCGTGGCGGACGAGCCCTTCGTTGCCGCCGTGGTCGGGCCGCTGCTCGAGGCTCGTGCGATGCTGCGGCTGCAGCTCGCTAAGCTGCACAAGATGCTGCTCGACCTCGTGCGCGACGACCCTGTCTGCCGTCGGCTCATGACGGCGCCCGGGGTCGGACCGGTGGTCGCGCTCACCTTCCGGGCCTGCGTTGACAACCCAAGCCGCTTCGGCCGCTCGAAATGCATCGGTGCTCACTATGGGCTGACGCCCCGGCTCTACCAGTCCGGCGAGACCGCTCGCGTGGGCCGGGTCTCCCGGTGCGGCGACGCCATGATGCGCGCGGCCCTGTTCGAGGCGGGGCTGGTGCTGCTCACCAGCCCACGCCTCCGGTGGAGCGCCCTGAAGGCCTGGGGCATGGGCGTAGCGAAGCGGCGCGGCATGCAGAAGGCAGTGGTCGCCGTGGCCCGGAAGCTCGGCATCATCCTGCACCGTATGTGGCGCGACGGAACGGACTTCCATTGGACCAAGGCCGCCTGATCCAAGCCGGCAGCAGCACAGGCGAGGTTCGCGGTTCCTCCCGAGCGGGAGGGAGAGGTCCCTGCGGGGACGGCGGGACGGGCGAGACCGGGGAAACTTGAGCGGCGGCGATGCCGACCGCGCGGCTCAGATGGCTCCGCCCACCCCCTCTGATCCCAACATGGCGGCGGCCGATGCGCTGACCCCGGAGAGAAGCAAGAGCTCCGCAGGCTCCTTCATCCCTCATCCACTCAGGCCAGGAGCAGCAAATGAGGAGTTGCGCCATGCGCCCCGAATAGAGAAG
>NZ_JACOMF010000214.1 GCF_014283215.1 Siccirubricoccus deserti
TGGCCATTTCCGGGGTAAGGCGGCGGAGCGGGTGAGCAGATAGGCTGGTGGCGTCCTGGCCAGAGGACCGCCCCCATGCTGACCCTGCCGGCCCGCTTCGCCGCGGTGATCCTATGCTTCGCGCCGCTCTTTTTTCAACGGAGCTGGCAGCACGCTGAGGTGTTGCTGGTCGGCGCTATTCTGGCGCCGGGCCGGCGCACGGTGAGCAGCATTCTCCGGATTGCCCGGCTCAGCCAGGAGCGGCGTTCGTCAACTACCATCGCGTACTGAACCGTGCTGCCTGGAGTGGGAGAGCGGCGGCGAAGGTGTTGCTTGGCTTGTTGCTGGACGCTTTCGTGCCGACAGGTCCGGTACTCCTCGGCCTCGACGACACGATCGAGCGCCGGCGCGGCAAGCGGATCAGCGCCAAAGGGATCTATCGAGATCCGGTCCGCTCCAGCCACGGACACTTCGTGAAGGCCAGTGGCCTGCGCTGGCTCAGCCTCATGCTGCTGGTCCCGATTCCTTGGGTCGGGCGGGTCTGGGCGTTGCCGTTCCTGACTGCCCTTGCCCCCTCGGAGCGGTACTGCCGCAAGCGCGGGCGGAGCCACAAGAAGCTCACCGACTGGGGCCGGCAACTGGTCCTGCAGGCCCGCCGCTGGATGCCGGAGCGGCAGCTGGTGCTGGTCACCGACAGCGGCTTCTCCGCCCTCGAATTGCTGGCTGCGCTGCTCCGCCAGGAGGTCACCTGCATCACCCGCCTGCGTCTCGATGCTGCTCTCTATCGGCCAGCCCCGCCACGCCAGCCCGGTACCATCGGGCGTCCCCGAACCAAAGGTGAGCGCCTGCCGACCCTGGCCGAAGTGCTGACGGACAAGACCACTCGGTGGCAGCGCCTGACCGTGCCCGGATGGTATGGCGAAGGCGAGCGCATTGTGGAGATCTGCTCCGACACCGCCGTCTGGCGCCATGCCGGCATGCCGGTCGTGCCGATCCGCTGGGTGCTGCTGCGCGACCCCGGCCAGCGGTTCGACCCACAGGCGCTGCTTTGCACCAACGCAGCGGAGGAGCCGCTGCAGATCGTCCGCTGGTTCGTCCAGCGCTGGCAGCTCGAGGTCACATTCCGAGAGGTCCGCGACCACCTCGGTGTCGAGACGCAGCGGCAGTGGTCAGACAAGGCGATCGCCCGCACCACACCCTGTCTGCTCGACCTGTTCTCGGTCGTCACCCTGATGGCGGCGCGCCTCACCAGCCGTGCCCAGCTCCGCGTCTAGGCCAGCGCCTGGTACCACAAGCAGCGGCCGACCTTTGCCGACAGCCTTGCCGCCGTGCGGCGGGAGATCTGGAGTGAGCAGGGTTTTGCGCTGTCCCGCCACTCCCCCGACGCTACGAAACTCCCGCCTGCCCTCCG
>NZ_JACOMF010000215.1 GCF_014283215.1 Siccirubricoccus deserti
TGCCGCCTCGGGAGTGGGCCATGGCCAAGGCCCAGTTCGCCGTGATCTTCAGCCAGCGCTTCACCAAGGCCCTGGCCTGACCGTGTCGTTCAACCGACCGGCCGAACACGGAATTCCTGACACTCCCCAGCAGGGCCGTCGCCGCCAGGCACCGCCCCGGCGCAACCACGGCGCCTTGCCGGAGCATCTGCCGCGCTACGAAGTGCTGCTCGACGTCGAGCGCCACGACTGCCCCTGCTGCGGCGGCGCGCTGCACGCGATCGGCGAGCTCCGCACCGAGCAACTCGACATCGTGCCCGCCCAGCTCCGGGTCCGCGTCACCCGCCGCCCGCGCTACGCCTGCCGGGCCTGCGAAGGCGCGGTGGTGGTGGCGCCCGCGCCGGAGCGGCCGATCGACGGCGGCATGGCGACCGAGGCGTTGATCGCCCGCGTGGTGGTCGGCAAGTTCTGCGACAGCGCTCAGGCGCAGATGCTGGCGCGGCAGGGCGTCGCTCTGGACCGCTCGACGCTCAGGTCGGACGTATACGTCCGACGGGTCGGCCGGGCCTGCTGGTGGCTGACCCCGCTCTACGACCTGCTGGTCGGCACGGCGCTGTCCGCGGCCAAGCTGTTCGCCGACGACACCACGCTGCCCGTCCTCAACCCAGGCCGCGGCCGGACCAAGACCGGGCGGCTCTGGTGCTACGCGGTCGATGACCGGCCGTGGTGCGGCCCAAGCCACCCGGTGGCGGCCTATGTCTACACCGAGGATCGCAAGGGCCTACGCCCCGCCGGGCGTCTGGCGGCATTCCGCGGCGTGCTGCAGGTCGATGGCTATCCCGGGTTCAAGCGGCTGGCGGGCGACCGCGCCGACGCCTCGGTCGGCCTGGCTTTCTGCTGGGCCCACATGCGGCGGTACTTCTACGAATTCCACGTCTCCACCCAGTCACCTCTCGCGGCCGAGGTGCTGGCGCAGATCCAGGCGCTCTATGCCATCGAGGGTCAGATCCGCGGTCATCCCGCCAAGCACCGGCAACAGGCGCGGCAGGAACGCAGTCGACCGGTCGTCGAGGCCCTGCACACCTGGCTGCAGGCCCATCTGGGCCGCGTCTCCGCCACCTCGGACCTGGCCAAGGCCATCCGCTATGCCTTGCGGCATTGGTCCGGCCTGACAGTGTTTCTCGACGACGGCCGGGTCGAGATGGACTCGAACGTGGTCGAGCGCGCCATCCGTCCGGTCGCTCTCAATCGCAAGAATGCACTGAACCGTCCCGGGTTTGTCGGCAACTGTAATCAGGTTGCGGTGTCGAGTCGGTAGTTTGTTCCGCTAGAAACCATGGCATTGAGTGTGACGAGGAGCTTGCGAGCCGTGGCGGTCAGGGTGGCCTTCACTGACTTGCCTGCGGCC
>NZ_JACOMF010000216.1 GCF_014283215.1 Siccirubricoccus deserti
GTCGTGTCCCATCGCATGGTGTAGTAGCGATGGTCCTCGGCGGGTTGGGCCGCCGGGTCAGGTTGTCACGGCGGACAGGCTGACTGAGGGATTGTCGCTGACGGTGCCGATGGTTTCCAGCGTCATGTAGCGGGCGCGCTGGGTGGCCCATTCGTCGGATTGCTCCAGCAGGATCGCGCCGATCAGCCGCACGGCGGCGGCCTCGTTCGGGAAGATGCCGACCACGTCCGTCCTTCGCTTGATCTCGCCGTTGAGGCGCTCGATCGGGTTGGTGCTGTGGAGCTTCGCCCGGTGGGCGGCGGGGAAGTCCATGAACGCGAGCACGTCCTCCTCGGCCGCGTCCATGAGGGCGGCGAGGCGGGGGACCTTCGGGCGCAACTGGTCGGCAACCGTCCTCCACTGGGCGTGGGCTGACGCCGCGTCCTCCTGGGCGTAGGCGGTCCCGATCCAGGCGGAGACGATGCGGCGCTGGGTCTTGCCCGCATGCGCCAGCGCGTTGCGGCCGAAATGGACGCGGCAGCGTTGCCACGTGGCGCGGAGCACCTTCGCCACCGCCGCCTTGAGCCCTTCGTGGGCATCCGAGATGACGAGCCGCACGCCCGCCAGGCCGCGCCGCTTCAGGGCACGGAGGAAGTCGAGCCAGAAGGCCTCCGCCTCGGAGGCCCCCACCGCCATCCCCAGCACCTCGCGGCGGCCGTCCGCATTGACGCCGACCGCGATGGTGACGGCGACCGAGACGATCCGTCCGGCCTCGCGGACCTTCACGTAGGTCGCATCGAGCCAGAGGTAGGGCCAGTCGCCCTCGATAGGGCGGCCGAGGAAGTCGCGGACGCGGCCGTCGATCTCGGCGCAGAGGCGGGACACCTGGCTCCGGCTCACCCCCTCCAGGCCCATGGCGCGAACGAGGTCGTCCACCGAGCGCGTCGAGACGCCGTGGACGTAGGCCTCCTGGATCACCGCCGTCAGCGCCTTCTCCGCCAGCCGCCGGGGCTCCAGGAAGGCCGGGAAGTAGGAGCCACGCCGGAGGCGGGGGATCCGCAGCTCGACGGTGCCCGCCCGCGTCTGCCAATCCCGCTCGCGGTAGCCGTTGCGCTGGACCAGCCGGTCGGGGCTGCGCTCGCCATGGGCGGCCCCAGTCAGGCCGCCCACCTCCAACTCCATTAGCCGCTCGGCGGCAAAGCCGATCATCTCGCGCAGAAAGGTGGCGTCCGAGCCCTTCTCCAGCATCTCTCGAAGGGCGATCTTGTCGTCGGTCATCGTGGCGGTCCGAGGTTCGGGTTGTCGGTCTCAGCAACCCAACCCTACCGAGAACCACCACGGTGACCGCCATCATCCCAGCGGCCGCCTCCTACACCACCATCCGGGACGCGATC
>NZ_JACOMF010000217.1 GCF_014283215.1 Siccirubricoccus deserti
GGGACTGTCGGGATTTTCGTGTGTTGCCGGTCATGAGGGAAAGAGAGGATCTCCCCCATGGCTCGAAGGAAAGCGCCGCACATAGCCGATGAGTTGCTGGATCAATTGCTCTCCGGCACGGATGCCGCGGCCGCTCTACAGCAGGGCGGGCTGCTGGATGAGCTGAAGAAGGCGCTGGCCGAGCGGGCGCTGAATGCCGAGATGGATCACCATCTCGGCGGCGAGGCGGGTGTCGGGAACAGCCGCAATGGCTATGGCCGAAAGACGGTGCTGACGGAGACCGGCGGGCGGGTAGCCCTGGAGGTGCCACGCGACCGGCAGGGCAGCTTCGACCCGCAGCTCATCGCCAAGTACCAGAGGCGCTTCCCCGGTTTCGACGAGAAAATCGTGTCGCTCTATGCCCGCGGCCTCAGTACCCGCGAGATCGCCGGGCATGTGCTGGAGCTCTACGGCGTCGAGGTCTCGCCGGACTTGGTCAGCGCGGTCACGGATGCCGTGCTGGAGGAAATCGCTACCTGGCAGGCGCGCCCGCTGGAGCCGGTCTATCCGCTGGTGTTCTTCGACGCGCTGCGGGTGAAGATCCGCGACGAGGGCTTGGTCCGCAATAAGGCGGTGCACATCGCCCTTGGCGTCAGGGCAGACGGCACCAAGGAGATCCTCGGCCTCTGGCTCGAGCAGAACGAGGGCGCCAAGTTCTGGCTGCGGGTGCTGAACGAGCTGCGCAACCGGGGCGTCGAGGACATTCTCCTAGCCGTGGTCGATGGCTTGAAGGGCTTCCCCGAAGCGATCCAGGCGGCTTTCCCCGACACCACGGTCCAGACCTGCATCGTCCACCTGCTGCGCCACAGCCTGGATTTCGTCTCCTGGAAGGACCGCCGGGCCGTCGCCGCGGCGTTGAAGGAGATCTACCAGGCCGTCGACCCGGCCGCCGCCGAAGTTGCCCTGACGGCGTTCGAGGCCGGACCTTGGGGCCGCAAATACGCCGCCATCGGCCCGAGCTGGCGGCGCGCCTGGAGCGAGGTGGTGCCGTTCTATGCCTTCCCCGCCGAGGTCCGCCGGATCCTGTACACGACCAACGCCATCGAGGCCTTGAACGCCAAGCTGCGCAGCGCGGTCCGCACCAGAGGCCATTTCCCTACCGACGAGGCCGCCTTGAAGCTGCTCTATCTCGTCTTGAATAGGACCGAGAAGGAGTGGACCATGCCGCCTCGGGAGTGGGCCATGGCCAAGGCCCAGTTCGCCGTGATCTTCAGCCAGCGCTTCACCAAGGCCCTGGCCTGACCGTGTCGTTCAACCGACCGGCCGAACACGGAATTCCTGACACTCCC
>NZ_JACOMF010000218.1 GCF_014283215.1 Siccirubricoccus deserti
TGTCAGGAATTTTGTGTGGGACGGCGTTGGTCAGGTGATGGCAAATCGGTCCTGGAAGAGAATGGCGAACTGCGCCTTGGCAGCGCTCCACTCCCTCTGCGGCATCTTCCAGTCTTTGGACGCCCGGTTCAACACGAGAAAGAGCAGCTTCAGCGCGGCGTCATCGTGGGGAAAGTGGCCGCGCGCCCGTACCGCTCGGCGCAGCTTGGCATTGAGCGACTCTATAGCGTTCGTGGTGTAGATGATCCGGCGTACCTCAGTGGGGAACGCATAGAAGGGGATCACCTCGGGCCAGTGCCGGCGCCAGGTTTGGGCAATGACGGGATACTTACGGCCCCACGGGCCCTCGTCGAAGGCGTCCAGCGCGGCTTCGCCAAGTTCGGCGGTGCGGGCACGGTAGATCTCCTTCAGCGCTGCCGCGACCTCCCTACGGTCCTTGTAGGAGACGAAATCGAGCGACCGGCGGATGAGGTGCACGACGCAGGCTTGCACTTGCGTCTTCGGAAACACCGCGCTGATCGCCTCGGGGAAGCCCTTCAGCCCGTCGACGACGGCGATCAGGATGTCGGCCACGCCGCGTTCCTTGAGCTCGTTCATGACCCGTAGCCAGAACTTGGCACCCTCGGTCTGCTCAATCCAGAGACCGAGGACCTCCTTGGTGCCGTCCGCCCGGACGCCGAGCGCGACATAGACCGCCTTGTTCCGGACCGTACCCTCGTCGCGGACCTTGACCCGGATCGCATCGAGAAAGACCAGCGGGTAGAGCGCCTCGAGCGGCCGGTTCTGCCATTCGGTGACCTCGTCCAGCACGGCATCGGTCACCGCGCTGACCAGATCAGGCGAGACCTCCATGCCGTAGAGCTCGCGCAGGTGCCCCTGGATCTCGCGGGTGCTCATCCCTCTCGCATACATCGACACGATCTTGTCGTCGAAGCCGGGGAAGCGCCTCTTGTACTTGGCAATCAGCTGCGGGTCGAAGGTCGACAGCCGGTCGCGCGGGATCTGCAGGTCCAGCCTGGCGGTGTCGGTGAGCACGCTTTTGGCGCTGTAGCCATTCCGGCCGTTGCCGCGCCCGTCCGGCTCGCCGGCCTCGAGGTGGTGGTCCAGCTCGGCGTTCAACGCCCGTTCGGCGAGGGCCTTCTTGAGCCCGTCCAGCAGGCCGCCATCGGCAAGGGCGACCCGGGGATCCGACCCAGCCAGGAGTTGGTCTAGCAACTCATCCGGGATGGTAGGCTGTTTGCGTCGCGGCATGCGATGGCTCCTTCAGCAGCATCGTACCGTCCCAAACACAAACTTCCCGATAGACCC
>NZ_JACOMF010000219.1 GCF_014283215.1 Siccirubricoccus deserti
GGTGCTCGAGTGCGGCGAGATATCCTGCTGGATCGCGGCGAAAGCGGGTGCGCAGGGTTCGGGCGAGACGCCTCGGCTCAAGGCGCTGGCGGAGGTCGCGCCATCGTTCTCGGCTGACCCGGCCGAGGTCGCGTGCGGTGGGCGGGTGCAGCCGCGTCGCGGTGGCGGCGATCAGGCGCACCTCACCGCGCAGCACCAGCGCAGGGGAGGCGGCTTTGCGTCCGGTAGCCCGCCGCTCGTGGTAGCGTTGCGAGCCGAACATCTGCTCGAGGTCGTTGTTCGTGCGCGGCAGACCCGCAACCGCGTAGCAGTGGAACAGGCCGGGGCGGTAGCTGCGTGTGACCTTCAGGAAGTGGTCGATGGCGCCGGCCAGGCCGCCCGCCTCATTGCGGTAGCGGGCCATGGCGCCGATCAGGCCGTCGAAGCGCCGGCGCACCGCGCCCGCGGTCTCTCCAGCCGTGTTGCCGAGGATATGGGCGGCGCGGTGCACCCAGCCATAGGCCCACTCAATGTCCGGCCAGAGGGCGGCGGTCCCCTCCAGGCCGCGACCGATCAGGGCGCGGAGCCGCGCCAGCGCCGACGTGGTCCCCCCTTTTCCGCGACCCGGTCGAGGCTGTCGGCCACGGCCTCGAGCCGGGACTTGAGCTTCAGCCCCGAGGCGGCGAGCGGTGGGCGCCCGTCATCGGTGATGGCGCTGCGCAGGGCCGCGCAGTAGCCCCGCGCCACCTCCGCCGCCGTGTCGTCGCGCCCCTCGAGGCTGCGCTCGACCGGGCGCACGCCCCGCACCCGCGCCTTGAGCACGACCTTGGCGTGCCGGTCGGCCTCGAACACCGGATGCGCCGCCTCACGGAGGAAGTGGAACTGGCAAAGTTGGTGCGGCACTCCGGGCAGGGCCCGCTCAACCGCCCGGCGGATCGAGGTCTGCCCATCGCTGACCACGCCCAGCACCGGCACGCCCACCGCGGCGGCCACCTCGCAGAGCAGCGGCTCCAGATCCTCGCCCCGGCCGGACAGCAGGCTGCGCGCCAGCAGCACCGCGCCCGAGAGGCAGTCGCGCACCACCCAGAGCACCTCGTGCCCGACATCAGGTTGCAGGCCGTCCAGCGCCAGGATGACGCCACCCTGCGGCTTCAGCAGGCGCCGGAGCCGCCGCGCCCCGGTCAGGCCGGTGGCCAGCAACTCGTCATAGCGGTCCAGCAGGTTGGTGACGCTCCGCTCGGAGATGTCGAGCCCGCGCCCGCGCAGGATGGCGTGGATCTCCGGCACGCTGCGGTGCTCACGGTGGCGCAGCACGCCGGCTAG
>NZ_JACOMF010000022.1 GCF_014283215.1 Siccirubricoccus deserti
CGCCGCGCGGACCATCGACGGGCTCTGGGATGCCATCCGCGACGCCCTGCCACGCTTTACCCCGGAAGAGTGCCGAAACTACTTCACCGCCGCAGGCTATGAACCAGAATGATCGGATTCCGCCCTAGTCCAAAATCGAGCATTCTCTGGACCGAGCCAGTTGCACTGACTGGCCAGCAGCGTCACGGGTTGGGGGGACCGGCACCGGGAAGAGCCGCAGCAGGTCCCTCGGACGCCCGAGCCTTGATGTCCGTCTCGCGCAGGGTCTTGTGTAGCACCTCGTCGCCGATGCGGTCCTCCTCGCGTAGCCGGATGGAGGCACGGCGAGCGGCGGCGAAGGTATCCCCCCCTTCGCCCGCCTCCGCCGCAGCGTCCCTGGCCGCGCGGACGGCCAGTTCCTGTTCCTGTTGCTCTTCCGTGGCGTCGCCCAGTGCCGCGGCGCCGACCGCCGGGCCGAGCGTCATGCCCTGCACCAGCACCGAGCCGAGCACTACCAGCGTGGCGACCACCAGGACGAGGTCGCGCTCCGTGGCGATGCCGGGCACGGCTGGTACCGAAAGGGCAACTATCAGGCCAATAACCGAGCGGGTGGATGCCCAGGCCAGCACCGCCGCCGCCACGACCCGCCGCCGTGTCGCCCCAGCCGCACGCGGCTCCACCGCCGATGCCAGGCCGGCCAGGAATTCGATGCCGAGCACCAGGACGAGGATAGCGGCAGCGGCACCTGCGGTGTGCCAGAGCGGCCAGTCGTCGAGCGCGCTCAGCGCCCCCAGCAGGGCACGGCCCGCGAGGAAATAGAGGAGCGAGGAAACCAGCAGGCTCGCCACTTCCCAGAATGCCACGGCAGAGATCAGCGCCTCGGGCGAAGTGCCCGGCGCACCCGTCTCCCGGTCTACCCGTGCCGCCGAGACGGTGAGCGCGGCAGCCATGATGAGCACGACGACAGAGAGGCCAAGCCAAGCAGCGGCCAGGGCGCAGAGATAGGGGGTGGCGATCGAGATGGCGATCTCGACCGGGGGCGGCTCCGCCCAGGCACGCAGCCAGACCACCGCACGGCCGATAGCAAGCCCCGCGATGGCGCCGCCGAGCAATGACCAGGCCAAGCCTAACGCCATGTCGGCAGCCGATGGAGCATGGCCCTCGGTCAGCGTCTGCAGCACCAGCACGAAGCCGGCGAGGGCGACGACGCGCGCGGCCATCTCGCGCGCCTTCAACCTGTCCGCGATTATCCGCGGCACCTTGGGGCGGCCAACTGCCTCGTGGAACAGGCGGGTATCGAACAGCGCGGCGATGACGCCGAGCAGCAGCGATGACGGCCACCCGAGGCTCGGCAGGAGCCAATGCGCCACGGCGGCGACGGCCAGCATGGTCGTCAGCGCGACGACCGCCCCGGCGAGCGCGCCAGGCATGAGGGTATGGCGGAGCAGATGCCACGTAACTCGCGCGGTCGAGGCATAGAGGATCGGCGGCAGGAACAGCAGCATCAACATCTGCGGGTCCATCTGCAGCGGCGGCAGGCCCGGAAGGAAGGCCGTCACCAGGCCCGAGGCGAACAGCAACAGCGTTGCCGGCAGGCGGAGCAGTTGCGCCAAAGCGAGCAGTGGTCCGAGCAGGGCGAGAAGCAGCGCGGTGAAATGGAGGGCACTCATGGCTGAGCCTCTGCGCGGACGATGGGACGGAGACGGATTCTTGGCCTTCCCTGCTCACGTCCCTCCGGTCAGCCCCTAACTCGCCGGCACTCGCGGCGTTCGCGTGTACCGGGTGATTGTTCCGCGGCCCTGACCTGCCGTCGGCCCGCACTCCTCGTGGCGCGAGGCACGGGAGCAGGCCAGGGCGCCGCCCAGGGCTTCCGTTGCGTCCATCCACTCGTGCCCCGCACTCTTCCCAGCATCAGGGCGATTGAAACCAATGAGGTCCCGCAACGCCCAGAGCAGCGGCATGTCGTCGGTACGTCGATGGGCCGAGGCTGGCCGCCGACCGTCACGATCTGCAAGAGGCTCTTCAGGGCGAAGGGGCTGAGCGCCCTCTGTGGTGGTGCGCGGGCCTCCGTCTGGCCCCACGGGCGTCTGACGCGCCATCATCGACGCAATCGGCAGCCGCAGACAAACGCGGTCTGCCTTGATTAGGCGGGCATAGAACACGCTTATGAAAAAAACGGCGCTGGTGCCACCGCGTTCGCCATCACATGCCAGTAGCGAGGCCCACCGATATTTCCCGGCATAATCGTGCCGAATCAAGGGCGCTCCCGGAATGGCATCCGTGGCTATCCATTTGCGTGAAGGTTGCGCCACCGTCTCCTGAAGGGACAGCACATGAGCGGTCACGACAAGAGCCCTATCCTCACCACAAGGCAGGGCCACCCCGTCATCGACAATCAGAGCCTGCGCAGCGTCGGCGAACGCGGTCCCGCAACGCTGGAAAACTACCAGTTCATCGAGAAGATCACCCACTTTGACCGGGAGCGGATACCGGAGCGGGTCGTGCATGCCCGCGGCACGGGCGCCTACGGCTACTTCGAAGCCACCGGCAAGATCAGCGACGAGCCAGCGACAAAGTACACCCGTGCCAAGGTGCTGACCAAGCCCGGTCACCGCACGCCACTCTTCGTGCGGTTCTCCACGGTGATCGGCAGCAAGGACAGTCCGGAGACGGCGCGCGACCCCCGTGGCTTCGCCGTGAAGTTCTATACGGAGGACGGCAATTGGGATCTCGTGGGAAACAATCTGCGGATCTTCTTCATCCGCGACGCCATAAAATTCCCGGACATGATCCACGCCTTCAAGCCGGACCCGGTAACCAATCGGCAGGAGCCCTGGCGCTTCTACGACTTCGTGCAGCACCACCCGGAATCGCTGCACATGGTGACCTGGGTGAAAAGCCCTTGGGGTATTCCAGCCAGTTACCGTCAAATGGAAGGCTCGTCGGTCAATACCTACAAGCTAATCAATCCGGAGGGCGTCGCGCATCTCGCCAAGTTCTCCTGGGTTCCGAAGCAGGGCGTGCGGAACCTGACTGCCCCACAAGCCGCCGAGATCCAGGCGAAGGAGGTCGGCCATGCGACCAAGGATCTCTACGAGGCAATCGAGAGCGGGAACTTCCCTGAATGGGAGTTCTGTGTGCAACTGATGGAGGATGGCGAGCACCCCGAGCTCGACTTCGACCCGCTGGACGACACCAAGCGCTGGCCGGAGGACAAGTTCCCCCTCCTCTCGGTGGGGCGGATGGTGCTGGACAGGAATCCGGACAACGTCCATGCGGAGACCGAGCAATCCGCCTTTGGCACGGGTGTGCTGGTGGACGGCATCGACTTCTCGGATGACAAGATGCTGCAGGGGCGGACCTTGTCCTATTCGGACACCCAGCGGTACCGTGTCGGGCCAAACTACCTGCAGCTTCCGGTGAATGCGGCCAAGGGTGCCCAGGTGCGCACCAACCAGCAGGGCGGGCAGATGGCTTATTATGTGGACCAGGCCGGCCCGAACAAGCACGTCAACTACGAGCCCAGTTCCCAGGGCGGGCTGCAGGAGGCGCCGCGGACCGGTCGAGACTACCACCAATGGGTCGAGGGCCATCTCGGCCGCTACCAGACGACCCGCACCCAGGATGATTACCGCCAGGCGGGCGAGCGTTACCGCACCTTCGAAGACTGGGAACGCGATGACCTGATCGCCAACCTGGGCGCGGACATGCAGGCCTGCCCGGAAGAGATCGCCCTCCGCATGGTCTGGCATTTCTGGCATTGTGACCCGGATTACGGCACGCGGGTGGCGCAGGCGGCCGGCATTGACATCGAGCGCGCGAAGGCGCTGCCGCCGCTTCCGGGCAAGCCTGCCCCCGGACAACGCCGCGAGGGCCCGACCTATACGAGTGGCCGCGCGGAGGAAGCAGCCGGGACCCAGCCCGGCCAATCGCAGCCCAAGGCCGCGGAGTAGTCACCCGTCGCCGGGAGCCGTCCTGTCGTTGCAGGGCGGCTTCCACCGGTCCTATCCCGCTGCTGCCGAAAAGAGATGCCTTATGCATGACGAGACCGAGGGTCCGCCGCAGGAGCTGGATGCCGCGACGCTTGCATTTGCATCGCGCGTCTTCGGATATGCGCGCGGCGGCCAATCGCGGGAACTTGATGAGCTGCTGGCGATGGGCCTGCCGCCCAACCTGCGCAATGAAAAAGGTGACAGCCTGCTGATGCTGGCCAGCTATCACGGGCAGGCGGAGACCGTGCGCATCCTGCTCGACCGGGGGGCGGACCCCGGGCTTGCCAATGATCGCGGCCAAACGCCACTGGCTGGCGCGGCCTTCAAGGGCGACCTGCAGGTGGTGCGCCTGTTGCTTGAGAACGGTGCCGCCGTGGATGGCCGGGCCGATGGTGGGCGCACACCGCTGATCCTGGCCGCAATGTTCAATCGGACGGCGATCGTCGAATTGCTTTTGACCCGGGGCGCGGATGCGGAATTGCGCGATGCCGCCGGCCTGAGCGCCCTGGCCGCGGCCGAGGCCATGGGGGCTGCCGACACGGCCAGACTGTTAGCTCGCGCGCTTGTCGCGCGCCTGGGCGGCGAAGCGGCTGGAGCAGGATCGACGCCGGGCCCGTATCCCGGCCGATAACCTGGAGGGGGTGGCAGGGAGCCTTCGCTCCGTCAAACTAGGCAGCGCGACCCGAAGCCCATGCAGCACACAGGTCTATGCGGCCATACCGTTTTGGCTACGGCATCGTCCGCGCCTCGACCTCGTGCAACAGCATGTCCTCCGCCAGGGGGATGGCTGAAGCGGGTGCCTGCAACCGCTGCAGCGCCTGCCGCATCGCCTCGGCGCCGGCTTCCCAGCGGTCGGTGAGGGTGGTGGTGGAAAAGTCGAACAGCTTGCCCGGCCCGGCCTCGTCGCGGCCGGCGCGGTAGCCGATCCGCACCAGCGTCAGCGGTGGGTCGTGTCTGGCCTCGGCAAGCGCCGCGGCGATCTCCGGCGCGGAGCGGGCATCATCCGGCAGCCGTGCCGCCAAGCACCTCATTAGTGCCCGCAGCCGCCGCTCGCGCGCCTGCCCTTCCAGTAGACGCTGCGTCTGGTTGCCGAAGCCAAGATCGGCAGCCCGTGCCATCGAGGCGCCGAGCGTGCGTGGCCGGCTGCCCGCAGGGGCGAAAAGCTCAATGAAGATACAATCCAGCGCAGCATTCCGCGGTGCCCCCGGCGCCTGGTCCGCCGGCGCCTCCAGCGCCAGGTCGAGCGGCACGTTGGACGCCAGCCCCCCATCGCCCAGCAGTCGGCCGTCGAGTTCCACCGGCGCGAAGACCGGCAGCAGCGCGCAGGAGGCGACAACATGGCGCGGGCCTATGCGCGTGCCCGCCGAGGTGTCGAAGACCACCCGCTCGCCGGTCTCGACATCAATGGCGGTCATGACGATGCGGCACGCGCCGTTGTTCAGCCGCTCGAAATCGACAAACTCCGGTAGCTGCGCCAGCAGCGGCTCCAGGTCGAACAGCCCCGGCGCCTGGCCGATGCGGGGACCGGGGGCGAGGCGTGGCCGGAACATCAGTGGGTTGCCAAGCAGCAGGGTCTGCAGTGCGCTCGCCTCGTTGTAGGCGGCACGCCACGCACCGGCCGGCGGCGGCGGGCCGAGCAGGAAGGTCGTCGCCGGCGTCGGGTCGGTCCCCGCCCGGTTCCAGAAGCGCCGCAGCGCCGCCGCCCGGGCGCCCGGCGGGTTGCCGGCGATGATCGCGGCATTCACCGCGCCCGCCGAGACGCCGACCAGGATGTCGAGCTGCGGCGCGCCGGCCTCCTCCAGCGCGGCATAGGCGCCGGCCTCGAACGCCCCCAGCGCCACGCCGCCGGCAAGTACCAGCGCGCGCCGGGGCCGCATGCCGGCGGGGGGCTGGATGTCCAAGGCGGCTACTTCGAGACCGGGCCGGGGCGCGCGGCGGGGGCCATCGCCTCCAGAAGGCGGAACCCCGTCGTGAGGCTGAGATCCAGCAGGCGCAGCGGCAACGCCATGAAGTCCAGCGGCAGCGCCGCCAGGCTGGTGGCGGTCGCCAGCGGCGCCCCGCCGGCCCCGGCCGCCGCGCGCCAGCCTCCTTCCACGCCGCGCCCATCCTCCACCGGCGCGAACAGCGCGCCGGGGCTGTCGCCGCTCGGCTCCTCCGCCAGGAAGCCGCTGTGCAGAGCGCGGCCGGTGAACCAAGTGGCGAGCGTTGGCGCCAGCCTTTCCTGCGCCGCGGCAATCTTGCCGAAGCCACCGACGATCACCTCGGCCTCCGGCTGCGCGAGCAGGCCGACCACGGTCTCCGCCACCTCTTCGGCGGTGTAGATGGGCGGCGCGGCCTGTACGCGGCGGCCGCTGTAATTGGCGGCATGCTGGAAGAAGGGCGTGTCGATCACCGAGGGCAGCACGGTGCAGATGCGGATCGCCGGCTGATCCAACACCTCCTGCCGGAGTGCTTCCGAAAAGCCACGAATGGCGAATTTGCTGGTAGCGTAGGGCGTGCCGTCCGGCTTTGCGGTGCGGCCGACAATCGAGGCATTCTGCACCAGCAGGCCATGGCCCTGGGTGCGGAACTGCCGCATCGCCACCCTGGCGCCGTGCAGGTAGCCAAACAGGTTGATCTCGATCACCCGCTTCCACGCCTCGGTTGGGATAGCTTCCAGTCGCCCGAAGGCGGCGACGCCGGCATTGTTGAACCAGACATCGATGTGGCCGAAGCGGTGCAGCGCGGCGCGGCCCAACGCCTCGACCTGCGCTTCGTCGGCGACGTCGGTCTGCACCACAAGGGCGCTGGCGCCGAGCGCGTCGCATTCGTGCGCGACCTCGTGCAGCATCTCGAGGCGACGGGCGGCAAGGACAACACTGTCGCCACGCCGGGCGAAGGCAAGCGCGGTGGCGCGACCGATGCCGCTGGAGGCGCCGGTGATGACGACGACGCGGGCGTCGTTTCGTGCGGTCATGAGATGTCCTGCCGATGATGGTGTGGCGGGCGACTTATGCTGCGCTGCAATATCCTGTTCCAACGACTTCCACGCTGCCCGGTTCCGGTCCGACCGCTATTCGGCAGTGCGCATCGCCGACTCAGCTGGCAGGGCCCGGTACTGTGGCCTGCGGGCTCAGGGGAGGACGGATGGCGATGGCGGCGGGGCCGATGCCGCATTCGGTTCGCATGCCGCCGGCCGGAACGCAGGACGGGCGGGTACGGCGCAGCACCGGCGCGTTCGTGCAGACATCGCGCGGGGCATTTCCTGAACTCATGGCGCGGCGGGGTCTGCACCCACCGCAGCGCTTTTTATTCGGTGGCGCGTGCCGGTGCTTTTGGAGGATGCGCATGGCAGGCATCGGGGCGATCCGTGCCCGCGGCTGGCTGGCCGAGCAGCACGCGCCCCGCGCGTAGGCCGCCGACCGCGGTGCGGATCGCGAAGACGCCGCCGGCGGGGCCCTCATCGGGGCGTCCGTTGCCCCTCGCCGTGGTGACGAACAGCGTGCGCAGATCCGCCCCGCCAAAGGCACAGCTGGTCACATCCCGCACCGGCAGCCGGATGCTGCCGGCGCGGCTCCCGTCCGCGGCGAAGCGGGAGACCCGGCCACCGCCCCAATGCGCCACCCAGAGGCCATCCTCGGCATCCAAGGTCATGCCATCGGGAAAGCCCTCATCCTCGGAGAAGCGCAGGTGCTCGCGCCGACGCACCGGACGGCCATCTTCCATATCGAAGGCCAGCACCAGGCGGGCCGGGCTGTCGGCCAGGTACATGATGGCGCCATCGGCGGTGAAGGCGGGGCCGTTCGGGACGGTGAAGGGGCCGGCGATGCGCGCCGCCTGGCGCCCCGGCGCCAGCAGGTGCAGCGCGCCTTCGCCGGCTTGCTCCGCCTCGTGCATGGTGCCGAACCAGAGCCGCCCGGCATGGTCCACCTTGCCGTCATTCAGCCGGTGGCGTGCCGAATGCCTCTGCGGCACCGCCAGGGCCTCGAGGTGCCCGTACCGCGGCGCGAAGAGGAAATGGCCCGACCGCAGGCCGAGGATCAGTTGCTCCGGGTCTCCGGTAAGCGCGGCATGGCCGGGCTCCTGCGGCAGTTCCCAAGAGGCGCGCTCCTTCCCTGCTTCGTCCATGCTGTGCAGCCGGCGGCCATTGATGTCCACCCACCAGAGGCGACCGATGCGGTCGTCCCAGAGTGCGCCTTCGCCTAGCTTGGCGCCGGCGGCCCAAAGCAGCCGGGGCTCAGCGCTCATCATCGCAGCGCCGGCAGCACGTGTTTGCCGAAGACTTCGATGAACGCCTTCTGGTTACGGCCGACCTGGTGCAGATGGATCTCCTCGACGCCGAGCTCAAGCAACTCGGTAAGACGGGCGGCGTGCCAGCCGGGATCGTCAGAGATCCAGACGGACTCCCGCATCTCCTCGGGCTTCACGAAGCGCGTCGCCGTGTCGAAGTCCTCCGGCGTGCGCAGCTCCCAATTCACCTCGCCGCCCAGCACATTGGTGCGCCATTGCTCATGCGCACCGGCCAGCGCCTCCGCCTCGGTCGGCGCCCAGTTCAGCCCGACCTGGACCACCAGCCGCTTGCCCTCGCCGCCGCCGCGCCGGAAGGCCTCGATCACCTTCCGCATCTGGGCGGGCTCGGCGGAGACGGTCAGCAGCCCGTCTGCCCAGGCGCCGACCGCTTCCGCCGTCGCCTCCGTCACCGCGGCGCCGAGCAGCGCCGGCGGTTCGGCGGGGCGGCTGTAGAGCTTCGCATTCACCGCGGTGACCCGGCCGTGATGCGTCACCGTCTCGCCGCCAAGCAAGGCGCGGATGATATCGGCGCATTCGCGAAGGCGGGCATTGCGTTCGGCCTTCTCCGGCCAGGCGAGGCCGGTGATGTCCTCGTTCAGCCGCTGGCCGCTGCCGAGGGCCAGCCAGAAGCGCCCGGGGAACATCTCTGTCAATGTCGCCGCGCCCTGCGCGATGATGGCGGGATGGTAACGGTAGCCCGGCGCCGAGATGACGCCGACCGGCAGCCGTGTTGATGCCAGCGCCGCGCCGAGCCATGACCAGGCGAAGCCAGAATGCCCCTGCGCCGCGCCCCAGGGACGGAAATGGTCGGAGGACATGGCACAGTCGAAACCTGCAGCCTCCGCCTCTCGGACCAGGGCGAGCAGTTCCGAGGGCGGGAACTGCTCATGCGAGGCGTGGAAGCCGATGCGCGGAACGGGGGCCATGCTCACCTCCTCGCGGTACCTGCCGCCAGACGGGAACTTACGGTGCGCGGTCCGGTTGCCGGACAGCAGACGTCGGCAAAGGATGCGCAATGATCGAGGCGGTCATCTTCGATGTGGACGGAACGCTGATCGACATGAACGACCCGCATGCCGCCTCCTGGGTCGAGACGTTCCGGCGCTTTGGCCACGCGCTCGCGCCGGAGGCCGTGCGCGGCCAGATTGGCAAGGGCAGCGACCAGCCGATGCCGGTCTGCCTGTCGCGCGATCAGGTCGAGCAGCGCGGCGCAGAGATCGACGCCGCCCGCACCGCGCTGTTCCTGCGCGACTATCTTGGCCGTGCCCACGCCTTCCCCGACGTGCGGCCGCTGTTCCAGTGGCTGCGCGCCGCCGGCCAGTGCATCATCCTGGCCAGCTCCACCAAGGGCGAGGAAATCAAGCGGTACCGGGAAATCCTCGGCGTGGACGATCTGGTCGACGGCGCCACCACATCGGATGATGCGGCGCATTCGAAGCCTGCCCCGGACGTTTCCCAGGTGGCGCCACGGGAGGCCGGCTGTGTCGCCATCTTCCGCGATCCGGCAGACCTCCTGGCGCAGCTCGACCGCTCGCCGATGGCCGCCGGTTGAACATGGCCGTCCCGGGCCACGCCTGGTGGCAGAGCGGGGTGATCTACCAAATCTATCCACGCTCCTTCCAGGATTCGAACGGTGACGGCGTGGGCGACCTGCCCGGCATCCTGGCGCGGCTTGACCACCTCGTGACGCTCGGCGTGGACGCGGTCTGGATCTCCCCGGTCTATCCCTCTCCCATGGCGGATTTCGGCTACGACGTGGCGGACTACACCGGCATCGACCCGGCCTTCGGCACGCTCGCCGATTTCGACCGCCTGGTCTCGGCGGCGCATGCCCGTGGCTTGCGCGTTATCCTCGATTACGTGCCGAACCACAGCTCGGATCGCCACCCCTGGTTCGTGGAAAGCCGCGCCTCCCGCAACAACGCCAGGCGCGACTGGTACATCTGGCGCGATCCCGCGCCGGATGGCGGCCCGCCCAACAACTGGCTGAGCGAGTTCGGCGGTCCTGCCTGGACGCTCGACACGGCGACCGGGCAGTACTGGTACCACGCCTATCTGCCGGAACAGCCGGACCTGAACTGGCGCAACCCCAAGGTGCGAGAGGCCATGCTGGATGTGCTGCGGTTCTGGCTGGACCGTGGCGTGGACGGGTTCCGCATCGATGCCATCCACCACCTGTTCGAGGATGAGCGGCTGCGCGATAATCCGCCCAATCCCGAATGGCGGCCTGGCCTGTCGCCGGCACGCCGCCTGATCCGCACCCATACCATGGACCAGCCGGAGGTGCAGGAGGCGGTCGCCGCCATGCGCCGCATCGCTGACAGCTATCCCGACCAGCGTGTCCTGATCGGCGAGGCCTATCTGCCGATCGACCGCCTGATGGCCTATTACGGCGCTGAACTCTCGGGCTTCCAACTGCCCTTCAACTTCCACCTGCTCTCGACACCCTGGAAGGCAAGCGCGATCGCCGCCCTCATCGAGCGCTACGAAGCGGCGCTGCCGCCTGGCGCCTGGCCGAACTGGGTGCTTGGCAATCATGATCGCTCGCGCATCGCCAGCCGGCTGGGTCCGGCACAGGCACGCGTGGCCGCCATGCTGCTGCTGACCTTGCGCGGCACGCCGACGATCTACCAGGGCGAGGAGATCGGCATGACCGACGTGCCGATCCCCCCGGAGCGCGTGCAGGATCCCTGGGAACGTCGTGTGCCCGGGCTAGGCCTCGGACGCGACCCGGTGCGGACACCGGTGCCATGGGAGGCCGGCGCGGGTGCCGGCTTCACCAGCGCCGCCGAGCCCTGGCTGCCGCTGTCCGAGGACGGGCGGCCGGCAAGTGTCGCGGCACAGGCAAGGGATGCGTCCTCCGTGCTGTCGCTCTATCGGGCACTCCTCGCGCTTCGTCGCGCCGAGCCCGGGCTGTCGGTCGGGGCTTACGCCTCCGTTGCAACTGATGCGGACGAGGTGCTGGCCTATGAACGTCGGGACGAGGTCACCGGCCGCCGCCTACGCATCGCCCTGAACCTGGGCAACCGTCGGCGGGAACTGGTGGGTTTCGCACCCTCTGGACGGCTCCTGCTATCCACCCACCTCACTCGAAGCGGTGAGGCGATCCGCGGTGCAATGCGCCTCGGGCCCGATGAAGGCGTCGTGGTAGAACTCGGCAGCGCGTCGGGAACACGAACCGAGGCCTGAGCAGCGTCACCAGGCAACTTCCGTAGGATGTAGCCTTCGCGTAAGTCTCATCGTCGGCTTCGACAGGCGGATCGAGATCCTGACTGCTGTCAGGAGAACAGGCCCTCGCGCTTCCCTGCGGCAAGGCTGCGCGCAGGTCACGCTGCCGAGATGATGGAGGGCCTTGGACGGAACTGCGCCGCCAAGGCGCCAGGTCTCGCTTGGCCCCGGTTGGCGCCTGCGCCGCTTGGCCGCGCAGTCGGCGCCGAAGCGGAGGCACCGGCGACGGATGCTCTCGTGGCTGACGACCACATCCCGCTCAGCCAGGATTAGCCTGATGTCCCGCAGGCGCAGACTGAACAGGTGGTACAGCCAGGTGGCGGGGTGGGAGACCTCCGCCGGGAACTGAATGCATCGGACACGCGCGGGGGACCGAGGCACCATTCAGCCGGGTCTCACTGGCCACACGAATGCGATAAGCGGCACGCCGACCAGGACCACGATGACGGAAAGCGGCAAGCCCAGCCGCCAATAATCGCCGAAGCGGTATCCGCCCGGTCCCATGACCAGCGTGTTGCACTGGTGCCCGATGGGCGTGAGGAAGTCGCAGGCAGCGCCGATTGCGACGGCCATCAGGAAGGGGTCCGGATTGAGGCCAAGGCGCTGTGCGAGACTGCCTGCGATCGGGCCCAGCATCAGCACTGTCGCCGCGTTGTTCAGAAAAGGCGTCACCCCCATGGCGAAAACCATCATCAGCCCCAGCGCTCCCATCGGCGGTAGCGCCTGCGCCATGCCCGACAGCCAACCAGCGATCAGGTCCGATCCGCCCGTGCTCTGGATCGCCTCGCTCACCGGGATCAGCGCGCCTAGCAGGATCAGGACCGGCCATTCGATGGCATCATAGGCCTCCCGCATGCTGAGTGAGCGCAGCAGCAGCAGGACCACAGAGGCACCGAAGAAGGCGATCCCCACCGGGGCCAAGTTCAGCGCCACCACAGCCATGGCGACACCGAGGACCGCGACGGGCACATAGCTGCGCCGCCGGCGCCCCAATGCGACGTCGCGCTCGGTCAGCGGCAGCACGCCGAGCGTGCCGAGCGCTTCAGGCAGCCCGCTGCCAGCTCCCTTCAGGATCAGCACGTCGCCACGACGGAAGCGTACCGCGTTCAGCCGCTGAGTGATCCGCTGGCTCCTGCGGCTGACTGCGAGCAGGCTCACCCCGAAGCGCTCGCGCAGCGCCGACTGGGCCGGCGTGCTGCCGATCAGCGCACTGTCGCCGGTGACCACGCCCTCGATGACGCTCACCTCTTCCACCGAGCCATTGCTGGCCGTGCCCTTCTCCCCGGCGAGGCGCAGCCGCGCCCGGGCTACGATCCGCTCCAAATCCTCCGGTTCGCCTTCGAGCAGCAGCACGTCCTCGGCCTTCAACTCCCATTGCGGCGTCGGTGCGTAGCGACGGAACCGCTCGCGGATGATCGTGGCGACGGCAACCCGGCCTTCCCCGAGCGCTTCCAGCTCCGCAACCGTCTTTCCGACCACCGGCGAGTCCGCCGGCAGCTGCGCCTCGGTGGTGTAGTCCTCCATGGTGAAGGCCGCGTCCATGGAGGCACCGCCCTTGCGACCCGCTGGGAGCAGCCGCCAGCCGAAGGCCAGGAAGCCGATCCCGGCAAGGCAGATCCCGGCGCCGACCGGCGTGTAGTCGAACATGCCGAAGGGTTGCCCGGTGATCTCCTCCCGCACCCGGGAGACGAGGATGTTCGGCGAGGTGCCGATCATGGTGACCAGGCCGCCGATCAGTGAGGCGAAGGCCATCGGCATCAGGAGGCTGGAGGGCGATGTGCCGGTGCGCCGGGCCAGCTGCAGCGCGACCGGCATGAAGATGGCGAGCGCGCCGATGTTCTTGGTGAAGACGGAGGCCACCATGACGGAGGCCACCAGCACCGGCACCTGGGTGCTGGCCGTACCCAGATAGGGCAGGATAGGACGCATCGCCGTCTCGACCGCGCCCGAGCGGGACACGGCCGCGCTGACGAGCAATGCCGCGGCAACGATCACCACCACATCGTCGCTGAAGCCCGCGAAGGCCTTCTCGACCGGGATGATGCCGGCGACCACGCCCGCAAACAGCGCGGCGAGCGCGACAAGATCGTAGGGCAGCCGCCCCCAGATGAAGAACAGGACCGTGAGACCGATGATTCCGAAGGCGAGCGCCTGGTCAAGGGTCACTGCGGGCGTCCATCTGGAGAGCACCTGGGTGAGCACAGGGTGCGGTGGAATGTCATGACGGCAGCTTCCTCTGGCGACGCGACGGGCCGTTCGATCCGCCGCCGGACGAAGGCCTCCCGTGGCATCGACAGGTGCAGCAACCGGGTGGCGCGTGCCGGGTTCCTTCGCGGGCGGCCCTGGGAACGCCGCTCCTCATCTGCCGTTGCGCCAAAGGAGGCGCGATGCGCCGCAGGACGAGGGCATCCCGACATGGTCAGCGCGTGGCAGCTCGTCATCCGTCTCTTCACGCTTGCTCCAGGTCGTGACGGACAGCAGCGTGTCATTGAAAAGGACGTGCTTGGCCGGCCAGCGGAAGCCCTCCCGACCACGGCCCCGCCAGCCCCGCCTGCGCAGCGTCAGACGCGGGGCCCGGAGCCGCAGCGGATCCTGATGGAGGCCCTTGCCGTCAAGGTCCTGCATGGCTGGCTGCAGAACCGGCACCAAACGCTGTTCCCGCTGACGCTCAACCTCCGCAGCCTCGATGCGTCCGGCCGCGAACTCCTCGTGCACATGATGGCGACGGCCGCCGAGGCCGATGGCGGGGTGGATGCAAAGGAGCGGGAGCGGATCGAACGGGCGCTGGCGGCTACTGGCGCCGGGGAGGCGGAGCGGCGCCTGCTGCCCCAGGCGATGCGGCAGCCGCGGCCCCTCGGCCAACTGCTGCGCGAGGCGCAGGAGGCGCATCTCGGCGCCCATGCCTATGCCGCATCGCTGCTGGCGCTGGACCAGCGCAGCCGGGTGAACCAAGCCTGGCTGGACTACCTCGCGGCCCGGCTCGGGTTGCCGGCGGAGGTCACCAACAGCCTCAACCGCCGCTACCGCACCTGAAGGGGGCCTTCAGGCCGGCGCCTCGGTGATCTCCCGCAGCGCGTTCTGCAAGGTCCCGCTGTCCAGCAGCAGCCGGCGCGAGAGGTCGGCCAGCGTGATCCAGCCGACGGTCCGCCCCGTCGCGTCGCGCACCGGCATGCGCCGGATGTGATGGGACGCCATGATATCCATCACCGCTGGTACGGCATCGTCCTCGCCGCATCCGATCACCGGGCGTGTCATCACCTCCCGAACCTTGACCACGGAGCAGTCCAGCCCCTTCGCCACCACCCGGTAGAGGATATCCCGGTCGGTGAGGATGCCGAGCAGCCGGTCGGCCGTCCCCACCGGCACCGCTCCCACCTCGAGCTCGCCCATCATCACCGCGGCCTCGCTTACCGGCGCGTCCTCGCCGAGGAACTCGACATCCCGGCTCATCGCCTCGGACACCTTCATGGCGGGGCTCAAGCCGACGAGGCCGCGCCGGCGGCGGGCTGCAGCCGCGTTTCGATCTGCGCGAGGAGGCGCGAGAAGTCGACGGGCTTCGGATGGTAGTCGTCGCAGCCTGCGGCCAGCGCCTTGTCGCGGTCCCCCGCCAGCGCATGCGCCGTAAGCGCGATGATGGGGATGCCCGCCGTCGCGGCGTCGGCCTTCAGTGCACGCGCAGCGGTCCAGCCATCCATCACCGGCAGGTTCATGTCGAGCAGCACGAGGTCCGGCCGCTCGGCGCGGGTCTTGTCCACCCCTTCCTGGCCGTCATGCGCCAGGGCCACCTCGAAGCCCCGCCGCCGCAACCGGCGTGACAGGAAGTCCCAGATCTCCTCATGGTCCTCGACCAGCAGCAGCTTCGGCATATCCTTCTCCTTGCGCCTTGCCTTGCCCGGAGGCGCCGGGCCGGGCGGCGGCGATGCGCCGCAACTCCACCGCCAGCTCCTCCGGGACACCGTCCTCAGCCTGCACGATCTGCCGGACCTGGCCCCGCAGCCGCTCGCGCTCCGCCGGCGTCAGCTCCCGGTCGGTGACGGCGACCACGGGGATGGCGCGCCACTCGGCATGGCGGCGCATCTCCCGCAGGAAGGTCAATCCGCCAGGCTCGGGCGCCTGCAGATCCAGCAGGACGACCCGCGGCACGGCCTCGCCCATGCGCCGGATCGCCTCCTCGCCGCTCCCGGCCTCCGTCACCGACCAGCCCTGGCCTTCCAGCAGGTGCCGCATCTCATTGCGCGTCGCCATATCGTGCTCGACCACCAGTACGCGCCCGAGCGGCTCGGCGGAGCGGAAGGGCTCCACCACGCGCTTCAAGCGCGGCCAATCCACAGGCTTGGTCAGGTAGTCGGCGGCCCCGAGGGAGAAGGCGAGGCCTCTCTCCTGCACGACGCTCACCATGATGACCGGTATCTCCGCCAGTTCTGGATCGGCCTTCAGGGCCGAGAGAACGGCCCAACCATCAACGCGCGGCATCATGACGTCGAGCAGGATGGCGCGTGGCCTGAACTCGCGCGCCAGACGAAGACCGGTTTCGCCATCCGGCGCGGCCCGCACCTCGAAGCCCTCGCGCGCCAGGAAGCGGGAGAGCAGGTCGCGGGTCGGCGCATCATCGTCGATCACCAGTACCGTCCCGGCTACCTCGCCGCTGGTCGGCAGGATAGCGACTGCCCGTTCCGGCTCCGCGACGCTCCCCTGCCGCAGATCGGCCGGCAGCCGGATGGTGAATGTGGAACCCTCGCCGGAGGCGCTCTCCACGGTGATGTCGCCGCCCAGCAGGTGGCAGAGCGCCTTGGTCAGCGCCAGGCCGAGGCCGGTGCCGCCGAAGCGCCGCGTCGTGGAGCTGTCGGCCTGGTTGAATCGCTGGAACAGCTTCCGGAGTTGCTCCGGCGACATGCCGATGCCGGTGTCGCGGACGCGGAACTCCAACTGCTCCCCACGGTCCGCCGCGGCCGGCAGCCGCCGCGCCGAGAGCGTGATCTGCCCGCCTTCCGTGAACTTCGCGGCATTGCTCAGCAGGTTGAACAGGCACTGGCGAAGCTTCACCGGATCGGAATGCATGGCGCCGAGCCCGTCCGGCGCGACATCCAGCACCAGCCTGTTCGCCCTCTTCTCGATCAGCGCCTGCACCGTCTCCGCCACCTCAGAGATCAGGGCATCGGCATCGAGATCCTCCGGCTGGACCTCCATCTTGCCCGCCTCGACCTTCGAGAGATCGAGCACGTCACTGATGAGCTCCAGCAGGTGGCGGGCATTGCTGCGGATCTTGCGGATGTCCTCGAGCAATTCCTCCGCATGCTCGGCGGCGAGATCGGCGACCTCCTCCTCGAGCAGCTCAGTGTAGCCGATCACCGCGGAAAGAGGTGTGCGCAGCTCATGGCTCATATTGGCGAGGAATTGGCTCTTCGCGCGATTCGCCTCCTCCGCGGCTTCCTTGGCGGAGACCAGCTCCTCCTCGAAACGGCGGCGGTCCGTGATGTCCACGATGGCACCAATCATGTGCAGCGGCCGCCCATCCGCGCCACGCGCCGCCTCGCCTCGGCCGGAGATCCATCGCAGTGCCCCGTCGTCGGCACGGATCACCCGGTATTCCAGATCCACTTCACCGCCTTCGGCGACGATGCGTGCCACCTCGGCCGCGACCCGGTCCCGGTCGTCGGGATGGACATGGTTGGAGACCAGCTCCTCTATAGGACGGGGCGGCTGGTCCGGCGGCAGTCCGAACAGGCGGGCGAAGCCTTCGTCCACCTCGAAGATGTTGCCGCGGATGTCCCAGCGGAAGGTGCCGGTGCGGGAGGCGAGCAGGGCTGCGCGCAGCCGTCCGCGGCTCTCGCGCAGCGCGCGTTCCGTCCGGCGCGTCTCCGTGACGTCCATATGCAGCCCGACCCATTCGCGGAGTGTGCCGTCGGCGGCAAGGATCGGAACGGCGCGCGCCGCCATGTGGCGCCACTCACCGTCGCGGCGGCGCAAGCGGTGCTCGGTCTCGTAGGGCACGCCCCGCTGCAGCGCCGCCGTCCAGGCCGCGGCGGTATGGGTGCGGTCCTCCGGGTGCACCGCCTGGAGCCAGCCCTCGCCCTCGTACTCCGCCCGCAGCTGCCCGGTGAAGGCGGACCAACTTGGTTGCTCGCCGGCGAGCCCGCCGGAGGCTGGCGTGGTCCAGACGATCGCGGAGGTCGCCTCGATGAGTGAGCGGAAGCGCTCCTCGCTGCGACGGAGTTCGCGCTCCGCCCGCTTGGCGTCCTCGACATCGGTCGAGCTGCCGAACCAGCGCAGCAGGCGTCCGGAGGCATCGCGCAGCGGCACGGCACGGCTGAGGAACCAGCGGTAGCTTCCGTCACGGCCGCGGATGCGGGCCTCGGCCGTATAGGTGCCGCCACTTGTGAGCGCCGCCCGCCAGGCCGCGGCCATGCCCGGCAGGTCCTCTGGCAGGATCACGCTGTTCCAGCCGGCGCCCAGCGCCTCCTCCGGCGGCAGCCCGCAATACTCCACCCAGCGGGCATTGACGTAGTCCAGCGCGCCTTCGGGCGTCGCGGTCCAGACCAGCTGCGGGATGGAGTCCGCCATGAAGCGGTACTGCGCTTCCCGCTCGCGCAATGTCTGCTCGGCCTGGCGCTGACGCACGAAATGCCCGATCTGCTGGCCGAGGGCGGCGAGCGCGTCGCGAAGATCCGCTTCGAGGTGGATCGGCTCACGGTCGAGGAACTCGATCACGCCGAGCGTCTCCGCGCCCGCCTTCACCGGCACGCCGATGGCGGCGCGCAGGCCATCCGCCAGCGCCGCTGCGCGCCGCGGAATGGTGACCTCCCGCGTCAGGTCAGGGACCGCCTCGGGGGTCCCTGAGGCCCAGACGCGCCCCAGCATACCCTCCCCGGGCCGGAACTGCAGCGTCGGGGTCTGCCGGTCGAGCGTCGCCGCCCGGACGCCGGGCCCGCTCCAATTCGCGGCCGGGCGCAGGACGCCCTCCGGCGCCGCGGTCCAGAAGACACCGATGTTCCAGCCGAAGCCGGTGCCGATGGCCTGCAGGATCCGCGGCAGCGCGGTCTCCAGCCTGGCCTCGGTGGCGAGCACCCGGCCGACCGCGTATTGCACGGCGAGGCGCGCCTCCGCATCCGCGCGTTCAGCCTGGTCACGGAAGGTCACGACACTGCCGATGACCTCGCCAGCGGCCTGGAGCGGGGCGGAGGAGTATTCGGCAACGAAGAAGGAACCATCCTTGCGCCACAGCACCTCGTTGGCCAACCGCACCGGATGGCCCTCCGCAGCCGTGCGCAGGAGCGGGCATTCCGCCTGCGGATAGGGAGTCCCATCGGCGCGGGTGTGGTGGATCAGGTCGTGCATGTTCCGACCGAGGAGTTCCTCGGGCCGGTCGTAGCCAAGCATCGCGCAGCCCGCCCGGTTGACGAAGGTGCAGGCGCCGTCCCGGTCCACGCAGTAGACACCGAGTTCCATGCCATCAAGCGCCGCTGTGGCGAGCATGGAACCGGCGACCGGGCTGGTCGACGTGCGGGAGAGGGCGCTCGGCGCTTCCTTCGGCTTCGTGTCGATCGGGAAAGGCTGCGGTGGCATGTCGAGAGGAGCCCGGCCTGTCTGAAGGTGATGTATGAAGGCGTATCCCGATTGCAGCGTGGTGGGAGCCGCGGCCTCTCTCAACGTGGCGTAGGGGATCGCGTTTCAGGAACGGTTGTTCCCCGAGCAGGAAGCGGATCGTGCTGCGGTAACTGCGGATCCCGATTGGAACCCTGGTGCATCCCGTAGCCACGACGTCTTACTGTGCCGGTCGCCGTCGAACCCGCCACCGCTGCCCGGAGGCTTCCCAAACTATGCCGCGCCCATCGCCCGGAACCAGCTCAACGGGCGCGAATTGACGATGGCGCGCTGGGGCATGCCGTCGCCGGCCTTCGCGCTGGACGGCAGGAATGCCGATCCGGGCGTGACCAACCTCCGCAACGTCAATCGCCGCACTGGCGGCACTGGTGATCGATGACACGGCGCTGCCGAAGAAGGGCACGCTCTCGGTCGGCGTTGAGCGGCAGTACTGTAGGTAGCGGGGCAAGCGGGCGAACTGCCAGGCGCTGGTTTCGCTGACGCTGGGCGGTCGCTGGTGTGCGTTGTCGCTGGTGTGCGTTAGCGGAATTGGCTGCACCGGGATGCTGCACGCCATCGTCACGCCGCGTGCCTCCGGCGAGCCGGCGCCAGCGCCGCCAGCAGCGCCTCCGCCGCCGCCACCCGCTGCGCGGCATCGGTGGTTTCCCGCCGCTGCAGCAGCCGGCCATTGCGGAGCTCGAGCCCCGGTGGCGTCTCAGCTGGTGGCTGCCGCAGTGTCGCGGCTGCGGCGCTTGGCCCGACCTCGATCCGCGCAATGCCAAGGCGGCGACAGCGGACCGAGATCCGCGCCAGGGCGAAGAGGCCCCGCAACGGCTCTGGCGGCGGGCCGAAGCGGTCCTCCAGCTCATCCTCCAGTGCCTCGACCCCCGGCATGTCGCCATCCCGCAGCAGCCGGGCCAGACGTGCATGCACCTCCACCCGCTGCGCTTCCTCCGGCACATGGTCGGTCGGCACATAGGCGTCGACCCCCAGCGCCACGGCCGGGCTCCAGGCCTCGGGCGGCGCCTCGCCGCGCGCCACCGCCAGCGCCCGGTCCAGCAGATGGCGGTACAGCTCGATACCCACCAGCTTCAGGTGGCCAGCCTGTGCGTCCCCCAGCAGGTCGCCGGCGCCGCGCAGGTCGAGGTCGCGGGCGCTGATGGCGAATCCGGCGCCAACCCGGTCCAGCGCTTCCAGCGTGCGCAGCCGCCGGTCGGTAGCGGCTGCAAGCCGCACTGCGGGGTCGGTCAGCAGGTAGATCGCCCCGCGTTCCCGCCCACGGCCGACCCGGCCGCGCAGCTGGTGCAGCTGCGACAGACCAAAGCGGTCGGCGCGCCAGACCAGCATGGTATTGGCGCGCGGCACGTCCAGACCGGTTTCGACGATATTGGTCGAGACCAGCACATCGGCCTCGCCGTCGGCGAAGCGCAGCATCGCCGCATCCACTTCGTCCGGTGGCAACCCGCCATGCGCCTCGACCACCGACAGCTCGGGCACTTGGCCGGCGATGCGGTCGCGCATGGGCGCCACATCCTCGATGCGCGGGCAAACCACGAAGCTCTGGCCGCCGCGCCGCGCTTCCCGCCGCAGCGCCTGGGCCAGCAGTGCATCCGCCAGCGGCGCGCGCAAGGTCCGCACCGGCTGGCGCCTCGCCGGTGGCGTGGCGATGACGCTGAGGTCCCTGAGGCCGACCAGGGCCGCCTGCAGCGTGCGCGGGATGGGCGTCGCGGTCAGCGTCAGCACATGTGGCGTACCCGTCGCGCGCAACCGCTGCAGCTGCGCCTTCTGCTGCACGCCAAAGCGCTGCTCCTCGTCGATGATGAGCAGAGCAAGATTGTGGAAGCGCACGGATTTTGCTGCCAGCGCCTGGGTGCCAATGGCGATCTGCACCTCGCCTTTGGCGATCGCGGCGCGGATGGCGCGGGCCTCGGCAGGCGGCGTCAGCCGGGACAGCGCCTCGACGCGGATGCCGAGGCCCTCGAAGCGGCGGCGGAAGCTTTCCAGATGCTGCCGCACCAGCACCGTGGTCGGCGCCAGCAGCGCGACCTGATGGCCGGAGAGCGCGGCGGCGGCGGCGGCCCGCAGCGCCACTTCGGTCTTGCCGAAGCCGACGTCGCCGCAGACCAGTCGGTCCATCGGCCGCCCGGCGGCGAGGTCGGCAAGCACCGCTGCCGTCGCTGTGTCCTGGTCTTCGGTCAATTCATAAGGGAAGCGGGCAGCGAGACGCGCGAAAACCTCCTGTGGCGGGCGCAGCGCCGGGGCGCGCGCCGCTTCGCGCGCCCGGACCATCTTCAGCAGCGCTTGGGCGCTTTCGGCGACCGCCGCCTCGGCCTCGGCCCGGCGCTTCGGCCAGGCCTCGCCACCGAGCCGATCGAGGCTAAGCCCGGCCGCCTCGGCGCCGTAGCGCCAGAGCCGGTCGAGCTCGTCGAAGGGCACGATCTGCGCCGCATCGGCGTAGTCGAGCCGGAGGCAATCGAGCTGCGCCGCCCCGGTCTCCACCGGCATTACGCCCCGCAACGCGCCGAGCCCATGGTCGAAATGGATCACTGCATCGCCGGGCTGCAGGCTGGCGGTTGCCGCCATCAGCGCTTCGGCGCCGTGCCCGGCTTGCCGCGCGGTGCCGCCGGGGCGGAGCGCGGCCAGCGGCAGCAGCACCGCCTCTGCCGCCTCGAAGCCCGGCAGGTCGGCCGGTGCTTCCAGCCAAGCCAGGCTGCCAGGTGGCAAGCGCAGCAGCGCCGGCCAATCCGCCACTGGCTGCGCTTCGATGTCCAGCGCTTCCCCGAGGCGGCGGGCCAGCCGGTGCAGACCGCGCCGCGCCGGGCCGGCCAGGAGCAGCCGCCGGCCCTGCTCACGCTGCGCCGAGGCGTAGCCAAGCAACTCAGCCTCTGGGTCTGGTAGCGCGGCGAAGCGTGGTGGGACCGGAGGTGTTTCCCCGGGCGGCGCGACCTGTTGCGGCACCCGTCCGCCCAGCGCGGCCGACCAAGCGGCGGGGTCGAGATGGAGGGCCTCCGGCGGCGGGATGGATGGCTCCTCCGGCCGCGGTGGGCGCAGCGCGATGCGGGTGCGAAAGGCCTCGCCTACCTCTGCCCACCGCCGCTCCAGCGCGGCCGAGGCGCCGTCATCGAGGATGACCGTCGCCTCCGGCCATAGCGCCAGCAGGGTGACGAGATCCTCGCAGAAGGCCGGCAGCGCATGTTCAAGGCCGGGCGGCCGCACCTCGGCCAGCGGATGGTCGGGCGGCAGGACGAGTTCCGAGGCAGGACCCAGGACCAGCGCCGCCGTTTCCTCTTCCAGGCTGCGTTGGCTCAGCGGGTCGAAACGGTGGATCTCGAGAAGGCGGCCCGCCTCATGCCGCAGCCGCCAGGCCGGACCGCCGGGCGCTCCGGCCAGCATGATATCGACGACGCTGCCATGCAGGACGGCCTCGCCCGGCGCATCCGCCCTGTCGTCCAGCACATAGCCGCGGCGGAGCAACTTCCGGCGCAGCGCCTCCGGGTCCAGCGCCGCGCCGCGTTCGAGCTGCAGCGACATGCTGGTATCGGGTCGCGGCAGGCGCTGCGCCATGGCCGCGACCGAACCGATCAGCAAGCGCGGCGCCGTGCTGCCGGCGATAAGTGCGGCGGCGACGGCCATGCGCTGACCCATGACCGCGCGCGAGGGTGAGACGCGGTCATAGGGCAGGCAATCCCAGGCCGGGAGGAACAGTACCTCCAGCCCGGCCGGAGAAAGGGCGCGGACCGCTTGGTGCAGCCGCGCCGCCCGCGCCTCGCTGCGGGCGACGAAGAGGATACGCCCACCGGCCGCGGCACCTTCAACCAGGCGCGCAGCCAGCAGCCCCTCCGGCTCGGCGTTCAACATGCGATGGGCATCCTCCGCCGGCGGATACGGGGCGCAGAGCGGGAGGGTGCTGCCGCGGTCCCAGGCAAGGTTCGGAGTGCCGCCCGTGGCTGGGCCGGTGGCCGCAGGCGGGCTGACCTGCCCCGGCTTCGCTGCGATCTGCTCAGCTTGCGCGCCGCTGTCGGGCCTCGGCTGCGCCAGCCCCGGAAAAGGTACTGCATCAAGACGTGGATCTCGCCCTCCGCGCCGCCGGTCGCTTGTTGCAGGGCACAGACGAGGATCAGCTTTGGCGCTTCGATGCGAACGGGATATTGCAGCTTGCCATCGGTGTAGAACAACGGAGGCTCCGGCCCATGTGGAGCGGAGCGAACTGACGAGGCTGCGCGCGGTTCGAGACCGAGGCGACAACGAGAGCGGCACCTCGCGCGAGCGTGAGTTTTGGTTCGGGAACAGGTCGCGTGCTTTGAATCGACTGTGACTGGTCTGCGGCGATTGAGGCAACAAGACCTCGGTCATGTGGAGGCAGGAGAACCTGGCCCGGTATGACTGCAGCAAGCTGTGCTGTGCTACCCGCGTGATCTGATCGACGAGGAATGAGCGACCATTGCCCCGGTTGACCGCCATTGGCGCTCAACCCTGCCCAACCGAGCCCGGCGGCAACAAGCGGACGATCGATGTGTTGGCGGTGGTGAACGGGGTCATGTACATCCTCGCCACCGGCCGCCATCGGGCGGCGCCGGGGCATTTCCAGCGCCAGCCTCGCGCGCACACGCGCGCCTTAGAACGGGCTGCCAAGCGGGGGTTTGGTAGCTTTTCGGCCTCCGAGGCCAATCTGCGGAGTGCGGAAACGCTGGAAAGGCACGGAACACCCACACCCCTGGAGGGAGTTGGTCGTCGTGCTTGTCCGGCCGACTCCCCAGCGGAGCACTACCTTCCGGCGGGGGCCAAATTTTTGATGACGGCGACCAGCGCATCTGGATCATACGGCTTCGTCATCACCTGTGCGTCAGAATGCACGCCCCGGCCGCAGTACTTGCCATAGCCCGTAGCGAAGACGAACGGCACCTGAAGCGCTGCTAGCCTATCGGCAACCGGCGAAACAGTATCGCCGCCGAGATTGATATCCAGCACGGCGGCATCCAACCCGCCGTCAGACGCTGCCTGCTCGATCAACTGTAACGCTTCCTGCACTGAACCTGCGGGACCAATGACCTGCGCTCCTGCATCGAGAAGACCGTCCTCTATCAACATGGCAACCAGCGCCTCGTCCTCGACGACGAGCACACGGTTCCCACGGAGATCACGCCGGTGGCAGGGGAAGTTCTTGGCGTACATGATATCGCGTCCTCCCAGGAGCCGGGGCAGCTCCAAGTGGCCGAAGCCATCGCGAGGCTCCATCGTGGCGCACGTCCAACACCAAGCACCCTCCGGCGCGCCCCGTCTGTCCTATTCCGCACGTACAGGTGGCAGAGGGGGTGTCAGCGGCGGTAGACGGCCCTGGCCCCCGGCGGCAGCCCGAGCAGCTGGTCCTGGGCGCGCCGGACCACGCCGTAGCACTCGCAGGCGGCGCTCTCGAGACCGGGCCGATCGGTAATCTCGATGCGGCCTCGCTCGTAATGGATGAAACCTGCTTTTTGGAGCTGGCCGGCCGCGACTGTGATCCCGGCGCGGCGCACGCCGAGCATCATGGACAGGAACTCATGGGTCATCGGGAACCCGTCGCCACTGGCCCGGTCGTGCGCCATCAGCAGCCAGCGTGCGAGGCGCTGGTCGGTATGGTGGCGCCCGTTGCAGGCCGCCGTGCGCGCCACCTGCCCATGGTGCACCAGCGCATAACGAAGCAGCAGGGTACGCAGGGTGGGGATGTGCTCCAGCGCCTCGCGGAATGTCTGCGCGTCCATCCTCAGGGCGGTGCCGGGGGATTGCACCATGACCTCGATGTCGTCGTGGTCGGCACCAAGCAGTACAGGCAGCCCGATAAACCCTCTCGGCCAGCCAGGCCGACCTCGGCGGCATCGCCGTCCTCCATATAGGCAAGCATGGAGGCGTAGCCGGTTTCGGGGAAGTACACGGGCTCGATGGGCTTGCCCGGTGTGTACAGGACTTGGCGGAAGGGGAGTTCGATGGCTTCAAGTTGCGGCCACAGGCGGGCGAGGTCGTCGGGCGGCAGGGCCGCGAGCAGGCGGTTGCGGGAAGCGGGAGTAAGCTGATCGGGGAGGGCCATGGAGGGCTCCTGCGACGGCGTGTCGGCGGGAGCGCTCTCCTCTCTCGGCCGCCCGCGCCGGAAGGTCACAGCGAGCGGTATTGGACATATGGTGTCGCAATCCCTCACCTACCATTACGGGACTGCGCGGCTGGCGCAGATAGGGTCGCTTCGCACCTATGTCGCCGGTAGGGTCTACGCTGCCTGCCGCCGGCCCGAGATGGATGAGGAATGGCCGTATCCGCAGCATGGACAATGGGGCGCCGCGCTGCCGCTGGCGATCTGCGGAGCGGACATGCAGGCAGGGGCGCGCTGTTGAAGGGCTGATCCTTGCCTGGGGCCTCTGCCGTTTGAACCGGTCAGCAGGCGTTGGCGTTCGGCTTCGATAGAAGCATGACTTTCCGTGCTTATAGGTCACCCCCGGGCGCCCTTTTTCTGACTGGCGCCTGCCCACGGTGGCTCCGCTGCGGCATCGCTGCGGCATCTGCGTGGAGGCATGTCACCGTCGCGGCACTACAGCGCCAGCGATAGGGCCGGGAGGTCGAAGTGATCGCGTTTACGGGGAGAAGCAGCACCGCATAAGGCGCAGCTAACATGGCAGTGAGGGACTATACCGAAGCAGGGGTGGTGCCGCTTCTGATTGTCGGCGACACTTATCACTCGGTGCCGCGTTCCTCCTCACGGAGGGAAGCTGATGTCCGATGCGAACCAGGATCTGGAAACCCGTATTCGAGAGCGAGCCTATGCGCTGTGGGAGGAGGATGGCCGCCCTGAGGGCCGCGCCGCCGAGCATTGGGATCAGGCACGCCGCTTCATTGAAGCGGAAGATGACCTGAAGGCCCCTGATATGGTGGCCAATCCGCCGCTTTGAATTCGCAGCCTGGACAGGTGGCGGGTCGCCCCGGCAATCGGCCGGGGCCTGATACCAGTGTGGGCGGAACCCTTTGCGGACGCTCCGCCCTTTGAGGTTTGTGCAGCGCAGCATACTGCTTGCGCTTCGGCGCTGCAGGGACTATCAGAGCAAGCGGCAGCCAACCCGGGTTTCCGAGTTGTCTGCCTTTCTTGGACGTTTCCTCCCTAAACTCGGCGGCGCCTTATGGTGCCGCTTTTTTTTGCCTACGCAGGAGGAGGCGTGGCTGAGCGATGTGTGCCATCCTTCGGCGGCACGCGCAATATAATGTTGAATGATTGCCCGATCGTTGCACGAAAATGACGCTACAGGGGTTGCCGCCTTCACGGTCAGCGGTCAGCACAGCGCTCACCTTGCGGTGTTGCCGGAACCGGCTTCGCAAGCGTTACCCATCACGCGGGGCGCATAGGGGCTACGCGGCCGACTCGCACCCCTGCAAATAAGCGCCGAACCAAGCCGCCTCTCGAAGCAGCCACAACAAGCTGAATTCTCTACAAATTGGCAGGTAGTTAGGTCCAGTTCGGCGCTTATTCACCCCATCCTATCCTTCGTCATCGTGGTGGTCCCCAGGTCCAGGCTGAAGGTCTCGGCAACCCAACCCTACCAAGGATCACCGCGGTGGCCGCCCGCCTGGGGCGCTCCGCTCAGCCAAGGGCTTCACTACGCGCCCCTGGCGCTGGCCCTCCTACACCACACCAGGGGCACGACCTCGCCTTGGGACCACAGAGGACGCTGAGTTTAACGAATGGCTGGAGTGTGAAGGCTTTGCTCGATCTCGGGAAGATCCGCTCGGCGGGAGATAGGGTCCTACTGACGGACCTGCTGAGTTTCCATCACCATGCGACTTCGCTAGGCTCTCCGCCGGGAACCAAGAGGGGCCGCAGGCCCCGCAGGGAGACACGCCATGGCTGACGTGACGATCCGACCGGCTGGGAGCCGGGCGACGAAGACGGCATCTTCCGACAGCTTCACCGGTACGGTCCTGCAGGACTCAATGGCGACGCCGCAGGCCCCGTCGCGCACCAGCGCCACGCTGGTGACCTTCACGCCGGGTGCGCGCACGAACTGGCACACACACAAGACCCGGCAGGTGCTGGTTGCCACGCAGGGCACCGGCATGGTGCAGGTGAAGGACAAGCCGCCCCGCATTCTGCGCGCCGGCGACGTCGCCGAGGTGCCGCCGGGGCTCGTGCACTGGCACGGCGCGGTTGCCGGGCACCTGTTCGCGCACATCTCCTTCGTCGAGACCGACGGTCCAGACAACACTACCTGGATGGAGCCGGTGGACGAGGCGCACTACCGCTCGGTCGCGGTGCCGCCGGAAGCATAGCCGCAGGTCGGCTTCGGCTGGGTGTTCCTGAGCCCCGATGGCGGACCATCGTGAAATGTCCCGTCCGTGACAACGTCGGTCGCGGCCGCCGTACAGGTCAAGCTCGGATTCCCACCGCCAAGCTCGGCAGCTGCCGGGCGCTGATCCGGAGGAACGCAGCGCCCGCCCATGCATCTTCACCGCGATGCCTGATCAAGGGCCATGGCGATACGGCTGGCCGTCTGCATGGGGCTTGGGCTTGACTTCGCCGGCCTGCTCGCAGGAACGAGCCGGCTGCGGACAAGCCCAGGCGAGAGGCTGTCGATCGCTCAGGCGTGAGCTGCGTGGACGCGCCGCCATCATCGCTCGGAAGTTCGCCGGCAGGCGCATGGCCGACGTTGGCCTCTTCGATCCCGAGGCATCCATCGTGGCGAGCCGCACGCTGCCGCTCGCTGCCACAGCGCGAGTGACCAACCTCCGGAACGGCCAAGTGACGCTGGTGCGGGTCTGCGACCGCATTCCGGGGACAGAGGGGCGCATCCTTGATGTCAGTCCCAAGGTCGCGGAGTTCCTGGACATACGCCAGGGCGGAGTGTTCCGGGCGTGCTCACCGCTTTCCTAGCGCAGCGTCCTCGGCCCGGTCCTTCCCGCGGACGCTGTGTCTGGTGAACTCCTCCGGCGTCCGGCCGCCAAGGCTGCCGTGTGGCCGAACCCGGTTATAGTCGTCCCATTAGGCTTCGATCAGCCGACACGCATCGGACGGCAAGCTGAACACGTGCTTGTTCAGGCATTCGTCTCGCGGGCGGCCGTTGCAACTCTCCACAAACGTATTTTGGTGCGGCTTGCCGGGCGCGATGTAGTGCCATTCGATACCGCGCTCCTCCGCCCAGCGCAGCAACTTCGTGCCGTTGTCGCTGACTACCATCTTGGGCAGGCGCCGCCCGGCCACCAGACGCTCCAGCTCTCGCGCCACTGATCGATGTGTCCACCACCGTCGCCGGGGCCTCGCGCGTGAAGTCGTCCACCACACAACACCCGGAATCGGCATCCGCGGCCAGCGCGTCCGCCACGAAGTCGAAGCTCCACTGCGGGCCAGCGCCCTGCGGTACCACCATCGGCGCCCACGTACTGAGGGCGCACTTGCGCTCGCCGCGCCGGCGCACCGAAAGTCGCTCCTCGCGATATAGCAGCCAGATGCGCTTCAGGTTCACGACCGCGCCCTCTCGCCGCAACAGGATTGCCAGCCGCCGGTCACCGAACCGACGGCGCTGACCAGCAAGCTCGCGCAGCCGCTTCCGCAACTCCGCGTCCCCGCCGTCGGCACGTTCAATACCGGAACGCCAAGCGGTCCACCCCGATCAGCCAGCAGGCAGCGCGTTCGCTGTAGCCGTGCTCGCGCATCACGCGCTCCACCACCCCAGACCATGCCGCAGGTCCGATCAGCTTTTCCCAGAAGCTCCCGCGGAACTGAGTTGTCCAGCATCGCCTCGGCCAGCAGCCATTTCAGGCGCCGGATCGACAAGTGTGGTTTCACCCGGAGCATCTGTGCTGACAAGGACGTCGAGGTCTACACCGAGGACCCGATGCGAAGCGCGACCATGTTTATCGCTGGGGTTCGACAAAGATCGGACCTGAGCGTTTTGATAACGAGATCGATGGCTGGCCGGGAGCGACGAGAGCGACATGGCGGTTTGGCATTAGCCCGATCGGCGATGCGCGGCCGACGCGGACGGTGGTGTCATCCGCTATGACCACGCTGCCTGAGACCGCGGCGGCGGCGGTGGACCATGCCCGCGCTCTGCTGCGCCAAATCTCGCAAATTGGGCGGACTGGGCAGAGGTTCTATAGCTTATCCCTGCTCTCTGGTGGTTGCAACGAATTGGAGATTCTCTGTGCATCAATCTACCGACATTGCCCCGCTGGACCTGGCGGGCGGACATGCGAAGTCGGAGCGAGCCTCTGCGGAGGAGGAGAGAAGCGCCGCACTTGCGTTAGGGTGCCACCGCGCAAAGATGAGGTGAGGCAGGTGCGCACGCCGCACCAGCCTCAACACAGAAGGGAGGAATACGCCATGGATATCGGACGGCGTGCGCTGCTGGCCTCGGGGGCCACCGCAGTCGCTGCTACCACATTGCCCCGGTTGTCGCGCGCGCAGGCCGCGAACACCATCCGCATCGGTGTGATGAATGACATGTCGGGCCTGTACAAGGACAACACCGGTCCCGGCTCGGTGGCCAGCGCGCAGCTGGCGGTCTCTGAATTCGGCCAGCACGGCTTCGACGTGGAGGTGATCTTCGCCGACCACCAGAACCGACCTGACGTCGGCGTGAATCTGGCCCGACAGTGGTATGACCAAGGCGTGGATATGATTCTGGACGTGCCCACCTCCTCTGTCGCACTGGCCGTAAATCAGGTGGCACGGGAGAAGAATAAAGCCTGCATCAATGTCGGCGCCGCCACCTCTGACCTCACAGGGTCGCAGTGCGCGCCCACCATGATCCACTGGGCCTTCGATACATGGATGCTGGCGCGCAGCACCGGTGGCGCCATGGTGAAGACAGGCGGCGACACGTGGTTCTTTATCACTGCCGATTACGCCTTCGGCCACGCGCTTGAGCGTGACACCGCGCTTTTTGTGCGCGCCGCTGGGGGGAATGTGCTGGGCAGCGTGCGCACACCCTTTCCCGGAACATCTGACTTCTCCGCTTTTCTGTTGCAGGCACAGGCAGCCCGACCGAAGGTGCTCGGCCTCGCCAACGCGGGCGCGGACACCGTCAACTGCGTTAAGCAGGCGGCTGAGTTTGGAATCACCCGGCGCGGCACGAAGCTCGCTGCGTTGCTGATGGTGATCGGGGACGTGCATTCGATAGGTTTGAATGCGGCCCAGGGCTTGGTGTGCACCGAGAGCTTCTACTGGGATCTGAACGACGGGACGCGCTCCTTCACCAGACGCGTGCTGCCACGCATGCCGAACATGCAGCGCCCTAATCAGATTCACGCCGGCTGCTACTCCGCCACCCTTCACTATCTGAAAGCCATCGCGGAGATGGGCGTTGCGGAATCGAAGCGCTCTGGCACGGAGGTGGTCAGCCGGATGAAGGCGATGCCTACCGACGACCACTGCTTCGGCCAAGGCCAGATCCGGCAGGATGGGCGGAAAATCCACCCTTCCTATCTCTTCGAGGTGAAGGCCCCGTCAGAGAGCCAAGGTCCCTGGGACTACTACAAGCTACTGCAAGATACGCCGGCCGAGGAGGCATTCCGCCCCATGAATGACGGCGGCTGCCCGCTTGTGCGGTCATAAGCGACCGTTTGACAATCAGCGGTGGGCGACATGACGGAGCAGTAGGGCGCCCAACACCCCGAGCTTGAAGCACCCTCTGCCACACCACCACAAGCCTTTCTCAAACAGCCACTGAGCGGGAGAGGGCTAGGCAAGAAGACGTTGCTGCGTCGTCGCGTTGCACATGCACGGATACAGCTGGAGACATTAGCTGGCTGTCTCCGGGTCTTGCCCAGAGCCTGCTGGCTTGTGGACGCTTGAAGCCGCTCTAACGTCGCTACCGCGCAGAGCTTGGCCATCTTCACCAGGGAGGTCCAGTCTACGTTGCCTGCCCGAGCGCGCGGCGCGATAAGACCGAGCGGCGCACGTCCATGAAGGCCAGCACGAAGCACCTCCATGAGGAGGTGCAGGACCGGCCATTGGCCGATATACGAAGGTTTGCGATCTACACGCCGACTGCCGTCATCCCCAGGGATCGCTAGCGGTCACGGAAGGCTATCGCGTTGCGCAACGCGTGTGCGATCTGCTCCATCCGCCTTTCGAAGCCCGCTGCCGCAGCGGGCCGGCCCAGCGTCTCCGCGCCAATGACGCCGCGCAGAACGGAGCCCTCGAGCTGGGCGGCCATGCCTTCCATGGCGCTCAGCGCCGCATCGGAGCCGCCACCTTCGATCGCTGCGCGCAGTACGGCGATCTCCCCAAAGGCGGCCGCGAGCGCGGTCTCGAGTGCGACAATCTCGCCGCGCAGCTCTTCCGCTTGGTTTTCAGCCATCTCGTTCCCCAAGCCCAAATTGACGCGGCATCAACGCACCGAGAGGCTGTCCGTAGCGGTATGTCGCCCACTGTGGCTGCTCATTGGGGCAGGCCTGATGCCTTGATTGCACGATCCGCGGGGGTGCGAATATGCCGAGTGCCGCAGTATAGCCACGGCGGCCCGCATCACGGTCCGGGCGCCGCTGAAGATCCGCCGCCGGCTGGGGCGCCAGACAGTGGTGACACTGATGCGGCACTGGCGAAGGTGCTGGCGCGGGCGTTCCGGCACCAGCGTCTACTGGACTAGGGCCGCTACGCTTCGATCAGCGAGATGGCGGTGGCGGAGCGGTTTGAGCAAGGATACCTGGGCAGCTTGCCGCGGCTGACGCTCCTGGCGCCGGATATCGTCAGGCAATGCCTCGATGGATGCCAACCCGTGGACATGACCTGTCACGGTGGTTGGCGCCGCGTCCGACAGGCTGGGCGGAGCAGCGTGCCAGGTCCAGGGCGAGCGCATGACCCGAGCCCGTCGCGGCTGGCTGACCGCTGTAGGCGTGTAAAGTGACCGGAGGGGGCTCACACCAGAATGTCTGCTCCACTTCCGCGGGCGGACATAGAAGAAGATCACCTGGGCTCTCACTCCACGGCCCAGTCTGGCCGGAAGCAGAATAGCGCCTTGCAAGTGGCGAGCGCTGGCAGCCGGCATCAGTTCAGCCTAATGCCAACCGGCGGTTCGTCATTTCTCCCGCATCGGCCCTATTTTTCCGAATGCGTTTGAGGGCCCACAGGGTCCCACGGTGACCGGAGGCTGTCTGCCGCAGGATGCCGCATCTAGTTCAGGGACCGCTTCGGTGGGCTGATCCGACTTCACCACCCAGGTCGCGGTCGTTGACATGACCAATATGGCCATCTGCCAGGGTCTGTTGCCTCAATTTTTTTGCTATAGGTGGCAGCCAGAAACTATTCAGCAGGAGGATCAGCATTTGAGTGTTTTGCAACGACATAACGTGCACGTGAGCGGCTCTGGCTCACAAGCGATGGTTTTCGCGCACGGCTTCGGCTGTGACCAGAACATGTGGCGCTTCATCGTGCCAGCATTCGCGGACCACTACCGGATTGTCCTGTTCGACCATGTGGGCGCAGGCGGTTCCGATCTTTCCGCGTATGATCCGGAAAAATACGCCACACTGGATGGATACACAGCGGATGTGATCGAACTCTGCCGGGAGCTGGGGATAAGAGACGGCGTTTTCGTGGGCCATTCCGTGAGCGCTATGATCGGGGTGCTGGTCGCTAGAAGGGCTCCCGAACTTTTTGCCGAGCTCGTTCTTATCGGCCCCTCTCCCCGATACATCGACGACGAGGACTATGTCGGCGGCTTCAGCGAGGGGCAGATCCACGAGCTACTGGAGTTCCTGGACAGCAACCATATGGGTTGGTCTCAGGCCATGGCGCCGGTCATCATGGGCAATCCGGAACGTCCTGAACTGGGCGAGGAACTGACGAACAGCTTTTGCCGCACGGATCCGGAGATTGCGAAGCGCTTCGCCCGGGCCACCTTTCTCTCCGACAACCGTACTGATCTGGCGAAGGTAGGGACCCGCTCATTGATCCTTCAGTGCTCGGAAGACGTGATCGCTCCGCCATGTGTCGGGGAGTACGTTCACCGCGCAATTCCCGGCAGCGAGTTCGTGCTCCTCAATGCCACCGGGCACTGCCCGAACCTGAGCGCCCCCGAGGAGACCATCGCAGCCATGAAAGCCTTCCTCTAAGTCCCGCACCTTGGACCAAGACACTCCCATTTCCATGCCGCAGGACGTAGAGGATCTCAAAGACCTCTTCGAGAACGCGCCCTGCGGCTATATCTCTGTCGAGCCTGCGGGCCGGATTATCAAGGCCAATCAGACCTTCGCCGCATGGATGGGATATGAGGGAAACCAACTCGTCGGGCGGCGCTTCCAAGATCTGCTGAGCATCGCGGGGAAGATTTACTACGAAACCCACTTCGCGCCCCTGCTGCGGATGCAAGGGTTCTTCAATGAGGTTGCCCTCGAACTCCTTTGTGCCAACGGATCACGCCTGTCCGTGCTTGTTAACGCGGTCGAGCGTCGCGACGACGCCGGACGGGTACGGTTCATTCGGATAACGATTTTCAACGCCTCCGACCGGCGGCGGTACGAGCAGCAGCTACTGGAGGCACGCAGGGCCGCTGAACAGGCCAGTGCGGAGCTGCGCGAACTCAACCTGACGCTGGAGGCGAGGATTGAGAAGGCGGTCCAGGAGCGGATGACGGCCGAGGATGCACTGCGGCAGGCGCAGAAGATGGAGGCCGTGGGCCAGCTCACGGGCGGCATCGCGCATGACTTCAACAACCTGCTGGCAGGAATCACCGGTAGCCTCGAACTGCTGCGGAGGCGGGTGGCGCAGGGGCGACTCAGTGAGCTGGAGCGCTACATCGTCGCGGCCCAGGGCGCCTCAAAGCGGGCTGCGACGCTGACGCACCGGTTGCTGGCCTTCTCGCGTCGGCAGGCACTCGATCCCAAGCCCACGGACATGAACGGGCTGGTTGCGGGCATGGAGGATCTGATCCGCCGCACCATGGGCCCGGCAGTGGTGGTGGAAGTGGTTGCAGCAAGTGGGCTCTGGACCACTCTGGTCGATGCGAACCAGCTCGAGAACGCGCTACTGAACCTGTGTATCAATGCCCGGGACGCCATGCCCGATGGTGGAAAGCTGATGATCGAAACCGGCAATCGCTGGCTCGACGAGCGGACTGCACGGGACCGCGACCTGCCTCCCGGCCAATACGCCTCGCTCTGCGTCAGTGATACCGGCACCGGCATGCCGCCCGAGGTGATTGAGCGTGCCTTCGACCCGTTCTTCACCACCAAGCCCATCGGCAAGGGCACAGGTTTGGGCCTCTCCATGATTTACGGCTTCGCTCGCCAGTCTGGCGGCCAGGTCCGCATCTATTCCGAACTGGGCCGGGGCACGACGATGTGCCTCTACCTGCCCCGGCATTTCGGCGAGGCGGAAGCTGCGGAAGCCGCGGAAGCCGCCAGAGGGATCGAGGCACCCCGCGCCGAACAGGGCGAGACCGTGCTGGTGGTCGATGACGAGCCGACCGTACGGATGCTCGTCACTGAGGTGCTGGAGGAACTCGGCTACAGGGCCATCGAGGCCGCCGCCGGGCCGGAAGGGCTGAGAATACTGCAATCCAATGCACGGATCGACCTCCTGATCACCGATGTTGGTTTGCCCGGCGGTATGAATGGCCGTCAGCTCGCAGAAGCGGGACAGGCGGTGCGGCCCGGCCTGAAGGTGCTGTTCATCACCGGCTATGCGGAGAACGCTGTCATTAGCCACGGCCATCTGGAGCCGGGCATGCACATGCTGACCAAGCCTTTCGCCATGGACGCGCTAGCCAGCCGGATCAAGCGCATCATCACAGGCGGCTGACACAATACTGGCGACCCTGATGACCAGAATGCCCGCATCAGCGGTGCCCGCGTCGGGATCCCGACATGAGACGCACCAAGGTCGGAGAAGGGCGCAGAGCTGCCGATAGCGGCTCTGGGCTAGCCATGTCCGCTCGCCCAAAGGCGGCGCTTTCCGCCATGACGCCGACGGCAGACCGGCGCGATGCGCACGGCGTTGCGCAAATCGCCCGCATCCGGTGGTTCAAGGTGGCCCACGTGACGAGCACAGCAAGCCAAGAGATGCGGACCCTGCTTGCCGTACGGCGGAACTTGGTCCGGCAGGTGGCGGATGTCCGTCGTCAGGGCCCATGCGATAGCTGAGGCGGGTTCAGGAGCGGAGGATGTCTGGCTCATCCTACCCGCCAAGGCGTGAGGCTGAGCCAGACATCCTCACCCTTGTCGTCCAGGCCCGCCCGGCTGGAACCAAGCCGCCTGCCGAGCGGCAAAGCAAACTCCGCTCAACTGAATTCGCTTGAGCGGAATGAATGGCCGATGCCAATCGGGCTGGCAGAGCATGCCTGCAGCCGGCGCAATGCCCTGCCTCGAAGGCCGAGCGACCCTTTCCCCCTTGCCGCGGATACTCCCCCCAACCTTGGCAGTGCAGCCTTGCGCCGGCCGCTTACCGCGCCTGTCGCTCCTGCGTCGCCAGCTGCGCGATCTGCCCGCGCATCGCCTGCAGCAGCGCCGCGATCGAGCCGTTGTTGCGCTGGATCACGCTGGAGTATTCGCTCCGCTGGGTAAGCCGCAAGGACGTCCCCTCGGCGATGACATCCACCACCCTGGGTTGCCCACCGACTTCGGCGACCCGCCAGTCGAGGGCGAAGGGCGCGGAGTTCGGTCGCTCGATGATGGTGTTCACCAGCACGTCATCCTCGGTGCGCTGCTGGCTGCGGCCGAGCGAGAAGCGTACTCCCTGGTACTCACCGAAGCGGGCCGAGAGGTTGCGGATCAGCGTCTCCTCGAACAGCTTCAGATATTCCTGCTGCTCCTGCGCGCTGGCCTGACGCCACCAGCGGCCGAGAATGAAGCGGCCGACACCCTCGATGTCGACCGCGCGGCGCAGCACTGCCGCTACCTTCTGCCGGCGGGTCGCGAGGTCGGAGTGGGTATCGTTCACCGCCGCCACAAGCTCCTGCCCGGTGGCCTGGATGAAGGCGGTGGCGCGGTTGGTGTCCTGCGCTGAAGCCGGGCCGGCAATGGCGAGAACGGCAAGGGAGCCAAGCAGGCTCCGGCGAACAAGGCTGGTCATGGTCAAATATCTCTCCGGGCCCGGTCCGGCTGCCAGGCTGTTGTCACGTTCCGGCCAGCGCTAAGGCTCGACCCCGGTTCCCACGCTGTAGCCGGTGCCACCTGCGGCCGGCGGCGCAATGATGTCGTTGCTGTTGCGGATCTCGGCATTGCGCCGCTGGCGATAGGCGCTGCGCAGCGTGGCGTAGGGGTCTAGCGAGGTGCGTTCCACATCGTCCAGCGTATTGATCAGGCTTTCGCGCGTGTCCACCACCGTAACACCGGCGCGGGTCCCGGTCAGCACATCCACGGCGACACCCTGGCCCACCCAGGTCAGCGGATCACCGGCAATGCCCATGCCGAAGCCGGCCAGGTCGCGCGGATTGGACGGGCCGAGCACCGGGATGAACAGATACGGCCCTTCGCCCATCCCCCAGACCGCAAGGGTCTGGCCGTAATCCTCGGCATGGCCGCGCACGCCGAAATGGCTGGCCGCCACGTCGAAGATGCCGGCAATGCCGAGGGTGCTGTTGATGATGAAGCGGCCGAGCGTGTCACCGGCACGGCGTGGCTCGCCCTGCAGCATGTCGTTGGCGAGGATCACCGGGGTGCGCAGATTGCCCAGCAGATTGCGGACGCCGGTGCGCACCGGCTGCGGCACAACATCCCGATAAGCGACGGCGACCGGCCGTAGCACGACCCGGTCGATGCCCTGGTGGACGTCGTACATGGCTCGGTTGAAGGGCTCGGCCGGGTCATTGGTCTGGCGGAATTCCGCCACCTCATCCGGGTCCGAAGGGTCGGGGCGGGTGGCGCAGCCAGCCAGCAGCGACCCGGCGAGGGTCACGGCGAGGAGCGGGATGGTCAGCGACGAAAGACGCATCTGCGGCGGAGCCCTCATGCCTCGGGTGGGGGAAGCGCCGGCACATGCCTCCCGACCTACCAGGAACGATACCCAGCGAACCGGTCGCGGTACCGATCCCAGGGCGCCGCGCTCAGCCTATCATAAATCATGCCTGCTGGCGCACACCGGACGGCCCCGCCATCAGATCCACGCCACCAGATAGCCTGCCTGCGCCTGACGTCCACCTAGGGCTGCGGGTCAGGTCATAATCTGGTGCGCAATCTGCCGTTTCCAACCTGCGGCCCTGGCCGCCTGCTGTGCCGCGACGACACCGGTTGCGGGCCTTTAACACTTTTTGCCGCGTTTCCGTAACGCCACAACACGTAACCCGAACCAACGCTTGCGATCGTGACAAGAAGACGGCATTTCCCCGCCATGGATCAGACCCTTCACCCTGCTACCGGAACGCTCCAGCGCTGGCTGACCGGCCCGCGGGTCGGCGGCCTGCCGAATCTGGCCGAATTGCCGGCCCCGAAGCTGTCCTTCGAATTCTTCCCGCCGCGCACTGAAGCGCTGGAGGCCCAGCTCTGGGCCTGTATCCGCCGGCTGGAGCCGCTGCAGCCCCGCTTCGTCTCGGTCACCTATGGGGCGGGTGGCACCACCCAGGCGCGCACCCATGCGACGGTCGCCCGCATCATCCGCGAGACCAGCCTGACCCCGGCAGCACATCTGACCTGCGTCGGCGCCCCGCGCGGCGAGGTGGATGACGTCGCCCGAGCCTATTGGGACGCCGGGGTACGCCATATTGTCGCCCTGCGCGGCGATGCCCCCGCCGGGGTGGAGCGCTACGAGCCGCACCCGGAAGGCTACGCCTATGCCGCCGACCTGGTCGCCGGCCTGGCCCGCGTCGCACCCTTCGAGATCAGCGTCGCGGCCTATCCCGAGACCCACCCGACGGCGCAATCGGCCGGCCATGACCTCGACAACCTGAAGCGCAAGATCGACGCCGGGGCGACCCGGGCGATCACCCAGTATTTCTTCGATACCGACACCTACCTGCGCTTCCTCGACCGCTGTGCCGCGGCCGGCATCACCGTGCCGATCGTGCCCGGCATCATGCCGGTGTCCAACTTCGTCCAGATGAAGAAATTCTCCGCCATGTGCGGCGCCGGCGTGCCGGAGTGGATGGGCCGGCTGTTCGAGGGGCTGGAGGAGGATGCCGATACCCGTCGCCTGGTTGCCGCGGTGGTGGCGGCGGAGCAGGTGCGGCTGCTGCAGGCCAATGGCGTCGACGAGTTCCACTTCTACACGCTGAACCGCTCCGACCTGGTCTATGCCATCGCCCATCTGCTGGGCGCCCGTCCGGCCGCGCCGGGCCAGGCCTGACAGCATTCGTCGGTGGTGCGGCCCGCCTCGATCACGCCCCCGCCGGCATCGGCAGGTTGATGACGTCGAGGTGCAGCCGCCGCACCGTGGCGGAAACCGCGGCATCCAGCCCCGGTCGGGCGTAATAGCCGCCGCGGACATGCAGGCAGCCGGCGACTGCCCGTAGGAATGCCTCGGCCAGCCCGGCATCCGGCGGCGGCGCCTCCTGCCAGAAGGCGTCCGTGCTGCCTTGCCAGACCAGCCCCGGCACGTCGTACAGCGCCTGGCCGAGCACCCGCATCGCCCGCCCAAGGGCGATGGCGCGCACCCCGAGCGTGCTGTTGATGGTGAGCACGCCATGGCAGGCGAGGATCGCCTCATCCATCGGCAGCGCCCCCCCGAGGAAATGCACCCGCCCTGCGACTCCGGCCGCGGCGGCGATCCGCCGGATGCGGCGGCCCCAGCGCTTCAGCCCGGGGTCGAGCGGATGCACCTTCACCAGCAGATGCGCATCCGCCGCGGCGCCGCGGGCGAAGCTGCCAACCACCTCGGCGATGGCGCTGTCATTGTCGTCGAAGCGGGAATAGGCGCGGATGGAGAAGTCATTCTCCATCTGCATGGCGAAGAGATAGAGCGGCCCGTGGCCTGCCAGCGCCGCGATCCGGGCGCGGTCCTGCCGGGTCGCGCGCCGCCGCAGCAGCAGGCGCAGGCCGGTGCCGAGATAGGCCGGGATCGGCGAGTGTAGCAGCCAGCTCTCATAATGGCGGAAGCGCCAGGGCAGCAGCGAAGCCAGGTGGAAGGCCATGTCCCAGCGCGCCTGCAAGGGGAAGCTCTCGGCGAAGCGCGGGCTGAAGTCGGGCGGCGGACAGGCCGCGGCCAGCGCCCGAATCGCCTCCGGCGAGCGCGGGAAGCGGCTGGCCGGACCCATGCCGTCGCGCTCCAGCACCACCCAATCGGGGCGGAGATAGCCGAAATCGGTTACCGTCACGGCAATGCCGCGCGCCCGGGCGGCGGCGATCGCCTCGCGGTGGCGCGGCCGCTGCTCGCCGAGCAGCACCAGATCGGTGATCGCCTCGCGGTCGAGGAAATCCCCGATGAAGCCCGGCCACTCCGCCGGCCTGCCATGGAACTCCGCCACCTCGCCGCCCCGCCAGAACAGCCGGTCGCCCAGGCAGAGGTTGATGCGGAAGGTGGCATGGCCGAGCGCCCGGAGCCCGGCGGCGACTTCGGCAAAGAAGGGGCTGATCGGCCCCTGGAGGAACAGGAAGCGGCGCGGCGGCTGCCCTGACGCGGCGCAGGCGCTCAACTTCGCATCGGAGCTGACGGCGGCGGTCAGCCGGCTGAGGCTGGTCATGCCCGCACGCCAAGCGCGGCCCGCAGGTCGGCGGCATCGACCAGCCCGCCCTGCGCCGCGGCGGCGCGCAGCACGGCGGGGGACGGGAAGGGGCAATAGGGCAGGGGGATGACCTCCCTGGCGGGCGCGGCGCCTCCGGCCAGCGCATGCAGGGTGGAAGCCAGCAGCGGCACCCCGGCGGCGTGCAGCGCTCGTGCCGCGGCCGAGGCGGTACTGCGCTCCGCCAGCGCCACCGCTCGCTGCGCCAGTATGGCGCCGGCATCGATCCGTGGCGCCAGCCGGTGCACCGTCACGCCGAAGCGTGTCGGCACCTCCGCCCGTGCCCAGATGGTCGGCACCGGCCCGCGATGGTGCGGCAGCAGCGAGGGATGCAGGTTCACTCCGCCGAACGGCACCGCTGCCAGGGTCTCGGCACTGAGGATCTGGTCGAAATGGAAGGTGACGATGATGTCGGCGCGGGCTTGGCGCAGCGCCTCGCGAAAGGATGGCGCATTGACCTCCGCCACCTCGACCAGCGGAATGCCGCGCCGCCGGGCGAAGCGGGCGAGGTCGCCTGGCTGGCCGAGCCGCCGGCGCAGCCTGCCCAGCAGATCCGGCAGCCCGTAATTCACCCAGAGATAGGGCAGCAGCCGTGGACCGGAGCGCCGCAGGTGCCGCCACGCCTGCCGCAGCGGTCCACCAGCGCCGGGCCGGAACAGCACCGACCGGCCGATCAGCGCCACGCCGCTGCCGTGGTCGCGCAGGAAGGCGCCGACCGCGGCCGCGCTCAACGCACTCTCGAGGGTCAGCAGCGCGATCCGCACCCGCTCAGGACGCCTTGAGCCGTAACGCCGCGGCGCCGTCGCGCGCCGCGACCATGGCCGAGATCGCTTGGCCGATATCCTCGGCGCTGTGCTCGGCAGAGAGGAAGAAGCGCAGCCGCGCCGAGCGCTCCGGCACCACCGGGAAGAGGATGGGCTGGACATTCACCCCCGCCTCGAACAGCGCCGCCGCCATGCGGGCGGCCAGCACCGAACTGCCGAGGATGACCGGCACGATCCCGAGCCCGGCCGAGCCGCCGGTGTCGAAGCCGGCGGCGCGGGCCAGGCTGAGGAAGAGCTGCGCATTGGCCTGCAGCGCCGCCACCCGCCAGGGCTCGGCATGCAGGATGTGCAGCGATTCCAGCGCCGCCGCCGCCAGCGGCGGGGCCAAGCCGACTGAGTAGACGAAGCCTGGCGCTGAATGCCGCAGCAGGTCGATCAGCCGCTGCCGCCCGGCGATATAGCCGCCGCAGGCCGAGAGCGTCTTGGAGAGCGTGCCCATCCAGATATCGACCTGGTCGGCTGCGACATTGCATTGCTCGGCGATGCCACGTCCGGTGGCGCCCAGCACGCCGAGCGAATGCGCCTCATCGACCATCAGCAGCGCGTCGTGCCGGCGGGCGAGGGTGGTGAAGTGCTCCAGCGCCGGCAGGTCGCCATCCATGCTGTAATGCCCCTCGATCACCAGCAGGGCGCGGCCGTGGCGGCGGCGATGGGCGATCAGCTCGCGTTCCGCCGCCTGCCAGTCATTGTGCGGGAAGGCGATGCGGCGGGCGCCGGACAGCCGAGCCCCCTCGGCGACGGAGTTGTGGATGAGCTGGTCGTGCACCACCAGATCGCGCGGCCCGAGCAGATGTCCGACCACGGTGACATTGGTGGCATGGCCGCTGACGAAGGCGAGGCAAGCCTCGGCGCCGTAATGCGCGGCGAGTGCCGTCTCCAGCGCCGCATGCACCGGCCGCTCGCCGGAAGCGAGGCGGGAGGCGGAGGCGGAGACGCCATGCCGGTCGATTGCTGCCTTGGCCGCCGCCGCGACGCGGGCATCGCCATTCAGCCCGAGGTAGTTGTAGGAGGCGAAATTCACGAAATCCCGGCCGCCGATGCTGCTGTGCGCGCCGGCGATGCCGTCATGCGGGCGGAAATAAGGGCTCTCCAGGCCAAGCGCCTCGCCCGCCTCCCGCACCATCTCGAGGTCGCGGATGCCGGGCAGGGTGGCGAGGTCGCGGCCCGGGCTTTCGGCCGGGCCAGCCTCCGCCTCGGCGCGGCGCTTCGACAGCCGGTGCAGCAGCGCCGTGCGGGCGGTGGCGGAAAGGCCGAAGCCCTGGGTCATGCCGCGACCTCCAGCCCATCCGCCGGCGGCGGCTCATGTGCCGCGATCATCGCCGCCACATCGGCCTCTGGCCTCGTGTCCCGTACCGTCTCGGCGATGCGGCGGGCGAGGCCGTCGACGCTCAGCGTATCCGTCACCGCGCCGAGCGGCACCGGCAGGCCGAGCCGCTGCTCGAGCGCGGTGCGCAACTCCATCCCCCCCAAACTGTCGAGGCCGAGCCCGGCCAGCGGCGCATCGGCGGTGACCGCGGGCGGCGGCAGCCGCAGGATGCGGCAGAGCTCCGTCACCAGCGTCTCCCGCAACAGGGTCAGTGCCTCCGCTTCGCTGGCCGTGCGCAGCCGGGCGCGGAGATCGGCGGCATCGGCGCTCGGCGGGGCGGCGGCGCGCACCGCCTCGAAGGCAGGCTCGGCCAGCAGCGCCAGGGCTTGGCCGGCTTCGGCCCAGGAGATGCGGGCCAGGCCGATCGAGGTGGCGTCGGTGGCGAGCAGCGCCGGTAGGGCGCTGAGCGCCGCCTCCGCGGTCATTGGCGTGGTGCCGAGGCGGCGGCGCAGGATCTCAAGCGTCGCGGCGTCGCCGGCCAGCATCCCGGCATCGGCGATCGGCCCCCAGCCGATGGCCATCGCAGGCCGGCCGGCGGCGCGGCGGCGGCGGGCCAGCGCCTCCAGCGCCGCATTGGCGGCGACATAGGCGGCTTGGCCAGGGTTGCCGATGGCGACCGTCGCCGAGGAGAACAGCAGGAACAGCGCCAGCGGGTCCTCGGCCGTTGCCCGGTCAAGATTCTCGGCAATCGACAGCTTGGCGGCGAGCACCGGCGCGGCGCGAGCGGGGTCAAGCACCGCGGCGGCGCCATCGGCCAGCACCGCGGCCGCATGCACCACGCCGCGGATCGGCGGCATGCTGGCGCGCAAGGATTGCAGGGTGCGGCAGAGCGCGTCAGGGTCGGTAGCGTCGCAGGCGTGCAGCGTGGCGGCCGCGCCACGGGCGGCGAGGTCGCGCAGCAGCGCATCGGCGCCCGGCGCGGCCGGGCCGCGGCGCGAGAGCAGCGCCAGATGATGGACGCCCTGCGCCGCCAGCCAGCGCGCCGCGGCGGCGCCGAAGCCCTGGGTGCCGCCGATCACCACCACCGTTCCACGGGCCGCCTGCTGGATCGGCGCACCACGCCACAGCGGCGCCGAGACCGCCGGCGCGCGGATCACCAGCTTACCGATATGGCTGCTGGCCTGGAGCGTACGGAAGGCGGCCTCCACCTCGGTGGCGGCGTGTTCGATGGCCGGCAGCGGGCGGAAGCTGCCGGTGGAGAGCCGGTTGGCGATGCCGGCCAGCAGCCGTGCGGCATGCTCCGGACGGGCGCGCGGCAACTCGTCCACATCCACCGCGAACCAGGTGGCGTTGCGACGCAGCGGGCGCAGCGGCACCCGGCGCCCCTCGGCGAAGTCGCGCTTGCCCAGCTCGATGAACCGGCCGAAGGGGCGGAGCAGGCCAAGCGAACGTTCCATCGCCTCGCCAGCCAGGGAGTTCAGCACCACATCGACGCCATCCGGCCAATGCGCCCGTAGCGCATCGGCGAAGCCGGGATCCCGGCTGTCCAGCACCAGCTCGGCGCCGGCGGCACGCAGGAAGGCCCGCTTGGCAGGCGTGCCGGCAGTGGCGGCGACGCGGGCGCCATGCGCCAGCGCCACCTGCAAGGCCGCGAGCCCGACGGCGCCGGCGCCACCATGGATCAGCACCCGCTCCCCGGGCTCGATCCGAGCCAACTCCTCGAGGCTATGGACGGCGGTGAGGAAGGCGACGGGGACGGTCGCCGCGGCGGCGGCCTCGATGCCGGCCGGCAGCGGCGCCAGCGCTTCGGCCCGGGTCAGCGCATGGGTGGCGAGCGCCGCAGGGGCGATGCCGAAGACCCGGTCGCCGGGCCTGAGCGCGACCGCCTCGCCCACCGCCTCGACCACGCCGGCGCATTCCATGCCGAGGCCGGGGCCGGTGAAGCCCGGCAGCAGCGCCTCCTCCGGCAGCAGGCCGAGTGCCCACATTACGTCGCGGAAATTCAACCCCGCCGCCTCGACCCGCAGCAGCACCTCCCCCGGGCCGGGCGCCGGCAGGGTCAGCGGTGCCCAATGCAGGCTGCCGAGTTGTCCCGGCACCGGCACCTGCAGGCCGAGCGGCCCACCCTGCGGCGGCGCCGGCGGCAACCCGGCACGCAGCCGGGGCACCAGCCGGCCGGCGGAGGTCAGGGTCACCTCCGGCTCGCTGTCGCCATCGTTCAGCAACTCGGTGGCGAGGCGGCGCGCCGCGGCCTCCGGCGCCAGGGCGGGGCAGAGGTCGATCCGCCGCGGCCGCAGCCCTGGATGCTCATTCGCCAGCACCCGGCCGAGGGCGAAGCTGGCGGCCGCCTGCGGCTCATGCCCACCGCCCGGCTCCGGCTGCTGGCCGCCGCGGGTGACGATGGCGAAGCCCGCCGCACTGCCCTCGGCCGCCGCGGCGAGGCACGCCAGCCCGGCCAGTGTTCCGGCCAACTCGGCTGGGGCGTCGCCGCCGGTCGCCAGGGCGACGACCAGCGTGCCTTGCAGGGATTTGGGCGGCACAGCGGCAGCATCGGCCAACTCGACCGCGGTCACGCTGGCGCCGCGCGCCTGCAGGGCGGCGGTGACGGCGCGTTTCAGCCCGGCAGCGCCGGCATCGGCGAAGAGCGCGACGCGGCGCAGCTTCGGCGCCGCCAGCACCTCGGCGCCGGTCGGGCCGCGGGCACCGATCAGCACCGCCGGCCAGGGCGCCGCGTCCAGCCGTTCGATCGCCGCGGCCTCCCAGCCCTCCTCTGCCAATGCAGCGTCCCAGGCCTCGGCCCCAGGCAGCGGCGAGGCGCCGCCCGGCGTGACCCACCAGGAGGGGTTCTGGCCGCAGCAGAAATTCCACAGCCGGCCAGGCAGCGGCTCCACCAGCAGCAGCGCCCCGCCGGGGGCGACAACCTGGCGCAGCGCCGCCGGCAGAAGCGCGCCACCGCGCAGCCGGGCGCCGGCGCAGAGGCCGATGACCAGGTCGGCGACGATTGGCGGCGGCTCCTGCCCCTGCGGATCCCAGACTGCGGCGCTGTATTCCAGCCCGGCCGCCTCGCGCGGGGCGGCGGGGGCTGGCTGGCCGGGCAGCGCCGCCGCGCAATAGAGAATGCGCCGGCCGGATGCGGCCAGGACGGCCGCTAGCCGTGCCGTCGCCGGCCCGGGCGCCGCGCCGACTTCGAGCACCCGCAGCGGCCGGCTGCGCGGCCAGGATGCGGCGATGGACGCCGCTGCCTCGGCCAGCACCGTCGCCAGCCGGCCGAGTCCGGCGGCGGCGGCGGGCGGTGCGGTGGCTTGGCCGTTGTCCTCCGTCACCGGCCATTGGGTGAGCAGCTGCGGCAGCCGTTCCGCGGCCAGCGCCAGCCAGGCCAGATCCGGCGCCAGGCCGGGCTGTTCCAGCCAGACCTGCTGCCAGATTTCGACCGCCGGCGGCAGGTCCGGTGCCGGCACCGGACGCAAGCCAAGCGGCCCGCGGACCGCCAGCCCATCCTCCGCCAGATCCTCCAGCAGGGCGCGGGCATAAGGGCCCGTGGCCGGGGCCAGCGACAGCGCCGCATGGGCTGCGGCGGCGCAGAAGCCTTCCAGCAGCAGCCCCGCCTCGCCGAGGTCGAGCGCCGCGGCGCGCTGCCGCGCCGCGGTCAGGGCGGCGCCGATGTCGATCCGCTCAGGTGCCTCCCACCCAGGCCCGGGCAGCGTTGGCACCAGGGCGAAGCGGAAGGCTGAATCGACCGCCCGATCCCGCCCGGGCAGGCGGATGCGGCCGAGCCGGCAGCTCTCGATGATGGCGACCGTGGCGCCGGCGGCATCCCGCAGCACCAGGTCGGCGGCGGCGCTGCGCTCACCGCGCGAGGTCAGGCGGATGGCGGCGGTGGCAATGGGCGCGGCGCCGCGGTGGAACACCAGCCGGTCGAAGCGGACCGGCACCAGCCCGGTCCCGGCCTCCGCCGGGGTTTCCGCCAGCAGGCCGATCAGCCCCTGGAAGGCGCCGTCGAGCCGGGCCGGATGCAGCAGGAAGCCGGCATCGGGCGGCGCCGCCTCCGGCCGCCGCAGCCACACCTGGGCAGCGCCGGTTGCGGTATCGACCACCAGCTGCTCGACCGATTGGAAGGCCGGCCCGTAGCCAAGGCCGGCACTGGCGGCGAGGCCGACCAGCGCCCGGCCGTCCAGCCGGCGCCCGGCCACCGGAGCCTCCTCGGGGCGCTCCGGCAGCCGGGGCAGGGCCGCGGCGCGGGCCTCGGCATGCAGGGTCCAGGGGTCGTCCGCCAGCCGTCTGCGGCTGCTCAAGGTGAAGTGGCCCTCGGCATCGAGGGTGGCGCGCAACTCGCGGGCGCGGCCGGCGTCCAGCGGCAGGAGGTGGTGGAGGGCGACATCGCGCAACTCCAGCGCCATGCCGTCCGGAAGCCAGGCGGCGGCGGCGGCCAGAGCGATGTCGAGCATCGCCGCCGCCGGCAGCACTGCCTCCCCGGCCAAAAGATGGTCGCCCAGCCAGGGCTCCAGCGCGGTGTCCAGATGCATGGTCCAGAGCCCTGGCTCCCGGCCACGGCGGAAGCCGAGCAGCCGGTGCTCGGGCAACGGCGCCGCCAGCAGCGTGGCCTCGGTGGAGGGGGCGTACCAATGCGGCTGGCGGTCAAAGGGGGTGCGTGGCAAGCCGCGCCGTTCCGCCGCACCCTGGAAGGCGGGGCCCTGGCGCGGGTCGGCGCCCTGGACGAAGGCACGATCGGCGATGGCCGGGAAGGGGTCGCCCGGATTGGCCGCGGTCTCCTGCCGGCGGGAGAGGGTGCCGGCGACGCCGGCGGTGGCATTGGCGGCGCGCAGCCCGTCGCGGATGTAGCTCTGCAGGATCGGGTTGGGGCCGATCTCGAGGAACAGCACCGGGCCGGCCTCGGCCGCCGCCGTTACCGCGGTCTGGAAGCGCACTGGCTGGCGCAGGTTGCGCCACCAATAGGCCGCGTCACAGTCAGCGGCCGACAGCGCCGCGCCGGTGACCGTGGAGATGAAGGGCACCCGCGGCCCGATGGCCCCGACGCCGTCCAGCTCCTCCAGCAGCCCGTCGTGCAGCGGGTCCATGGCGGCGCTGTGGAAGGCGTAGTCCAGGCCGAGCGGGATGAAGCTCCAGCCCCGCGCGGCGGCGACCTCGGCCAGCGCGCGCAGGGCGTTGACCGGCCCGGCGACGGTGACCGCATCGGGCGCGTTGATGGCGGCGATCTCGAGCCCGGGGCTGAGTTCGGCGAGGACACCAAGCGCCGGCTCGGCGGCCAGACCGAGCGCCGCCATGGCGCCGTGTCCGCGGGTGCGCGCCTGGTGCCGGCTGCGGGCGTGGATGATTCGGGCGGCGGTCGGCAGGTCGAGCAGCCCGGCGGCGTGGGCCGCCGCTACCTCGCCGACCGAATGGCCGAGGCAGAGGGCGGGCTGGATGCCCTGCTCCGCCAACGCCGCGACGATGCCGCATTGCACGGCGAAGAGCAGCGGTTGGGCAACCTCGGTGGCGGCCAGCGCAGCTTCGCCGGTGCCGGCGCCGAGGCGTTCCGCGACCGACCAGCCGAGCAGCGGCGCCAGCGCCGCATCCGCCTCCTTGACCCCGGCGCGGAAGGCGGCGTTGGCGGCCAGGCTGGCGACCGCCATGCCGGGCCAGGTGGCGCCATTACCGCTGAACACGAAGGCGATCCCCGCGCCGCGCGGGGCGATGCCGGCGGTCGCCCGGGCGGGCGCCCCGGCGCGCCACAGCGCCAGCTGCTCGGCGATGGCGGCGGGATCCGTGTCGCGCAGTGCCAGCCGGTGCGGCTGCAACTCCCGGTAGCGGGCGGCGCCACGCAGCAGCGCCGGGAGCCTGGCCGCGGGCGCGCCCAGCAGCAGGTCGTGCCATTGCCCGGCAAGCGTCTTCAGCCCGGCCGCGCTGCGGGCCGAGATCAGCAGCGGCGGCAGTGGGGCCGGTATCTGGTCGTGCACCGGTTCCCGCCGCCGGGCCGTAGGGGCGGCCGTCAGCAGGACACAGGCGTTGGTGCCGCCGAAGCCGAAGCTGTTGACCCCGACGACGGCGCGGCCGCGCCGGGGCACCGGCTCCAGCCGGGTCGGCACGCGCAGGCCGAGCCCGGCGAAATCGATCTCCGGATTCGGCACCTCATGGTGCAGCGAGGGCGGGATGCGCCCGTGCTCCAGCACCAGCAGCGCCTTCAGCAGCCCTGCGATGCCGGAGGCCGGCTCGGTATGGCCGATATTGGTCTTCACCGAGCCGATCGGCAGCGGGACGGCCTCGGCGCCATCGGCCCGCCGGCGGCGCCGGCCGATGGCGGCGCCGATCGCCGCCGCCTCCAGCGGGTCGCCGATCGGCGTGCCGGTGCCATGCGCCTCGAAATAGCCGATCCGGTCGGGGGCGACGCCGGCCTCCGTCATCACCTGCTCAATCAGCGCCGCCTGCGCCGCCTGGCTGGGCAGCGAGAGGCCGAGGGTGCGGCCGGCGGCGTTGACGCCGGTGCCGAGGATGACGGCGCGGATCTGGTCACCATCGGCCAGCGCATCGTCCAGCCGCTTCAGCACGACGAGGCCGGCGCCTTCCGCCCGGACATAGCCATCCGCGCGGGCGCCGAAGGCGTGACAGCGGCCGAGCGGGGAGAGCATGCCGGCGCGGGCGAAGCCGATGAAGGGGAAGGGCGAGAGCAGCAGGTTGGCGCCGCCGACCAGCGCCGCCGGCAGCCGTCCGGCGCGCAGCGCCTCGCAGGCCCAGTGCAGCGCGACCAGCGAAGAGGAGCAGGCGGTGTCGATGGTCTGCGCCGGCCCCCGCAGGTCGAAGACGTTGCCGATGCGGTTGGCCAGGATGGACAGCGCGCTGCCGGTCATGAAATAGCGGTCGCCGGCGGCGGCATCGGCTTGGCGCAGGTCGCCGTAGTCGGTCAGCGAGGCGCCGATGAACACGCCGATGCCGCTGCCGGCGAGGCGCGAGGGCAGCCAGCCGGCATCCTCCAGCGCCTCATGCGCCACTTCCAGCAGCAGCCGCTGCTGCGGGTCCATCTCCGCCGCTTCGCGGGGGGAGATGCCGAAGGCGGCGGGGTCGAAGCCGCGGATGTCGTCCAGCACGCCGGCGGCGAAGGTGTAGGACTTGCCCGGCTCGCCGCGCCGCGGATGGGCGAAGAAGTCGCGGCTGAAGCGCTCCGCCGGCACTGTGGTGACGGCGTCGCGGCCGGCCGCCAGCAGCCGCCAGAAGGCGCCGAGGTCCGGCGCGCCGGGGAGCCGGCAGGCCGCGCCGAGAATGGCGATGGGGCTCTCGGCCCGGCGCCGGGGTCGCGGCTCGGGGCGTGACGTCATGCCGGGGCGGCGGCCGGCTGGCGCGGGCGGGCGGAGCGGGGCGCCGGGGCGACACCGGGCTGCCCCAGCGGCGCGCCGGCAACCCGGTCGAGCAGGCGGTCCACCGCGGCGAAATGCGCCTCCCACCCCGGCGGCTGCCAGGATTCGAGCCGGCGGAGCTGGGCCGCCCGCGCGGCGCTGCCCGGCGTGGCGTAGTCGAGGATGGCCCGGCCCCAGGCGGCGCCATCGGCCGGATCGAGGTAGTCGGGCACCGCCCCGCCAACCTCGCGCAGCGCCGGCAGATCGGCGGCAATGGCCGGCACGCCGAGCGCCAACGCCTCGGCCAGCGGCAGGCCGTAGCCTTCAGCGAAACTCGGGAACAGCAGCGCACGGGCGCCGGCGAGCAGGCGGCGTGCCGGGGCATCCGGCAGGGCGCCAAGCTCCTGCACCGTCCCGCGCAGGCTGGTGCAGCGGTCCAGCATGCGGAGAATGTGCTCATTCTCCCAACCACGCCGGCCGATCAGCAGCAGGCGCGGTGCGCGCGGTCCGAGTCGCGCCACCAGGCCGCGCCAGAGCTGCAGCAGCAGCAGGTGGTTCTTGCGCGGCTCGATGGTGCCGAGGCAGACGAAATAGGGCTCGGTCGGCAGCCCGCCTAACGGCGGCGCCATCCGCTCGATGCCGAGCGGGGCCACCTGCAGCGGCGGCATGCCGCGCCGCGCACGGCCGAAACACGGTTGCAGCTGCTGCGCCGTCGCCGCCGAATTGACGATGATGCCATCCGCCAGCGCGACGATCGTCGCCACCCGCGCCATGTGCCGGCGGACCTGCAGCGGGCGGGTGTATTCAGGGTGGGTCAGCGGAATCAGGTCGTGGACGAAGGGCACGAGGCGGGCGCCGGCCTGACGCAGCGCCGCCAGCCGCGGCGTGGAATCCAGCGCGTGATGGGAGGCGATGAGGAAGATCGGGCGGTGCCGGTGGCCGAGCCGGTCGGCCAGTTGGCGCCGGCCGCCGCCTGTCGCCAGCCGCGCCTGCATCGCGACCGCCAGGCCGCGGGCCCGGCGCAGGGCGGGCGCCGCCGTAGGGCCGGCGGAGGTTCCGCCAAGGGTCCAGGCCTCGGACAGGGTGGCAGCCAACTCCCCGAGCGCGGCGCGGTCGACGGCGGCGAACCAGCCCCAGAGGCTTTGGGCAGCGAAGCCGCACTCGGCTTCGGGCTGCGCCGACCAGTGCCGGACATAGGCCATCTCGACCCGGTCGATGCCGGATGGCGTGGCACGGCTGACGCTGAACAGCAGGCGCGAAACGTCGAGGATGACGCGCAATGTCGATGTGCCTGCTGCCTCGATACGCGTTGCCATACGCGCCGGGGACGGCGGTGGGGAGAAGCCGGTGGAAACCCCGGCCGAATCCCGTCCGACGAATGACCACGACGCCATTAGTCACCCTCTCCCTAGCGGGTGTCTCACGGCAAGGTCAACCATCGCGCGAAGCTGCCCGGAGATGGCCAGGACGGGTTGCATTGACAGCGGCGAGGCCGGCGGCATGCTGTCGCAAGTGGGATAATGGCGTCGGGGTAGGGGTTCGACTTGGCGGCAAGGATCTGGAAGCAACAGGTATCGCTGGAAGAATTCACGGCCAAACACGCGCAGACCCTGCCTGGGCTGCTGGGTATACAGCTGAGTGAGATCGGTCCGGATTTCGCGCGGGCGACAATGCCCGTTGATTCCCGCCACATCCAGCCTTTCGGGCTTCTGCATGGTGGGTGCAGCGTGGTGCTCGCCGAAACCTTGGGGTCGTATTGCAGCCTCATGTGCGTCGAGCCAGGCAAGGCTTGCGTGGGGATTGAGATAAATGCCAGCCATCTTGCTGCGGTGCAGGTCGGTGACCTGGTCGAGGCGGTGTGCAGGCCTATAAGGATCGGTCGGACACTTCATGTCTGGCAGATCGAGCTTTGCCGGTCCGACGGGGTACTGAGTTGTGTGGCGCGGCTGACGACAACCATTCAGGACCGGCGCGATGGCTGAGCAGCATGATCCGCGCAAGACCTTGGGGGCCACGGTCCAGGGACTCCTTCCTGGCGCGCGCCACGGAGCGCGGAGCCGTGCCGACCTTCTAGCAGATGGACGTTAACGCTTCCTTGTCAGCCACCTGGTCTGGTGGGGGGCGGCGCCCGTCGTCAGAGCGAGATGCGTAGGCGGCGCATCGGCCAGCCGATTCCAATGTGGTTTCGACATGATCCTGGGCAATCGGAAAAGTCCATGACAATCGGCTGGATTATGGCATCATCACGAAAAAGTGAATATGTTTCTATCAGCCCCAGGAGAAGTGATACCTAATGATCCGTGAGGGCCGGTCCACGGCATTATACTGGAAGGCGGGAACAAGAGGCGCGTGGCCAAGTCCCGGTCCGGCTCATGGCCGGCTACTGATTTTTGAATCGCAGTGCCGGCAGTCCGGTTTCGCCTTGCGCCGGCACGGCCCGGCGACGAGCCGGCACCGGGCGGCGCAGGGAAGGACGACGGCATGACGCGGCTGACGGGCAGACGGATTCTTGTGGTTGAGGACGAGGCGCTGGTCGCCATGCTTGTGGAAGATGCCCTGCTCGATGCCGGGGCCAAGGTCATCGGTCCGGCTGCGACCGTGGCGGAAGCCCTGGGGCTGATCGACCAGGACTTGCCGGATGTCGCGGTGCTCGACCTCAATCTGGCTGGCGAGACTTCGACTCCGGTCGCAGATGCGCTGCTGGCGCGCGGTGTGCCCTTCGTCGTCGCTACCGGCTATGGCGCGGAGGGATTGCCGCCAGGCCATGCCGGCGTGCCGGTGCTGGCCAAGCCCTATGACCCGGACGATCTGACCTTGGCGATATCGCGCCTCTGTCGCTAGAGCGGCTTCACGCTGACCGGAAGCAGCCAGGGGAAATGTTCCGTAATAAAAATATTCTGGAGCTTGACTCTCAGGCTGACCGGTTCGGTCAGCCTGAAATTGCTTTGGGGTCTGATTGCTTCCCGCTGAAGCGATCAGACTTCAGTCGTGTTGATTGGCCGCGTGATTTGCGCTTTCGGTTGTTCCAACCTCAAGCAATCACGCTCCAGCGCGGATGGCGATGGGGGCGTAAGCATCTCGGAGCATGGGTTTGCTCTGCGAACGGCAGGCTGCGACGGATGGGCGTTCAGACCTGAACGCAATCCGCTCAGGCGCATGATGGCCACGGCTGCGGGGGCTTCCGCCGGGTTGCCGCCTGTGGCCCCCAGCCTTATAGGGCGGGGCCATCAGGAGGACCCGCTTTTGGCCAGCCTTGCTCCCAGCCCTGACGCTCCCAATCCGGCGCTTGCGGCCCAGGCCGCGCTTCTTGCCCGGCCGGTGACGGAAGAGCGGCGGATGGCGGATGCGATCCGGGCGCTGGCGATCGACGCGGTGGAGCAGGCGAAATCCGGCCATCCCGGCATGCCGATGGGCATGGCCGATGCGGCAACCACGCTGTTCACCAAATTCCTCAAATTCGACGCCGCCGATCCGCGCTGGCCCGACCGCGACCGCTTCGTGCTCAGTGCCGGCCACGGCTCAATGCTGCTCTACGCGCTGCTCAACCTGACCGGGCAGGAGGGCATGGGGATCGACGACATCAAGCGGTTCCGGCAATTGCACTCGCCCGCCGCCGGTCATCCGGAATACGGCGAGCACCCGGGCATCGAGACCACCACCGGCCCCCTTGGCCAGGGGCTCGCCAATGCGGTCGGCATGGCGCTGGCCGAGCGGCTGCTGGCGGCGCGCTTCGGCAAGTCGCTGGTCGATCACCGCACCTGGGTTATCGCCGGAGACGGCTGCCTGCAGGAAGGCATCAGCCATGAGGCCGCGAGTCTTGCCGGGCATCTGCAACTCTCGAAGCTGACCGTCCTCTACGACGACAACAGCATCACCATCGATGGCGACACCGCGCTCTCCTTCACCGACGACACGCTGAAGCGCTTCGCCGCCTATGGCTGGGCGGTGCGGCGGGTGGATGGACATGATCCGGCCGACCTCGCCGCGGCGATGCTCTGGGCCAGCCGCAGCCGGCGCCCGACATTGCTGGCCTGCAAGACCATCATCGGCTTCTCCGCCCCGACCAAGGCCGGCACCGCCGGCAGCCACGGCAGCCCGCTTGGACCCACCGAAGCGGCGGCGGCCAAGAGCGCGCTGGGTTGGAACCATCCGCCCTTCGAGGTGCCGGATGGCCTCCGCGCCCAGTGGGAGGCCGCCGGCCGCCGCAGCGCCGGCACCCGCCGATCCTGGCTGAAGCGCCTGACCCGGCATCCGCAGCGCGAGGAATTCGAGCGCGCCATTGCCGGCCGCCTGCCCAACGCCTGGCATGAGGCGCTGGCCACGTTGCGGATCCAGACCGCCGAGCAGAAGCCGAAGCTCGCCACCCGTGTCGCCTCGCAAAAGGCGCTGGAAGCGCTGGTGCCGGCGGTGCCGGAGATGGTCGGCGGCTCAGCCGACCTCACCGGCTCGAACAATACCAATGTGAAGGGCATCCCCGCCGTTACCCCGGGGAATTTCGCCGGCCGCTACATCCACTACGGCGTGCGCGAGCACGGCATGGCGGCGGCGATGAACGGCATGGCGCTGCATGGCGGCATCATCCCCTATTCCGGCACCTTCCTGGTCTTCGCCGACTACATGCGGCCGGCCATCCGGCTGGCGGCGCTGATGCGCCAGCGGGTGATCCATGTGTTGACGCATGACAGCATCGGCCTCGGCGAGGATGGCCCGACCCACCAGCCGGTGGAGACGCTGGCCGGGCTGCGCGCCATCCCCAACCTCTGCGTCTTCCGCCCCGGCGATGCGATGGAGACCGCCGAGTGCTGGGAACTGGCGGTGAAGCGCGCCGATGGCCCGACCGTGCTGGCGCTGTCGCGGCAGAACCTCGCCGCTTTCCGCACCGACACGGGCGAGAACCGCTGCGCCCGCGGCGGCTACGTCGTCGAGGAGGCGCCCGGCCCGCGGCAGGCGACGCTGATCGCCTCCGGCTCCGAGGTCGGGTTGGCGCTGGCGGCGCGGACGGCGCTGGAAGCGGAAGGCATCGCCACTGCGGTCGTGTCCCTGCCGTGCTGGGAACTCTTTGCCGCCCAGGACGCCTCCTACCGCGAGCAGGTGCTGGGCAGTGCATTGCGCGTCGGGATCGAGGCGGCGACCGGCTTCGGCTGGGAACGCTGGCTGGGGCCGGATGGCGTATTCGTCGGGATGACCGGCTTCGGCGCCAGCGCCCCGGCGGAGGCGCTGTTCAAGCATTTCGGCATCACCGCGGAGGCAGTGGTCGCGGCGGTGAAGAAGCGGCTAGGCTAAACGAACAGAAATACGGGAAAGGACGACGATCATGGCCGTAAAGGTCGCCATCAACGGGTTCGGGCGCATCGGGCGTCTGGTGTTGCGGGCCCTGATCGAGAGCGGGCGCAGCGATGTGGAATGCATCGCGATCAACGACCTCGGCAGCGTCGAGGCGAACGCCCACCTCTTCCGCTACGACAGCGTCCATGGCCGTTTCCCCGGCGAGGTCGCGGTCGATGGCAACAAGATCATCATCACCGCCAATGGCCGCACCTATGCGCCGATCACCGTCAGCGCCGAGCGTGACCCGACCAAGGTGCCGTTCCAGGGCGTCGACGTGGCGCTGGAATGCACCGGCATCTTCGCCAGCAAGGAAAAGGCCTCGGCGCTGATCACCGCCGGCGCCCGCAAGGTTATCATCTCGGCGCCCGGCGACAATGCCGATGCGACCATCGTCTATGGCGTGAACCACCAGACGCTGACCAAGGAGATGACCGTCATCTCCAATGCGTCCTGCACCACCAACTGCCTGGCGCCGGTCGCCAAGGTGCTGCACGACAATTTCGGCATCCTGCGCGGCTACATGGTCACCATCCACGCCTACACCGGCGACCAGAACACCGTCGACACGCTGCACAAGGACCTGCACCGCGCCCGCGCCGCGGCGGTCTCCGCCATCCCGACCAGCACTGGCGCGGCCAAGGCCGTCGGCCTGGTGCTGCCGGAGCTGAAGGGCAAGCTGGACGGCACCGCCATCCGCATCCCGACGCCGAATGTCTCCCTGGTCTCGCTCGACGTGAACCTGAAGAAGGAAGGCGTGACGAAGGAGGACATCAACGCGGCGATGAAGGCGGCCTCCGAGGGCGCGCTGAAGGGCATCCTCGCCTACAACACCGCGCCGCTGGTCAGCATCGACTTCAACCACAACCCGGCCAGCAGCACCTTCGATGCCACCCAGACCGCGGTGGTTGATGGCGCGATGGCGCGGGTGATGAGCTGGTACGACAATGAGTGGGGCTTCTCCAACCGGATGAGCGACACCGCGGCGCTGTTCGGCTCGCTCTGATTGCTCCGTGCGCCATCATGCCCAGGCTTGGCCTGGCATGATGGCGGCGCCAGGAGAGCTGGCCGGGTCTAGCCCGGCCTGACGATGATACCGCCGGAGGACGCGCCCGCATGCCCCGTTTCCGCACGCTCGATGACCTGGATCCCCGCGGCAAGCGGGTGCTGCTGCGCGCCGATCTGAACGTCCCGGTGCGGGATGGCCGCATCACCGACCGCACCCGGATCGAGCGGCTTTGCCCCACCATCCGCGAGCTGGCGGAGAAGGGGGGACGGGTCATCGTCTGCAGCCATTTTGACCGGCCCAAGGGCAAGCGCGTGCCGGAGATGTCGCTGCGGCCGATGGCCGAGGCGCTCGCCGCCGTGCTCGATCGGACGGTCGGCTTCGCCGACGACTGCGTCGGACCGGAGGCGGAGGCCGCGGTGGCGAAGCTTGCCGATGGCGAGGTGCTGCTGTTGGAGAACACCCGCTTCCACGCCGGCGAGGAGAAGAACGACCCGGCGCTGGCCGCTGGCCTGGCGAAGCTGGCGGATGTCTTCGTCAACGACGCCTTCTCTGCGGCGCATCGCGCCCATGCCAGCACCGAAGGCGTGGCGCGGCTGCTGCCAAGCTATGCCGGTCGGCTGATGCAGGCCGAGCTGGAGGCGCTGGACGCCGCGCTCGGCAGCCCGAAGCGCCCGGTGGTCGCCATCGTCGGCGGCGCCAAGGTCAGCACCAAGCTCGACCTGCTGGGCAATCTGTCGAAGCGGGTGGACGTGCTGGTCATCGGCGGCGCCATGGCGAATACCTTCCTTGCGGCGCAGGGCCATAAGATGGGCAAGTCGCTGCAGGAAGCCGAGATGCATGACACCGCCCGGCAGATCCTGGAGCAGGCGAAGTCCGGCCGTTGCGAGATCCTGCTGCCGTCCGACCTCGTCGTCGCCGCCACCTTCGCCGAGCATGCGCCAACCCGTACCGTCGGGGTCGATGCGGTGCCGTCCGACATGATGGCGCTCGACATCGGCCCGGATACGGTGGCGGCGATCGAGGCGCGGCTGCGCCAGGCTGCGACATTGGTCTGGAACGGTCCGGTCGGCGCCTTCGAGACCCCTCCCTTCGATGCGGCGACGGTCGAGATCGCCGCATCGGTGGCCGGTCTCACCCAATCCGCCGGGCTGGTGTCGATCGGTGGCGGCGGCGATACCGTCGCGGCGCTGAAGCATGCCGGGGTGGCGGAGCGGATGACCTATGTCTCGGCCGCCGGGGGAGCCTTCCTTGAATGGCTGGAAGGCAAGACCCTGCCCGGCGTGGCGGCGCTGGAGACCGCCTGAAACCGGCCGCTCCGGTGCCGGGGTTTGACTTGGCCGGAGCACGGCTGCCACTCTCGCCGCAATACTGACCGGGCAGCCGCCATCGCGCTGCAGGGCCTCCAGCCTTGAGGATGGCGCATGGGCGACGATTGGGTGCTTCACCGGCTAGCCGGGGCGGGATGGCTTTGCGCCGCCGCCGCCGCTGTGGAACAGATGTCGTCCCGTGTCCTGTCCGGAGCGACCTGACCATGCCCGCCTTCGTGCCTCCCGGCGTCATCGGCCACAACCGCACCATCGTCACCCCGCATTACGCCGTGCTGCCGCCCGACGGGATGTTCCCGAGCCTGCTGCCCGGCCTGCGTGATGCCACGGTGTTCTTCCAGGCGACGCCGCTGATGGGCGCCCGCTTCGCGCAAGGCCGGTTGGAGGTGGCGCCCGGTGGCGGCACCACCACGCCGCGGGACGACGGGCTGGAGCACTTCTTCTACGTCCTGGACGGCACGCTGGAGGTCGCCGCCGGTGGCACCACCCAGCGGCTGGAGGCCGGCGGCTTCGCCTATATCCCTGGCGGCACCGCCTATGGCTTCCGCAACGCCGGCGCCGCCCCTGCGCGGGCGAGCTGGCTGAAGCGCCGCTACGTCGTCGCCCCCGGCATCGCCGCGCCGAAGCCCCGCTTCGGCAGCCGGGTGGAGACGCCGGTCAGCCGCGTCGATGATAGCGGACGCTGGCGGCAGTACCTGCTCGGCACTGCCGATCTCTCGATGGATTTCGAGATGAACATCATGGGCTTCGGGCCGGGCACGCATTTCCATTGCGTCGAGACCCATGTCTTCGAGCACGGGCTGGTCATGCTGGAAGGGCAGGGGCTGCAGCTGCTGAACCGCGACTGGCACGAGCTCTGGACCGGCGATTTTGTCTGGATGGGCAGCTTCGTGCCGCAGCAATTCTACTGCACCGGCTGGAGCGGCGCCGCCTATCTTCTGTACAAGGACGTCAACCGGGACGTGCCGTTATGAGCGCCACCACCGAGCAGGCTCCCACGCCAGCGAACATGATGCGTCCGGCCGGCAATGCGGATGCGGCGAGGCTGGCGTGGCCTGACGCACCTGCCGCATTGCTGCCGGCGACCGGCCCGCTGGCCGCATTGGCCGAGGGCTGGCGGCGGGTTGCCGCGGGGCTTCTGCTTGGCTTGGTGCAGGTGGCGCCGTCGCATGTGCTGCCGCGGGGGCGCTGGAGCTTCGTACAGGCCGGCTACGCCGCCCGGCATCGCGACCATCTGCGGATGATGCGGCGCGACGCGGCATGAACTGGCCAGTCACCGAAGGCCGCTTCGCGCTCGGCGACCTGCCGCTGCACAAGGGCGGCACGCTGCCGGGGGCGGAGATCGTCTGGCGGGCGCATGGCACGCTCTCTCCGCTGCGCGACAATGTCGTGGTCTATCCGACCAGCTATGGCGCGCAGCACCCGGACCTCGAATGGCTGATCGGGCCGGATGGCATCCTCGACCCGACGCGCTGGTTCATCGTCATCCCCAACATGTTCGCGGGCGGCCTGTCCTCCTCCCCCTCCAACACCGCGCCCTGGCCGGCGCTGGTGACCGCCTGGGACAATGTCGCGGCGCAGCGCCGGCTGCTGCGGGAGATCTGGAGGATCGAGCGCCTGCGCGCGGTCTATGGCTGGTCGATGGGGGCGCAGCAGGCCTACCATTGGGCGGCCGCCTTCCCAGAGGCGGTGGAGCGCATCGTGGTGAACTGCGGCAGCGCCCGCACCAGCGTGCACAACCAGGTCTTTCTGCGCGGGCTGATCGCCACCCTGGAAGCCGCGCCGGAATACGACGGCACCGCGCTGTTTTCCGCCCAGCCGCGCGCCGCGTTGCGCGCCTTCGGCCGGATCTATGCCGGCTGGGCGCTGAGCCAGGATTTCTACCGCGCCGGGCTGCACCTCTCGGCCCTCGGCGCCCCCGACCTCGAGACCTTCCTGCGGACCGACTGGGAGGAACGCTTCGGCCGTCGTGCCGCCGCCGATCTGCTGGCCCAGCTCCGCTGCTGGGATGCCGGGGACATCGCCGATACGCCGCGCCACGGTGGCGACCTCGCCGCCGCACTCGGCGCGATCGAGGCGCGGGTGCTGCTGATGCCCTCGGAGACCGATCTCTATTTCCGCGTTGCCGACAATGCCGCGGAGCTGCCGCATCTGCGGCATGGAAGGCTGCAGCCGATCCCGAGCATCTGGGGCCACCGCGCCGGCAACCCGGCGCCGAACCCGGCGGATGCCGCCTTCATCCGCGCCGCGGTCCGGGCCTTCCTCGACGGCTGAAGCCTCCCGCGGCGCGGTGCGATTTCGTTACACGCTCCGCACCCTCGCTGCTGCTACGCTCGCGCCGATCCGGGAAAGCGCGCCGCGCATGATCACCATCCTGCAGATTTCCGACGCCCATCTCTCACCGCGCAGCCCGCTGTTCCAGGATAATCTGGCGGAGATCGCCGCCTGGGCCGCGGCGTCGCCGCCCGACCTCGTGATTGCCAGCGGCGATCTTTCGCTGGATGGCGCCGGCCAGGCGGAGGATCTGAAATTCGCCGCCGGGTTGCTGCGCGCCCTGCCGGCGCCGCTGCTGGCCATCCCCGGCAACCACGATGTCGGCAGCCATCCCCGCACCATGCCGCGCCAGCCGGTGGATGCGGCACGGCTCGCCCGGTTCCGTGCCCTGGTCGGCGCGGATCGCTGGCTGCGCGACCTGCCGGGCTGGCGGCTGGTCGGGCTCGACACCGAGATCATGGGCACCGGCCTGCCCGACGAGGCAGAGCAGGCCGGCTTCATTGCCATGGCCACCACCGGCATCGGCGACCGTCGCCTTGCCCTGTTCCTTCACAAGCCGGTCTTCGTGACCGCGCCGGAGGAGCCGGTCTTCGACTACTGGTCCGTCCCGCCCGCCGCCCGGTCCACCCTGGCGCCGCTGCTCGGCCACCCTGCGCTGCGGCTGGTCGCCTCCGGCCATCTGCATCTGCATCGGGAGGAGATTCACGGCGCCGTACGCTACGCCTGGGCGCCGGCGCTCTCCTTCGTGGTGGCGCCCGAGGACCAGCCCGGGCTGCCGGGTGAGCGCCCCTGCGGCGCGCTGCTGCACCGGCTGCACGCCGACCATGTGGAGACCAGCCTGCTCTCGCCGCCCGGGCTGCGGCGCCACTGGATCAACGACATCCGCGACCTGACCTATCCGCGCGGCGGGTAGGGCAGGCTCAGGCTGACCATATTCGGTTAGCCTGAAGCTCATGCTCCAGTGCTGCAGCCGCGCCAGGCACTCGGAGGCCGTGACTCAACGGCCCCTGGCCGGCCTCACCGTCGCGCCTGGAACAGCACCGCCAGCCCGGTCAACGTCACCGCTCCGCCGGCGAGATCGGTCCAGGCCAGGCGCTCTCCCAGCAGCGCCCAGCCGAACACCGCGGCCAGCGGCGGGGCCAGCAATTGCAGCGCCGCCGCGGTTGCCGGCGGCAGCCGCTTCAGCATGACGAAATACAGCGCATAGCCACCCACCCCGACCACCAGCACGCCATAGAGCAGGGACAGCGCCGCGGTCAGGCTCGGCACGCCGGGCAACCGCGGCTCCAGCAGGCCCGCCAGCAGCAGCAGGGTCACCGCCGCCACCGTGGTCTGGCCGAAATTGGCGGTCCAGGCATCCACCCGGCCGCGCGCCGGGGCGAAGCACAACAGGCCGACCGCCTGGCTCAGCGCCCCGCCCAGCGCCAGCAGCACCGCCCAGCCCTCCGCCGCATGGAAATCGCCGAGCCCGCGCCCGGCGCCCAGTACCGCGACGCCAAGCCAGCCGAGCCCCAGCCCCGCCCAGGCCAGCGGCGGCACCCGCTGGCGAAGCACCAGCGCTTCCCCCGCCGCGACGAAGAGCGGAGCGGTCGAGGAGAGCAGCGCCACCAGCCCGGAGGGCAACACCGCCGAGGCCATCCAGGCCGGCGCCAGATACCCCGCCGTGCCGAAGACTCCCATTGCCGTCAGCCGGGCGATATCGCCGCGCTGCGGCAGCCGCACCCCGCGCACTGCCAGCACCAGGGCCAGCACCGGCACCACCAGGGCAAAGCGCGCCGCGACGCCCCAGAGCGGCGGCCATTCCGGGACCAGCCCCTTGATGGCGGTGAAGGCCGAAGCCCAGATCGCCACGAACAGCAGCCCAAGGCCGAACCCAGCCACGGCCGCTACCCCCGCAGCGACGGAGCGCGCCAGCCGGCGCGATCAGCGGCTGCCCGGGCGCATGGCCCCGGCGCCGCCCATCCGCCCGCGCAAGCGACATGCTCCATCGAGGGCAATCCTCCGATCCAGGCGGTGCTAGGTATGCCCCCGGCGCGCCAGCGCGGCTTCCAGCGTATTCTCCAGCAGGCAGGCAATGGTCATCGGCCCGACGCCGCCCGGCACCGGGGTGATGGCGGCGGCGCGCGGCAACGCCTCGGCGAAGGCGACGTCGCCGACCAGCTTGCCGGCGGCATTGCGGTTGATGCCGACGTCGATGACGATGGCGCCTTCCCCGACCCAATCACCGCGCACCAGCTCCGGCTTGCCGACGGCGGCGACCAGGATCTCCGCCCGGCGGCATTCGGCGGCCAGATCCCGGGTATTGGAATGCACCATGGTCACGGTGCAGTCGGCGTCCAGCAGCAGCTGCGCCATCGGCCGTCCGACGATCTGGCTGCGGCCGAGCACCACCGCCCGGGCGCCGCGGAGGGTCGCCCCGGCCTCCCGCAGCAGGTGCATCACGCCCTTCGGCGTGCAGGGCACCAGCCCATGCTGCCGGGTGACGAGCTTGCCGGCATTCACCGTGTGGAAGCCATCCACATCCTTCGCCGGATCGATGGCGGCGATCACCATCTCCGGGCGGATCTGCGGCGGCAGCGGCAGCTGCACCAGGATGCCATCCACCGCCGGGTCGATGTTGAGGTTCTCGACCAGCATCAGCAGATCGGATTCCCGCGCCTCGGCCGGCAGGTGGATGGTCGAGCTGTCGAAGCCCGCGGCCAGCGCGGCGCGGTCCTTGTTGCGGACATAAACGCCACTGGCCGGGTCCTCGCCCACCCGCACCACGCGCAGGCCGGGGCGGAAATGCAGGCCGGCGATGCGGGTGGCGAGGCCGGCGCGCAGCCGCTCTGCCACCGCCTTGCCGTCGATGATGCGGGCGGTCATGCAAGACTCTCCAGCCTGGCGCCAAGGGCGGCGGGGTCGCCCGCCACCTGCAGTGTCTTCTCCCGCGCCGCGGCACCATGGAGCAATTGCACGGCGGAAGGCGCGACGCTCAGCGCCTCGGCCAGGGCGATGCAGGCGGCGCGGCTGGCCTTGCCATCCTCCGGTGCCTCGGTAACGGCGATCCTGAGGCGCGGGCCATCGGCGGCCGCCCCACCCGGGCCGGGAATGATGCCGCCGAGGCCGGCCCGGTGCGCGCGCGGCTGCACCTTTACCCGCACCGCGACACCGTTGCCTTCAGCGCGCCACCAGCCGGTCAAAAATACAGCCCCGACCGGATCAGCGAATTGGCGATGGCGCCGAGTAGCAGCTTCGCCGCCGAGATCAGCAGCAGCACCGCCAGCGGCGCCAGATCGATCGGGCCGAGGTTGGGCAGCACCCGGCGCAGCCGATTGAACAGCGGCTCCGTCACCCGGTAGAGGAAATCCGCCACCGTCCAGACGATACGGTTACGGGTGTCCAGCACCCCGAACTGAATCAGCATCTGCACGATGACGGCGAGCAGCACCGCCCACCACAGCAGGTCCAGCACGGCGCTGGCCAGGTAAAACACCACATCCAGGAACATCAGGCCAACCCCGCCGGTGACGCGGCCGCAACCTAGTAAGTGCCGGGGGCGGGGGCAAGCGCGAGCAGAAAATAGGTCCGGGGCAGCTTGACTTCCAGCGGCGCCGGAGGCATCTAGCGCGCCCTGCGGGACCCCAAGCCCGCATGCGCCGGTGGCGCGGGGCTGTAGCTCAGTTGGGAGAGCGCGTCGTTCGCAATGACGAGGTCAGCGGTTCGATCCCGCTCAGCTCCACCACCCTCCCTCCCCAATTGAAGCATGCCGGGATGGTCAGGTAGCCCTGAGCAGGCCGGGGTCGCGAAATCCGCTACGATCCGTGGCGGCCGCTATTTGATCGAAGATCGGTTACCGAAAGGATGCGGCGGACGGCGCATGCCGAAGCGCGGCGCAGGTCATGCGCGGCACCCTCCGGCCAGGAATGCAGTGATGCTGCGCCGGTCATTCCGCGCGAATGCCGGCCTCACGGGTGATCTCCGCCCAACGCAGGATCTCGCCGTGGATATAGGCCTGGAAATCCGCCGGCGTGCCGGTGACCACCTCCGCGCCCTGGCTGGCCAGCCGCGCCTTCATCTCGGGGTCCTGCATGATGCGGTTCAGCTCGGCATTCAGCTTCGCCACGATGGGGGCGGGGACGCCACGCGGGGCGACGATGCCAAGCCAGCCGGTCACGTCGTAGCCCGGCAGCCCGGCTTCCGCGACCGTCGGGATCTGCGGCGCCGCAGCGAGGCGGGACGGGCCGCTGACTGCCAGTGCGCGGACCCGACCAGCCTCGATCTGCGGCAGGGTGACCAACGGGTCGCTGAAGGCGGCCGTCAGATTACCGGCGATCAGGTCGTTGAGCGCCGGGGCGGCGCCGCGATAGGGCACGTGCTCCATTCGGGCGCCTGCCATGCGCGAGAAGACCACCATGGCAAGGTGCGGCGACCCGCCATTGCCGGGGGAGCCGTAGCTGACGCGGCCGGGGCTTGCCTTCGCCCGGGCGATGAACTCCGCCGCGCTGCGCGCGGGATGGGAGGGGTGGACGACCAGGATGTTGGAGAAGCGCACCAGCCGTGCCACCGCCTCGAAATCGCGCTCGGGGTCGTAGCCGGCATCGCGGTAGATCGAGGGGTTCACCGCCATCACACCGATCGTGCCCATCATCAGCGTGTAGCCATCGGCCGGCAAGCGGGCGGCGGCGGCCGCGGCGATGTTGCCGTTCGCGCCCGGGCGCGGGTCCACCACCACCTGATGGCCCCAGCTTTCACCCAGCTTCAGCCCAACCTGCCGCGCCAGGATGTCGGAGGCGCCGCCGGCGGCGGTGGCGACGATCAGCCGGATGCTGCGGTCGGGGTAGGTCTGCGCCGCCGCGGCGACGGGCAGCAGCAGCAGGAGAGCGGCGAGGAGCCGCGGCGCGTTCATGCCGCCTGCTCGAGCGTCGGCGCGCTGTCCTTCAGCGTCACCCGCCGCATGTCGCGCGGGTAGAGTTTGTCCTCGTAGGGACGTCCGCGGTGCATGGTGCAGCGGTTGTCCCAGACCACCAGGTCGCCGACCGACCAGCGATGGCTGTAGACGAATGGCCGTTGCGTCGCATGCTCTGTCAGCTCGCGGATCAGCGCCATCGCTTCCGGCGTCGGCCAGCCGCGGATGCGGCCGATATGCGCCGAGAGATAGAGCGAGAGCCGTCCGGAAGCCGGGTGCCGCCGCACCAGGCGCTGCGGCACCGGGGTGCAGCGGGCGCGCTCCTCTGGGGTAAATTCATCGAAGCCGAGAAGCGCGCGGGAGAAGATCAGGGAATGCTCCGCGACCAGATCGCGGACTCTCGCCTGCATCGCCTCCGGCAGCGCGTCCCAGGCGGCACGCATATCGGCGAATTCGGTCTCGCCTCCCGCCGGCGGGATGACCCTGGCGTGCAGCATGGAGTAATGCGCCGGCGTCGGCTTGAAGCTGCTGTCGGAATGCCAGAGCAGGTTGCCGAGATTGAACATCCGCCGGCGGTCATCGGCCGCCAGGATCTTGCCGTCGGCGCCGAGGTTGGAGATGTCATTGACGCGGTTGTCCGCGAGCCGCCGGCGCGCCTGATCGACCAGCGTCGGCACCTCCTCCACCTCGCCGAACTGACGGCCGAAATCGAGCTGCTCATCGTCCTGGAAATGCTGGCCAGGGAAGACGAGCACGGCGTAGCGGTCCATCGCCGCGGTGATCGCCGCGATCTCGGTGGCACGCAGCGGGCGACGCAGGTCGACGCCCTCGGCGCGGGCACCGATCACCGGGTGCATCGGTGTGATGCGGAGCGCGGAATCCACCACCTTCGGCTGCGCGACATCATTCGGCATCGCTGCCCTCCCTTGATGGGGGCTGTCAGGCCCTGCGGCCGGCAGCCCCGTTCTTGTGCATGCAGGCTAGACCCGTCGTGCCAGGCGCCTCAAGGTCGCAGCGATCATTCCGACCGGACATTGAGCTCCTTCACGACACTGGCCCTACGCTCGCGGTCAGCCGCGATGAAGCGGCGCATCTGCTCGGGTGTGGCCTTGACGGGCAGCGCGGCCTGGACGCGGAAGACCTCCACCTGCGGCGACGACACGGCCTCGGCCGAGACCTCCACCATGCGGGTGGCGATCGAGGGCGGCAGGCCTGCCGGGCCGAGCAGGCCGAACCATGTCGCCGCCTTGACCGACATGCCCAGTTCCGCCTTTGCCAACACCTTCGGCAGCAGCGGAATGCGGGTGACAGCACCGACGCCGAGGAACCTGGCCCTGCCGTCGCGTGCCGAGGCCTCCGCCGGCCCGGCATTGAGGAACACCACACCCACCTGGCCGGCGATCAGCGCCGTGGCCGCCGGCGCGGCCCCATGCGCCGAGGGAGCCAGGGGCGCCAACCACCTTGGCTAATGCCGTATCCGGTCTCCGGATGGCGACCGGATCCTTCCGGAACCGCCGCATCCCTGATGCCGGGCATGGTCTCCCGCCCGGCATCCCACAGGTTGCTCTCCTGCAACCGGCCAACGGCCGGCGCGCTTTGGCCCTGACGTCATCTGCCGGGCCTCCCGAGGCTTGTGCAGTCCCGGAAGGTTTGACCGGATGGTGCCTGCAACATCATTGCCGATCGAGGCGACGCCAGGCTGCTGCCTTTCCGATAAGGGCTTCGGTTGCGGAGCAGGTGAAACCCAAGGTGTGCCCGCACACCATGGGAAGCCAATTGTGCAGGAACCAGCTTTTCACATGCCTGGAGGAGGGATGCTATGTATCTCGCTCGATTCTCGTACGATGTATTGCCCGTCAATCGTGAGCGGGCCCTGGACTTCATCCGCCGGGAAGCGGAGGCCGCCCGGCAGGCGGGCCACACTGCGCGGCTGCTGATACCCCTGACGCGCGGCCAGGGCGGTGCGGCGCTGCAGTTCGAGGTCGAGTTGACCAGCCTCGATCAGCTTGAACAGCTGCGCCAGCGTGGCGCCGGTCCGCACGGTGGCGGCGACTGGATGCATGCATTCAGCGAGATCCTGTTGTCTCCGCCTGCCGTCGAGATCCTGCGCATGGATGCCGAGCCGGCAGCCTGACCAACCGGCGGCACCGAGGCAGGCGGTTGCCGCCGTGACACGTCGCGCCTAGCTTCCGGCCGACCCGAAGAGGTCGAGGAGGAAGCGCGGATGGCCAGTGGCCAAGTCCTCGCCGGCATGATGTCGTGGCGAGATGGTGGCAGCTCGGCGTCGCGACCGGATGCGGTCGGTGGTGTGTTCCGCCTGCAGCTTGGCGGCAAGGCGTGGCGCCCCATGGCGCGGGCCATGCCCGAGGAATGCCAACTACCCTGCATCACGGTGGATCCGATGACGGCAGCCGGATCCATGCCGGCACCAGGCAAGACCCCCATTTCTCCCCCAAGCATGGAGAGCAATGGCAGCGCCTCGGACTTGCCGGCCGCCGCCGACCCGGTTGCTGAAGTGAGCATGGCAGAAGGCGTGGAGGAGATGCCCGGATGAGCGAGTTATGGCGCCTGACGGCGACCGAGGCGGTGGCGCGCCTGCGGCGCGGCGAGGTCTCGCCACTGGAGATGGTCGAGGCTGCGGCGCAGCGGATCGAGGCGGTGGAGCCGAAGGTCAATGCCCTGCCGATCCGCTTCCTCGATGAGGCCCGTGACCAGGCCAGGCGCTTCCGGCGGGAGAGTCGTGATCATCCGGGCTGGCTCGCCGGACTGCCGATCGCGGTGAAGGACTACAACGACGTCGCCGGGCAGCTGACCACCAACGGCTCGCCCATCTATGCCGAGAATCGTGCCGCGGCGGATGACCGCACCGTGGCGACGCTGCGCGCCAACGGCGCAATTCCGCTGGCGAAGTCCAATGTGCCGGAATTCGCCGGCAGCCACACCTTCAACCCGGTCTGGGGCGTGACCCACAATCCCTGGAATCTCGGACGCACCGCCGGCGGGTCATCCGGCGGCGCGGCGGCCGCGCTCGCGGCCGGGGAGGTGTGGCTGGCGAATGGCTCCTGCCTCGGCGGCTCGCTGCGCATCCCGGCCAGCTTCTGCGGCATCGTCGGCCTGCGGCCGAGCCCCGGCGTGGTGCCGCGCGGCGACGGTTTGCCCGCCTTCGACAGCCTGTGGGTGGAAGGGCCGATGGCGCGCAACCTGGGCGACCTGGCGCTGATGCTGGACGCCATGGCGGCGCTGACGCCGCATGACCCGCTGTCGCGCCCCGGCCCGGCCGGCGGCTACCAGGCGGCGCTCGACCGCGCCCGCCCGCCGGTCCGGATCGGCTTCAGCGAGAACCTCGGCCTCCGCCGCGTCGACCCGGAGGTGGCGGAGATCTGTCGCGCCGCCGCGCAGCGCTTCACCGGGATGGGCTGCGCGGTGGAGGCGGCAACGCCCGATTTCTCCGGCGCCATCGACAGCTTCCAGGTGCTGCGCGCGCTGCTCTTCGCCGATGTCCGCGGCGACCTGCTGCCGCGGGAGCGCGACCGCATCAACCCGGACATCGTCTGGAACATCGAGAAGGGCCAGCGCCTGGACGCCGCCGGGATCATCCAGGCGCAGCGCGCCCGTCACGCGCTGTTCCACCGGGTGGCGCGCTTCTTCGATGACCACGACCTGCTGGTCTGCCCGACCGTCGCGGTCGCGCCCTTTCCGGTCGAGCAACGCTTCCCCACCGAAATCGCGGGTGAAGCGCTGACCACCTACATCGACTGGATGTTCCTCACCTTCGTCATTACCCTGACCGGCTGCCCGGCCATCTCGCTGCCTTGCGGGCTGACGCGGGAAGGCCTGCCGGTCGGCCTCCAGCTCGTAGGCCGGCCGCATGGCGATGCCGCGCTGCTCGGCATGGCTGGGCTGCTGGAACAGGCGCTGGGCTTCGCGGGCCGCGTGCCCGTCGAGGTCTAGGTCCGGTCGCAACCGCCGCCGGCCACGTCGCCGGCGGCGCCACCGCACCGGCTGGGGCCGCGAAACACCAATCCGCAGTTTCCGTCTGGCCGCATCCGGCTGACCAGGGCAATCTGGCGCCCGGAGAGAACTCGTCCAGGATCCGCATGCCCCCCGACACTGAACTTGCGTCCCCCGCCATCAGCGCGCCATGGCCGCTGCGCGACAAGGTCGCCTTCGCCGGCATCGGCACGACGCGCTACGGCAATTTCCCCGAAACCGACAGCTACGGCCTGGGCTGCGAGGCGCTGAACGCCGCGCTCGACGATGCCGGGCTGCGCCCCTCGGACATCGACGGGCTGATCGTCAACCGCATCCCGAGCTACGAGCGCTTCGCGGAGATGATGGGGATCAATCCCCAGTACTGCCTGCTGACCGAGGCGCCGGGCCGCTTCTCCGGCGTCTCCCTGGCGCTGGCGGCGCAGGCGATCGCGACGGGCGCGGCGAAGACCATCGCCCTGGTCTACGGCAACAACGGCCGCAGCGTGCGCATGATGTACGGCGGCGGCGACAGCCAGTGGAGTCCCTGGGGCATGACCAGCCCGGGTGCCATCCACGCCATGATGTGGCGCCGGCACATGCACCAATTCGGCACCACCCATGCCGACCTTGGCCCGATCTCGGTCGCCTTCCGCCACCATGCCTGCCTGAACCCGGATGCCGTCATGCACGGCAAGCCGATCACCCTTCAGCAGCACGCCGCGGCGCGGCCGATCTGCGAGCCGCTGAAGCTGCTGGATTACTGCCTGATCAACGACGGCGCCGTCGCCTGGATCCTGACCAGCGCGGAGCGCGCCAGGGACATGAAGCGGCCGCCGGTGCTGCTCTCGGGCTATGCACGGCAGGACGCCTTCCATTACGGCAGCGCCCCGGCCGACGATTTCTGGTACCCGACGCTGAGCGCCTGCCGCTCGGTCTACGACCGCGCCGGCATCGGCCGGGACGACATCCAGGGTCTTGGCATCTACGATAATTTCTCGCCGACGGTGATGTTCAGCCTGGAAGGACTCGGCTTCTGCAAGCAGGGCGAGGGCGGTGATTTCGTGCGCGACGGTACCTTGCAGCTCGGCACCGGCCGCTGGCCGACCAACACTTCCGGCGGGCATCTGTCCGACAGCTACATGCAGGGCTGGGGCATCATCGCCGAATGCGTGCGCCAGCTGCGCGACGATTGCGGCGAGCGGCAGATCCCGAACGTCAATGCCATGCAGTACATCTGCGCCACCCACATCGCCCAGAGCCTGATCCTGCGGAGGGCCGGCGCATGAGCCTCGATACCCGGCCGAAGCCGCTCGTCGACAACTGGAACCGACCCTTCTGGGAGGCGTGCGGTCGCGGCCAGCTCATCCTGCAGCGCTGCAAGGCGACCGGGAAGTGCTTCTTCCCGCCCGCTCCCGTCTCTCCCTTCACCGGCCGGCCGGAATGGGAATGGATCAATGCCTCCGGTCGTGGCGAGCTGTGGTCCTTCGTTGTCTTCCATCAAAGCTACTTTCCCGGCATGAAGGACGAGCTGCCCTATCCCGTTGCCATGGTGAAGCTGGAGGAAGGGCCCTACCTGCTGACCAACCTCGACGGCATCGGCCCGGATGAGGCGAAGATCGGCATGCGCCTCGCGGTGCGTTTTCCTGGCGGGCCGGAAGGCTTCACCCTGCCGCAATTCGGCCCGGAGGCCTGAGCCATGTCCGCTGAGATCGAGATCATCCGCCACGACGGCTGGGCGCAGATCCGCGTCAACCGCGAGGCGCAGCGCAACGCCATGAACCGCGCCACCCGCCAGGGGCTGATGGCCGCCTTCGAGGAGCTGCGCGGCAAGGCCCGCGCCATCATCCTCACCGGCACCGGCGTTGCCTTCTGCGCCGGCATGGATCTGAAGGAGCGCGAGCAGGACCGCCAGGCCGGCATCGAGGGCGCGGGCGACGAATGGGTCGCGGTGAACATGGCGATCCGGGCGCATCCGGCGATCTTCATCGCCGCGGTGAACGGGCTGGCCCTGGGCGGCGGCGCGACCTTGATCAATGTCTGCGACCTCGCCATCGCCAGCACCAAGGCGAGCATCGGCTGCCCGGAGATGGGCTTCTCCACCTATCCCGGCATGGCCGGTCCAGCAATTCAGCTCTCCGGCGTCACCCGCAAGCAGGCCGCCTGGCTGGTGCTGACCACCAACCGCATCGACGGCGCCACCGCCGAGCGCTGGGGCATGGTGAACCAGTGCGTGGAGCCCGAGGCGCTGCTGCCGACGGCCCAGGCGCTGGCGCAGAAGGTGGCGCAATTCGATGCCGTGGCGCTGGCCGAGAGCAAGAAGGCCCTCGACCGCATCCCCGCCATCATCACCGACTGGCAGGAAGCGATGGACCACGGGCAGATGGTCAATCTGCAGATCCGCTCGAAGACCACGGCGCAGGCCGAGGGCAGCGCCCGCTTCGCCGCGGGCATCAAGAACCCCGGCCAGGGGGTCTAGCGCATGGCCGTGGCGCCGCTGGCCGGCCGAAGGGTGCTGGATCTCGGCGCCCTTTGCGCGCAACGGCCGCACGCCCTCGCTGCCTCCATGGCGGCGCGGCTCTGCGCCGGCTATGGCGCCGAGGTGGTGCGGCCCCTGCCGTCAGGCGGCGAGCCCTTCGCCGCCACCCCGCCGCTGCTGCCGGACGGCGGCTCGGCGCTCGACCGTTTCCTCAATGCCGGCAAGCGGCAGGGCGCCACCACCGGCCGCTTCGATGTCGCGATCGGCGACCGGGCATCGCTGGCGGCGCATGCCGAAGAGGTGCCGGTCAAGGCGCGCATCTCCGTCTTCGGCCCCGGCGAGGAGGATCCGCCGATGACGGAACTGGGGCTGATGGCCCTGTCCGGCCTGTTCGGCATCGTCGGCGAGGCGCCGCCGGCGCCACCCGCCCGCCTCGCCGGCCATCAAGTGTCCTATTCCGCCGGGCTCGCCGCCTGCATGGCGCTGCTCGCCGCGCTGCTGGCGGGAGGTGAGGAGGTGGTGGATGTCTCCCTGCTGGATGTCGCGGCCTGGCTGAACTGGAAGGTGGCGGCGGGGGTGATGGTGATGGGCAGCGCGCCGGTCCGCGGCGGCGCCCGCGTCACCTGGTTCACCGTGCCGGCGAAGGACGGCCATATGGCCTTGGTCTACCAGGACAAGGACTGGCCGCCGCTGCGCGACCTGATCGGCGACCCGCGGCTGCGCGATGACCCGCGCTTCGCCACCGGCCCCGCGCGCGGGGCCAACCGGGCGGCGCTGCTCGAGGTGATCGGCCCCTGGTTCGCCGCCCGGACCCGGGCGGAGATTACAGCCGCGGCGCAGGCGAAGCGGGTGCCGCTTGGCCCGGTGAAATGGCCGGTCGAACTGCTGGATGATGCGCAGTATCGCGCGCGCGGCTTCCTGGCGCCGGATGGCATGCCGGCGCTGCCGGTGGGCTGGGACGGCCAGCGGCTGACCCTGGAAGGGAACCGCGCCGATGCCGGGTGACGCCGCCCTGCCGCTGGCCGGCATCCGCGTGGTGGACCTCGGCTGGATCACCGCCGGCGCCGCCTCCTCCACCCTGCTGCTCGACCTGGGTGCCGATGTGGTGAAGGTGGAGGGGCCGGGCGCGCCCGATCCCTTCCGCCGCTGGGACGGCGCCGAGCCGGGCTCCGATTGGTGGAACCGCTCGCCCTTTTTCAATTTCACCAATCGCGGCAAGCACTCGCTCTGCCTCGACCTGAAGGACCCGCGGGGGCGAGAGGCGCTGCTGCGGCTGCTGGAAGGCGCCGACGTGCTGGTGGAGAATTTCCGCCGCGGCGTCATGGCCGCCTTTGGCCTCGACATCGCCATGCTGCGGCAGCGCTTCCCGCGCCTCGTCATCGCCAGCATCTCCAGCCAGGGGGAGACCGGGCCGGACCGCGACATGGTCTCCTTCGGCTCGACCCTGGAGGCGACCGCCGGCCTCGCGGCGCTCACCGGCGCGGGTGAGGCGCCGGTCATCACCGGACGGGACGTGAATTACCCGGACCAGGTGGTTTGCCTCTTCGCCGCCGGCGCCATCTGCGCCGCGCTGCTGGAGCGCGGCCGCACGGGGCAGGGCGCGCACCTCGACCTGTCGCAGCGCGAGCTGACCAGCTTCCTGCTCGGCGAGGAGCTGATCGCCGCCGCCGCCGGCGCGCCCTCACCGCGGCGCGGCAATGCCGATCCGGCAGAGCCCGAGGAACGGCTGGTTGCCGATGGTGCGGGTTGGCGGGTCGAGTGGCCCGGCGGCAGCGCGCCGGTGCGCGATGGCGTGGCGCTGGCCGCGGCGGAGGATTTCGCCCGTGGCACCGCGGTGCTGCGCAGCCCGGACGGCACGCCCGCCAAAGGCATCCCCTTCCGCTTCGCCAACCGAACCCTCGCGGTGCAGGACAGCTGCCACGATCTTGGCACCGACAATCGCGCGGTGCTGGCGGCGGCCGGGTTCGCGCCGGAGGAGATCACCGCGCTGGAGGCGGCTGGCGTGCTCGCCACCGCGCCACGCGGGGGGTAGCGCGCAATCGCCTCTCGTGCGGCAGTCAGGTGCGACGCAGTGACGTAGCGTTCAGGACGAGGTTCGATAACGGCAGGCCGGATCAACTGGCCGCCGCAGGGAGGAGGACACCCAACCCATGCGCAGCCTCCATTTCATGCCATCCCGTCGCGGGCTGATGCCGCTGGTGGCGGGACTGGCATTGCCGAGCCTTGCCCGCGCCCAGGCCTGGCCGGCCCGGCCGGTTCGCCTGGTGGTGCCCTTCCCGCCAGGGGGCGGCACCGACACCCTTGGCCGCATGGTGGCACGCGCCATGGGCGAGGCGCTCGGGCAGCCGGTGGTGGTGGAGAATCGCGGCGGCGCTGGCGGCAACATCGGCTCCGCGGTAATCGCGCAGGCGCCGCCGGATGGCTACCACCTGCTGTTCAACGGCAATGGCATGGCGGTGGCCGACCTGCTGTTCCGTAACCCCGGCTACGACTTCAAGCGTGACTTCACCTGGGTGGCGCGCACCGCCAGCACACCGATCCTGCTGGTGGTGAACGAGCATGTGCCGGTGCGCACCGTGCCGGAGTTCATCGCCTATGCCCGCGCCAATCCGGGGAAGCTGAACCACGGCACGGCCGGCGCCGGCACGCCCTTCCACCTCGGCGCCGAGCTGTTCAACGAGATGGCCGGCACCCGGCTGATCCATGTGCCCTATCGCGGTACCGGCCCCTCCGTCGCCGGGCTGCTGGGCAATGAGGTGCAGCTGATGTTCGCCAGCTCTTCCTCGGTGGATGCGCTGATCCGCGACGGCAAGGTGCGGGCCCTCGCCAATACCGCGGCGCGGCGTGCCCGCGGCTGGCCCGAGCTGCCCTCCATCGCCGAGACGCTGCCGGGCTACTCGGCCGAGCTCTGGTACCCGGTCGCGGCGCCCGCCGGCACGCTCCGGCCCGTGGTCGAGGTGCTGGAGCGTGTGCTCCGCGAGGTGATGCGGGAGCCAAACTTCGTCGCCGGCATCACCCAGCGCGGCTTCGATCCGGAATACCTCGACAGCGCCGGCACCCTCCGCGCCCTTGAGGAGGAACGCACCCGCTGGGCGCCGATCGTGGCGCGTGCCGGCATTACTGCGGAGTAGGAAGATCGGTCATCGTTCGAGACGGCGCGGTTCCGCAGCCGGTCAATCCCTCGCCGCCGCGAGCGTCCCCGGCCCGTCCGGCCCCGCCATCCCGATCCGCCCAAGCCCCGGCAGCTTCAGCGCCGGCCGGCGGAGGTCGAGCCCGGCCACGGCGCCGAGGATATTGACCTCGATGCCCTCCACCCAGCCGAGGCTGACGCCGGCATAGCCGCCGAGCGTCAGCCGAACCCCGGTGCCGGAGGGCGTCAGCCGCAGCCAGCGGCCGTCATAGGGGTAGTCCTTGCCGATCGCAGTTGGCGGCAGCGCCACCCGCATCTCCGGCGCCGCATCCAGCACCGCGGCGACGAAGGTGTTGGAATTCGGCCCCGGCCAGGGACGGTAATCGCCCCGGTTGCGCCAGGCGTAGCCGAGGATGGCGGCCTCCATGCGCGGGATCAGCGCGGCGGCGGTGGGGCCATCGGCGGCGAAAACCACCTCGGGCACCCGGCCGAACCACCGGCCGTCCGGCTCGAACCCGTTCATCCGGATCGGCTCACCCCAGGCGGTATAGTCGTAGCGGGTGTAGCCGAGGGCGCCTTCCGGCTTGAAGACGATCCAGCAATGCACGGCGAATACGCCGCGCCACCGCACCGTTTGTGCCGCGAAGACCCGCACCACCGCCTCCGGATGCGCCGCGGGCGGCGGCAGCAGGCCGGCGCTCGAACGGTCGGCGGTGCGCCAGCCCGTGCCGCTGCCATCGACCCGGTACAGGATGGCGGAGGCGCCGATTGGTGCAAGGAAGAACAGGAGGAACAGCAGCAGGGCGGATTTGAGGAGCGGGATCATCCACCGGCATATCTGGTGCCGCTGGCGCCACGGCAACGGCAGCGATTGCAGGCTCGCGCTGGTTACGCCGCCGACCAGCCGCCGTCGATCGGCAGGGCAGTGCCGGTGATGTCGCGGCCGGCAGGGCCGCAGAGAAAGGCCACCATGGCACCGATCGCCGAGGCCTCGACGAAGCGCCCGGTCGGCTGCTTGCCGGCGAGGAAGCGCGCCGCCTCGGTCGCCTCATCGGCGCCGGAGTCCGCCATCGCCGCCTGGATGCGCCCGGCGATGTTCGGCGTCAGGGTGGTGCCGGGGCAGAGCGCGTTGCAGGTGATGCCGCTGCCCGCAGTCTCCAGTGCCACGCCGCGGGTCAGGCCGATCAGCGCGGTCTTGGTGGTGACATAGCCGATGCGGCCGGTGGCGCCGATCCGGCCGTAGATCGAGGACATGTTGACGATCCGCCCCCAGCCGCGCCGCCGCATCCCCGGCAGGGTCAGCCGGATCAGATGAAAGGCGGCGGAAAGATTGACCGCGATGTCGGTGTCCCACGCCTCCTGGCTGGTCTCCTCCACCGGGCCGAAGTGGCGGGTGGCGGCGTTGTTCACCACTATGTCGACCTCGCCCGCTGCCGCGGCCAGTTCGGCGATCGCCGTCGGCGCCGCCAGCTCGGCCATGACGTAGCGTGCCGTGACGGCGTGGCGCGCGGCGAGTGCGGCGGCCACCATCTCGCCCTCCGCCGGCGGCGCAAGCCCGTGCAGCACCACGGCGCAGCCCCCCGCGGCCAGCGCCTCGGCAATGGCCAGCCCGATGCCGCCGGTCGAGCCGGTGACCAGGGCGGTGCGCCCATGCAAACCCTCAGCCGCCATGTCGATGATCGCTCCCTTGCGCCGAGGCTATGGGGTGGTCCGGTGCCGCGCAACCGCGCTTTACAGCCCGTCAGGGCCAAGCGTATCGCTACCTGCAACCGACCGGAAACCTCGCCGATGCCGCACCTTGCCTGCCGATTGCCGCTGCCCCTGCGCGGTGGCGAATGGTTGCCTCGCCGGCCGGAGCCGGTGTGATGGCGGCGGATTCCGCCACCGGCGGCTTCATCGGCCAGGCGCTGGGCGCGTTCATTGCCGGCAGCGACTGGGCCGCCATCCCGCCGGCATTGCGACACGAGGCGAAGCGCTCCATCCTCAACCATATCGGCTGCGCCCTGGGCGTCGTGCGCGACCCGGCGGTCGGGACGGCGCTGCGGGTGATGCGGGAATTCTCCGGCCCGGCGGTGGCGACGGTCTATGGCCAGGGGCTACGGCTCGACCCGATGAGCGCGGCTTTCGTCAACGCCATCGCCGCCAATCTGCTGGACTACGACGACACCCATCTGCAGACGGTCATCCACCCGGCCGCGCCCGTCGTCCCCGCGGCCTTCGCCCTGGCGGAGCAGCGCGGCGTGTCCGGCGCGGTAGTGCTGCACGCCTTCCTGCTGGGCGGCGAGGTGGAGTGCCGGATCGGCAATGCCGTCTCGCCCGGGCATTACGCGCGGGGCTGGCACATCACCTCGACCTGTGGCGTGTTCGGCGCGGCGGCGGCGGCGGCGAAGCTGCTTGGCCTTTCGGCGGCGCAGTGCTGGCACGCGCTGGGTATCGCTGCCAGCCAGTCGGCCGGGCTGGTGGAGAACCTGCCCTCCGCCGCGAAGAATGTCGGGGTCGGCAATGCGGCGCGGCACGGCATTCTCGCCGCGCTCATGGCCGAACAGGGGTATGAGGCGGCGCCGGCCGCCATCGAGGGGCCGCTCGGCTGGGCCCGCTCCATGGGCGATGTCCCGGATCTGGCAGCGATCACCGAAGGGCTCGGCACGCGCTGGGAGATCGGCCGGAACACCTACAAACCCTATCCGGCGGGCATTGTCTTCCATGCGGTGATCGACGCCTGCCTCGAACTGCGCGCGGCCGCGCCGCTGCCGCCGGAGGCGATCGCCGGCGTCACTGTCGCCGGCGACGCGCTGCTGCTGGCGCGCGGCGATCGGGAGGTTCGCAACGCGCGCGATGCCCGGGTCAGCATCCACCACAGCGCCGCGCTGGGGCTGCTACGTGGCCGCGCCGGCGTGGCGGATTTCGAGTTGCCGGCGGTGCAGGATCCGGCGCTGGCGGCACTGCGCGCCAAGGTGGTCCCGCAGCTCGATCCCGGCCTGCCGCGTGGCGCCGCCAGGGTCACGGTACGCTACGCCGATGGGCGCGAAGCCAGCCGCACGGTCACCGCGCCGCGCGGCAGCGCTGCGCAGCCTATGAGCGATGCGGAGCTGGAGGCGAAGTTCCGCGACAATGCCGCGCTGGGGGGCTTCGGCGCGCAGGCCGCGGCGCAGATCGGCGCCATCTGGGCTCTGGAGGAGGCTGCCGATCCGGCATTGCTGATGCGGCTGCTGGGCGGCTAGCAGGCTGCGGAAAAGCACAGATGGGGTTTGGAAGTGCCGCCTTTCCGTCCAGGCCGGGCTTGACCCGGCCATCGCGAGCCATCTGAATTTGCCAGACCTCCGGATGCGCCGGTCAAGCCCGCGCATGACGGGGCGGGGGGCGCATCACCCGTTTCCACAACCTGCCAGAGCGGATTGCCTTCACGTCTGAACGCCGGTCCGCTGTTGGCCGTTCGCGTAGAGAAGCGACCCGGTTGCGGCAACCGCGCGCCTACGGCAGCAGCACATCTCGTGCCTGGTTGATCCGCGCCGCCAGCCAGTCGCTGCCGCCCTGGTCGGGGTGGGCGCCGCGCATCAGTCGGCGATGGGCGGCACGGATCTCGGCCTCCGTGGTCGGCTCCATCAGGCCAAGGATCTCCAGCGCCTCGGCCCGGGTCATCGGCCCGGACCGGCCGGCCGGCGGTGCTGTCCCATCTCCCATCGCCGCCTCGGCGGCCCGCCAGTCGGGCGCGGCGCGGTCCAGCCAGGTCTCCAGCAGCGGCACGCTGTCCGGATCATCGGCCCGGCAGTCGGCGAGCAGCTCCAGCAGCTCCGGCAGGGTCAGTTCCGCCAGGTCGCGCCCGCTCTGCCGGCCGCGCCGGACCCGGCCGGTGATCCGCCCGCTGGCCAGCTCGATGCGCATGGACAGGGTTGCGGTCTCCACCGCGCTCTCGCCGGTGTCGGCGCCCGGCCGGGCGCGGAAGCGCCGCGCCGCCAGCCAGCCCTGCACACGCCGCAGCAGCAGCGGCGAGAACAGCAGCAAGGTCCAGATCACCTGCCCGGCCCGGCCGCTCAGCACCACCAGCACCACCACCACCAGCGCGACCAGCCCCGCGATCCAGAGCCCCAGGTTGCGAATGGTTTCGATCCGCGCGGTGGCGAAGCCGCGCAGCACCAGCAGCAGCAGCAGCAGCACCCCCGCGCCGATTGCCAGCCAGAGCATGGCGCCGCCTCAGCGCCTGGACGCGGTGGGAGGGGCCGGAAGCTGGCCGGCAATCCGCGCCGCCACCTGCCCTGGCAGCCGCGTCAGTGCCGCCCGCCCGCCGGCGGCATAGACCGCCACCGCCCGCAGCAGTGCCCGCAGCGTCTCCGCGCTGCCGGCATCGAAGACCGCGTAGGCGCCGCCGGAGACCTGGGCGATCTGGCGGAAGGCCTGGCCGGCGCGCGGGTCGCCGCCCTCATGGAAGGTGAAGACCGGGGTGCCGTGCAGGCCGAGCTGGCCGGCGAGGTGGCAGAGCGGGTCGACCGGCTCCTCCATCGCATCGCCGACGAAGACCAGCGCATTCACCCTTTCCTTCTTCGTCTCGGCCAGGGTGTGCTCGAACACGCGCTGGATCTGGGTCTGGCCGCCGAGGCACTGCACGCCGGTCATTCGCCGCGCCAGCTCGGCGGCGTCGGTCAGGAAGGGCGTCGCGGCGAATTCCAGGAAGCCACGGTAATAGGCCAGCCGCACCGCCAGCCCGCCGAGGTCGCGGGTCGCCATGAACATCTCGCCCTGCAGTTGGCAGGCGCGGTCCCAGCTCGGCTGGCGGGAAGCGGTGGCGTCGATGGCGAAGATCAGCCGGCCCCGCTTGCCGCTGGCGGGGCGGGCCTGCGGCAGGCTCTCCACCCGCCGCAGGAAGGCGGCGACGGCGGCCGATGCGGCGGGCCGGTCGGGCAGGTTGCTCATAGGGTCAAGATGGGCGAGGCATGCCGTCGGCGCCAGGGGCGAGGGGGTGGCGAAAAGGTCGCAAAGCCGCGGGTTCGGGCGTGGGATCGCCCATTCCATGCGATGGTGCCGTGGGGCGCGCCGCGGCCACTCCCCTGCTATGATGGCGCATCGGATGGAGGCGGCGCATGCGGCGGGGCGTGGCAGGGATTGCGGTGGCGGGGCTGCTCGTCACCAGCGTGGGGCTGGGCATGGCGCTGGCCCAGGGCAAGCCGCCGGCCGCCGGGGCACCGGGCGGCGGCAAGCCAGCGCCGGTGGCGCCCGGGCCGGCGCCGGGTGACAAATTCGCCAACCCGCCATCCGCAGTCGCGCCGCCACCCGCCACGATGCCCGACAAATTCGCCAGCCCGCCCCCCTCCGCCGCAGCGCCCCCTGTTGCCGCCATCCCCGGCGAGCCCGAGGCCCTCACTCGGCTGCGCGCCATGCTCGGGCGCGAGGTGACGCTGACCTACCGCGCCCTGGCACCAGTCGATCCGGCCGGTGGCGCGGTACGGCTGTCCGGTGTCAGCCTGCGGCGCGGCGAGATCACCATCGGCATCGAGGAGCTCACCCTCGACCGTCCCGGCGAGGACCAGATGGGTGAGGCGGTGGCGCTCGGCGTGACCATCGGCGGTGCCGGCGCCACCCCGGCGCTGATCGGCCGCATCCAGCTCGAAGGCTTCCGGCTGCGCCGACCGGCGGCGGGCGAAGCCCTCGCCCCGGGCGACCTGACAGTGGACCTGCTGCGGCTGGAAGGGTTGGCGGTGCAGGGCGAGACGCCCTTCGCCATCGCCACGCTGACGGTGGAGGATTGGGCGGCAGGCAAGCCCGGCCGCTTCACCCTGACCGGGCTTGACGTGCTGACCCCAGCCGCCGGGCTGGTGGACCGGCTGCGGCTTGGCCGTATCGCGCTGCGCGGCTATGACCTGCCGACGATGCTGGCTGCGGTCATCGCCAGGACTCCGCCGCCGCAACCGGGCGGCGAGGTGGGGATGGAGGTGGAGGACGTCGCCGCCACCCTCGGCGGCGCCGCGATCGGCAGCCTCGGCAGCCTCCGCATCAGCGCCGAGGCGCCCGCCGGTGGCGTGCCGGGCGGCGCGCAATCCGGCCGCATCGCGCTGCGCGACCTGCGGGTGGCGCCCTTCCCGCTGATCGCCCCCTGGCTGACCCGCTTCGGCTACACCGAGCTGACCGGCGACATCACCATCGAGGCTCGGGTGGATCCGGCGGCGGAGCGGATGGACCTCAGCTCCTTCGCGGTCTCGGCGCGCGGCATGGGCGGTCTCGGCCTGTCGATGCAGCTGGAGGGCGTCTCTACCGATCCCGGGCGGATAGCCGATAACGCTGAGCGGATGCGGTTGGCCGGGGCGACGCTGCGCTACGTCGACCAGTCGCTCTTCGGCCGTTGGGTGGCCGACCAGGCGCGGCAGCAACGGGTGCCGGAGGCGCGGCTGCGTGAGCAATACGCCAGCATGGCGGCGGCGGCGGTGATCCAGGGCCAGCGCGACGCCGGGCCGCTGGCGCCGGCGCTGGCCGCGGTGCAGCGCTTCCTGCGCGGCCAGGCGCGGACGCTGGAGGTCAGCCTGCGGCCGCCGCAGCCTGTGCCGGTGGCCGATTTCGCCGGCCTCGGCGCCGCCGGGCCGGTGGAGGCGCAGCGGCGACTGGGGCTGGAGGTTACGGCGCAGTAGGCCAGGCTGGACCCGGCAGCGGCGGTGGGCTAGAGCGAAATCTGACCATTCAGAGTCGCTGAGGATTCCCGCCCGGCGCGAAATCTGATTCACCGTGCCTGCTGGGCACGGAGGCCAGCTTGCATGGCGAGAACCCTGTCCGAAGATCTACGCGCC
>NZ_JACOMF010000220.1 GCF_014283215.1 Siccirubricoccus deserti
CGGCGGTACGCCTTCAGGTCGGCGTAGAACCACCAGATGAGGTCGCGGATGCGCGCCTGGACGGCCCGCTGCTGGTCGGTGAAGGTCTCGAGCCTGTGGACGAGACGCTCGGCATGGATCCAGCACAGGGCGTGCTCGCCGAGGGCGAACTGGCCGGCATCGTCGCTGACGATCACCGTCCCGGACAGCAGGTCATGCGCCTTAATGGCGCCCCAGAGCGCGCCCTCGGTGGCCAGGCGCGCCGGCCCGAGGCTGCCGTCCATGCCGCGGATGCCGAGCCGCTCGAGATGCGCAACCCAGGCCGCCTGGTCCGGGAAGACGCGCTGCGGATCGCCGGCCAGGCGGGCGATCACCGGCCCGGCCAGGGCACGCTCGCGCATGTACGCCAGGGCCTCGGCGTTCACGGCGTAGTCGCCGTGTCCGGCCCGCAGCAGCTCAAGGAAGTTCAGCCGGCTCTTGCTGGCCGTGGTGCCGAACCAGGCGAAGTGGTCGTTGCCGATCTGCGTGCAGGCGCCGTTCACCGCCCGGTGCCGCGCCCCGGTGTCGTCCACCGTGATCCAGGCCGCGCTCGCCAGCCCAGCCCGCAGCACGTCACGGTGCTCGTCGAGGAAGCGCCGCTGATCCCCGATCAACAAGCGCATGACCTGCCGCTTGGAGATGGCGATCCCAACCGCCCGCAGCTGCGCCACCAGCCGCAGCACCGTGGCCTGCCCTTGGTGGTACTGCGCCAGCACATAGCGCCGGAGTTCAGGACCGAAGTGTCCCTCCACCCCGCCCGGCAAGGGCGCCACGACCAGCTGCCCCTCCGGTGTCAGCCAGCGCTCGCGCCGGTAGCGCACCGCCTCGGTCCGCAGCACGAGATCCTGCACCAGGAAGTCCTGGTAGCCGCGGAACTGCGAGCCGGGCGGCACCGTCGCGTGCAGCACCCGCTCCTCCACCGACACCCGCGGCATTACCTTGCCGCGTCGGCGGCGACCCTTCCCGGCCTGCGGCGGCTTCGGCTCGGTCGCCCGCTCCATGCCGCTCGGCTTGATCACTGGCCGGCCCTTCAGCCCCTTGAGGCGGGCGATCTCCTCGCGCTGCGCCGCCACCCTCCGCTCGAGTTCTGCCACCTTGCCCAGCAACGCGCTGACCAGCGCCTTCAGCTCGGCCGGCGACAGCGCGTCAGGATCGGCGGGCGGGACCATGCGCCCGAGCGAATCAGACCAGCCGCCACCTGGGAAGGGCAAACTGCACCCTCGCCACAGGTTTTG
>NZ_JACOMF010000221.1 GCF_014283215.1 Siccirubricoccus deserti
AGGCGGATGCGGCATCGTACACGGACCCGGCCTGCCGTATTACCGGATCGCTTCGGCTCCACCGCTGGCAGCCCCAGTTGCCGGCCGCAGCGGATCATAGGCAGCAAGGTCGAGCTCCAGCGCTTGGCCCAGCACCAGTTGCGCCAGGAGATGCCCGGCGAAGGGGCCGATGGTCAGACCCGACGGACCCAGGCCGTTGCCGATGACCAGCCCGTCCAGCCCCGCGACCCGCCCCAGCATCGGCTTGAGGTTTGGACCCACGGGGGTAGCGGGGCCGAGCCCGGGTGCGACGGCCAGGGCCTGATTGAGGACCTCCGCCTGGCCCGCTGCCGTGACTCGATAGTCGAAGCCAGAGCCGATCTCGCGCGTGGCCCCGACCACCACCCGGGAGCCATCGAAGGCCAGCAGGTAATGGCTGCTCTGGGGCAGCACGACCGGCCAGGCCTTCGACGCAGCCCGAGGACCGTGGTGAGGGTGGTGAGGCGATGCCGGCCCTGGCTGCGGTGGCACCCCGGCATGGGTCTGGTCGACCACCACCACCTCGGCGCAAGCCAGGGCCAGGTGCCTGGTCCTCCTCGAGGTTGCCGATCAGCATCTTGAGTTGGCCGATCTCGGCATCAGCCCCTAGCAGGACCTGCCGTAGCAGTCGCGTCGCAAGGCTGCGAACTGGCCACTCAGCTTCTTGATCTCGAGCATAGCGTTCGCCTGGAGGGACCACCAAGTCGTCTGAGGATCCAAGAACCACCGAAGCGGGTATATCCTGGTTTCGAGGACTGTCACGTGCAGATGCTGCGCCCTGCGGAGTACGGGCGGGCTGTCGTGCGGCGGCAGCCCAGCTAGGAGGAAATACCAGTGACAACAGCCTCTATCGGCCGCCGCGCCGCTCTCGGCACTGCGCTCGCTGCAATGACACTCGGGCGCCCGGCTATCGGCCAGGGACGTTTCCCCAACCGCCCCGTTCGGTTCTTAATTCCCTGGGCACCAGGCGGCACGCTGGACGGCTTCATGCGCCTGCAGGCGGAGCTGTTCCAGCAGAACACCGGCCAGACGCTGGTCATCGAGAACCGTCCCGGCGCCCGCGGCACTCTGGCCGCGCAGTTCCTGCTCAACCAAGCACGGCCGGACGGTTACACCATCGCCCACCACCATCTCTCTGTAATCCGGCACCCGTTCCTGACGCGGCGGCCCACCTGGCACCCGGTGAACGATTTCACCTACATCATGCAGCAGACCGGCTTTG
>NZ_JACOMF010000222.1 GCF_014283215.1 Siccirubricoccus deserti
CTCCCGAAGGTCCACCGACAGCGCCTTTGACATGCCTGTCGGCCTCCTCGCCGACAGACAGTTTGAATCAGATCCAGCCCGCGTCGGGGAATACCCCCTGATTCATTCAGCTCGGAAACCGCTCTAGCGACGCCGCGCCACGCTCGTTCTGCTTGATCAGCTCATCGCACTGCCGAAGTAGGTCCTCCAGCCTATCTGATGCGGTTTTTTGCGCTTTAAGTTGCTGTTCGAGCTTCTGAAGGTCACGGCGACTAAGAGTTTCGATCTCAAGAATACGCTGCTTGATGTCGTCGCCTAGCTCCATCGTGACTGCCTCTGACCAGCTCTTTCCATTATTGACGATCTGGACCCAATTGTTCGCCCAGAAGGAAGGCGAAGTCATCTTATCCCAAGAATCAGCTAGAATGCTTGTGTACTGCAGGGCCGTGCTGGCAGAATCCTTCCAGCTCTTGGCCATTTTTACCGCTGCATCCTGCCTCTGACCCTTCAGCATATCGACGGCTTCCTTTACAGCCTCTTCGTTCAGCTTCTTCAGTTCCGAGGCACTTGCCCTGCCGGCCTTCAGCCCGATGGTAGTGAGCTTGGCAAGCGTGCTGCCTATGTCGATCAGGTTCTTGGTTAGATCTACGCCATCACCCCACCGCTTCATTTTATTGAGGTTGGCCTTTAGCTCCTTCAATATTACTTCGGTGTTTTGACGAGTGTCCTTGATTAATTCCTGGATGATCGCTTCGCGCTTCTTGGCGCATGCTAAGTCCTCTACCAGGGACGTCCGCAGGCGCTTCGCCGCCGCCAACTGCTCCCGCAGCGCATCAGCTTTTTTCTGCAGCATCTTTTGGTCATGCTGATCTGGCGGAATTACAAGTACATCTCCTGGTCGCAGGTTCTCGGGCACGCCACGCTTGCTGCGCAGCGAACGGTTACCCAGATCTTCCCAAATCACCCGCCAATCCTTGATGCGGTACTTCGCGGCGATCTCGCGCAGTGTGTCGCCCTTTGCAATCTGTGGTTGCGTACGGATTCCTGAGCCATGGCATATCGTGTCCCATGGAGGCGTCTTGTTGCGAATTAGAAACTGTTTTGATAACTAACTAACTTGCTAGCCCGGATCATTCACGTGGGCTGACGGGCATGGTGCAAGCCGCTGACCGGCAATAGATTTCGGCTGCGACACTCGAAACCAGCCGTTTGCGGAGACCATGCCCGCCAAGGTTGAACCTACGCCGCCCC
>NZ_JACOMF010000223.1 GCF_014283215.1 Siccirubricoccus deserti
CGCTCAGGTGTTGGAACTCGATCAGCCGATGACCCGCTACGCCGTCTGCCGGGCGGCTGGTTGGAACCGTGGCCCTGGTGCCTACCGGACGATCGAGCAGGCCGTCCCCGAAGATGGCGTGAGGGTGTCCCACCCCGTGCACGGGGCGGTAATCCTCACCCGGAAGGGCGACAAGATAACGATGACGGTTGTCTGAAATCCGTGCGGGACGTGCGGGACGTGCAAACCGTGTTGAACGCCTAGCACGGATTGGAAATAGAATGCCCCGCCGGGGGACGGCGGGGATTTGCCAAAAGCTGAGGTAAAAGGCTGTGTACAGGTCGCAGGGATTTCCAGCACGGCAGCATGCATTTCAGAACCGTGCTGCAAAAAGCGTGCAAAAAGCCCTGCACGCGTTGCGCTGAAAGCCGCGGAAAATAAGGGCGTGCTGCGTGCTACCCCTATATCGTGCCTCAGTAGCACGCTCCGGCGGGCTCACCTCGGTACACGACCAAATGGAAATCCTTCCAGCACGGCTCTGCTTCGGAGGAAATGATGATGCCTCCGGGTTAGCTGGGTTCCGATTTGAACCCTGGAGCGTGCGGGGGAACTTCTGTGGGCGATCACAGCCCAGCGAAAGCCCGGCGGCTGGATCGGCGGGATGAGCCCTGGATGGCGGTGCCGGCCACGATCGCTGAGACCGTCAACCCGACCCTCGGAGCGATCGCCATCGTGCAGGAGATCGTCGAGACCAAGTTCGCGCTGGCCGATTCCGCGGGTTAATCGTGCAGGGGAACTTCACCCGGGTGATCGCCGAGGAGACCCAGACCAACGAAAAAATGGCGTCTCATCCCGACGAGATCGTCGGCAAGTAAGGCGTGCGCGGGATCGTCCAACTCATGCTCGACCAGACCAAGACCGGATCGGCTCGCAGACCGTCAGGGCGGAGATCGATCAACGATCTGGCGAGTCAGGGTCGAGCAGGGAAACTTCCGGAGATGATCTCCTGCGATTCCACCTGGGCGTCAGCGCCGTCCCCATCGACCTGATCCGCGGCTCGACCCCTCGTGACACTGTGCCGACACTCGCTTACGACGCACACCGAGTCCGCTGCGAGATCGAACTCGCAAGACATTGAAGACGCGCCGATTCTGGGCTGCGGGAGCCCCGCTCTCCCATGCCGTTCTTCCTGTTAATCCGTTGGTCGTTGGTTCGAATCCAACCGCCGGAGCCATCATCCCC
>NZ_JACOMF010000224.1 GCF_014283215.1 Siccirubricoccus deserti
ATACCAAGCGGCTGAAGGTCTGGCTCTGGGGTTTGATCCGACGCGGTCGGGCGTGATTCATCGGCTGGCATGGCATCTGGGGACGGACCATGCCGGCGCTGATGATCCGGGAAGACGTGCCGCCTGCCGAGTTGCGGCGGCTGGCGAAGGCGGTCCGCGATTTGCGGTAGCCCGGCGCCTGCTGGCGATCGCGGCGGCTCTGGAAGGCCTGAGCCGCGAGGCGGCGGCGCGAGTGGCCGGCATGGACCTGCAGACACTGCGGGACTGGGTCATCCGCTACAACCGAGGCGGGCCTGCCGGGTTGTCAGACCATTGGGGAGATGGCCGTCCCTGTCGGCTGACGGAGGGCCAGCAGGCGACGCTGAAGGCGATCGTATTGCAGGGGCCGGATCCCGAGGTGGATGGCGTGTCGACCTGGCGGCTGGTCGACCTCTGTCGGATCGTGCAGGAGCGCTTCGGCGTGATCTACAGCGAGACCGGCATGGGCAAGCTGATGCGCAGCCTCGACCTGTCCTGGCAGACGCCGCGGCCCCGTCATGCCGAGACCGACCGCGCCGGGCAGGAGCGCTTCAAAAAAGGGGCTTCGCGCAAGCCCTTGCGCAGATCGCGGCCGACCACCCCGAGGCCGAGCGGATCGAGGTCTGGTTCCAGGACGAGGCCAGAGTAGGCCAGAAGGGGCGGATGGTTCGCCGCTGGTTCCAGCGCGGCATGCGGCCTCGGATGGTAAAGGACCAGCGCTACCGCTCGGCCTACATCCTCGGCGCGGTCTGCCCGGCGCGCGACACCGGCGCGGCGATCGTGCTGACCCATGTCTCGGTCATGGCCATGAACCTGTTGCTCGAGGAGGTCGCCGCGCAGCTGCCGGCCGGAACCCATGCGGTGATGCTGATCGATAACGCCGGATGGCACATCGCCAACGATCTGCGCGTGCCGCCGAACATCAGCCTGATCCACCTGCCGCCCTACTCGCCCGAGCTGAACGCCATCGAGAGGGTCTGGCAGTACCTGCGGGACCGCTACCTGTTGGGCCGGCTGTTCGGCGACACGCGCGCCATCATCAATGCCTGCTGCGAGGCGTGGAACAAGCTCATTGCTGAGACCGGACGCATCCAGTCGCTGACCGACTTCGAATGGGTCCGACAGGTCAGTCCATAGTCAGCTTGGTACCACGAGACCTGTGCGCGGA
>NZ_JACOMF010000225.1 GCF_014283215.1 Siccirubricoccus deserti
CCCCACCTGCAGGACGCCATCACCCGCTACATCCGTGACCACAACAGAGCCGCCAGGCCATTCGTCTGGACCAAACCTGCAGATACCATCCTCAGCAAGCTCGCCAGACTTCCTGCACCTTCTGAATGAGGCAGTGCACTAGGTCCCGCTATTGTCGCTGTCGGGCATAGCTGGTAGTCATGCTCGACAAGACGATATTGATCGTTCGTTGCGTCCGCGTAGCTCAGCCGGATAGAGTACAGGATTCCTGTTGTTCAACTGGGCGTTGTGGTGGGAAACCCTGCAACGGATCCGCTCAAAGTCGGGGAACGCGCCGGCCCCTTGGCCACGCCAATCCCGAGCCAAGCCTGAGCGAAAGCCCGGGAAGGTGTAGAGACTGGACGGGCGGCACCTAAGGGCCTCGGCCTAGGGTGAAGGGACAGTCCAGACCACGAACGCCCTCAGGGGCGGCGGCGAAAGCCGAAGTGGGATGAATCCTGGGGTCGCAGGTTCGAGTCCTGCCGCGGACACCATTCGCTTCCGGAGAAACGCTCTCCGTCCGGGGTGCCAGCGCGCGGAACGGCAGGTTTGGCCTGGGTCCGGGCGACGACCTTGGGCTTGCGATAGTGGAACGACCGCCGAATTCTCTCTCCCGACGGCGCTTTCTCTCCGGACCTTGGGACTTGGCGGATTTAGTCCCAAGGTTGGAGCCAAGGAAAAAAGTTGGTTTCCGGACCGCCACGTTACGTTTGGTTGAAGTTCCGAGTGCCCGTCCGGTCGGCCCTCGGGACCAACTCACCTTTCACAACCTCCCCCCGGATATGGCCGTCTCGGCCCAGCGCGTCTTCGCATCAGCGGAAACGGCGGCGGCAAGGCGGAGCGCGGCACCTGAAGTAGAGCGGCGCCAGGTCAGCCACTTAGGCACGGCTAGCCCCACCCACGAGCCGAGACGCAAGCCCCATCGTAGGACTGCCGTGCGCCCCACCTTCCAGGCCGCCTTTGCCCTACGGCAGCGAGCCGGCGAGGTCTAAGCCGAGACGGCCGCTGCGCCATGTAGCTTCCATGGGACGGCAGCGGAGGTGACCTGGAGGGGGCGGCAAGTCAGTCGATAGAGAGCTTCAGCCGGGTCACCATCCGCTGCTCGTACTCCGCACGTTCCCGCGCAAAGGCGGTGTAATCAGCGGGGCCGAGATACTCGTCCGGC
>NZ_JACOMF010000226.1 GCF_014283215.1 Siccirubricoccus deserti
CAGCCCGGTACCATCGGGCGTCCCCGAACCAAAGGTGAGCGCCTGCCGACCCTGGCCGAAGTGCTGACGGACAAGACCACTCGGTGGCAGCGCCTGACCGTGCCCGGATGGTATGGCGAAGGCGAGCGCATTGTGGAGATCTGCTCCGACACCGCCGTCTGGCGCCATGCCGGCATGCCGGTCGTGCCGATCCGCTGGGTGCTGCTGCGCGACCCCGGCCAGCGGTTCGACCCACAGGCGCTGCTTTGCACCAACGCAGCGGAGGAGCCGCTGCAGATCGTCCGCTGGTTCGTCCAGCGCTGGCAGCTCGAGGTCACATTCCGAGAGGTCCGCGACCACCTCGGTGTCGAGACGCAGCGGCAGTGGTCAGACAAGGCGATCGCCCGCACCACACCCTGTCTGCTCGACCTGTTCTCGGTCGTCACCCTGATGGCGGCGCGCCTCACCAGCCGTGCCCAGCTCCGCGTCTAGGCCAGCGCCTGGTACCACAAGCAGCGGCCGACCTTTGCCGACAGCCTTGCCGCCGTGCGGCGGGAGATCTGGAGTGAGCAGGGTTTTGCGCTGTCCCGCCACTCCCCCGACGCTACGAAACTCCCGCCTGCCCTCCGCGAGGGCATCGCCTACGCCCTCTGCCACGCCGCCTAAATGGCCAAACTCGAGCTAAGTCAACCTTTGCCACTGTCTGTGTGTGATGACGCACATGGCGAGCAGGTTGAGGCTGAGATGGATTTCGTTGCGCCGCTCGTAGCGAGTGACGAGGCGGCGCACGCCGCCGAACCAGGCATGCGTCCGCTCGACTTCCAGCGGTGTCGGCCGGGGCGGTCGCGGCCTTCGATGCCGCGTTGGGCAATGCGCGGCGTGATGCTGCGGTGGCAGCAATCGCCGCGGCATCGGCGATGGTTGTAGACCACCTATTTCCGGTGCCGAGTTCATCAGTCTCGACGTCCGCGTTTTCGCTCCCCATCGGCGCGGCGAGCGGTCGTATGGACGGCGCCTGCAGGATCTCTTTCCGCTAAAAGATTCGCGCGGTTTCCGTAGCTTAGGCTTGACTGTCGTAAGAGGGGCAAAACCTGTGGTGGTCAGGCGGGCTGGCAGCGCTGCCGGACCAAGTCGGGCAAGTACGGGATGCTGGCTTGGCCTGGGATGCCGAGCCTGGCGCCGAGGTAATCCCAGAAGCTG
>NZ_JACOMF010000227.1 GCF_014283215.1 Siccirubricoccus deserti
CGCCGCGCGGACCATCGACGGGCTCTGGGATGCCATCCGCGACGCCCTGCCACGCTTTACCCCGGAAGAGTGCCGAAACTACTTCACCGCCGCAGGCTATGAACCAGAATGATCGGATTCCGCCCTAGGTCCAAGATTCCGTGCGATAGGCAGAGATGCTCTGAAAGGCCGGAGTTAGCGGCAAGGCGCTCGGGTGCCGCGCTGTCTGCCGGCAGTTGGCAGCGTCGCTGCTCCCGGTAATTCCTGCTGTTCGGCAGCCGGACACCTCTAAAAACCCTCCCGTTGCGCTTTCAACCTCCCAATAAGATTTTGATCTTGTTCAGAGTAGGATTGGGCTCTGGGAGGTTTTTAAAGGTGTCCAGCCTAGGTCTGACGCTGCCAGGCTCCGGCCGCCACACCTCATCGGCGTGGCCGGCAGGAGAGTCGCCGGCTTGGATAGTAGTGGCGCCTCGACCGCCGTTGCCCGGCAATCGCAAGCGGCGGTAGCGCCTGAGGGCTGCTCGTCGCGCCACTGGCACCCCACTCGCAGCCGCCTACCTGCCCAGCGACTTGGCAGACGGGGTCTTACGAGGGCATGCCGGTCATGTACGAGTTTGCACTGATCCTTGCTGATCTGAACAAACCGGACACGCAGCACACCGAAGCTACTATGCAGTACAATTATTCATTTACAATTCACGAAAATTTGATTAAGAAGAGCAATCCTAAAAGATTGGGCGGCCGGATAGACGCCCCGTCCCAGCTCACGGCGAAAGACAGCCCAGATGGAAGGCTTTATTGCTCAGGCACTTCTGAGTGTTGCGGATCGCCAGGAACATTCCTTGTCCGCATTGGCGCCGAGTTACAAGACAGCGAAGTCATTGGAACTGGTGCTCAATGGCGTGCCGCATCCGGTCCTGGTCAAGGACCGGGCGCACCGGTGGCTTCTCATGAACGAAGCCTGGTGCAGGCTCATGCAAAGACCGCGTGAGGAAATGCTGGGTCGCACGGATTTTGACTTGGTCTTGCTCTGTTGAAACCCTGGCTTGGCTGGGTACTTTGGGCGGCTATCTTGGGATGAGCGGTCCGGAGGTGGTCGATGCGGACGCTTTCGAAGTCGGCGCTGCGGGTGGCCGGTGAGGCGCTTGCGGTGGGGCGGACGGCACTGCCTGCCTATGGCAGCCACTACTCG
>NZ_JACOMF010000228.1 GCF_014283215.1 Siccirubricoccus deserti
GAGACCTGTGCGCGGATGCGCCGAATGGCACGCATGCTCCAGCGGCACGGGCTTCTGCAAGCTCTGAGCTTGATGATGCGCGCCGATTTCGCCCTTCATCGGAGCGCCGGGCGCGATGCAGGCAGATTCCTCCTGCATCAGGCGGCCACGGCGTGCAGGAGGGTAGCCGTGCGCCGGAGATTGTAGGCCATGGCAGCGAGCCTGACCTGCAGTCCCGCCTTGGGCAGACCGAGCCAGCGCATCCGCCGCAGGCCATAGGACCGCTTTCAGGTGCCGAACACCTTCTCGATCCGGCAGCGGACCCGCCGCACGGCGGCGTTGTGCGCCTCCAGGCGGGCGAGCGCCTCCGGCCCGCGGCCCCAAATGCCAGTCCACACTGTGCGGGGTCGGCCGTCCCGGCTGATGATCAGCCGCTCAGCCGGTCCGCCCGTGAAGGCACTGTCACCGTAGACATCACCCGGCTCCGGCGGCAGCACCGCCTCCAGCTCCGCGGCGTCATGCACGTTCGCCGTCGTGACCTCGACGCCACGCACCAGGCCTGCAGTCTCGTCGGTCGCCACGTGCGCCTTGTAACCGTGCACGGGCTTACGGCGCCGATGTCCAGCCCAACGTGCTTCGCCATCACTGCAGATGCTGGCCGATGGAATCAGCGTGGCGTCCACCAGGGTGCCGGTGCGCACCATGACGCCCCTGGCCTCGAGCTGGCACGTGACCGCCTCGAACAGCACACGGTCCAGGCCGTGGCGGACCAGCTCCCTGCGAAACCGGACGAAGGTCGTCCGCTCAGGCGTCGGCTCGTGGGCAGCAAAGCCGCAGAACCGGCGGAAGCTGGCACGATCGCCCAGCGCCTCCGCCAGCCGTACGTCGGAGAGGTCGTACCAGGTCGCCAGCAGCATAGCCCGGAACAGGGCCAGCGGCGGCCATCCAGGCTCGCCCTTCACCGCCGCCGAGATGCCAGCCAGATGGCGGTCGATCTCGGTCCAGTCGAGCAGCGCAGCAAGCTCCGCCAACGAAGACGCCGCCCGAGGTTCCGGACGCGCGATGAGATCCTCCTGGCCAATCCGCCGACGCGCCATCGTCACCTCCTACCGGTGCCGCCATGGAATCAGAGTACGCCGCGTCGCCTCAAGCACTTCCGCGCACAG
>NZ_JACOMF010000229.1 GCF_014283215.1 Siccirubricoccus deserti
ATCGGTTGGATCAGCCGCAACCGCCGCCTCGCCCGCGACTTCGAGCGACACTGCCGCATCGCCGCCGCCTTCGTCCGCATGGCAATGATCCGCATCATGCTCCGCCGGCTGGCCAGAAAGCCCTCAGCGTGAATCGAAACTTCCCGGATGGGCTCTAAGGCCCAAACGGGCATTGCTGAACGCCTCGTCGTCGGACCCAAGTCACTCCACGCCCATCAGCCGCATTTCGCAGAGGTCTCAAGGGGGTGGTACTCTTAATAAACAATTATAAAATAATAATCGACTGAATTCCTGACGCAGGCCAGCACTTGCTAATCCTAATTGTGACGCTGCTACCAGAACCTCCCGACAGCAGCAGATAACCGCCTTGGCTGTTACAGAGAGAGCGATTGCATCGCGGAGTTTCTTGAGCAGGGCCGTCCAGCGCCACGCCGGCTACTGCCGCGAAAGAATGGTCCCGTAAGCCTTCAGAGGCGGGAGCCTGGTAGGTGAACTCTCGCGCTTCACGAGACGTGCGTTGTGCCTCACGCGAGAATGACTGATATCCTCTATCCGTGAGCCATTTTCAGTACGATACCACCACGAGAAAACCTGAGCGGTCGCCTGAGTCGCCACCGGCACCCTGGGCCACGAAGAAGTCTGCCAGGCTCGCGCCTCGCCTCGGGCTACGTGCACACCTTGTCGGGCTAGTTCTGGCAGTCCTTCTGCCTGCCCTTGCTGTCGGCGGCGCCGCGGCCTGGCATGCGGCCAGTGCCTACCGTCAAGCCTTTGAGGCGCGGCTGCTCGACACCGCCCGCGCCCTGTCACTGGCCATCAGCAGCGAGTTCGACACCCTTGGCACTGCCGCCTTGGCGCTCGCCTCCGCGCCAAGCCTGCGGGATGCGGCGGATAGTGAGATACCCGCTATGCGCACCTGGGCCGCCGAAATCGCGCAGGGCCTAGGCGGCGCGCGCGTGGTCGTCAAAGACGCCGCGCCGGGGCACCGCCAGCTCCTCGATACGGGACTCTCCAAGGCCGCGCTGGTGCCGTCTCCCTCTGTTTCTGGCCATGGTGGGTGGGATCTGATCCGCCGTGTGGCGGAGACCGGCCGCCCCGCGGTGTCAGACCTGTTCACAAGCCCGGGTAGTAGTAGCTGGGC
>NZ_JACOMF010000023.1 GCF_014283215.1 Siccirubricoccus deserti
GGCGCGTAGATCTTCGGACAGGGTTCTCGCCATGCAAGCTGGCCTCCGTGCCCAGCAGGCACGGTGAATCAGATTTCGCGCCGGGCGGGAATCCTCAGCGACTCTGAATGGTCAGATTTCGCTCTAGCTGTGTTCGGTTGGCCGGCGGCAGCCATGCGTCCGGGGCGGCAGCATTCCGAGGCGATGCAGCAGCGCCTCGAACAGCCGCTGGTTCCGGATTCTCTGTCACCCGTCATCAGCCTACCGCCATTGGTCCGTCGCTTCCTCGCCCAGGTTGTTGATCAATGCGAGCGCGGGCTGGCAACGGCATTGCCGGCCCGCCGCTTCCGCCGCAGACTCGGCCGGTCCAGGAAAGAACGAGGCATCCCATGCCCCCACGCTATGCTGATTTGCCGCGCCCCGAGGATGGTTCCGGCCTGCCCCTCGCCTGGGGCGTCTGGGGACCGGAGGATGAGATTGGCACGCTGAACCGCATCACCGCCGCGACTGTCGCGGCCGCAGCCGGTGAGATCCGCGACGGCCGCCGCTTCAACCTGAACCTGCCGCTGGATGAGCCTTTTGGTGCGACCCACCAGGGCAGCCACCGCCGCCGCGCCGCCCCCAGCCCGACACTGATCGCCGATGAGCAGCCCGGGCGATTGATCCGCGACGACAAGCTGGACGGCTTCTGGTTACAGGGCAGCACGCAATGGGACGGGCTTTCGCATTTCGCCGATCCCTACCACGGCTTCTATAATCACGCCCCGGTCAGCGCCGTGGTGCATGGCGCCGAAAGTCGCAACGGCATCGACAAGGCACTGCGCCATGGCATCGCCGGGCGCTGCGTGCTGGCCGATCTGGCGCGGCATTTCGCCCGGATCGGCCGTGACTGGGGCCCGCTCGGGGCTCGGCGAGCCAGCGCGGTGGAGGTGGAGGCCTGTCTCAAGGCGCAGGGTGTTGCGCTGCGCCCGGGCGATATCCTGCTGGTCCGCACCGGCTGGCTGGAGGCCTTCCGTGCCGCGCCGGATGTCGACGCACGCGACCAGCTGATCCGCGGCACCAACAAGGGCCAGGACTACAGCGGGTTGTCAGGTGGCGAGGATATGTGGCGCTTCCTCTGGGACCAGGGAGTGGCCGCGACCTGCGCCGACAACCCGACCGTCGAGGTCTGGCCGTACTTCCCCTGGAAGCCGACCCTGCATTGGGGGATTGCCCGGCTGGGCCTCGTCCTCGGCGAGTTCTTCGATTTCGAGGCGCTGGCGGCGGATAGCGCGGCGAGTGGCCGTTACACGGCCTTCTTCACCGCGGCGCCGCTGCATCTGCGGGGCGGCGTCGGCTCGCCAGGGAATGCGCTGGCGATCAGATAGTCAGGGCCGCAATGCAGAAAGGGCACCTTGCAGCGCCCTTTCCGGCCGGAATGTGGGGTTGGGCCTGCTGGCTAGAGCGGTTTCACGCAGGCTGAAATCAGTCTGCGTGAAACCGCTCTAGCGCAGAACGATCTCGACGCGGCGGTTCTGTGGCTCGCGCACGCCATCGGCGGTCGGCACCAGCGGGCGGCTCTCGCCGAAGGCGGTGACGGTGATGGCGGTGCGGGCAACGCCGTGGCGGACCAGCTCGGCCGCCACCGCATCGGCGCGGCGCTGCGACAGGTGCTGGTTGTACTGCGGCGTGCCGGAGCGGTCGGCGTGCCCGGCCACTTCGATGCGGGTGGACTGCACCCGCGGCGCGGCGGCGGCGGCCTCGGCGACGATCTGCCGGGCGCGGTCGGTCAGGTCGGCCCGATCCCAATCGAAGAACACCAGATAGGTGCGGGCGATGCTGGGCTCCGGCGCAACCGGGGCGGCCGGGGCCGCGACCAGCGCCGGGGCCGGGGCGTTGAAGGCGTAGCGCAGGCCGATCAGCACGCTGTGGTTTGAGGTCGGCAGCTTGACCGAGCCCGGTACGGTGGCGTTGGCCGGGCCGGCGGTGCGGCCGATGTTGAAGCTGCCGTCCAGCGCGCCGAGATAGCGGTACTCCGTGGTCAGCGACAGGCCGGGCGTGATGCTGCCAAGGCCCCAGGCGGCGCCGACGATGGCCTGGTAAGCGAATTCACCACTGGTGTCGTCGATCCGATAGGCCGAGCCGCCGGTGTTGAGGCGGATGCTGCTCAACTCGCTCCAGAGGTATCCGACACCGCCGCCGATATAGGGCCGAACCGCGGAGGGCGAGGCGCCGAAGCTCGACATGTCGAAGTCGAACAGCAGATTTGCCATGGCGCCGTACTGGTTCAGGTAGCCGCTGCTGCCGATCTGGCCGGCGCCGCTCACCACCTTCTGGATCTCACTGTTGCGGATGCTGCCCTCGACCTCCGCACGGAAGCCGTTGCCGAAGCCCCAGCCCAGGCTGGCGACGCCAGCCACGCCGATGTCATCGTCATGGAAACGGATGCCGCGGCTGGCTTGGTCGTGCCACATGTTGATGCCGGTACCAGCGCCGACATAGAGGCCCGAAACCGGCTGCGCCTGCACCGCGCCCGATAGGCCGAAGGCCAGGGGCAGCGCAAGGCAGGAGGCAGCGAGCAGGGCGTGGCGTAGGGACATCAGCATCTCCGGCGCGTAGGGCAGGATCAAGGACCAGCCGGATCGATCCGACCCGGTCCGCAAACTTACTTGGCACCCAAGCGTGAAAATGCCCGGGTGAAAAGCAGCATCTTCTTTGTATCCCAACGAAATTCTGACAATAACGCGAGGCATGGCCGCTACCGGCAAGGCACCTGCGTGGGGCTTGCCAGCCGCGTGGTGAGCGCCTCGACATCGCGCGCGGCGACGCAGTCGGGATGACGGGTGAGCAGCGGGGTCTGCCGGCGGATCGCCTCCGGTACCTTCGGGTCCCGCCGGATCACCCCGGCCAGCGGCACGCCGGCCCCGAGAAAACCACGACAGGCGCGATCCAGCGCCTGCCAAGTGCGCTCCCCGCCGGCCGCGTCGCGCGCCTGGTTGACCACCACGCTGGCGGCGCCGCCGGGCCGATCGCGGCGGTGCAGCTTCAGCACGGCGTAGGCGTCGGTCAGGCTGGTCGGCTCCTCGGTCGCCACCACCAGCAGCAGGTCGGCCGCTGCGGCGAGACGGCGCACTCCCTGATCCAGCCCGGCGCCGAGGTCGATCACCACCTCCTGCCAAAGGCCCGCGGCACCGCGCAGCGCCACCAGCAGCCGGGCGAAGCCCTCACTGCCGACCACCGCCAGGGCGCCCGAGCCGGAGCGGCCGGCCAGGATGTCAAAGCCGCCGGGATGCGGCACCACCGCCTCGGCCAATGCCTGGCCGCCGAGGATCACCCCGGCGATATCCGCGGCCGGATCAAGGCCGAGTTGCACATCGACATTGGCCAGGCCGAGGTCGGCATCGACCAGCAGCACCCGCCGCCCTGACCGGGCCAGCGCCTGGGCCAGGGTGATGGCAAGCCAGGTCTTGCCGACGCCGCCCTTGCCCGAGGCGATGGCAAGGATGCGGCCGGCAGCGGGCGGGGTCATGCGGCAAACTCCGGGATGGCCGTCAATGCGGCCGGGGGCGCGCCGCCGAGGCGCGCCGCCAGCCAGGCGGCATCGATGCCGACGAGGCCCTCTGCTGCGCTGGGGCCGATGCCGGCCTCGGTCAGCGCCAGCCCGGCGGCCGCGGCGGCCAGCACCCCGCCCAGCCGGCGGGTGCTGTCCAGCCGGGTTGGCAGCAAATGGCGGGCGCCGAGGGCGGCGAAGCCGCGCGCCAGCTCACTGGCCTCATCGACGTCCAGGCCGGCGGGCAGCACCAGGATGATGGCGGCATCGGCGGCCCGGGCCAAGCCGAGCAGCGACGCCGCCGCCGCAGGGTCGAAGGGGTCGCAGCCGGCGGTGTCGATCAGCGCCGCCTGACCCGGGCTGCGCCGTGCCAGCGCCTTCACCAGAGTGCCCGGCTGCGGCGCCACCGTCAGGGTAAGACCCAGCACCCGCGTGAAGGCGGCCAGCTGTTCCACCGCGCCGGCTCGGGCGCCATCGGTGGTGACCACCAGCGGTGCGCCGCCGCATAGTACGGCGCGGGTCGCTAGCTTGGCGCAACTCAAGGTCTTGCCGCCGCCGGGCGGGCCGGCCAGCAGCAGCGGCCGGCCGGCGCTGTCCGGCAGTGGTGCGAAGCCGATCGCTTCGGCCAGCCGCTCCGCCAGCACACCCTCGGCAAGTCGGGCGGCGAGTGCCGGCGGCAGGTTGTGGCGGGCCAGCGGCGCCGGCGCCACCACCATGGGGGAGGGCGGGATCAGCACCGGCTCGGCCGGCTCCAGAGCTGCGGTCACCTCGACGCCGCTGCGGGTGCGGCGGGTCTCCAGGATAACCGCCTCCTCACCCAGTTCGGCACGGACCAGTGCCATGGCCTCGGCGATGCGGCTGGCATGGAACAGCTTCAGCCGCATGCGGGCACAGAGGCTGCGGCGACGGTCACAGGCTGCCCACCGTGCGGATTCGGGCGCGCGGGTGGATCTCCTGCTGGCTCAGCACCGTGGTGGCCGGGCGGAAGCGTTCGACGATGGCGCGGACATGGCCGCGGATGGCGCCGGAGCAGACCAGCACCGGCGTCTCGCCGGCATTGGCGGCGCTGTCGAAGGCATCGCGCAGCCGCTGCATGAACGCCTGAAGCTGCGACGGCGCCATGGCAAGCTGGCGGTCCTCCGGCGGGCCGGTCAGGCTTTCGGCGAAGGCCATCTCCCATTCCGCGGAGAGCGCGATCAGCGGCACGTAGCCCTGCGGCCCGCGCGCCGCTTCGGAGAGCTGCCGCGCCAGCCGCACCCGCACCACCGCGATCAGCGCAGGGATGCTGCGCTGGCCGCCGGCGCTGGCCTCCTGCACGCCTTCCAAGATGGTCGGCAGGTCGCGGATGGAGACGCGCTCGGCCAGCAGCGACTGCAAGACCCGTTGCAACCCGCCGACGCCGATCTGCGAGGGGATGATGTCGGCGACCAGCTTCTGGTGCTCCTTCGGCAGCTCATCCAGCAGCTTCTGGGTCTCGCTGAAGGACAGCAGCTCCGGCATGTGGTCGCGCACCGTCTCGGTCAGGTGGGTTGCCAGCACCCCGGCGCAATCGACCACGGTGCAGCCGCGCGCCAGCGCCTCGTCGCGCAGCCCCTCCTCGATCCAGAGGGCGGGGAGGCCGAAGGTGGGCTCCGTCGTGCGCTCTCCCTGCAGGGCCGGGATCTGGCCGGAGGGGTCGATGGCAAGGTGCAGCGGCGGGCGCAGACGACCGCGGCCGGCCTCGATCTCCTTCACCCGCAGGATGTAGGTATCGGGCGGCAGTTCCAGATTGTCCTGGATCCGCACGCTGGGTAGTACGAAGCCCATTTCCTGCGCCATGGCGCGGCGGAGGCCGCGGATCTGCTCGGTCAGCCGCGGCGCCTCGCCGGCCGCCAGCGACAGCAGCCCGTAGCCGAGCTCGAGCCGCAGCAGGTCGAGCCGCAGGGCTTCGGCGACCGGCGGCTCCCCCGGCGGCGGCGGTGGCGGGGCCGGTGCCTGGGCGGCCTTCGCGGCGGCCTCCCGCGTGGTCCAGGCGGCGGCGGCGGCGGCGCTGGCCAGTGCCAGGAAGGGCAGCAGCGGCATCCCCGGCAGCAGCCCAAGCACCCCGGCGGCGCCACCCGCCAGCGCCATCGGCTTCCAGCCGCCGAGTTGGCGGCCCATCACCTCATCGCTGCGCTCCTGACCGGAGCCCTTGGTGACGACGATGCCAGCGGCGACCGAGACCAGCAGCGCCGGGATCTGGCTGACCAGCCCGTCGCCGACGGTCAGCATGGAGAAGGTGGTCGCCGCCTCGGCCACCGGCAGCCCATGCCGCAGCATGCCGATGGCGACCCCGCCTGCCAGGTTGATGACGGTGACGATCAGCCCGGCGATGGCATCGCCGCGGACGAATTTGGCGGCACCATCCATGGCGCCGTGGAAGGCGCTCTCCTGCTCCAGCTCGCTGCGGCGCAGCCGGGCGGTGGGCTCGTCGATCAGGCCGGAGGAGAGGTCGGCGTCGATCGCCATCTGCTTGCCCGGCATGGCGTCCAGGCTGAACCGCGCCGCCACCTCGGCAATGCGGCCGGAGCCCTTGGTGACGACCATGAAATTCACCACCAGCAGGATGGCGAAGACGATCAGCCCCACCACCACATCGCCGCCCATGAGGAAGCCGCCGAAGGCCGCCACCACATGGCCCGCGGCCTGCGGCCCCTCATGCCCGTGGGTCAGGATGATGCGGGTGGTGGCGACGTTCAGCGCCAGCCGCAGCAGGGTGGAGAGCAGCAGGATCTGCGGGAAGGCGGTGAAGTCGAGCGGCCGCTGCAGGAACAGCGCCACCATCAGGATCAGCACGGAAATGGTGATGGACAGCGCCAGCGCGCCATCCAGCAGCAGGACCGGCAGCGGGATGATGAGCACCGCCAGCAGCAGCGCCACGCCGAGGGCGAGCACCACATCGCCGCCTGGCCTGACCAGGCGCAGCCAGCCCGGCAGCGCGATGGCGCCCATCACACGACGCCTGCGCGGCGCTCAGGCACCGGCAGGCCAGCCGACCGGCAGCAGCGCCGGCTGGGTCGCCGGCACCGGTACGCCCTGGGCGCGGTACTCATGCAGCTTGTTGCGCAGGGTGCGGATCGAGATGCCGAGAATCTCCGCGGCGCGGGTCCGGTTGCCGAGACAATGGGTCAGCGTCTCCAGGATCAGGTCGCGTTCCACCTCCTCCACCCGCCGCCCGACCAGGCCGGCGATGCCGCGCGGCGTGGCGGCCGGCGTGGCGGCGGCAGGCGTGGTCTCCGGCGGCGGCGCGGCGCGTGGCGGCAGCGGCGTCAGCTCGATGGCTTCGGGGCCGATGTCGGGGCCGCGCGCCAGCAGCACGGCGCGATGCAACGTGTTCTCCAGCTCGCGCACATTGCCCGGCCAGGGGTGGTCCAGCAGCACCGCCTCGGCGGCCGGGGTGAGGCCACGGTGCGGCAGCCCGTTGGCGGTGGCGAAGCGCCGGGCGAAATGCTCGGCCAGGACACGGATATCGGTTGGCCGCTCACGCAGCGGCGGAATGCGCAGGGTGACGACGTTGAGGCGGAAGAAGAGATCCTCGCGGAACCGCCCAGCCCGAACCTCGGCGCCAAGGTCGCGGTTGGTCGCCGCCAGCAGCCGGACATCGACCTTTACCGGCGCGCTGCCGCCGAGCCGGTCCACCTCGCGCTCCTGGATGACGCGCAGCAGCTTGGCCTGCAGCCGCGGGTCCATCTCGCCAATCTCGTCGAGCAGCAGCGTGCCGCCCTCGGCCTGCTCGAACTTGCCCTTGCGGGCGGCGACGGCGCCGCTGAAGGCGCCCTTCTCATGGCCGAAGAGCTCGCTCTTCAGCAGCGTCTCCGGCAGGGCGGCGCAGTTGATGGCGACAAAGGGTCCGCGCGCGCGGCGGCTTTGGGCATGGATGTAGCGCGCCAGCACCTCCTTGCCGGTGCCGCTCTCGCCGCTGATCATCATGCTCGCCTGCGCCTGGGCGAGCTGCCCGGCGCGGCCCAGCAGCGCGCCCATCGCCGGGTCGCTGTGCACCGGCCCTTCCGTTTCAGCGCTCACCGCCTGAAGCATGGCGGCGATCAGTGCGGCATCCGGTGGCAGGGGCAGGAATTCGCGGGCGCCGGCGCGGATCGCCCGCACCGCTGCGGCGGCATCGGCATTATGCCCGCAGGCGATCACCGGGCAGGCGATGCGTTCCAGCGCCAGCTGCTCCACCAGCCAGCCGAGGTCATGGGTGACGTCGCAGAGCACCAGATCGGCGCCCTCCGCCCGCAGTCGCGCCAGCGCCGCGGCGACCCCCTCCGCATGGTGAAGCCGGGCGCCGCGGGCGGCGGCGATGCGGGCCGCCTGGCCCAGCTCGGCGTCCAGCGCGCCGATGATCAGCACCCGGGTCATCCCTGGCGATCCGCCTTGACGATCTCGGTCATGGTGACGCCGAGCCGGTTCTCATCGACCATCACCACCTCGCCGCGCGCGACCAGGCGGTTGTTGACGTAGATGTCCACCGCCTCGCCGAGCTTGCGGTCGAGCTCGACCACGGCGCCGCGGCCGAGCTTCAGCAGCTGCGACACCTGCATGGTGGCGCGGCCGAGCACCGCGCTGACCTGCACCGGGATGTCGTAGACCGCTTCCAGGTCGCGCGCCGAAGGCCCGCCGCCCGGCCGCGCCGCGCCGGCCTCGGCCGCATTCATCGCCTCGAAGGGGCTCTGGTCCGCCATGGCTAGGGCTCCTGATGGGTGGCATGCAGGTCGAAGGCTGCAAGCATCGCCGCCACCGCCCGGCGGCGCGCGGCGAGCGAGAGGGTGGCGCCGCCACCCCGCCAGGCGGCCCGCGCATCCCCGGGCGGCAGGGCGGCATCTTCGACGATGGTGAGGCGTGGGTCGGCGATCCGCTCGGCGGTGGCGGCGCCGAAGCCGGTGGCGACATGCAGGGTCACCGCCGTCGCCTCGGCCAGCAGCGGCGCCAGCGCGGCGGCGAAGGGCGCCACGCATTCCGGCGCCAGCCGCGCCGCGGCGGCGGGCAGCGCACTGTCCAACGCCTGCAGCAGCAGCCCGGCAAGCGCCGTGGCGCTGGCCTCGGCCGCCGCCGCCAGTGCCGCGTCCTGGCCGGCGAGGGCGGCAGCGATCGCTTCCAGCGCCGCCGTCTCCCGCGCCGCGAGGCTGGCGGCGGCGGCGGCCAGGCCGGCCGCCTCGCCGGCGGCGTGGCTGGTGGCGCGGGCCTCCTCCAGCCGCGCCGCCTCGGCCGCGGCGGCAGCCAGGGCGGCGGCTGCGGCGGCGGCCGCGGCCTCGGTGTCGGGCGGCGGCGGAGCATCGAAATCCGGCACGGTGAAGCCGCCGGCCGGGGCGCGCCGCGCCGTCGGAACCATTGCCCGCCGCGCCGCCTGATAGGGCTGGAAGCCGAGCAGGAGTGCGTTGCCGGTCACTGGACCATCTCCTCCTCACGCCCGTCCTGCAGCTGGATCTGGCCCTGCGCCGCCATGTCCTTGGCCAGGGAGACGATGGTTGCCTGCGCCTCGTCGACATCGCGCAGCCGCACCGGGCCGAGCCCGGCGATGTCGTCACGCAGCAGCTTGGCGGCGCGTTCGGTGAGGTTCTTCAGGAACATCTCCCGCAGCTCTTCCGAGGCGCCCTTCAGCGCCAGCGCCAGCTTGTCCTTCTCGACCGTGCGCAGCAGCACCTGCAGCCCGGCGCCATCGACGCGACGCAGATCCTCGAAGGTGAACATCAGGGTGCGGATGCGCTCCGCCGCGTCGCGGTTGCGCTCCTCCAGCGCGCCAAGGATGCGGCCCTCCGCCTGGCGGTCGAGGTTGTTGAAGATCTCGGCCATCAGCTCATGCGCATCGCGCCGCTGGCTGCGGGCGAGGTTCGACATGAACTCGGCCTTCAGCGTCTTCTCGACGCCTTCCAGCGCTTCCTTCTGCACCGTCTCCATGCGCAGCATGCGCATGACGACCTCCATGGCGAAGCCTTCCGGCAGCAGCGACAGCACCCGTGCGGCGTGGTCCGGCTTCACCTTGGTCAGCACCACGGCGACGGTCTGCGGGTATTCGTTCTTCAGGTAGTTCGCCAGCACGCCCTCGTTCACATTGCCCAGCTTGTCCCACATGGTCCGGCCGGCGGGGCCGCGGATCTCGTCCATGATCTGGTTGACGCGATCCTGCGGCAGGGTCTTCAGCAGCAGCCGCTCGGTGCTTTCGAAGGTGCCGGTCAGGGCACCGGTCCGACCGAGCTGCTCGCCGAATTCGCGGCACAGCTGCTCGATCTGCTCGGCGGCGATGGTGCCGAGCATCGCCATCGCCTGCGACAGGTCGCGGATCTCGTCCTGATGCATCTTCGAGAACAGCGTGGCGGCATGGTCCTCGCCGAGGGCGAGCATCACCGCCGCAGCCTTCTGCGGGCCGGTCAGGGTGCGGGTGCCGCTCACGACGCATCCTCCGGGTTGAGCCAGCGGCGCAGCACCGAGACGGCCTCATCCGGGTGCTGCTCGACCAGCTCGGTGAGCGACCTGATGGAGGAGGCGCGCATCTGGCCCTGCACATTGGCCAGGGTGATCAGGCTCTCCGGATCGCTGATCGCGGCCGGATCGGCGCCGGGCGGCAGCGCGGCACCACCAGGGCCGGCAGCGAGCTGCGCCGTCCCGCCGCCGGCCACCATCCCCGTCGCATCCTCCGGCAGCGCACCGTCGGGGCCGGCCAGCGCCGGGACCGGCGCCAGCGAGGCGGCGATCCGACCGGCCAGCGGCCGGCCGATCAGCAGGATGGCGGCCAGCGCGACCAGGGCCAGCAGGGCGCTTTCGGTCAGCCGCGTGCCGAGCACCGGGGCGATCGGCAAGCCGAGGAAGCCGGCCTGCTCCGGCGGCATCGGCGCCTCCTCGGCGAAGCGCATGGAGACTACCTCCACCCGGTCGCCGCGGCGCTCGTCGAAGCCGACGGCGCTGCGCACCAGCGTGGCGATTCGCTGCAGCTCCTCCGGTGTCCGCTCGCGCCAGCGCGGCGCACCGCCCTCCTGCGGCTCGGCGATGCCATCCACCAGTACGGCGACGGAGATGCGCCTTACCACCGGATGCTCGCGCAGCGTGTTGCGGGTGGAACGGCCGATCTCGTAGTTCACCGTCTCCTCGGTGCGGTTCTCCGAAGTGCCGCCGCCGGCCGTGCCCTCGCTGCCCGGCAGGTTGCCGGCGACCGAGGTGGCCGGCGGCTCGGCGCCGCGGTTCTGCTCGGCCGAGCTCTGCTGGCTGCGGGCCACCTGATTGTCGGGGTCGAAGCGTTCCTCACGCGTCTCGACCCGGTCGAAATCCATCTCGACCGTCGTCTCCGCCCGCACCCGGCCGGGGCCGAGGCTGCGTTCCAGCAATTCCTCGATGGCGCGGCCGATCCGCATCTCCTGGCTGCGGCGCAGCTCGTCCTGGGACAGGGCCAGCCCCTGGGCCGGGCCGGCCAAGGCCTGGCCGCCGCGCGCCAGCAACTCGCCACGGCTGTCGACGATGGAGATGTTCTGCGGCGCAGCCCGGGAACGGCGGTGGCGACCAGGTGCAGCACCGCCTGCACCCCCTCGCGGTCCAGCCGCTGGGCGCCCTGCATGGCGAGCACCACGCTGGCCTGGGCATCGCCACGGTCGCGCGAGAAGGCCTCCCGCCGCGGCAGCACCAGATGGACCCGGGCCGTGCGCACCCCGGCCAGGCCGCGAATGGTGCGGGCCAGTTCGCCTTCCATGGCGCGCAACCGGTTCATGTCCTGCTGAAAGGGGCTGGTGGTGAGGGTCTCGTTGCGGTCGAAAATCTCCCAGCCGACGCCGCCTCCGGCGGGCAGCCCCTCCCGCGCCAGCAGCAGCCGGAGGCGCGGCACCTGGTCCACCGGGGCCAGCAGCTGGGTGCCGCTGCCGGTCAGTCGGTAGGGCACCCGCAGGCGTTCCAGCGCGGCGACCACGGCCGCGGCGTCGCGCGCTTCCAGCTCGCCGAACAATGGGGCCATGGGTGGGTCGCCGGCCCGCAGCGCCAGCGCCGCCAGCAGCCCGAGCAGCCCGACGCCGACGACGGCGAGTGCCAGCAGGCGCTTTGGCCCGAGCGCCCGCAGCCCGGCGAGAATCCCAGCCATCACGCCACCTCCTGTGGCCGTGCGCGCCCCTGCATCGGCTGCGTGTCCCGCCCCCTGCTACGCAGTCTTCCGCCGGTCCTGCACCGACCCGGCAGAACTTGCCGCAATGGGATTTAAGGCCGGTTAAGAACTCCTTCCAAAAACCGCGTCGCAGTTGTGTGGGGGCGTTGATCCCTTCCGATCGGCGCTGCGGCGCGCCTTCGGCGGCAAGGGCCGGCCACGCAACGATGGGCTGGCATGTCACAGCGGAGGGGCGCGAGTGATTTACACGGTTTCGTCAGCTTGATATTTCCCGCGCCACATGCGGAATGCGGGCCGACGGCGGCATTCGGGTCGCGCCGAACAGGATTCCGGCCAGGATGAGGCTCCACCCATGAAGATCGTCGCCTGCAACAGCAACCGGCCCCTGGCCGAAGCGGTCGCCGCCTCGTTGGGGCTGCCGCTGACCAGCGCCTCCATCCGTCGCTTCGCCGACATGGAGGTGTTCGTCGAAATCAATGAGAACGTCCGCGGCGAGGACGTCTTCGTGGTGCAATCCACCAGCTACCCGGCGAACGACAACCTGATGGAGCTGCTGATCACGCTGGATGCGCTGAAGCGCGCCAGCGCCCGGCGGGTGACCGCGGTGATCCCCTATTTCGGCTACGCCCGGCAGGACCGGAAATCCGGCTCCCGCACGCCGATCTCGGCCAAGCTGGTGGCCAACATCATCACCGCTGCCGGCGCCAACCGGGTGCTGACGATGGATCTGCACGCGGCACAGATCCAGGGCTTCTTCGACATCCCGGTCGACAACCTGTTCTCCGCCCCGCTGTTCTCCCGCGACATCGCCGAGCGCTACAAGGGCCGCGACCTGATGGTCGTCTCTCCCGACGTCGGCGGCGTGGTGCGGGCCCGGGCGCTGGCATCGCGGCTGCACACCGACCTCGCCATCATCGACAAGCGGCGGCCGCGCGCCGGCGTTTCGGAAGTGATGAACGTGATCGGCGAGGTCGATGGGCGGCACTGCATCCTCGTCGACGACATCGTCGACTCCGGCGGCACGCTGTGCAACGCCGCCGAGGCGCTGATGAAGAACGGCGCCAACGGCGTCTCGGTCTATGTCACCCACGGCGTCTTCTCGGGGGGCGCGGTGGCCCGTGTCGGCGCCTCGCCGATCGAGAACATGACGGTCACCGACAGCATCCTGGCGACCGAGGCGGTGCGGGTCTCCTCCAACATCCGCCAGGTGACCATCGCCCCGCTGCTGGCCGAGGCGATGCGGCGGATTTCAGAGGAAAGCTCGGTCTCCTCCCTGTTTAACTGAGGTGGGTGGATTTCCCCCTTGCCGGTGACGGCAGCCTCGGTGAGGCTGCCAGCACCTCGCAACGAGGGGAGACCCACCATGAAGCTGTTCTACGCGCCCGGCGCCTGCTCGATCGGCATCCATGTGCTGCTGGAGGAGATCGGCAAGCCTTACGAGGCGACCCTGCTGAACATCCGTGAAGGGGCGCAATTCCAGCCCGAATTCACCGGCATCAACCCAAAGTCCAAGGTGCCGACCCTGGTGAAGGACGATGGCTCGGTGCTCACCGAGTATCCGGCGATCGCGCTCTGGCTGGCCAGCACCTTCCCCGAGGCGAAGCTGCTGCCGGGCGATGCCGACAAGCTGGCGAAGGCGCTGGAATACACCGACTATGCCGTCGCCACCCTGCACATGCAGGGCTTCTCCCGCATCTTCCGCCCGGCGAACTACGCGCCGAGCGAAGCCGACCATGAGGCGGTGAAGGCCAAGGGCGTCGAAATCTTCGAGAAGGGCCTCACGGTGTTCGACAAGGCGCTGGAGGGCAAGGAATACCTGCTCGGCGACTTCTCCTTCGCCGACAGCGCGCTGTTCTACGTCTCCTTCTGGTGGGCCGGACGGCTGGGCAAGGCGCTGCCGCCGAATGTCGCGCGGCACTATGAGCGGATGAAGGCCCGCCCGGCGGTGCAGCGGACCCTGGCGGCCGAAGGGCTTTCCTGAACATGACGGCAGCCATGGCGGCGACGCTGGACCCGATCGGCTTCTGGTTTCTCCGCCATGGCGAGACCGACTGGAACGCCCAGGGCCTGTCCCAGGGCAGCACCGACATCCCGCTGAACTCGGTGGGGCTGGCCCAGGCGCGGCGGGCGGCGAAGACCCTGGTCGGCATCGGCGGAATCGCCACCATCATCAGCTCGCCGCTGGTCCGCGCCCGGGTGACGGCCGAGATCGCCGCCGAGGCGCTCGGCCTGCCGGTCGCGATCGACGCGGGCCTGCGCGAGGTCGAGTTCGGCGAGCAGGAAGGCAAGCCGATGGGCGACTGGTACGACGACTGGATCGCCGGCGATTACACCCCGGCCGGCGCCGAAACCTTCGTCGGGCTCTACACTCGGGTCGTCGCCGCGGTGAACCGGGCGACGGCGCAGCCGGGACCGGTGCTGGTGGTCGCCCATGGCGCGCTGTTCCGGGCGCTGCGCTTGGCTTTCGGCCATGAGCCCAATGTCCGCACCCCGAACGCCCTGCCGATCTGCTGCGAGCCGCCAGCGGATGGCGGGCGGGTGTGGGAGGTTACGCCGGCGGCGCTGGCGCCGGAGTAGCCCCTGATCGCCCTGGGTGACACACCCAGGACGTTGAATCGCTGGCTCAGCCAATGCCTCGTCCGACATGGGCTTGTCCGTATGCAGGCTTACACCGGGCGAGGCGGCGCCTCGGCGACCGGCACCACCACGAAGCGCCGGTAGACCCAGCCCAGCCCGATCAGCGCCAGCCCCAGGCCTAGGAAGCTGAGCACCCGCCACAGCCCGGTAAGCTCGGCCATGTCGACCAGGAAGGCCTTGCCGATGGTCAGGCCGATCACCGCCAGTGCCGCCAGCCGCAGCGCCGCGATGCCGCTGCGGATGCCAAGCGCCAGCAGCGCCGCGCCGAAGCCCAGCCAGGCGCCGCTATAGGCCCAGAGCTCCGCGGCGGAGGTCTCCTCCAGCGTCAGCGACAGCTCCACAGGATGGAAGCGGTGGCGTACCGTCAGGGTCACCCAGGCGAAGGCGGCGACCAACGCATAGCCCGCCAGCCCGCGCGTCAGCAGCGGGTCGAAGGCCATGCCGCCGGGCCGTGCCAGCGCCCGCGCCGCCAGCGCGGCCAGCAGCGCCGGCACCGCATAGGCCAGCGCCAGCTCGTTGAAGACAGGGAAGCGCAGCAGCACGGCGCCGTCGCTGAAGGCCGGATTGTCGAGCACCAGCCGCAGGCTCAGCACCGCCGCCAGCCCCAGCAGCAGCCGCCAGCCCCAGCCCAGCACCTGCCGCCCGCCGAGCCGCTGGTCCAGCCAGCGCGCCAGGGTGGCGAGCAGCGCCAGGCCGGTGACATCCAGCGCCGCCTCGCGGAACGACCAGTCGCCGTCGGGATCGAGCGAGCCGCCCGCCAGCGCGTGGCGGATCTCCAGCAGCACCAGCGCGGCAAGGAAGGCCAGCGCCCCGGCCTCCAGCACCGCGACCAACGCATCATCCCGCCGCCGGCCGAAGAGTACGGCGGCCAGCGCGAAGCCGGCTGCCGGTACGCCATAGGCGGCGAGCAGCCCGTTCAGCACCGGCAGCGTGCCGAAGTCGTAAGCGGCGACGTTCCAGTTCAGCAGCAGCCGCGCCAGCACCACCAGGGCGACCGCCAGCGCCACCGGCGCAGCGCATGCAGGCCGCTGCGGGCCTCGATCCAGGCCAGCGGCGGCAGCAGCAGGGCCACCGCCAGGGTCAGCCAATGATCACTCAACACCATGGCGGCGCCGAGGGCGATGGCCGCCACCACGCCGGCAGCATGCGCCCCGGCTCGCAGCGGCGCCCCGGCGCGCTGCGCCAGCGCGGCCCAGCCGGTCAGCGCCGCGGCCAGCGCCAGCGCCACCAGCGCCCAGCGGGCGTCGAGGGCGAAGCCGCGCACTCTTGCATAGGCAACCAGCAGCACCAGCACCGGCACCGCGGCCGGCAGAGCCGCCCAGGCGAGCGGCCGCGGGCTCCGCCATTCCTGCCAGCCGCCGAACGCGGCATGCAGCCCGGCCAGCAGCAGCGCGGCGAGCAGGAAGGGGCGTAGCGCCTCGGGTGGCCAGGGATGGATCGGCAGGACCGCCTGCACCACCCCGGCGATGGTCACCGCCTCATCCGGAACCTGCCATTGGGGGACATGCCAGCCGAGCAGCAGCAGCAGCCCGGCCAGCGCCGCCAGCCAGGGCAGCAGGGCGAGGCGCGGCTCTCGCCAGGCCTGCCACAGGGCCACCGGGCTCAGGAGCAGAACCCCGGCCGCCGGCGCCAGCCCGCTGGTGCCCGGCACCAGCAGCAGTACCGCGGCGGCCAGCACCGCGAAGGGCAGCCAGGCGAGGCGGCGGCCGACCGGACGGTCCAGCGCCGCAGCCGGCAGCAGCGCCAGGTGCAGCGTCGCCGCGGCAGGGGCGAAGAGCGCCGGGGCCCAGAGCTCGGCGCTGTCGCCGGCGATCAGCCCGCCGACCGCCACCCAGGCCGCCGCCGCACCCATCGCCGCCCAGCCGAGCCAGGCCGCCGCCACCTGCCGCAGCACCACCAGCGCCGCCGCGGTCACTGCCAGCAGATAGGCGTAGAGGCCGGGCAGGGAGGGGTCGTCGGTTTGCACCAGCGCCGGGGTCAGATAGGCGCCGGCGATGCCGATGGCAGCGACCATCGGGCCGAACAGCAGCGCCAGGGCGATGCCGGCCAGCGCCGCCGCTGCCAGCAGGACGAAGCCGGGCAGCGGCGGCACCAGGCCGTACATCGGCCCGATGGCATAGGCGGCACCGAACAGCACCGCGACGCCGCCCGCTGCCAGCGCCGGCGGCGCCTGATCCTGCCAGGGGATGTTGGGACGGTCCGCCGCGGGCCGTCGGCGCAGCCATTCGGCGCCGCTGATCAGCAGCAGGCCGAGCAGCCCGGCCAGGGCGCAGCGCGGCCCGGGGCCCAGCCAGCCTTCCTCCACCGCGGTGCGCACCAGGAAGACGCCGGCCAGCAGCAGCGCCCCGGCACCGAGCCAGACGCCCCAGCGCAGGGTCAGCGCCTCCTCCAGCCCGGGGCGCGCCCGCACCGGAGCGGCCTCCACCGGCTCTGGCTTGAGTGCCGGCTCGGCGGGCTTCCAGGGCGAGGCAAAGGCGGTTTCAGGCACGGCCTCGGGCATTGCCATGACCGCAGGCTCGGGCAGCGCTTCCGGCATTGCGGCGGCGGGGTGTTCGCGCAGCAGGCGTTCCAGCGCCTCCACCCTGGCTTGCAGCCGCCCGGCCTTGAGATAGCCGGCGATGCCGAGCCACCAGCCGAGGAAGAAGCCGAGGACCAGCAGAACCGCCAGCAGGAAGAATTCATCCATCCTGCCACCGTCTCCGCTGGGTTCGTTGCGGTCAAGCCAGGCGTCGCGGCACGGCGCCGCCCGCCCTCGCAGGCCGGTACCTGCGCGGTTGCGCCTGCGCCGCCGATGGGCTAACTGCCACACGCGTCGGCACCCCTGGAGGCTGGCGTGCCTGCGTCCGGTCCGTGCTGGACCGAGGCGGGGCCATACCCATACCAAGCGGAGTACGACCATGGTCCAGACCATCAGGATCGAGGCCGAATCGCGCGGGCGGGCCGGTAAGGGGGCGGCGCGCGCGACCCGGCGAGAGGGGCTTGTCCCCGCTGTCATCTACGGTGCGAAGCAGGAGGCGACGCTGATCGCCCTTGACCCGCGCGACGTGATGAAGGAACTGCACAAGGGCGGCTGGCAGAGCCACCTGTACGAGGTCGCGGTGAAGGGCGGCGGCACCGAGCGCACGCTGATGCGCGACGTGCAATTCCACCCGGTCACCGACCGCCCGATCCATGTCGATTTCCAGCGCCTCGCCGCCGGGCAGAAGATCCGCGTCAAGGTCGCGGTCTCCTTCCTGAACGAGGCGACCTCGCCCGGCCTCAAGGCTGGTGGCGTGCTGAACCTGGTCCGCCGCGACATCGAGGTCTACGCCGACCCGGATGCGGTGCCTGAGGGCTTCGAGATTGACCTCGGCGAGGCCGGCATCGGCGACAGCCTGCGCTGGTCGGCGGTGAAGGACAGCTTCGGCACCAAGCCGGTCATCGACCGCGACTTCGTGGTGGCGACCATCGCCGCCCCGACGGTGGTCGAGGAAGCCCCGGCCGCCGCCGCCCCGGCCGCGCCCGAGGCGACCAAGCAGAAGGCCCCGGCCGCCAAGGCGCCCGCGAAGAAGAAGTAGCAGGGCCACCCGGGTATGTTGCTCTGGGTTGGCCTCGGCAATCCCGAACCGTCCCAGGCGCGGCACCGCCATAACATCGGCTTCATGGCACTCGACGCCATCGCCCGCCGCCACGGCTTCTCGCCGTGGCGGCAGCGTTTCAAGGGGTTGGTGGCGGAGGGCAGCCTGGGCGGGGAGAAGATCCTCGCGCTGAAGCCGCTGACCTACATGAACGGCTCCGGCGACGCGGTGCAGCCCGCCGCCGCCTTCCACAAGATCCCGCCCGAAGGCATCACCGCCTTCCATGACGAGCTCGACCTGGTGCCCGGCAAGGTCCGGGTGAAGCAGGGCGGCGGCGCCGCTGGCCACAATGGGCTGCGCGACATGCAGCGGGCACTCGGCACCCCGGCCTTCTGGCGGGTGCGGATGGGGATCGGCCATCCTGGCCACAAGGACCGTGTCACCGGCCATGTGCTGGGCAATTTCGCCAAGGTGGACGAGCCCTGGCTGGGCCGGCTGCTGGATGCCGTGGCCGATGCGGCGCCGCTGCTGGCCGCCGGGAAGCCCGAGGATTTCATGACCAGGGTTGCCCTGGTGACCCAGGAGGCAGGTTGATGGACATCGGCGAGGACAGCGATTTCGCCGCCGGCTTCGGCGGCCCCGGGCCTGAGGATTTCGCCAATGGCGCCGCCGCCCTGGCGGCCGCGCTGGTGCGCGAGGCCGGGGCGCTGGCCGCTGCCGCCGCCGCGTTGCGCCAGGCCGGTGCGGTCACGCCGGGCGACCCGCAGGGCGGCCCGCTGTCCGACATCCGCCGCCAGCGCCCGGTGATGGCGGCGGCCGGGGAGGCGGCGCTGACCGCGGCGCTGCTGCTGGAAGCGGCCACCATCATCGGCCCCGGCGCCCCGCCCAGCGCGGCCGCCGAGCGCATCGCCACGGCAGCCCGCCGCGCCGGCAGCCTGCCCGCCGGGCTGGTGCCGCCGCTGCGCGCCGCGGCGCTGGCGCTCGGCACCGATGACGGAGCCGCGCGGATCGCCGCCGCCACCATCGCGGAAGGGCTGGCCGAAGCGCTTGGCCGCGTCTGATACGGACGGCCGTCGATCGTGCCCGGTCAACGGCCCCTTAGCCGCCGGCGGTTTGGTCCGCAAGCCCTGGCTACGCGCCACGCGGCGCGGCGCCGGTTCGGGCGCTAGGCATGAATGAGACATTCATGCCGCTGGTATGAGATCGAGGGCCGGCTTACCGGCTGGCCCGGGCGCACTCTGCGCGCCGCCCAGAGACCGAGAGGCCCTGGACTCGGTGGCGTTCGGGGCCGCTCGCATGACAGGAGAGTACCGTGGGTTTCAACTGTGGCATCGTCGGCCTGCCGAACGTCGGTAAGTCCACGCTGTTCAACGCGCTGACCGAAACCGCGGCGGCGCAGGCGGCCAACTACCCCTTCTGCACCATCGAGCCGAATGTCGGCCGCGTCGGCGTGCCCGACCCGCGGCTGGAGGCATTGGCGCGGATCGGCAAGAGCCAGAAGATCATCCCCACCAGCCTTGAATTCGTCGACATCGCCGGGCTGGTGCGCGGCGCCAGCAAGGGCGAGGGGCTGGGCAACCAGTTCCTGGCGAACATCCGCGAGGTGGATGCCATCGTCCATGTGCTGCGCTGCTTCGAGGACCCGGACGTCACCCATGTCGAGGGCAGCGTCGACCCGGTGCGCGATGCCGAAACGGTCGAGACCGAGTTGATGCTGGCCGACCTCGATGGGCTGGAGAAGCGCCAGCTCGGGCTGCAGAAGCGCGCCCGCAATGGCGATAAGGAAGCGGCGCAGCAGCTGGTGCTGATCGACCCGATCATTGTCGCGCTGCAGGCCGGCAAGCCGGCCCGCACCGCGGTGCCGAAGGGCGAGGAGGAGGCCGCCAAGCGGCTGCAACTACTGACCACCAAGCCGGTCCTTTACGTCTGCAACGTCGAGGAAGCCTCCGCCGGCACCGGCAATGCCTTCTCCGCCAGAGTCTTCGCCATGGCCGAGGCGCAGGGCGCCCGCGCCGTGGTGGTCTCCGCCGCCATCGAGGCTGAGATCAGCCAGATGGCGCAGGCCGACCGGGCGGAGTTCCTGGAGAGCCTGGGCCTGGCGGACAGCGGGCTCGACCGCGTCATCCGCGCCGGCTACGGGCTGCTCGGCCTGCTGACCTACTTCACCGTCGGCCCGAAGGAGACCCGGGCCTGGACCATCACCCGTGGCATGAAGGCGCCGCAGGCGGCCGGTGTGATCCATGGCGATTTCGAGCGCGGTTTCATCGCCTGCGAAACCATCGCCTATGACGACTACGTGGCGCTGGGCGGCGAGCAGGGCGCCAAGGAGGCCGGCAAGATGCGCGTCGAGGGCAAGGAATACGTCGTCAAGGACGGCGACGTGCTGCTGTTCCGCTTCAACGTGTAGGCTGCGCCACCCGATGCACCCGGCCATCCGCTGCCACCGCATGGCTGGCGGGGGAGACGGGGGGCGGGACGCCGGCCAGGATGTGGCAGGCCGGCAGCGGCACGGTCAGGACCGCTTCGGCATCTGCACGGCATAGGTGCAGAGGCCGTAGCGGTGCTCGCCAAGGAAGCCCTGCGGACTGAACACCCCGCTGGTGGCGATGTTGCGGTCGAGCGAATCCGCCATCCGCACCGAGCCCTCGGCGCCCACCGTCCCGGTCAGTGTCTGTCGGGTCTGCGGGTTGAGCAGCAGGCTGGCGCGGCCCTGGCGGACGACGAGTTCACGCTGGCCGGCCGGCCCCGCCGGGCAGGTGCGGGTGCGGTCGGGGTTAAGCGACACCGTGCCGGCGTAGCGGCCGTCATATTCAGTGACCGGGCCGGCCGGGGGAGGGGCGGAGGCGTTGCGCGGCGTCGGCGCGTCGGTTGCCTGGGGAATCGAGGTTTCGTTGGCGCAGGCGCCGAGCGCCAGGAGGAGGAGGGGGGCCAAGCGAAGCGGGCTGGCGCGCATGCTGTCGGGACCTTCGTACCAAGGGGTCGGCGCAGGAATGACGGGGCGGATCAGCGGGGCGGTTCGTCGTCGCGCCGCCTGCCGTCCAGCTGCGCCTGGCGGCGGGCTTCGGCACGCCGGTCGTTGGCCCTCTCCGCCGCGGTGCGGCCGTGCTTCACGCGGTTGGTTGCTGCATCCGCCGCTGCGGCCTCGCGCGCCTTGCGCTTGCGCGCATGGTTCAGGTTTACGACCTCGCCCATGCGCGCAGGATAGACCCATCGCCGCCGGGCGTGAACCGCCAGGCGCCGGTCGCTGTCCGGCAGCCTGAGGGAGTGGAATTGGGCTACATCCCGGCCGATGCGGCCCGCAGGCGCGACCCGGAGAAGGACGCGGCGGTGGCGCAGGAGCGGACGCTCACCTTCGCCGCCAAGCACTTCGTGGCCTGAGCGCTGCTCCCTGGCCGCCGCCGCCACCCACCGGCAGCGGCGCGAATCAGCCCGCCCGGCCGTGGTAACCATTCGGTTCCCAAAGCCGGTATTCCGCGGCTATCCTCCCAGGCAGGGCAGCACCATAAGCCGCCGAACGTCCCAGGAGAGTGACATGCACCGCAGGGCCCTGCTGGGCGGCGCGCTGGCCGCGCCCGCCCTACTCAGCTTTCCCGTTCGCGCCCAGGGCGCCGTCACGCTCAACGGGGCCTCCCAGTTCGGCGACGAGCATCCCTATACCAGGGCGATGGTGCGCTTCGAGGCATTGGTGAAGCAGTACTACGGCAAGCCGGTCAATTTCGTGCTGCACAAGAACAGCAGCCTCGGCCTCGAGAAGCAGTATTTCGAGTACATGGCGCAGGGCAGAGCGGTGGATTACGCCATCGTCTCCCCGGCGCATATGTCGACCTTCTCCAAGGCGGCGCCCTTCGTCGACGCGCCTTTCATCTTCCGCGACCTGGCGCACTGGAATGCGGTGCTCGACCAGGATCTGTTCAAGCCGGTGGCCGATGAGGTCGAACGCCGCGCCCGCGTCGCGATGATCGGCTACGGCGGCGGCGGCGTGCGCAACATCTTCTTCAACAAGCGCGTCACCAACCTCGCGGAGCTGCGCGGCCTCAAGGTCCGGGTGCAGGGGGCGCCGATCTGGTCGCGCACTTTCGCGGCGGTGGGCATGTCGCCGACCGTCATCGCCTACAACGAGATCTACAACGCCATCCAGAACAACGTCATCGACGGCGGCGAGAACGAGGCCGCCGGCGTCGAACAGATGCGCTTCTTCGAAGTGGCACCGCAGCTCTCGATGACCCAGCACGCCATCACCATTCGCCCGCTGTGCTTCTCGGTGCAGAGCCTGAACCGGCTGCCGACCGACCTGCAGGCGGCGATCCGGCGGGCCGGCAAGGAAGCCAGCGCCTACCATCGGGAAGCCGAATCCGGCGCCGACGGGCAGATCCTGGAGGCGCTGGAGAAGGCCGGAAAGCTGCACCGGGTGGAATTCACCCAGCGCGCCGAGATGAAGCGGCTGGTCGATCCGGTGATGGCCGCCTATGCGCGGGAGATCGATGCCGAGGCCATCCTCAACCGCATCAACGCGCTGACCGCCTGACGCGCCCTGCACCCTCCCCCACTGGGAGGGAACCGCCCCGTCCCGGTATTGGGCGGGGCTGCGCCGTGCCGCACCCATCCGGACACCCGCATGCCATTCCTCGAATCCGGCGCGCCCGCGGCGCTCCGTCACCTCAATCGCGCGCTTGCCGGCGTCATCCTGCTGCTGCTGATCGTCACGGTCGGCATATTGGTGATCCCGGTCAGCCTGCAGATCTTCTCGCGCTACACGGCGCTCATCCCCGCCTACATCTGGACCGAGGAGTTGGCCCGCTTCTGCCTGGTCTATGCGGTGATGCTCGGCGCCATGTTGGCGGTGCGGGAGGGTACGCATTTCACCGTCGATGTCTTCCCGCGGCTGTCGCCGCGCGGCGCGGCGAGGATGGAGCTGATCTCGGGCAGCTTCATCCTGATCTTCGCCCTGGTCTTCCTGTGGTGGGGCTGGGAGTTCACCGAATTCGCCTTCTACCGAATCAGCGAGCTCGCCGAGCTGCCGCTCTGGCTGATCCACATGGTCTGGCCGATCGCTGGCCTGGTCTGGCTGCTGTTCGAGGCGGAACGCATGCTGGATGCCGTCGCCATCCTGCGGAGCGATGGGTGATGGGCGGCAATGTGCTGGCCGCCGGCACCGCGGCGCAGATCCTCTTCGGCATCTTCTTCCTGCTGCTGGCGCTGCGGGTGCCAGTGGCGGTGTCGCTCGGCCTTGCCTGCCTGCCGATCCTGCTGATCGAGCCGCGGCTCTCTCCGATGATGCTCGCGCAGGAGACCTTCAACGCCTACAATTCCTTCATCCTGCTGGCGGTGCCTTTCTTCCTGCTGACCGCCAACCTGATGAACACCGGCGGCGTCACCGACCGGCTGATGACCTTCTCCCGCTCGTTGGTCGGACACTTCCCCGGCGGGCTGGCGCAGATCAACGTGGTGCTCTCGGTGTTCTTCGCCGGCATCTCCGGCAGCAGCACCGCCGATGCCGCCTCGCAATCCAAGATCTTCATCGAGGCGCAGCGGAAGGAGGGCTACGACGACAGCTTCTCCGTCGCCATCACCGCCGTCTCCGCGGTGCTCGCGGTGATCGTCCCGCCCTCCATCCTGATGATCGTCTGGGGCGGTGTGCTGACGGTCTCGATCGGCGCGCTGTTCCTGGCCGGGGTGGTGCCCGGGCTGCTGATCGGGCTGGTGCAGATGGCGACAGTGCATGCCTATGCGAAGGCGCGCGGCTACCCCACCTATGCGCGGGCGACGATCGGGCAGGTGCTGCGCAGCTTCCTGGTCTCCGTCCCGGCGCTGACCACGCCGCTGATCATCGTCGGCGGCAAGATCTTCGGCTGGTTCACCGCCACCGAGAGCGCCTGCATTGCAGTGCTCTACGCCGGCGTCCTCTCGCTGCTGGTCTATCGCGAACTGGACTGGAAGGGGCTGGTCGGGGCGCTGGGGGACACCGGGCGGCTGGCCGGCGTTGCGCTGTTCTGCGTCGGCACCGCCTCGGCCTTCGGCTGGCTGCTGGCTTTCTACCAGATCCCGCAGGCGCTGCTGGCCAATGTGCAGACCTGGGGTCTGGGGCCGATCGGCGTCGGCTTCTTCATCGCCGGGGTGTTCCTGCTGGTCGGCTGCTTCCTCGACGCCATCCCCGCCATCATCATCGTCGGCGCCATCCTGCAGCCCCTGGCGCAGGGGGTGGGGATGGACCCGGTGCATTTCGCCATGGTCGGCATCGTCAGCTTGGCCTTCGGACTGGTGACGCCGCCCTACGGGCTCTGCCTGATGATCGCCTGCTCGGTCGCCGGCATGCGCATGGGGGATGTGTTGCGCGACACCTGCATCATGCTGCTGCCGATGCTTGGCGTGCTCGCTGCGGTCATCATCTTCCCGCAACTCGTGCTGTTCCTGCCGGGGCTGATCTCGCCGGAGTTCCTGCGGTAGGGCAGGCCCATTGCGGGTGCTCAACCAGTCCTCAGCAATCCTTGAACGGTCGCCATGGCAAACCGTGCCGACCACATCACGTTGCCGTACCGGAATCGGAGGCTGCGACATGAGTTCGACCGTTCTGCTTATCGTGCTGATCATCGTGCTGCTGGCAGTGCTGCCGACTTGGCCTTACAGCAGCGGCTGGGGCTATTACCCGAGCGGCATCCTCGGCTTGATCGTGGTGGTGCTGCTGATCCTGGCACTGACCGGGCGACTATAGTGCGGATCGCGGAGCAGCCCGGAGCCTGAATCGCCCCGCAGGCAACAGGCCGCAGCGGCTTATCCTTCGAGAACCGGCCCGATCCGCCCTTGCTGGCCGGATCGGGCTGACCCGGACCGCGCCCAGGCGGATAAGTGGTCCATTGCGGTCCTTGGCGGAAATTCGGCGGTGGAGGACCGGGCCACCGGCCGCGCCCGCCAAATCGGCCAGCAGCAGAACGTCCTCGTCCATCGCCTGATCGCGCTCGGTACCATCGAGGAGCAATGGCGGTGCTGAAGGACCGCAAGCGGGCGCCGGTGACTGCAGTGCTGGGAGCCGAGCAGGACAGCGCGCTGAAGCTGGCCGAGGCGGATATCGACGCGCTGTTCGACGCCGGGTGAGGGGGCTCGCCGGGCGGGGCGTGGCGAGGCGTGAAGGCCCAGGTTGGCAACGGCCTCGCGATCCGGCAGCTTGCGGCCCTCAGCATGGAGGGAACGCCGATGAAGCTCGGCCTGTCGATCGGCTATTCAAAGGCGCAGCTCGACCTGCCGGTCAAGCTGGTGCAACGCGCCGACGAACTCGGCTACGACACCGTCTGGACCGCCGAGGCCTATGGCACCGATGCGGTCACGCCGCTCGCCTATCTCGCGGCCATCACCAAGCGCATCAAGCTCGGCACCGCGGTAATGCAGCTGGCGGCGCGCTCGCCGGCGAATGCGGCGATGTGCGCTGGCACGGTGGATGCGCTAGCCGGTGGTGGCCGCTTCATCGCCGGGCTCGGGGTGAGCGGGCCGCAGATCGTTGAGGGCTGGTATGGCGAGCCTTGGGGGCGGCCCTATTACCGGGTGAAAGACTACGCCGCGATCATGCGAAAGATCTGGAAGCGGGAAGCGCCGCTGACGCATGAAGGCACCGAGATCAGCCTGCCCTACACCGGGGAAGGCGCGCTCGGCGTTGGCAAGCCTCTGAAGTCGATCCTGCACATGAATCCCGACATCCCGATCTACCTCGGCACCGAGACCGATGCCATGGTCCGCCTTACCGGCGAGATCGCCGATGGCTGGCTGGCGCTGGGCTTCGTTCCCGGCTCGCTGGCGCACCACATGCCGATGCTGGAGGAGGGCTTCCGCCGGGCGGAGAAGGCGACCGGGAGCAAGAAGACCCGTGCCGATTTCACCATCCAGGCCTCCTGCCATGTGATCGTCGACGATGACGTGAAGGCGGCGCTGGCGCGGCTGAAGCCGGAGGTGGCGCTCTACGTTGGCGGCATGGGCCACAAGGACAAGAATTTCCACAAGGACATGATGATCCGCCGCGGCTTCGGCGACGCCGCCGCGCGTATCCAGGAACTCTACCTGGCCGGCCGCAAGGAGGAAGCGCACGCCGCCGTGCCGGATGAGTGGGTGGACATGAAATCCCTCGTCGGCCCGCCAGCGCGGATCAAGGAGCGGTTCCGTGCCTGGGAGGAGTCCGGGGCGGATGCGCTGACCGTCCGCTCGCGCCAGCCGCAGGCGATCGAGGTGATGGCGGAAGCCGCGCGGCTGAATGCGGCGGGAGCCACGGCATGAAGATCATCGACGCCCAGGTGCATATCTGGGGCAGCGGCGAACCCTCCGGCCATCATCGCAAGACCCCGGTCTTCACCGCCGAGGAATTGCTGAAGGAGATGGATGAGGCCGGCGTTGATGGCGCGGTCATCCACCCGCCCTGCTCCTGGGACCCCGGTGCCAATGCCATCGCCGAGGCGGCGGCGCAGCGCTATCCGAATCGCTTCGCGGTGCTCGGCCAGGTGCCGCTGGAGACGCCGGAGACAAGCCGGGCGCAGCTGAAAGGATGGCGCAACCGCCCGGGCCAGAAGGGGCTGCGCTACCCGCTGGTGCGGACGGAGCAGCAGGACTGGCACAGCGACGGCACGATGGACTGGCTCTGGCCAGTGGCCGAGGCCGAGGGCCTGCCGGTGGCGCTGCTGGCCGGGCGCTACCTGCCGTCCTTCCGCCGCATTGCCGAAGCGCACCCGGGCATCCGCTTCCTCATCGACCATTGCGGGCTGATGCGGGAGGCGATAGATGCCGCCGCCTTCGTCGCGCTGGACGATCTGCTGGCGCTGGCGAAGCTGCCCAATGTCGCGGTCAAGGCAACCGGCGCGCCCGGCTATTCGACCGAGGCCTTTCCCTACCGCAACCTGCATAACGGGCTGCACCGCATCTTCGACGCCTATGGGCCGAAGCGCTTCTTCTGGGGCACCGACATCACCCGCATGCCCTGCAGCTACCGGCAATGCGTGACCATGTTCACCGAGGAACTGCCCTGGCTGAAGGGCCAGGAACTGGAATGGGTCATGGGCCGTGGCATCGCCGCCTGGATTGGCTGGGACTTCGATTTCGGCGGCTAGAGCGGATCGCGGAGGGTGTGGGCCCGCTCCACCAAGAACAGGCGACAGCGGAGCAGCGTCCAGACATGGACGCCATCCGCCGTAGCTTCAGCAGGCTGCGCAAATTCGGTCCTCTCCGGTGCCGGGAGGCGATTTTCTCTCCACCTCGGCTACGGCAAGGACGATGGGTGCGGGGGATTGCAACGGTCTGAGTGTTGACACGGAGCCCATGCGTGCCACCGGTCCGCTGAGCTTGAGGCGGCGTCTGGACGTCTGTCCCTGCCCACACGCCCGGCCAAGGCGACAGGTCTGTGCACGCGACTGACCATATTCCAACCCACCAGTGCGAACGCACAGCCCAGCGCGTCTCCGGTATCAAATGAACCAGAAGCCGGTGGCGTCGAAATTGGCCTGCGCCCGCGCTGCCAGCGCATTCCAGTCCACCGGCGTATCGGCATGCGTATCAACCGGCATCGGGGCCGGAACCGCGGCTGCTGGCGGCGGCGGCACTGCCTCCGGCGTCGCCAAGCCGAGCGGCGTATAGTCAACCTGCCTGACCGTCAGCGAGCTGTCGAAGCCGTTGTTGAGGAAGCCGATCGTGTTGTTGATGCCCCCGGCATCGAAGTCGCGCGGCACGTGGTCGGTGATGATCCCGGTCACCACGCCATCCACCTTGAAGGTGATCTGGTCCGGCTCCCAGACCAGCGTGTAGTCGTGGAAGACGCCGATCTGCACATTGTCGAAAATGCGCAGTTCGTATTGGTTGTTGCCGTTCGCGTCGGCCCAATGAACGGTGCCATATTGCCGGCCGGTGCCATCAGGCGTTACCTCGGCCAAGTTCAACTCCTGCCCCGGCCAGGAATTGTCGCCGGGCCAGAGGATCAGCGCCGCGCCATTAAAGCCGGCATACTGCCCCTCGAACTTCGCATTGATGGTGTAGGTCCCGTAGCCGTGGCCGGCACTTGGGCCGCCCGCCAACTCCTTCATGCCGGAGATGCCGGTCAGGTGGACCTCTCCGAAGGTGGAGTAATCGACCCCCCAGTTGTCCTGAAATGGGCCCGCATCGTTGCCTATCTCAAAGCTGTGGTGGAACGGTACATCGGTCTCGATCGACGGGACGGTCGCCACGGCCTTGATACCTCATGAGCAAAGGCGATCAACGCTTCGGCTGGCGTCCGGTTGCGGCCAATCGTACGGCTCGATTCGGCTGGATGTCGAAGTCCGGATCACCGCTTGCCACCTGGCCGATTGTTGGGTGGTGGCGAGCCACGCGAATGCCGCTGTTTGGACGGCGCGGCGAAGCCGAGAAGCACCGCGTCTCTGCTGGCTGGGCGAGGAGTTCTGACAGTGCTTGCGCCGAACCTGGCGGCGTGAGGCGATGGCCGCCTTCAAGGTTGCGAGCTGCTGGGCGAGGTGCCAGTCGCCGAAAGATGTGAGACAGGCAAGGCGTATTCCTGAGATCCTGACCTTCTTCAGGAGGCCAACTCTCTCAACTAAAGCCGGATCCAGTCCAGGGGCGCAGGCCCGGCACTCGGCGACCCTCTCGTAGCGGGCCACGACGATGTCCAAGCCAAGGACCCTGCGCTGCCCCCGGCCAATGCCTTCTTCCCGTCCGTGTCCACGGCAACTGGCCAAATAGACAGGGAATCTGGCTCTCTTGTAACCAAGTGCAAATGCGAAACAGCAGTAAAAAATCCACAAACGAAAAAACCTGGCGAGGTTGCCTCGCCAGGCCTGAAAACCGCAGAATCAGGGAGCTTCCCGGCTTAGGTCAATCCGACGCTCTGCGCCTTGGTTGGCAGAAATCACTCATGACCAAACCTCTTCCCAGTTGCCCGCGGTGCTGGCGCGGGAATACTCGGTTGACCGGTTTTCGAAGAAATTCGTGTGCTCCACCGCGTTCAGCATCTCGTCGAGCCAGGGCAGTGGGTTCTTCTCGATGTTGTACAGCGGCTGCAGGCCAAGCTGCTGCAACCGACGGTCGGCGATGAAGCGGATGTAGGTCTTGGTGTCCTCGGCATTCAGCCCCTCGACGCCGCCAAGCTCGAAGGCGAGGTCGATGAATGCGTCCTCATGCTCCACGATGGTGCCGCAGATCTCATAGAGGTCGCGCTGCAATTCCTCGGTCCAGATCTCCGGATTCTCCTGCACGAAGGTGCGGAACAGCCGGATGATGGAGAGGCAGTGCAGCGTCTCGTCCCGCACGCTCCAGGAGACGATCTGCCCCATGCCCTTCATCTTGTTGAAGCGCGGGAAGTTCATCAGAATGGCGAAGGAGGCGAAGAGCTGCAGCCCCTCGGTGAAGGCACCGAAGGCGGCGAGGGTCTTGGCGATCTCGGTCTTGCTGGAGACCGAGAAGCCCTGCATGTAGTCGAACTTGTCCTTCATCTCCTTGTAGCGGAGGAAGGCGGTGTACTCGACCTCGGGCATACCCACCGTGTCGAGCAGGTGGCTGTAGGCGGCGATGTGGATGGTCTCGGTATTCGAGAAGGCCGACATCATCATCAGCACTTCCGTCGGCTTGAACACCTGGGAGTAGTGCTTCATGTAGCAATTGTTCACCTCGACGTCCGCCTGGGTGAAGAAGCGGAAGATCTGCGTCAGCAGGTTCCGCTCGGCGGCGCTGAGGTTCTTCTGCCAATCCTTCACATCATCAGCGAGCGGCACCTCCTCCGGCAGCCAGTGGACGCGCTGCTGGGTGAGCCAGGCGTCATAAGCCCAGGGGTAGCGGAAGGGCTTGTAGACCGGATTGGCGGTGAGGAGGTCGAAGCGCGGGTGGTGCTCGTCGATGGAGAAATTGCCGTCGGCCATGGTGCTGATCATTCAATTGCCTTGAGGATGGAAATAACTGGCCTGCCTTACTGGCACGCCAGGCACTCCTCGTAATCCGTCGAACGCTCGGCCTGTGCCGCGATCACCCGCGGCCCCGCCTGCGGCACATGCGCCGCCATGATGTCGCCCTGGCCGACGATCTTCTCGCTGATCGTATCGGCCCGCTGGATGGACAGGCTGCGGCAGTAGTACAGCGACTTCACGCCCTTCTTCCACGCCTGCATGTGGATCTGGTGCAGGTCGCGCTTGTGGACATTGGCCGGCAGGAAGATGTTCACCGACTGGCTCTGGCAGATGAAGGGCGTGCGGTCCGCCGCATGCTCCACCACCCAGCGCTGGTCCAGCTCGAACGCCGTCTTGAAGGTGGCGCGCTCCTGCTCGGTCAGGAACTCCAAGTGCTGCACGCTGCCCTTGTTGACGGTGATGCTGGTCCAGGTCTCGTCGTCGTCGCGGCCGTGCTTCGCCAGCACCTTCTTCAGATATGGGTTGCGGACGATGTAGCTGCCGGACAGCGTCTTGTGGTTGTAGACATTGGCCGCCACCGGCTCGATTCCCGGGGAGGCGCCGCCGCAGATGATGCTGATCGAAGCCGTCGGCGCGATCGCCATCTTGTTGGAGAAGCGCTCCATCATGCCGTATTCGGCGGCATCGGGGCAGGGGCCGCGCTCCTCCGCCAGCATGCGGCTGGCGAAATCGGCCTGCTCGCGGATGTGCTTGAACATCCGCTTGTTCCAGACCTTTGCCACCACGCTTTCGAAAGGCACGTTCAGCGCCTGCAGGAAGCTGTGGAAGCCCATGACGCCTAGGCCGACGGAGCGTTCCCGCATGGCGGAGTATTTCGCCTTCGCCATGCTGTCCGGCGCGGTGTCGATGAACTCCTGCAGCACGTTATCCAGGAAGCGCATCACATCCGGGATGAAGCGCGGGTTGTCCTTCCACTCGAACCAGGTTTCGAGATTGAGGGACGACAGGCAGCACACCGCGGTGCGGTCGCGGCCGTGCTGGTCGCGACCGGTCGGCAGGGTGATCTCGGAGCAGAGGTTGGAGGTCTTCACCTCCAGCCCCGCCAGCTTGTGATGCGCCGGCATCGCCTTGTTCACCTGGTCGGAGAAGATCAGGTAGGGCTCGCCGGTCTCGATCCGCGCCGTCAGGATGCGGATCCAAAGGCCGCGGGCCGAGATCTTGCGGACGATGGCGCCGTCCTTCGGGCTGGTCAGCGGCCATTCCTCATCCGCCTCGACCGCGCGCATGAAGGCGTCCGGCAGCAGGATGCCGTGGTGCAGGTTCAGCGCCTTGCGATTCGGGTCGCCGCCGGTGGGGCGGCGGATCTCGATGAACTCCTCGATCTCAGGGTGGCTGACCGGCAGGTAGCAGGCGGCCGAGCCGCGGCGCAGCGAGCCCTGGGAGATGGCGAGGGTCAGCGAATCCATCACCCGGATGAAAGGGACGACGCCGGAGGTCTTGCCGTTGCGTCCGACCTTCTCGCCGATGCCGCGCAGGTTGCCCCAGTAGCTGCCGATGCCGCCACCCTTGGCTGCCAGCCAGACATTCTCGTTCCAGAGACCGACGATGCCCTCCAGGCTGTCGGAGGCCTCGTTCAGGAAGCAGGAGATCGGCAGGCCGCGGGTGGTGCCGCCGTTCGACAGCACCGGAGTGGCCGGCATGAACCAGAGCCGGCTGATGTAGTCGTAGATGCGCTGCGCATGGGCCGCGTCGTCGCCGAAGGCCGAGGCCACCCGCGCGAACAGATCCTGGTAACCCTCGCCTGGCAGGAGATAGCGGTCGTCGAGCGTCGCCTTGCCGAAATCGGTCAGCAATGCATCCCGGGCGCGGTCCACCTGAACCTGGTGGTGCCCTTCCAACTGAACCGCATCGAACACCGTCACGTCCCCTTCAAACCCGCGGACCGGAGCATGCATGTTGGAGGGTCCTTACACAAGATATTGGCGTGAGGTCCGCAGTCTAACACCATATCGGGTACCCGGTTCCAGAAAATCCATGTCGGCGCAAAGCCAGCGCAACCGCCAATGTTCTCGTTATGTTCGCGATATTTCTGCCATTCGATGGCGGCGTCAAGCCATCTCGCCTGCAATTGGAGCATCACATCACAGCCTGCCCGGCTGCGGATCGATCAGGCAACGGCACGGGCCACCCGCCGGGATGCAGGATGGCGCCCGGCCTGGGAGGCGTCCCACGCCGCTCCTCCCTCGCCGGGTCGCGTTCGGACCTGCCGCCCTCCTGCCGGTGGCCGCCGGACAGCGCGGGGCGACATTACCCTGTTCAAGGTGGTCGGCCCGTGGGGCGAGGTGACGATCGGCCTGACCGCATCCGAGCTGGGGCGCCTCGGCACGGGGCCATGGTGGAGCGGATCGCCCGCGCGCTGGTGGCCGCGGAGCCAGATCACCGCCTGGCATCGCGCGCTGGGCCCCCGCTTCACCCCAGATGGAAGGCTGGCGATCCTGCGCGCGGCCTGTTGCGGGTCGAGCCCTATGTCGCGTCGATTCGTGGCGCCGCCGCCCGCGTAACGCCGCGCAGCCTCAGGGACCTATTTCAGAGGATCATAAGGTTCGATAGCTGCGGAACCGACCATCGACGCAGGCTCGGGGAAGGGTGTCAGCGTGCGCAGGATGACAGCGGCCGAAACCATCCCTCCAAGCGCGAGCAGGAACATCAGTAGGCATCGCCCGCGTTGTGACATAGGGGTGCTGAACACGTTTCGCGTGCGACTTACAACATGTTGCGACGGTTGAGAGAGGCTAGTCGCATGGCACCCCGTTGTCGCGTTAATATGATGTGAGCCAGCGTCCACTGGCGCGACAATCGGCGCGCCTTTGTGGATGCCGGGCAAAGGGGCGGGCCAAACCGGCACCATGGTCGATAGGCCCGCTCCTGCCAGCCGGTCCCGGTTGCGGCCCGAAGCAGGCCCACGCAGGCCGGAACCGATCTGCGCGAAACACCTGCCCTGGCTTCACATGGTTCCTGGTCGCGCGCTACAGGCCGCGGCCCTGTTGCTGCGCCTGCGTCGTCGTCAGACTCGTCCGTAGGTGTCCTCGATGCGGACGATGTCATCCTCGCCAAGATAGGCGCCCGATTGCACCTCGATCAGCGTCAGCGGGATCATCCCCGGATTCTCCAACCGGTGGACGCAGCCGAGCGGCAGGTAGACGCTCTCATTCTCCCGCAACAGGATGCTCTCGGCATCGCGTTGTACCACCGCCGTGCCGTTCACCACGACCCAATGCTCCGCCCGGTGGAAATGCTTCTGCAGAGAGAGCTTCTGGCCCGGGCGCACCTGGATCTTCTTCACCTGGAAGCGCTCACCTTGGATGAGCCCCTCATAATGACCCCAGGGGCGGTAGATGCGGCGGTGCTGCGTCGCCTCCGGCCGGCCGGAGGCGCGCAGCCGGTCGACCAGCAGCTTCACGTCCTGGGCGCGGGACCGCGGCATCACCAGCACCGCATCCTCGGTGGTCACCACCACCATGTCCTCAAGGCCGACCACCCCGGTAAGGATGCCCTCAGACCGCACGTAGCAGCCGCGGCTGTCGACCAGTTCCACCGGGCCCTGGGCGACGTTGCCGGCGGCATCCTGCGCCGCCACCTCCCACAGCGCCGCCCAGCTGCCAAGGTCGGACCAGCCGATCGAGGCTGGCACCACCGCGGCCCGCTCGGTCTTCTCCATCACCGCGTAATCGATCGAGATCGCCGGCGCCGCCCGGAAGGCTGCGGCGCCCAGCCGGACGAAGTCGAGGTCGCGTTGCGCCGTCGCCAGCGCTTCGGCCACCGCCTGCAGCAGGTCCGGGGCGAAGCGCTCCAGCTCCGCCACCAGGGTCGCGGCGGTGGCGACGAACATGCCAGAATTCCACAAATGCCGCCCGCCGGCCAGGAAGGCCGCAGCGGTCGCCGCATCCGGCTTCTCGACGAAGCGGGTCACGGCGCGCACCCCGGCGGCCGCGGGCAACTCCGCGCCGGCCTCGATGTAGCCGTAGCCGGTCTCAGGCGCGGTCGGCTGCATGCCGAAGGTGACGATCTGCCCGGCCTCCGCCGCCACAACGGCCCGGTCCAGCGCTGCATGCAGCGCCGGGACATCGGTGATGGCGGCATCGGCCGCCATCAACCACAGCACGGCGTTCGGGTCCTCGTCGCGCAGCAGCAGCGCCGCGGCGGCGATGGCCGGAGCGCTGTTGCGGCCAGCGGGCTCCAGCAGGATGCGGGCGCCGCCGATCTTGGCGGCGCGCAATTGCTCGGCGACCAGGAAGCGATGCGCCTCGTTGCAGACGACGACCGGCGGGGCGTAGCCTGGGCCGATCGCCCGTGCCGCGGTCTCCTGCAGCATGGTCAGCTCGGAGACCAGCGGCCAGAACTGCTTCGGGTAGCCCTCCCGCGAGAGCGGCCACAGGCGGGTACCGGTCCCGCCCGAGAGAATCACTGGAACGATCGCCACGTACTCTGCCTTTCGATCGACCGCTGGGGGTCCAAACGGCCAAGCCTCAACCTGCAACGGGAAAGCGGCGACGGTAGGGCGGATGGGGTTTCCGCTGCCAGCCCGTGGGGGCTGGCCCGCGCGCTGGCGTCCAGGTCCAGCCGCGAGGCGATGTGGCCGGCCACGCTCGGCCGCCGGTCCAGACCGGAACCGATGCCTTGCATCCCGGCCTGGAATCACACCAGCCCGCCCTGGACCGATCCATTGTCCTGGCGCCTATGGGGCAGAACCCCTGATCTGTTCTACCGCTTTCGTGCCGGCGGATCCCGGCTCTGCCCCGCCGCGGCCAACGCCGCCTCATAATCTGCGAAGCGCTGCGCCTGTTCCGTGCCCAGCTGGTACAGGTAGGCCCAGCTGTAGATGCCGCTGTCGTGCAGATCGTCGAAGACGATCCGCACCGCGTAATGCCCGACCGGCTCCAGCCGCAGGATGCCGACATGGCGTCGCCCGGCGACAAGCACCTTCTGCCCGGGGCCATGGCCCTGTACTTCGGCGGAGGGGCTTTCCACCCGCAGGTATTCGGCAGGCAGAAGGAAGCGGGCGCCATCGTCGAAGGCGATCTCCAACAGCTTCTCCGCCCGCTTCACCCGGATCTCGGTCGGCGTGGGCATGGTGGCCGCCCGCGTCAGGCCGGGCTGTCGTCGAGCTGCCGCGCCTCATCCGGCAGCATGATCGGGATGCCGTCGCGGATCGGGTAGGCCAGCCGTGCCTGGTCGCTGATCAGCTCCGCCCGCTGCCGGTCGTAGCGCAGCGGGCCCTTGGTCACCGGGCAGACCAGGATCTCCAGCAGGGTCGGGTCAACGTCGCCGCCGGTGGCGGCGGGGTTCGGCATGTCGGTCATGAGCGCATCTTAGAGCAGATCGCCGCGGGGCGGCATCGCCCGAAGGCGTGAATCTGCTCTGCGCGCGGCAGGGCAAGCCGGCACGTCCTGATACCCTTCAGTGGCTGCGCCGCGGAAGGCATGCCGAAGCGCTGATCAGGACCATCGGGGCCTCGCGAAACCGCGCCACGGATTCGAGAGGCTTTCAGCTTGGCCGCTGGCCTGCCGGCAGGTCCCCGCCGCCATGCGCGCCCATCTCCAGAAGCGCCACCAGCATGGCGGCACGGGCCTCCGCGGTCGCGGCTTCCAGCAACGCCTGCTTCTCCGGCACCTCGAAGGGGCAGATCATGGCGAGGGTCAGCACCAGCGTAGCGTCCGAGGTCTGCTCCACCGCCTCCCAATTCGCCTCGATGCTGCGGGCTTTGAAGAAGCTGCGCAGCGCCGCCAGCAGCGTCGGGCGGTCTAGGCCGGAGGGCGAGGCGAGCTCGCCGAGGTCGGCCTCGAAGCCGGCGTAGTCCGCCCGCACCCGGCGGTAGCCGCGATGCAGCGGCAGCTCCTCGGCCACCCGGAAGCGGATCATCCCGGTCAGGGTGATCAACAGCCGCCCGTCCTCCGTCTCAGCGAAGGAGGAGAGCCGGCCAAGGCAGCCGGTGCGATAGAGCCCGGGCCCGTTCGGGCCGCGCGGCTCGCCCGGCCGCGGCTGGATCATGCCGAACATCCGGCCGTTCGCCAGGCTGTCCTGGGTCATCGCCAGGTAGCGCGGCTCGAAGATGTTCAGCGGCAGCCGGCCATGCGGCAGCAGCAGCGCCCCAGGCAGGGGAAAGACCGCGATCTCCGGCGGCAGCGCGCTGAACTCCGGCTGGAAGGCGGCCATGGGCCGGTACCTACCTGAACAGCAGGGAGGAGAGCTTGCGCCGGCCGGCGATGGTCGCCGGGTCGGCGAAGCCCCAGGCTTCGAAGAACTTCAGCAGTTGCTTGCGGGCGGCCTCCTCGTTCCAGGCGCGGTCGCGCCTGATCGCCTCCAGCAACGCCTCCGCCGCCGCCTCGCGGTCATCCGCCGCGTTCAGCGCCACCGCGAGGTCGATCCGCGCGGCGTGGTCATCCGGGTCGGCGGCCAGCCGCTGCTGGAATTCGGCCAGCTTGGCGCGCGCCTCCCGGCCCTGGGCGGCAAGCTCCAGCGCGCTGCGGACGGAGGCGATCTCGGCGTGCTCGCGCAGCTTCGCCGGCACGTTCTCGATCACCTGGATCGCCTGCTCCTCCTGGCCGAGCGCGGCCAGGCTGCGGGCGACGCCCGCCAGTGCCTCGGCATTCTCCGGCTCCTGCTGGGCGAGGGCGCCGAACAGCTCAAGGGCGCCCTGGTGGTCGCCTTCCTCGGCCGCCTGCTTGGCCTCGGCCAGCAGGTCGGCGGTCGGCATCTGGCCGCCGGCCAGCTTCAGCAGCCCCTCGATGAAGCGCTTCACCTCGCCTTCCGGCAGCGCGCCCTGGAACAGATCGGCGATCTGGCCCTGCCAGAAGGCGGCGACGGTCGGCACGCTCTGCAGCGGCAGGCCGAGTTGGCTCAGCTGCTGGACCAGCGCCCGGTTCTTGTCGATGTCGATCTTGACCAGCCGCACCCGGCCGCCGGCGGCGCGCACCACCTTCTCCAGGGTCGGGGTCAGCGTCTTGCAAGGGCCGCACCAGGTCGCCCAGAAATCCACCAGGATGGGGACCTGGCGGCTGGCCTCCACCACATCCTGCATGAAGGTCTTCTGATCGCCGTCCTTCACCGGGTCGGGGCCGCCGCCGGACTGCGGCATCCCGCCGGGGGCGGGCTGGCGGTTCGGGTCGAAGATGACGTCCATGGCAGGTTTTCCTCGGATCCTTGGGGCATAGATGCGCCGCATCGGCGCAAGGGCAATGGGGTTCAGCCCGCCGAGGCAGGCAGGTCGAGCAATTCGGGCTCATGGCCCAGGCTTTCCAGGAAGCGCAGCAGATCGTCCGGGCGGATCGCGGTGGTCATGGTGTTGGCCAGGGGGTGGAAATGAACCCATTCATGATCTCGTACCAGCCCAGCATCGAACACGGCGCGCACCGTGCCCGGCGCGGCATTGACCAGGCCGAAGGGGGTGACGGAGCCGGGCTCCACCCCCAGCATGGCGCGCAGCGCCTCGGCCGGCGCCATTTCCACCCGTCCGGCGCCGGCGGCGCGGGCCAGGGCGTTGACTGAGACCTGCCGGTTCTCCTCCAGCACCGCCAGCAGATAGGGGCCGGGCGCCGACCTGGCCGGGCGGAGGAAGAGATTCTTGCTGTGCCCGCCATGCAAGGTGCCGCGCAGCGCCTGGCTCTCGGCCACGGTGAAGACCGGCGGATGGGTGATGGTGCGGGTCTCGACGCCGAAGGCATCGAGACGGGCGAGCAGGGTCTCGGGGGTTTCCGGCATCGTCCAGGCTTCGGTCCGGTTCAGGCAGGCGGGTCGTACCGGCTGCGGGCCGCCGAGGCCAGAGGCCGGCCGCGGCCCGACCGCCTCACACCGCGGTGTAGCCGCCATCCACCGTCCAGCAGGCGCCGGTGACGAAGCCGGCGCGGTCGGAGCACATCCAGACCACCGCCTCGGCGATCTCCTCCGGCTTGCCCATCCGCGCCATCGGCACCCGGGCCATGATCCGCTCGCCGTTGCGGCGCATCGAATCCTCGGTCATCGGCGTCTCGATATAGCCGGGGCAGACGGCGTTGACGCGGATGTTCTCCGCCGCATGGTCGGCCGCCGCCGCCTTGGTCAGCCCGGCGACGCCATGCTTGCTGACCACATAGGCGGAGGAGCCGCGCAGCCCGACCAGCCCGGCGATGGAGGCGGTGTTCACGATGGCGCCGCCGCCCTGCTTCCGCATCTGCGCCACTTCATGGCGCAGGCTGCGCCAGACGCCGTTGAGGTTGACGTCGAGGATGCGCATCCACGCCTCCTCCGCCACATCGGCCGCGGCGACGCCGCCGGCATTCACCTGGAAGGGGGCGATGCCGGCGTTGTTGAAGGCGCAGTCGAGCCCGCCGAAGGCGCTGACCGCGGCGGCGACCATGGCCTGCACCGCGGCATCGTCGGTGACATCGACGGCGATCGCCACCGCCTGGCCGCCCTGCGCCTCGATCGCCGCGACGGTCTTCTGCGCCGCTTCCAGGGTCAGGTCGGCCGCCGCCACCCAGGCGCCCTCCCGCGCGAAGGCCAGCGCCGCGGCGCGGCCGATGCCGGAAGCGGCGCCGGTGATCAGCGCCGATTTGCCGTCGAGCATGCCGCTCATGGGGTCACCCGTTCTGCCAATGGTGCGCCAGGGACGCCGCGGCATGCCGCAGCGCGAGGTCGGAGGCGGGGATGAATTTCCCCATGGTCAGGAAGGCGTGCATCTGGTCGGCCATGTGGACATGGGTGACCCGGACGCCATCCTCCTCCAGCCGCTTCGCATAGGCGATGCCTTCATCCACCAGCGGGTCGTAGCCGGCGGTCATCACATAGGCGGTGGGGGTGCCGGCCAGGCTGGCCGCGCGCAGCGGCGAGGCGGCCCATTCGATGCGCCGCGCGGGGTCCGGCACGTAATGGCCGATGAACCAGCGCATGGTCGCCGCGGTCAGGATCAGCCCCTCGGTGAAGCGCTGGTAGGCCGGCCGCTCCCCGGCCATGTCGGTGGCCGGGTAGAGCAGCATCTGGTAGCCGATCGGCGGCAGGGTGCCATCGCGCGCCATCAGCGACAGCACCGCCGCCAGGTTGCCGCCGGCGCTGTCGCCACCGACCGCGATCCGCGCCGGATCGATCCTGAGCGACGCCGCCTCGGCCACGATGAAGCGCAGCGCGGCGGCGGCATCCTCCACCGCGGCGGGGTAGAGGTGCTCCGGCGCCATCCGGTAATCCACCGCGATAACGCTGCAGCGCGCGGCATTCGCCAGGGTGCGGCAGGGCTGGTCATGGCTGTCGAGGTCACCGATCACCCAGCCACCGCCGTGCAGGAACAGCAGGCAAGGCAACACCTCGGTCGGGTCGGTGCCGGCGGCGCGGTAGCGGCGCAGCCTGATCGTGCCGAGCGGGCCGGGGCACTCCAGGTCCTGCACCTCCGCCACCGTGGCGGGCTCGGGCTGCAGCACCGTGCGCGATTTGGCGGAGGCCTCGCGCGCCTCGACGGCGGTTAGGGTGTGGATCGGCGGCCGGCCGAGCTGCTTGATCAGCTCGAGAACATGCTGTGCGCCGGGATCAAGAGGCATCGCGTTACCCTACCCAGGAGAGGATGGCGCCGGCCACGGCATCGGGCTGGTCGAGTTCCGCCAGATGGCCGGCGCGGGGGATGATGCGCGTCTCCGTCGGGCCGGCCAAGGCCGAGGCGATGCGCGCGGCATAGCTGCGCGGCATGATCCGGTCCTGCTCGCCCCAGATCAGCATCGTTGGCGCCTTGATGAGGGGCAGGCGCTTCTCGATTCGGGTGTTGCCGAGGGGCCAGAAGATTCGCGCCGCGGCTTCCGAGGCGCGGGTCTGCTCGATCGGCCATTCCACCGAATTGGCGCCCTCTGGCACTGCCTTCAGCGCCTTCCACACTTCCGGATCGGCGGTCAGCATGCCGGGGAGCTGGTCGGAGCGCTGTGCCCAGGGGTCGGCCGGCGGGTCGGCGGCATCGAACAGGCCGAATGGGGCGATCAGCGCCAGCTTCCGCACCGACTCCGGCCAGAGCGCCGCCATCTCCGCCGCCATCGAGGCACCGACCGAGCTGCCGGCGAGATCGGCGCCGTGGAGGCCCGCGGCGACCAGCGTCTGCCGTACCGCCAGCAGCCAGTCGAGATGGCTGTCGAGCACGCTGTGGCCACGGTCGCCGCCGGGGAAGCCGGGCAGGGAGGGGACGATCACCGTCCGCTTCTCGGCCAGCCGGTCGAGGACGGGCACCCAGCGCGGCAGCCCGCCGAAGCCGGCTAGGAAGCCGAGCGGGGCGCCCTTGCCCTTGCGCCAGACACGGGTGGGGAAGCCGTTGATCTCAACGGTCTGCACGTCGGGCTCGGTCACGCTGGTCTCCGTTCAGGCGTTGTCGTTCGCGGTGGGGCGTTCGGCGGGGCGCGGCCGCGACAGCAGCGGCGCGCCGTGGCCGATGCGCCGGCCCGTTGGCACCTGATGGATCCAGGGAGATTGCATGGTTCGTTCCTCCGTGGGCCTGCCCTGGTCCGCGGGCGGATCGCCCCGGCCATCGGGGCGAGCGCGGGCCAGGACCGGGGGGCGCTTTGAGGAAAGCCTAGCCGGCTATCGGTTGGCGCGGCAATGGCCCGTCAGCAGCGGGCCGATGATCAGGTCAGGCGGGGCCGTCGCCACGGCCTTCGCCGGGCACCGCTTCAGCGGATTGGCGTTCACGCCCCTCCGCGCTCCGCTCCAGCGGCTCCAGCATCGTCTCGGCCTCCCGCTTCAGCCGCAGGTAGCTGCGGGCGGAGAAGGGCAGCATGCCGCCATAGATCAGCCCACCGGCGGCCAGTGCCGCCCAGGGCTCGGTCACCAGCACCGCGACATAGACACCGACGCCGAGCAGCAGCGGCAGGACGACCTCCGCCCGGATCTTGAAATTCTTGAAGCTCCAGGTGGGCAGGGTGGAGACCATCAGCCCGCCCACCAGCACCAGCACCGCGGCGCAGACCGCCGGGTGCCGCATGGCGGCCGTCAGGCCAGGCAGGTTCCACTCCTCGAAGGCGAGCGCCGCAAACAGCGGGAACAGCGCCAGCCCCGCCCCGGCCGGTGCCGGAACGCCGGTGAAGAAGCTCTGGGCAAAGGCCGGCTTCGGGGGCGGGCCGACCAGCGGCACCGCCGCCACCTCGACGATGCTGGCGTTGAACCGGGCCAGCCGCAGCGCCGAGCAGACCGCGAAGAGGATGCAGGGCGCGTAGCCGATGCCGCCGCTGCCGTGCAGCGACCAGAGATAGAGGATCAGCCCCGGCGCCACGCCGAAGCAGAGGAAATCCGAGAGGCTGTCGAATTCCGCGCCGAACCGGCTGGTCGCCTTCAGCAGCCGGGCAAGGCGGCCGTCGAGCCCGTCGATTGCCGCGGCGACCACGACCAGCGCCGCCGCCTTGGCCCATTGCGCATCGATGGCGAGGCGGATCGCGCTCAGCCCGGCGCAAAGGCCGAGCATGGTCAGGATGTTCGGGATCAGCCGGTTGAAGGAGGGTCCGGTGTAGCGCGGCCGGGTGCGCGGCCGGAAGCGGCGCAGCCGGCCGCGGATGCCGGGTGGCCGCGGCGGGCTGCCGCTCACGGCAGGCTTCCGGCGTCCCGCACCGGCCCCAATTCGGCCAGCACCGTCTCACCGCCGATCATGGTCTGGCCCTCCGCCACCAGCGGCCGCACGCCTTCCGGCAGATAGACATCGGTGCGGCTGCCGAAGCGAATGATGCCGAAGCGGTCGCCGGCCTGCACGATATCGCCTTCCCGGATGTCGCAGAGGATGCGGCGGGCGATCAGCCCGGCGATCTGCACCACCGCGAGGTCGCGGCCGTCCGGCAGGCGCAGCGCGATGGCGTTGCGCTCATTCTCCTCGCTCGCCTTGTCGAGGCTGGCGTTGAGATAGGCGCCGTGGCGATAGGCGATGCGGGTCACTGTGCCATCCGCCGGCACCCGGTTGACGTGGACGTCGAGCACCGAGAGGAAGATCGCGACGCGCCAGCGCGGCGCCTCGCCCAGGCCAAGCTCGGCCGGCGGCACCGCCGGCATGACGCTGACGACATGGCCATCGGCCGGCGCCAGCACGAGCTTCTCCCGATTCGGCGGTATCCGCGTGGGGTCGCGGAAGAAGTACAGGCAGAACAGCGCGAAGATCGCGCCGAGCCAGAACAGCCAGGCCCCAAGCCAGAGGCCGCCGATGACGGCGACCGCGGCGCCGCCGATGATGAAGGGCCGGCCTGCCGGATGCGGCAGGGCCAGCACGAGCCGCAAGCTGCGTCCGATTGCCATGGGCGCGGTTTATCGGGTGTTCATACCCTCAGGGCAAGCTCGCCCTGACATGCCGCACCTGACCCTCGGCCCCTTCGCCGTCCATCGCGATGGCACCCTGGAACCGCGCGTGGCGGAACGCCTGCCAGCGATGCGTTTCGCCTGGCGCGGCCGCCGCTGTGAGGCGGGGCTTTCCGCCGGCGGGCTGCGACTGGCCGCCATTGCCGCGAGGGTGCCCTCCACCGCCGAATCCGGGGCGGACCGTCCCCGCGCGCTGGCGGCCGTGGCGGTGATGCAGGGGGAGCTGCCGCAGGGCTGGCAGCTGAAGCTGCTGCCCGACCATCGGATCCGCATCGAAACCGAGGCATCCTTTCCCGACCCGCCGACCGCGACCAGCCTGATCGCCTGCATGGTTCGCTTCGCCCTGGCGATCGATCCCTATCTCGACAGGCTGGACGGCGCCGGCGCCTCCGGCACCTGGAACACCTGCCCGGGGTAGATCAGCTGCGGGTCGCGGATTTGGTCGCGGTTGGCCTGGTAGATCACCGTATAGCGCACGCCCTGGCCATAGGCTTGGCGGGCGATGCGCCACAAGTTGCTGCCGGGCTGGACGACGGCCTTGCCGTCCACCACCACCTCATCGGGGATTCGGTCACGCTGGAACGGTACCTCGATCCGCGCCGCCACCGAGCCGGCGGCGGCGAGCTGATCCACCCGCAGCGTATGCCGACCGTAGCTCGGCTGGCGTTCCGGTTTGAGCTGCCAGCGCCCGGCCTGGTCCGCCACCGCATCGCCGGCATGGTCGCGCCCGACATAGACCCGGACCGTCGCCCCCGGCTGGGCGCTGCCAGCGAAGCGCATGGCGCCGGTATCGTCGTAATCCACAACATCCAGCTCCAGCCGTTGGCGGCCAGGGTTGCCCGGCTCCACCGGCGGCGCTTCGGCCTGCAGCAGGCGGGGAGAGGCGGGCGCGTCGGTGGCCGGCAGCAGCATGGCCCGGGCGCCGGGGCCGGCTTCGGCCGGATTGGGCGGCCGCTGGGCCATGGTGGCCGGCAGTTCCGGCACCACCAGCAGCACCGTCTCGCGCGCGGCGACCGGCTCCTCGCCGCCGCGCCGCGCCGTCAGCGATAGCTCCCGGAGCCCGGGGGCGAGGGGCTCGCCGGGCAGGATCACCCATTCGCCGCGGGCATCCGCCCGGGCCCGGCCGATCTCCCGGCCCGATTCGTGCAGCACCACCTCGGCGCCGGGCGCCGCTCGCCCGGCGGTGACCAGCATGCCGCGGGCGCCGACCCGGGCGACATCAAAGCGTGGTGCATCCGACCGCGCCGCCGGCATGGCGGCGGATGCCGCGCCGGGGGAGGGGGCGGCGGTGGCCGGCGCGACCGCGCCCGCAACCGGCGCCGGTCGTTGCGGCGCAAGAAACGAGGGAAATGAATCGGTCAGCAACCAGGCCGCGGCACCCGCCGCGACGATCGCCAGCCCAGCCAGGCCAATGCGATGCCCGATCCCCGCCTCCATGCCACTCGACTCCGCGAAATCTCAGCATAGGACAGGCTTTGCCCGCCGGTGAGGGTCAAGTTGACCTTCCATGGCATCAAAACCACCGCAGCGCTGCACCACGGCAATGATCTTGAATAAACCGCCTGCCTGTGCTTCGCCGCAAGGATCGCCTGACGGAGCAGCCCTATGGATGACCAGCATAGCAGGCAGGTGAAGGTTTGGGATGGCTGGATCCGCTTGGTGCACTGGTCGGTCGTGGTGCTGCTCGGCCTGTCCTGGTGGAGCGTGGAAGCCGGCCAGATGCGCATCCATTACCTGTCCGGCCATGCGGTGCTGACCCTGGTGCTGTTCCGGATCGCCTGGGGGCTGGTGGGGTCGGAGACCGCCCGCTTCTCCCGCTTCCTCCGCTCGCCGCTGGCCGCGTTGCGGCATCTGGGGGGACTCCGGCGGCGCGAGCCGGACCATGAGATCGGCCATAATGCAGCGGGCGGGTGGATGGTGCTGGTGCTGCTTGGGCTGCTGCTGGCCCAGCCGCTGACCGGGCTGTTCGCCGCCGAGGAGCCGGGGTTCAGCTATGGCGCCAAGGGCCCGCTGGCCGCGATGGTGTCACCGGACACCAGCGACTGGCTCACCGGGCTGCACCACCGCATCTTCAACCTGATCATGATCGCCGCGCTGCTGCACATTGCTGCGGTGCTCGCCTATGCGCTGCTGAAGCGGCACGACCTGGTGCGGCCGATGGTCACCGGCCGGAAGCGCCTGCCGGCCAGGCTGGCGGCGCCACGCATCGGCTCGCCCACCCTGGCGGCCGGGCTGCTGGCCGCCTCGGCGCTGCTGGTCTACGGGATCAGCCGGCTCGGCTGATCCCCGCGCAGGTCCTATGCCATCAGGGCGGAGCTGCGCCTGTTGGCGTAAGCACCCCCTGCAACCTGGCATGGCCCGGCCGACCCGGCGAACTCGGTCCGCGGCATCGGATGCACGGGTCAGGCCCGTGCAGGACGGAAGCGTATGACCTGTCCTACCGGCCGCGGAAGGGCCGGTGGCAGCCGCCGCAGAATTGCGGTCCGGTCGCCTGGTAGGCGGTGGCGAAGGCGGCCGCGTCGCCGGCGCCGGCCATCGTCTTCAGTACCTCAAGATGGCCCAGCAGCCGCGTGTTGGCGGCTTCGAAGCTGGCGAAATCGGTCCAGATCGCCGGCAGCGCCTTGGTGTCGCCGGTGCCGGAGCCGGCCGGGAAGCGCGCCGGCAGGCCGCGGTAGAAGGTGATCATGTCGTCGATTCGCGGCACCAGGGCGCGGACGTCGCCGCGCGCATCGGCCACCGGCTTGAACGCCTCCATATGCCCGCCCATCCGCTTCAGCCCCTCGCGCCGCTGCGCGATGACATCCGCCTGGGCGAAGGCCGTCCCCGCCATCGCTACCAGTGCCAGCGCCGCCAGCCAGCTCTTCGACCGCATCTCATTCTCCCGCGCCGTGGGTCACGGTTTCGAAGATGACACAGTTTTGCCCCGAACTGGCAAGGCCAGCGGGAGCGGCCCGCGGGGACGTGTCCGGGATGGAGCAGCGCGGCGGGGGAAGCCACTGCTTGCGGGATGCGTTAGCCTGGGTGACCAGGGAGTTTCGTATGCCATCCGCCATTCAATCGGTTGCCGTCTTCTGTGGCTCGCGCAGCGGCACGGATCCGGCCCATGCCGAGGCCGCCCGGGCGCTCGGCGCCGGCCTCGCCACGCGGGGCATGACCCTGGTCTATGGCGGCGGCGGCATTGGCCTGATGGGCGAGGTGGCGAAGGCCGCGCTCGATGCCGGCGGCCGGGTGCGCGGGGTGATTCCCGAATTCCTCACCCGGATCGAGCGGCCCTATCCGGCGCTGGCGGAGCTTGAGATCACCAGCAGCATGCATACCCGCAAGACCCGGATGTTTGAGCTTGCGGATGCCTTCGTCACCCTCTCGGGCGGGCTCGGCACGCTGGACGAGACGGTGGAGGTGATCACTTGGCGGCAGCTCGGGCTGCATGACAAGCCGATCATCATCCTCGACATCGATGGCTGGGCCCGGCCTCTGGTGACGCTGTTCGACTCGCTGATCGACCGCGGCTTCGTCGCGCAGGGCGACCGTTCAATCTACGAGGTGGTGCCGCGGGTGACGGATGCGCTGGCGCTGCTGACCCAGGTGGAGGCGCCGGCCGGTGCCGCGCCCGCGGCCCGGCTTTGAGCGCTTCTTCGGATCGATGCGAACTTCGCGGCCGGAGCCGCTTGCCGGCCCGCCCGACCAGGGTTATATCGCCGCCTCCCGCGCGCCGGAGCAAACGGCGCGATGATCAGGGCCCGACCGACGGAGCGTAGCTCAGCCTGGTAGAGCACCGTGTTCGGGACGCGGGGGCCGGAGGTTCGAATCCTCTCGCTCCGACCAAGTCGGCCCTGTCCGGAAGCCCCGCCAGCCTTGCTGGCGGGGTTTTTCCGTTCTGGCCCGAAGGATGTTGGACGGTTGCGGGCCGGTGCGGCTGGCCTGCAAGCCGGCGGGTGCGTCGAGGTTGGTGGCTGCCGGGCGGATCGCTCAGCGCTGGCCGGCGCCCCAGAACATCAGCCAGCGAGCCGGCCAGGCCCAGGCAACGCCGGCGGCCAGGAAGAACGGGACCTGCAGTGCCCAGTGCAGCCCGATGACATGGTCGGCCAGCGCCAGCACCACCCCGAGATAGGCCAGGAACCCCAGCATTCCGGCGAACAGGGCGAGGATGATGCGCAGCATGGCGCGGAGATGCACCAGCCGGGCCGCCCCGCCAAGCCCCGAACCTTCGTCATGGGGATTCACGTGGTTGCAGGCGCGGCACCCCGGCGGGTAAGGAACATCCGCCCGCGCCGCGCCAGGCCGCACTGGGCGAACCCGCACCGAGGTGGAACGGCCATGCCCGACAGCGTACCGGAAACCGTCGACATCGACCTGCGCGACCATATCCGCGGCATCCCCGATTTCCCGAAGCCCGGCATCCTGTTCTACGACATCTCCACCCTGCTGCGGCATGGCCCTGCCTGGCGGGCGGCGATGGCACGGCTGGCGGGGCTGATCGGCCCGTACCGGCCGCAGTTGCTGGCCGGGATCGAGAGCCGCGGCTTCCTGGTGGCGGCGCCGCTCGCCCTGGAGCTTGGCCTTGGCTTCATCATGCTGCGCAAGCCGCGCAAGCTGCCGGGCGCCACCATCGGGCTGGATTATGCGCTGGAATACGGTTCCGACCGCATTGAGATCCAGGCCGATGCGGTGGTGCCGGGCCAGCGCGTGGTGCTGCTCGATGATCTGCTGGCGACCGGCGGCACCATGGCCGCAGGAGTCAAGCTGCTGCGACAGGCCGGGGCGGTGGTCCCCGCCACCGCGGCGATGATCGAGTTGACCTTCCTCGGCGGCCGGTCGAGGCTCGACGTGCCCTGCGAGACCCTCCTTCGCTACGACGAATAGATGCCAAGGCTTCCGGCCGGAAGTCTGGCCTGGCCGAGGACATGCGGATGCAGCGCCTTGTGAGCATCCCCCGCCGCGGCCTTGCCCTGGGCCTTGGCCTTTGGGCGGTCGCCCCGCAACGAGCCGTGGCCATGTTGCCCGGCGCGGCGGTGTTGTTCGTGCCCGGCCCCGAAGATGGCCCGTTGTCGCACTGGGCGACCCGGCTGGCGGCGGCGTTGGCCCGCGGGGCGACCACAGCCGTGGCGCTGACGCCGATGGTCCTCGGCGGGCCGGACGGGGTGACCGCCGCCAATCGCTTCGCCACCGAGGCGGCGCCAGATGGCCGCGCCCTGCTGGTGCTGCCCGGCGCCGCGCTGCATGCACGATTGGTCGGCGACCCGCGTGCCCGCTACGACGGCGCCGGCTGGATGACGGTCTGCGGCGCGGAGGGCGCGGCGGTCGTCGCCGGCCGCAATCCCATGGCGGCGCCGGGTGGCGCCCCGCTGCGGCTGGCGCTGCCCGCCGCCGACCACCCCGCCGCGGCGGGCCTGCTCGCCTGCGACCTGATGGGCGTGGCGGCGGTCGGAGTCCTCGGCCTGTCCGGTGCCGAGGCGGAGGCGGCTCTGGCGCAGGGGGCGGTGGATGCGATCCTGCTGCAGGGCCCCGCGGTGCCGGCCCGGCTGGCCGCGCTTGGGCTGCAGCCCTGGTTCTCGCTCGATGCCGCCGGTGGGCGTGATCCCGGCCTGCCGGGCCTGCCCTCGGCGGTGGAGGCGGCGACCGCCGGTCCGCCCGCGCTGCGGGCCGCGCTGGCCGCCGCCGCGACGCATGCGCGGCTGCAGGCCGCGGTGATGCTGCCGGCGCTGACGCCGGGCAACCTTGTGGCGCTGTGGCGGGCGGCGGCGCAGCGTTGGCTGGAGGAAGGGCGCGCCGAACTCTCCGCCGGGCTGTGGCCGCTGTCGGGGGCGGGCCATCCCAGCCTGGCGGTGCCCCCGGATGCGGTGCTCGCCTATCGGGCCTGGCTGGCGCGGCGGCTCGGCTGGCGTGGCGATTGATCGCATGACGCTGTGGCAAGCTCTTGCGGAACGATTTTGTGCGATGCAATATAGCGGATGAGGAAGGGGAGGAATTTCATATTGGAGAACCCCCATGCTCGCGTTCCTCATCGGCCTTGCCGCGCTCGTCGTCGCCAATCTGGTGACCGACCATCAGCTCCAGCGTGAAGGCTTCAATGAATTGAAGGGCGGCTTTCACCTCGGCGCCTGAAGCAACTCCCGCTGGCCGGGAGTTGATGCAGAGCTCGACGCGGCTGCGCAGCGCATGGAGACGGCGGTTGACCGGGTGCTGGACCTTCCGGTTGCGCCTGGTCAGGATCTCGGGCCGCGCGCCGCGGTCACGCGTGTCCTGACGGATGGCATCGAGGATGTGCCGGTGATCCCGGGGAGGGCGCCCGCGAAGCGAGAATTGCCCACTCCTTGTCCGCCAATAGCCCGCGGGTCACGATGGTCCGGCTGCTCAGGCTACTGGGAAGAAAGCACCTGCTGCTCGTCCGCGGCGAGGCGCCGCAGCACGTCCATGAAATCGTCGAAGCGCTCTGGCCCGATTGCCTCGGCCCACTCCGCCTGGAGGTCGCGCAGGCAGGCGAAGATCACCTCGCCCACCTGCCAGCCCCGTTCGGTGAGATGGACGAGGCGCCGTTCGCCGCCCCCCTCCGTAGCGCGGCGCTCCAGGTAACCGAGCGCCTCCATCTGAGTGATGAGATAGTTCGTCGCCTGCCGCGACATCCCGATCCGGTGCGCGAGTGCGGAAGGCCGCACGCCATCGGGTAGCGGGTAGGAGAACACGGAGAGGTGCGGGTCCTGAAGGTCGGTGAAGCCGGCCACCCGGACCGCCTCGTGCATCCGGTCACGGACGCGCCGCCAGCACAGGCGCAGCAGGGCGCCGACGAAGGGGGGGCTACCCTCTACGCCTGCACCTCTCTGGCGTGGGCGAGATTTTTTGCTTGCACTCATCGTAAAGTCACTTTACGTGGTTTTTGTAAAATGACTTTACGAAGGAGGAGGGCAAGATGGAAGTCATGATGGAAGCACCGAGCGGCAAGGTCGTCCGGATCGGGACCATGGAGTTGCGGTTCCTGGTCGATGAGACGCAGGGCTCGGGTGATCTCGTGATGTTCGAGTTCGCAGTCCCGGCCAATGCGCGCGTGCCGGCGCCGCACTACCACCGGGATGTGGACGAGGCCGTCTACGGGCTGGAGGGCACGCTCACCATGACCGTGGATGGCAAGAGGCAGGAGGTCCGCCCCGGCGATGCCGCCTTCATCCCGCGCGGGAGCGTGCACCACCACGAAAACCTGCACGAAGGGACCGCACGGGTGCTGATCGTGCTGACACCCGGCTCCATCGGCCGGCGCTACTTCGAGGAGGTGGCCGAGGCGGTGAACGTGCCGGGCAGGCCTGACCCGGCACAGGTGACGGAGGTCATGCTCCGCCACGGCCTTATCCCCGCCTGACCCGCGCCCGGGCTCGCCGCCGGCGAGGCGGCGCATCCACTCCACCCGCCGGCCGCCCCGGTGGCGCCGGCGGGCAGGCCACCTTCACTTTGTCCACACCGCCCAGAGCAGATCGCCGTGGGGCGGCATCGCCCGGAGACGTGAATCCGCCCTACAAACAAGCAGGTAAAGCATTTCCATGACCTCAGGTGATCGGGAATGCCCCAGGCGGGGTTGCGCTTATCGCAGCCGTCATCCGCCCCATGGTGCATCGATACGCCGGGGCATACTTGCGGACCGCCGACGAAGGCGCATCTCGGAAGTCGGCCCGATGACGGATGCGCATGACCCTGTCCCTAGCCTTGCCTGCCCTTCAGGCCAACCGACCCCGCATTGCCATCATCGGCGCCGGCCCTGGCGGGCTGGCCGCGGCCATGTTGCTGGCCGCGCAGGGCGCCCGGGTGACCCTGCATGAGAGGGACAGCGTCGTCGGCGGCCGCAGCCGCACGCTGACTACCGGGCAGGGCTACCGCTTTGACCTCGGCCCAACCTTCTTCCTTTACCCGCGCATCCTCTCGGAGATTTTTTCCGCCTGCGGTGCCAGCCTGGAGCAGGAGGTCGAGTTGCTGCGGCTCGACCCGCAGTACCGGCTGGTGTTCGAAGGTGCGACCAGCATCGACGCCACCCCGGATCTGGCGCGGATGGAAGCCGAGATCGCCCGCCTCGCGCCGGGTGATGCGCGCGGCCTCAGGCCCTTCATCGCCGAGAACCGCCGCAAGCTGGCCGCCTTCCGCCCGGCGCTGGAACGCGCCTTCGACAGCCCGGCGGATTTCCTCACCCCGGGGATGCTGAAGAGCCTGTTGCTGCTGCGGCCGCATCGCAGCGTGGACCAGGATCTGGCGCGTTACTTCAAGGACCCGCGGATCCGCCTCGCCTTTTCCTTCCAGAGCAAATATCTGGGGATGAGCCCGTTCCGCTGTCCCAGCCTCTTTACCATCCTGTCCTTCCTAGAATACGAGCACGGCGTCTTTCACCCGCGCGGCGGCTGCGGCAGCATCGCCACCGCCATGGCCCAGGTGGCGGCGCGGCTCGGCGTCGACATCCGGCTGGACGAGGCGGTGGAGCGCATCGCCTTCGCCGGGCGGCGGGCGATTGGCGTGGAGGTTGGCGGCCGCCGCCATGCCGCCGATGCGGTGGTGGTGAACGCCGATTTCGCCCATGCCATGCCGCGGCTGATCCCCGATGCGCTGCGCCGGCAATGGCCGGACCGACGGATCGCCCGGGCGCGCTACTCCTGCTCGACCTTCATGCTCTACCTCGGGATCGAGGGCGACTTGCCCGGCCTTGCCCACCACACCGTCCTGCTGGCCGAGGACTACCGCCGGAACATCCGCCAGATCGAGACGGGCGAGGCGCCGGATATGCCGAGCCTCTACCTGCACCACCCCGGCGCCAGCGACGCGACCATGGCGCCGCCGGGGCACAGCAGCCTCTACCTGCTGGTGCCGGTGCCCAACCTGCGCGACGCCGAGGCGCGCGGCTTCGACTGGGCGGCCGAGGCGCCGCGCTTCCGCCGGCTGGCGCTCGACCGGCTCAAGGCGCTCGGCCTGCCGGACCTCGAAGGCCGCATCCGTTACGAGCGGATGGTGACGCCGCGCGAATGGCGGGACGAGTATGCGGTGGGCTTCGGCGCCACCTTCAACCTCAGCCACGATCTTGGGCAGATGTTGTGCTTCCGGCCGCGCAACCGCTTCGACGGGGTGGAGGGCGTCTATCTGGTCGGTGGCGGCACCCACCCGGGCAGCGGGCTGCCGGTGATCTACGAGGGCGCGCGAATCAGCGCCGGGCTGCTGGCGCGCGACCTCGGGCTTGGCGAGGTGCCGCAGGGCACCGGCTTCGCCGGGGCCGCCCCGGCCTTGAACGCCGCGGAATAGGGGAAGGCCATGGGCGCGCATGTGGTGGTGGTGGGAAGCGGGCTCGGCGGGCTGGCGGCGGCGGCGGTGGCGGCGGCACGCGGGCATCGGGTGACGGTGCTGGAGAAGAATCCCTGGCTCGGCGGCAAGGCGGCGGTGCTGCAGCTCGATGCGCCGGATGGCAGCGGGACGTTCCGCTTCGACATGGGCCCGACCATCCTGACCGTGCCGCGGGTGCTGCGGCGCATCTACGCCGAGGCCGGGCGCGACCAGGCGCAGGAACTGCCGCTGCTGCGGCTCGATCCGCAATGGCGCTGCTTCTTCGCCGACGACACGCGCATCGACTTGGTCGAGGATGTCGAGGCGATGGCGCGGGCGATGGACCGCTTCGCGCCCGGCAGCGGCCAGGGCGAGGGCTACAAGGCGTTCCAGAAGGTGGCGCGCCACCTGCATGAGGTTTCGGAGAAATTCTTCTTCTGGAAGCCCGTGGAGTCGATGCTCGACACCATCAACCTCAAAAGCAATTTCGATCCCGGCACCATGCGCGACGTGCTGGCGCTGCGTCTGGGCAAATCGATGGCGAAGGTGATCCGCGGCCATGTGCCGGATGCCCGGCTGGCGCAGATGCTCGACCATTTCTGCCAATATGTCGGCTCCAACCCGTATCTGGCACCGGCGGTGCTCTGCTCGATCGGCGACATGCAGGTGAACGAGGGCGTCTGGTACCCGGTCGGCGGCACCCGCGCCGTCGCCGAAGGGCTGGCGAAGCTGGCCGGCGAGCTGGGGGCCGATCTCCGCACCAGCGTCGATGTCACCGGCTTCGAGGTGGGGAACAACGCCATCCGCGCGGTGAAGACCGCCGCCGGCGAGCGCATCGCCTGCGACGCCGTCATCTCCAACATGGACGCCATCCGCACCTACCGGGAGCTGGTCGTGGGCGAGGCCGGCCAGCGCTATGCGCGCAAGAAGGTGGAGCCGGCCTGCAGCGGCGTGGTGCTCTACCTCGGGCTGAAGCGGCGCTACGAGCATCTGGCGCACCATTGCTTCGTCTTCTCCCGCGATGCGGAGGAGGAGTTCGACGCCATCTACAAGCGCGGCGAGCCGGCGCCCGACCCTAGCTGCTACCTCGCCGCGCCCTCGGCCAGCGACCCCAGTGTGGCGCCGGAGGGCGGCGAGGCGCTCTACGTGCTGGTGCACACCCCGCATCTGCGCCCCGGCCAGGATTGGTCGCGCATGTTCGCGCCCTATCGCCAGGCGATCCTCGACAAGCTGAAGCGCACCGCCGGCCTCGGCGACATCGAGGAGCGGATCGTGGTGGAGCGGGCGCTGACGCCGGCCGACATCCATGAGCGCTACCGGGTGCTGGATGGCGCGATCTACGGCCTCGCCTCGCACGGCGCCTTCCTCGGCGCCTTCAAGCCGGGCAATCGTTCCCGCCAGGTGAAAGGACTCTACCTCGCAGGCGGCGCGGCGCATCCGGGGCCGGGGATGCCGATGGTGATGATGAGCGGCTGGATCGCCGCCGATGCGCTGGACCGCGACCTTGGCGGGCGCGGCATGCCGGAGGCGGCGGAACGGGCGGGGCAGCGCGATGCGCTGCGGCCGCCGCTCGCCGCCGAGTAGAGCGGTCACGCCGGCCGGGAGGGGAGCATGAACGGGCCGCAGGATGGGGCATCGCCGGTCATGCTGTTCTCGCCGGCGCATTTCCGCTTCTTCTGCCTGGTCTTCCGCCGCTTCGCCGCGCGGCATCTGCGCGCGGTGCGGCTCGCCGCCTGGGGCGCGCCGCCGCCAGACGCCGGGGACGCGCCGCTGGTGGTCTATGCCAACCACCCTTCCTGGTGGGATGGCGTCGCCTTCATGCTGCTCTCGACCGAGCTGTTTCCCGGCCGGCGCATGATCGTCCCGATGGAGGCGGCGGCGCTCGCCCGCTACGGCTTCATGCGGCGGATCGGGGTCTTCGGCGTGGAACGGCATTCAGCGCGGGGCGCCATCGCCTTCCTGCGCACGGCGGAGGCGGTGCTGGCAGCGCCGGGCCATATGCTCTGGATGAACGCGCCCGGCCGGTTCTGCGACGTGCGCGAGCGGCCGGTGCCGATCGCCCCCGGGCTGGTCCGGCTGGCCGAACTTGCCCCCGCCGCGCGCTTCCTGCCGCTGGCGCTGGAATACCCCTTCTGGTCGGAGAAATCCGCCGAGCTGCTGGCCGGCTTCGGCCCGCCGCTGGCAGGCGCGGCGCTGGCCGCGATGGAACGGGAGGCCCGCGCCGCGGCGCTGGCCCGGGCGCTGGAGGCGGTGATGGACCGCCTCGCCACGGATGCGATCGCCCGCGATCCTTCGCGCTTCCGCCCGGTGCTGCGGGGGCGGGAGGGGATGGGCGGCGTTTACCAAGGATGGCGCCACCTCGGTGCGTGGCTGCGGGGCAGGCGCTTCGATCCGCGTCATGACCCGGAGGCCGGGTGATGGGCTGGGCCTGGATCTGTCTGGCGCTGGCTCTGCTGCCGGCCAGCGTCGGACTGGTGAACCTGGTGCTGCTGCCACGGCTCCGCCCGCCCACCGCGGCACCGGCGGGTCGGCTGGTCTCCATCCTGGTGCCGGCGCGGGACGAGGCGGCGAATATCGAGGCCTGTCTCGACGCCGCCCTGGCCAGCCGCGGCGTCGCGGTGGAGATGATCGTCATGGATGATGGCTCGCGCGACGGCACTGGCGAGATCGTCGCCCGCCGTGCCGCCGCCGACTCCCGCCTGCGGCTGCTCGCCGCCCCGCCGCTGCCGCCGGGCTGGACCGGCAAGGTGCATGCCTGCGCCCTGCTGGCCGAGGCGGCGCGCGGCAGCCATCTGCTGTTCATCGACGCCGATGTGCGGCTGGCGCCGGAGGCTGCCGCGGCGCTGGCGGAGCATGCGGCGGCGCGGGGCATCGCCATGGTCTCCGGCGTGCCGCGCCAGCGCATTCTCTCGCTGGGGGAGGCGCTGACGGTGCCGGCGATAAACCTGCTGCTGCTCGGCTACCTGCCGGGCGGTGGCCGGGCCTTCACCCGCCGGCCCGACCTCGCCGCCGCCTGCGGCCAGCTGGTGCTCTGCGACCGCGCCGCCTATGCGGCGATCGGCGGCCATGGCGCGGTGCGCGGCGTGCTGCACGACGGGCTGGCGCTGGCCCGCCGCTTCCGCCTTCAGGGACTGCGGACCGAGGTGGTGGACGGCGCCCCGCTCGCCACCTGCCGGATGTACCGGGGCTTCCGCGAAAGCTGGGCCGGATTCGTCAAGAATGCGCGGGAGGGGATGGCGACGCCGCTTGGCCTGCCGGTCTGGACCACCCTGCTGGCCGGGGCGCATCTCTGGCCCTGGGCGCTGCTGCCCTCCGGCCCGGCGGCCGCCGCGATCCTGCTGATGCTGGCGCTGCGCGCCGCCATCACCCTGCGCGCGCGGGAGCCCTGGTGGACGGTGCCGCTGCACCCGCTGACCGTCGCGGTGGCGCTGGCGATCCAGTGGGATGCGCTGGCCAGGGCGGCGCTGGGCCGCCCGGCGGGCTGGAAAGGCCGCGCATATCCGGCCACAAAGGCGGCATGAGCAGCGTCGCCGTTTCGGCAACCCCCACCCGCGACCATGATTCGGAGAATTTCCCCACCGCCTCGCTGCTGCTGGCGAAGCCGCTGCGCGCCCAGGTGATGGGCTTCTACCGTTTCGTCCGCACCGCCGACGACATCGCCGACAGCCCCGATCTGCCGGCCGCGGAGAAGCTTGCCCGGCTGGATGCCATGGAGCGGGCGCTGGACGATCCGGCGACGGCTATGCCGGAGGCGCGGCGGCTCCACACGCTCGGCGTCGGCACCGGCGAGGCACGGCTGATGCTCTCCGCCTTCCGCCAGGATGCGACCTGCACCCGCTACGCCGATTGGGCAGCGCTGGAGGATTACTGCCGCCGTTCCGCCGACCCGGTCGGGCGGATGCTGCTGCGGCTGCATGGCGATGGCGACAATGCCACCGCCAATGCCGCGGCCGATGCGCTCTGCACCGCGCTGCAGCTGCTGAACCATCTGCAGGATCTGGTGCCGGACCGCGCCGCGCTCGACCGCATCTACCTGCCGGAGCCCTGGCTGGCGCTCGCCGGCGGCACCGACGCCTTCTTCGAGCCGGCCAACGCGGCGCGGCGGGAGGTGCTGGATGCCGCGCTCGACCGGATCGAGGCGCTGCTGGACCGCGCCAGCGCGCTGCCGCGGCTGCTGCGGGCGCGGCGGCTGGCCTGGCAATCGACGATCACCATCGCCTTGGCCCGGCGGCTGCTGGCGCGGCTGCGCGCCAACGATCCGGTGCTCGGCCGCGTCGCGCTGGGCAAGGCCGATTTCGCCCGTGCCTTCGCCGCCGCCCCATTGCTCGGGCCGCGGCCACCGAGGATTGTCGCCGCCCGAGTATCCCGTGCCGGCTCCTCCTTCGCCCGCGGCATGGCGGCGCTGAAGGGGCAGCGGCGGCGGGCGCTCTGGGCGGTCTATGCTTTCTGCCGGGCGGTGGACGACATCGCCGATGGCGCCATGCCGGAGGCCGAGAAGCGCCGGTTCCTCGGTGAATGGCGCGCCAAGCTGGTGACGCCCGACTGCGTCCTGTCGCGCGAGCTGGCCTGGGCGCGGGAGGCCTATGGTGTGCCCCTCAGCGAGTGCGAGGCGATGGTCGCCGGCATGGAGACCGATGCCGCCGACCGGCTGCGGCTGCAGACCGAGGCGGAGCTCGACCTCTACTGCCGCCGCGTTGCCGGCAGCGTCGGCGCGATGAGCGTGCGCATCTTTGGCGCGCCGGAGGCCGAAGGCTTCGGCATTGCCCTCGGCCATACCTTGCAGCTCACCAACATCCTCCGCGACGTCGATGAGGATGCGCTGCGCGAGCGGGTCTACATTCCGCGTGACATGCTGGCCGCCGCCGGCATTCCGGAAGGACCGGCGCGTGAGATCATCGCCCATCCGCACTTTGCGGCGATCTGCGCCGGCCTGGCCGAGCGGGCCAGCGCCGGCTTCGCGACCGCCGCGGCGGATCTCCGGCGCTACGATCCGAAGGCGCTGCTGCCCGCGGCGGTGATGATGTGGGGCTACCGCCGGCTGCTGGAGCGGATGCGGGCGCGTGGCTGGGAGGGCGAGCGGCCGCGTCTGCGCCTTGCCAAGGCGGAGAAGCTGCGCATGGCCTGGATGGCGCTGGGCTTCGGGAAGGCGGCGTGAGCCTGTTCCGTGGGTACCGCCATGGCCGGGGTGCCGTGGCATGACCATCCATGTCGTCGGCGCCGGCGTTGCCGGGCTGGCCGCGGCGCTGGCGCTGGCCGGGCAGGGCCATGCCGTGGTGCTGCATGAATCGACGACCCAGGCCGGAGGGCGCTGCCGGGCGCTGCCGGATGGCACCGACAACGGCACCCATGCGCTGATCGGCGCCAACAAGGCTGCCCTGGGCTTCCTGGAGCGGATCGGCGCCCGCGCCAGCTGGGTGGAACCGGAGCCGGGTGGCCTGCCGGTGCTCGACATGCGCGATGGGCGCGCCTTCCGCCTCGCCCTCTCGCCCTTCGGCTGGCGCGACCCGGCGCTGCGGCCGGCGGGGCTTTCCACCGCGGCGCTGCTGGCGCTGGCCCGGCTGGCGCTGCCGCTGCCGGACCGGGCAGTGGGGGCGGCAATGGCGGCGCATCCGGAATTTCTCCGTGGCTTCCTCGATCCGCTGGTGGTGGCGGCGCTGAACACGCCAGTGGCCGAGGCCTCCGCCCACCGCCTTGGCGCGGTGCTGCGGCGGCTGGGCGGGCCGGGGGCGACGCGGCTGTTCGTTGCCCGCCAGGGGCTCGGACCGGATCTGGTGGCGCCGGCGCTGGCGGCGTTGGAGCGCGGTGGCGTTGCGCTGCGCTTCGGTGTTCGGCTGCGGCGGTTGGTGCTCGCCTCCGGCCGGGTCGCGGCGCTGGATTTCGGCGGGGATGCCATCACCCTCCGCCCCGGCGATGCCGCGGTGCTGGCCACCCCGCCCTGGGAGAGCCAGCGGCTGCTGCCGCATCTGCCGGTGCCGGACGGGTATGCGCCGATCGTCAACCTGCATTTCGACCATGCCTCGCCGGGGCCGGTGCGCTTCCTCGGCCTGCTGGAGGCATTGTGCCAGTGGGTGCTGGTGCGACCGGCTGGCGTCTCCGTCACTGTCTCCGCCGGGGATGACGCGGCGCGGGAGGATCAGGCGACGCTGGCGGCCCGCGCCTGGGCGGAGCTGCGCCGCGCCGCCTTGGCCTTCGGCCTGGCCGGCGACTGGCCGGAGGCGGTGCCGCCCTGCCGGGTGGTGAAGGAGCGCCGCGCCACCCCGCGCCACACGCCGGGTCCGCCGCCCCGCCCGCCGCTGCTGCCGATGGCCAACTTGGCGCTGGCTGGCGACTGGACCGATCCGGTGCTGCCCGCGACCATCGAGGCGGCGGTGCTGAGCGGCGAGGCGGCGGCGCGGGGCGCCGCGAAAACCGCTGCCGGGGCTGCCCGCCCGTAGTGGTCTGCCGGCCCTGAGGGCCTCGCACTGGCATGCACGGACCCGACCCGTGCATCCGCCTCGACGAGGCCACGGATGGCCGGGCCAAGTCCGGCCATGAGGATTGGTGGCGCGGCCGTGCCTGGAAGCGCCTCGCCCGGCCGCCCACCAGCCCGCTACGCCTTGACGATATGCGCCCCGGTCAGCCCGAGCCGGGCGCAGATGTTGCGCGTGTCCACCACCAGCGGCGCCAGCGCGGCGATTCGCGGGTAATCCACGCCGTCATGGTCGGTCGTGATCAGCACCGCATGGCAATCCCTGAGCACCGCATCGTCGAGCGGCAGCGAGCGCCTGCCGGCGAGGCTCGGGTGATCCGGCAGGGTGGCGGGCAGGGCGGGGACCAGCGGGTCGTGGTAGGCGGGGACGCCGCCGCGCTGCTCGATCAACTCAATCAGTCGCAGCGCCGGGCTTTCCCGCACATCCTCAAGGTTCGGCTTGTAGCCGACGCCCAGCACCAGGATGCGGCTGCCGCGGAAGCCGCGGCCCTGGGTGGTGTCGAGCGCCCGGCCCAGCGCCTCCAGCACCAGCAGCGGCATCGCCGTGTTGATCTCGCCGGCGAGTTCGACGAAACGGGTCGGCACGCCATGCGCCCGCGCCTTCCAGGCGAGGTAGAAGGGGTCCACCGGGATGCAGTGGCCGCCGAGCCCGGGGCCGGGCTGGAATGGCATGTAGCCGAAGGGCTTTGTGCGGGCGGCCTCGATCACCTCCCATACATCGATCCCCATGGCGCCGAACACCTGCTTCAGCTCGTTCACCAGGGCGATGTTGACGGCACGGAAGATGTTTTCGGTCAGCTTCACCGCCTCGGCGGTTTCCGGGGAGCGGACCGGCACCACCCGCTCCGTCACCGCGCCGTAGAGGACGAGGGCGAGGCGCTGCGACTCCGGGTCGGCGGCACCGACCACGCGGGGGATGGTAGCGGTGCGGTAGGCGGTGTTGCCGGGGTCCTCGCGCTCCGGCGAATAGGCAAGGTAGAAATCCCGGCCAGCGACCAGCCCGGTTGCTTCGAGAACGGGTTGCACGACCTCCCTGGTCGTGCCGGGCCATGTGGTGGATTCCAGCACCACCAGCTGGCCGGGGCGGAGGTGGGCGGCAATCCGCCGCGCCGCGGCCTCCACCGCCGAAAGGTCCGGCTCCCGGTACCGGCCGAGCGGGGTCGGCACGCAGATCAGCACCGCATCGGCCTCGGCCAGGCAGGACCATGAGCCGGTCACCGTCAGCCTGCCCTCCCGCAGCGCCGAGGCTACCCGGTCATTGGGGATCTGCCGCAGCGTGCTCTCCCCGGCAGCGAGCCGGGCCAGCTTTGTTCCATCGGAATCGAGGCCGGTGGTGGCGAAGCCGGCCGCCACCAGGGTCAGCGCCAGCGGCAGCCCGACATAGCCGAGGCCGATGACGGCGATCCGCGCTTGGCGGTTGGCGAAACGCGCCGCCAGGGCCTCCTCTCCCCGGCAGGGCGGCATGGCGAGGCCGGCAGGGGAAATCGGGAGTATCGTATCCGGCATGATTCAAGCGTTGTGATATCGATTCTATAAAATCAACCAGAAAGAGCATTCCAAACTCCAGTTGCTCGGATGGAGTGCTTTTGGTCGACAGTCTCGCCTCGGCGTTGCCCGGCGCTCGCCAAAGCATCGGTGAATCACGCTCCGGGCGTTTCCATCCGGGCCGATCACGGGCTGGAGCGGCTTCCGTTTTGCCCCGGCTCACGAAAGCCGCTCCAGATGCCTGTCCGGGCAAGCGAATTGCTCCGGTCCGGCGATTCCACCTGGCCGGAGTTTGCTCTAGGAGGAGGCCGCATCGGAGCAACCGCGATGAAGATCCTGGTCACCGGCAGTGCCGGTTTCATCGGTTTCCACCTGTCCCGGCGGCTGCTGGAAGCCGGGCATGCCGTCGCGGGAATCGATGCCCTGGTCCCTTATTACGACGTCCGGCTGAAGCAGGCCCGGCACGCGAGGCTGGAGCGGGAGGCCGGATTCACCCCCCACATCTTCGATTTGGCCGATGCGCCGCGGCTGGCCGAGGTGCTGCGGCAGGAAGCGCCAGAGGTGGTGGTCCACCTGGCTGCCCAGGCCGGCGTGCGCTACGCGCTGGAGCATCCGGAGAGCTACGTCCACAATAACCTCGTTGCCACCTCCACCCTGCTGGAGGCGGTCCGCCACCAGCCGGTGCGGCACCTGCTGATGGCCTCCACCAGCTCCGTCTATGGCGCCAACACCGCCATGCCGTTCCGGGAGACGGATGCGGTGTCGACGCCGCTGAACATCTACGCCGCGACCAAGCTGGCGACCGAGCACATCGGCCACAGCTACGCGCATCTCCGGCAGCAGCCGACCACCATGTTCCGCTTCTTCACCGTCTACGGCCCCTGGGGCCGGCCGGACATGGCTTTCTTCAAATTCACCGACGCCATCCTGGCCGGCCGCCCCATCGACATCTACAACCACGGCCGGATGGAACGGGACTTCACCTATGTCGACGATCTGGTGGAGGCGATCACCCGGCTGATCCCCTGCGTGCCGCAGGCCGGCGCGCCGGTGGCGCCGATCGATTCGCTGAGCCCGGTGGCACCCTTCCGGGTGGTCAACATCGGCAATGCCAGCCCGGTGCAGCTGCTGGACTTCATTGCCGAGATCGAGCGCGCCACCGGCCGCAAGGCGCAGCGCAACATGCTGCCAATGCAGCCCGGGGAGGTGCTGAAGACCTGGGCCGACAGCAGCCTGCTGGAGGCGTTAACCGGCTACCGCCCCGCCACCGGCATCGCCACCGGCATCGCCGCCTTTGTTGCCTGGTACCACGAATACTACGCCGTATGACCCCGGCCGCCGGGTCGCACCTGTATTACTGCACGCCCGGAGGCGATGCCGCATGAGCAACCAGCTTCGCTACCTGATCTCCTACCCCGAGATGGTCGACAACGCCCTTCGCGCCATGCCGGAGGAGGAGGCGATGGCCTCCGCAGTCGGCGGCGATTATGCGGTGATCGGCTGCCTGGAGCATTCGCTGCTGGTGAAGCACGGGCTGAAGCCGGACAGCCGGGTGGTCGATGTCGGCTGCGGCTCCGGCCGGCTGGCAGTGCAGCTCGCGCGGTATCCGAAGCTCGATTACCTCGGCACCGACGTGGTCCCGGCGCTGCTGGAATTCGCCGCGCGCAAGGCGGCGCGACCGGACTTCCGCTTCCTGCACGAGGAGCGGATCCACATCCCGGTGGCGGATGGCGCGGCGGACATGATCGGTTTCTTCTCGGTCTTCACCCATCTGCTGCACGAGGAGAGCTGGGTCTATCTGGCGGAGGCGCACCGGGCGCTGAAGCCCGGCGGGGCGGTGGTATTCTCCTTCCTGGAATACGCCGTCGGCCTGGCCTGGCCGGTGTTCGAGGCGAATATCGCCTGGGTGCGGCAGCGCAGCATGGCGGGTCATCTCAACGTCTTCATGCACCCGGCGGATCTGCGGCTCTGGGCCGAGCGGCTCGGCTTCGTGGTGGAGGCGATGAACCCGGGCGACGAGCTGGCGATCCCGGTGACTGCCGAGACCACGGTGCCAGGGGTGCTGCCGGGTCATTATGCCATGGGCCAGTCGCTCTGCGTGTTGCGCAAGCCGGCCGGTTGAAGCGGATTGCGGAGGGCCGCGAACGCCCGGAGGGTGAATCCGCTGTACAGGCAACAGTCTGCAGCGGATCGTCATTCTGACATGAACGCAATCCGCTGTAGGGACCGGCAATGAGCGGCTTCACCCGGCAATTCCTGGTGCACTGGAACGATTGCGACCCGGCGGGCATCGTCTTCCATGCCAATTTCATCCGCTGGATGGATGAAGGTTTCACCGATTTCAGCCGCTCCCGTGGCGTCGATTTCGTTGCCCTGCAGCGGGCGGAGCCGGATTTCCGCGGCGCGCCGCTGGTGGATGTGCGCTGCGCCTTCCGCGCGCCGGCGCGATTCGGCGATGTGCTGACCCATGCAATCGACCCGCCACGCCCCGGCGAGGGCCGCGCCTTCCACCTCATTCACCGCTTCCTGCTGGTCGATGGCTCGCTGGCGGCGGAGGGGGAGCAGGTGCGGATCTGGGGCAGGACGGGGCCGGATGGCGTGCTGCGCGCGGTGCCGATGCCGGCAGACATCGCCGCGAAGCTTGGCTGACGCTGACGGCCGTTGGTCTGACCGATCAGCGGCCCCCGTCGTGGCGGGCGGTTTGCCCCACAAGCCCTTTGGCTGCCCGCCAACTGGCGCGGCGACCGTGCGGGCGCTCGGCATGAAAGGGAGAGTCATGCCGCTGGTATGCCCCTGCCGCGACACCGTGCCATGCTGCCATCCCCACCAGGATGGAGCGGAGCCATGGGCCGGATGCAGGACAAGCTGGCGATCGTCACTGGCGCGGCGAATGGGCTGGGCGAGGCCATCGCGCTGCGCCTTGGCGCGGAAGGAGCCCGCCTCGCGCTGTTCGACATCGATTCGGCGGGGCTGGAGCGCATCGCGGCGACCCTGCGCGGCCAGGGTGCCCAGGTGCTGGCGCTGCCCGGCGACGTGACCGAGGAAACGGTGGTGCAGCAGGGCTTCGCCCGCATTGCCGCGGAATGCGGTGCGATCGACGTGCTGGTCAACAATGTCGGCGGCAGCCGCAACCAGCGGATCTGGGAGATGTCGGCCGAGGCCTGGGATTTCACCATCCGGCTCAACCTGCGCTCGGCCTTCCTCTGCACCCGCGCGGTTTTGCCAGGGATGATGGAACGCAAATCCGGCGCCATCGTCTGCATGTCCTCCGGCGCGAAGGAGGGCACGCCCTGGTCCGCGGCGCACAGCGGTGCGGCCGCCTATTCCGCGGCCAAGGCCGGCATCCACGGCTTCATCCGCGACGTCGCCTGGGAGGTGGCGCCCTATGGCATCCGCATCAACGCCGTCGCCCCCGGCCCGATCGAGACCGATCGCACCCGCGCGGTCTTCGCCGAGATGAACGCGACCCTGGAGCACAGCCCGAAGCGCATGGTGCCGATGGCCCGTGCCGGCCAGCCGCGCGAGATCGCCGATGCGGTGCTGTACCTAGCCTCGGAGGAGGCCAGCTACGTCACCGGCGTGACGCTCGACGTCGCCGGCGGGCGCTAGAGTTTGATCGGCTGTTCCATGTTCCAGCGATCACGCTCCGGGGCTTGATCCCGCGTGCCGATTCGTCCGACCCTTGGGCCCCCACAGCAGGATCGGACCGTCGGCGTCATGGCATTCGACAGCGATCTTGAGGAATTGCGCGCGGCGGCGACCGGCTACGCTGCGCGGCACCAGGTGATCGAGGATTGCGCCTGGCCGGAGGGCGCCCGCATCGCCGTCAACGTCACCGCCGATTTCGACGCCATGCTGCTGCGCCGGCTGTTGGGCGAGCCGCCGATGCAACTGGCCAAGGGCGAGTTCGGCGGCCGCGTGGGCATCTGGCGGCTGCTGGAGCTGTTCGGCAGCCATGGCATCACCGCCACCATCTTCACCCCCGGCCGGATCTGCGAGCTATATCCCGAGGCGGTGCGGGCGGCGGCGCGCGCCGGGCATGAAGTGGCCGACCACATGTGGGAACACCGCGTGCCGAAGGAGCCGGCGGTAGAGGCGGCGCATCTGCGCCGCACCGCGGCGGCGCTGGAACGGCTGACCGGCCGGCGGCCGATCGGCACCCGCAGCCGGCACAGCCATGCGCTGCTCCGTGCCGAAGGCTTCCTCTATGCGTCGGAGGATGTGCCGGACCACCGGCCGCATTACATCCATGACGCCGATGGCGGCGGGGCGATGCTCAACCTGCCCTTCCACTATGCCATCGACGACGCGATGTTCTTCAGCTTCGCCTGGCTGAACAGCGAGAACGCAGCGCAGCGCATCACCGACCCCGACCGGGTGTTCGAGCTGTGGTGGGAGGCCTTCCGCCAGCAATACGAGGTGGGCGGCTATCTCAACATCTGCCTGCACCCCTTCGTCTCCGGCCGGGCGCTGCGCATTGCCATGCTGGACCGGCTGTTCAGCCGGATGAAGACCCTGCCGGGGGTGTGGTTCCCGAGCTGCGAGGCGGTGGCGCGCCACTGCCTCGCCACCTGCCCACCCACGGCCTGAGCGGAGCGGGACCATGCCCTGGAAGGACGGCTACACCATCTCCGACGAGCGCAGCCTGGCCGATGCCGAGGTGGCCTGGCCGGGCGGCGCGCGCTGCTGCGTGACGCTGACGGTGGATCTCTCGCCACCCTGCGGGCCGGCCGGCATCCAGGCGGCCGACCTGCGCACGCCGGATGCGCAATACGGGATGCATGGCGGGCTGGATGCGCTGCTCGGCGTGCTGCGCAAGCACCGGCTGCGCGCCACCTTCGCGGTGCCGGCGGTGATCGCCGGAATCCATGCCGACCGGGTACAGGCATTGGCCGCCGAAGGCCATGAGATCGCGGCGCATGGCTACCGGCATGAGGATGTCAGCGGCCTCGACCGGGCGGAGGAGAGGGCGCGGCTCGACCGCACCACGGCGATGATCGCCGCCGCCACTGGCTACCGCCCGATGGGCTGGTATTCGCTGGCGCGGCCAGGCGACAAATTCGCCGGCGGCAGCATCAGCCCGCACACCATGGCGCTGCTGATCGAGGCCGGCTACGCCTATATGGGCAATGGCCTGGCCGATGACGTGCCGCATTGGTGGGTGACGGATGTGGCGACGCGGCAGGCCATGCTGACACTGCCCTATTACTACCATTTCGACGACCAGTTCTTCCTGCTGTTTCCAGCCAAGGGCACCGGGCTGGAGCATGCCGATGCGCTGTTCCGCAACTGCCGGGCGGAGTTCGAGGCGCAGTACCGGCGCGGCCGGCAGTTCTCGATGGTGCTGCACCCGCATGCCATCGGCTTTCCGCATCGGCTGCGCATGCTGGATGGATTCCTGGCGCATCTCGGCAGCTTCCCTGGCGTCTGGGCGGCGACCGGCCAGGAATGCGCGGCGCACTGGTCCACCCGCTACCCGGTCACGACCCTGCGGCTGACGCCGAGCATCTGGCAGGAACACTCCGACAGCCTGAGCTGAGCCGGGCGGTCCAGGGGGGTGCCGTTGCAGGTAGTGCCTTCAACCCTGGCAAATGGGGCTCGGGAAGGCGACGCCTTCCCCAGCCAGGCCGCCCCGCCGTCGAGGTTGCACTTCGCCGGTACCCCCCAGGTGCCGACAGCGTCGGTGGGCTGCTGCGGAATGCCAGCATCACCGTGGTGCGACGGCGCCACCGCCGGCGCTGGCGGGCGCGGGGCTGCCTGAGACGCCGGGCGTCACGCGGCGCGCAGGTGTTCCTGCAGCCGCGGCATCAGTTCGACCAAGTTGCAGGGCTTGTGCCGGGCGTCGAGCTGGAACAGCAGGATGTCGTCCCAGGCATCCTTGCAGGCCCCGGTCGAGCCGGGCAGGGCGAAAAGGTAGGTTCCGCCGGCGACACCGCCCAGGGCGCGGGACTGCATGGTGCTGGTGCCGATCTTGCGGTAGCTGAGCATGCGGAACAGCTCGCCGAAGCCCTCGATCTCCTTCTCCAGCACCCGCTTGAAGGCTTCCGGGGTCACGTCGCGGCCGGTGATGCCGGTGCCGCCGGTGGTGATGCCGCAGTCGATGCTGGGGTCGGCGATCCAGCGGCGCAGCACCGCCTCGATGGCATCCGCCTCATCCTTCACGATCTCCCGCGCCACGCAGCGATGGCCCGCCGCCTCGATCCGCTCCTGCAGGGTCTGGCCGCTGCGGTCGGAGGCGAGGTCGCGGGTGTCGGAGACGGTCAGGACGGCGATATTGACCGGGACGAAGGGCAGGCTCTCGTCGATGGACATGGCGGGGCTCCGCGTCGGGCTGGCATGGGATAATGGGCATGCCAGCCGCCGACGCGAAGCCCCGGATCGGATCGCAGCCTGGTTGGGACCGCGATCCGATCCGGCCTGCCGCTTCTCAGGGCGGATTCACGCCTTCAGGCGATCTGCCCCGGCGGGTCAACGCGGCCCGTTCCGCCGCGCCCAGTCGGCATCCACGTCGCGGAACTGCTGCGCCGTGCTGCCATCGCAGGGCATCTGCGTCAGCGTGCCGGGGGTGGGCAGGGTGAAGCCCACCTGGGTGCGCCGGCCCAGCCGCCCCGGGACGGCATGCAGGCAAAGCCCGGTCAGGTCGCTGCGGAAGGTCAGCACCGAGGTGCCGGTCGCGGTCCACCGCTCGTTCGGCGCGTTGACGCAGGGGTAAAGGATGATCCAGGCCCCCGGATCATGCCGCGCGCCGGAGATGTTCAGGCATTTTCCGCTCTCGGTGTGCAGGATCTGGTGCGTGGCGGGGTTGTAGGACCAGATCTCGTAGCGCGGCTCGACTGGGCAGCCCTGGACGACCCGGAGGCTGTGGCAGGACTCGAAAGTGAGCTGCACGTCAATGGCGGCGCCGGCCGGCGCCACCAGCGGCTCATCGATATTGACGGCGTAGAGCGCCCGCTTCCGCGCCAGCACCTCCGGCGGTACGCGGCCGAAATCGCCGACGAAGCCGTCATCCGGCGGCACCGCGGCGATGGCCGCGAGGATGGCTTCGCGCACCGGCAGGATGCTGGCGTCCCAGCACTGGTTGACCTGCGAGACCCAGCGCCAGGCGTTGGCGCCGGTGCAGCTCTGCCCGGCCAGGCAGGTGGTGGAACAGCGGGAATGCACGCCGATCAGCCGCCATTCCAGCCGCCGCTGCGGCGAGAGCGGATTGTCCCAGTCCTGGATCAGGGATGGGCCGCCGCTGTCGCCGCCGGCGATCACCGCCCCCGCCCCGCCGAAGAAGGAGAATTCATTGGTCTCGACGCCGGTGATGGCGAATTCCACCGAGCGATACGCGCCATCACTCACGCTCGGCATCGGCGTCGTGCCCTGCATGAAGGCCAGGGCGTTGATCCCACGGCCGAAGGCGGTCACCGCCGCATTGGACTGCGGCCGCTGCGCCTCAAGCTTGCGCTCGCGCACATCCGAGCGGCCGAAATCATGCAGCCCGACCTGCAGGATGGCGATGTCGTTCGGGGTGCCGCGGAGGGAGGTCGGGCAGGACACGGGCGTGCCATAGACGACGACCTGGCGGGCCTGGACGGTCTTGCTGCCGCCGACCCAGCCGCCGGCGTTCCGTGGCCAGTCCGCGGTCAGCTGAAGCTGGTTCGCGGCGAAGACCGGGCAGGTCCCGGCCCTCGAATAGACGCAATGCGCCGCGGTGATGGCCCAGTAGTCGTTGAGCATGGAGGCGCTGCAGCGGCCCTCCGGCGTTGTCAGGGTCAGCAGCCCCTGCGCCTCGCGCGTCGCGGCATCCACCACCGTACCGGGAACGACGAGTGGCTGCTGGACGGTGCCGATATTTTCCGGCGGCGGCTGCGCTCCGGCCGGGCCATGCCAGGCGATGCCGCCGAGAAGCCCGAGCAGCAGCAGGGGGCGGGAAGCCATGGGCGCATCCTCCTTCACGGGTGGGACCTCGGCGCAGCCGCGGCGCGCCGATTCCGCCCGTGATGGTGTGGGAAGCCGGTGTGACGCCGGTCGCTGATCTCGGCCGGCCGCGATCACGCCTGGTTGAAGCGGCGGCGCGCCACCCGCGGCGATGCGGGCTGCGGCGCCGCCGCTAACGCGGTGCGCGCACCCGCTGCACCATGGCCGTGACCTCCGCCGGCCGGCTGAACTTCGGGAAGCTTCCGGCCGCCAGCTGGTCAAGGCTTGGCGCCGGCAGGCCGAGGCGGGAGGCGTAGATCCAGCTATAGGCCAGCACTCGCTTGACGAATTCGCGGGTCTCGTCGATCGGGATGCTCTCGGTGAACAGGAAGGGGTCGTCGCGGTGGCCGCTGGCCGGCAGCCAGCGCAGCAGATTGCCAGGGCCGGCGTTGTAGGCCGCCAGCAGCCGGATCAGGTTGCCCTCCACCCCATCGTGCTGCGCCAGGTGGTGGAGGTAGCGCTGGCCGAGCTCGAGCGAGAAGGCCGGGTCGTGCAAGCGGTGGACGCTCTCGTTCAGCAGCGAGGGATCGCGCGCCACATAGCTCGCCGTGGCGGGCATCAGCTGCATCAGCCCGCGCGCCCCGGCCGGGGAAACCGCCATGGTGTCGAAGCGGCTTTCCTGCAGCGCCAGCGCGTAGAGCAGTGCCGGATCCATCTGGAAGCCGCCCGCCGGCAGCAGCTTCGGCAGCGGGAAGCGGGCGAAGTCGCGCGGCCGCCCGTCCTGCCCCTGGCTGGCGGCGGCGAGCTGGGAGATCAGCCCGTTCAGCCCGGCCTGGCCGGCCACCACCAGCATGGCGCGCACCAGCATCGGGTTGCTGCGTGCCCGTGCCCAGAGCTGGCGGAGCTCCGCCTCCGCCCGGGCCGGCTGGCCGATCTGCAGCAGGGCGAGGGCGCGCCAGCCGCCGGCGGTCTCGGCGATGGCCGCCGCCTCGGCCTCCCCGTTCAGCTCGCCTTCCCAGGCGAAGGTGGTAGCGAGGCCGAGCGCGCGGCGGGCGACCAGGCCGTAGAAGGTCCGCGGCTCCTGCGCCGCCTGCATCATCCAGGTGACGTAGAGCTGCGGCTGGTGGGCACGGACCGCGGCGCGGGCGGTCCAGAAGGCGGCGGCCGAGCGCAGCGCTGGCGCCGCCTGCTCGCTGCGGGCCGCGCGCTCGAGATAGGGCAGGGCGAGCTCCCAGCGCTCCAGCCCCCAGGAGGCGAGGCCGGCGGCAAAGGCGGCGAGGCCGTTCTCCGGCGCCGACTGCAAGGTCTCGGCGGCAAGGCGCAGCGCCTCGGCATCGCGGCCGCCGCGAAACAGGCCGATCGCCAGCTCGGCCCGCAGCACCGCGGCATAGGCCGGGGTCATGCCGCGGGTGCGGGCAATCAGGGCGAGGGCGGCCTCGACATTCCCGGCCTTGGCCCGGTCGCGCACAGTACGGTCAAGCGCCGGGTTGCGCGTCACCGCGGCGCTCGCCGGCTCGCGCTCCTCCGGCGCCAGCGAGGCGTCGGGGGAGAGCGCCTCGCCGACGGGCGGCGGGGCGGGCAGGGGGGCGCCGCGCGGCAGCAGCCGGCCGAGCAGGGCGTGCAGCTCGGGCGCTTCCGGGTGGTCGGCATGGGCGGCCAGCCAGGCCTGGACCTCGGGCGCGGTGGCGTGGCCGCCGCCGGGCCGCAGCCAGCGATCGGCCAGCACATGGCCGAGCAGCCGCTGATCCTCCAGCCGCTCGGTCTCGCGCGCCGCCGTGGCCAGGTCGCCGCGGCGCTGCAGGTCGAAGATCCGGCGCAGCCGCGCGGCATCCGAGGGGGCAAGCACCTGCGGCAGCCCGGCCACGCCACCCTTCGGCGTCGGCCTGGACAGGCTCATGGCGGTCTGGCCGTAGGGGCCGGGGTCGATAGCCCTTTGCGCGGCGGACGGGGCCGAGGCCGCCGCCAGCAGCGCCGCGCCCACCAGGACCCTGGCAAGCAGGGGGCGGAGGGCGCCGCGGGCCATGGGGCCGATCGCTCGCATGACCCGCTCCCGTTACCGGTCAGCAAGGGTGCAAGGCAACCCCGAATCTGAAGATCACCCGAGAGAAACCATCTCAACGCGCAAATCCCGGCGCCCGGATGCATCCGGGCGGGTAAACATCTCGTGCCCGCGTTGGCTATTCCTGTGCGAGCCTGCTGCGCAACAACAGCAGATCGGCCCATGCATCACGCTTTGCGCCAGGGTTCCGCAGCAGGTAGGCCGGGTGCAACGTGGCCAGAGCCGGAAGCGTCTCGTCTTCTTTTATCGTTACTTGATGCCAACGTCCGCGTAACCTTGTGATCCCCTCTTTCGAGCGCAGCAGCCCCTTGGCCGCGACGCCGCCCAGCAGCACCAGTTGGCGTGGCCGGGCGAGCGCGATGTGGCGCAGCACGAAGGGCAGGAAGAGGGCGATCTCGGCATCCGTTGGCGTGCGGTTCCCAGGTGGGCGGAAGGGCAGGATGTTGGTGATGTAGAAATTCCGCTCCCGGCTCAGCCTGATGCTGGCGAGCATCCGGTCCAGCAGCCGGCCGGAGACGCCGACGAAGGGGCGGCCGAGCCGGTCCTCGTCGGCGCCCGGGGCCTCGCCGACCAGCATCAGCCCGGAATCCGGCACGCCATCGGCGAAGACCAAGTTGGTCGCGGTCTCGCGTAGCGGGCTGCCGTCGAAGCAGGCCATCGCCTCGCGCAACGCGTCCAGGCTGTCGGCGCCGGCGGCCAGGGCGGCAGCCTGCTGCCCGGCCGGGGTGGCGGCCAGCGGCGAGGCCACCAGGGCGGGGCGCACCAGGCCACGGGCGGCGGCCGGGCGCTCCGCCGGCGGCTCGGCGCCGGGCGGCAGGGGCGGGGCGGGCGCGGCCAGCGGGGGCGACAGAGGGCGCACCACCATGCGGTCGAGCGGCAGTTCGGCCAGCGCCTCATCGGCGCCCCAGTCGAGCTGCAGGCGCAGCGCGGCGAGCAGCGCCACCGCTTCCGCCATCCCATCCCCCGCCTCAGCCGCCATCGCCGTTCCCGTCGCGCATCATGGCTCCTAACCCCTGGCATATCCGCCCTGGGCGGGGTTCCGCGCAACCATCCCCTCGGCTACATCCGGGGCGAACGTGGGAGAGCCAGGCATGTCCGGGGCGGAAGAGCGCGAGGCCATGGAGTTCGATGTGCTGATCGTGGGGGGCGGGCCAGCCGGCCTCGCCGCTGCGATCCGCCTCAAACAGGTTGCGCCCGAGGCCACGGTCTGCCTGGTGGAGAAGGGCAGCGAGCTGGGCGCCCACATCCTGTCGGGCGCGGTGCTGGAGCCGCGGGCGCTGGATGAGCTGCTGCCGGACTGGCGCGAGGATCCGCCGGCGCTGGCGACACCGGCGGGCGACGACCGCTTCATGCTGCTGACCGCGACGCGGGCCTTCAAGCTGCCGACGCCGCCGCAGATGAACAACCACGGGAATTACATCGTCTCGCTCGGCAATGTCTGCCGCTGGCTCGGCGCCAAGGCCGAGGCGCTCGGCGTCGAGATCTATCCGGGCTTCGCCGCCTCCGAGACCATTGTCGAGGACGGGCAGGTGAAGGGCGTTGTCGCCGGTGTCATGGGCATCAAGAAGGACGGCAGCAAGGGGGCCGACTACCAGCCCGGCATGGAGCTGCGCGCCACCTACACGCTGTTCGCCGAGGGCTGCCGCGGTTCCCTGACCAAGCAGCTGTTCGAGCGCTACAAGCTGCGGGAGGGCGTGGCGCCGCAGACCTTCGCGCTCGGCATGAAGGAGCTGTGGGAGATCCCGAAGGAGAAGCACACGCCCGGGCTGGTGTGGCACTCCACCGGCTGGCCGCTGAGCAGCGACACCTATGGCGGCTCCTGGCTCTACATGCTGGGGGAGAACCTGGTCTCGATCGGCTTCGTCGTCGGGCTGGACTATCCGAACCCCTGGCTGTCGCCCTTCGACGAGTTCCAGCGCTTCAAGACGCACCCGGAGGTGCGGAAGATGCTGGAGGGCGGCAAGCGCGTCGCCTACGGCGCCCGTGCGCTGAACGAGGGTGGCGTCCAGGCCGTTCCGAAGTTGGTTTTCCCGGGCGGGATGCTGATCGGCGACACCGCCGGTTTCCTCAACGTGCCGAAGATCAAGGGCACCCACACCTCCATGAAATCCGGCATGGTGGCGGCAGAGGCGGTGGCGGCGGCGCTGGCCAGCGAGCAGCGTCCCCCGGTGCTGGAGAGCTACCCCGAGGCGCTGAAGCAGAGCTGGGTCTGGAGCGAGCTGCAGGGTGTGCGCAACATCCGTCCGGGCTTTGCCAAGTACGGCCTGTGGGGCGGGCTGCTGAACGCCGCGCTCGACACCTATGTCTTCCGTGGCAAGGCGCCCTGGACCTGGAACCATCACCAGGACCACGAGACGCTGAAGAAGGCGAGCGAGGCGACCCGCATCACCTATCCGAAGCCGGATGGCGTGCTGACCTTCGACCGGCTGTCCTCGGTGTTCCTGTCGAACACCAACCATGAGGAGGACCAGCCGGCGCACCTCAAGCTGCGCGATCCGGACCGATGGAAGGCGGTGAACTGGGACCAATTCCGCAGCCCGGAAAGCCGCTACTGCCCGGCCGCGGTGTATGAGGCGGTGGGGCCGGAGGCGGAGCGCGAACTGAAGGGCACGCCGGATGCCGAGGCAACCGGCAGCGGCGCCGCGGTGGAAGCCGGCGACGCCGCCGCCCGGCTGGTGATCAATGCGCAGAATTGCGTGCATTGCAAAACCTGCGACATCAAGGATCCGACGCAGAACATCGACTGGGCGACGCCGGAGGGCGGTGGCGGGCCGAACTACATCGGCGGGATGTAGGGCGCCGCGGCGCCATGGCCGAAGCAGCCGCTGCGGCGGAAGCCCTCGTCGCCGCCGCCCAGGCGCTCGACTCCTTGGGCTTCATGCCGAGCAAATCCGGCAACCTCTCATTGCGCACGCCGCGCGGCTTCCTCATCACCCCGGCGGCGCTGCCCTATGCCGAGACCACCACCGCCGATCTGGTGGAGGTGGCGCCGGATGGCACAGTGCTGGCCGGGCATCGCCGGCCCTCCAGCGAATGGCGGCTGCACGCCGGCATCTACGCCGCGCGGCCGGAGGCGGGGGCGGTGGTGCATACCCACAGCCCCTTCGCCACCGCCCTGTCCTGCGCCCGTCAGGGGCTGCCGGCATTCCATTACATGATCGCGCTCGGCGGTGGTGCCGACATCCGTTGCTCGGCGTATGCCACCTTCGGCACCGCGGCGCTGGCCGAAGCCTGCGTCGCCGCCCTCGAAGGCCGCCGCGCGGCGCTGCTGGCGAACCATGGCGTGGTCGCGCTCGGCGCCACCCTGGCGGGGGCGCGGAGCCTGGCAATGGAGGTGGAGAACCTGGCCCGGCAGTACCTGGCGCTGCGCGCCGCCGGCCTCGTGCCGGTGCTGCTGACCGAGGCCGAATTGCGCGAGGTCTTCGCGCAATTCGGCGATTACGGGCGGTTGGGCTGAGCCAGCGGACCGGCCTGATGGCCAGGCCGAGGCCACGAATGCGGCCCGCGCCAGGTGGCGCGAAGCCAGGCAAACCGAAGGTTTGCACCTGGCGTTCGAGGAACCCCGGACGTCTCAACCTGCAGGGGCGCTGGTATGAATCAGCGGAAGTTCAGCGCCTGCGCCGAGCAGGTCTCGACCCCGCGCCGTTCCACCGCCCGACCATCGGTGTAGACCACCCGGATATCGACGGTGCAGACCTTGCCGCTTGGCAGCGAGACCCAGACGCCGGTGCCGGGCGCCAGCGTCGCATTGCCCAGCCGGTCGCGGCCCCAGTTGCTGTCGCTGCTGAGCGAGACATAAAGCTCATGCACCGTGACGCCAGCCTGGTTGACGAACTGGAAGCTCGGATCGCCACCGCCCGGCGCGCTGCCCCAGACGATGCGCGAGAGGCTGCAGGCATTGACCTGCCGCCGCTCCTCCGCCGCCCCGCCCTGGAACACCACCCGGACATCCAGCACGCAGTCGCCGAATTGCGGCACGATCCAGGTGCTGTGCCCCGGCGGCAACACGCCGTTGCCGAGCACGTCCGATCCCCAGCTATTCACCCGCGAGGGTGAGACATAGGCTCGCTCGATCGTTTGGCCGGTGTTGTTGATCAGGCTGAAGCGATTCTGCGCCGCGGCCGGCCCGGCCCCCAACAGCAGGCCCGCAGCCAGGCCGAGCATGAACAGCACCCGAGCACGAATGATATTATTTCGGAATGGTTCCCTATTCTAACATCCCGATTCGGTGAGGCGCTACGCCGGGCAAGCGATGGTGGCGTGGCCAGGGGACCGCTGCTAGCTTCGAGCCATGCGCCTTCCAGGTCCCCCACAGCGGTTGGCACTCCTTGCTGCCGCTCTGCTGTCCGCCTGCGCCGCCGGCGGGCTCCCCGGGTCCGACCGCGGACCGCGCAGCGCATCCGGCCTGCCCCTCACCGGGGCCTTCGGCTCCTATCTCGCCGGCCGCTTCGCCAGTTCCGAGACCGATACCCGCGCTGCCGCGGACAGCCTGCTTGCCGCGCTGCGCGCCGACCCGGGCCAGCCGGAGCTGCTGACCCGCGCCTTCGTCGCCACCTTGCTCGACGGTCGTAGCGAGGCGATGCGGCTGGCCCGCCGGCTGCCGGAGAATGCCGCCGCCAACCTGCTGCTGGCCGGTGCCGATGTGCAGGCCGGGCGCTGGGAACGGGCCGAGCAGCGGCTGCGGACGCTTGGCCGCAGCGGGCCGGTGCAGGTGCTGCAACCGGCTCTGCTGGCCTGGGTGCAATATGGCCGCGGCCAGCCGGACCAGGCGCTGGCGACGCTCCGCCCGCTGGTCGAGGGCAATCGGCTGCGGGCGCTGAACGCCCTGCATGCGGCCCTGATTGCCGATGTCGCCAGCCGGCCGCGGGAGGCCGAGCGCCTGGCCCGCATGGCCGTGGCCGACCAGCCGCAGCCACCCTGGCGGCTGGCGGTGCTGGCTGCCGGCATCCTGCACCGCGCCGGCCGCACTGCGGAGGCCAACCGGCTGCTCGACCAGATCGTCGACAGCGGCGAGGATGCCGCGTTGGCGGCCGCCGAGCCGGCGCGCCGCGGCCTGTTCGCCACCCGCGGCGTCGCCTCCCCGGCCGATGGCATGGCGGAGGCCTATACCGCCCTGGCCGGAGCGCTGCGCGGCCAGGGCTCGAATGATTTCGCGCTGATCCTGGCGCAGCTGGCGCTGCGGCTGCGGCCCGGCTTTGCTCCCGCCCTGGTGCTGACCGCCGATGCGCTGGGCGACCAGGGGCATGAGGAGCAGGCGCTGGCGGTGCTCGACGGCATCGCCGCGGACGACCCGCTGGCCCCGGTGGTCGGGCTGCGCCGCGCCACGCTGCTCGACAAGCTGGACCGCACGGAAGAGGCGGTGGAGCTGCTCCGCCGCCTGGCCCAGGCTTGGCCGACCATGCCGCAGCCGGCGGCCCGGCTCGGCGACCTGCTGCGCCGCCGCAACCGCTTCGCCGAAGCCGCCGCCGCCTACGACCAGGCGCTGGCCCGCAGTACCCAGGAGGCAGGCCAGGGGGGCGGCCAAGGCACGACGCGCGACTGGCCGCTGTTCTACGCCCGTGGCATTGCCCGCGAGCGTTCCGGCGATTGGGCGCGCGGCGAGGCCGATCTGCTGCAGGCGCTCTCGCTGGCACCCGAACAGCCCTATGTGCTGAACTATCTCGGCTACACCTGGGCGGAGCAGGGCAAGAACCTGGATCGCGCCAAGGCCATGTTGCTGCGGGCGACCGAATTGCGGCCGCAGGATGGCAACATCGCCGACAGCCTGGGCTGGGTGCTGTTCCGCCTCGGCGACATGCCGGGCGCGGTCACCTGGCTGGAGAAATCGGTGGAACTGGAGCCGCGCAGCAGCGTCATCAACGACCATCTCGGCGACGCCTATTGGGCCTCGGGCCGGCAGCGGGAAGCGCGCTTCCAGTGGCGCCGCGCCCTGACCCTCGACCCCGAGCCCGGGGAGATGCCGAAGATCGAGGCGAAGCTGCGCGACGGCCTGCCCGGCTACCCCGCCAGCACCGCCCAGCGCTGAGATGTCGCATTTCGAGGCAGGGGAGCTGGCTCCCGCCAAGGTCAACCTGTACCTGCATGTCACAGGGCGGCGGGCGGATGGCTACCATCTGCTCGACAGCCTGGCGGTGTTCGGTCCGGCCGCCGATTTGGTGGCGGCGGCGCCCGCCGCGGCGCTGAGCCTGGCGCTGGATGGCCCCTTCGCCGCCGGGCTCGCCGCCGAGCCCGACAATCTGGTGCTGCGCGCCGCGCGGGCACTGGCCGAGGCGGCCGGCATCGAGGCGCGGGCGGCGCTGGCCCTGACCAAGCGCCTGCCGATCGCCTCCGGCATCGGCGGCGGCTCGGCTGATGCGGCGGCGGCGCTGCGGGCGCTGGACCGGCTCTGGGGGCTGGACTTCGGTGCGGCACGGCTGGCGAGGATCGGCGCCGGGCTAGGGGCGGATGTGCCGGTCTGCGTCGCCTCCCGCCCTGCCCGGATGGGCGGGGTGGGGGAGAGGCTCTCGACGGCGCCGGTGCTGCCGGAGTGCGGGCTGCTGCTGGTCAACCCCGGGGCGGCGCTGGCGACGCCGGCGGTGTTCCGCGCCCGCGCCGGTGCCTGCTTCACGCCGCCCGCCGTGCTTCCTGACGGTTGGGAGGATGCGGCGGCGATGGCGCGCGACTTGGCTGCCCTGCGCAACGACCTGGAGGCGCCGGCGATTTTCCTCTGCCCGATGGTTGCCGAGGTCCTGGCGGCGCTGCGCGAGCTGCCGGGGTGCCTTTTGGCGCGGATGAGCGGCAGCGGCGCCACCTGCTTTGGCCTGTTCGCGACATCGGCGGCGGCGCAACAGGCGGCTGATTTGCTGCCGAATGGGTGGTGGCGTGACGCCGGGGGGCTTTACGACCCGGCGGCCTGACGCCTATTCAGCCGCAGCGCGATGGTGGGGCGTAGCCAAGCGGTAAGGCAGCGGTTTTTGGTACCGCCATTCCCAGGTTCGAATCCTGGCGCCCCAACCAACCAGTCCGCCTGACGCAGACGATTCCGGGTTTTGCGCAGACGGCCCGCGAAAGGCCCGGCTTTCCGGCCACACAGGTGACGGCCTTGGCGGCACTGTACCTGAGAGACGCCGGCCAGGCCGCTTCGGGCCGCCACTTGGCCGCCTTGTCTCCCGAGGCCATTTTGGCAGTACGGAT
>NZ_JACOMF010000230.1 GCF_014283215.1 Siccirubricoccus deserti
GGCTAGACCACCAGGTCGGACCAGGCCGGTCGCTGACGCCGCTCGCCGGTCCGGAGCGCCTGGCCGTGACGAGGCTGCTGGCCCTGGCGGTCGGGGCGGCGGAGCGGCTGGTGCAGGCCTTCTACGAGGAGCGCCGCCGGCCGGACGAGAAGGTCTGGCCCGAGCAGGTCGAGAAGCTCCATGCCCAGGTCCGCGGCGGGCTCGACACGCTGGAGGCAGCCCTCGGGGGCGAATGGCTGGCGATCGGCCGGATGACCCAGGTCGACGTGACCACGACCTGCCTGCTCGACAGCGTCGAGCACCTGGCGCCGGCACTCGCCCAGGACCGCTATCCGAGGCTGAAAGGGCTACGGGACCGAGTGGACGCCATCCCGGCGGTGGGCGCGACGAAGTTCAAGGCGTGAGGGCACCGCCCTGCGGAGCCGGAATCGCAGGAATACTTGCCGACCGGCAAACCCAGCTCTCCGGAGCTTTTATTGTGCGCGTGGCCCCGCCCGCTGCAGTGCCGGGCGGCCGGGCAAAGAAAGAGCGCCAAGCCTGCCAGGGTCGGCGCTCAAGGTGACAGGATTCCAGGATGCAATGGAAGGGAGGATAAGCCCCCAACCGGCAGGCGAACGCGCCGCCGCCAGCTCGGTTCACGCGGCAGCGTCGCCCGAGGTCACCAAGAGTGGTGGACATCGCCAAGCCGCGCGCCACGAGGCCGGCTCCACTTAACGGCTGCGTGCCTGCACAGCTTTGGCCGCGCCTTGATCCGAGCGTGTTTGGGCAGCGTGCAGCGGGGTTGACCTATGCAGCTGCCGCGCTACGGGATGCGGGGTTGGCCGGCGGAGACAACCTGTCACTCAGCACCACGACACGGGTGGACAAACCATCCGCCAGCGGTTTCGAGCTCCCTGCTACGAGCCATTGCTCCCACTCAACTTGCCACTGGGCGACCTCAGCTCGCTGGCCGTCGATGCTGATCCAGTAGAAGCCATCTTCCAACTGATCCGGGTCAGGCATCGGTCGTCTCCACCCTCATCGCGCTCCGGCCAGCGCTCCGGCTTGGCTCGCGACCCTAACGCGCTTGTAACGGCCTGGGTCCCTCTGTTTGGAAGAATTCGCAGCGGGAAGTTCGAGGCCCGCCATCGG
>NZ_JACOMF010000231.1 GCF_014283215.1 Siccirubricoccus deserti
CCCTTCGCAGGAGCCGAACTCGTGGCAGTGGTTCGCGCACTTTGCGCTGATGGTCGTGGCACGAACCAGAGCCCATGGATGATGCCGAGCCGGTGGGACCAAACCGTACACCTCCGAGCATAATAAGAGGGTCGTGTCGTGCTGCCGTTCGACGAGGTGTTCGCCATACCTGATGGCATTCGCCGCACTCCTCATTCCCACCATGGCCTTCAACCGGCTGTATGCCACGGTAAAGGAGAGCGTGGACGCCATCCGGTGCCAGAGGGCGGAGCGCGAGGTAGCCAAGCGGGAACGGGGAGCACGGTTGCCTCGACGGGGACTGCGGGACCGGCTTTCCCTCGATGAACGACACAGCTTCGGCAATCGTCCCAAAGCGGAAGCGCTACCGGGTGGCGGCCGCCTCTGCATGGCAGAGGACCGGCGCCAGGACGTGGATGTGGACGCCACCGGAGCATCGTTGAGGGCGCACCAGTCTGATCGAGCGTCTGGCATCTCAAGTCAGGCAGCAGGTGCATGCCTCCCTGCCAGCCGCCCAAACGCCTCCGATACGGCCCGGAAGGCATCCGCGCTGCCTCCGGCATCTGGATGCGCCGCCTTGGCCGCTTGGCGGTAGGCCCTTCGGAGTTCTTTACTCGATGAGGGCATGCGGTCGAGGCCGAGGGTTATCAGGTCCGTGCTCCAAGGCGCGGGTGCCACGGAGGTCCACGGCGCCCCCGCAGCCAACAGCCGCCAGCCAAAGCCCACCGATCCCGCCGCCAAGGAGAACAGGTCGGCATTCAAGCGGCTGAGGGCGATCCAAACATCGACCATGATGCCGCGGCCAACGCACGGATGCGGCTCCTGTCCCCGGCTGCTGCATGCTTCTATGCAGGATCGCCGAGCCTTTGCTGCCGATGTTGCGGGCGGGTCACGGATACCGCCCTCCGGGCATGGGCTGACCCCGCGGTCACGCCCGGGTCTGGGCGTGAGATCGAGCAGCGCTCGGATGGCGCCCTCGGGCAGGTTCAGGATCGTGCCTGCCGCGCCGAGGGCATAGGCGAGCGCCAGAAAGGCGCCACCGTGGAGCACCACTGATCGCTACTTTGTTTACCTCCGGGCGCGATGTCGCGCCTATTATCGG
>NZ_JACOMF010000232.1 GCF_014283215.1 Siccirubricoccus deserti
CTCAGCTTCTGGGATTACCTCGGCGCCAGGCTCGGCATCCCAGGCCAAGCCAGCATCCCGTACTTGCCCGACTTGGTCCGGCAGCGCTGCCAGCCCGCCTGACCACCACAGGTTTTGCCCCTCTTACTGGTGCGGTCGAGAAGATTCGAACTTCCACGGGGTTTCCCCCACCAGCACCTCAAGCTGGCGCGTCTACCATTCCGCCACGACCGCAAACCGGGTAGAGGCGGGGCGTATAGACGATGACCCAACCCCGATCAACTGGCCTGGCCTGGCAGATCGCCGAAGGCCTCACCCCCTACCCCGAAGCCCTGGCCCGGATGGAGACGCAGGTCGCCGGCATTCGCGCCGGCACGGCGGAGGAGCTGGTCTGGCTGGTGGAGCACCCGCCGACCTACACCGCCGGCACCTCGGCGACGCCGGAAGGGCTGGTCGACCCCCGCTTCCCGGTGTTCCGCGCCGGCCGCGGCGGGCAATGGACCTATCACGGGCCCGGCCAGCGCACCGCCTATGTCATGCTCGATCTCACCCGGCGCGGGCGGGATGTGCGGGCCTATGTCCACGGGCTGGAGGAATGGGTGATCCGCGCGCTCGACCGCTTCAACGTGAAAGGTGAGCGGCGGGCGGGCCGGGTCGGCATCTGGGTGGCCGACCCGGCGCGCGGGACGGAGGACAAGATCGGCGCCATTGGCGTGCGGGTGACCCGCTGGGTGAGCTGGCACGGCATCGCGCTGAACATCGACCCCGACCTCGACCATTTTGGTGGCATCGTGCCCTGCGGGATCAGCCAGCATGGGGTGACAAGCCTGCACCGGCTTGGCATTCCGGCGACCATGGCGGAAGCCGATATGGCGCTGATGGCGGCCTGGGGCGAGGTATTCGGATAGAGCGGATCACGGAGGGGCGCACGCTCCGGAGCGTGACTCCAGCCTGCAAACCACAGGCTGCAGCGGATCGGTGTTCAGACCTGAACGTGCATTGTTGAAACCCTGTGGTGGGCGACCTGAGGAGCATCAGGTTGTGGGTGAGGACCCGCAGGATGATTTCGCGCGCCTGCGCGGCACCGCTGCGAGCGCTCAGAGCCGAGCCGAGGCGTCGTTT
>NZ_JACOMF010000233.1 GCF_014283215.1 Siccirubricoccus deserti
GAAGCGCTGGATCGTTGAGAGGACCATCTCGTGGCTGAACCGCTGCCGTCGCTTGGCCAAAGACTGGGAGTGCCTGAACCGCACCAGCCTCGCATTCCTGCGCTGGGCCTCCGTTCGCCTCATGCTGCGAAGGCTCTGCCAGACAACAACATGATCCCGGACAGACACTTAGCCCTGAGCAGGGCCGTGATCCGCCGATACCCGTAGCGCCCGTACTGCCGGGCCAGGCTGATGATGTTCTCCGTCAGCGCCGCTCCGCCGTCAATTACCCTGGGCACTTTGCGCTACGCGGAGCGGTGCTGCCCCAGCACCCGGCAGGCAAACCGCGCCGAGACGCCCAACTTGCCCGTGACATACTCAACGCAGCCCCGACGATGCGCGGCGCTCACCAATTTCCCGAGGCGGCTTCCTTCAACACCAACTTCTCGAGCGTCAGGTCCGCCACCGCCTTCCGCAGCCTGCCGTTCCCCTGCTCCAGCTGCTTGAGCCACTTCACCTGATCCAACTTCAGGCCGCCGTACTCGCTCCGCCAGCGATAGTAGGTCTGCTCGGTTACCCCGATCGTGCGCACCGCTTCGGCCGCTGACTTCCCTTGCGCCAACAAAACCTCGACCTGACGCAGCTTGGCCACGATCTCCTCCGGCTTGTGGTGCTTCCTTGCCATCTCAGCACCCTCCACGGCTCTACCCGCCCCACTTTACCGGCGGATCGCTTCTACGGGGTCAGGTCACCTGCGATCAGGCCTGAGCGGCATGCGCCGCATTCCATCAGCACCGTCCGCTGCCGACTAGTGCACTGACGCAGACGGAGGATTCACAGCGGGGCGCTGCGGTGGAATTCTCCAGGCATGGCCCAGACCGTCAGCGTCATCCTTGGATCTGAGGATCGTATCCGCCTCGCTGCGATCCTTGGTGACCGGAACCGCCCGCTAAAGCATGTGCAGCGGGTCAACATCATCTTGCTCTCCGCCGAGTGGCTGCCGGTTCTGGAGGTGGCGCG
>NZ_JACOMF010000234.1 GCF_014283215.1 Siccirubricoccus deserti
CGCTCATACCCCGCAGGACAGGAGCAGGGATCGTGACGGAGCAACTCTTCATCGGCGTCGATGTCGCCAAGGATTGGATCGACATCCATCACCCGGGCCGTAAGCCAAGCCGGATCGACAGTACGCCGGCCGCACTGCGGGCCTTTGCGGCTCGATGCAGGAAGGACGGCGTCTGGGTCATCTTCGAAGCCAGCGGCGGTTATGATCGTGGCCTGCGCGATGCGCTCGAAGCAGCAGACGTCCCCTTCACCCGCGTCAATCCGCGTCAGGCACGTGACTTCGCCCGGGCCATGGGCGTCCTCGGCAAGACCGACCGTGTCGATGCTCGGGTGTTGGCCGAGTTCGGCGCCAGGCTCACCCCCAAACGCACTGAGCCAGCCTCGGAGGCTCGCCGTTCCCTCCAGGCACAGGCGACCCGCCGCCGCCAGCTCGTCGACCTGCGCAAGCAGGAAGCTACCAGGCTGCAGCAGACCACCGATCCCGCCGCCCTTGCAGACATCCGGGCCATCATCGCCATCCTCGATCGCCATATCGACAAAGTCGAGGAACGCATGACCGCCACCGTCGCAGCTGACGCGAACCTCGCCAGCATCGATCGACGCCTCCAAACCGCGCCAGGTGTCGGCCCGATCGTCGCGGCCACCCTTATCGCCGAGCTGCCGGAGCTCGGGCAACTCGACCGACGCCGGATCGCAGCCCTGGCTGGCTTGGCGCCTATCGCGCGCGACAGCGGCAAGAAATCCGGGGCACGCGCAATCGCCGGCGGTCGGGCCATCGTTCGCACCGCTCTCTACCTCGCAGCCCTCCAGGCGTCCCGACGCTCCGCCATCTTCCGCGAGTTTCGTAGTCGCCTGCAGGCCGCAGGCAAGTCAGTGAAGGCCACCCTGACCGCCACGGCTCGCAAGCTCCTCGTCACACTCAATGCCATGGTTTCTAGCGGAACAAACTACCGACTCGACACCGCAACCTGATTACAGTTGCCG
>NZ_JACOMF010000235.1 GCF_014283215.1 Siccirubricoccus deserti
AGCCCCGCGATCCGCACCTGAACCCCGGCCAATAGGACCGGCGCCGATCCCGCTCGCCCGCACAACCACGGCGCGAGCCGCGCGCCAGCCAGGGGACGCGCGTCACCGCCGCCGTGAATGATCCGGGCTGTACTGCTCAGGCCTAGGCAGCGGTGGCGATCTAAACACGCAGGTAAGTCTGCGGGGCGGCCCCAATATTTCTTAGGGTAGGATCATGGTGACGACCCAATGCCCTTCACCCGCACCAGCGGCTTCGCTCCAGCGACCTCTTGGTATGCTTCCTGAAGTCTGAGGATTGCCCTGTCGGCAGAGCTACGGGCGACGATCAGCCCATCATGCAAAGGCAGCGCCACCACGTTGTCTTCGCGTTTGAGCGTCAGCATGGCCTTGGTCAGTGCCTGAGCCTCAATCCCCATGAGCCAGTGGGCGCACAGGTCTCGTGGCTGATGAGGAGCGAAGGCATCCAGCCCATACGCCAGAAGGATTTCATCCAAGGCGCCGACAATGGGATGCACTGCCAGCACCGCCTTGCTCACCATCTCGATAGAATAGTCCTTCAGCTTAACCCCGACCTCCTCAAGGTCAGTTTTCGTGCCCCTAGGCCATCGCGCGGGAATCCTTCCCTGTCCCCAGGTGGCAGCGATGAACGCCTTCACCACCGCCCTAGGAAGCCCAGGCACGGCATAGAGACCAGTGTTGGCGTCAGGTATGCCAAACCCAAGCCCAGCCCGTGCGGCAGCACCGTAGACGATCCAGAACTGGCTTGCGGAGACATCAGCTTCTACGGCTGGCTCTCCGCCGATGGTTATTCCCGTGCGCTCCTCTCTGCGTATCGTAACCGTCGTCCTGACCTCACCTTGCGAAACGCCCTGCTGATGATGCCGTGTCGCTTTACGGCATGCGGCGGAGGTGGCGTTGGAGATCGAGGCGGAGGCGGCCGAGACCGGTCATAGGAGTGGTC
>NZ_JACOMF010000236.1 GCF_014283215.1 Siccirubricoccus deserti
TTAAGCAGGTGTGGTAACCGCAAGGGGCTAGCTTGCCACGGTAGGGTCAGTGACTGGGGTGAAGTCGTAACAAGGTAGCCGTAGGGGAACCTGCGGCTGGATCACCTCCTTTCAAGGATGGGTTGTGGGGTGAGGGGTTCGCTCCTCGGCTGCGACCTTCCTGACAATAGCTACAATCGTCTGTTGATCGTTCCTGATGCCGCTGGGTCCCGGATGGGGCTGGTGGTGTCGGACATCCTCCCGAAAATGAATGCCTTCTGGCCATGTCCATGGCCGCCGGGTTGGCGGGTCTTGCGGGCGTGCCTGGTCCTTGGGGCAACTCTGGGATCGGCGCCGTCCGCGCATCCTTCTCCCGTTGTGTGTTTTGGCCTTGGCTGGGCTACGGTCTGCTTGAGGCCTGGTGAAAGCCGGGGCTTGGGGCCAGTAGCTCAGTTGGTTAGAGCACACGCTTGATAAGCGTGGGGTCGGAGGTTCAAGTCCTCCCTGGCCCATTCCTGCCCTTGGGCAGGAAGAGAGATTTGCCGGAGGCTGACGATGTCGTCTCTGCCGCAGACGCGGCCTTCGCTGCCGGTTCGGTATGTGGGGGCGTAGCTCAGTTGGTAGAGCACCTGCTTTGCAAGCAGGGGGTCGTCGGTTCGAATCCGGTCGCCTCCATTTTTGCCGCTCGCTCGCGCCTTGCGCGAGCATGCCGTGGCACTGCCGCGGCAGGCGAAAATCCCTCCGAGAGACTTACGGCTGGCACAACCGGCCGGGCACAAGGCTCTTGATGAGGGAGCGCTTCCAAAACCGCCGCATGTCGGCGCTGGCCTTTGGGCCAAGCGTCGCGGCGGGTGTTCTTTGACAGGTGAAGAAGAGATTGGTTGATAGCGTAAGTTGAGTGTGGTTGAGCGTAGGCTCGGGCTGCATTGCTGCTTGGCTGTGGGGCGTGTCCTTTTGGGGCGCGGTTTGGTCCTGCGTG
>NZ_JACOMF010000237.1 GCF_014283215.1 Siccirubricoccus deserti
CGCTGCGCCGCCTCGGCGAGGACGTGACCGAGGTGCTGGACTACCTACCGGGTCGGTTCCGCGTGCTCCGGCATGTACGGCCGAAGTTCTCCTGCCGTGGGTGCGAGGCCGTCACCCAGGCCCCGGCGCCGAGCCTGCCGATCCGCCGTGGCCGTGCCTCGGCGAGGCTGCTCGCGCATGTCCTGATAGCCAAATACGCCGACCACCTGCCGCTGTACCGACAGAGCGAGATCTATGCCCGGGCGGGCCTCGACCTACAGCGCTCGACGCTCGCCGACTGGGTCGGCCATTCAGCCACTCTGCTGAGGCCGCTGCTGAACGCCTTGGCTCGGCACGTCCTGGCGGGCGCCGTGCTGCATGCCGACGACACGCCGGTGCCGGTCCTCGCCCCCGGTCTCGGCAGGACCAGCACCGGCAGGCTCTGGGCCTACCTCCGCGATGAGCGACCGTATGGCGGCACGACCCCGCCTGCCGTGCTCTACCGCTACAGCCCGGACCGCCGGGCCGAGCATCCCAAGACGCATCTCGCCGGGTTCCGCGGCGTGCTGCAGGCCGACGGTTACACTGGATTCGACGGCCTGTACGACAGCGGCCAAGTGCAGGAGGCAGCCTGCTGGGCGCATGTCCGGCGCCATTTTTTCGAGTTGCACGCCACCGGCCAAGCGCCGCTGGCGACCGAGGCGGTGCGCCGCATCGGCCTGCTCTATGCCATCGAGCAGGACATCTGCGGCCAGCCATCCGATTCGCGGGCCAGGCAGCGCCAGGCCAGGGCTGGACCGATCCTGGACAGCCTGCGCGCTTGGCTCGACGAGACCCTCGCCCGGGTCTCCGGCCGCAGCGACCTGGCCGTAGCCATCCGCTATGCCCGCAGCCGATGGGAGGCGCTAACCCGCTACGTCGCCGACGGGCGGCTGGAGATCGATAACAACCCAGTCGAGCGCACAATCCGGCCGCTGGC
>NZ_JACOMF010000238.1 GCF_014283215.1 Siccirubricoccus deserti
CTAGGTCGGCCAAGCCTTCCGCGTGCACTCTGGTCAGCGAAACGCCCAGCGAAGGGTGTGCGCCACCCCGAGTGTTCCGGCGCGCACGAGTGGCCGACCGAGCAGAGGATTGGGTAGCCCGTGCATACGCCGGGCCCAATCAGGCAGGAGATCAATGGCAGCTTGGTTCGCCAGCGCCTGCATACGCGCTTCCAGAAGGTCCGCTGTGGCCGCTTTCAGCACCAGATTTCGAACCTCCCGTGTGCGGGCATCGGTGCGCAGCTGCAATCGGTAGGACTCGATCAGGCGTCGTGCCCCGGCTTGGTCGCACGGCACCGGCGCCGCCCCGAGAGCGCGTGCAACCTGCGCCATCTCCGCAAAGTAGCGGTCCTGATCCGCCGGAGACATGCCGGGTTCGGCGTAGCGGCGCCAGGCGTTCAGGAAGCTCCATGCCTCCGTGACGTGAACCCAGGCGAGCAGCGCGGGATCGTTGGCGGCGTAGGGCGTCCCGCTGGGCAGGGTGCCACGCACCCTCTCGTGGATATGGCGGACCCGCGCGATCATCGCCTCAGCCTCATCGCGCCCGCCATAGGTGGTCAGTGCAATGAAGCGCACGGTGCGGCGCAGGCGACCATGCATGTCGGTCCTGAAATTGGAATGATCCCAGACGCCGGCCAGCACCGCTGGATGCAGCATCTGGAGCAACAGCGAGGAAATGCCGCCGACCATCATCGAGGTGACGTCACCATGGACGCGCCAGGCGGCAGCTTTGGGACCGAAAATGCCGTCCGGGCGGCGCATCAAAGGCGCCTCGCCGCGCGCACGATCGTTGAAAAGGGCGACGACGCGGCCGACGATGGCAGTTTTCAGGGACTGGGTCGGGTCCGGCTGTCGGGCGCGCGGCATTGGTTGTCTCATATGGGTGATATGGTGACGTCGGCGCGCACGGCCAGCCGCA
>NZ_JACOMF010000239.1 GCF_014283215.1 Siccirubricoccus deserti
GGCCACCGCTTCAACCCCAACAAACTGCTGCTCGACCCCTATGCCCGCGCCATCGTCGGCGACCTGACCTGGGGGCCGGAGGTCTTCGGCTACACGCTCGAAACCGAGGACGACCTGACTTTCGACGAGCGCGATAGCGCTCCCTTGATGCCGAAATGCCGGGTCATAGACCCTGCCTTCACCTGGGGGCGCGAGCGCAGTCCGGGCGTGCCTTGGGATCGCACGGTATTTTACGAGACGCATGTGAAGGGCTTCACCAAGCTGCATCCCTCCCTGCCGGAGGAGATGCGGGGCACCTATGCCGGCCTCGCCTCACCCGAGGTGGTGGACTACCTGCGCACACTCGGCATCACTTCGGTCGAACTGCTGCCGATCCACACCTTCATCAACGACAACTTCCTGCTGGAGCGGGGGCTGACCAACTACTGGGGCTACAACACCATCAGCTTCTTCTCGCCCGCTCGGCGCTACGCCCGCAATCCGGCCTTCGCTTTCTCCGAGTTCAAGGAAATGGTGGCGCGGCTGCACGATGCCGGCCTCGAGGTCATCCTCGACGTGGTCTACAACCACACCGCCGAAGGGAATGAGCGCGGCCCGACCCTTTCCTTCAAGGGCATCGACAACGCCAGCTACTATCGCCTTCTGCCCGACCAGAAGCGCTACTTCATCAACGACACCGGAACCGGGAACACGCTGAACCTCTCGCATCCTCGCGTGCTGCAGATGGTGACCGACAGTTTGCGCTACTGGGCAACCGAAATGCGGGTAGACGGGTTCCGCTTTGACCTCGCCACCATCCTTGGCCGCGAACCCTACGGCTTCGACGAGGGCGGCGGCTTCCTCGACAGCTGCCGGCAGGACCCGGTACTGAGCCGGGTAAAGCTCATTGCCGAGCCTTGGGATTG
>NZ_JACOMF010000024.1 GCF_014283215.1 Siccirubricoccus deserti
TAGGCCCATGTCTGGACGGTCCCCGCCCTGCAAGCATGATTTCGTCGGCTGACTCAGCGGCGCGCTTGCGGTCATGTCTTCGGCCTCTCGATGCCACCCTGCGGCGGCGGGCCTGGATAGGTTCCGCGGATCGGGTCCCATACAAACGTCCGCTCTCGGGAGGAGCGGTGGGCGTACCGGGCTGGTCCGACCCTGGTCGCGTCGACCGTCTTCGCCATCCTCCTCGATCACACCCGCAAGCTCGCCGTCTCCGCAGTGCGGCCGATCAGGCCGGCACCGCTGAGCCCTTCCGGTAGGTCTCACCGCGGGCCATCACCACCCAGGCGATCCTTGCCGTCTTGTTCGCCAGCGCGGTGGCGACGACGTTCCACGGCCGCCGCGCCAGCATGTCCGCCAGCCAGGGCGTTCGGTTTGCCGGCCGCGCCCGCATCCAGCGCAGCACCGCCTGTGCGCCGGTCACCAGCAGCCGGCGCAGGTAGCCATCCCCCCGCTTGCTGATGGGCCCGAGCCGCTCCTTGCCACCGCTCGAGTGCTGCCTCGGCACCAAGCCGATCCAGGCCGCGAAGTGCCGGCCAGATGCGAACTGAGCCGGGTCGGGTGCAGTCGCTGCTATGGCGGATGCTGTGATCGGCCCGATGCCTGGGATCGTGGCCAGCCGCCGGCTCATCTCATTGGCCCGATGCCAGGCGAGGATCCTGGCCTCGATCGCAGCTTCGCGCGCCTCTGCTTCTGCAAGCTGCAAACCGAGTTCATGGATGACGTCGCGGGCCAAGTCCGGGAGATCGGCCGGAGCTGCGTTCAGCGCTTGTTCGAGCAACCGCCGCAGGCCGGCGCGACCCTGTGCGCCGACGACACCGAACTCGGCGAGGTGGGCGCGGATCGCGTTACCGAGCGCGCGGCGCTGGGCGATGACAAGGCTCCGCGCACGATGGAGCATCAGGACTGCCTGCTGCTCGCGTGCCTTCACTGGCACGAACCCCATGGTCGGCCGCATCACCGCCTCGCAAATTGCCGCGGCATCAGCTGCGTCATTCTTGTTGCGCTTCACATAAGCCTTCACGTAGCTCGGTGGCACGAGCCGCACCTCGTGGCCAAGCGCCTGGAGTTCGCGCGCCCAGTGGTGCGCCGTCGCGCACGCCTCAATGCCAACGATGCATGGTCCAAGCGCCCGAAAGGTATCCAGCACCTGACCACGCCGAACACGCTGGCGCAGCACGGGCTTGCCCGTCGCGTCCGCGCCGTGGATCTGGAACATGTGCTTGGCAATGTCCAGGCCGATCGTCACCACCTGCATGTTGGCCGCCTCCTAGCTTCGATGCACCGCCGGCCAGCTTGGCACAGTCGGTACGTGGAAGCGGGGACCGTCCATCCCATCACATGTGGTTTCGCCGTTCCAGGTGCAGTTGGACGCGATGACGCCCGGGCCGGGGGATGGAACGCTCCACGCACCAGGCCGACGCCCCGCATGCCCCGGACGCCAAGCCCGCCTGCCCAGGGCCGTCCCACCGCCGGTCGAGGGCCAGTGTCCTTGACCCGGGCGCTTCGACGGATGCTGCCATGGATGGTCAGGCCGCCGGGTCGGCGTTCTGGCTTGCACGGAAGACTTTGCCCGACTCATGGCCGACCCGCCCGTCGTCAAGGCCGCTGGCGGGCGGCAGGGTGTCACCGGCGCCTGCTAGTTCAAAGTCAGAAGGAATGGGCGGCAGCGGCACCCGCCGCCGCGACAGTAGCGAATAGACAACCGGGATGACCAGCAGCGAGAGCAGTGTGCCGAACAGCAGGCCACCAATGATCACGCAGCCAATATCGCGCCGGCTGACGGACCCAGGTCCACTGGAGAGCAGCAGCGGCAAAGCTCCCAGCACCATTGCAGCGGTTGTCATCAGCACCGGGCGAAGCCGGATCACGGCCGCGTCCACCACTGCCTCATGCTTCGTGAGCATCGGCTTTTCACTGCGCAACTCATTTGCGAAATCCGTGATCAGGATGCCGTGCTTGGTGACCAGGCCTATCAGCGTGATGAGGCCGATCGCGCTGTAGAGGTTGAGGCTCCCCCCTACGAAGAACAGCGTCGTCACGGCTCCCGCAATCGATAGCGGCGCGACCGAGAGGACAATGAGCGGGTCGATGAAGCTCCCGAACTGGGCTGCCAGCACCAGATAGATGAAGGCGACGGCCAGCACGAAGACCAGACCCGTAGAGGCACTTGCGGTGCGGACCTGGCGCACCTGCCCGTTCCAGTCCGTGCTCACCATGGCTGGCAGCAGCCGAGCAGCCATTGCATCGATCTCCGCCGCGACAGTGGACAGGCTGTAGCCTTCCCTGAGGTCGGCGGTGATGGTCAAGCCGCGCAAATTATCCACATGCGGCAAGGACGCCGCCGAGACCTCGCGGGAGACGCTGACGAGAGCGCCGAAGGGCACCACGCTGCCGTCACCGACCCGGATCTGCACCTGCTCAAGCAGCGCGGGATCGATCCGCCTATCGATACCTAGGCCCAAAATCACCGGAAGGAGCGTGCCTTGCCAGGCAAAGCGGTTCACCTCCTGGTCGCCGAAGAGTTTGCCGAGAGTATCTGCCAGTACGCGAAGCGGCACGCCGAGATCGGCGGCCAGGTCGCGGTTTACCTCCACCGCGTAGGTCGGCGTGTCCAGGTTCAGGTCGGTGGCGACGGAGTTTAAGCCTGGATGGCGCCGCATCTCCTCCAGCAGGGGCTTCGCCGCCGCAGCCAGCTCGCGGTGGTCCATTATGGATTTCAGCATGAACTGCACCGGGAATTGCCCGCCGCCGCCGAGCGGGCTCGGGTCGATCATGCCGATGCGCAGCCCTGGTATGCCTACCAGCCGGCGCTCAATCGCCGACTGAATCTGTACAACGCTGCGCGCCCTCTGCTGCCAGGGCTTCAGTAGCATGAAAAACACGCCCTGTTCCCGCGTCGGCATGCCGAGGATCGCCATGACCGAGGCACGTTCCGGCACCTCTTCCGCCAGCACCTGCTCGATGTCGGCGGCACGTGCCTGCATATATTCGTTCGATGCGTCCTGCGGGCCGGAGAATAGCACCAGCGCGTATCCCTGGTCCTCCACTGGCGCCATCTCCGCTGGCAGGTGCCCCATGCGCGAGAAGCCGGCGACAGCCAGTGCCACAGTCAGCACCAGCACCAGCCAACGCGCCCGCATCGCCAGCGTCAACACGCGGCGGTAGCCTCGGCCCAGCGCAGCGAAGCCGCGCTCCAGCACCAGCGCCACGCCGCGCTGCGGCCGCAGCACCCGGGCGCAGAGCATCGGCGAAAGTGTCATGGCGACAAAGCCGGAAACGATGACCGTGACTGCCAGGGTGAGGCCGAATTCCCGGAACAGGGTGCCGACCATACCTGGCAGCAAGCCGATTGGCGCATACACCGCCGCCAACGTCGTGGTCATGGCGAGCACCGGGAAGGCCAGCTCGCGGCTGCTGCGGAAGGCGGCGGGCAGCGGCGCCATGCCGGCATCCACATGGCGCTGGGCGTTCTCCACCTCCACGATCGCGTCGTCCACCACCAGGCCGATCACGAGCACGAAGGCGAGCAGAGTGAAGGTATTCAGGCTGTAGCCCATCACCAGGAGAAAGGCGAGACCACCGCCCAGCGAGAGCGGCACCGCGACAAGCGCGATGAGAGAGGAGCGGAGGGAGCCGAGGAACAGCACCACAACCACAATTACCAGCCCGACCGTCACCAGGACGGTTGTCAACACCTCGTGGACGGACGCGTCGATGAAGGCAGCGTCATCGTAAACGACATCGAGCTCCACGCCTGGCGGCAAGGCGGCGCGCAGCCGCGGCAGCACCTCCAGTACGGCACGGGAGATATCAACTGGATTGGCCTCGGCCTGGCGCTGCAGCCCAACAGCCAGCGCCTCCCGCCCGTTCAGCCGCACGGCGGTGTCCACGGATTGCGCACTGATATGCACGTCCGCCACGTCCTCCAGACGCACCGCTGCATGCCCATCGCGCACAACCAACTGGCTGAACTCGCGAGGGTGCTGCAAGCTGGTCCGGGCGATGATAGTCACGCGCCGGCCATGCACAGAGGCCTCGCCGCCGGGAAGGTCCACATTCTGCGAGGCGAGGGTGGCGATCACGTCGCCCACGGTCAGCCCATAGGCGCCCAGGCGGAAGCGGTCCAGCACCACTCGCATCGCATAGCTGCGCTGTCCCATCACTTGCAACCCGGACACGCCCGGCACCAATGAGAGGAGCGGCCTAAGCTGCTGCTCGATGATCTCCGTCACCTCAAGCGCCGATCGGTTCTCGTCACGTACGGCGATATAGAGGGTGGGCTGGCTATCCAGGCTGATCTGCTGCACCACCGGTGCCAGCGTGCCCAGCGGCAGCAGCGCCTGCGCCTCGTTCACGCGGGCCCGGACCTCCTGCGCCGCCGCAGCCGCATCCACCCCGCCGCGGAACACAAGCTGGATGGATGACAACCCGGAGATGCTGGCTGATGTCATCAGGTCGATGCCATCCACCTTCAGCACAGACCGCTCGATCGGCGTGGTGATGGTGCGCTCCACCATCTCCGGGCTGGCACCCGGCAAGATGGTCGAGATGGTCGCCACCGGAACCTCGAAGCGAGGCAAGTAGCGCACCGGCAGCTTGGCAAGCGCGTAGGCTCCGCCGAGCAGCAGCACCAGATTGATCACCAGCGCCAGGACCGGGCGCCGAATGCATTCGTCGCGCAGCCGCATCTCAGCGCCTTTCGGCCGCGATGGGCGTCATCGTCACTGGGGAGGAAATCCTCTCCACGGCGGAGGGCTGGCCGTCCGCCACCACCCGCACGGCGGCGCCATCCTGGAGGCGAAATTGGCCGAGGGTGACGACGAGGTCGCCTGCTTCCAGGCCGGACAGCACCTCCACATGGCCGTCACGGCGCGTGCCGGTTCGCACCTGCACCAGGCGCGCGATCCCCTGCTGGATCCTGTAGGCCTGATCCGTCACCATCCCCGGCATCAGTGCCTCGGTCGGGACGATCGGCTGTCCCTCACGTTGCGCCACGGTCAGGTCCACCCTGACCGCGATGCCGCTGGTCATCGGATAACCGCCGGTGTCGACTTCCGCGCGCACGTCCACGGCACGCGAATTGCGGTCTGCCTGCGGGCTGATGATGGTCACGCGGCCATCCAGGACACGATCCCGACCCAGCGCCTGACCGCTGATTCTGACCGGCCCGCCGAGGCGGAGCTGCGGGAGGTGCGACTGCGGCACGCGGAAATCGACGACGAGATGCGTGTCGTCGGTCAGCTGCACCAGGGGATCGCCGAGTTGCACGAAGGTGCCGGGCGAAAGCTGCACCACCCCGGCGCGGGCGTCGAAGGGCGCGCGCAGGGTCAGGATGTCAAGCCGCACCTGCGCTGCGTTGAGCTGGGCACGGCCGGTGGCGTAGTCGGCATTCAGCTCGTCCAGCCGCGACTGCGGCGTGTTACCGGATCGCATCAATTCCTGGGCGCGGCGCAGCGCTCCTTCAGTCACCCGGACACGAGCCTGGGCGATTTCGACATCGGCCCGTGCCGCGCGGGTGTCGAACTGGAACAGCGGATCGCCCTGCTTCACCTTCTGGCCGGAGCGCACAAAGACCTCAGTGATGGTTCCGGCGGTCTGCGCCGCCACGGTTGCGTTGTGCAGCGCGGTCAGGGAGCCGAGAAACGTTTCCGTGTCGATGACGGTGCCGCGGATGACCGGGGCGGCACGGACCGACACGGCCTCTGCGGCCGACTCTGCCCTGGTCACGGCCGGAATAGCCAACAGGAGAAGCAGGGCTGCAGAGCCCCCGATAGTGAGTTGCATCCGCCGGTTCCCTACCATCATGACTCGGTCGGGCCGACCGTGAGCCCCGCATGGACCCCACCATATTGCATGTTCGACGACACTGGTGCGACGACTTCTTGCCATGTCTCCTGACTATTTCCGAATGCATCAAAATGCGCGCGATCATTCGCACTCCAGCACCAGTTGCGCCTGTCCGCGCACCAGTACGCTCTCCAGCCGCTCCATCCCCCGTAACGCCAAGCGCGGGAAGCACCGGGTCAGGGCGGTGAAGACCAGTTCGGCCTCAGGATTGGCGACTGGAACAAGTCTAACGCTTGGTGTCCTCGCTTCGCGGTAATGATGATTCGATCATGCGGAGGATGTCGAAGCCGACGGTGTGGGTAGCCCAGGAAGCAACGGAGACGGGCAGGCGGCCCTGCCGGAATACGGCAGCCGCTATTCGCGCCGGGACGACACACAGGCGCGTAACGCGCAGGCACTTCCCACACCCCTTTACCATCAGCGCTGGCCTGCTGAGAGCGACTTCAGCCAGCACAAGCACCGCCTCGGCTCATGCCTGACCGCGCGCCGCGATGACGCCCAGGGCCGAGCGCTCGTGCTGCGGGTCCTTATCCACCATAACCTCATGCTCCTCGCAGAGGCAGCCTGAGTCTTTCAACGGAGCAAGTCTGACTCAAAATTCCCTGCCTCCGGCAAATCCGGGGCGGTTCAAACACCCTGGATGGAGTTCTGCATGGAGGCCTTGGATGAGGCCCTGGCGCGGTTCAGGCAGCGGAAATCTTCAATACCGACCCGGGCAGCCAGTTCACCTCGCCACGCTTTGCTGGACAATATTTTTATCGAGCGGCTGTGGCGCAGCCTGAAGTACGAGTGCGTCTATCTGCACGCCTTTGAGACCGGCGCGGAACCGCGGGCCGGGCTCACGAAATGGATCGGCTACTACAATGCCGGGCGCCCCCACAGCGCCTTCCGGGCGGACACCCGAGGAGGCGTATGGGGCAGACGAGATGGCGAGGTTGACGGCCTGAGGACAACCAAGACCGAGCCTATTTAGGCCGTCAATCTGTCCGACAGATGGAGACCACCTCATTCTAATGACCGAGCAAGGCCTCGAGTGACGTCTCTTCCCAGGCGACTTTTAGGTCTTGGACCGGCGATGCCGCGACGGCGGCGAACACTTCGTCCATAACGAGCCGCTGCGCGAAGCTCCATGTCTGCCCCACCTCGGCCGCATTCGGCGCAAAGCGAATGACGGGCGGCAGCTCAAACCAGAAGGTGGAGAGGTCTTCGGAAAGCCCAAGCCCTGTTGCCTTGATGAAGGCCTCCGTCAAGGTCCAGAGACGCATCATCCCGGGGCCCTGGGCCTCGGGCGGCAGGCTCCCCAGCCAGCGTAACTCCTCCGGCCGGAAGATCTGCGATACCAGGTTCGCGCTGATCATCCGCCCGGCCGCCTCCAGGTCGAAGCCCAAGCGCAGGCCCGGAACCGCCGCCACCGCGACGCCAACCATGCCCCTGGTATGCGAGAGGCTGAACGCGACGGGCACCGCGGATCCGTCCAGCAACGCCTCCGGCTTGCCATTCGGACCCGTGCGAAAGCGGAAGGCATCGGCAGAGGCACCGGTTGCCCTGGCGAGTGCGATGCGGGCCAGAGCATGCGCGGCGACGAACTCCACCCGCAGTCGCGCGAAGACAAAGCGCGCGGCGCGGGCTCTCTCCACAGCATCGAGCAGTGCCAGCAAGGGCGACAGGCGCGGCTCCGCCAAGTCCTCCGCAAGGCGCAGGACCACTACCCGGACCGTTGCGCTGCTCACTTAGTGCGATTGGAGAGGACGGAGCGGGCGGCCCGGAGGACATGGGCGACGAACAGGGTGCAGGACAGCATGATGAGCCAGGTGAGAATATGCAGGTTCGGAAGGTATTCGAGCAGTACGTGTGCTGCACGATGCAGCCCACTCAGGAAGCCGTTGTCCTCCTTCAACGGCACCCCACGCAATCTTTCGTCCAAGACGGTTGCCGTGAGGGTCAGGACGATGATGGAGATGACGCCCCGCTGCAACACCGAGAGGACCGCCAGCTTCAGGCGGCCGGCCGTGTTCAGCATGCCCTGAGCCCTGAGACTCTGGTGACGCAGCGCCCCGCCGAGGGCAAGGTTGATGTCGCCCATCAGCCAGCCGATTTCCGAGAGGATCTTCGCGCCCGCCCGGCGCCGCGCCCCGGGCTGGGTGCTGCGGCGCTGCCGGTCACGGAAATAGGCACGGCTGAGGGACATGAAATCTCCCTTCGGCGCAAGGGTCTGCAGGGATGCGTCGAGGGTGCTCAGGCTGCGGCCCACCCGCATCAGGCTCCAGCTGAAGGGCATGTCCCGCCGTGCGAAAACTTTGGCAACGTGGTTCGACATGGATGCAACCGAACGGTCCGCATAGCGAGCACCCGGGAACTCGGTGCTCATCTTCCAGGCCTCCAGGGAGTCGCGCAGATCGCGGGATATTGGCCGCGGATCGAGCGCGCCGAGCCCAGGCTGCAGGAGCAGCATGTAGTCCGCCGCACGTTCGAAATCGCTGGCCGAAATCGCCGCGAGACTGCGTCGGTAGAGCTGGAAGGTACGCTCGTCCAACCGCCCTACGCTGCCAAAATCCAACAGGGCGATGCCATTGTCGGCCAGCAGCATGATATTGCCCGGATGCAGGTCGCCGTGGAAAAGATTGTCTTCCGTGATTTGCCTCAGCACGCTTACGGTCAGGCGCCGCGCCAACGCCTCCGGCTCGATGCCGTTCTCGAGCTGCCAGCGGCGCAGCCGGGAGGGATCGGTCCGCCGCATCTCAATGTAGTGGGACATCAGGACGCCTGGCACTTCCTCCATCACCAGGACCCGTTCGCCGGATAGCTCCTTGAACACGCGAGGCACATGGATGCCGTGCGGCCGCAGGCTGCGGCGCATCCGCTTCAGGTTCACAGCCTCGAACCGGTAGTCAGTCTCCTCGTTGAGCAGATCGTCCAGCGCGTGGATGCCCTCGGCCATGCGGAACTGCGCGCCGATGCCGAGCATGCCCATAAGGGCACAAATTTGGCGCAGCACGCGCATGTCTCTCTCGAAGTTTGCACGGATATCGGGGCGCCGTATCTTCACGACGACCGCCCGGCCGTTGCGGAGCAGCGTGGCGCGATGTACCTGGCATACGGAGGCCGCAGCGAAGGGCAGCGGCTCGAAATCTGCGAAGACCTGGCTGAGCGGCCTGCCGAGATGCTCCTCGACCACGCGGCGCGCGACGTCGGCCGGGAAGCCAGCTACCCGGTACTGCAGTTTCCCAAGTTCGCGGCACATCTCGTCCGACATCAGGTCGGTGCGCAGCGACAGAAGCTGCCCGGCCTTGATCCAGATGCCGCTCAGCCGCTCGAAGAGTTCGCGTGTCAGCACGGCTTTTCGGGCGGGATCCAGCTTCTGCGTCAGGCGCAGTCGTTGCAGCGTCAGGCCGAAGACCAGAAGCTGCCAGAAAGTACCGAAGAAATGGAAGCGGCTACCCGGCGGCACACGCTCAATCGGGATGGGCGCACTGGGTTCGGTTTGGCCCAGCGGCGTCGGAATGTCATCCTCGATATCGGGTGAGAAGGAACGCTCTGGCCGCCTGGGAAGGAGCGGCTGCAGGACGTCACGCTCACGTCGGCGTGGTCGGACAACATCCACGCGGATGCCCGCTGCGATGTGGCTGGCGATGCGTGTCTTCTCCGACTAGGCGCTCTCAACCCCCTTGCGGCGGCAGCCGGATCTGGCCGGCCCAATCGCTGTCAATCATCGTCATCGTCATCGTCGTCGTCATCGTCATCAAAAAAGGAGCCTGCCTCCTGGCGAACGACGATAACCGCAGTCTGGGCGGACGCATCTAGGACTCCGTCTTCCTTCAGCGCGGCCACGGCATCCTCAACCTTCTCCATCAGCCGCCCTTCGCCACGGCGCAGGCTGCGGATCCGCTTGCGGGATTGCTCCCCCAGATCCAGCACGCAAACGATGCCCTTGGTGGGCTCCTTGATCTCCGATCCGCTCATGCCATCTCTCCGCCCTCGCCAGTAACGCCGCGCTCAGGTCGCGCGGCGTATGACGCGCCTCACGTTCCGCGCGAGATCCTTTACCCAGCCATTGCGCCGCTTGCGGTTGGATGCGTCGTGCAGCACCAGGTAATGGCCGAGCGCCTTGTGCTCAGCCCGCACGAGGCGGCGTATGCGCTTTTCGATCGGCTTCAGTGCCTTCGACTGCGGCTTGAGCTCGCCGAGCTCAAGCTGGACCACGCCACGGCTGACGCGCCGCTTCGAGTCGATGACGGTGAACTTGATGTCCTCGGTCGCCAGGGAGAGGTGCCTGGGATGCACGGCAGACCGTGCGATGGTGACAGCGCCTGATCCGCCGATGACGGTGACCCGCTTCACGCCAGGTGGCATCCTCACCCGCATCGCATCACCCTTCCTCCGCTGCGCCCCGTGGATCCGAGGCGTGGCCGGCGCCGCGCAGGCAGCCGGGAGCTTATAGAAACCGAAAGGTCACCATGCGTTGCGCAAACGCTCGGTGCAAACGAAGATTTTCGCTCAGGGTGCATCACCTCGTTCGCAAGCCAGATTTTATACAGCGATCGGCCGACCTGCCAAGTAAATATTCTCTGTTGCCGTTGCTACGCGCCGTGCGCGGAGATCTGGGTACCGTTTCTCAGGCACACCGTTCACCGTTTAAAGTCCGGCGCCGCATTACGGTTGCTGCGCATCCTGGATGCGGACGGCGGCATCTCCTTTTTCTACCCACTCGCGGCCATGGCGCCCGCAACCTGCGATTCGGCCGTCGTACAGCTGCCCGGCCGCAGCTCTACTCGTTGCATGCGCCGGAAGTGGCCTGCACCGGCAAGGGCAAGGCCCGCTTCGAGTTCAGCGTGAAGATCTCGCTTCCTGCAGCAGAATGTTCGGCCAGGCAACCTGGCGTCTTCGCCAACGGCATCCACCGCCATGCCTTCGTGACAATGCCACCGCCTGACCGCGACTGCGTCAGCGGTCCTTCGCGCCCAAATCCAGTTCCTGTGAATCAAGCCGCTCGGCTGAATCCGGCGGCGCTCCGCGCCGTCCGACCTCTATAGCCGCTCGCCCTGGCGGTTCAGGAGACGCCTGACCAAGGGCACGAGGAATGGCCGAGCCGCGAGGCGCAGCATGGTCTCGCGCGCGAGCAGTTGGAACCGGTTCGCAGGCGCGAACAGATGGATGTTCCGGCGCGCCATACGTTGGGCCGTCTCCACCCACGGGCGAAGTCGCGCCTCGTAGGCGGCGAGCGCCGTATCGATCTCGTCCGGTCCGTCGGCCAGCGCATCGGCGAGCACGACGCCACCGGCCATCGCGAGCGTCGCGCCCTTCCCGGCGAACAACGAGACGGCGAACGCGGCGTCGCCAAGCAGCACGATCCGCCCCTCGCTCCAGCGCGGCATCACCACATGGGCCAACTCGTCAAGGTACACGTCTTTCGCCGTCGGCAGCAGGTCCAGCATGGCCGGGACGCGCCAACCCGCGCCGGCGAAGGCGCGGTGCAACTCCTCCTCCATGGTGCCGATCCGCGGCCGCCCTTCGGTCCGCCAGATGAAGAACGCGACCAGCGTCTTCTCGTCCACGGCGCCAAGCGCCGCCGCGCGACCGACCTCGGTCAGCCAGTACGAGGTACCGAGTTCCGCGTCGGGAAAGCCGGAGCGGTCTAGCAGGAAGGCGGCCACGCGGGCTCCGAGCGGGCGCACCAGGCGCTCCTCCGGCCCGAAGCGGAGCACGCGGACCTGCGAGTGCAGGCCGTCCGCGCCGACCACAAGATTGCACCTGATTTCCTCGCCGTCGCTCAGCCGGACAACAATGCCGCCCCGCGTCTCCTCCAAGGAATTGACCGATGCGCCAAAGCGGACCTCCACCTCTCCTCGCACGCGCTCGAACAGCGCGCGTTCGATGTCACCGCGCATGAGGTTGAACTCGCGATCGCCGACGAGGCGTTCGATCGCCAAGCCATCGATGGCGAACCTCTCCTGCCCCGCTGGGCCGACATAGACGAGGCGGCGCGGCACGTGCCGGGCCGCTCGGAGTTCGTCCAGGCCCATCCGCTCGGCCGCATCAAGGCCGGGGTCCGACAGGCCGAGCATGTAGCCGCCGTCGCGCAGCGCGGGGGAGCGCTCCACAACAATGGGGGACAGGCCCCGCTGGCGCAGACGCAGGGCGAGCGACAGGCCCGCGATTCCTGCACCGGAGATCAGTACCTTCATCATCGGCTCACGTGTGCGCCGCGGCAGCGCGCGAGTGCCGTTCCGGCTCCGGCGACGCGCTTTGGTCTTCCGATCGTCGTGGATCGCATCGACGCTCTCCACCCCCCAACAACTCGCCGCGAGCGGCCACATGGGTGGTTGTTGCTGCCGCCCGGCCGACCCGTCGTGCCGCCGATCTCGACCACCACCACCGCCTTCGAGGCTCCCCCCTGCCCGCGAGGGCCGCAAATACGCTGGCCGTGGGGAAGTCCGCCGTTCCGCCAGTCCGTCGGCGACCACGGTGCTCGGTTCGGCAATGGCCCGGAGGTGCTCCAGGCGCTCGCCAGTATGCTCGTCGCCGAGGCGGAGGCCCGCAACCGGTCAGCGTTGTCGGAGCCCACGGTGCGCCTCCCTGCCTCGGTGAGGCTAGACGACCTGACGGGTGCTGCCAACGGCAGCTGTGTCCGGCGGTCCTGTCAGAGAGCGTCTGGAGCGACCTCCCATTCGATCGGACGGTCGGCGCAATCGTGAGCGAGCGTCTTGACTGTCAGGCGGCACGCCCCGGTGTCCTGATCCGGAGAATGACATTGAAGAGGCGACGGACGCAGGCGATGAGGGCGACCTTCTGCGGACGCCCACGCGCCAGATCTGCCTTGAGCGAAAGCGTCAGAGAAACCCGACCCGGAACTTGCATTGCAGGATCAATCCTCCGACCACTTCGGCTCACGCCGCTCCAACGCCGCGCGATGGCCTTCCTCCAGATCGGCGCTGAAGAAATGGCCCGCGTTCCACAAGGCGACGTGTCGTAGCCCGCGCTCCTCTTCGACCAGTTCGGCCTCGTCCATCAAATGCTTGACCGCGCTGACGACCAGGGGCGCGTTGCGGGCGATGTTCCGCGCCAAGTCCAGCGCGCCGGCCAGCAACTGCTCGCGGTCTGGATAGACTGCATTGACCAGCCCAATGGCCTGGGCGCGCCCCGCCCCGGCCGGCGCGCCGGTGAAGGCCATCTCGCGCGCCGGGCCACGGCCGATGATGCGCGGCAGCCAGGTCAGCGTGCCGAGGTCCGCCACCATTGCAATACGCGTTTCATGCACGGCAAATTGCGCGTCGGCGGCGCAGAGCCGGATATCCGCGGCACAGGCGAGATCCAATCCGCCGCCAAAGCAGAAGCCGTTGACCGCGGCGATGACCGGCTTGGGGCAGGACCGTACGGTCATCATGGCGGCCTGGAAGCGCCGGATGGTTCGGTGCAGCAGCGTGGTGCGGCCGGCCGGCGGTTCTCCGGGCCGGGCCGGCGGCAGCAAATTCATCGACAACTCCTTGTCGAGTCCGATGCTGAAGGCGCGTCCTTCCGCGCGCAGGACCACGGCGCGCACCACCCGGCTGTCGGCGATGCGTGCGAAGATGGCGGCAAGTTCAGCGAAGAATACCGGGTCCATGGCATTGAGCCGGCCAGGATTGGCCAGCACCACCTCCGCCACCTGCGCCTCGTGGAATCGTAGCCGCGCCGCCTCAACCACCCTGCCTGCCCTCCCTGGCAGCCAACAGCCCTGCCGCCGCATCCATGAGCGCATCGCCGATCAGGTCGACATGCCGCGCCCGCCAATCCTCGAAGCTGGTGCCACGCGCCCATTCGTTAAAGGCGCCCATGGCCGGCCCGCAATGCACCTGCCAATCGGTGCGACGGACCGTGTCGCCGGTCATTGCGAGGCGGTTGGCGTGGATCCAGTACCAGCGCAGAATCATGGCCAGCTTCTGCTTCGGGTTGGCTTCGGCGGCGGCCAGGATATCGGGTGCGGCAGCAGCATAGTGGTCGATGGTTTCGGCCCAGACCTCGGCGACAGGGCGGCCAAAATACTGCCGCTCGATCTGTCGCAGGGTTTCGGCCGGCACCTCCTCCAGGCTGTCATGGCGGCGCCAGATCTCGTACAGCCGATTGGCCCGAGCCGAAAACAGCAGCCCCCGCCGCAGCACCTGCACCCGGGCGCCGATCTCGAACATGTCGCCGGCCGGGGCGAAATCGGTGTCCTGCGGTCCGGCCAGGGCCAGCAGATCCTTGACCGCGTCGGACGTGCTGGCTTCCACGGTGCATTGATTGATGGAGCCGGTCAGCACGAAATCCGCGCCCATCGCGAAGGCCGCCGCCAGGGCCGCCGGGGTGCCGAGCCCGCCGGCCAGCCCGACCCGGGGTGGCCGGGCAAAGCCGTGCCGGCGGGCCTCCCGGTCGCGCAGCGCCTGCATGGCCGGCAGCAGCACCAGGGCCACGCGGCGGTCGGTGTGCCCGCCGCTGTCGGCCTCGGCACAGATGTCGTCGGCCAGCGGCAGCCTGGCAGCCAGCGCGGCTTCCTCCGGCGTGATCCGCCCTGCATCCGCCAGCGCGGCCACGATGGCCGGCGGCGCCGGGCCCATGAACTGCGCCGCCACTTCCAGCCGGGAGGCCTTGCCGAGCACCTTGTTCGGCGCGCAAGGCGTGCCGTCTGCACCGCAGCGCAGGCCCGAAAGCCGGTAGCGTACCAAGGCCGGGGTCACCTCGATATAGGCCGCGGCCTCGACCGAGCGCACGCCCTCCTCCAGCAGGAGGTCGACCATTGCCTCCTCCAGCGCCGGCATGCCGATGGGGTGCAGCAGATTGACACCCCAGGGGGCCGCCGGCCCGACCGCCGCGCGGATGCGCCGCACGGCCGAGCGGATGGCGGCCAGCCGCTGCCCCCCCGCCCCGTACCAGGAGAGCAGCCCGGCCCGCGCCATGCGGGCCACCAGTTCCGGCGAGGCAATGCCCTTGGCCATGGCTCCGGCGACATAGGCCAGGCGGACACCATGCTCGCGCCGGAAGCTGGCGGAGCCGAGCCTGTCACCGCGGGCTGTGACGGCATCCAGTGCCATGCTGCGGGTCTAGTTGGCGAAGACCGTAGCGGCGCGGATCTGCGCAATCAGCCGCGTCATGGTCTGCCCGGGCCCGATCTCCCGGAACTCGCGCAGCCCCATGCGCAGCAGGTATTCGATGGATTCGATCCACCGCACGGGCGAGACGATCTGCGCCTGCAGTTCCGCGGCGATCTCGTCGTCGCGATAGGCAAAGGCGCGGCGGTTCGAAATGACGGGAAAGGCCAGCGGCGCCAGCCGGGTCGCCGCCAGGGTCCGGCCGAAGGCCTCTGCCGCCGCCCGCATGGCACGGGAATGGAAGGCCGCGCTGACATCAAGCCGGATGACCGCCCGGGCACCTGCCGCCCGCAGCGGCGCCTCAATGCGGTCCAGCGCGGCCACCTCCCCGGCGATGACCACCTGCTCGTAGGAATTGTAGTTGGCGACATCGATCTCGGGGAAATCCGCCACCACCTCGGCCAGCCGCCGCGGCGCCAGGCCGATCACCGCGCTCATGCTTCCGCCCCGGGCTGCGGCCATCAGGCGCCCCCGCTCGGCGACCAGGCGCAGCCCGGTCATCAGGTCGAAGCAGCCCGCGGCATGGAGCGCGGCATACTCGCCGAGGGAATGGCCCGCCGCCGCCGCCGGCGCCGATTCCCCATCCTCCCACCAGGCGCGGTATTCGAGCGCGCAGGTCAGGAACAACGCCGGCTGGGTATAGCGTGTCTGACCGAGGAGGCCGGCCGGGTCCTCCAGGCACAGCCGGTCGATCCGCCAGCCCAGATGATCAGAGGCTTCCTCCACCGCTTCGGGGAAGCGGCCGAAGGCAGCCCGCCCCATCCCCACGGCCTGCGAGCCCTGGCCGGGGAAGATGCAGGCGAGGCGGCGCGGCGTGGTCTGCAACGGGTCGAGCGGCATGGCCTCAACTCCCGAACAGGGCTTCGATGCGCTGCCGCACCACCGGCTGGACGAAGGTGGTGCGATGCATCTCCAGTTCCGCCGCCACGCTGTGCGGCAGGGCCTCGCGCAGCGGCGCCGCGAGATGCGCCTTCAGCATGCGCACGGATACCACCGGCTTGTCGGCAATCTCCCGCGCCAGCTTGCGGGCGGCGGGAATCACCTCGGCCCGCTTCAGCACGCGGCAGCCGGTGCCGCGCCGTGCCAGCTCGCCGCCGTGGTAGCTGGCGGCGGAGAACATCATCTCGTTCGCCAGCAGGCTGCCGAACCGTGCAGGCAGCACCAGGGTCGCGCCCATGCCCGGCGTGAAGCCGTATTTCATGAAGTTGGCGCTGTAGAGCGACTCCTCGGCAAGGATGACCATGTCGGCGAAGAGCCCCATCGCGAGCCCGCCGCCCAGCGCATGGCCCTGCATGGCGGCGATGACCGGCACCGGGCAATCCAGGAACAGCCGGTAGAGCGGCAGGTCGTCGAATTTGATGCGGCCCTCGAAGATGCCGAGCAATTCGTCCCGCGTGCCGCCGGGACAGAAGATGCTGCCATAGCCATGCACCACCACCGCACGCAGCGCAGGCGATGCGGCAATTGTCGCGAAGCTGGCGATCAGCCCGGCCACCAGCGCCTGGCTGAAGGTGTTGGAATGGGTACGGTCGGCCAGCTCGACCACCGCCACACCATCCTCCGGGAAGGTCAGGTGCACCACATCGCTCATGGTGTCATCGCCCGGCCGCCCTGCCAGACCCCTTGCGCCATCAGGCCGCGGATCCGCGCCGCCGCCTCCGGGTCCGCCAGCATGCTGCTGATGCGGCCCACTGCACATTCCTCCATCTCGGCCGTGATCGGCGCCAGCGCGTCGAAATAGGCCTTGGCGGCCCCGACCGTGCGTTCCGGCACCCGCTCGCTGCCCAGCAGCAGGTGGCGCAGCGCTTCCGGCGCCGCCGGGCCGGCTGCATCCACCAGCCCGGCGGTCAGTGCCTCCGCCGGGCCCAACAGCGGCGCTGCCAGCGTCAGCCGATAGGCGGTACGGAAGCCGACCCGGCGGATCAGGAAAGGCATCAGCGTGGCCGGCAGCAGGCCGATCAGAGCCTCGGAAAGGCGGAAGCTGGCGCCCGGCTCGGCCACCGCGAAATCGGCGGCGGCGACGAAGCCTATCCCGCCCGCCTCGCAGCGCCCGGCGACCCGGCAGGCAATGATCTTGGGGGAGCGGGTGAAGCGCCGCAGCACCGCCAGGTACTGCCGCGCGCCCCGTTCGGCCGCCGCCGGGTCCATCGGGCCGTCACCGCCGCCGAGCGCGGCCTTGAGGTCGAGCCCGGTGCAGAACACCTCCGCATTGCCTTCCAGCAGGACGGTACGGATGGCGGGATCGGCCTCCGCCAGATCGAGCGCCGCGTCGATGGCCAGCAGCATGGCGCTGTCGATGGCGTTGTGCGCCTCCGGCCGGTGCAGCCGCAGCACCAGCAGGCGGCCACGGCGGGAGAGTTGGACAGGACCCTCCATCCGTTCAGGCCCAGTCATACTGCCGATGGAAACGCTCGATCCGGCGCAGCACGAGCACGCCCGAGCCTGCCACCGCATCCCGGTAGAGCGGGCCGATCTCCTCTGGGTCGGCGACCATGTCCTGCACGCCGAACATCGCCTTGCGGTTCAGCCCCAGCAGGCGCTCGTAATCGGGCATGGAAAGCGCGTGCCGGCCGGCGATGGCCTGGGGAATGCGCGCCTCGGCCAGCGTCGCCGCCGCGCGCTCCATCACCAGCCCCGAGTAGAATTCCGAGCAGCAGCCGGATCCGTAGGAGAAGAGCCCCAGCCGTGGCGGCGAATCCCCGGCCTCACGGCGGGTGGTCAGCGCCTCGATCGCTCCACAGGCAGCCAGCATGACCGAGCCGGAATAGACATTGCCGACTTCTGAGCAATAGGTCAGCGAGGGCCGCAGGCGACGCTCGAAATCCGCCTCGATGGCAGCCGGAGGCAGCCGCTTCTGGTCGCGCATCATGCTCCGGTGTGCGCCCTTGGCCATGCCGCCGAAGGGGGTATGGAAGGCCAGCCCATCGAAATGCGTGGCGAAATCGGCGCCGGTTTCCCGCTGGTAGTCAGCGAAGGCGCCGCGGATACAGTCGAGATAGGTCAGCAGGGACAGGTCGGGATCGCCGGTCTCGATATCGGGCGAAGGCCGGCAGCTGTCCATCACCTCGAAGCCGTAGGACCCGGTGGGCAGTTCCAGTTCCAACAGCCGCGGCTCCGGCCCCAGCAGCAGGGCGATGGCGGCCGCGCCCTGGGATGGCTCGGCATAGGTGTGCGGAATGGGCCGGGCGACATCGGTGGTGATGACCAGCGCGCGTGCATCCGGCCGAGTGCTGCACCGCAGCGTCGCCGCCGCGGCTTGCAGCGCCGCGGTTCCACCGAAGCAGGCATGCTTCACCTCGAAGGTGCGGCAATTGCGGCTGAGGCCCAGATAGTGCTGCACATAGCTCGACATCGCCTTGCCGAAGTCGATGCCGGACTCGGTGGCAACCACGAGATGACGGATCGACTCCCGCTCCGCCTTCGGCAACTGGTCGACAATGACCTTGCCCGCGTTCACCGCGAATGACACCGGGTCCTCTACCGGCAGAGCCACGGATTTGCGTCGCATCAGCAGGTTCTGGAACCGCGCCATGTCGAGCCCGCGCGCCATGGCCAGCACGGAGACATCCAGCATCGCCCGCCCGGCATAGACGCCCACCGCGTCGATTCCCACGCGCCGCATCATCGGTTCTCCGTCGAGTTCAGGATCAGAGCACAGCCGTTGAGACCGTCGAAGCCGAAAGCATTGCAGAGCGCCGCGCTTCCGTCATGGGGCTCGCTGTGACGGCCCACCAGCCGCAGCCCGGCCGGCGATGCCCCGATACCCGGATTCGCGTGCAGGAAGCCGCCGCGCAATTGCAGCACCGTCGCCACCAGCCCGACCAGGCCGGCCGCGAACAGCCCATGCCCGGTGATGGCCTTGGTGGCATTGACCCAGGGTGCCCCGGCCCCGCCGCCGAAGACCGCCCGGATCGCCTCGGCCTCCGCCATGTCCCCGGCGGCGGCGCCGGTGGCATGGGCATTGATGTAGCCGACAGCGTCCGCGGCCAGCCCGGCGGCCTGGAGCGCGGCCCGGATGACCCGGGCCTCGTTCGCGGCATCGGGCTCCGGCCCGGCCCGACCGGCCATGGCCAGCCGGGCGGCCCCAAGCCGCGCCAGTGGCCGACCGCCCCGCCCCCTGGCGTGGGCGGCGGTTTCCAGGACAACGCAGGCTGCCGCCTCGCCTGGCACGAAGCCCGCCTGCCCCGGTGCGAAGGGCTGGTAGGGCGGCAGCTCCCCGGTCTGTCCATTGTCACCCCCCGGATCGGCGGCGCCAAGATTGACGAAGGCCTGCCATTCCAACGTCGAGAGCGCCGCGCAAGGCGCGACGCACAGCGCCACCTCGGCCTCCCCGGCGCGCAGCCACATCGCGGCCTGCGCCAGGGCGGTGATGCCGGAACTGAAATGCCCGCCGGCCAGCATCCCGGGTCCGGTGCAGCCCAGGGCCTCGCTAAGGACGCCGAGGACATGGCTGTCCCAGACCTGCAGGGCGTGGCGCGGCGGCGCGAAACCCATTCGGCCCTGCTGCGCCAGAAGGGTCTCGGCGGTCTCCGCCAGCGAGAGGTTATGCCCCGCCACCACCAGCCCGACCGCGGCGGGCTCCTGCAGGCCCGCCTGCGCCCAGGCTTCCCGCGCCACCACCAGGGCCGAGCGCGCCGCACGGGTCGCCCCCCGCGGCATCGGGCCAGCGGGCGCGAAGGCCGCCGCCGGCAATAGCGCAGCGCGGCGCAGCGGCCCCGGCCCGGCGACCGGCGCAATAGCCGGACGCCCCGCCCGCAATACCGCTTCGAAAGCAGGCAGGCCGACAACGCCCGCCGCAGTGATGCCGAGCCCGGTGATCCAGATGGGCTCCATCATGCGGGCACCGCGAACTCCACCAGCAGCGCCACCAGGGACGCCAGGGTGGAAATCCCTGCCAGCCGCGGCCGGGGGATGTCGGCATTCAATTCCTGCATGGCCAGCGTGGCGATCTCGACCCGGTCGATCGAATTGGCACCGAGGTCGCGTAGCGACACATCAAGCGTCACCGCCTCCTCCGCAACGCCGTCCAGGACGGCCACGGTATGCCGCCGCACCACCGCCAGCGCTGCCGCTGCGCGCGGGTCCACCGCCTTGGCCTCGACGGGGGGCGAAGCCAACTCGACCGCTACCTGCCGCAGTACCGCCGGACCGCCCATGCCGAAATGGTCGGCCTCCGCCATCAGCAGCTGCGGCGGCTTGGCCAGCCAGCGGGACCAGCCATGGTCGGCCGGCCCGTCCACGCGAAAGGCGGCCAGAGCGGCCGGGTCCAGGGGCGCGCCTCCCAAGCCGGCAACCGGTGCCCGCGCGGCGCGCAGCAGGGTGACCGGCAGGTTGCGACCGGCCGGGTTGGGATCATGGTTGCGCAGTTCCGCCCGCAGCCGGCGGATGGCGCCGAGATTGTCCCGCAGCAGCGCCACGACATCCGCCATCGGAGGTGCCTCGGCGCAGAGCCCGGCAATGGCATCGGCCAGCCAGGAGAGCAGCGCCGCTTCTGGCAGGTCGGCCGGCGCCGGCGGCAGGGGTCCTGCCGGCTTCCAGCCCTGCGCCAGCGCGCCGGCAACCGAGCTCGGCAGGCCCGGCGCCTCGCCGACCTCGAGCACGCTCGCAAGCGCGGCAGAGCCAGGGGCGAAGCTGTCGAGGAGCACCACGCGCTCCACCGTGACCCCCTGTGCCGCGAGGCAGGCCGCCGTCTCGAAGGCGAGTACCCCGCCATAGGAATAGCCACCCAGCACGACCGGGCCGACAGGACAGGCCTCACGCACCGCCTTCGCCATGGCCGCCCCGATCCCGGCCAGGGTCTCGCCCGCCGCAAGCAAGCCACCCGGCTCCAGCAGCCAAGTGGGGCGCTGCCCGGCACAGGCCGTGGCGAGCTGACGGACCCAGCCGGTCTCGCCGATGAAGCTCGGCACCCAAAAGCCGGGGGCGCCGGCGCCGTCCGCCTGCACTGCCCGCAAACCGATGGCGGGCGCCGCCCCCGCCCCGGTCTCGGCCGGCGTCGGAGCGGCGGCGGCCAGTGCGGCGAGGCCCGCCACCAGATCCCGCACCGTCTGCGCTCCCATCAGGGCTTCGCGCGGCACGGAACCCAGCGCAGCCTCCAGCCGTGCCTGCACATCCACCATGCCGATCGAGTCCAGGCCGATCTCGGCCATGAGGCTGTCGCCGCCGATTTCGCCCGGGTCGAGCTGCAGCACCTCGGTTAGGGTCTGGTGCACCACCGCCTCTAGCCCCGCCAGGTCGGTCGCCGCGGCAGGTCGCGGCGACAGCGTGACCCCCTGCGCCTCTAGCCGCAGGACTGACACTGCCGGCAGCCCCGCCGCCAGAATGGCCAGCAGCGCGTCCACCCCCTCCTCGGTGCCGATGCCGCCGACACCGGTGCCGCGCAGGCGGGGGCGGAAGCTGTCATCCGCCACCCGCCCCACCGTGTCCCAGAAGCCCCAGTTGATGGTGCGGACGGGCAGCCTCCCGGTCGTGGCGCCACGCCCGAACCAGGCGCCCGCCGCATCCTGGGCCATCGAGGCCGCCACGTAATTGGCTTGGCCTGCATTGGCGGTCGCGGAGTTGGTGCTGGAGAAGAGCGCAAGGAAATCCAACGGCAGCGGGCCGAAAACCTCCGCCAGCACTGCCGTGCCATCGGCCTTGGGACTCAGGGCCTTCCGCAGCTCTGCTTCCGTCATTCCGGGCAGCGCCACATCAGCCATCACGAAGGCGGCATGCATCACCCCATGCACCACGCCGAAGCGCGCCAGCGCGCGGTCCCGCACGCACTGCATGGCGGCGACATCGGCGCAATCCGCCGCTTCATAGACCGCCTGCCCGCCGAGCGCCGCCAGTTCGGCACAGAGCGCCTCCTGCTCCGAGCCTGCCACGCGGCGCCCTACCAGCACCAGCCGCGCCGCGAACTGCGATGCCAGCCGCCGCGCCACCGCCGCGCCGATGCCGCCGGCGCCGCCTACCAGGACATAGACGCCCTGCCGGCGGATGGCCGAGGGGTGCGGCGGCACTTCGGTGGCAACCAGTTGCCGCTGCCACCGCGCCCCGGCATGCCAGGCGACGTCCTGCGGTACCTCATGCCGGCCGATGCGCTGCGGCGGCTCGGCCATGATCGCCGGTGCCAGGGCACCATCCGGCGCCATATCCCCGGTGGTGGTGTCCAGCATGGCGATATCGAGCCACGGCGCCTCCCGCAGGGCGACCTTCGCCAGGCCGAGCAACGCGGCACCCCGCCAGTTGCGGGCGGTCCCGGCATCGGAGGCATCGCCGGCGACGACCGTCACCCGCAAGGGCCGCCCCAGCGCCATCAGGGCCTGTAACGCCCGCATGGCTTCAACCGTGTCGGCCGTCGTGGTCCGGCGTCCGCCGAGCAGCACGACATGGGCCTGCCCGGGCAGGGCCACCAGCGCATCCTGCCAGCCCGATTCCGGCAGCGCTTCAATGCGAGCTGGGGCGTCGCCCGGCAGGGCCGCCAGGGCAGCGGCCAGCGCCTCCATGCCCTCGTTGGCCAGGATCAGCTCCGGCCGCCGCACCGATGCCGCCGGCAGTGGTGCAAGCTCCCAGCCTGGCACGTAGAAGTTCAGCCCCTTCGCCGCCATGGCTGGATCGGGTGTGGGCAGGCGGGACTTCGGTGCGAGCGGCACCTGCGCGGCAAAACCTTCCAGCGAGAACACCGGATGGCCGGCGGCATTGGCCAGCAGGACGTCGAAGGCGGCCGCGCCCGGCCGGCGCCGCACCCAGGCATACCGGGCCTGCGCCAGGGCGCCGTGTCTCGCAGCATGCTCCAGCGCCGAAGGCAGGGGCGCCTCGGCCAGCCCGCCGGTGTCGTCGCCGAGCGCGGCGATGCTGTGCAGTGCGGCGTCAAGGAGGAAGGGCCCCGGATCAGGCATGGCCGGCGGGGTCAGGTCGGCCAGCAGCTCGCTGCCATCCGGCCCGCGCCACAGCCCGGTGACGCAGCGGAAGGCCGGTCCATAGGTGATGCCCAGTGCCGCCAGCCCGGCATAGAGACGCGCCGGCGGAACCGCTTCGGGGCAGCGCGCCCGTATGGTCTCCAGATTGAGAGGCGGCGGTGCGGGGCGGCCCTCCAGCGCCTGCGCGGTCACATATCGGGCGCCGTCGGCGACCAGGGCCATGGCATCCGCATCGTAGCGCAATTCCACCCCGTCCGGCCCGGCCAGGACAGGGCGCAACCAGCGGATCGCCGCGATGCCTGCCGCACCTGTGACCTCGAACAGCATGGCGAGGCTGGCCGCAGCCGGCAGCAGCGTCCGGCCGTTGACCAAGTGCTGTGCCAGCAGTGCGTCCGACGCCGCTACCCGATAGACCGGCCGGGCCCGTGTTTCCCCATCCGTGGGCAAGGGGGCGGATGATATGGCAATAGCCACGGCCGGCGCCGGTTCCGCAGCCGGCGGCCCGGCGCTGTCCTCCACCCAACAGCGTTGGCGCTGGAACGGATAGGCCGGCAAAGACAGCAACCGGCCGCTGCCGCGCGGATACAGGCCGCGCAAGGCTGCCCCTGCCCGGTAGGCCCGGGCCAGCAGGCCCAGTGCGACCTCCCGCGCCGACGGATCTGCGGCCGCCGCCAGGGCGGCCAGAGCCTCGGCTTCGGCCGGCGCCGGGCCGGCCTCCCCTGGGGCCTCCCCTGGCGCCTCGCCCGAGGCGATGTCCTGCAGCGCGTCCCGCAGCGCGGCGGCATCCGCCGCGACGATGGCGGCGCGGCAGCGGAAATGGCTCCGTCCGGCAGCCAGGGTATAGGCCAGATCGGCAAGCGGGACGGCCTCCTGCCCGAGCCATCGGGCCAGCCCGGCGGCGCGCTGCCGCAGGGCCTCCGGCGTCTTGGCGGAGATGAGGAACAGCTGCGGCCCGGCCGCCGCTCCGGCGGCCGGTGGGGTTGGCGGCGCCTCGGCGACCACCGCATGGGCATTGGTGCCGGAAAAGCCGAATGCATTGACCGTCCCGCGCCGCGGCGCCCCGTCCTGGCGCGCCGGCCAGGGCATCGCCACGCGCGGCACATGGAAGGGCGAGTTGGCGAAGTCGATCAACGGGTTCGGTGTGTTCAGGTGCAGGCTGGGCACCAGGGTCCGATGACGCAGCAGCAACAAGGTCTTCAGCAGCCCGGCAATGCCGGCCGCTGGTACCGCATGGCCGATATTCGTCTTCACGCTGCTGAGCGCACATTCGCCGACCAGGTCGGAATGCCGGCGGAAGGCGTCGGTCAGCGCCTGCACCTCGATCGGGTCGCCTAGTGCGGTGCCGGTGCCATGCGCCTCGGCATGGCCGATACTGGCGGGGTGGATGCCGAAGCGTTCCCAGACCGTCAGCGTCAATTCCCGTTGCGCCGCCAGGCTCGGCGCGGTCAACCCGTTGGAGCGGCCGTCCTGGTTGATACCGGAGCCTTCGATGACGCCATGGACCCGGTCGCCATCCGCCAGCGCGCGGCGCAATGGCTTGAGCACGACGGCGCCGACGCCTTCTGCCGGCACGAAGCCGTCGGCGGAGGCATCGAAGGCCTTGCAGCGGCCGACCGGCGAGAGCATGCGCGCATGGCTGGTCAGCACATGCATGTTCGGCGTGGTCATCAGCGCCACGCCGCCCGCCACCGCCATCTCGCACTCGCCGGTCCGCAGGGCTTGGCAGGCGAGATGCACCGCGACCAGCGAGGAGGAGCAGGCGGTGTCCACCGCGACGGCAGGCCCCCGCAGGTTAAGGTGATAGGCGATGCGCGCGGCCAGGATGGAGCCGACATTGCCCATCCCGAACTGCGCCGACAAACGGGTGGCTGCGCGATGCGCGTAGTCGCCCTGGCTGCAACCGACGAAGACCGCACAGGGAGCGCCGTCCAGCATGTGGTCCGGCAGGCCGGCATCCTCCAGCGCCAACCAGGCGGTCTCGAGGAACAGTCGCTGCTGCGGGTCCATGATCCTTGCCTCAGCGGGCGCAATGCCGAAGAAGCGAGGGTCGAAATCCTCGATGCCGGAGAGGAAGCCGCCGTCGCGGCAGTAGCTGCGGTTGCTGGCCTGCGGGTCCGGATCGTACCAGGCATCGATCGGGAAGCGAGAGGCCGGCACCGGCGCCACGCTGTCCACGCCATCCCGCAGGTTGCGCCAGAACTGGTCGAGATCCGGCGCCCCGGGGAAACGGCCGGCCATGCCGATGACGGCAATCGCTCCATCGGCATAGGCCCCGCTGCCGGCAGGCTGCGGGGCAACGGGTTCTGCGCCAGCGAAACCGGTCCCAGCGGGCGCCGCCGGGACCCTCGCGGCCTCAATCTGCCGCGCAAGTTGGAGAAGTGTGTCCGCACGGAACAGGGCCGCGGCTTCCAGGGTTACGCCGAAATCCGCTTGGATATCGCGCAGCAGTTGGGCTGCCACCACCTGGTCCAGCCCGAATTCCACTGGGCTCAGTTCCGGCTCGATCTCCGCCGCTTCGAGCGACAGCAGCGTGCCGAGCCGCAGGCGCAGCCTGTCCAGCACCGCTGATTCCGCACGCTGCGGCGTGGCCGAAGGCTGGTTCGGTTCTGCCGGCGCGACTTCGCCCGCGGCCAGTTCCACAGCGATGGCAGCAGCCAGGCCGCGCGGCGTTGGCTGGTCATAGAGGCGGGTCGCCCGCAGGGTGACGCCGAATTCGGCCTTGATGGTGCGGGTCAGCTCGATCGCCAGGATTGAATCGAGGCCGAGCTCGGCAAAGGGCTGGTCGGGTTCGATCTGCTCAGGCGCGAGGTAGAGCGCCTCCGCCAACAGCACCGACAGCCGCCGCAGCACCTGGTCGTCCGGAACAGCCGCCGCGCCCTTCGCGATTGGGACGGGGGACGGAGTGTCGGTCGGGGCAGGGGCCACCGAAGCAGGTGCCGGCATGGCCGGCGCGCTACTGTCAGCGACCAAGGCCGCCAGGCGGCGGATGGTCGGTGCGTCATACAGGCGGGTCGCCGGCAGGGCGATGCTGAAGCCATCCTGCAGCTTGCGGGCGATTTCCACCGCCAGGATGGAATCGACCCCCAGTTCGACGAGATTCGCATCCAGGTCGAGCGCACCGGCATCAAGGTACAGCGCATCGGCGACGATGCCGAGCAGGCGGGCAAGGACCGCATCCGCATCCATGGCGGGCTTCGGCGCCGGTCCCGCCACAGGCTCCGCCACCTGCGGCGGCATGGGCGCCGGAAGCATGGGCGCGGCGCTGGGCGGCGACGCAGCCGTAGCCGGGGCTGGCACCCACCCGGGTCGTTGGTCGAACCAGTGCCGTTCATCGGCGAAGGCGTAGCCCGGCAGGCTGCGGCGCCGCGCCCCGGGCGGCAGGGGCAGCAGCCCCCACGCGACCGGCACGCCGGACACCCACAGCCTGGCGACCCGGTCCAGCCGGCCCTGCGCCACCGCGCGGCCGACCAGCCCGGCCGCCTCGTCCGCGGTTTCGAACAGCCCGCCCAGGATGTCGCGCTGGACCACGCCGCTGGCGCCATCGGCCTCAGCGCCGTCCAGCCAGGCGCGCAGCCTGCCGGCGAGTTCGGTCGGGGAACCCGCCACCAGGGCCAGCCGTGCCGGCATGGCATTCCGCCCCTCCCGCAGGGTGAGCAACAGGTCGGGCCACGCCCAGGCATCGCCGGCGGCTTGCAGCCAGCCCAGCAGGGCTTCCGCCTGTCGCCGCAGCGCCACCATGTCGCGGGCGGAAAGCGGCACCAGCGCCGGCCCGGTCGCAGCCGGCGCCGGGCGAGGCGCAACCGGCCATTCCTCCAGCAGCAGATGCGCATTGCTGCCGCCCAGACCGAAGGAACTCACCGCGCCCCGGCGCGGCGCGCCCCCCATTGGCGCCGGCCAGGGCGCGATCCGCCGCTGCAACCGGAACGGGCTGCCCGCCAGCGGCAGCAGCGGGTTCGGCGCTTCCGCATGCAGCGTGGCCGGTAGGGTCGCATGCTGCAGCGCCAGCACCGATTTGATGACCCCGGCGATGCCCGAGGCCGGCTCGAGATGGCCGATATTCGACTTCACCGAGGATAGCCCGCAGAACCCCGCCTCGGGCAGCGCCTCGCCACGTTCGGCGGCGACCTCGGCGAAGGCCCTGCACAGCGCATCGACCTCGACCGGATCGCCGAGCGCGGTGCCGGTGCCATGCGCCTCGATATGGCCGATGGAGCCAACCGCGACGCCGGCCCGGCGGAGTACCCCGGCGATCAGCGCCGATTGCGCCGTCGGGTTGGGCGTGGTGAGGCCAGAGGCGCGGCCACCATGGTTCTCGCCGCTTTCCAGGATCACGGCGCGCACGGGGTCGCCATCCGCGAGCGCCTGGGCCAGCGGCTTCAGCACCAGCACGCCGACGCCTTCGCCCCGCACGTAGCCATCGGCCTCGGCCGCGAAGCTGCGGCAGCGGCCGGTGGGGGAGAGTATGCCAAGCTGCGCGCCCATCACCTGTGCGCGCGGCGAGAGGATGAGATGCACGCCGCCCACAAGCGCCGTCCCGCACTCGCCCTCCCGCAGCGCCCGCACTGCGCGGTGCAGCGCTACCAGCGAGGAGGAGCAGGCGGTGTCGATGGTCTGCGAAGGGCCGTGCAGGTCGAGCAGGAAGCTCAGTCGGTTGGCCAGCATGGTGCGGGTATTGCCCAGTACGGCCTGGGCCGCCGCCTCGCCGGCATCGCCGAGCAGTTCGGCATAGTCGTTGAGCTGGCTGCCGACGAAGACCCCGGTGGCGCTGCCCGCGAGGCTGGCGGGCGGCAGCGCCGCATCCTCGAGCGCGTGCCACGCCGTCTGCATCAGCAGCCGCGCCTGGGGGTCAAGGAAGGCGGCGTCCCGCGCGGTTATCCCGAAGAAGGCTGCATCGAAGCGGTCGGACCCGGCGACGAAGCCGCCCCAGCGCGGCACTTCCGTATCCGGGCCCATCCCTGGCGCGGTGCGGTACGCCCGCCAGTCCCAGCGGTCCGGCGGGATCTCGCCGACCAGGTCGCGGCCATCGCGCAGCGCCTGCCAGAAGGCATCGAGATCTGCGCAGCCGGGGAAGCGGCCCGCCATGCCGATAATGGCGATCCGTCCATCACTGGCGGGCAGGGCCGACCGCAGCGGCAGCGGGGCCGCGGCGGAAGGCAGCACCGCGGGCGCTGCGGGCGCTGCGCCGAAGCCCGCCCCGCTGGCCAGCAGATGCTCGGCCAGCGCCTGCACCGTGTTCACGCGGAACAGCTCCGTCACCGGCATTGGGACGGAGAAGCGTTCCTCCAGGACCGTGGCAAAGCCGCGCAGGTGCAGCGAATCCAGCCCAAGCGTGCCGAAGGGTGCGTCATCGGCGATGTCGCCGGCCGGAATCCGCAGCTGTTCGGCAAGCAGGGCGCGCACGGCCTGGCGCGCGGCAGTGCCGGAGGCCGCGCCACCGGCAGCTGGCACCGCGCGGACCGCCACCGGCGCCATGACGGGATCGGGCCCGCCGACCGGCAGAACGGCGACATGCCCCTCCCCGCCTGCCAACAATTGGTCGAGCGCCGCTAGTCCTGCGTCATTGGTCAGCGCCGCCAGCCCGCTCGCCTGCAACGCCGCCTCCCGCGCCGGGCCTGCCGCGGCCATGCCGCCGAATTGCCAGACCGGCCAGGCGATGCTGAGGCTGCGCCCGTGCCGCCTGCCGGCCGCGACCTCGGCCGCCCGCCGGGCGGCGAAGCCCGCCAGGAAGCGGTTGGCCAGCGCGTAATCGCCCTGGCCGAAATCACCCAGTTCCGCCGCCAGGGAGGAGAACAGCACGAAGGCGCTCAGCCGGTCGGCCGCGGTGGCGCGGTCGAGATGGATCGTACCGGCGATCTTGCTCGCCAGGACCGCCTCCGTGGCCGCAGCGGTCGCATCGCCGAGCGGCGCGGCGCGCATCGCCCCGGCAAGCTGGAACACCGCATCCAACCGGCCGTGCCCAGCGCGGATCTCGGCTGCCATGCGCTCGACCGCAGCGGCATCGGTGACATCCAGCGGCCAGACCCCGGGGCCCGCATGGCGCGCCGCGAGCACGACCTCCGCCCCATGACGGGCGCGGAGATGCACCGCCAGGGCCTGCCCGATGGCGCCGGTGCCGCCAACGATCCAGCAGACGGCACCCGACGGCAGCGCCCCTTGCTGCGCTGCGGCTGTCCATGGCCGCAACCGCCGCTCCTGCCTTTCGTCACCAACCCAGCGGAGCTCCGCGGAGGATCCCGCCCGGCCGGCTTCCGCCAGCACGGCCTGCGCCACGGCCGGGGCGTCGACGGTCCGCGACAGCCGCAGCACCGACCAATGCTGCGGCTTCAGCGCAATGCCCAGGGCGGTCGCCGCCGCCATCACCTCAGTGGCAAGGGTGTCGCCGCGGGCGACCAGCAGCACCCGGGTGGCGGGCGCGACCAGCAGCCGCCGGGCCAGCCGGACCAGCAGGCGCGCCAGCGCCATGGGGTCGCTCTCGGGCATGGGATGCAGCACCAGCAGCGGTGCGGCCAGGGCCACATCATCCAGCGTGGCGAAATCGTGCCGGGTCAGCGGCATCCGGCCACCCAGCGCCTCGGCCAGGCCAGGGTCGTCATCGAAGACCAGGGCAGCAGAGGGCAGCGTCCCGGGGCTGGCCGGCGCGGCCTGCCACACCGACACATGGAAGCGGATTGGCTGCGGCTGCGGCTGTGGGACAGGCAGCGCCGCATCCGGCGCCCAGTGGCGCTCCTCGGCGAAGGGATAGGCCGGCAGCGCGACCCGGCGCAGCCCGGTCCCGGCATAGAGCGCCAGCCAATCGACGTCCGCGCCCTGTCGATAGGCGGACCCCAGCGTGGCCAGCGCCGAAGCATCGCTGCGCCCGGCCAGGAGCGCTGCATGGGCCGCGGCCAGGGCGCTGGCGCTGTCAACAAGGACACTGTCCGCGGAGGCAGTGGCGGCCGCCGAGGGCCGCAGCAACGCCAGACGCAGCCCGGCATGGTCGCTGGCCAGCACGGCATGGCGATGCGCCATGTGCCGGCGCCCGATCGCCAGGGTATGGGCGATATCGGCCAGCGGCACATCCTGCCCGGCGGCCTCCAGCCAAGCGGCGAGGTCCGCCAGCCGCCGGGCCAGCGCGGCTTCCGTGCGGCCGGACAGCGGGAACAGGAAGGGCCCCTGCGGCAATCTCGGCCGAGCCGGCAGGCAGGCCGCCTCCTCCAGCACCACATGCGCATTGGTGCCCGACAGCCCGAAAGCAGAAACTCCGGCGCGGCGCGGTCGGTCCGGGCGCCGTGGCCAGGGCTCCGCCCGGGTGCAGACCGCCAGCGGCGAAGCGGCGAAATCGATGTGCCGGTTCGGCACGCTGTGGTGCAGCGAGGCCGGCAATAACCCATGTGCCAGGCCCAGCAGGACCTTCTGCACACCGGCGATGCCCGCAGCCGGCCCGGTGTGTCCGATATTGGTCTTCACCGAGCCGATCCGGCAGGCGCCCGGGGCCGTCACCCCATGCTTGCGGAAGACCCGGCCCAGCGCCTCGGCCTCAATCGGGTCGCCGAGCTTCGTGCCGGTGCCATGCGCTTCCACATAGTCGATGGCGGCGGCGGTCAGCCCGGCGCGGTCCAGCACCTCCGCCACCAGTTCCGCCTGGGCGCGTGAGGACGGCGCGGTGAAGCCATGGGTGCGGCCATCCTGGTTGGTGCCGGTTGCCCGGACCACACCGAGGACGGGGTCGCCATCCGCCAATGCTGCATCCAGTCGGCGCAGCACGAGCACGCCGACCCCCTCCGCCGCGACGAAGCCATCCGCCGCATCGTCGAAGGCGCGGGTGGCGCCGTTGGGCGAGGTCATGCCCAGACTGCCGGTCAGCTGGTGGAAGGCCGGGGTGGAGGTGACGAAGACCCCGGCTGCCAGGGCCAGCTCGCTCTCCCCGCTGGCGATGCTGCGGCAGGCAAGGTGCAGCGCAACAAGGGAGGAGGAACAGGCGGTGTCCACCGCCAGCGCCGGGCCACGCAGGTTCAGCAGATAGGCCAAGCGCCCGGCCAGCACCGATTGCGCATTGCCGGTGAAGGCATGCGGCGGGGGGGGTGCCCCGGGTGTGGCGCCGGAGGGGTAGTCGCCAGCCGCGACGCCAACGAAGATGCCGCAGCGGCGGCCATCCAGCCAGGCGGGGCCATATCCCGCATGTTCCAGCGCCCGCCAGGCGGTGGTGAGGAACAACCTTGCCTGCGGGTCTGTGTGGTCCGCCTCGATGCCCGACATCTCGAAGAAGAGCGGGTCAAAGCGGTCGACACTGTCGAGGAAGCCCCCCTGGCGCCAGGACTCGGTTCCAGCCGGGGCATTTGGCCAACGCCCGGCGGGCGGCAGACCGATACTGCTGACGCCGTCGCGCAGGTTGCGCCAGAAGCTGTCGAGATCCGGCGCGCCCGGCCAGATGCCGGCCATGCCGACCACAGCCACCGCGTCCCCACCCGCCGACAGGGCTGCCTGCGGCACGGCCGTGTCCGTTGCCGGTGCGATCGGTACAGCGGCCATGGCGACGGCGGGCGGGGCCTGCGGTTGCAACGCCGCCCCATGCTCCGCCGCGAGATGCGCCGCCAATGCAACGGGTGTGGGGTAGTCGAACAGGGCCGCCACCGGGACCGGAATACCCAGCCGGGCGGACAGCCGCTCCGTGAGATCCACGCCGAGAATGGAATCGATGCCCAAGGCGGCGAATTCCTGCCGGTCATCCAGGCTGTCGAGCGGTTCACGCAAGGCTTCCGCCAACGCCCGCCGCACCGCGGCCCGCACCACGGTGAGCGGCGCCTCGGCTGCCTTGGCGGTGGCGGCGGCCAGGGGGGCGGGACGGGGGGTGGGCAGCGCCGTCTGCAGGGCAGGCGCCGGCTGCGCCGCCGCGCTGGCCGGCAGCTGAGCCAGCAGCACGACCTGCGCCGCCTCGGCACCGGCCTGCTCGGCCGTGCGGCTGACGACGGCGGCGAAGCCGGCCTCGGCGAGCATCGCCCGCCAGCCTGGCTCGTCCAGCAGCGGGCTGTGGGGCAGCCGGCGCTCGGCGTCATGGAAGCGCCACCAGCCTTCGGTCAGGCCGAAGACGAGGGTGGCGAAATCCCGTCGCCGCACCGCCTCGTTCAGCAGCAGCGTGCCGCCCGCGCCGAGCAGCGCCCGGCAATGCGCCAGCGTCACCCCGATATCGGCCGTCGCGTGCAGCACATTCACCGCGATCACGATATCGGCGGTACCAGTCAGGCCCGCAGGCACCGGCTTTTCCAGATCCAGCACCGCGAATTCCGCTTGCGGGAAGCGGGCGCGCAGGCCGGTCCGGGCGGCACGGATCAAGCTGGGGGAAAGGTCGGTGAAGCGGTAGCGGAATCCGATTCCTGCGTCCTGCAGCGCCTGCATGACGGCAATGGCGGTGCCGCCCGTGCCGGCCCCGACCTCGGTCAGCTGCAGCACCCGGCCCGCGCCGCTCTGGCGGGCGATCTCCAGCACCGCGGCGGCGACGGCCGCGTTGAAATAATTGGCGATCGGGTTGTCACGATAGAGCGGCGCCACCAGCGCGCCGCTGCCGCCGGGGAACAACAGCTCGGTCGGCGCGACGCGGCCGGCCAGTGCCTCGGCATAGGCGGACAGGCAGCGGTGCGTCACCGCCAGGAAGGGACCCAGCCAGGGCGCCTGGGCCTTCAGCGCGGCCTCGGCCAGCTCCGGATGCTCGATCCGTTCGGCGAGGCCGGCATCCAGCAGGGCTTCGGTCACCTCGAACCGGTCGCCGCGCAGGACCAAGAAGCCGGCCCGGCAGAGGATGTCGAGCACGGCATCGAACAGGCGCTCATGAAGCGGCACTACCGCCAGCATCCGGCGCAACTCCGTCAGGGTGGCGGATTGGCCGGGCGCCTGCAGGAAGCCGGCGGCCTGGAACAGCCCGACCAGCCGCTCATGCGCGCATCGCTCCAGTGCATCGAACTCTGCGGTCAGCCGGGCGACGGATGCCTCGGCCTCCGTCACCTGGGCGGGTGGTGCGGCGGCGGGCGACGCGGCGGGGTTCGCCGGGATGCCCAGCGCGTTCAGCGTCTCCGCAGAGACTTTCATCGCCATCGCCTGCGGCAGGCCCGCGTCCAGAATGCCTTCCAGCGCCGCCAGGCCCTCGGCCACGCCGATGGCGCCGATGCCGAGGCTGGCCGCGCGTTTCTGGAACACTGGCGCCGCCACGGCCCCGACATCCCCCCAATAGCCCCAGTTGACCACCACCACCGGCATGCCGGCAGCCCGCAGGGCGAGGCCCAGCGCATCCTGCCCAGCCGCCGCGGCGGCGTAATTCCCCTGCCCGGGATTGCCGATGAAGGCATTGGCCGAGCTGAACAGCACCAGCAGGTCCGGCCGGTCCGCCGCAATGGCCCGGGCCAGGTTCGCCGTCGCCGCCAGCTTCGGCGCCAGCACCGCGGCCATCGCCGTCGCGTCCAGCTGCATGAAAGGTGTGTCGCGCAGGACCATGGCGGCCTGCACGGCCCCGTCGAACCGGCCGAACCGCGCCCGGCCCTCTGTCAGCGCTGCATCGAGCTGCGCCGCATCGGCGGCATCGGCCCGGACATGGAGTACGCTGCCGCCCGCCGCCTCGATCTCTGCGACGGCCCGGGTCTGGGAGGCGGAAAGTGGGCTGCGGCCCACCAGCAGCAGCCTGGCCCGGTGCCGGCGTGCCAAGTGCAGAGCCAGGGCCAGGCCCAACCCGCCCGTCCCGCCGAGCAGCACATAGGCACCGCCATCGCGGAACCCGGCCTTCCCCGGGGCTGCCGATGGCGCAACCTCATCGAGGCTGCGGAGCCAGCGGCCACCGCCCCGCAAGGCAATGCTGCGTCCGGGCGCCTCATCCGGCTCCGCCAACAGGGCCGTGGCGAGCGTCGCCGCATCGGCCGCCAGTTCGGCCGGCGCGAGATCGACCACCGAAAGCCGCACCGGCGCCAGTTCGCGCGCACCGGCCATGGCAAGGCCGGCCAGCATGGCGGCACCGGCATCAGGCAGATCCGCCTCCGTCACCACCTGCGCCCCGATGGTGACCACCCGCACCGGCAGCCCCGCCTCAAGGGTGGCGACGGAGCCGGCCAGGGCCTGCAGGAAGCGCATCCGCGGCAGCAGATCCGCCCGTGCGGCGGCCTCCAGCGCGGCGGCCGCAGCGCCGGTCCGGCGCCCGCTGCCCAACATGTAGACCGCGGCCAGCGGCTTCAGCTGCGCCAGCAGCCGGTCGAACGCGACCCCCTCCGCACGGTCGATGCCGAAGACGCCGGCGGCCCGCGATTCCGTCGCCTCGCCCAGCACCACCTGGATGACGCCGCGATCCCCGAGCGCCTTGGCCAGCGCATCGCCGAGCCCGCCATCCTCGTCATCGCGCAGGATCAGCACGACGCCGTCCGGTCGCGGCGCCGCGGCCGGCGCGGCTTCGGTGGGGTGCCAGCGCGGCACGAAGACAGGCACGGGCTCGGCGCCCGGCCCGGGTACCGGATCAGGCACCGGCATGGCGTTCGGCTCAGGCAACGGGGCAGGCTGCGCCGCCACGCCAGGCAGGCGCAGCGCAAGGAAATCACGGGCCGTGGCCAGGACCTGCCCTGTCTCGTCCAGCAGGCTGGCATGGAAGCGTGCCCGGTCCGCCACCAGCTCAGCCCCGGCGAAGACGATGTGGACGAGGCAGCTCGGCTCGGGCCGCGCATGCAGCGTCAGGGCGCCGAGGCCGGCAGGCACCAGCACCTCCCTGGCTTCCGGCCGCGCCGCGGCCAGCGCCGCCATGCCCGCCTGGAATGCGCCATCAAGCAGGGTGGGGTGGAGGTCATAGTCGTCGATTCCGGCCAATTCCTCCCCGGGCAGGGAAAGCTCCGCCAGGGCCTCCCCCTGCCGCGGGTCCCCCGCCAGCCAGATCCGGCGCAGGCCACGGAACAGCGGGCCAAGCGCCACGCCGGCGGTGGCGAAGCGCGCCGCCAGCGCGTCGCCCTCCAGCAGCACCGGCAGGCGCGTGCGGATGGCGGCCAGGTCGAGCGCCGCGACGGCCGGGGGTGCTTCCCAGCCCAGGGTGCCGGTGGCCAGGGGGTCGCCTTGCCCGGCCTCGGCACAAAGGGTGAAACGGCCCTCCTCCAGCCGCAGCAGCAGGCCCGCCGCCTCGGTCACGCCGACCGGGGCGCGGAAGCTCACCGCGGAAAGGCCCGTCGCCGCCCGCCCGGTCGCGGCGCGCGCCGCCGCCAGGGCCATGCCGATGACGCAGGCTCCCGGCAGGATGGGTGCGCCCTGCACGAGGTGATCCGCCAACAGCGGTTCGGCCGGGTCTATCGCCGTGTGGAAGGCGCCATTGGGCAGCACGCGGTCCAGCAGGGGATGCAACCCGCGCAGCACGCGCGGACGGGTGGCGGCGCGCAGCCCGCAGGGCACCCGCCGGAAGGGGTATCCCGGCAGCGGAATTCGACGGCGGCCCTCCGGCGGCACGAGGGCCTCGGGGTCGGGATCCTCCCCCGCCAGAAAGCGCTGGGCCAGCCGGGCGAGCGCGGCGTCGGCGCCGGCCGCGACGGGCGCCTGGCCCGCCGCCACCGCCTGCGCCGCCCGGACCACATCCTCCGCCGTCTCGACCAGCAGCGCCGCCCGTTCGCGGTAATGGTTGCGGCCGGCCGCCAGTGTCCAGCACAGGTTATCGAGGTCGAGCGTCGCCTGCCCCGCCACATGGCCGGCCAGGGCCGCGGCGGTGGCCCGCAGCGCCACGGCATCGCGGGCCGAGAGCAGCAACAGCCGCGGCCGCCGGCTGGCCGCCGGCGCCGCCCGCGGCGGCGCCTCGGCGATCACCATATGCACATTGCTGCCGGAGAAGCCGAAGGCGCTGATGGCTGCCCGTCGCGTGCCGCCGCGCGGTTCCCAGGCGCGCAGCGCGGTGTTGACGAAGAATGGCGAGGTTTCGAACTCGCAGGCCGGGTTCGGCGTGGCGACATGCAGCGTCGGCGGCAACTGCCGGTGCGCGAGGCTGAGCAGCAGCTTCACGATGCCCACCGCGCCGGCCGCGCTCATCGTATGGCCAACGGCCGATTTGACCGAGCCGATGGCGCAGAAGCCAGTCTCAGCGGTATGCCGCCGGAAGCTGCGGGTTAGCGCCTCGACCTCGATCGGGTCGCCGAGCCGGGTGCCGGTACCATGCGCCTCGACATAGCCGATGGTCGCGGGGGCGATCCCGAAGCGTTCGTGCACCGCCTGGATCAGCGCCGCCTGGGCCGGCGCGCTGGGCGCGGTAATGCCATTGGTGCGGCCATCCTGGTTGGCGGCGGAGCCTTCGATGACGCCCCAGACATGGTCGCCATCCGCAAGCGCCCGGACCAGTGGCTTCAGAACCAGCGCCGCCACCGCCTCACCCGGCACGAAGCCATCGGCGGCGGCATCGAAGGCACGACACGTCCCGCTCGGCGAGAGCATGCCGGCCCGGCTGGCGGCGACGGCGAAGGTCGGCGTCGGCAGCACGCAGACGCCACCAGCAATCGCCATCTCGCAGCCGCCCGAGAGCAGCGCCTCCCGCGCCAGATGCACGGCGGTGAGGGAGGAGGAGCAGGCGGTGTCGACGGTCAGGCACGGACCGCGCAGGTTCAGCAGATAGGCGATGCGGCCGGCCAGGATGGCATTGCTGTTGCCCATGAAGGACAGGCCATCCGGCTCGGCGCCCTTGGCCATCAGGTGGCTGGCATAGTCGCCGGCGCCGGCGCCCACAAAGACCCCGACGCTGCGGCCCGACATGTCGCGCTCCGCATAACCCGCCTGTTCCAGCGCCGACCAGGCGGCTTCGAGAAAGAGCGACTGCTGGGGGTCCATGACCTCCGCCTCGCGGCGCGGGATGCCGAAGAAGGCGTGGTCGAAATCCTCGATCCCCTCCAGCCAACCGCCGGCGATCGCGGGCGCGCCGTTGCGCGGGCCCTGGGCCCAGCGTGCCGGCGGCTGCGGGCTGACCGCGCTGCGGCCATTGGCCAGCAAATGCCAGAATGCGTCGGGCGTATCGGCGCCGGGGAAGCGTCCCGCCATGCCGATGATGGCGACCTGATCCAGCGCTGGCGGAGGCGCGGGGCGGGTCGCCCGGATCGTGGCGATCAGCGTCTGCGCCTGGGCAGCGGTCAGCTCGCCTCTGGCCACCATCCCGAACAGCGCGCGGGGTGTCGCATCGGTGTCCATGCTGGAATGTCCCATGAGGGTTCCTGCGGCGGTCGTCATGCGACGCCCGGTCAGAGCGCGGGGGTGACGCGGCGCAGGGCCTCGTCCACATCGATATCGCCGGTCTCCAGCGCCCGCAGCACCGCGTGCAGCGCCGCCTCCTCGTCCTCCGGCACGGGAACGGCCGGGGCGGAGGGCGGCACGGCCTTCGCCGGGGCACCGATGCCGGGGAATTCCTCGGCGATATGCGCCGCCAGCAGCGCGATGTTCGGGTAATTGAAGATGGCGGTGGTCTTCAGCGGCACGCCCAGCCGCTGCCCCAGCCTCGCCGCGAGCTCGGCGGAGAGCAGGGAATCGCCGCCGAGTTCGCTGAAGCTGAGGATGCCGCCAAGCCGCACCGTCTCCACCGGCATCTCGAAGACCGCCGCGACCGCCTCCGTCACCGCATCCTCGATCCAGCCTACACTGCCCTGCGGCGGCGCGCATGCCGGCGCCGCCGCCGGCATGGCCATTGGCGCGGCCACCGCAGCCTCCGGCCGGGCCGCCGCCTTCCTGGCCACCAGCACGGCCTGCGGCGTGGCGGCTTCCTCGGTGACGGCAGGCGGCAGGGTGACGGCGGCCACCTCCAAGCCGGACTCAGCCAGCAGGCACCGCCATTGCCCGATCGAGAGCAGTGGCGCGTGCGGCAGGCGGGATGCCGGATCATTCGCCAGCCACCAGCCTTCCAGCAGGCCGAAAGTCAGGGTCGCGTAGTCACGCGCCGCGGTCATCTCGTTCACCACCAGGGTGCCACCTGGGGTCAGCAGCGCGGCGGCATGCCGCAGCGTCTCGCGCATTTCCGGCGTGGCATGCAGCACATTGGCCGCGAGGACCACATCGAACCCGCCTGCCAGCCCCTGCTCCGCCGGGTCGCGCGAGATGTCGAGCAGCGTGGTGCGGAAGCCCGCATGGTCCGCGCCGAACCGCTCGCGGGCCTGTTGCAGGAAGCGTGGCGAGAGATCCGTGAAAACGAACTCGGCCGACAGGGCGGCCCGGCGCAGCGCGTGCAGCACCGGCCCGGTGGTGCCGCCGGTCCCGGCGCCGATCTCCAGCACCCGTGGCGAGGCGCCAGCGGCTCGCACAGCCTGGACCACCGCCTGTGCCGCTGCCCCATGCAGGAAAGCCGCATTGTCGTCACCGGCATAGACCCGGGCCAGCAACTCCATGGACCCATCGGGGAAGAAGGCTTCGCTCGCCGGGATGCTGCCGTCCAGGATGCCGTCCAGCGAGGCCATGCAGCGGTCCAGCAATTCGAGATGCGGCGCCAGCGTCGGCTCGGCAGCGGCCAGGGCGTCTTGCGCTGCCTGCCAGTCGCGGCTGGCCTCCAGCGCCGTCGGGAGCGCGCACCATGCCTCGCCGTCCTGCCGTATCCAGCCGCGCTGGCCGAACAGGTCGAGCGCGGCGGCGAGCAGCCGGGCGTGGCCGGCATGCAGCCGCAGCGCCTGCGCGATCTCCGCCCGAGTGCAGCGCTGCGCCGGCGCGGCGAAGACGCCATGCCGCTGCCACTGCGCAAGCATCCGCGACGCAGCCAGCCGGTCCAGCCGATCCAGCGGCGACCCGGCCAGGCCCGGTGCTGCGGCGCCCGCAGCCACCTCCGCCGCGCGCCGGCGCAGCGTGACCCGGCCGAAGGCAGCCAGCACCTCGCCATGCGCGCCGAGCACTTCGATATCCACCACCACGCCGCCGGCACCGCCGAGCGGCGCGCGACGGACCAGCACGGCCATGGCCTCGCCAAGCGGCGCGAAGACCCGCGCCGACTCCGCGAGGAAGGGCACCAGCGGCTCGATTTGGCCGGCCGCGCCAAGCAGCCCCATCGTTGCCTGGAAGGCGGCATCCAGCAGCGCCGGCTGCCATGGCATGCCCGGCATCAGCACGACGGGATGCAGCCACGCCAGCGCAGTATCGGCATCGAAGGCGATGCGCGCCAGACCCTGGAAGGGCTCGCCATAGGCCACGCCGAGCTGCGCCAACCGGGCATAGATTGCGGCGCCCTCAAGCCGCTGCGGCAGCGCCGCCTCCAGGCCGCCAGGATTCCGCACCGGGGGCGGCGGACCGTCCTGCGATGCCGGCACCAGCCCTGATGCATGCAGAAGCCGCCGGCCATCCGGTGCCGAGGTCAGCTCGAAGCGCAGGCCGGCCACATCTTCCCGAAGGCTCAGCACGACCTTGGCCCCGGCCGGCAGCGGTGCCAGCCAGGCGACATCCGCCAGCGTGGAGATCGCTTCGCCGGTCGTCAGCGCCACAGCGGCACGCGCGAGTTCCAGCACGGCGGTGCCCGGCAGCAGCGCAGCCCCATCCACCCGGTGCCCGCCGAGCAGCGGCGCCGCCGCATCCAGCTTCACGGCAAAACCGGCGCCCTGCAGCGAGGGCAGCACCCGTTCGATCAGCGGATGCGGGCCATCGGGCTCCGGTGCCTGGGCGGCTTCCAGCGGCGTAAGCCCGGCCGGCCAATGCCGCTCCGCCGCGAAGGGGTAATTCGGCAGCCCGACCCGCTGCGGCACCGGGCCGTCCCAGATCGCCTCCCAGGGCAGGTTGGTGCCGCTGGCCCAGAGCGCCGCCAGCGCCGGCAGCGCCATGCCACGCAAGGCCTCCGGCGCCGTGGTCACGCGGCCGGCCGGCAGCGGCGGCATGGCCGCATCCGGCCCCGACAGGAATTCGCGCAACGCCGCGCGCAGCCCCGGCAGGTCGGCGGCTACGCAGGCGAAGCGGTGCGCCATCGCCTCCCGCCCCGTCTGCAGGGTGTAGGCGATGGCGGCGAGGTCCGCCTCGCCGGTCGCCAGCGATGCTTCAAGCCGGCCGGCCATCAGCCGCAGCTGCTCTGCTGTCCGCGCCGAGAGCGGCACGATCCGGGGCCGCGCCGGCGGCGGCGCGGGCGACGGCGGCGGCGCCTCGAGCACCAGATGCACATTGACGCCGCCGGCGCCGAAGGAGGACAACCCGGCACGCCGGCTGCCGGTCCAGGGCATCGCCGCGGCCGGCAGCACGAAGCGGGACCCGTCGATCGGCAAGGCCGGGTTCAATGCGCCGCGCAGCGGCGCGGGCGCGATCTCGCCATGGCGGAACTGCAGCAGGATCCGTGCCAGCCCCGCCACGCCCGCGGCCGATTCCAGATGCCCTACCAGCGCCTTGACCGATCCGACCGCGCAGGGCGGCAGCCCCGCGCCCTGGTCAAGCCCGCGATCGCCCTGACGGTGTTCGCCGCAGGCGGACACCGTCAAGGCGTGAAGCGCTGGCTCAGGAAAAGCTGGACCCGAATTGCGCTGACTACGGTCAGCGAAATTCGGGTCCAGCGCGCGGCCAAGCCCTTCCAACTCGATCGGATCGCCCAGCGCGGTGCCGGTCCCATGCGCCTCGACATAGCCGATGCTGGCCGGATCGACGCCGGCCTGGGCGACCGCCGCGGCGACCACCGCGGCCTGGGCAGCGGGATTCGGCACGGTATAGCCGCTGGTACGCCCGCCGGTGTTCATCGCGCTGCCGCGGATCACGCCGAGGATCCGGTCGCCGCCGGCGACCGCCTCGCGTAGCGGACGCAGGACCACGGCGGCGAGCCCCTCGCCCGGCACGAAGCCATCGGCGCCGGCCGCGAAGGGCCGGCACTGTCCGCTCGGCGAAATCATGCGCATGGCATGCATCGTCTCGAACTGGCGGGGGTGCAGCAGCAGCGACACGCCACCGACCAGCGCGGCGCCGATCTCGCCCCGGTGCAGCGCCTCGCATGCCAGGTGCAGGGCGGCGGCCGAAGAAGAGCAAGCGGTATCGACTGCCATGCTGGGACCATGGAAATCGAACAGCCAGCTGACCCGGTTGGCGATGGACCAATAGGGCGCGATGGCCTGCACCTGCGTACCGCCGGCGCCCGGCCGGGCGGCATGCAGCTGGAAGGCGCCGTTCATGACCCCGACATAGACCCCAACATCGGCGCCGGTGCCGGCCAACGCCGCAGCCCGCAGCCCTGCCCGCGTGTGGCCGGAATCCTCCAGCGCATGCCATGCGGTCTGCAGGAACAGGCGCTCCTGCGGATCCATCGCGGCGGCTTCGCGGAAGCTGATGCCGAAATGCAGTGGGTCGAACAGGTCGACGCGGTCGAGGAAGGCGCCTCGCTCCGTCGCACTGGCCGGCCACCGATCCGCCGGCACCGGCCCGAAGGCGTCGCGGCCTTCGCGGATCATGGACCAGAAGGCCTCGAGCGTATCGGCCCCGGGAAAGCGGCAGGCCATGCCGATGATGGCGATGGCGCCCTCATCCGGGACCACGGCCGGGGCAGGCGCTGCCCGGGCGGGCATGGCGGCGGCAGGCGCGGGAGCCACGCCCAGCAGCGCCGCCAGCGCGGCGCCATGGCTGGAGAGCAGGGCATCCGCCAGCTGGCCAAGGTCGCCATGCTCGAAGAGCAGGGTGCGCGGCAGGCGGCCCAGCGTGGCCTCCAGGCGCCGCAGCACCTGCATGTTGACGAGGCTGTCGACGCCCAGCAGCACCAGCGGCTCGGCTTCCGGCACGCTGTCGGCGTCGCACCCGAGGAACTCCGCGAAGAGGCTGCGCAGCCATGCCAGCACCTGCGGCCGCTCCAACCGGGGCCGGGACACGGCGAGCCCGGCGGCCAGCGGCGTGGAAACCGGTACCGCGGGTGCGGCAGGTGCCGCGCCGCGGCCGGCCGGCAGCATCCGGGCGATCGCCAGGCGCAGATGCGGCGCGGCGAGCGCCTGGGCGAAGACAGACAGCCCCTCCCCGGTGGCGATGCCCCCCATGCCGAGCCGCGCCAGCCTGGCACGCTCCGCCGGCTGGGCGACGCTGCCGGTATCGCTCCAGAAGCCCCAGTCGAGGATGCGCAAGGGGCAGCGCAGCCGGCTTGCCAGCCAGTGCCCGAAGGCGTCCTGGAAACCCGCCGCCGCCGCGTAATTGGCTTGGCCCGCGCCACCGGACAGGCCGATGACGGAGGAGAACAGGGCGAGGAACCCCGGCGGCTCCTCGGCAAAGGCCTCGGCGAGCCAGAGTGAACCGGCCAGCTTCGGCGCCAGCGCCGCAGCGAAACCCGCATCCGTCATGCCGGCCAACGGCGCATTGGCCAGCACCAGCGCGGCATGGACCACGCCGGCGATCGGGCCGTGCTGCCGCCGCAACCGGGCGACCAGCGCCAGCATCGCCGGCGCATCGGCCGCATCCGCCATCACATATTCAGCCGCAGCGCCAAGCTCGCGGAGTTCGCCCAGCAGGGTCTCGATCCGCGCATCGGCCGCGCGGCGCCCGGTCAGCACCAGATGCATCCCGGGCCGCGCCAGGTGCCGGGCCAGGGCCCCGCCGATGCCACCGGCGCCGCCGATCAGCAGATAGAGCCCGGCCGCCAGCTCGGCGGCCGGCGGCAGCGCGACTGGCCGCAGCACGCGCGCCATGCGGCGGCCGTCTTGCCACAGCAATTCGGCGGGTCGGCCCGGCTCGCCCGCCTCGGCGGCGAGCAAGCGCGCCAAGGCCATGGTATCCTGCCGCCCAGGATCGATATCGACCGCAACGACGCGCCCCGCCGGCCACTCCTGCCCCAGGCTGAGGCAGAAAGCCGCGACACCGCCCCCGCTGGGGTCCGGCGCCTCCCGTGACTCAGTCCGCTCGGTCACCGCGACCAAGCTGGCGGTGACGCGTCCCGGGCGGGCCAGGAAGCGGCCGAGCCGGAAGAGCGGCGCCAGCCCGAGGGCCTGCATCGCCAGCAGGGCCGCCGGGTCGAACTCGTCCAGGCCGGTCAGTGCATTCAGGGCGTAGATCCGCCGGAAGGCGCCGGCCTCGGCCTCCGCCATGGCCAGGGCGCGTTCCAGCTCGGCTGGGGCGGCCTCCCAGGCCTGCGCGCCGAGCCGGCGGGTCACATGGCCGAGGCGGATTTCGACCAGTCCGGGATGGATGGCGCGCAGCGCAGCGGTCAGGCCCCGATCCGCCATCTGCCGTAGCACGAGCACCGGCGCATCCAGGCAGATGTCGGACGGCGTCGCATCCGGCATCACCTCCCAGTCCGGCACCCAGACCGACAGCGGCGGCAAGGGCGCCGGCGCGCGGGCGAAGAGACCCTCGATGCCGGCGAGCACAGCGCCCTCATCGTCCAGCACGGCGAGGTCGAGCAATTCCTCGCCGCCATGCCGCGCCAGCACGAAGGCCGCGGCATCGAGCGGCGCGTACAGCCGGATGGCATCGGCGGCAAAGGGCTGCAACGGCCCCGCCCCGAGGCGTCGCAGCAAGGCCGCGCCTGCCTGTGCGGCGGCATCCAGCAGCGCCGGATCGGGCTCCAGGCTCGGCCCGCTCCCGCCAACTGCCGGGGCAAGGCGTCCCAGCGCCTCCGTCTCGCCGAGCGAAACCTCCAGCAGCCGGCGGAAGGCCGGGCCGCATTCCAGCCCGGCGGCGGCGAAGTCCTGGTACAGCGCCGCCCCGGCCAGCCGCTCCGGGCAGCGGGCGGCGATCGCCGCCAAGGGCTCGGGCGCGGGTTGTGGTGGACAGCCGGCCAGGACGGTCCCGCTGGTGGCTACCGTGCCCTCCGCATCGAGGATCTCAAAACCCGCGCTGCCATCCAGTCCGGGTCGCGCCAGCCGCAAGCGGGCCGGCGCATTCAGCGCGATCGGACGGCTCCATAGCAGGTCGGCGAACTGGGCAGCCGTCGGGCCGGCCGCGGCGCGCACGAGCGCCGCAGTGGCGGCGGCAGGCAGCATCGGCTGGCCGGAGACCCGGTGGTCGGCCAGCAGCGCCGGGAAGGCAAGCGGCCAAGTGGTGCCATCCGGCCCCGCTTCGGCAGGGCCCAGCAGGCCAGGGGACGGGGTCGGAGCCGCCCCGGGCGCCACGGCCCAGTGCGGCGAGGGCGCGAAGGGATAGGGCGGCAGCGCCGCGACGGGCACGCCGGCCGGCGGTGCCGGCCAGACCACATCCTCTCCCCCCGCCCAGGCGCGCGCCAGGGCTTCAGCATCGGCCTCCGCAGGCGAAGCGGCCGGTGTCCGCCTCAGCCACTGCCGGAACGGGCGCCGCGGCACCTCGGCGGCGGGGAAGAACACCGCCTCCGGCCAGGCAGCCGCCGCGCCGTCCAGCCAAGCGCGCAACAGCCCCGCCGCTTCCGCCGCCGTGCCGGCGACCACCGCCAGCCGCTGCTCGAAGGCGGTGCGGCCGTGTTGCAGGGTGTGGGCAACGGCGTCCAGCGCCGGGGTGTCGGGCCGCTCCAGCACCGCGCACAGAGCCGCCGCCATGCGCCGGAGAGCCGGCAGGTCGCGCGCCGAAAGCGGCAGGGCCAGCCGTGCGCCCCCTGGAGCGGGCGGGCGGGCCCGCAGCGCCGGCGGCGGCGCGAGCAGCATATGGACCATGGCCCCGGCGAAGCCGAAGGCGCTCAGCCCTGCCACCGCCTGTGGGCCGGGCCATGGTTCAGGCGCGGTCACCAGGCGCAGCGGCGTCTCCTCCAGCCGAAGCAATGGATTGGGCTCGGCGCAGTGCAGGCTCGCGGGCCAGGTGCCGTGGCGGAACGCGAGCAGCACCTTGGCCAGTCCCGCCAGTCCGCTGGCCGGCTCGAGATGGCCGATATTGGACTTCACGCTGCCCAGGCCGACATGGCCGCGGGGCAGCGCAGCCTCGCCGCGCCGTGCGGCGTGGGTCGCCAGCGCCTCCTTCAGCCCATCGACCTCCGTTGGGTCGCCGAGCTCGGTGCCAGTCCCATGCGCCTCGACATAGGCGATGTCGCGGGCATCGATCCCGGCCGCTTCCCAGGCTTGCAGCAGAAGCGCGGCCTGAGCGGCGGGGTCGGGCGCGGTCAGGGATGCGGTATGGCCGCCATGCCCCGCCGCGCTGCCGCGGATGACGCCGAGCACCGGGTCGCCATCGGCCAGCGCCTGCGACAGCCGCTTGAGCACCACGGCCGCCACCCCTTCGCCACGGCCATAGCCATCCGCCTGGCGGGCGAAGCTTTTGCAGCGGCCATCGGGCGCCAGCACGCCCATGGCTTCCACCATGGGCCCGGAGGTCGGGCTGAGCAGCAGGCTCACCGCCCCGGCGATCGCCAGTCCGCAATCCCCAGCGCGGATGGCGCCGGCCGCCTGATGGACGGCGAGCAGCCCGGCGGCGCAGGCGGCATCGATGGCGATGGAGGGCCCACGCAGGTCGAGCCAGTAGCTGAGCCGATTCGGTATTGCGGCATGGGCAAGGCCGGTGACCAGCTGCGGCGCGGCGAGCCCGCGCACCACTTCGGCATAGTCGCTGGACTGGGCGCCGACGAAGACGCCGGCGCGGCTGCCGGCAAGACTGTCCGGGCGGATGCCGGCCGCTTCCAGCGCCTGCCAGGCAGTCTGCAGGAAGAGTCGCTGCTGCGGGTCCATCAGCGCCGCTTCGTTCGGCGCGATCTGGAAGAAGGCGGCGTCGAATTCCTCGATGCCTTCGATGTAGCCGGCCGGCGTGAGGTGGCCTTGCCAGCCCGGCCGGCCGGCCGGCGGCGGGCCGATGGCGTCCCGGCCCTGGCGCAGCAGGTCCCAGAACGCCTCCAGGTCGGGCGCGCCGGGAAAGCGCCCGGCCATGCCGATGATCGCGACCGGATCCTCGGCCTCGGCAGCCGCCAAGGGCGCGGCGGGCGGCGCGACCATGGCGAAGGCACCGGGATGCTCCGCGGCGAGATGCGCCGAGATCTCCTGCAGGGACCCGTGGCGGTAGAACAGTGTGGCGGAGATCTCGATGCCCAGCCTGCGCGACATGGCCGAGGCCAGTTCCTTCAGGGTGATGGAATCGAAGCCGTGTTCGAGCAGGCTGGCCGCCGGATCGATGGCGGCAGCATCTTCCCGCAGGATGCCGGCGGCGAGGCCGCGCAACCATTCCGAAAGGCCACCTTCGGGCAAGGCAAGGCGCGGCCCTGCCGGGCGCGGCACGGGCAGCGCGGCACCGAGCCGTGGCAACACCGCTTCGAGCTCCCCGGTCGCCACCAGCACCACCGGCTGGTCCAGTCCCAGGGCCATATCCAGGGCGGCCAGGGCGTCCGCTGTCCGCAGTGGCGGCAGGCCGGAAAGACCTTGCAGCAGGGTCGCGGCCGCGGCCCCCGGCTGCATGCCGCCCTCAGCCCAGAGCGGCCAGGCGATGCAGAGGCTGCGGCCCCGCCGCTGGCCGGCCCGCCATTCAGCGAAGGCTTCGAGGAACCGGTTGGCCATGGCGTAGTCGCCCTGGCCGAGATCCCCCAGCGTGGCGGCCAGCGAGCCATGCAGCACGAACTGCTCCACCGGGTCGGCGGCGGTGGCGGCGTCCAGCGCAAGCGCGCCGGCGATCTTGACCGCCAGGACGGCATCGGCCTCGGCCACCGGCTTGCCGCCCAGGGTGCTGCGGCCCATCACACCGGCCAGGTGATGCACCTGCGTGACCGGCCCGAAGGCGCGACGGATGCTGCCGAGTACGCGGTCCAGTGCGGCCGCGTCCGTGACGTCGGCCTGCCAGTAGGCGGCCTCGGCTCCCGTCGCACGCAGGCCGCCAAGCAGCAGCTCCCCGGCCTCGCACGGCGGCGAGCGGCCGAGAATGGCGAGCCTGACCCCAGGCGTCGCCAAGCGGCGACAGAGCACCTGCCCGATGCCACCGAGCCCGCCGGCGACGAGAATCGTGCCGGTCACCGCCGCCGCAGCGCCCGCCGGTGCGGTGAGCGGCAGCGGCCGCCGTATCTCGGCTTGGCCGGCCTGGTGGCGGATCTCGCCTGCCGGCCGGGCGAACTCTGCCGCGACAAGGGGCAGCGCACCGGCCCGCGCCGCCGAGTCGAGCCCGAGCGTTGACAGGGCAAGGCCGGGCGCCGCCTGCGGCAAGCTGGAGACCAGCCCCGCCGCACCGCCCGGGGCTTCGGCGGGATGGGCATGGACGATGCGGACGGGCCCATGGCTCGCCCCGGGGGCCGCGGCCAATGCCTGCGCCAGCACGAACAGGGCGCGCGCCTGCCCGACCGGATCGGCGCCGGCGGCCGTGCCGAGCGCCCAGAGATCCGCCACCCGGTCCGGCCGCGTCGGCAGCCGCCGCAGTAGCGCCTCCACGTCCTGCGGCGCACCGGGACGGATCACCGGCGGCGTGGCGTCCAGATCGCAGAACATCCCGGCCAGCACCGGATGCAGCGGGCCTGGAAGCAGCGCCTCCAGCGCCGCCGCCTCCGCCGGGCTGTTGACCAGGGCCAGCGTCGTCCCACGTGGCACGGCCCCGGTTCCTGCCCCGGCATCAGTCGGCGCCGCTTGCCAGGCCGGGGCGTAGAGGCGGATTGCCGTCGGCGCGGCATCGGGTGCCACGAACCAGTGGCGGTCCCGCGCGAAGGGATAGCCGGGCAGCGAGACGACCTGCACCCCGGCGCCCTCGTCCAGCGCCCCAAGGTCGAGCGCCCCGCCGGCCCGATAGGCCTCCGCCTGGGCATCCAGCCAGCCATGCCATGCGGCGGAGTCACAGCGGACCCCGCGTGGCGCCGGTGGCACCGCGACAGCTTTGGGCAGGAATTCCACCGGTTCGCGCAGTGCCTTGCGCAGGCTGGGGAGGTCAGCCACCACGAAGGCGGCCCGCACCGGTTCGTGCCGCCGGCGGTGGTTCAGCGTATAGGCGAGATCCGCGAGCCGGAGCGGCCCTGTCTGATCCAGCCAGTCGCCGAGCGCCACGAGGCTCCGCTGCAGCGCAGCCGCGTCCCGGGCCGACAGCGTAACCAGCCGCCAGCCCTCCTCCTCCGCTGCAGCCAGCCGGACGGGCGCTTCCTGCACCAGCAGATGCGCATTGGTGCCCGAGAAGCCGAAGGAGGAAACGCCGGCCCGACGCGACCGCCCCGCGACCGCGGGCCAGGCTTCCGCCGCGGTCGCCAGCCGGAAGGCCGAACCGTCCAGGCGCATCAGCGGATTGGGCGTGGCGAGATGCAGGCTCTGCGGGATGACGCCGTGCCGGAGGGAGAGCAGCACCTTCGCCAGCCCCGCTACACCGGATGCCGCGGTGGTATGACCGAGATTGGTCTTCAGGCTTCCCAGCACACAGAAGCCACGGCGCTGCGTCCGCGCCGAGAACGCAGCCACCAGCCCCGCCGCCTCGATCGGGTCGCCCAGCCGGGTGCCGGTGCCGTGCGCTTCCAGCATGTCGATGCTGTCCGCCGGAACGCCGATGGCATCCAGGGTCTCGCCAATGAGCGCTTCCTGGGCGGCGGCCGAAGGTGCCGTCAGGCCATTGGTGCGGCCATCCTGGTTGATGCCGCTGCCAAGGATGACGCCATGGATCTGGTCGCGGTCCGCGATAGCGCGGTCGAGCCGCTTCAGCACCACCACCGCCACGCCTTCCGCCGGCACGATGCCGTCGGCCTCGGCATCGAAGCTGCGGCAACGCCCGGTGGGGGACAGCATGCCAGCCCGGCTCATCTGCTTGAATGGCTGTTCCCCGAGATAAAGCGAAACGCCGCCGGCCAGCGCCACATCCACCTCACCGTGCCGCAGCGCCTCCACGGCGAGATGCACCGCGACGAGCGAGGATGAGCAGGCCGTGTCCACGGTGAGAGCCGGCCCCTTCAGGTCCAGCAGGTAGGCCAGCCTCGCCGCCAGGATGGAGCCGGCGTTGCCGAGCATCGCATAGGCATCCGGCGCGGCGCCGGCCTGACTCATCAGCCCGGCATACTCGTTGCCGCAGAGCCCCGCATAGATGCCGCATCGCGTGCCGCGCAACGCATCCGTGGCCAGCCCGGCATCCTCCAGCGCGTGCCAGGCGGCTTCGAGGAAGACGCGCTGTTGCGGGTCGGTGCATGCCGCCTCGCGCGCGGCGATGCCGAAGAAGCCGGCATCGAATTTGTCGTGGTCGGTGAGGAAGCCGCCCCATTTGCCATAGCTGCGGTCCGTCGCCTCCCGATCCGGGCTCCAGTGCCGGTGGATGTCCCAGCGGTCCGGCGGGATTTCGGTGATGCAGTCCCGCCCCTCGCGCAGCACCTGCCAAAGCTGCTGCTGGTTCGCAGCGCCCGGCAGGCGCGTTGCCAGCCCGACGACTGCCACCGGCGACGGGCCCCGCGGTTCTGGCGACGCGGCGACAGGCGCCCGGGCGGTCTTGGTCGGCGGCGGCGGGACGGCGAGGCCGAGTTGGGTCTCGAGATCGGTCACCGTCGGATGGTCGTAGAGTGTCTCGGTGCCGAGCGAGAGCCCCAGCCTCTGGTTCAGCACGTCGAGGAAGCGCAGCCCTCCCAGGCTGTCCAGCCCCTGCGCCGCGAACGGAGTATCGACCTCGATCTCCCTGGGTGTGATCCCGAGCACGGCGGCCATGCATTCGCGCACCGCCGCGATGTCGCCCCGCGGCGGGACGGCGGCGGGCGCCGGAGCCGGTGCCGCCACAGGCTCCGGCTCCGGGAACCCCGGCGCCACCTGCAGGGCCAGGGCCGCCGCCAGCAGCGCTGGCGTCGGATGATCGTAGATGAGCGGGGCATCCAGCGTGCAGCCCAGGGCAGCCGACAGCGCATCGAGGAAGCGCAGGCCGCCCAGGCTGTCCAGTCCCTGTTCCGCAAAGGGCATCTCCGGCTCGACATCCGCCGCATCCATGCCCAGCACCCCTGCGAGGCAGGACAGCAGCGTCCCGAGGATGGCCTGATGCTGGCGCGACGCTGCGGCCCCACCCAGCGGAGCTGCGGCGGCCAACGCCTCGGCATAGGGCAGCGCCGCGGCCAGCGCTGCGCTGTTCAGTTGCGTCAGCGCGGCGACATCCTCTGCCGCCCGCACCATCTGCAGCAGCAGGTAGCGGATGCTGCCTTCCGCCAGCGCCCGGCCGAAATTGGACCAGCCCGCATGCACACGCCGCACCAGTGCGAGCCGGTCCGCCGCCATGCCGTCGGCTGCCAGCCGCGCCATCACGGCCTCGGTCGCGCTATCCTGCAGGCAGGTGGACACCTCCTGGCTGCAATCGACCACACGGGCGATCCGCAGCCCGGCCCGGGCCATTGTGGCGGCATAGGCCGCCTCGGCCAACGTCCATGACCCCGTTTCCGGCACCGCGACGCCGACGCGCCGGGCGACGCAATCCGCCAGCGCGATTCGTCCGCCAGGAGCGAGCGAGGCCACAAGATTGGCGAAGAGCCTGTCCTTGTCGGCGACATGATGCGCCACCTCGATCCCGAGGATCAGGTCGAACAGCCCGGCAAAGGGGGCCTCGGCACTGTCGCCCACCTCGATCGCCAGGCGCTGGTCCAGCCCTGCCAGCGTCACCCTGGCACCGGCGACCCGCGCATGTTCCGGCGCCAGGCTGCGTCCAAGGCCGGTGAGCCTGGGATGCGCCTTCGCCAGCTGGATCAGGTCGGTGCCGGCGCCGCAGCCGAAATCCAGCACCCGCACCGGGCGTGATGCGAGGTCGACGCCGTCCAGCAACACGCGGCGCAGGTGCCGCTGGGCCTCCAGCAGGGCCTCCGCCGCGGCTGGGTCGGCGGCCGGGTCCAGCACCGTGCGGGTCCAGGAGAAACCGGGCGGCGGCGCGACCAGCGGGGCCAGCGAGAAATAGGCTTCGTCGAGCCTGTCGGAGCGCACCGGCAGCGTGATGTCGTAATAATCGGCCACCGGTTGCAGCGGCGCCACGGCCGCCGTCGATGCGGCACGCGCCTCGGCCCGTGAGGCGGTGATTGCGGCGCGAGAAAAGCCGGGCCCCTCGTCGAGCCAGAAGCGCCTTGGCTCGAAGGGATAGTTGGGTAGCGCGACGATGCGGGGCGGCACGGCGCGCGGCAGCCGCTCCGGCAGGATGCGGCCGCCCTGCGCCCAGTGCACCGCCATGGCGAAGGGATCCGTGGCCTGGCCCGGTTCGGCGACTGTACCGGCTGCGGCGGAGGAGCCCAGCCGTTTCAGGCTGCCGCGCTGGAGCCCCGGCACCGCCTGGCCGGCGAGCCAGGCCTCGATCGCGGCCAGCAGCTCCGCTTGGCTGTGCACGACAACGGCCCAGCGTTCCGCCAGCCCTTGACGGCCGACCTGCAATGTCCAGGCGACATCCCGCACTGCCAGGCCAGGCTCCGCGCGCAGCGCCGCCGCCAGCCGCTGCAGATGCGCGCGCAGCCGGTCCTCGGTCCGGGCCGAGACCAGGATCAGCACCGGGCTGCCGTCATCGGGCGCGGCGGGCGGCAGGGCCGGCGCCTCCTCCAGCACCACATGCGCATTGGCGCCGCCGAGGCCGAAGGAGCTGAGGCCGGCGCGGCGCGGCCCGGCCAGCCGCGGCCACGGCGCCAACCGCGTCTGCACCGCGAAGGGCGTTACAGCGAAGTCGATGTTGGGATTGGGCGGCACCGCGTGCAGCGACGGCGCCAGCATGCCGTGCCGCAATTGCAGCAGCACCTTGGTCAGCCCGGCGATGCCCGCCGCTGCCTCCAGATGGCCGATATTGGGCTTGATGGAGCCGATGGCGCAGCTCATGCGCGGCGCATCCCCTTGGTCGGATGCATTCCGCCAAGCCTGGGTCAGTGCGCGCACCTCCACCGGATCGCCGAGCTCGGTCCCCGTTCCATGCGCCTCGACATAGGAAATGCTGCCGGGATCGACCCCGGCGCGGCGCATCGCCGCCTCGATCACCGCTGTCTGGGCTGTCACGGAAGGGGCGGAATAGCTGGTGGTGCGCCCGCAGGTGTTCACCGCGGAGCCACGCAGGATGGCCAGCACCGGATCGCCGTCGCGCAGCGCATCGGCCAGCGGCCGAAGCAGCACCGCGCCAATGCCCTCGCCCACCACGAAGCCCTTTCCGCCGGCGCCGAAGGCCCGGGTCAGCGCATCGGGCGAGAGCACCCGATAGGCCGAGAGCAGGATATGGTGCAGCGGATGCATCAGCAGATTGGCGCCGCCGGCGACAGCGGCGCGGCAGTCGCCCCGACGCAGCGCCTCGCAGGCCATGTGCACGGCGCTGAGCGAGGAGGAGCAGGCGGTGTCCACGGCCAGGCTGGGGCCGGTGAAGTCGAACAGGAAGGAGGCGCGGTTGGCGATGGAGGAATGCGAGGAGAAGGCGCCGGTATAGCTGCCCTTGGCCCAGAGTTCGGTCGCCAGTTGCTCATAGGTCTGGCTCATGACGCCGACGAAGACGCCGACATCGCCGCCCAGCGCGTTGCGTGCGCCTTGCTTCAGCCGCTCCGGCGTGTGTCCGGCGTTCTCCAGCAGCTCCCAGAGCACCTCAATGAACTGCCGCTCCATCGGGTCGATCGCCCGTGCCTCGGCGGGCGAGATGTGGAACAGCGGGGCATCGAAGCAGTCAATATCCTCAACGAAGCCGCCGAAGCGGGTATGGGACTTGTCGTCGCGCTCGGCCGCCGGGTCGTAATGGGCCGCATGGTCCCAGCGGCCGGAGGGCACTTCGCCGATCGCGCTGCGGCCCTCGCGGAGCAGCGCCCAGAGCGCGTCCGGCGTGCGGGCGCCGGGATAGCGGCCTGCCATGGCGACAACGGCAATGGCATCCTCCGCCGGCGCCGCAACCGGCCCTGTCCGAGGCGGGGCCTGGGGGAGCGGGATGGGCTCGGGGTGCCGCGGCGCGGTTGCGCCGAAGCCAGCCGCTTCGGCCGGGTGGTTGCGTTCCAGCCAGGCCGCCAGGGCTTCGATCGAGTTCGCCTCGAACAGCAGCGCCTTGGGCAGCGTCCCGAAATCCTCCTCCAGCGCGGCGATCACCTCCAGCGCCATGGTGGATTCCAGGCCGTAGATGCCGAATTGCTCGACCGGCTCGATCGCCTCCGGCTGCAGCTTCAGCACAGCGCCGACCAGGCGCAGGAGATGCTGCCGCAGCGCGTGGCCGGCGGCACCGGCTCCCGCTTTGCTATCCTGCGCCGTGGCGATGAAGATGGTCTGCGGTGCGGTGCCGGCCTCGGGGATGCTGCGGATGGCGGCAAATCCTGCCTCGGCCAACAGACGCCTCCAGGTCTCGGGCGCCGCGGCGGGGCCATGCGGCAGGCGCTCGGCAGGGTCGGCGGCATTCCACCAGCCTGGGGTCAGGCCGAAGGTCAGGGTGGCGAAGTCGCGCGCCGCGGTCGTCTCGTTCAGGATCAGCGCCCCGCCGGGCCGCAGCAGCCGCCGGCAGGCCTCCAGGCTGTAGCGAAGCCCGGGCGTTGCATGAAGGACATTGGCGGCGATGACGATATCCGCTTCCGGCAGGCCCGCATCCCCGACCGTGGCGATGTCGAGGCGCAGGGTTCGGAAGCCAGACAGCATGCCCCCGAAGCGCTGCTGCGCCGCCGGCAGGAAGGCCGGCGACACGTCGGTGAACAGATATTCCGCATCCGGCCGCAGCACGGCGAGCATCGGCAGGACCGCTTGCGTGGTGCCACCGGTCCCGCCACCCACCTCCAGAACCCGCAGGCCCTGCCCTGCCGGCATCGCCGCGACTGAGGCGCGGACCGCATCGGCGACTTCGGCATTGAGCCGCAGGGTCGCCGCCGCCGAACTGTACACCGCCTCCACCAGCGCGGTGGACCCGCCCGGCATCAGCGCCGCGAGTCCATTGCCGTGCCCCTTGAGCACCGCCGGCAGCGCTGCCAGCGCATTGTCAAGCAGCGTGGCATGCGCCGACAGCGCCGGGGCAGCCGCCAGCACCGCCGCCCGGGCGTCCGGGCTGGCCGGCGGCAGCGGCAGCGCCGCCCAGGCATCGCCCTGCCGCCTGGCCAGCCCGGCCCGGCCGAGGATGTCGAGGCAGGCGGCGAACAATCCCTGCCAGGCAGGCGCGATGCCGCACTCCTCCGCCCAGGCCGCGGCATCGCGCGGCGGGCCGGGCCGGAGGCCGAGCCCGGCCAGGGCCGCCGCAACCTCGCGCGCCGCCAGCCGCTCCAGCGCCGCAAGGGCTGCCTCCTCGGTGGCCTCTGCGGTCGGCTCCGCCGGTGCCTCCCCGCCCGCCGCCCGTGTCGCTGCCTGGGCGCTCCGGGCCGGCGGCACCGGCTGCACGCCGAGGCGCGCGAAGGCCGCCGCCGTGCCGGCCACCGGCATTACCTGGGCCACGCCGGCGCAGAGCGCGCGCTCGAAGGCATCCACCCCTTCGGCAATGCTGATCGGCAGGATCCCCTGCCGCGCCAGCCTTTCCCGCAGCGCCGCGTCCGAGACGACGCCGACCTCGCCCCAGTAGCCCCAGTCGATGGTCAGCGCCGGCACCCCGCGGGTCTGGCGGAGATAGAAGGCGAAGGCATCCTTGAAGCGGCAGCCTGCGACGTAATTCGCCTGGCCTGCGTTGCCGAACACCGCATTGGCCGAGGAGAAGAAGGCGAAGTAGTCCAGCGCCTCGCCTGCCACCGCCTCGGCCAGCGCCACCGCGCCGGTGGCCTTCGGGTCCAGCGCGACGCGCAGCGAAGCCTCGTCGAGCCGCAGCAGGCTACGGTCGTCCAGCACCAGGGCGGAGTGGATCACCCCGTTCACCGGGCCCCAGCGATGCCGCGCTTCGGCGATGGCGGCCTGCAAGGCGGCAGGGTCGGTCAGGTCTGCCTGGCGGTACAGGGCCTTGCCGCCCGCCTCGGCCACCGCCTCCAGCGCCGCGGCCGCGCTTTCGGCCGGGCTGCGGCCGAGCAGCAGGACCCGGGCATGGGACCGGCGCGCCATGTGGCACGCCATCGCCAAGCCGATGCCGCGCGCGCCGCCGGCGATGACATGCACACCCCAGGGGCGGAAAGGGTTGAAGCCCGGCGATGGCAAGTCCACCGGCGCCACGCGCTGCACCAGCCGCCGCCCGCCCCGCAGCGCGATCTCGGCGCGGCTGTCGCGCACGGGCTCGGCCAGCACGGCGGCGGCGAGGGCGGGCAACTCCATCGCGGCCATTTCGGCCGGCAGATCGATGGTGGCGGTCGTCAGCCGGGGCAACTCCAGCCCCACCACCTTGGCCAGCCCGATTGCCGCCGCCTGCCAGGGGCGCAGCGCTTCGGCCGCGGTCGTGGCCTGCACGCCGCGCGTCACCAGCTTCAGCCGCCGCTCGCGCAGCGGGCCCTGGCTCGCCCAGCCCTGCATCAGCCCGAGCAGCGGCAGCACGCCACTGGTCTCTGCCCGTCGTAACCGGAGGGCGTCCGGCATCGCCGCCTCTGCCTCCGCCACGCCGGCCAGGAAGATGACTTCGGCCGCATCGCCGCAGGCACGGGCCATTCGGACGCCACCTCCCGCTGCGGTATCCAGCGCCACTTCGCGCAACGGCACGGGGTGCGCGGCTTCGCGCAACGCCGCGAGGAAAGTCTCATCGCCCGGCCCCGCGACGACGGCGACCGCGCCACTGCCAGACCGGGCCGGCGCCGGCTCCGCCAGCCAGCGCGGCGCCAGCAGGACCATGCCATCCGGCGTGCCGCCGACCGCTTCGGCCGGCCTGGCAGGCTGCGAGACCGGACGCAGCACCAGCCCGGAGAAATGCGCCAGCAAGGCGCCGGAGCGGTCCTCGACCACCGCATCCACCGTGACCGCGCCGACGGCGCCACACCGCTGCAGCCGGGCCGTCACCGCGGTTTCGGCCTTGCCATGGAAGCAGGCCCTGGCGATGGTGAAGGGCGCATGCGCGACCTGGGCAGGCGCCAGCAACGCCACCGCCTGCCAGGCTGCGTCCAGCAACCCGGCCGCCGGTGCCCCCGGTGCCAGAGCCACCCGGGCCGACTGGCCATCCGACCAGGCACCCAGGATGCGCCGGAAGCTCGGCCCATAGGCGGCGCCGGCCGCTTCCAGCCTGGCGTAGAAGGCATCCGGCGCGAAGCCTGCCCCGGCGGCGTCGGGGATGTCCTGACCGACGCCGCAGGGTGGCGCCTCCGCTCCGGTCGCCTCGATACGACCCTTCATCACCGTCTGGCCGGCGCTGGTGACCAGGAATTGCCGGGCCGCCGGGCCGCCGCTGATGGTGAGTTCGGCGCTCGCCCCGAGCCCATCGCCCGCCAACGGGGCGACGAAGACGATGTCCGAGAGATGCACCGGCTGCTCCAGGCCGGTCGCCTCCACCACGGCCAGCAGCAGCGCCGCGCCGGGCACTAGCGGCCGGCCCCCGAGGCGGTGCTCCGCCAGCACCGGGTCGGCGGCCGCCCAGTGCAGCCGGCGCGGCCCGTCGGGCCCGGCCGGCGGCGTGGGAGCGTCCGGCAGCCAGCAGCGCTGCTCGGCCAGGGGCGTCGGCGGCAGCGGCAGGCGCCGCGCGCCCGGGACTGCGCCCATTGCCGCTTCGGCAGCGGCGCCATTCAGCCAGGCCTGCAGCGACTCCCGCACCGGCTCTGGCGCCGTGTCGGGCCGCTGCCTGCCACCGTCCCTGCCGTGCCACAGCCCGGCCCAGGCTCTGCCTTGCGCCAGCGCATCCAGCCCATCCAGCAATTCCTGCCGGTCCGCCACCAGCAGCGCGGCGCGCTGCGACCAGGCGCCCCGCCCGATGCGCAGCGTGTGGGCAAGGTCGGCGAGCGCCCAGGCCGTCTCCGGCTGCCGCCGCACATGCGCGGCGAGCGCCGCGGCCCAGCGCTCCAGCTGCACGGCCGAAGGCGCCGAAAGGGGCAGCAACCAGGGACCCGCCGGCGGCATTCCTCGCTTTCGGGGAGTGGGAGCCTCTTCCAGAACGACGTGCGCGTTGGACCCGCCGGCCCCGAAGGAGCTGACGCCGGCCCGCCGTGGCAACGGCCCCGCCTCGGCCTGCTGCGGTGCCCAGTGCCGCAGGCTCTGCACCACGACGAAGCCACTGCCCGGCAGGTCCAGTTCCGGATTGGGCGATGTGGCGTGCAGGCTGGGCACCAGCGTGGCATGGCGCAGTTGCAGGACCACCTTGGCCAGCGCGGCCATGCCCGCCGCCGCCTCAAGATGCCCGATATTCGATTTCACCGAGCCGATGGGCAGGTCGCGCGCCGCACCGGCGAAGCCCCGCCGCAGCCCCTCGATCTCGATCGGGTCGCCGAGCGCTGTCCCTGTGCCATGGGCCTCGACATAGCCGATGGTCGCCGCGTCCACCCCGGCATCCGCCAGCGCGTCGCGGATCGCGCCCGCCTGGCCATCGGGGCTGGGCACCGCATAGCCGCTGCCATGGCCGCCATGGTTGATGGCACTGCCGCGCACCACCGCATGGATGCTGTCGCCATCGGCCAGCGCATCGGCCAGCCGCTTCAGCACGACCACGCCAACCCCCTCGCCCGGCACATAGCCATCGCCGCCGGCGCCGAAGCTGCGGCAGCGCCCATCGGACGCGGCGAAGCGGCCGGCCGACAGGCCGAGATACTTGCGCTGATGCAGGCTGAGATTGACGCCGCCCGCCAGCGCCGCCGCGCATTCACCGCGCCTGAGGCTGGCGCAGGCCAGGTGCAGCGCGGTCAGCGAGGATGAGCAGGCGCTGTCCACCGCCATGGATGGACCCTGCCAGCCGAAGGTGAAGCTGACGCGGTTGGCGACCGACCAGTAGGGCGCATGGGCCGGGATGAAATGCTCCGGGGTGGAGGCCTCGGCCGCCAGGAGCTGCCATTCGTTGTACATCAGCCCGGCGAAGACGCCGACGCGCCCGCCGCCCAGCCTTGCCGGCACCCAGCCGGCATCCTCCAGCGCCGCCTGGGCGCAGGTCAGGAACAGCCGCTCCTGCGGGTCGATCAGCTCGGCCTCGCGCGGGGAGATGCGGAAGAACAGCGGATCGAACTGGTCGATGTCCTGGAGAAAGCCGCCCCAGCGGCTGTAGCTGCGGCCAGGCGCGCCGCGCTGCGCATCGAAGAAGCCATCGAGAGCCCACCGTCCGGCCGGGATCTCGGTGATGGCGTCGCAGCCTTCGCGCAGCAGCTCCCAGAAGGCGTCGAGATCCGCAGCCCCCGGAAAGCGGCCGGCCAGGCCGATGATGGCGATGGCGTCGTCCGGCGGCGCCGTTACCCGGACCGGCGCCGCCGCGATGGCAGGGGCGAGGATGGCTAGCCTGGCCATCGGCACGGCCGCTGGCTCGCCCACTGGCGGGACCGGTGGCGCCGCGGCCCCGGGCTGCCCTCGCCCGGCCAGCAGCTCCGCCAGCTTCGCCACCGTACCCGCTTCGAAGAAGTCGATGGCGCGGATCGGGACCGACAGTGCGTCGGTCAGCGCCTTGGCGATTTCGACAGCGAGGATGGAATCGAGCCCCAGCCCAGACAGCGGGGCAGTGTCGCTGACCGCCTCGGGTGCGATGTAGAGCGCCTCCGCCACCGCCCTGCGCAGGCTGTCGCGCAGCCCGGCATCGGCGGCGCAGTCGGCAAGGATCGGCACGGCAGGCGCGGTGGCGGTGGGCGCTGCGGCCTCCATGGCCGCCAGCAGCGCCGCAGGGGTCGGGTGGTTGTAGAAATCCACCGCCCGCAGCACGCTACCCTGCCGCGCATTGACCCGTCCGGCCAATTCCGCCGCCAGGATCGAGTCGAGGCCGAGCGTGGCGAAGCCCGAATCAGCTGTCACCGCCTCCTCCGGCAGCATCAGCGCATCCGCCACGAGCCCGCAGAGAATGCGGAGCCGTTCGGGGTCGGCGGCTGGGACGGCCGGAGGGACGGTTTGCGCCGGCGGCGCCGGGGCAGGCTCGCTGCCGATCCAGAATCGCTCGCGGGCAAAGGGATAGGGCGGCACCCGCAACCGCTGGCCGCGCGGCAGGGACGGCGCCTCGCCGCCGCGCAGGAAGGCGGTCATGCGCTCTTCCACCGGCCCAGCCTCGCGCCCCGCCGCCAGCGCCGCCAGCCCGGCCTGCAAATCGGCATGGTTCCGGGCGCTGAAGCCGGCTCGGCATGGGAAGCGCGCACTGCCCGCAAGGGTCCAGGCAAGGTCGCCGAGCCTGGCCCCGGCGCCGGGGCCTTCAAGCCAGTCCCGCAGCAAGGCTGCGCGCTGCGCCAGAATCGCCGCATCAGGGGCAGACAGCAGGATCGGCCAGACCTCCGCCTCCTCCGGCGGTGCGGCGGCGGTTGGCGGCGCCTCTACCACCAGATGCGCATTGGTGCCGCCGAAGCCGAAAGCGCTGATGGCTGCGCGGCGGCGGCCCACCGGCCAGGGCATCGCCCTCCCCAGCGCGTGGAAGCAGCCATCGCCCAGCGGCACCTGGTCGCCCTGGCCGAGATGCGGTGGGCTCGGCGGCAACTGGCCGGCCTCCATCGCCAGGAGTGTCTTGAGCAGCCCGGCGATGCCAGCCGCAGGCAGTGCATGGCCGATATTGGCCTTCACAGACCCGATGGCGCAGCCGGCCCCGCCGAAGGCATCCGCCAACGCCGCAAGCTCGATCGGGTCGCCCATGCGGGTCCCGGTGCCATGCGCCTCGATCAGGCCGATGCTGGCCGGGTCGATGCCGGCGCGCCGGTAGAGGCCGGTGATCAGCGCAGTCTGTGCCGGCCCGTTCGGTGCGGTGATCCCATTCGTGCGGCCATCCTGGTTCACAGCCGAACCGAGGATGATGCCGCGTAGCGTGTCGCCATCCCGCAGCGCATCGGCCAGCCGCTTCAGCACGACCACGCCGACCCCATCGGCCGGCACGATGCCATCGGCCCCGGCGGCGAAGGGCCTGCAGGCACCGCCAGTCGAGAGCAGCCCGGCATCGGCGAAGAAGCCATGGGCCTGCGGATAGGGCATGGCGATGGACACGCCCCCGGCCAGCGCAAGCTCGCATTCGCCAAGCCGCAGGGACTGTGCCGCCAGGTGCAGCGCGGTCAGTGCGGATGAGCAAGCGGTGTCGACCGTCAGCGCAGGGCCCCTGAGGTCCAGAGCATAGGCGACCCGCGCGGCAAGCACGGCCAGCGAGCGGCCGATGGTGCCGTGGCTGGTGTCACCTTCCCGCGGATAGTCGCTGGCCTGCGCCCCGGCGAATACCCCGATCTCCCTCCCCTCCAGCCCTGCGGCGACCAGCCCTGCATCGTCCAGGGCGTGCCAGCATTCCTCCAGGAAGACGCGCTGCTGCGGGTCCATCTGCCGGGCCTCGCGCGGCGAGATACGGAAGAATCCGGCGTCGAAGGCATCGTGGTCCGGCAACATGCCGCCGACGTGGCGCTCGGCGCCCTTCCACAGCCCGGAGGGCAAGGGGCCCACGGTGCTGCGGCCCTCGGCGACCAGCCGCCAGAAGGCATCGAGGTCCGGCGAGCCGGGGAATCGCCCCGCCATGCCGATGATGGCCAGGGCATCGGCCGGAACCGGCACTGCCGGTCCAGGCGCCGGAGGCTGCGCCTTCGGGCCGGCGCGCCGCTGCAGGGCCGCCGCCAGCCGCGCGGGCGTGGGGTGGTTGTAGAAATCCTGCGGTGTCACCTCCCGCCCCGTCGCCGCCGCCAGCTCGTCTGCAAGCAGCGGCGCCACGATGGACTCCACCCCCATTTCACCAAAGCCCAGTTCCGCCGGGATCTCCTCGACCGGAAGGTCCAGGCAGCGCGCCAGCACGCCGCGCAGCAAGGGCAGCAGACCCTCGGCCGGCGTAGCTACCAGGGCCGCGGTTGCCGGTGCCGCGACAGGGTCAGGCGCTGTATCGGCCTGGTCGATCCAATTGCGCTGGCGCTCGAAGGGATAGCCGGGCAGTGACACGCGCCGCGCCTGCGGCAGCGGCGCGAAGCTGGCCTCGCCGCCGGCTTCGAAGCCCTGGACCATGGCAGCCAGGGCCGGCGGCGGCGGCGCTACCGCCTCGCCTCGCAGCGACGCCAGCAGGCCGCCCAGGCTATTCGCCACCAGCCCCAGACGATGTGCGAAATGCCGCCGCCCGGCCTGCAGCGTGAAGGCAATGTCCCGTAGTTCATGGCCCGGCGCCGCTTCGAGGAAGGCGATCAGCCGCTGCCGCTGCGCCGCCAGCGCCGCCGGGGAACGGGCGCTGAGCGGCACGACATGCCATGTGCCCGGCTCTTCCGCCGGCCGGCCCGGCGGCGCGGGCGCTTCCTCCAGCACGAGATGCGCATTGGTGCCGCCGATCCCGAAGGAGCTGACCCCGGCCCGCCGTGGCAGGCCTGCCTCCGGCTGCGGCCAGGGCCGGGTCTCGGTGCAGACCGCGAAGGCGGAGTCCTGCAGGACGCTGTGCGGATTGGGGCTGCTGTAGTGCAGGCTCGGCACCAGCATCCGGTGCCGCAGCATCAGCGCGGTTTTCACCAGGCCTGCGACGCCGCCGGCGGTGTGCAGATGGCCGATGCTGCCCTTGAGCGCGCCGATGGGTATGCTGCGCGGCGGCAGTCCGGCCGGGCCGAACACGCCCTGCAGTGCCGCGACCTCGATTGGGTCGCCCAGCGGCGTGCCGGTGCCGTGTGCCTCGATATAGCCGATATCGGCCGGCGAAAGCCCCGCCATGGCCAGGGCTTCGCGCAGCACCGCTTCCTGCCCCTCCTGGGAGGGCGCGTAGAAGTCGACCTTGCCTCCGCCGTCGTTGTTGACGGCGCCGGCACGAATCACCGCGACGATCTGGTCGCCATCCTGCACTGCTAGGTCGAGCAGCTTCAGCGCCACCATCGCCCCGCCATTGCCCGGCACCGTGCCGCCGGCGGCGGCATCGAAGGGCCGGCAATATCCATCGGCGGCGAGCATCAGCGATGGGTCGTAGCGGTATCGGTCCTGCGGCAGGGTCACCGAGGCGCCACCCGCCAGGGCCATGTCGCACTGGCCGGACAGCAGGGCCTCGCAGGCCATGTGCACCGCAACGAGGGAGCCGGAACTTGCACTGCCCACGGAAAGGCTCGGGCCGCGCAGGTTCAGCTTGTAGGAGATACGGGTCGCCGCGTAGTCCTGCCCGACTGCACTGTCGGCTACCAGCCACTCCGCCCCGTTGCGCGGTGCTCCCTGGCGGTAGCTGGATTTCGCCGAGGCGACGAAAACGCCGACGCTGCCGGGCACCGCATCCGGCACATAGCCGGCGTCCTCCAGCGCCCACCAGGCGCATTCGAGGAGCACCCGCTGCTCCGGTGCCAGCAGCGCAGCATGGCGGGGGATGAAGCGGAAGAAGCCTGCATCGAATTCCTCCAGCGCGTCCAAAGCACCGAAGGCGGCGATGGCGCCGTCTGCATGCGGCGCGGCGCGGCGCACCGCATCCCGGCCGGTGGCGAGGTTGCGGAAGAAGCCCTGCGGATCATCGGCGCCAGGCAGCCGGCAGCCGATGCCGACGATGGCGACCAAGCCGGGCGATGCGGGGGGCTCTGTCATCGGGTCACCGCCATGTCCCGCCCGGTACGGCGGTTGCGAAATGGGCAAGGGGTCGGCGTGCCGCATTGCGGCGGGCCCGCCGGGCCGCCAGCGGGTCCTCGGCCAAGCCAGCCGGCGGCGAGACTGGCAGCGCCGACGCCTGTGGCGCACCGTCTGACCCGGCAAGCAGCACGGCTAGGGACAGCACGGTCGGGTAGCGGAACAGGTCGGTGACCGAGGGCGCCGGGTTCAGCGTCTGCGCCAGCCTGGCCTGCAGTGCCACCGCGAGGAAGGAATTGCCGCCGACCTCGAAGAAATTCGCATCATCGGCGAAGTCGGAGTGTTCGAGCGCCTCCTCCCAGGCCTTCCGCACCAAGGCGACCCAGCGGTCCTGCCGGGCCGGGCGCGCCCCTATCGCAGCTTGCGGCTGGAGCTGGATCGGGACCGACCCCGGCTCGGCGACGGCGGCAGGCTGGCCGCCCACCATCGCATGCAGGAAGATGTGGTCCGGTGAGAGCCGCAGCCCGGACCGCAGCGGCACAATGTCCAGCCAGCCGATGGCGCACAGCCCAAGCCCTTCGGCCGCGGCCGCATCGGCAAGCAACTGGCTGATGCAGCCGGCCTCGATCCGCAGCAGCTCCTCGGCCATCTCGCCATAGAGAGGACGGATCGCCGCGAGGTCGCCGATCAGCAGTAGCGAGACGGCCGCCGCCGCCGCCATGCTGCGGTTGAACGGGACATGGAGGGCGCTCGGCTGGACCTGTGCTGGCCCCAGATGCACCAGCCGGTGCAGCGCGGGCAGGTAGTGCCAGAGCCCTGCCGCCAGCCCCTCGCAGCCCTGCTCACCCACCAGCAGATAGAGCTGCACAGCGTAGCTGGACCCGGCCGAACCATAGCGTCGGCGCGGTCCCTGCTCGGTTGCCACCTCGCGCAGCGGCGCCAACAGGGCGGCGAGTTGCCCTTGGGTGACGGAAGCGGAGCGGAAATGTCGGGTCGAGACCCGCACCGGTGGCGCATCGCCCGTCGGCACCGGGAATGCTAGGGAGGGCAGCGCCACAAGGTCACGCCGCATCGCCGGCGCCCCGGCAACGAAGCGGTCCCGCCCATCCTTGTCGCTGATGACCCCCGCCGTGCCGAGCATCCCTGCCACTCTCGCCGCCAAGTCCGCCACCTGTTCCACCGGAACGGTCGGCGGAGCTTCCGCTGTCGCCGGCGGCGTGGAGTCTCGCGCAGCCGCCGATGCGCCGGTCATCCGCCGCAGTGCCAGGGCGGTCAACTCCTTGCGGTCCACCTTGCCGTTTTCCGTCAGCGGCATCCGTTCCAGCGGCAGCAGCAGGCCAGGCACCATGTAGGACGGCAGGCTGGCGGCCAGCGCGGCGCGGATCTCGCTCTCGGCAAGCCCGGAGCGGTGGCGATAGGCCGCCACCAGCCGCTGGTTGCCACCGGGATCGGTCACCGGGAATGCCACCGCCTCCAGCATCTCCGGCACCGCTTGCAACCCGGCTTCGACTTCCGCTAACTCGATCCGATGGCCGCCGATCTTCACTTGGGCGTCCCGGCGGCCGAGGAATTCGATACCGCCATCGGCAAGGACGCGGCCGTAATCACCGGTGCGGTACAGCCGCTCTCCGGTTTCGGGGTGGCGAATGAAGCTGGCCGCGGTGGACGCCTCATCCCGCCAATAGCCGGCAGCGAGCCCCGCGCCGCCGATATGCAACTGCCCCACCTCCCCGATCGGGCAGGCGCGCTGCGCCTCGTCCAGGACATAGAATCGCTGGTTCGCCATGGCTCGGCCATAGGGAACGCTGCGCCAGCCCTCCTCCACCCGGTCTACCGGATGCCAGATCGACCAGATGGCCGCCTCCGTCGCCCCGCCGAGGCTGACGAGCCGCGCCGCCGGGTATTCGGCCCGAAGCCGGCGGGCCAGCGGCAGCGGGATCCAGTCCCCCGACAGCATGAGGAGCCGCAGCGAGCCCGCCAATGCGATGCCCGGGGCCTCCACCACCAGCTTCAGATAGGAGGGAGTGGAGTTCCACAGCGTCACCTGCTCCCGCGCCAGCAGCGCTGCCAGATGGGCCGGGTCGCGCACCGACTCCGCCGCCGGCAGCACCAGGGCCCCGCCTGCCCCGAGCACGCCGAAGATGTCCCAGACCGAAAGGTCAAAGCCGAGCGAGGAAAGCCCGAGGACGCGATCCTCTGGCCCGACCCCGAAGCGGCCATTCACGTCATGGAGCGTGTTGGATACCGCGCCATGCTGCAGGGCCACGCCCTTCGGCTCCCCGGTCGAACCAGAGGTGAACAGCACATAGGCAAGGTCGCTCGCCGCTGGCCGGCAGGGCCGCCAGGGCAGCGGGGCCGCGGCCACCAAGGTATCGAGATCGGTCGCCGCGCAGGGCCAGTCGAGCCCCTCCGGCGCCGCATGGGTCAAGGCCAGCGCCACCCCGGCGCGCTGCAGCAGGGACCGGATCCTCGCCGGCGGCAGCGGCAATTCCACCGGCACATAGGCGGCCCCTGCGAGGCCGATCGCCAGCACCGCCACCACCTGCCGCCACCCTTTCGGCATGACCACGCCGACTAGCTGGCCCTGCACCACGCCCGCGGCCTGGATCCGTGCCGCAAGCATGGTGGCCTCCCCGACGAGGGTGGCGAAATCCAGCCGGCGATCCTGGGCGATGACCGCCTCCCGCTGCGGCGCCGTTTCGGCCTGGCGCAGGATGCCGGCGAAGACCGGCTCCCAGGGCAACCGGGCGGCGGTGGCATTGGCGGAACGGAGCGGTGCCGGCACCGTCCCGGGCGGCGGCGCCACCCAGGCCTCCGGCAGTTCGGCGAGGCGCCGCACCCGGGCGACGAAGCCGCCGAACATGTCCGCCAATATGTCGGGGGCGAAGACCCTCTCCATCGCATCCCAGGACAGATGCAGTCCGTCGGCCGCCTCCAGTGACTGGGCGTCGAGCCAGACCTGCGGCGTGCGGGTGGCCCCGGCGCGATAGGCGCCGATCGCGTCGATCCGCACCGGCCGCTTCAGTAGCGCGCCGTAGCCATGTACGGCGGTGAAGACCACTGGCATGGTCACAGGGGCCTGCCGGCGTCGCGCCAGCTGGCCCAGCACCTTCACCGCGGAGCAGCCGGCATGCTCGATATCCGCGGCCAATTGCGCTGCCAGCGCGGCGGCATGCGTGGCAAAGTCGCGCTCGCCACGTGCCGGCACCGCCAGCAGCACATTGCTGGTGAAATCACCAACCAGCCGGAACACCTCGGGATGTATCGGGCGCCGGCCGGCCAGGGTCACGTTCAGGCAGAATTCGGGCCGTTCGGCCCAGGCTGCGATGCTCTCGGCGAGGGCTGCCATCAATGCAGCATTGGCCGTCACTCCATGTGCCGCCGCGGCCTGCTCGAAGCGGCGCCAGACCGCCAGAGGCAGCACCTCCTCATGGCGCAGGAAGGCGGGCCGGCCGGGCGGCGGGCCAGGCAGGATCGGCAGGGCCGGCGGGCCAGGCAGGCTGTCCAGCCGCGCCTCCCAATAGGCAAGGTCGGCGGCCGCCGCGGCGTCCTGCTCCCACTGCTTCTGCGCCAGCACGTAGTCGCGGAAACCCAGGCTGAGCGGCGCCAGCGGCCGGTCCGGCGCCTCGTACAGCGCCGCCCATTCCTCCATGAGCAGGAACAGGCTGGGGCCATCGGCCACCAGCAGGTCCAGCGCGAGGTGCAGTCGGTCGCCCGCGGCATCCCGCGTGACCGCCAGTCGGAAAAGCGGGAACTGGCCTGGATCGAAATCCACCGTGCGGAAGCGTTCGGCCAGAGCGGCACGCTCACGCGCTGCTACGTCGGCACTGGCCGCGGACCAGTCGTGCAGCGGGATCTCGATCGGCCCGGCCCTCTCGGTCGGCAGCACGCGCTGCGTCGCATCCGGCGCGAAGATCACGCGCAGCATGTCATGCCGGATGACCAGCCGGTTCCATGCCTCCGTCAGCCGCTCGACATCGAAACGCGGGCGATCGAACTCCCAATAGACTTGGCAGCCGAAGCCGCCATGCTGCCGGCCTTCCTGGCGGCCCATGAGATAGGCAAACTGGATGTCGGTGGTCGGGAAAGGCGCATATCGCGCCGCCGGGTCCGGCGTTACGGGCGCCTTCCTCGCCCCTTCGGCGATCGGCGGCACTAGCGCCAGCAGCGCCCTGAGGTCGGGCGCCTGCAACAGCATCGCCAGCGGGGGCGCTTCCCCGCCGCAGCACTCGACGATGCGGCCGCGCAATTCCGCCGCCGCCATGCTGTCCAGGCCGAGCGCGGCAGGACTGTCGGTATCTGCCCAAGATGCGGTATCGGCCACGCCCAGCGTCTCCGCGAGCAGGCCAAGCAGGATCTCGCGTGGCCTGTCCTCGCCCGATCCTGGCGCAATACCTGGCGCAATACTTGGGGCCGGGGCCGGAGCGATGGCCGCAGGCGCCGTGTCGTCTTCCATCCAGAACCGCGTCGCCGCCAGGGGCATCGGCGGCAGGCTGACGCGGCGACCCGGCAGGACGTCAGCCAGTGCGGGCCAATCAATCTCCAGCCCGCTGCACCACAGCGAGGCCAGCTTCGGCCAGTGCCCCAGCTGGATCAGGCGCGACAGCCAATCCCGGTCTTCCTCGGCCGCGCCGAGCAGCGGCATGCCCCCCCCTGCCCTCCCTCGACGCCAGGAACCTCGGCGGTCCGGCGCCGCGGCGAAGGCGGCCAACTGTTCAGTCAGGCCAGCGACATCCTCGGCCAGAATGGCCAACCGCTCCGGCATCGCATCCCGGCCCACCAGCAAGGTGAAGGCCACATCCTCGGCCGGCGGAACCTCGCCTCCGCTGAGCGCCGAGGCGAGTTGCCCCGCCGCATCCGCCAGAAGGGCCTGCGTCGCGGCGGAAAGCAGGAAGGCGCGCGGCTGCCGACTTCGCGGCGCCGGCGGCATTGCGACACAGTCGTCCGGCGCCGCTTCCAGGACGAGATGCACATGGCTGCCGCCGAAGCCGTAGCCACTGACCAGGGCTCGCCGCGGCGTCGCTTGGTCTGGCCAGGGGAGCGCTGCCACCGGCAGCCCGAGCCCGGGCCAGGCGGCTCGCACCGCCTCCGCAGCCTCGCTGAGGCCGCCGATCGGCGGCACCACTCCGTCCCGCAGGATGGCCGCTACTTTGACGAGCTGGGCAAGCCCGGAAGCCGCCTCCATATGCCCGGTCAGTGGCTTCAGGGCACCGGTGAGGGGCTGCGGAAGCGGCGCCCCCTCTGCCGCCGCCTGCCTGAATCCTGCGGCGATGACGGCCAGTTCCGCGGCTTCCTCCGACGGGCGCCCGGCCGCCTGCAATTCCAGGTAGCCAATGCTGGCGGGGTCCACCCCGGCACTGCGCAATGCCCTGGCTACCGCATCGGCCTGCGACGCTGCCGCGTCTGCGTTGTAGCCGCCCGCAGCGCCGCCATGCCCGGCGGCCGAACCACGGATAACGGCATGCACCGCGTCGCGATCCGCCCGGGCCCGCGCCAGGGTCTTCAGCAACAGCACGCCGACCCCCTCCCCGCGTACGAAACCGTTTCCAGCGGAATCAAAGGCGAGGCTCCTGCCATCGGCGCTGAGCATGCCGGCGCGGGCCTCGCCCAGATAGCCGTCGCCGGCCAGGATCAAGCTGACCCCGCCGGCGAGCGCCGCCTCGCATTCCCCCGCCCGAAGCGCCATGCAGGCCCGGTGCACCGCCAGGAGCCCGCCGCTGCACGCGGCATTCACCACCTCCGCCGACCCTCGGAGATCGAAGGCGCGGGCAATCCGACTGGCCAGCATGCAGATCGTCATGTCCGTCAGCCGGATACGCTCCACCCGGCCGGGCTGGCGCAGCCGGTGCACCCATTCCTGGAAGGTGTTGGCGACGAAGACCCCGACGCAGCAGCCGGCAAGACCTCGCGGTGCATGGCCGGCATCCTCCAGCGTTGCGCGGCAGGCCTGCAGCAGCAGGCGGGACTGCGGATCCATGCGCGCCGCCTCGCGGTCTCCAATGCCAAACAGCGCCGCGTCGAAGCGGTCGACATCTGCGATGAAGCCGCCGCGTGCCTGCGCCATGGCCCCGCGCGGCGGCAGGATCCAGCCGAACCGCCCTTCCGGCACCGGGCCGATCAGAGAATCGCCGGTCAATACCGCTTCACGAAAGGCCGCGAGGTCGGCCGCCGCGGCGAAGCGGCCGGACATGCCCACTACGGCGATATCGTCGCTGCCGACCGGGCGCTCTGTCACCGGTTCCTGGCGCTGCCGCGGCGTTGCAAGCAACGACATCATTCGCCGGGCGCCGCAACGAGACCGTCGGAACTGACCGCCTGCGGATGCGGCGCGGACACCTCGGGCAATGTCGCAGTGAGTTGAACGTTCGCGCGCACCGGAACCTCATCGGGCGCGCTGCAGCTATTGCGAGCCGGTGCCTCCAGTTCCAGCACGACGCGATAAAACCCACCCGACCAGGAGAAGCAGCTGACATTGCATCTGCGCAGGATCTTGGCCAACGCTTCGCCGATCACCGACAAGGGGATTTTCAGCTTCGCCGCCAGTGCCTTGTCAATCTGCACGTCACCGCGTGGCACCGCCAAGGAAAGATCCGACAACGGCCGGGCGAGTCCAGGGTCCTGCTGGGCACGGCGCACGAAATCATCCGTTACCTGCGACAACTGATTACATTTCCCGGTCGTGCGCACCACGAACTGCACGGGTGCTTGGCCGCCTGCCAAGTGGGTCGGGGCAATCACGCTTGGACGGGCTCCGGCAATTCCATCGAGCGTTGATTTGATCGACCGGCTGACAAACTTCATGTTGCGCTGTCGCGCATCCCATAGCGCCAGGACGAGAAACGCGAAGCCCTCGTTGCGCGACGGCGCGCCGACCAGGATCGGGGAAGTCCGGCACTCGGACACGGCGTCGAAACCGCGGCGATGGCCTGCGCCTGCTCGGTTTTCTTTTCGAAACTGGCGGCGGGTGGCCCCTGGAAACGGGCAAAAATATAACAAGGGTCTTCCACCGGGGCGAACTCGGCGGTGATCCTCTGTGTCGCCAGACAGCCGCTTCCACCAAAATCCAGAATCACCGGCACGAGTAGCCAGTGGTGGTGCAGCAAGGGCCGCAGCACCGCTGCGTAAGTGCATGGGGCGCTGCCGAAAACGCGCTCCACGCAGCGCAACACCACACTCTGACGCGCCGTCGACAGACAGGAGCGCAGCATGGGCGAGAGCGTGCGCGAAATGGCGCCGGAGATGATGACGTCGGCAGCCAGATCGGCAGCGTGTGCTCCGGCGGCGTGTCCTGATGTGGCGGGTGCTGGCGCGGAGATCATGACGGTTGGACACGCGCCGATCCTCGCCGCAACAGGCGCAGCGTTGCTGCGAGAAAGACACGCTCATCTGGTCACCTCAACCCGCGGCACAAAGTTTGCGCTGTTGCCGAGGGGGGTGCAATCTTTATTCCCGACCGTCTCACCAGAGCGTCGTGCTCTGATGCTTGAGCTGCTGCCTGAGTATGGTGACTTGCGGTGTCTGGACCGTCAGGCTGGCCCGAGACCTGCGAGTCTAGCATGATCCAATGCGAACTCGCTCTGGTGCGGGCGCGCCGAGGTCATCGCGACCTTGATGCATCGGACCGACCAGCGAGCCCGGGCGCCGATCCGCAGCAGGGAGAGACGGAGCGTGCGGCAGGTGGCCTCGACAAACGGGGTTTGGGCAAGGCCGATGCGGCGCAGGGCGCGGAGCGGGACGTAGGCCACCAATGCGAGCCACAGCCACAACTGGTTGGCCCGCATGGTGGCGGCCGAGGCCTTCGACACAGGTCCGGCTGACATTCCTTCGCTCTGTTTTCCGTGCCGCCCACCGCGCGGTAGACCCTCTCGTAGAGGCTGCGGGCGTCGATCTCGGCGGGGCGGAGCGACATGACGACGAAGCGCGGGTTGGCCTCGCACCACGCCCTCAACACCTCACGCGCGAAGCCGCAATCCGCGCGCAGCAGGATGCAATCCCATGGCCGGTGGGCCAGGACCCGGCGGATGATGCGCTCGTTCGAGGCAGCACCTCAAATTCTCGCGGGCACCGATGGGGCCCGCTGGGCAGGCTCAAGAAGGCCCAGGCCGAACGGGTGCTGAACGCCGAACTCGACCACCACCTTGAGGGCGGCGAGCCCAATGGTCGGGCTAAAAGCCGAAGCGGCCACTGAACCCCGCCGGGTTTGCCGGATGCTTCGAACCTTGGGAGGTTGCAGCCATGATGAAGAAGACATTGCACCGGTTTTCGCCCGGGGTCCGGCAACATGCGGTGCGAATGGTGCTGGAGCACAGCGGAGACGCTGCGGAAGGGGGTGCGGCAGGCGGAGCGCGACCTGAGGCTGCGGGTGTGTCCTGACCTGTCACTGCAGGGTGAGATTACCCGGCCTCGCCGCCTCCAAGCGCATGCCGTCATCGTAGATCGCCGCCAGGGGCAATAGCCGCCTAGCCTGGGGCGCGTCCCTGCTCCGCGTGCCGAAAGTCGAAGCTCGGCGGCAGAGAGGCCGGAACGCAGGGCAACGGCGCACGCCATTACGAGCGTCTGGATGCTCGCTGGCTTGAATCACATCATCACCGAGTCAGGGAACCCCGTTCCGTGAGTCACCGGCTGTGGGAATTGGTATTAGAACGACAATCCGCAGCGGTATCGTGCGTAGGCTGAGGTACGAACCACAGCTTCAGCACCGGAGAACGCAGAATGGCGATGGCAGTGAAAGGCGAAGCTACAGCTTGGTGCGTGCGCTTCAAGCAGCAAGCGCCAAGCACCCTGCGGCTAATCTGCTTTCCCCACGCAGGCGGCGGCGCTGCCGCATTCCATCCACTGGCTCGACTGATGCCGCCGAATGTCGAAACTCTCGCCATTGTTCCGCCCGGTCGCGAGGCGCGACTGCGCGAGGCGCCGCTGAAAAGCATTGCCGCCATGGCGGAAGGCGCCGCCTCGGCCATTGCGGCGCTGCCGGCGCTGCCCTTCGCCTTCTTCGGCCACAGCATGGGCGCTATCATCGCCTTCGAAGTTGCTCGCTTGCTACAACGGCAGTGCTTAACTCCGCCGCGTCGGCTGTTCATCTCCGGCCGCCGGGCCCCATGCGAGGCGATGGTAGAGCAACCACTCTCTCAGCTCGACGACGCTACTCTCGTCGCAGAAGTCTCCCGACGGTATGAGGGCATTCCCGCCACAGTACTTGCGGACACCGAGTTGCTTCGGATGTTCCTGCCGGTCTTGCGGGCCGACATGTGCGCCGTCGAGAGCTATGTCGATATGCCGCAACCTGCTCTCCAAGTGCCGTTGACTCTGATGGGCGGCTTGACCGACCCTCAATGCACCGACGCGGCTTGGGCCGGATGGCATTCTCTCGTTGCTGGTCCAGTTGAGAAGATGCGCTTCCCCGGCGGACATTTTTACCTTGTGCAGGAGCGCACCGCGACCGCGGCGGCCATCGCCCGCCAGTTGGCTCTGTAGGCACCCGTGAACTACGGGGGCTTCAGGCGGCCAGGGGCTCTTGGCTGGCCGCGTGTCTGGTCTGATGAGGTGGCGTCAGCAGGCTGGGGTGCGGCACGGTTCGATGAGACAGCCGGCTGCGGTAGAGGTCACCGCAACCGGAGGTCAGACCGATGGACCAGAACCACAGCGACAAGCCCGTGGGGGCGCCGGTGGGTGCCCAGATCGCTGACGCTGGCGCCCCCTCGGGCGGTGCCGGGCCGGAGCATCGCGACTCCGCCCGGCGCAAGCTGGCCGCCGTCACCCGCCTGCTGCGCGGTGAGCCGCTGGAGACCGTGGCCCGCGAGCTCAACGTCACCGTCGCCCGACTGAGCGAGTGGCGTGACCGCGCCCTGGTTGCGGCAGAGGTGCCGATGAAGGAGCGCGAGCGTGACAGCCGCGATGTGGAACTACTCCGCCTCAAGGCCAAGCTCGGCGAGGTCACCATGGCCAACGAGCTGCTGGAGCGGAAGATCGCCGCCCTTTGGGCCGCAGGAGGTCGAGGCGGTGAGCCGGACCATCTCTCCGGCCACGAGCCGCGCCTATGGCCTGGCCAAGGTTGCCCGGGTCTGGCGGCTCTCCCGCGCCACGGTTTACCGCCATCGCACGGCGGCCGGCGGCCGGCGCCATGGGATCGGTTAGCTTGGTGCGTCGAGGTCCGGTCGGCGCCTGCTCCGATGCCTCATTGCTCGAGCACATTCGCGCCCGGATCCTTGGCTCGCGTCTGCATGGCGAAGGCTACCGGAAGATCTGGGCCCGACTGCGCCATGCCGGCATCCACACATCGGCCCGGCGGGTCTGCCGCCTCATGGGCCAGCATGGCCTGCTCGCGCCACACCGCGTCGGCCGTCCCGAGCAGCGCGCGCACGATGGCACCATCACCACCACCGCAGTGGACGTGATGTGGGGTACCGACATGACCGAGACCGTTACCCTAACCGAGGGCCGGGCCCAGGTCTTCGTCGCCGTTGACCACTTCTCCGGCGAGTACGTCGGCAACCATGCCGCCCGCTCCGGCAACCGCATCGAGGCGCTCGGGCCCATGCGCCAGGGCGCCCTTCGCCACTTCGGCCGCATCGAGAAAGACGCGGCCAAGGGTCTCCCCCTCCGCCACGACCACGGCTCGAACTACATGTCCAGCGACTTCCAGGACAAGATCACCTTCCCTGATATCGAGAGCTCGCCCTCCTTCGTGCGCCAGCCCGAGGGCAACGGCTTCGCGGAACGCTTCATCCGCACCCTGAAAGAGAACTTCTTATGGGTGCACACCTTCGACACCATCGAAGAGCTGCGCCGCCGGCTCCAGGACTTCGTCGCCCACTGCAGCGCTACCCGGTTCGTCGCCCGGCACGGCTACCGCACCCAGAACCAGATCCGCGCTGAGCAACGCGGCCTTGCTCAGTGCCTAACCGGACCCACTACAGCGGCGTCATCGCTGATCCTCAACTGCAAAGCGCTGCCGGTCCCACATGCTGGGCACCGACTGGAGCAGCGCTGGTGGCCCAATGTGAGGCGGCTGCCGCCCGTCCATGACCGCCTCGACAATATCTGGTGCCAGCAGCGTCAGCCGCAGCATCTTGCCGAGACATCCCGGTCGGTCTTCTCGGCCTTCGCCATTTCGCTGAGGGAGGCATAGCGACCCTCTTCCAGCAGCCGCTTCCTCCGAAGCGCTCGGGCCAACACCTTCACCATCGCTGGATCGGCACCACGCTCCTCTGGTTTGATGACACCTTGCGCCAGCCGCAGGCAGCAGGATTGCCGGTTCATATTGGATGCGGTTTGGGTATTGTCTTCTTTCGCCGCGAAAGGCCCGAAGTCGAAACGGCGTGCTGATCCTGCTGACTTGGCCGAAGCGGCCACAGGTCCGGCGCCTGACAGGAGGGGTTCAATGGATGCTGGGAATGGTCGTACCAAGCGCCGCATCGTCGCCGCCCTGCTGGCAACGAGCATCTCCAGCCCAGTGCAGGGGCAGAGCGTGCCGTTGCCGGGCAATCCAGGCCCCATTGGCCGGCTCAATGAGGATGTCGCCTATTCCCTCTTTCTGCTGACCAATGGGGGCTTCACCAGTGCCGGCTACGTCGATTATCAGGACGAGAGCACAACTTCGAAGATCAACGTCTACACCCTGCCGCTGCGCTTATTGTTGGAGACTGGCCTGCTCGGCCCGGTTGAACTGCGGCTGACGGGCGGCTACGGCGAGGCGGCGACGACCACGCTGCAGAGTGTGACGGGCATTGCGGGCAGTCCCGCAGGAGCTCTGGCGACGGAGCGGCAATTCATCGCACTCTGGGATCTGCGCTTCAACATCGGCCGGCCGATCAGCCCCATGCCGGATTTGGTGCTGACCCCAATGGTTGGAATCGGCACCCAGCACTGGTCCGGCAAGCTCGACCGCTCCCCATTGGGTGGCAGCCCGGTGCCGGCCGAGCGGGTCAATTTCTGGACCGACACGCTGCTGACCGGGGCGGCCGCGATCATTGAGTATCGCTATCGCTGGGGCACATTGAACATCCGGCCGGGCGCCTCGGTCAGCTACATCAACCTGTCCTCCTTCGATGGCCGTGCCACCCAGATGTTACAGCCGCCGGCGGAGCCGACTCGTGGCAAGGCTTCAGTCACTGCGGACAGCACGGTGCTGCGGGCGGGGCTGCGAGCCGATGGCCCACTGGGCTACCGGCTGGGGGTGACGGAGCTGCGTTGGCAGAGCTTCGTCGTCGGCAATTACAGCACCGCTGACATCGGCCTCTTTCCCTGGTCGATTGAGCTTGGCATCGCGGTGGGGGCCGAGCTCGGCGCGCTCGGCCGCAGCCTGGTCGGCTTCGATCCTGGTGAATTCTATGTCGGCGCGAGCTACATCACTGGCGAGAATTTTTCAGGCGTCCGGGCTAATTTCGGCTTCCGCTTCTAAGTGTCCGTCCGGGGACAGGTGCTATGATTTGAATGGGTTGTGACTGGCCTGTGGGCGGCCGGGGCGGGAAGAACTGCGGCGATGTGGACGCAGGAGAACCGGGCTCGGTACGACCGCAGCAAGCTG
>NZ_JACOMF010000240.1 GCF_014283215.1 Siccirubricoccus deserti
AGCCGGGAGACAGGAATTCCCCCCGGATGTCACTTTCCTAATTGGTATCTATAGGAGAGCGACATGTCGGGGGAATTCCTCGACGCATGCTGCCCGGGCCAGTACCAGACCGGTCCTGCCTGCGCGTCGTACCACCGATTCCTCGTCCAGCCATCACCGAGGCCACACCTCGTCTCAGACCTGCGGCGGGTCGAGGGAGCGAGCCTCCGGCTCGCGGTTCGACCCAGCCGCCCGTGGGTGTGAGCCGACAGGCGAACGCGCGCGCGTCAGTTACGCGCCGATCATCAAAGCCTCCGTCTGATCTCCATGCGAGACCTCGATGGGATGACGCTGGCCGCGGTGCCGACCACGATCGCCGAGACCATCAATCCGACCCTGGACCCAACCCTGAGCGGGATCGCCACCATGCAGGAGATCGTCGAGACCAAGGTCGCGCTGGCCGATTCCGCGGGTTCAGCATCGTGCAGGAGGAACTTGCGGGGACGATCCTCTACGACGGCAGTCAGGCCGCGACGGCAGATGTTGCACGACCCCAGTGCGACCGTTGGCATGAGGGCCATGCGCAGGATTTCGTCTGCCTCATGTGCCCGGCCAAACCGAGGCCGAAGGTTCGCAGACCGCCGGGAGGAGTTCGGTCAGCGATCCCCGGCACGTCAGGGTCGTGCAGGGGAACTCCTGGGGGACGATCACGCCATCCCCCGTCGGCGGTGTCGCCCTATCCGGCGCTGTGCCGACTCCACCCAGAAAGGAGGCGTAGTGACTGCCGCGGCGCCGCGCCCTCCAAGACCTTGGGATTTCATCGATGTTGGCTTGATGGGGCGATCCCGCCGCCTCCCGACCCGACCTTCAAAACCGGCGACCCGCTCACCCCGGGTGGTGGGTTCGATTCCCATCCGCCTCCGCCA
>NZ_JACOMF010000241.1 GCF_014283215.1 Siccirubricoccus deserti
CCCCACCTGCAGGACGCCATCACCCGCTACATCCGTGACCACAACAGAGCCGCCAGGCCATTCGTCTGGACCAAACCTGCAGATACCATCCTCAGCAAGCTCGCCAGACTTCCTGCACCTTCTGAATGAGTCAGTGCAATAGCGCCACGTCGCCGACCAGCTGCGGCCCCGCCGGCCGAAGCTCGGCACGCTGATGGACGACAGCGAGGACGACGTGCTGGCCTACATGGCGTTCCCAGCGCAGCACAGAACCAAGCTGCACTCGACAAACCCGCTGGAGCGATTGAACAAGGAGGTGAAGCGCCGCGCCGATGTCGTCGGCATCTTTCCCTCCGAGGCTTCCATCAGCCGCCTCATCGGCGCCGTCCTGCTCGAGGCCAACGACGGTTGGACGCGCTGCGTCCAACCAGATGCAGCACCGCTATGAAGTGGTCCCCATCGGTCGGACAGTTTGGCGGCCTGGATAAGCTCGGTCCTGGTTGTCGTCAGGCCGCCAATTTGGCCATCTCGTCCGCCCCATAGGTCTCGTTGGGGGTCTGCCCGGCCAGCGCGCTATGTGGGCGTCCGGCATTGTAGTAGCCGATCCACTTCGACAACCCGGCCCGCAACTCCGAGCCGGTCTCGAAGGCGTGCAGGTAGACGCACTCGTACTTCAGGCTGCGCCATAGTCGTTCGATGAAGACATTGTCCATCCAGCGGCCACGGCCGTCCATCGAGATGCGCACTCCGGCCTGCTGCAGCACGCCGGTGAACCGCGGCGAGGTGAACTGGCTGCCCTGGTCGGTATTGAAAATCCCCGGTCGCCCGAACCGCCCCAAGGCCTCCTCCAGCACCTCGAGGCAGAACTCCACCTCCATGGTGTTCGACACCCGCCAGGCCAGCACCTTCCGCGTCGCCCAGTCC
>NZ_JACOMF010000242.1 GCF_014283215.1 Siccirubricoccus deserti
TCGGATGTGATTCCCTTCTCCTGCGGGCGATTTGTGGGGAAGCAGGATGGCGTGGACAGCGGAGCATCGGCGTGCGGCGGATCGGCGCGGGCTGCGCTACCCCTCCGATCTGACGGATGCCGAATGGGCGCTGGTGGCGCCGCTGATCCGCCCGGCGAAGCACGGCGGCCGGCCCCGCACGGTGGATGTGCGTGAGGTGCTGAACGCGGTGTTCTACGTGCTTTCCACCGGCTGCCAGTGGAGTGCGCTACCGAAGGACCTGCCGCCGAAGAGCACGGTCTGGGACTATTTCTCGCGCTGGGAGTGGGAGGGCACCATCGAGCGCATCCACCATGTCCTCTACCTCGCAGTGCGCGAGCAGGCCGGGCGGGAAGCCAGTCCGACCACGGCGATCATCGACAGCCAGACGGCGAAGGCGGCTCAAAAAGGGGCTCTACGCTCGATCCGTCCGGCTACGACGCAGGCAAGAAGGTCGTCGGCCGCAAGCGCCATCTGCTGACCGACACCATCGGCATGCTGCTGGCTGTCATCGTGCATCCGGCCGACGTGCAGGACCGCGACGGCGCCGAGCCGCTGCTGCGGCAGGCGCGGCGGCTCTTCCCCTTCATCGAGCGCATCATCGGCGATGCAGGCTATCAGGGGCCGAAGATGGCAGCCGCTGTCGCGCGCACCGGCCAATGGAGGATGGAGATCGTGCGCCGCTGTGACCGCCACCGCTTCGTCGTGCTGCCGAAGCGCTGGATTGTCGAACGCACCATCGGTTGGATCAGCCGCAACCGCCGCCTCGCCCGCGACTTCGAGCGACACTGCCGCATCGCCGCCGCCTTCGTCCGCATGGCAATGATCCGCATCATGCTCCGCCGGCTGGCCAGAAAGCCCTCAG
>NZ_JACOMF010000243.1 GCF_014283215.1 Siccirubricoccus deserti
GCTGGTCGTCGCCCTGATAGGTGCAGGACGCCGCCAGCAGCAGGGGCATGGCCAGACGGTCCCGCACCGCTGCGGCATCGGCGCGCAGCCGGGTGGCGAAGCCGGCCTCTGGCTGGGCAGGCGGGATGGCCGCCAGCACGAGGCCTTCGGCGGCGGCGAAGAGATCCGCGCGGCCCAGATGGCACTCCCCCTTGGGGGCATACATCCGCCCGTGCGAGAGCAGCGCGGTCAGCCTTCCATAGGCAGTCCGCGCCTTGAAGGCGGGGATCGCGCCTGACTGGTCGTTGAGGGACGGCACTCGGGTGCATGAGAATGCGTTGAAAGCGGCAAGGCCCGGCATGCCGCTAATGTCTGCTCATCTGCGCCTCGACCCGGGAGCGGACAGGCCGCTATCGGCCAAACTATGCCGTTGGGAATGAGCTCAGGCGGCCTGCTCCTATATAGGGTTACGAGGGTGGAGCCGACATCCGGGTGCCGAGCCATCTACAGCCGCTAACCACCTCAAGCGGTCATCCGCCAGGGCCGTTGATACGAGAAGCCCTAACGCTGTGGAAACCGCGCGGGTAGAGGTCGCCGGCCTTCCTGCGCCATTCGGGGGATATGCGTGGGATGCCCGAAAACGACAACGCCCGGCTCGATGGCCGGGCGACTTTGAGTTCCTGAACTAAAAGCGGAAAAATGGCGCGCCCGAAGAGATTCGAACTCCTGACCCCCAGCTTCGTAGTTCGTGGAGCGGTGAAGCACCATTACCCACGGTCGTGTCCCATCGCATGGTGTAGTAGCGATGGTCCTCGGCGGGTTGGGCCGCCGGGTCAGGTTGTCACGGCGGACAGGCTGACTGAGGGATTGTCGCTGACGGTGCCGATGGTTTCCAGCGTCAT
>NZ_JACOMF010000244.1 GCF_014283215.1 Siccirubricoccus deserti
ACGCTGGTGGCAAGGACCTATGCGGCTGCTGGCCGCCGGTACTCCTCACCCTTCGCCAGGAGCGACCAGATGAGCCTGGCGTTCTTGTTGGCCACGGCGACGATGGCGCGGTTGGTGCCTCGGCGCTCGACCAAGTTGTTCACCCATTGGCTCTTATACCAACGGCCCCAAACGCTGACTTCTGGGGGATTCCCCTGACTTGTGGTGTGTGATTCGCTGTGTCCTTGGCCGATTTGGAGGCTGGGATGGTAGCGATTGCGGTGACGCGGCTGGAGCATTCCGCTGGTGATCTTCGGGCAGCTGCGGCGTTGAGCCGGGATTCGCGTGCGGCACGGCGGATGCTGGCGATCGCGCTTGTTCTGGAGGGGCGCTCACGGGCGGAGGCGGCGGAGAGCTGCGGAATGGACCGGCAGACGCTGTGCGACTGGGTGCACCGCTACAACGCGGAAGGGCTGGCGGGCCTGGCGGACCGGCGCGGCGCAGTTGGCGTGAAGCCGCGGCTGACACCCGAGCAGGAGGCTCAAGTTGATGCCTGGGTCGAGAGCGGCCCCGACCCTGCGCTGCACGGCGGCTTGGTGCGCTGGCGGCGCGTCGACCTGCGCGACCTGATTGCCCACGAGTTCGGCGTCGGCCTGCACGAGCGCAGCGTTGGCAAGCTGCTGCGGCGGCTCGACTTCCGCCGGCTGTCGGTCCGCCCGCAGCATCCCGAGAGCGACCCCGCGGCGCAGGAGGCGTTCAAAAAAACTGAGATTGTCAGGAATTTTGTGTGGGACGGCGTTGGTCAGGTGATGGCAAATCGGTCCTGGAAGAGAATGGCGAACTGCGCCTTGGCAGCGCTCCACTCCCTCTGCGGCATCTTCCAGTCTTTGGACGCCCGG
>NZ_JACOMF010000245.1 GCF_014283215.1 Siccirubricoccus deserti
GAGACACGCTCGAGTTCCTTCACCAACCTTTCGAGGAGCGCCCGCTCCTCGTTCGGCAGCGGGAGTCCGTCGAGCCATTTCCGGCCCGCCTTCCCAAACAGGTGACCCTTATACCGGGGGATGAGGTTGGAGTGGAGGATCGACTGGATCCTGCCCTTGGTCCGTACCAGTTGCTCGAGGACGCCCATGCGCTCGGCAATCAGCCGCCGCTTGGCGAGGGTCGTGTCGTCCGCGACCCAGACCTCCGGCAGGAAGCCCGAAGCGTGCAGCTTCGCAAGAAGCGTCGCGTCGATCTTGTCCGTCTTGACGCGGGCGTAGGCGATCGCGCGGACAAGCCGGGAATTCGCAACGACCACACGCCGCACGTGAGGACGTATCAGGCGCTCCACGGCCGCGCTGTTGCCGGTCGCCTCCAGCACGACGTCGTCTTCTCGGCTCAACGTCTGCACAAACTCGATGACAGGTCCATGGAGCAGGTCTACCCGCAGCTGTCGTGTGATCTCCCCGTTCTCCAGGACCGCGACCTGAGCGAAGGATCTGTGAATGTCCATGCCGATAACACGCATGCTTCTCCTCCTGCTGTTGCATTCGGGAGCAGGCGGGCTTGCACGACATCTACGGATCCGCGCTCGCAGCGCAGCCGGGCAAGTCGTAGGGGGCGGCCACGTAACAACTCGAGCTCGCGGCTCATCGTTAGGACGGCCTGCCGCCGTTTCATGCTCCCGGCACCCCTATCCCGGCGGACCTCCAATACCCCCCTCGGGGCGGTCGCATCCACCGGGCAGTGGTGCCGGAGGCACCATGCCCTTTAACAACGCCGCCGAGCGCGCCCTGCGTGGCATCGCCCTTGGGCGGAAGTCATGGCTGTTCGCCGGC
>NZ_JACOMF010000246.1 GCF_014283215.1 Siccirubricoccus deserti
CGCCCGCATCGCCCGGGCGGCGTTCCGGCGCGGCAATCCCTACCTGCTCCTGCGCGACCGGCTCGGGGCGGTGTTCGCCGACGCCGGCTTCGCCGGCCTCTACCCCGCGCTCGGCCAGCCCGCCTACGCGCCCTGGCGGCTCGCCCTCGTCACCCTCATGCAGTTCCGCGAGGGGCTGATACCAAATCTCGTTGATCAGAGCCCATATGCCCAGTCGCGCAGGCCGATGGACATGATGCGCCAGGGCTGCTCGACGAGCCTGTTCCAGGCGTGGCAGCAGTGATCGACGATGTCGTCATAGCAGCGGAAGATGCGGTTCGAGAGCCAGTTGTCGCGCATGAACTGCCGAGCGCCTCACCGGGGTTGAGATCGAACGCGCCTATGTCGACCGTGGCTACCGCGGCCATGACGCCGACAAGTCCCGCGTGTTCGTCTCCGGCCAGAAGCGCGGCATCACGCCCACCATTCGCCGCGAGCGGCGTCGCCGCAGCGCCATCGAGCCCGTCATCGGCCACCTGAAGAGCGACGGCCATCTCGGCCGCAACTTCCTGCGCGGCACGGAAGGCGATGCGATCAACCTCGTCCTCGCCGCCGCAGGCCACAACCTCCGTCTACTCCGTGCCTGGCTGGCCTGGCTCTTGGCGTGCCTGCTCAGCCTGTTGACTTCCGCTCATCAGGTCGGAGAGGGACGCCTGCCCAGCGCCTTAGCCGCCTGAAAACCCCGTAGTTCACGGGCGACTAGCACTACTTCGGCACTTTCATTCGCGCTTGTGTAGGTCGATGAACTCGCGGCATCTGGGACATCGCAGCCGGATGGCGGCAGCGAGCTGAGCCAGCAGTGCGCGCCGGATGGCGGGCAAGGTGGG
>NZ_JACOMF010000247.1 GCF_014283215.1 Siccirubricoccus deserti
GGACTGGGCGACGCGGAAGGTGCTGGCCTGGCGGGTGTCGAACACCATGGAGGTGGAGTTCTGCCTCGAGGTGCTGGAGGAGGCCTTGGGGCGGTTCGGGCGACCGGGGATTTTCAATACCGACCAGGGCAGCCAGTTCACCTCGCCGCGGTTCACCGGCGTGCTGCAGCAGGCCGGAGTGCGCATCTCGATGGACGGCCGTGGCCGCTGGATGGACAATGTCTTCATCGAACGACTATGGCGCAGCCTGAAGTACGAGTGCGTCTACCTGCACGCCTTCGAGACCGGCTCGGAGTTGCGGGCCGGGTTGTCGAAGTGGATCGGCTACTACAATGCCGGACGCCCACATAGCGCGCTGGCCGGGCAGACCCCCAACGAGACCTATGGGGCGGACGAGATGGCCAAATTGGCGGCCTGACGACAACCAGGACCGAGCTTATCCAGGCCGCCAAACTGTCCGACCGATGGGGACCACTTCAGATCGTAAGCGCGGCGACGGGGCCCGCCTTCCGGCCTGAGGTCTGTTTGTGGTGGGTCGGTCTGGAGCATGGAGCTTCAGGTTGAGGTTATGGATAGCGTTAAAGACGACGCGAAGGGCGTCGGGTATCGTCGGATCGAGATCCTGACGGGACCTGGTCGGCGGCGGAAGTGGTCGGACGACGACAAGGCGCGGATTGTCGGGGAGACGCTGGAGCCTGGCGCGGTGGTGACCGAGGTGGCACGCCGCTGGCAGATTGAACCGCCCCGGGTTTGCCGGAGGCAGGGGAGTTTGAGTCAGGCTGCCAGCGCAACCTCCTGCTGGCTGGCATAGTAGCGCGCCTCAGCTTCGGCGGGTGGGATGTTGCCGATCGGCTCGAGGAGG
>NZ_JACOMF010000248.1 GCF_014283215.1 Siccirubricoccus deserti
ACCGCTACGCGGCGCAGCAGGGCCACGGCTTGGCCCAGCAGACCTGCCTGGCACACCTGGCGCGCGACGTGGCGTATGCACTTGAGGCCAGCGACGACCCAGTGCCGTTCCGGCTCAAGCTCTGGCTTGGCTCAGCCTTCGACCTGGCCGACGCCGCCGCAGGCCTTGCCGCCTCTACCCTGGCCGCCAAGCGGCGGGCACTCGAGCGCAGGCTGGACGCGATCCTGGCAACCCCCAGCGGCTGCGAGCCGACGCGGGCGCTGCAAGCGAAGCTGCGGCGAGCGCGCGACCAGCTGCTGACCTTTGTCGACTGGCCTGGCTAGGTCGGGGCGACGAACAACGCCGGCGAGCGCGACCTCCGCCCCGCCGTGATCCAACGCAAGGTCACCAACGGTTATCGTGCGATGTGGGCCGCTCAGGGCGAGGCGGACGTGCGCACCGTGGTCGACACCGCCCGCCTCGCGCCAAACACCAGCGTCTTTGGCACCATCCTGACGACTGTCACGGCCTGACTGCTACGCCGCAGAAGTCAGAGGGGGTGGGTAATTACCGCTGCGCCGCCTCGGCGAGGACGTGACCGAGGTGCTGGACTACCTACCGGGTCGGTTCCGCGTGCTCCGGCATGTACGGCCGAAGTTCTCCTGCCGTGGGTGCGAGG
>NZ_JACOMF010000249.1 GCF_014283215.1 Siccirubricoccus deserti
CTGGTCGGTATTGAAAATCCCCGGTCGCCCGAACCGCCCCAAGGCCTCCTCCAGCACCTCGAGGCAGAACTCCACCTCCATGGTGTTCGACACCCGCCAGGCCAGCACCTTCCGCGTCGCCCAGTCCATCACCGCGACCAGATAGAGGAAGCCGCGGCGCATCGGCAGGTAGGTAATGTCCGCGCACCAGACCTGGTTCGGGCGGTCGATCACCAGATCCCGCAGCAGATAGGGGAAGATGCGGTGCTCGGGGTTCGGCACCGTCGTCCGCGGCCGCTGGTAGATCGGCGCCAGGCCCATCTTCGCCATCAGCCGCCGGATCCGCTTGCGGCCGACTACGTAGTCCTCGCGCCGCAGGTGCCGCGCCATCTGCCGCGCGCCGTACCAGGGCGTCTCCAGGAATTGCGCGTCGATCAGTCGCATCAGCTCGAGGTTCAGCGCCGTCTCGCCCGTGGGCCGGTGGTAGAACCCCGACCGGCTGATCGAGACCAGCTCGCACTGCCGCACCACCGACAGCTGTGGGTGCTCCGGCTCGATCATCTGGCGGCGCCGCTCGAGGCTCATCGACCGGACGCTTTCGCCAAAAAATCCCGTTCCACCAGCAACTGCCCGATCTTGGCGTGCAGCTTCTGGATATCCGCCTCGGCTACCTTTGCGCTCTCCTGCGCGGCCGACTTGCCGGAGAACACCGCGGTCAGCCCCTCCATGGCCTGTCGCTTCCACTCGCCCACCATGGTCTGGTGAATGCCGTGCTTGGCCGCCAGCTGCGCCGTCGTCAACTCACCCCGCAGCGCTTCCAAAGCAACCTTCGCCTTGAAATCCGCC
>NZ_JACOMF010000025.1 GCF_014283215.1 Siccirubricoccus deserti
TACTTCACGATCTGCGCGACGACGCCGGCGCCGACGGTGCGGCCACCCTCACGGATGGCGAACCGCAGCCCCTCATCCATGGCGATGGGCGCGATCAGCTCGACGTCCATCGTCACGTTGTCGCCCGGCATCACCATCTCCACCCCGTCCGGCAGCTTCACTATCCCGGTCACGTCGGTGGTCCGGAAGTAGAACTGCGGCCGGTAGTTGGTGAAGAACGGCGTGTGCCGGCCGCCTTCCTCCTTGGTCAGGATGTAGGCCTCGGCCTTGAACCCGGTGTGCGGCGTGATGCTGCCCGGCGCCGCCAGCACCTGGCCGCGCTCGACATCCTCGCGCTTGGTGCCGCGCAGCAGCGCGCCGATGTTGTCGCCCGCCTGCCCGCTGTCCAGCAGCTTGCGGAACATCTCGACCCCGGTCACCACCGTCTTCACCGTCGGCTTCAGGCCGACGATCTCGACTTCCTCGCCCACCTTGATCACGCCACGCTCGACCCGCCCGGTCACCACCGTGCCGCGGCCGGAGATGCTGAACACATCCTCCACCGGCATCAGGAACGGACGGTCGGTCGCCCGAACCGGCTGCGGGATGTACTCATCCACCGCCGCCATCAGCTTCAGCACCGCCTGCTCGCCGATCTCCGGACGCTTGTCCTCCAGCGCCATCAGCGCCGAGCCGTGGATGATCGGGATGTCGTCCCCCGGGAACTGGTAGGAGGACAGCAGCTCGCGCACCTCCATCTCCACCAGCTCCAGCAGGTCCGGGTCCGCCATGTCCACCTTGTTCAGGAACACCACCAGCGCCGGCACGCCAACCTGCCGCGCCAGCAGGATGTGCTCCCGCGTCTGCGGCATCGGGCCGTCCGCCGCCGACACCACCAGGATCGCGCCGTCCATCTGCGCCGCGCCGGTGATCATGTTCTTCACGTAGTCGGCGTGGCCAGGGCAGTCCACATGCGCGTAGTGCCGGTTCACCGTCTCGTACTCGACATGCGCCGTCGAGATCGTGATCCCCCGCGCCTTCTCCTCCGGCGCCTTGTCAATCTGGTCGTACGCCGTGAACGTCGCACCACCGGTCTTCGCCAACACCTTGGTGATCGCCGCCGTCAGCGACGTCTTCCCATGGTCAACGTGCCCGATCGTGCCGATGTTGCAGTGCGGCTTGTTCCGCTCGAATTTCGCCTTCGCCATTGTCGTCGTCCCCGATCGGGTGTCGTTACCAGCGGTAGTGACTGAAAGCCTTGTTGGCTTCAGCCATCCGGTGCGTGTCTTCGCGTTTCTTCACAGCGGTGCCGCGATTGTTCGCTGCGTCCTGCAACTCGCCGGAGAGCCGCTCCTCCATGGTATTCTCGCCGCGCTTGCGCGCAGACTCGATCAACCACCGGATCGCCAGCGCCTGACGCCGCTCCGGCCGAACCTCGACCGGCACCTGGTAGGTAGCACCACCGACGCGGCGGCTACGCACCTCGACAGCGGGCTTCACGTTATCCATCGCCTCATGGAACATGCGCAGTGGATCCCCATTGGGACCGACGCGGCGCTTCAGCGCGTCCATGGCAGCGTAGACGATCCGCTCCGCGGTGCTTTTCTTGCCGTCGTACATCAACACGTTCATGAAACGGCTGAGCACGAGATCACCGAACTTCGGATCCGGCAGGACTTCGCGCTTGGCGGCGCTGTGGCGGCGAGACATCTGGGCCTCTCCCTACTTCGGCCGCTTCGCGCCGTACAGCGAACGACGCTGGCGACGCTTGGCAATGCCCTGAGTGTCGAGCACACCGCGAAGGATGTGATAGCGCACGCCCGGAAGGTCCTTCACGCGGCCACCACGGATGAGCACCACGGAGTGCTCCTGTAGATTGTGCCCCTCACCCGGGATGTAGCTGACGACCTCATAGCCGTTCGTCAGCCGCACCTTCGCCACCTTACGGAGCGCGGAGTTCGGCTTCTTCGGCGTCGTCGTATAGACGCGCGTGCACACCCCGCGCTTCTGCGGGCAGCCCTGCAACGCAGGAACCTTGTTCCGCTTCGCGTTCGGCTCGCGCCCTTGGGCGATGAGCTGGTTGATCGTCGGCATGACGCCCCTTCGCAATTTCGCCGGCCACGGGACGCGAAAAGCCGCAATGCCCGCAAGGCGAGCTACTCGCTCCCCTGCAGGCGCCCCGACCCGCCCCCGGCCTCAGCGAACCCCCGTAGATGGGGCCGCGGCGCCGGTTGCGCAGCGTTGTGGACCTAACTCCTGACGACGCCCGCGCACCAGCGCCCGGCATCGCCAAGGGCGGGCTTACTACGCGCCACCCCGGGGGGAGTCAAGCAGGTGAACGAATACTGGTGTAGTTTCCGCCAATCTTCCGCACGCCCGAAACAAACAGGGCCGGGTCCCTTGCGGAACCCGGCCCCTGTTCCTCGGCGCAGGCGCCCTATTCGGCGGCCTGTCGCCCTTCCGGCTCCGGCAGTGCCGGCTGCGCCGCTGGCAGCCGTGTGCGGTCGCGCTGCGCCGCCAGCGCCCGCAGGCGGTTCATCACCGAGCCCGTACCTGCCGGGATCAGCCGCCCGACGATGACGTTCTCCTTCAGACCGGCAAGGGTATCGACCTTCCCTGCCGTCGCTGCCTCGGTCAGCACCCGCGTCGTCTCCTGGAAGGAGGCGGCGGAGATGAAGGAGGTGGTCTGCAGCGACGCCTTGGTGATGCCCTGCAGCACCGGTTCGGCCCGCGCCGGGCGTTCCTTCACAGCAAGCCGCTTCTCGTTCTCGATGTCGAACTCGATGCGGTCCACCTGCTCACCGATCAGGTAGGTCGTGTCGCCCGGATCGAGGATCTCGACCTTCTGTAGCATCTGCCGGACGATGACTTCGATATGCTTGTCGTTGATCTTCACGCCCTGCAGCCGATAGACATCCTGGATCTCATTGACCAGGTAGTTGGCCAGCGCCTCCACGCCAAGGACCCGCAGGATGTCGTGCGGCACGCGCGGGCCGTCGACCAGCGGGTCGCCGGCCTTCACGTAGTCGCCTTCCTGCACCGAGACGTGCTTGCCCTTCGGCACCAGATACTCGCGCGGCGTGGGCGGATCGTCACCGATCTGCTCCGGCACCACGACGATGCGGCGCTTCGCCTTGTAGTCCTTGCCGAACTCCACGCGCCCATCGACTTCCGAGATGATCGCATGATCCTTCGGCCGGCGTGCCTCGAACAACTCGGCCACACGCGGCAGGCCGCCGGTGATGTCGCGGGTCTTCGAGCTTTCGCGTGGCAGCCGCGCCAGCACGTCACCCGCCTTCACCGTCCCGCCATTCTCGATGTTGAGCACCGAGGCCGGCTGCAGGAAGTACTGCTGTACCTGCCCGTCCTCGGACCGCAGCAGCAGCCGCGGCCGCAGGTTGGCGTTGCGTGCCTTGTCGATCGGCTCGCGCACCACCTTCGAGGTGAGGCCGGTCACCGGATCGGTTTCCTCATAGAGGGTCACCGCCTCGATCAGATCGGCGAACTCCACCACGCCGGAACGCTCGGTGATGATCGGAAGGGTGAAGGGATCCCACTCTGCCAGCTTCTGACCGCGGACGACCGCCGCGCCCTCGTCGACCAGCAGCCGGGCGCCGTAGGGTACCCGGTAGCGCGCCCGCTCCCGGCCTTGCGCGTCACTCAGCACGATCTCGCAGTTACGGCTCATGACTACCGGCGCGCCGGCGCTGTTCGCCACCACGTTGCGGTTGGCGACCTTCACCGTGCCATCCGAGGTTGCTTCCACCGCCGATTGCTCAGCGCCACGCTGCGCCGCGCCACCGATGTGAAAGGTGCGCATCGTCAGCTGGGTGCCGGGCTCGCCGATCGACTGGGCGGCGATGACGCCAACTGCCTCGCCGGCGTTCACCGGCGTGCCACGCGCGAGGTCGCGGCCGTAGCAGAAGCCGCAAACCCCGGAGCGGCTGTCGCAGGTCAGCACCGAGCGGATGTACATCTCCTCGACGCCGGCCTTCTCCACGCGCTCAGCATCCGCCTCCTCGATGAGGTGGTTGCGCGGGATCAGGACCTCGCCATTCGCTGGGTCCAGCACCTCGCGCTGCGCGGTGCGTCCAAGGATGCGCTCGGACAGCGAGGAGATCACCTCGCCGCCGTCCATCACCGCACGCACGGTGATGCCGCGCTCGGTACCGCAGTCGCTCTCGACGATGATGCAATCCTGCGCCACGTCGACCAGACGCCGCGTCAGATAGCCCGAGTTCGCCGTCTTCAACGCCGTGTCGGCCAGGCCCTTGCGGGCGCCGTGGGTGGAGTTGAAGTACTCCAGCACGGTCAGGCCTTCCTTGAAGCAGTTGATGATCGGCTGCTCGATGATTTCGCCGCTCGGCTTCGCCATCAGGCCGCGCATGCCGGCCAGCTGGCGCATCTGGGCGGGCGAGCCGCGGGCACCGGAATGGGACATCATCCACACCGAGTTGGTGGGCTTGCCCGCTTCCTGCTTCGAGATCTCCTTCATCATCGCCTGCGCCACCTCCTCGGTGCAACGCGACCAGGCGTCGACCACCTTGTTGTAGCGCTCACCGGCGGTGATCAGGCCATCGAGGTACTGCTGCTCGAACTCCTTCACCTCGGCCTTGGTCTTGGCGATCATCTCCGGCTTGCTGTCCGGGATGACCATGTCGTCCTTGCCGAAGGAGATGCCGGCCTTCGCCGCCTGACGGAAGCCGAGACCCATCAGCCGGTCGGCGAAGATCACGCTCTCCTTCTGGCCGCAATGCCGGTAGACGGCATCGATGACGTCGGAGATCGACTTCTTCGTAAGCTGGCGGTTGACCAGGCTGTAGGGCGTGCGCGGATCGACCGGCAGCAGGGAACCCATCATCAGGCGCCCGGCCGTGGTCAGCACCGTCTGCATCGTCTTGTCGCCCGGCGCCGATGGGGCTGGCACCCGGGCATGGATCGCGGTGTGGAGGTTGATGGCGCCAGCGGCCAGCGCCTGCTCCACCTCGCCTAGACCGCGATAGATCTGCGGGCGGAAGTTCAGCGCGTCGAGCTCATCGGCCGTGAGATCCTTGCCTCCCTTGGCGTCGACGCTGGAGATCAGCGTCCTCACCTCCGCCACCCGCTTCGAGGCCGCGACGAATTCCGGCGTCTCCAGCGAGAGGTAGTAGAGGCCGAGGACGATGTCCTGGCTCGGCACGATGATCGGCTTGCCATTCGCCGGGCTGAGGATGTTGTTGGTCGACATCATCAGCACGCGGGCTTCGAGCTGTGCTTCCAGCGAAAGCGGCACGTGCACCGCCATCTGATCGCCGTCGAAGTCGGCGTTGAAGGCGGTGCAGACCAGCGGGTGCAGCTGGATTGCCTTGCCCTCGACCAGCACCGGCTCAAAGGCCTGGATGCCGAGGCGGTGCAGGGTCGGCGCCCGGTTCAGCATGACCGGGTGCTCGCGGATCACCTCCTCGAGGATGTCCCACACCTCGGGGCGCTCCTTCTCCACCATCCGCTTCGCGGCCTTGATGGTGGTGGCGTGGCCGTACTTCTCGAGCTTGCTGTAGATGAACGGCTTGAACAGCTCGAGCGCCATCTTCTTCGGCAACCCGCACTGATGCAGCTTCATCTCCGGCCCGACCACGATGACCGAACGGCCGGAATAGTCGACGCGCTTGCCGAGCAGGTTCTGCCGGAACCGGCCCTGTTTGCCCTTCAGCATGTCGGACAGCGACTTCAGCGGGCGCTTGTTTGCACCCGTGATGGCGCGGCCACGGCGGCCATTGTCGAACAGCGCGTCCACCGCCTCCTGCAGCATGCGCTTCTCGTTGCGGACGATGATGTCCGGCGCCCGCAGTTCGATCAGCCGCTTCAGGCGGTTGTTGCGGTTGATGACGCGGCGGTAGAGGTCGTTCAGGTCGGAGGTCGCGAAGCGCCCACCGTCCAGCGGCACCAGCGGCCGCAGCTCCGGCGGGATGACCGGGATGACGCCGAGGATCATCCAATCCGGCCGCGCGCCGCTTTCGGCGAAGGCCTCGATCAGCTTCAGCCGCTTGACCAGCTTCTTGCGCTTCGCCTCGGAGGTGGTCTCCTTCAGCTCGGCGCGCAGCCGCACGGCTTCCTTGCCGCTGTCGATGCCGGTGAGCATCTGCTTCACGGCCTCGGCGCCGATGCCGACGGTGAAGGCGTCCTCACCGAACTCGTCCATCTTGGCCTGGTACTGGTCCTCGGTCAGCAGCTGGTGCAGCTTGAGGTCGGTCAGTCCCGGCTCCAGCACCACATAGCTTTCGAAGTAGAGAACCTTCTCCAGCTCCTTCAGCGACATGTCAACCATCAGGCCGACGCGGCTGGGCAGCGACTTCATGAACCAGATGTGCGCAACCGGCGAGGCGAGCTCAATATGGCCCATGCGCTCGCGGCGCACCTTCGCCAAGGTCACCTCGACGCCGCACTTCTCGCAGATGATGCCGCGGAACTTCATCCGCTTGTACTTGCCGCAGAGGCACTCGTAGTCCTTGATCGGGCCGAAGATGCGGGCGCAGAACAGCCCATCCCGCTCCGGCTTGAAGGTGCGGTAGTTGATCGTCTCCGGCTTCTTGATCTCGCCATAGGACCAGGAGCGGATCTGCTCCGGCGAAGCGATCGAGATCTTGATCTGGTCGAAGGTCATCGCCTGGCCGGTCTGGCCCAGGATCTTCATCAGCTCGTTCATGCGGCCTTCCTGCGGGTCGGGCCGCCGCGCCCCGGCAGGGGCGCGGCTGCGCATTGCAATAGGGGCGGCAGCCTCAGCTGCCGCGATTCTCCAGGTCAACGTTGAGGCCGAGCGACTTCAGCTCCTTCACCAGCACGTTGAAGGATTCCGGAATGCCCGCCTCGAAATTGTCCTGGTCCCGGACGATCGCCTCATAGACCTTGGTGCGGCCGGAGACGTCGTCGGACTTCACCGTCAGCATCTCCTGCAGGGTGTAGGCGGCGCCGTAGGCTTCCAGCGCCCACACCTCCATTTCGCCGAAGCGCTGGCCGCCGAACTGCGCCTTGCCACCCAGCGGCTGCTGGGTGACCAGCGAGTAGGGACCGATCGAGCGGGCGTGGATCTTGTCGTCGACCAGGTGATGCAGCTTCAGCATGTAGATGTAGCCGACGGTCACCTTGCGCTCGAAGATCTCGCCGGTGCGGCCATCGGTCAGCCAGACCTGGCCGGAGCTATCGAGCCCAGCGCGTTCCAGCATGCCTTCGATGTCCGACATCCGTGCGCCGTCGAACACCGGGGTGGCGATCGGCACGCCTTTCCTGAGGTTCTCCGACAGCTCGATCAGCTGATCCTCGTTCATCGGCGCGATGTCGCGGTCGAAGATCTCCTCGCCATAGATCTCGCGCAGCCGGCCCAGCAGCTCCTCCCGCATCGCCCCGGACCGGCGGTACTCCTCCACCAGCTCGCCGATCTCGCGGCCGAGGTTGGCGCAGGCCCAGCCGAGGTGAGTCTCCAGGATTTGCCCGACGTTCATCCGCGACGGCACGCCGAGCGGGTTCAGCACCAGATCGACCGAGGTGCCGTCCTCCAGGAACGGCATGTCCTCAACCGGTACGACGCGGCTGACCACGCCCTTGTTGCCGTGCCGGCCGGCCATCTTGTCGCCCGGCTGCAGCTTCCGCTTCACCGCAACGAAGACCTTGACCATCTTCATCACGCCGGGCGGCAGTTCGTCGCCGCGCTGCAGCTTCTCGACCTTCGACTCGAAGCGCTTCTGCAGCCGCTCCACCGCCGCGTCGAACTCGCGCTTCAGCGCCTCGATCTCGGCCATGGTCGCGTCATCCTGCACGCCAATCTGGCGCCAGGTGACCTTGGCGAACTGGTCCAGCACCTCATCGGTGATGACGGTGCCGGCCTTGACGCCTTTGAAGCCGCCACTGGCCTTGCGGTTCAGCAGCCGCTCCCGCATCCGGGAGTGGAAGCTGCGCTCCTGAATCGCCTTCTCGTCGTCGCGGTCCTTGGCCAGCCGCTCGATCTCGGCGCGCTCGATCGCCATCGCGCGCTCATCCTTGTCGACGCCACGGCGGGCGAAGACGCGGACGTCGACGATGGTGCCGGTCACTCCCGGCGGCAGCCGCAACGAAGTGTCGCGCACATCCGACGCCTTCTCGCCGAAGATGGCGCGGAGCAGCTTCTCCTCAGGCGTCATCGGGCTTTCGCCCTTCGGTGTCACCTTGCCGACCAGGATGTCGCCCGGCTGCACCTCGGCACCGATGTAGACGATGCCCGCCTCGTCAAGGTTGCGAAGCGCTTCCTCGCCGACGTTCGGGATGTCGCGGGTGATCTCCTCCTGGCCCAGCTTGGTATCGCGGGCCATGACCTCGAATTCCTCGATGTGGATCGAGGTAAAGACGTCGTCCTTGGCGATCCGCTCGCTGATCAGGATGCTGTCTTCGAAGTTGTATCCGTTCCACGGCATGAACGCGACCAGCACGTTCCGCCCCAGCGCCAGCTCGCCCAGCTCGGTGCTCGGGCCGTCGGCGATGATGTCGCCGGCCTGGACGTCGTCACCCACCCTCACCAGCGGCCGCTGGTTGATGCAGGTGCTCTGGTTGGAGCGCTGGAACTTGCGCAGCCGGTAGATATCGACACCGCGGGTGGTGCCGTCATCGCCGGTTGCCCGCACCACGATGCGGGCGCCGTCGATGCTATCCACCACGCCGTCGCGCCGCGCCACGATGGTCGCGCCGCTGTCGCGCGCCACCGCCGCTTCCATGCCGGTGCCCACCAGCGGCGCATCGGCGCGCACCAGCGGCACCGCCTGGCGCTGCATGTTGGAGCCCATGAGCGCCCGGTTGGCGTCGTCGTTCTCAAGGAACGGGATCAGCGCCGCGGCAACCGAGACCAGCTGCTTCGGCGAGACGTCGATCGCCGTGACCTCCTCCGGCTTCACCAGCCGGAAGTCACCGCCCTGGCGGACGGAGACCAGCTCGCTCTTGAACTCGCCCGTGTCGGCGTCGACCTCGGCATCGGCCTGGGCCACCACCAGACGCTCCTCCTCCATGGCGGAGAGGTAGCGCGGCTCGCCGACGATCTTGCCGTCGCGCACCAGCCGATAGGGCGTCTCGATGAAGCCGTACTTGTTCACCTTGGCAAAGGTCGCCAGGGAGTTGATCAGGCCGATATTCGGGCCTTCCGGCGTCTCGATCGGGCAGATGCGGCCGTAGTGCGTCGGGTGCACGTCGCGCACCTCGAAGCCGGCGCGCTCGCGCGTCAGGCCGCCCGGACCCAGCGCCGAGAGGCGGCGCTTATGCGTCACTTCCGACAGCGGGTTGGTCTGGTCCATGAACTGGCTGAGCTGGCTGGAGCCAAAGAACTCCCGCACCGCCGCCGCCGCCGGTTTCGCATTGATCAGGTCATGCGGCATGACGGTGTCGATATCGACCGACCCCATGCGCTCCTTGATCGCGCGCTCCATGCGCAGCAGGCCGACGCGGTACTGGTTCTCCATCAGCTCGCCGACCGAGCGCACCCGGCGGTTGCCAAGGTTGTCGATGTCGTCGATCTGGCCGCGGCCGTCCTTCAGCTCCAGCAGCACGCGCATCGTGGCGATGATGTCCTGCTTGCGCAGGGTGCGGACGGTGTCGGCCACTTCCTCGGCGGAGAAGCCGAGGCGCATGTTCATCTTCACCCGGCCGACCGAGGAAAGGTCGTAGCGCTCGCTATCGAAGAACAGGCCCTTGAACAGCGTCTCCGCGGTCTCCGGCGTCGGCGGCTCGCCCGGGCGCATGACCCGGTAGATGTCCATCAGCGCCTCGTCGCGCGAGGTGTTCTTGTCCACCGCCAAAGTGTTGCGGATCCAGGGGCCAACGGTCTGGTCGATGGCAAGGGTCGGCAGCCGGTCCAGCCCGGCCTCCTCGATGATGCCGAGCTTCGCCTCGGTCAGCTCCTCGCCGGCCTCGGCCCAGATCTCGCCGGTGTTCAGGTCGACGAGATCCTCGGCTACATAGCGGCCGAGCAGGTCGGCGCGGCCGACCAGCACCTCCGTGGTGCCGCCCTCGGCGATCTTGCGGGCGGCGCGCGGAGTCAGCTTGGCATCCTTCTCGGCGACCACCGCGCCGGTCTTCGCATCGATCAGCGCCTCGGAGAGCTTCACGCCGCGGAACGCCTCGGGGTCGAAGGGGCGCGACCAGCCGTTGGCGCTGCGGGTGAAGGCAACCTGGCCGTAGAAGCAGTTCAGGATCTCCTCGGCATCCATGCCGCGGATCTCGTTCGGCTCCAGGGCGGTCGCGCCCTTCTCGATGCGCAGCGCCTCGGTGCGGGCGCTGTCGAGCGCCAGCAGCAAGGTGCTCGCTGGCAGCTTGCGCTTGCGGTCGATGCGGACGTAGCAGATATCCTTGGCGTCGAATTCGAAATCGAGCCAGGAGCCGCGATAGGGGATGACGCGGGCGGCGAAGAGATACTTGCCGCTGCTGTGGGTCTTGCCCTTGTCGTGGTCGAAGAAGACGCCCGGGCTGCGGTGCATCTGGGAGACGATGACGCGCTCGGTGCCGTTGATGATGAAGGTGCCGTTGTCGGTCATGAGCGGCATGTCGCCCATGTAGACATCCTGCTCCTTTATATCGCGCACGGAACGAGAACCTGTGTCCTCATCAACGTCCCAGACGATCAGGCGCAGCCGCACCTTCAGCGGGGCGGCGAAGGTCAGGCCGCGCTGGATGCATTCCTCAACGTCATACTTCGGTTCCTCGAGCTCGTACTGGACGAACTCCAGGCGCCCACGGCCGGCGAAATCGTCGATCGGGAAGACGGATTTGAAGACTTCCTGCAGCCCGGTGTGGGTGCGCGCGTCCGGCCCTGTCTCCATCTGCAGGAAGGCCTCGTAGGAGGCGCGCTGCACATCGATGAGGTTCGGCATCGGCGCCACTTCGGGCAGCCGCCCGAAGCTCTTGCGGATCCGCTTGCGCCCGGTGAACGACTTCGTGATAGCGTTCATGCCTGTCCCGTGTCCCTCTCGCCTGGCCCAACCGGCCCGGCGTCATCCCGTTTGGTGTCCGCCGACCGCCCCCTCCCCCCGGCCGGACCAGCCCGATCGGGGAGAAGAAACGGCGGCGCGGGCGGCAACCCGAGTGGTTCCCGCCCGCACCTGACCTGAAGCGATATCCCGACCCCGGCGACGGACGCCCGGGGCCGGTGGAGCGGCCTACTTGACTTCGACGGTCGCCCCGTTCTCCTCGAGCACCTTCTTGATCTTGGCGGCCTCGTCCTTCGACGCGCCTTCCTTGACCGTCTTCGGCGCACCCTCGACCAGATCCTTGGCTTCCTTCAGGCCAAGGCCGGTGATGGTGCGGATCTCCTTGATGATGTTGATCTTCTTGTCGCCGGCCTTGGCCAGGACGACGGTGAACTCCGTCTGCTCCTCGGCCGGGGCGGCGGCCGCGCCGGCGCCAGCAGCAGGAGCCGCTGCCACCGCAACCGGAGCCGCGGCGGAAACGCCCCACTTGTCTTCCAGCAGCTTGGAGAGCTCAGCGGCCTCCAGAACGGTCAGGCTGGAGAGCTCCTCGACCAGCTTTGCGAGATCGGCCATGTCTGTGTACCCTTTGATCTAATGGCTTGGCTTGCCGTTTGCAATACCCGGGCCAGTTGGCGGCTTCTTTCCGCAACCAGCCCGGTTCCATACTCGGTCCGGTCAGCTACGCCGCCTCGGCCTCGTCCTTCTTGGCGAAGGCACTGAACACCCGTGCCAGCTGCGAGCCAGGGGCCTGCAGCACGCCGGCGATGCGCGTTGCCGGGGTCTGGATCAGACCCAGCAGCTGCGCCCGCAGCGTTTCGAGCGAGGGCAGTTCGGCCAGGGCCTTGATCCCGTCGAGGTTCAAGGTCTGGACGCCGAGCGCCCCGCCCAGGATCACGAACTTGTCGTTACCCCTGGCGAACTCCACGGCGGTCTTCGCCACGGCCACCGGATCCGTCGACCACGCGAGCGCGGTCGGACCCTTCAGCAGCGGCTTGACGCCCTGGAAGCGGGTGCCGTCGAGGGCGAGCGTGGCCAGCCGGTTCTTCGCGACCTTGTACGTCGCCCCTGCGCCCCGCATGCGGCGCCGCAGATCGCTCACATCCGCGACCGTCAGACCCTTGTTCTGGGCGACGAGCACGAAGGAGGTATCTGCGAACACTGCCGCGAGGTGGGCGATGAACTCGCGCTTTTCCGTGCGGTCCAAATCCCGTCTCCGTCGGTAGCCGGCGCCTGGTGGAGGGGCGACGGCCGGTTCACTCGGGGGCCCGCGGCATCATGCCGCGAACCCCGGTTCGCCTGTCTGAGCCGGACCACCAAGCCATGCACACCGCCGGGAGGGCTCTCCCGAGCGGTGAGGATCTCTCGGCATCCCGTCTATCGCTGGCGGGGGCAGACCCCCTTCAAACCCCTGGGCCGGAACCCTGGAGTACCTGCGGTCTCGGACAGGTTTCGGGGAGGGCATCGCCCTCCCCTGCCCGCCCACCTGTTCGGGTGGGCGTATCTCGTTTCGGCAGGCCCGATGCGGACCCGCAGGTTGCCTGGCCTTAGGCCGCGGTCAGCGAGCCCAGATCGACCTTCACCCCAGGCCCCATGGAAGAGCTGACGGCCACCTTCTTCACGTAGGTGCCCTTCGCGCCGGTCGGCTTGGCCTTCTGGATGGCATCGACGAAGGCCCGCGCATTCTCCAGCAGTTTCTCCTCCTCGAAGGAGGCCTTGCCGATGCCAGCATGGACGATGCCGGCCTTCTCGGCGCGGAACTCGACTTGGCCGGCCTTGGCGGCGGTGACCGCACCTTTCACGTCCATGGTGACGGTGCCGAGCCGCGGGTTCGGCATCAGCCCGCGCGGGCCAAGGATCTTACCCAGCCGGCCGACCAGGCCCATCATGTCCGGAGTGGCGATGCACCGGTCGAACTCGATCTTGCCTTCCTGCACCGCGGCGGCGAGGTCATCCGCGCCGACCACGTCGGCGCCGGCGGCCAGCGCCTCCTCGGCCTTGGGGCCGCGGGCAAAGACGCCGATCCGCACCGTCTTGCCGGTGCCGTTCGGCAGGCCGACCACGCCGCGAACCATCTGGTCGGCATGGCGTGGGTCGATGCCAAGGTTCATCGAGATCTCGATGGTTTCGTCGAATTTGGCCTTGGCATTCGCCTTCACCAGGCCGATCGCCTGCTGCAGCGGCACCACCGCGTCGCGGTCGAGCGTGGCGTAGATGGCCTTCAGCCGCTTGCCCTGCTTCGCCATGGCTCAGCCCTCCACCACGGTAAGGCCCATGGCCCGGGCAGAGCCCGCCAGCATGCGCACGGCCGCGTCCTCGTCGTTGGCGTTCATGTCCTTCATCTTGACCGCCGCAATCTCGCGCAGCTGGGTCTTGGTCACCCGGCCGATGGAGCCGCCCTTGCCCGGGGTCTGGCTGCCCTTGTCGAGCTTGGCCGCCTTCAGCAGGAAGTAGGTGTTGGGCGGGGTCTTGGTGATGAAGGAGAAGGTGCGGTCCGAATAGGCGGTGATAACCACCGGAGTCGGCGTGCCCGGCTCCATCTGCTGGGTGGCCGCGTTGAATTCCTTGACGAACTGCATGATGTTCAGGCCGCGCTGGCCCAGCGCCGGGCCAACCGGCGGCGATGGGTTGGCCTTGCCGGCGGGAATCTGCAGCTTGATGTAACCGGTGATCTTCTTCGCCATATCGGCTCCTGGTCCCTGCTGTCAGGGAGGCGCGGTGCCTACGGCGCGAACCCAAGAGACGGGGTTCGACGCCTCCCGCGTCCCGGATGAAGTGAGCCGGGGCATATCGGCGGGCGCGCCATGCCTGTCAAGCGCTAAATTGCCCCAGCGCCCCGCCCGGCGCGCCCTCACAGCCGGGCGGCCACAGGATGGAGCAGTCCGATATCCTGGAGATCAGCGCGGTATGGCGCCCCACCGCCGGGCCGCTGTCCGGTGGGGCGCCTCAGCGCGCCACATCGCCGCCGGAGCGCCGGGTCACAAGGTTGTAGATCACCAGGACGATCACCGCGCCGACCACCGCGCCGATGAACCCCGCCCCTTCCCCCGCCCGGTACCAGCCGACCGCTTGGCCGAGGTAGGTCGCCACCAAGGCGCCGACGATGCCAAGCAGGGTGGTGATGATGAAGCCCGCCGGGTCGCGCCCGGGATGCAGGAATTTGGCGACCAGCCCCGCCAGGAAGCCGATCACGATCGTACCGATGATGCCCACGCCCAACCTCCTCGTCACTGCGGGCGAGACGCGCCGTGCACCGCTCCGGTTCCGGCCGGGCGGCACGATTGCGCCGCCGCGGCGTTGCACCTGTTGAAATGGGTGGGGAGACAGGCAGATGGGTGAGCATTTCTCCGGCCGCTCCGGCGGTCTGGCGGGCGGGCTTCCGAGCGGCATGAAGATGGCCGCCGTGGCACTGCTGGTGCATCAGCTGATGAAGCACGCCCGGGCCGGCCAGGAACAGGAAGCGCCGCCGCAACAAGGCGGGGCGGCCAGCGGCAGTACCGGCGGCTTCGGTGATCTGCTCGGCGGGCTGCTGGGCGGCGGTGGTGGGGCGGGCGGTGGCCTGCTGGGCGGCATGCTCGGCGGGCTCGGCGGCCTGCTGGGCAGCTTGCGCGGCCAGGGCTTGGCGCAGCAGGTCGATTCCTGGGTCGCCCCCGGGCCGAACCAGCCGATCTCGCCAGCCGAGCTGGAGCGGGCCATTGACCCGGCCGCGATCGACGACGCCGCCCGCCAGGCCGGGACCGATCGCAGCACGCTGCTGCAGGAAACCAGCCGGATGCTGCCCGATCTGGTGGACAAGATGACCCCGGGCGGCCGGGTGCCGGAACGGGAGGAAGACCTCGGCACCGGCGGGATCGGCGATGTGCTGCGGCGCCTGGCCGGCGGCGAGGGGCCAGAGCCGCGGCGCTGAGGGATACGAGGCCGCTATGGGGCCCTGACGGCCCCTGGCGGCCGACAGGATGCCGGTCAGGTGACGGCGCCGCACCAAGCCCACGCTGAGCAGCGCCATCAAGGCCGGCTTCGGCACTGGGACACTCTGGTTGTGGGCGGCGTTGTCGAACTCGAACGCGTATTTGGAGCTGGCGGCGACCACACGGTCGAGAGCGTCGAGCCCGGTGCAGCTGGTGTTCACATCGGCCGCGCCTAGTTTGCCGTTCGGCAGAGTGCGGACCGCGACAGGAACGGAGCGCAGCGGGGGCTCACCGTCCCGATGCGCAACGCCGTTCGAGACAAAAGAGGTCGCCGGGTATCAGACCTTCTCGACCTGGCTGTATTCCAGCTCCACCGGGGTGGAGCGGCCGAAGATGGAGACGCTGACCTTGACCCGGCCGCGCTCCTCGTCGACCTCCTCGACCGTGCCCATGAAGCTGGTGAAGGGGCCATCGGCCACCCGCACCTGCTCGCCGACCTCGAACACCACGGCGGGCTTGCGCGGCTTGTCCACGCCTTCCCGTACTTGGTTGACGATGCGGATGGCCTCGGCCTCGGTGATCGGGCTCGGCTTGTTGCGGGCGCCGAGGAAGCCGGTGACCTTCGGTGTGTCCTTCACCAGATGCCAGGCGTCGTCCGACATCTCCATCTTCACCAGCACGTAGCCGGGGAAGAATTTGCGTTCAGAATTGACCTTCTGGCCACGACGGACCTCGGTCACCTCCTCGGAAGGCACCAGGATCTCGTCGAAGGCGTCGGCCAGACCCTTCTGCGCAGCCTGTTCCTTGATCTGCTGCGCAATCTTCTTCTCGAAGCCCGAGTAGACGTGCACCACGTACCAGCGCTTTTCGGCCATCACTGCGATACCCTCTACCCGAGCCCGAAGACGCCGCGCATGCCGAGCGCGATCAGCTGGTCGACGACCAGGAAGAAGACTGCCGCCAGCGCCGACATGGCGAGCACCAGCCCGGTCGTGATGAGCGTCTCCTTGCGGGTCGGCCAGGTGACCTTCGCCACCTCCGTCCGCACGTCCCGGACATACTGCGCGGGATCCAGCTTGGCCAACTCGGTCGATCCTCGGGCTGCGGTGAAATGCTGCGCGGGCGGCAGGCCGGACTGGCCGCCACCCACATGGCCACTACACGCCCCGGGCCACCCATGGAAGCCCACCACGGAAGATGATCCGGGGAGATGGCACGGTGCAGGTGGCAGGGGCGGAGGGTCTCGAACCCCCAACCTCCGGTTTTGGAGACCGGCGCTCTAGCCAATTGAGCTACGCCCCTGCACGCGCTCACGTGCGAGGCGAGGCGTATAGGTCAGCCGAAGGGCGGTGTCGAGGGCGGGGGTGGCATTCCCGGTGGCAGGTCCCGCACCACCAGGGTCCGGGCCAGCTTGTCATGCCAAGTCTGTCGCCGGGTATCCCACAGCGCCCAAAGGAAGCCGAGGCCGAAGGGGATGGAGGAGAGGATATAGCCCAGGTAGCGCGCCACCAGCCGGCCGATCGGCACCTGGCCGCCATCCTCCGCCGCGACGATGCGCAGGCCGAGCACCCATTTGCCCGGAGTCGCCTGCCGCTCGACCCAGAAGATCAGCACCACCAGGGCGACGATCAGGCTCTGCAGCAACTCCGACAGCGCCGAGCCGTCGGGATCGCCGCCGCGCAGCAACAGGCCAAGGAAGCCCAGCGCCAGGGACAGCGGCAGCATCCAGACGATGTCGATGACCTGCGCCAGCACGCGCCGCCAGAATCCCGCCAGCACCATACCCGGCGAATCCGCCGGGCGCCCTCCGAAGCCCTGCATTCCTGTCCCCGAACGAGAAAGGGCGGGCCACCGCCCGGTGGCCCGCCCTTGAACCCAGCCCTATGGCCGACTCTACTTCACGATCTGCGCGACGACGCCGGCGCCGACGGTGCGGCCACCCTCACGGATGGCGAACCGCAGCCCCTCATCCATGGCGATGGGCGCGATCAGCTCGACGTCCATCGTCACGTTGTCGCCCGGCATCACCATCTCCACCCCGTCCGGCAGCTTCACTATCCCGGTCACGTCGGTGGTCCGGAAGTAGAACTGCGGCCGGTAGTTGGTGAAGAACGGCGTGTGCCGGCCGCCTTCCTCCTTGGTCAGGATGTAGGCCTCGGCCTTGAACCCGGTGTGCGGCGTGATGCTGCCCGGCGCCGCCAGCACCTGGCCGCGCTCGACATCCTCGCGCTTGGTGCCGCGCAGCAGCGCGCCGATGTTGTCGCCCGCCTGCCCGCTGTCCAGCAGCTTGCGGAACATCTCGACCCCGGTCACCACCGTCTTCACCGTCGGCTTCAGGCCGACGATCTCGACTTCCTCGCCCACCTTGATCACGCCACGCTCGACCCGCCCGGTCACCACCGTGCCGCGGCCGGAGATGCTGAACACATCCTCCACCGGCATCAGGAACGGACGGTCGGTCGCCCGAACCGGCTGCGGGATGTACTCATCCACCGCCGCCATCAGCTTCAGCACCGCCTGCTCGCCGATCTCCGGACGCTTGTCCTCCAGCGCCATCAGCGCCGAGCCGTGGATGATCGGGATGTCGTCCCCCGGGAACTGGTAGGAGGACAGCAGCTCGCGCACCTCCATCTCCACCAGCTCCAGCAGGTCCGGGTCCGCCATGTCCACCTTGTTCAGGAACACCACCAGCGCCGGCACGCCAACCTGCCGCGCCAGCAGGATGTGCTCCCGCGTCTGCGGCATCGGGCCGTCCGCCGCCGACACCACCAGGATCGCGCCGTCCATCTGCGCCGCGCCGGTGATCATGTTCTTCACGTAGTCGGCGTGGCCAGGGCAGTCCACATGCGCGTAGTGCCGGTTCACCGTCTCGTACTCGACATGCGCCGTCGAGATCGTGATCCCCCGCGCCTTCTCCTCCGGCGCCTTGTCAATCTGGTCGTACGCCGTGAACGTCGCACCACCGGTCTTCGCCAACACCTTGGTGATCGCCGCCGTCAGCGACGTCTTCCCATGGTCAACGTGCCCGATCGTGCCGATGTTGCAGTGCGGCTTGTTCCGCTCGAATTTCGCCTTCGCCATTGTCTGCTATCCCGTTCCACCGAGCCCGTGAATGCCCCTGCCGTGCGCGCGTGGCCCGCGCCCGCGTGGAGCGGGTGACGGGAATCGAACCCGCATAACCAGCTTGGAAGGCTGGGGCTCTACCATTGAGCTACACCCGCCAGTGCATCGTCTTGCCCGCCGGCCGGAGAAATGGAGGGGGTTGGATTCGAACCAACGTAGGCGCAAGCCAACGGATTTACAGTCCGTCCCCTTTAGCCACTCGGGCACCCCTCCACAGGCCGAAGCCGGGCCGGCGAGAGGCCGCGCACTATCCGGTTTCCCGTCCCTCGTCAACGCACCGGCGCCACTTCGGGACGCATCCGCGCCAATTCCTGCCCATCCGGGCCGGCGGCGGGGTCCCCGGCACCACTGCCCCCTGGCGCGTCCCTGCCCCGGGCGGCATCCTGCGGCGCATGCGCCACCCCCCGCCGCGCCGCGCCGCGCGCCCCAACCCACGTCATTCCGCCGCCCCGTCGGACGGCGGCCGCCCCGAGCCCGCGCCGCGCGACGGCGCCCTGTGGCTGCATGGCCTTCACCCCGTCGCCGCGGCGCTGGCCAACCCGGCCCGCCGGCTGAAGCGCCTGCTGGTGACCGAGGAGGCCGGGGCGGCGCTCGCCGCCCGCCTGCCGCAGCCCTGGCGCATTGCCCCGGAACGGGTCGAGCGCGCCCGCTTCGCCAGCTTCCTGCCCGAGGATTCGGTCCACCAGGGCGCCGCCCTGCTGGCCGAGCCCTTGCCCAACCTGCCGCTCGACCGCGCCCTGGCGCATGGCGCGGGGCCGGTGCTGGTGCTCGACCAGGTGACCGATCCGCGCAACGTCGGCGCCATCCTGCGCTCCGCCGCCGCCTTCGGCGCCGCCGCGCTGGTCATGCAGGACCGCCATGCGCCGCCGGAAACCGGCGCGCTGGCCCGCGCCGCCTCCGGCGCGCTGGAGATCGTGCCGGTGGTGCGGGAGGTGAACCTGTCCCGCGCGCTGGACGCGCTGAAGAAGGCCGGGCTCTGGGTGGTGGGCCTTGATGGCGCGGCGCCGACCACCCTGGCCCAGGCCGGCCTTGCCGGGCGGCGGGTGGCGCTGGTGCTGGGCGCCGAGGGCGAGGGCATGCGCCGGCTGACCCGGGAGAATTGCGACGAGCTCGCCCGGCTGCCGATCTCGCCCGAAATGGAAAGCCTGAACGTCTCGGCCGCCGCCGCCGTCGCGCTGTACGAGCTGGGCCGCCGGTAGAGCGCGAATCGCACGACCGACCAACGCGGCTGGAGCCAGATTGCTTCAGCCCTCGGCAAATCAGGCCCCAGCCGGAGGAAACGCCATGTCCGCAGCCGCCGATGCCATCCTCGCCGCCTGGCGGGAAAAGCGCGACCTCGCCCCGCTCTGCGATGCCGCGCCGCGGACGCCAGAGGAAGGCTACGCCGTGCAGCACGAGGTCGCCGCCGCCCGGGGCGCCATCCCGCCCGCCGGCTTCAAGATCGGCGCGACGACGCAGCAGATGCAGCGTATCCTGGGACTTTCGGGCCCGGCCGCCGGCTTCGTGCCGCAGGCCAGCATCAACCCCAGCGGCACCGAATTCCGCTTCGCCGAGTTCCGCAACCCCGGCGTTGAATGCGAGATCGGCCTCCGCCTCGGTTGCGACCTGCCGGCCGGTCCGACGACGCGGGAGCAGGCGGCGGCCGCGGTTGCCGAGGTCTTTCCCGCCATCGAGATCGTCGAGCGCCGCTACGGCGACATGAGCCGGCTGCACACGCCGACCCTGATCGCCGATCAGGTGTTCCACGCTTCCGGCGTCATCGGCGCGCCGGTGGCGGATTGGCGCGCGCTCGACCTCGGCGCGGCGCGGGGCGAGTTCCACATTGGCGGCAAGCTGGTGGCCTCGGGCCATGGCCGCGACCTGCTCGGCCATCCGATGGAGGCGCTGGCCTGGCTGGCGGGGTCCGGCGCGGCGGCGGTGTTCGGCGGGCTGCGGGCCGGACAGGTGGTCTGGCTCGGCTCGGTCACCCCGCCGATCTGGCTGGAGGGGCCAGGGCTGGTGGAGGCGGTGTTCGACAGGCTCGGCACGGCCCGCCTACGCTTCGTCTGACGGCACCGAACCGGCCTTGGCTCAGCGACCCGGCCGCCGCTGCGGCGGGTCGGCCGGCGCGGCATCCAGCGGCTCGGAGATGATGCGATGGCTGAAGCATTGCAGCGCGAGCAGCGCCACCTCCACCTCGGCCTCATCGGGGTCGAGCCAGCGGGCGCGGTAGCGGTCCCTGGTCCAGCGCGGAGGGGACCGTAGCGGGTCGTTCCGGTAGCCGAGAAAAAAGAAGCTCTCGCGCCTGGCATCCGGGTGTCTCGCCGCGATCACGCGCTTGCCCACGCCGCAACCCTCCTGACGCCCGGCGCGGCCGAATTGCCGCATGCCACCGGAGCCGGCCTCTCGCAGCCGCCGGCAACGTCATTGTTGCGAGAGCATGGTGGATAAAACCTCACCGTGCAGTGCACAACACTGCGACATTGCACAAGGATTGATCGGTCGCTTGACCAGCCGGGCGGCGGGGCTTTCAATCGACGCCTGGCGCGATGCTGCTTCCCCGATGAACGGCCCTTGAAGCAAGCAACAGGAGGAAATTTCCCGATGCATACGACGGTGATCCGAGGCGGCACGATCGTTGACGGAACAGGCAAACCGAGCTTCACCGGCGATGTGGCGCTGGATGGCGACCGCATCGCCCAGGTCGGCGGCAAGGCCGGACCGGGCAAGCGCGAGATCGACGCCGCCGGGCTGCTGGTCACCCCGGGCTGGGTCGATGCCCACACCCATTACGATGGGCAGGCCACCTGGGACCCGATGCTCGCGCCCTCCTCCTGGCATGGCGTCACCACCATCCTGTTCGGCAATTGCGGCGTCGGCTTCGCCCCGGTGCGGCGGAAGGACCATAGCCAGCTTATCGGCCTGATGGAGTCGATCGAGGAGATCCCGGGCATCGCCCTGGCCGAGGGCCTCAAGTGGAATTGGGAGAGCTTCCCCGATTATCTTGACGCGCTCGACGGCATGCAGCGCACCATCGACATCGGCGCGCAGATCCCGCACCACCCGCTGCGGGTCTATGTGATGGGCGAGCGCGCCCTGAACCTCGAGGCCGCGACCGCCGACGACATCGCCGAGATGCACCGCCTGACGCTGGAGGGCATGAAGGCCGGCGCTTTCGGCTTCACCACCAGCCGCACCAACAGCCACAAGACCCCGACCGGCGGCATGGTGCCCAGCCGCTATTCCGAGATCGAGGAGCTGATGGGCATCGGCCGGGCGCTGGGCAAGGTCGGCTACGGCGCCTTTGGCATGAACAGCGACTTCGACATCGAGGAGAGCGAGCTCGCCTGGATGACGCAGCTCGGCAAGGAGACGGGCCGTCCCGTCTGGTTCCTGCTGACCGACCGGCCGACCGATGACCAGCGCTGGAAGCGGCTGATGGATGGCGTGCGCGCCGCCCGTGCCGCCGGCGCCATGGTGACGGCCCAGGTCCCGGGCCGGCCGGTGGGCGTGATGCTGGGCGCCGATACCGCGCTGAATCCCTTCAGCATCCGGCCCAGCTACCAGCGGCTGCTGGCCCTGCCGATCGCCGAACGGATGCAGCGGCTGCGCGACCCGGCGGTGCGGGCGGAAGTGCTGGCGGATACGCCCTCCGAGGAGTTGCTGAACCGCCTCAGCCAGTTCCGCCAGCACATCGTCCGCCGCTGGCACCGCATGTTCAAGCTGGGCAACCCGCCGAATTACGAGCCGGCGGAAAGCGAGAGCATCGCGGCGGTCGCGCAGCGGGAAGGCCGGACGCCGGATGAGGTGGCCTATGACTACATCGCCGAGGATCCGGCCAACCTGATCTTCTTCCCCGTCACCGGCTACAACGTCGCCGACCTTGAGGTGACGCGCAGCATGCTGACGGATGACGCGACGGTGCTGGGCCTCTCCGATGGCGGGGCGCATTGCTCCTCCATCCTCGATGCCGGCATGCCGACCTGGATGCTGATCCACTGGGTGCGAGACCGCAGCCGCGGCCCGCGCCTGCCGCTGGAATTCGTGGTGAAGCGGCAGACCAGCGAGACGGCACGCTTCTTCGGCCTGAACGACCGCGGCGTGCTGGAGGTCGGCAAAAAGGCCGATGTGAACGTCCTCGACTTCAACCATCTGCGGGTGCAGAAGCCCGAGGTGGTGTACGATCTGCCGGCCGGCGGCCGCCGCCTCGTGCAGCAGGCGGAGGGCTACAAGGCGACCTTCGTCTCCGGCGTGCCCGTCTTCGAGAATGGCGAGCACACGGGAGCCTTGCCGGGCAGGCTCGTCCGCGCCGGCAAATAAGCTACCGGGTTCCAAGGGCCCTGTGGGGCCCTTGGTGAGGGCGAGAGGGGCGGAGCCCCTCTCGCTATTGCAGCGCCGCCCAGACCCGCGGCGGCGTCAGCGGCATCTGCAGCCGGTCGGCCGCCGCGGTCTTGCCGCCACGCGCCAGCGCATCCGCCACCGCATTCACCAGTGCGGGCGTCGCGCCGATGGTGCCCAGCTCGCCCACCCCCTTCACCCCCAGCGGGTTGGTCTGGCAGGGGATGCTCTGGTCCAGCGCCGTGGTGTAGGCGGCCACCATGTCGGCGCGCGGCATGGCATAGTCCATGAAGCTGGCGCTCAGCGGCTGGCCGCTCTCCAGGTCGTAGACCACCGCCTCGAACAGCGCCTGGCCCAGCCCTTGGGCCGCGCCGCCGGCGATCTGGCCCTCGACGATCAGCGGATTCACCACCCGCCCTGCGTCGTTGACCGAGACGTAGGAAGCGATCCCGATCTCCCCGGTGTCGGGGTCGATCTCCACCTCGCAGATATGGCAGCCATTCGGCCAGGTAGGGCCGGAGACGCTGCTGGTGCTGTCGATGAAGATGCGCCCCTCGGGCTGCCGCGCCGCCAGCTCGAACAAGCCGACCGCCCGGTCGGTGCCGGCGATGCGGAAGGCGCCCTCGGTATATTCCAGGTCCACGGCTGCTGCCTCCAGCGCCTCGGCCGCCAGCTCCTTGGCGGTGGCAACCGTCTTGTCCGATGCCACCTTCACCGCCGAGCCGGCGGTGAACAGCGACCGGGAGCCGGCGCTGCCGAAGCCGCTGCCGCGGTCGCTGTCGCCGAGCACGATGCGGATGCGCTCCAGCGGCACGCCGAAGACATCGACCGCGAGCTGGGCGTAGGAGGTGGCGATCCCCTGCCCCATCGCCTGGGTGGTGGCGTAGATCTCGATCTCGCCATCGCCCTTCACCGCAACGGTGACCCGCTCCTCGAAGACATTGCCGCCGGTCCATTCGAGGAAGGTGGCGATCCCCCGCCCGCGCAGCTTCCCGGACTTCGCGGTCTCGGCGGCACGCGCGGCGAAGCCGTCCCAATCCGCCAGCTTCAGCCCCTGGTCCATCACCTGCTCGAACCGGCCGCTGTCGTAGGTCTGGCCCATGGCATTGGTGTAGGGCATGCGCGCCGGGTCGATCAGGTTGCGCCGCCGCAGCTCGGCCGGATCAAGGCCGAGCTTGCGTGCGGCGGCATCCATCAGCCGCTCGATGATGTAGATCGCCTCCGGCCGGCCGGCGCCCCGATAGGGGCCGGTCGGCGCGGTGTTGGTCAGCAGGGCGGTGAACTGGAAGTCGATGCAGCCGATGTCGTAGACACTGGTCGAGACCCAGGGGCCGATCAGCAGCTGGATGGCGACGCCGGCGGCGCGGGTATAGGCGCCCATATTGGCCAGCGTCCGTACCCGCAGCGCCAGCACCCGGCCATCGGCATCGAGCGCCATCTCGACCTTGCTTTCGGTGTCGCGGCCATGCAGCGCGGAGAGGAAATCCTCCACCCGTGTCGCCGCCCATTTCACCGGCCGGCCAAGCTTCCGCGCGGCGAAGGCCACCACCGCATCCTCCGGGTAGAGCCCGGTCTTCATCCCGAAGCCGCCGCCGACATCGCCGACCAGCACCCGCACCTTCTCTGTCGGGAGTCCCAGCACCTCGTTGCAGAGCTGGTCGCGCGCGCCGGAGGGCATCTGCGTGCTCATCCGCAGGGTGATGCGGTCGCTGGCGGCATCGTAAGCGGCGAGCACCACGCGCGGCTCCATCGAGACCGGCGCCAGCCGCTGGTTGGTGAGGTCGAGGCCGACGACATGCGCCGCCTCGGCGAAAGCGGCCTCGGCCGCGGCGCGGTCGCCATAGCGGGTCTCGGCCACCACATTGCCCTGCGGCCAGACCTGCGGCGCGTCCGGCGCGGCGGCCGCAGCCAGGCCGATCACCGCCGGCAGCTCCTCGTACTCCACCTCGACCAGATCGGCGGCGTCGCGGGCGATGCCGACGCTTTCGGCGATGATCGCCGCGACCGCCTCGCCGGCGAAGCCGACCGTGCCGACCGCCAGCACCGGCCGCGCCGGCGCCGCAAGCGGCGAGCCGTCCGGCTTTTTGAAGGGCAGCGCGACCCCAAGCCGCCGCAACCCGGCGGCTTCGAGATCCTCGCCGGTCAGCACCGCGACCACGCCGGGCAGCGCCAGCGCCGCCGCGGTGTCGATGGAGACGATCCGGGCATGCGCATGCGGCGAGCGCAGGAATACGAGATGGATCTCGCCGTGGAGGGATTCATCGTCGGTGAACCGGCCGGCGCCGCTGACCAGCGGCCGGTCCTCGATCCGCCGCACCGCCTGACCGCTGCCGAACCGGCCGAAATTGGTGCCTGTCACGATATGCCCTGCTCCTCAAACGCCTGCCGACCGGGACAGCCGAGACGGCGCCGGTCCGGTGGGGATCTGAACCGCCGGCGGAGCTGGTGGCAAGGGCACGGGTGTGCCGCCGGTGGCACACCCGCCGTGGCAAGCGTCAGCGCGGCCCCGGCGCCCCCAGTTGGCGCGGCGGGCCGGCGAGCTGGTTCTGCCGCAGGGCAGCCAGCCGATCGGCCAGGCTGGTCGGCGCCGGACGCGCGCCGGAGGCAGCCGCCATCGCCGCCGCGATATTGGGATCATCCTGTTCTGGCTTCGTCTGGTGCAGCAGCCGCGCCTTGGCATTGGCGGCCTCCGCCGCGGCCAGGTTACGCGCGGCATTGTCCTGCATGGCCTTCAGGGCAACCGACAGTCCGCTGGTGGCGCCGGAGAGGCCAGCCGCCTGGCGCGCCGCCTCGGCCCGGCGCTCCGCCATGTCCCGCTGCTGCTCGGCCCTGCCCATGTCCCGCTGCGCCCGGTTCAGCGCGTCGCGGGCCGATTTCAGCTTCTGGCCGGCCTGGGCATAGGTGTCCTCCAGCATCTGCAGGAAGCTGCCGGCATCCTCGGCATCCTGCTTCTCCCGCTCCACCTCCGGCGCCATCTGCTCCAGCATGCCGACCAAGGTCGTGAGGCTGCGCTCGAGCCCGGCCTTGGTCGCCGCATCGGCCTCCGCCTGGATGCGGGCGTGCAATTGCTCCGCCGCCGCCATGCGCTGCTGCGACAGCTGGACGATGGCGTCGGCCTCCCTGCGCTCCCGGTCGAAGGCCTGGCGGGCCTCGGCGACCCGGCGGCCGAGCTGGTCCAGATGCTGCTCCATGGTGCGCAGCTCGGCCTCGGTCGCCGCCTTGGGGTCCCAGCGGACCAGCGCCTCCACCGCGCCCTGGACCGCCTGGTCCGTCTTCACGCCGACGAGGTTGCGGATGAACGAAATCATGATCGCGTCTCCCTGTTTCTGATCCGGCCTCGCCGGCCGGAGCGATGTCCTCGATGCCGGTGCACGCTCAGCCCGCCATGGCGCCGGCATTGATCAGCGCCACGGCGATCTGAATGCCGGCGACCACGCTGGCGGCGGCGGCATTGCCCTCCTCGATCATCCGTCGCAGTGGCCGGAACAGCGCCGCGGTGACGCCGAAGGCCAGCAGTTGCAGCACCACCGCCACCACGCCCCAGAGCAGGATGTCGAGCGTCAGCAAGCTGGTCGCCAGGGTTGCGGCCAGCGGAATGGCGAGCGCCACGATCGAGCCGGTCAGCACGATGCCGCCGGCGACATTGCCCTGCCGCACCAGCCGCATCTCGTGGAAGGGCGTCAGCGCCATGTAGCAGCCGACCCCGATCGCCAGCAGCGCCAGGGTGACGCCGGCTTGCAGCACCAGGACGGGAAGGCCGATCGAGAGGGTTTCTAGGATGCTGTCCAAGGCAAATCCTTCCGGGTCAGGCCAGGGAGAGCGAGGCCGGGTTGATGTCGATGCCGGCGCGGATCTCGACCCAGGCGCGGGCGCCGGCCTCCAGCGCGGAGGCCAGGATGTATTCGGTCTCCGGCGCTGGCGCGGCGGCACCGGTTGGAGCGGCGTAGAGCATCGCCTGGATTCGCACCTCCTGGGTGCCGGCCAGGCCCTCGATGGTCTCGACCATGCTGCGCGGCGGCACCGGGTTGGGTCCAGGCGCCCAGAGCCGGGTGTAGAGCTTGCCATCCTTGGTCTGGAATTCCGGCCAGCCGATCATCCCCTGCTGCGGATCCAGCCAGGCGCCCCATTCCGCCGTATCGGCCGGCGTCACTTCATCGATGGTGGCGAAGTAGCGGCATTCGCCGAACTGGCCCTCCGCATCCAGATGAATCTGGAACAGGCCGCGCCCATCCGGCAGGTAGAGCCGGGTCAGCTCGTCGGCGCCCTCGCGGATCCGGCCGACGGCCTGCACGCTGACCCGCGGGTCGGCCTCGGCGAAGGCTGGCGGCGGCACCTTCAGCGCATTGCCGGCGAGCAGGAAGGGCGTGGGGTCGCAGGTCAGGGTCATGCCCACCCGGAAGCGGGGTGCCGCGCTGAAGTCGGATCGCGCGCCGATATCCGGCATGCGGCGGCCCGGCGCCGCGGGTTGCGCCGATGATGCAGCCCGACGGCGGCGCAGGGCCAGGAGGACGAAGGCGCCACCGCCGCCGAGGATCAGCAGCCAGAGCAGCGGCGATGGGCCGCTGTCCTCCAGGGACGGGGTGCGGGCATCGGCGCGCGGCGCCAGCGCGACCTCGGCCGGCACGCCAGGCGGCAGGTAGTTCGGGTCGCGCGGCTGGTCCTGCCGCTCGGCGAGGCGTCGGTCGAGCTCATCCAGGCGCTGGCGAAGCTCGGCATTCTCCTGCGCCTGCCGCTCCGCCTCGGCCCGCCATTGGCGGTAGCCCGGATCGTCCTGGTGATTGTGGAAGAAATCCACCGCGCCGGCACGGCCGAGGTTGCTCAGCAGGTAACCGAGAAAGACGCCGCTCCAGAGACCGAAGCTGCGGTTGCCGAGCCCCGGCAGGCCGCCGGGTGACCAGCCCCGGTCGCCGTACCAGCCGCCGTTCCGGCCGACCGGCGCTGTGCCGCCGCGCCGCCACCAGCCGGGATCCGGGTTGGGCGACAGCGGCGGTTGGCGCGCCTGCTCCTGCTGTCGGCGCATCCGGTTCAGCGCCTCCGCCGAGCGTTCCTGCGAATAGCTCCGGTCCCAGGCCGATCCGCGCGGGACGGACGGGTTCACCGACGGGCGCCGCGAGTAGCTTGGCGCTGGTGAGCCAGGGCGGCCATAGCCGCCGCTCGTGGAGGGTGTCCGCGGCGCCACGCGCGGACCGCCGAAGGACGGCGTGCGGCCGTAGCCGGCGCGCGGGCGGGAATAGCCGCCACTCGAACGCGCCTGGGCCAGGGCCTCGGTCGCCGTGCCGGCGGCCAGCATCGCACCAAGCGGCCAGGCGGCACCGGCGTGCAGCAGCAGCAGGCTGAACAGGCAGGCGCGGAGACGCCTCGGCATGCGGGGTTCCATCCTAGGCATAAGCCGGCGCCCTGCGAGGCCGCGGCACAGTCGCCGTTCAACGGCGCGTCGCTGGCTCCGTTCCGTTGGCCGGGTGGTGCCGTCCGATGCGGGACTGCCCGGCCGGCGCGCATCAGCCGATCTAGCCGCAGCCGCGCTCCGTTGCGAGGACGGCATCGCTCACGAACTCGTGCGTCCGCCTTATGAACCCATGCGTCGGGTCAGCACGACAGGCAGCGCGCGATGTGCCGCAGGGCACATCACCACCGGCTTGGCAATACGAAGCTGACCATGCCCGCCGATCAACCCCCGCGGGCATTCCAGCAATCCCAACCTGGGAGACCGACCCAATGCCCACCTTCCGCTTCGCCGAAGCCGCACTGTCATCCGCCAGCCTCGTCAGCGCCACCGCCACCCAGGCGGAGGTCGCCGAGCTGTCCACCACAGGCATCTTCCTCGGCGACCCCATCGACAACGGCATGCCGTGGCCCGAGTTGGTGACCGGCCTCATCCCGAAACATGCCGCGGTGGTCGAGCTGATGAAGGTGGACATCTTCCACCCTGGCCCGATCATTGATGGGATTCCTGCCCCGGATCTCGCCCACGACATCAGCCTGTTCGGCTGAAGTTGCAGCCGCCCGGCGCGGGCCCTCCCACTTGGGCGGAGGGCCCCCGCCCCCGTGCCTGACTGGTGGTGGAAGGAAGATGATGATGAGCAAGCCGCCCCGCAGCATTGCCGCGCCACGCGTGCTGCAGATCCATGTCACCCGTCGCTGCAACCTCAGATGCCTGCACTGCTATTCATCGTCAGGCCCCGAATTCCGGGACGCGTTGCCGGAAGGGCTGGTCTGCGATGCGATCACCGATGCGGCGGCGCTCGGCTACGGCATGCTGGCGGTATCGGGGGGCGAGCCGATGCTGTACCGGCCGCTGGCGCAGATCCTCGGCCATGCCCGGCGGCAGGGCCTGGCGACGGCCATCACGACGAATGGCATGCTGCTGGACCACCGCCGCCTTGAGCCGCTGCGCGGAATCCTCTCCTTCATCGCGGTGAGCCTCGACGGCCCGCAGGAGGCTCATGACCGGATGCGTGCGCGCCCGGGCGCCTTCGCGGCCATGGCCGAACGGCTCGCCGCGCTACGTGACTCCGGCATTCCGTTCGGCTTCCTCTTCACCCTGACCCAGGCCAGCGCCCGGCATCTCGACTGGGTTGTCGACTTTGCCGCAGCCCAGGGGGCTGCGGCGCTGCAGATCCATCCGCTGAGCGAGGTGGGGCGCGCCGCCGGCCATGGCGACGCCGCGGCGCCGCCCGAGCTGGCCACGCCCGACATCGGCCTGGCGGTGCAGGCCGCGCGCTGCGCGGTTGCGGCGCGCGACCGCCACGCTGGACGGCTGCGCGTGATCGTCGATTACATGCCCTGGCTGCAGGTGCCGAGTGGCGCGGCTGCGGCGCCAGGCGCGTCACTCGCCGATCTGGTCTCGCCGCTGGTCATCGAAACGGATGGCACGGTGGTGCCGCTGGCGCATGGCTTCGCGCGCGGCCATGCCATCGGCACCCTCGGCAACATGGCGCTGTCGGCCATGGCCGATCACTGGATCAGCTCGGGTGGTGCCGGGCGGTTCCAGGCGCTGCTTCGTCGCGTGGCCGGGCAGGCCTTCGCACCCGGGGCGCCGCCGTTGCTGAGCTGGGCCGACGAGGTGCGGCGGACCGCGGCGGCGGTTCACAATGCCCCGAGCCTTGCCTGGAACGCCGCCTGACCCGCTATGGGGCGGTGTCACGGCTCGGCATCGTCAGCCAGAGGGAGCGATCAAACTTCCCCTGCGCCGGAGCTTGGCTTGGTTGTAATCAGCGCCAAGTTCAACAACTTGGTGCCACCTCGTGTCAATCCTATGCTGCGCTGAGGTCGTCATTAGGCTGCTGCCGGAACCTTGTACGGGAGACTGCTTGGCTGCCATTCACGATAATATTTAACAAATCGCAATAATCAGATTGCCAATCCACGCATCCTGAAGCTTCTCGCGAGAAAGTCAGAAAGCTCCGCTAGCATTCAACAGAGTGCTGCGGTCGCGCCCTGATGCGGTATAAGCATGCGCAACGAGCATTCGACCCTCCCGGCAGGGGATTGGCAGCACCCAGGGAAATCGAAACGCAGCCCAGGACGGGCTTACTCTACCGTAGAGATAGGGGCGCCGGCAGCATGTTTCAGGACAGAGTGGCCCCCGGGCTGGGCCATCGCCCACCGGACGGCCAGCGGGCGGAGACACGCCGCAGGCGCGGATCCGCGTCCAGCATGCGGGTCTCCACCCGGATTCTGCTGATCATCGCGACCTGCCTGCTGCCAATCATCGGACTCCAGGTCGCCGTCAGCTGGAGCCAGTGGGCGGAGCGCAAGGCGCAGCTCGATGAGCTTGCCATCCATCAGGCGCAGCTGCTCGCCGGCAATGTGGACGGCATCGCCCAGGCGGCCCGCATCCTGCTCGGCGCGGCGACCGAGTTCCGCCAGATCCGCACCTTCGGCAGCGATTGCGGGGCCCGCCTCGCCAGCCTTCAGCACCATGCCCCGGGCTTCGTCTTCGTCGCCGCGGTCGATGCCGCTGGCCGGATCCGCTGCGCCTCGGACGAGGCCCTGCTCGACGGCGCCGACCATTCGGCCTGGAGCGCCAGCGCCCGCGAGGCGCAGGGCTTCACCGCCGGCCGCTTCGCCCGCTCGGCGCGTTACCCGAATGGCTTCGTGCCCTTCTACATGCCGCTCGCGGCCGGCGAGGCGATGGAGCAGGGCACGCTGGTTGCCGCACTCGACCTCTCCTGGCTAGAGGGGCAGTTGCGGCGGCTGAAGCGACCCGGCTCGCCAATCCTCACCAATGGCGTGCTGACCGTGGCCGATGCCGGAGGCGTCATCCTGGGTCGCGACATCCGGCATGAGGAGTTCGTCGGCCGGCAGTTTCCGCCGGCGGCAATGTCCCTGGTGCAGGCCACCACGCCTGGCATCATCCGCATCCGCAGCATCGACGGGACCGACCGGCTGGTCGGCTATACCCCGCCAACCGCGGCGAACCACCACCTTGCCGCGGTGGTCGGCTTCCACGAGCCGGAGCTGATGGGCGACATGGAGCGGACCCTGTGGTGGAGCGCCCTGCTGCTTGCACTGGTCACCCTGGCGACTTGCGGCATCACCCTGCTCGTGGGACGTCGCTTCATCGCCCGGCCGACCGCGGCGCTGCTGGCCGTCGCCCGGCGGTGGCGCCAGGGCGATCTGGCAGCGCGGGCGCCTGAATCCGACCGGCGCTCGGAATTCGGCCTGCTCGCCGCCGCCTTCAACGAGATGGCCGAGGCGTTGCAGCGGCGCGACGACGAGATGCGGGGCTATGCCGAAACCCAGGAAGCCCGGGTGGCCGAGCGCACCCGGGAGCTGATGCTGGCCAATACCCGGCTGCAGGCGGAGATCTCCGAGCGCCGGAACACCGAGGCGGCGCTGCTGCAGGCGCAGAAGGTGCAGGCGGTGGGGCAGCTTGCCGGCGGCATAGCGCATGATTTCAACAACGTCCTCCAGGCCGTCCTTGGCGGAGCGGCGGTGATCCGTCGGCGCGCCGGGGATGCCATGGCGGTGCAGCGGCTTGCCGACATGGTCGAGGAGGCCGCCCGGCGCGGCGAGTCGGTCACCCGGCGGTTGCTTGCCTTCTCGCGGCGTGAGGAGCTGCGTGCCGACATCCTTGATGCCGGCACGCTGCTCGGCGGGCTGCACGAGGTCCTGGCCGCCACGCTCGGCGGCAGGATCAAGGTCGAGGTCGAGACCGCACCAGAGCTGCCCCCCGTCATCGCCGACCGCGGGCAGCTGGAGACCGTGCTGGTCAACCTCGCGACCAACGCCCGCGACGCCATGCCCCGCGGCGGCACGCTTACCCTCTCAGCCGGCGTCGAGCAGGTCGCCGAGGGCACCGATCCGGCTGGCCTGGCGCCCGGCACCTATGTGCACCTCGCCGTCGCCGACACCGGCGAGGGGATGAGCGAGGCGACACTGGCGCGGGCCACCGAGCCGTTCTTCACCACCAAGCCGCTCGGCCAGGGCACCGGCCTCGGCTTGGCCATGGCCCGTAGCTTCGCCCAGGGGTCCGGCGGCAAGCTGGCGATCGCCACCGAACTGGGCCGCGGCACCAAGGTGTCGTTGTGGCTGCCGGTGGCAGGCAGCAGGGCGGGCGACGGCGCGGTCCCGGCATCCGAAGAGCCGGTCGAGCGCCTCCCCTGCCGGAACCGGCGGCTCCGCGTGCTGCTGGCGGATGACGAGCGGATCGTGCGCGAGGTCCTGGCGGCGGATCTGCTGGACGAGGGGTATGAGGTGGCCGAGGCCGCGGACGGCTCGGCGGCGCTGGAGATGCTCGACCGCGCTGGCCCCTTCGACCTGCTGGTCACCGACCTGGCCATGCCAGGGCTCGATGGTGTCGGGCTGATCGCCGAGGCGCAGCGCCGCCAGCCCGGCCTGCCGGCGATCCTGGTGACCGGCTATGCCGGCGATGCGGCGACGCTGGCCATGGGCTCCGCCGTCGGCGGCAGCTTCACCCTGTTGCGGAAGCCGCTGACCAGCGCCAATCTGCTGGACCATGTCGCCGCGCTGATCGGTACCGCGCAGGACATGCAGGAGGCCGGCGGGTGAGGCGGTGGCTGCATTCGGGTCTGAATGCAGCCCGCCTCAGAAGCGCGCCGGCTGGTAGGGTTCCGGGCTGACGAAGGGGGTCTCGCCCGTCATCAACTCCGCCAGCAGGCGCCCGGTGGTGGGGCCGAGGGTCAGGCCCTGATGGGCGTGGCCGAAGGCGCACCAGGCGCCGTTCCGGCCCGGCATCCGGCCGATGATGGGCAGCATGTCCGGGGTGCAGGGCCGCACGCCCATCCAGGGGGCGTTGTCCAGCCGATCCATCAGGGGCAGCAGGCCGCGCGCCACCGGCTCCGCACGCTCCAGCTGGATCGGGCTTGGCGGCGCCTCGGCATGGGCGAATTCCGCGCCGGTGGTCAGGCGGACGCCGGCACGCATCGGTGCCAGCAGGAAGCCGCTGTCGGTATCGAGCACCGGACGGTGCAGCACCGCATTGCCGCGCAGCCCGTAATGCATGTGGTAACCGCGCTTGCCGAACAGCGGCGGCGCATAGCCGAGCGGCACGGTCACCCGGGCGGATGCGGCGCCGAGCGCGATGACCACCTCCGCCGCCCCGACCGGGCCGGCCGAGGTCTGCACGCGCCAGCCGGCACCGGCAGGCTGCAGGCTGGTGGCATCGCCGATGGCGAGGCTGCCGCCTGCCTCGGTGAACAGCCGCGCGTAGCTGAGGGTCAGCGCATGCGGATCGCTGACCGAAAGCGGATCGGTCCAGTGGATGGCGCCGGCCCGTGACACCAGCAGATGCGGCTCCGCCGCCGCCAGGCCCGCTCCGTCCAGCGCGGCGAAATTGACCCCATGTTCCCGGCGCGCCACTTCGGCCCGCGCCAGCGTCTCTTCCAGCATCCGCGGATCGCTGAACAGCCGCATCCAGCCGATCGGCCGCAGCAGATCCATCGCGTCCGTGCCGCGGGCGATCGCCAGGTGCTCATCGATGCAGGTGACGATGAGCCGCGCATAGGCCTCCGCGGTGCGGAGGTAGCGGGCCGGTTCCGAATGCCACCAGTAGCGCAGCAGCGGTGAGGCGAAACCCGGCAGGGCCAGCGGGTGGTAGTAGACGTCGATCGCCCGATTGCGCGCGATGCGCAGAAGCTCCGCGACCGCCCGGGGAAACGGGTGGGGGTGCACCGCCTCGCGCTGGATCAGCCCGCCGTTGCCGAAGGAGGCACCCTCCCCCGGCCCTTGGCGGTCCACCAGCACGACGTCATAGCCGCGCCGCCGCAGGTGCAGCGCCACCGAAACCCCCACCATCCCGGCGCCGAGCACGATCGCCGACCGCGGCATCCACGCATTCCCTTGCTGATCTGGCCGCCCATTCTGCGGCGCCGGCCCCCGATCAGCAATGCGCTGCCGCCATCGAATGGCCGGCAGCTTGTGGAGCGAATTCGGATGCGGGAGATTGACCCGGATCGCCGCCTGTGGCGGCAAAGGAGGAAGCCGGCGTGAAGATCGTCGATGCGCAGATCCATATCTGGTCCAGCGGCAAGCCCTCGGGCCTGCATCGCAAGGTTGCGTCCTTTACCGCGGAGGAGGCGTTGGCGGAGATGGATGTGGCCGGCGTCGATGCCGCCCTGATTCACCCGCCATCCAGCTGGGATCCCAATTCGAATGCCCTGGCGCTGGCGGCGGCGCAGACATACCCCGACCGCTTCGCGGTGATGGGGCAGTTCCCGGTCAACAGGCCGGAGAACCGCGGGCTGATCCACGGCTGGCGGAACCAGCCCGGCATGATGGGCCTGCGCTGGGCATTGCTCTCGCCCGAGGAGCAGGTCTGGCTGCGCGACGGCACGCTCGACTGGCTATGGCCGGCGGCGGAGCGCGAGGGGCTGGTCGTCTCCACCATGGGCGGGCTGTTCCTGCCGGAGTTCCGCCGGATCGCCGAGGCGCATCCCCGGCTTAAGCTCGTCCTCGACCATTGCGGACTGGTACGCACCGCGCAGGATGCCGGGGCCTTCGCCCATCTGGATGAATTGGTGGCGCTGGCGAAGTTGCCGAATGTCGCGGTGAAGGCAACCGGCGCGCCGCATTACTCGACGCAGCCCTACCCGTACCGGAACCTGCATGACGGGTTGCAGCGCATCTTCGACGCCTTCGGCCCGCACCGCATGTTCTGGGGCACCGACATCACCCGCATGCCGTGCAGCTACCGCCAGTGCGTCACATTCTTCACCGAGGAATTGCCCTGGCTGAAGGGTCGGGACCTGGAACTCGTCATGGGCCGCGCGCTTTGCGCGTGGATCGACTGGCCGCTCCGCTTCGACTGAAGCGCAGGGCGGTTGATCGTGATGATCAACCGCCCCGACCACCGGGCGGCTTGCTCCGCAAACCCTGGCTGCGCGTCACGCGGCAAGACGCCCCCTTCGGGCGTTCGGCATGAATGGAGGATTCATGCCGCTGTTATGACGCCCGCCGGGCGCCATGCGCGCCCGGTATCACTCCGCGCGGATGTCGTTGACCTCGATGACCGCCTTCCACTTGCAGGGGCTGCGGTGAACCAGGCGCTGATCCCGAACCTCGGCTATGGCACGCAGCTCGACTTCCAGCCGGTGATGCTGATCGGCACGGCGCCCATGCTCGTCAATGTGCACAGGTCGCGCTCCTGGCGCAGCCTGCCGGCGGTGATCGAATCAGCGCGGGCACGGCCGGATGCCATCACCTTCGGGACCACCGGCAGCGGCACCCTGGCGCATCTCGCCTTCTCCCTGGTGCAGCAGGTCGGTGGCTTCAGCCTGACCCATGTGCCGTATCGTGGCGGTGGCCGGGGAAATCGACCTTTCCGTCGCCATCCAGACCATCTTCAATGCGCATTATGCCAGCGGCACACTGATCCCGATCGTGCAGACCGGGCCCACGCGGTCGCCGCGCTGCACCGAGGTGCCGACCCTGGCGGAAAGCGGCATCCCTGGTGTCGACGCACGTGCCTTCGGGGGCCTGGTCGGCCCCGCCGGGCTCGCGCCAGCGGTGCTGGCGCGGATGGAAGCAGCGCTGCGGCAGACGCTGCAGATTCCCGTGGTGCGCGAACGGCTTACTTTCATCGGCGTGGATCTCGACCCGCTTGGGCCAGCGGAGTTCACGGCATTCCTCTCCCAGCAGATGGCGGTCTGGGGGCGGTGCGAGAGAAGGCGAACCGTCCGGATCAGCGCGCTTCAGCCGCGGAGCCCGGCCCGGACCGCCGTGAGCTTCTCCGGGTTGCGGACGATATAGATCGCCACCACGCGGCCATCCTGGATGTCCAGCGCGGTGGTCTGCGGCAGGCCATCCGGCTCCAGCGTGACATAGCCGGGCAGGCTGTTGATCCGGCCGAGGTGGAGCAGCGGGGCCGGCGGCGTCGTGCGCTTGCGGGCGAGGCCGGCGAAGAACCGTCCGACCTTCGCCGCGCCGCTGATCGGGTTGAGCGCGGCGGAGCGGATGCCGCCGCCGTCGGTGTGCAGCACGACATCCTGCGCCAGCAATGCGCGCAGCGCCGCCTCGTCGCCGTTGCGGGAGGCGGCCAGGAAGGCGCGGGCGATGCGGCGCGCCTCGCCATCCGGCACCGCCTGGCGCGGCGTGGCATCGCCCAGCCGGGCGCGGGCGCGGCTGGCGAGCTTGCGGCAGGCGACCTCGTTGCGGCCGAGCAGGCTGGCGATCTCGGCGAATGGCGTCTCGAACAGGTCATGCAGGATGAAGACGGCGCGCTCGACCGGCGACAGCCGCTGCAAGGTGAGCAGGAAGGCGACGGACAGGTCCTGCGCCTGTTCATGCCGCACCTGCTGCGGTGGCTCCGCCTCGTCCAGCACCGGCTCGGGCAGCCAGGGGCCGACATATTGCTCGCGGCGGTGCCGGGCGGATTTCAGATGATCCAGGCTGAGTCGGGCAGCGACCTTCAGCAGCCAGGCGCGCGGCACCTCGATGCGGCTGCGGTCGGTGGCGTTCCAGCGCAGGAAGGCGTCCTGGGCGATGTCCTCGGCGGTCGCGAAGGACCCCGTCATGCGGTAGGCGAGCCCGATCAGCTCGGCACGGAGCGGTATGAAGTCCGCCAGGGTATCGGGCTCGCCCACCCGGGTCAGGCCGCCGCCGGCGTCGCGGCCACGGCGGGCACTGCGCGGAAGCCGATGGCCAGCCGGTTCCAGGCGTTGATGGTGACGATCAGCATGGTGAGCTGCACGATTTCCGCCTCATCGAAATGCGGCTGCAAGGCAGCGTAGTCGGCGTCCGGCGCATGGGTGGCGGCGACAAGCGTGAGGGCCTCCGTCCAAGCCAGGGCGGCGCGCTCCCGCGGGGTGTAGTGCGGCGCCTCGCGCCAGGCGTTGAGCAGGTAGAGCCGGGCTTCGGTCTCGCCGGCCTTGCGGGCATCGCGGGTGTGCATGTCGATGCAGAAGGCGCAGCCGTTGATCTGGGAGGCGCGGGTCTTCACCAGCTCGATCAGGCTGTGCTCCAGGCCGCTGGAGACGACGGCCTTCTCCAACTGGACCATGGCCTGCAGGAGCTTGGGCGCGGCGGCGAAATAGTCGAGGCGGGGTGTCATGGCGACTGTCCTTCCACAGGGATGTCGGCCATAGGACGAGGCAGGGCCACCGGGTGTGACCGGGCGAACGAATTTTTTCCGAACACCCTGGCCTGCCATGGTGACCACGAGAATATGAGGCCGGAGCGGCACCAGCGCCACGCGCCAGTGCCGCGGCCCCAGCCCGCGCCAGCTCAGTCGCTGCGCAGCTTCATTTCGCGGATCACCCTGCCCCAGCCCTCGAAATCCGCCTCGAAGCGGCGCGCCAGCACCTCGGGCGGGCCGCCGGCGGGGGCGGTGCCCAGTTCGCGGATCCGCGCGATGACATCCGGCTGCCGCAGCGCCTCCTGACATGCGGCATTCAGCTGCCTGACGATCTCCACGGAGGTCCCTGCGGGGGCAAAGACACCGTTCCAGAACACCGCCTCGAACCCGGGCAGTCCGCTCTCGGCGATGGTCGGGACCTCCGGCATTGCCGAGGCACGGTGGGTGGTGGTGACCGCCATCGGCCGCAGCTTGCCTTCCCGCGTGAACACCCCGCCGGTGTTGATCGCGTCGAATGCCACCGCGGCTTCATTGCGCAGCAAGGCGGTCAGCGCACCGGCCGTGCCGGAATAGGGCACGAGCACGGCATCGATCCCTGCGGTGGCGATGAACTTCGCCGCCACCAGATGGCTGGTCGAACCATTGCCGGCATGCGCCACATTGATCTTGCCCGGCGCCGCTTTGGCGGCGGCGATCAGCTCGGCAATGGAGACCGAAGCAAGTTCGCGTGCCGCGACGACCAGTTGCGGCGCTTCGTAGATCAGGACAACAGGGACCAGATCCTTGCAGACATCGAAGCCAGGCGTCGGCGTCAGGTTCGGCAGGATGGCCAGTGAGCTGGTGGTGTACATGATGGTATGGCCATCGGGTTCGGCGCGGATCACCGCCGCAGCCGCGATCGCCCCGCCTCCGCCGGGGCGGTTGTCGACCACCACGTTCTGCCCGAGGCGTTCCGACAGCTTGGTCGCCAGGATGCGGGCGTAGATGTCGGTCGACCCGCCAGGCGGAAACGACACCACCAGGCGGATCGGCCGCGTGGGATAGCTCTGCGCGGCCCCGTAGCCCGGCCGGGCGAGGGCCGATGCGGCCATGCCGAGGCCGAGGGTCATGCTCCGCCGGCTCATCCCCTGTGAGCCATTCCATTCAGTCATCGGAGTTCCTTCCTGAGTTCTTATTTGCATCCGGGAGCGCGGGCCGTGGCTACGGGGTGGCGCCGGACAGCGCCCGGCAGACGGCGGGCACGCCAACGCCCAGGCCATGCAGCCGCGCCGACGACACCCGGCATGGCGCCGTCCGTCGCGCTATTTCATCTCGCTAGCGCGGAGCAGCACTTCCCAGCGCGCCACCTCGCCGGCCACATAGGCTTCGCTCTCGGCGACGCCGAGACCGAGCACCCGATCGGCGCCGAGTTCCGCGAAGCGGTTGCGCAACGCTGGCTCGGCAAGGACCTGCGCGATCGCCGCCTGCACCGCATCGCGCACCGGCCGCGGCGTCGCGGCGGGTGCCATCACCGCCTGCCATACCGTCATCTCCGCATCGATGCCGACTTCCTTCAGCGTCGGCACCTCCGGCGCCGCCGGGCTGCGTGCGCCGGAGGTGACGGCGAAGGCCCGCGCAAGCCCGCTGCGCGCGGTCTGGAAGGAGGTGACGCCGACGTCGAACAGCATCGCGATGCGCCCGGCGGCGAGGTCGAGCTGGGCTGGCCCACCGCCGCGATAAGGCACTTCGGTCATGTCCAGGCTTGTGGCACGCAGGAACAGCACCGCCCCCATGCGCAGGGTGCCGCCGCCGCCGGTGCTGCCATAGGCGAAGCGGCCCGGCGCGGCTCGCACGGCCTCGACGAAGCTGCGCACATCGGTGGCGGGAAAGCTGTTGGCGACGAGCATCACCATCGGCGATTCGGCAATCACCGATATGGCGGTGACGCCGGCATGCGGGTCGACGCTCGCATTGGGTACGAAGACCCGCAGCCCCGCATGCGCGGTGTTGACCAGCAGCAGCGTGTGGCCATCGGGTGCGGCACGGGCGACGGTCTCGACGCCAATCATGCCGGCGGCGCCGGAGCGGTTCTCGACCACCACCGGATGCGGCGGCCGCGCCGTCAGCGCTTCCGCCACCAGCCGTGCGACCAGATCGTTCGACCCGCCCGCCGCAGCGCCGACGATCATGCGGACCGGCCGTTCAGGATAGGCGAAGGCGCCGCCCGGCCATGCGGCCAGAGACAAGACCAGCGTCGCAAGCACGAATGTGCGACCGAAGCGCTTCTTCATTGTGATGGCGTCTCCTCTGCCGGCAGCGTCCTTGCGTGCGGCGCCCGCTGTCAACCCGGGCGCCCGGCTGCGCCAAGGCTGGAGAGGCGCCCGGGCTACTCCGCCTTCACGCCGGCAGCGTGCAGCACCGGCGTCCAGCGTTCCCTCTCGGTGATGAGGTGCCGGGCGAATTGCTCCGCGGTGCCGCCGAGGATCTTGGCGCCCTGCTGGCGCTGCAGCGCATCGCGCACCTCTGGCAGCGCCAATATGGCATTGCAGGCCGCGTTGGCCCGCGTGACCACCGGCGCCGGCATGCCCGCCGGCCCCACCAGCCCATACCACAGCGAGGCCACCACGCCCGGGAAGCTCGCCGCCATCGGCGGCACCTCGGGCATCGACGCCAGCGGTTGCGGCGTGCTGACGGCCATGGCGCGGATGCTGCCGGCCTGAAGGAACCCGGCGGCGGAGGAAAGCGAGGTGATGGTGAAGTCGATCTCGCCCCGGGCGACCGCCGCGACCATCTCGGCGCCGCTGCGGTAGATGACCGATAGCAGCCGCGTGCCCTCGCCGGCACGGCTCGCCAGCAGCTCCGCGGTAAGGTGGCTGATATGGCCTACGCCTACGGTGCTGTAGCTCAGCCTGCCGGGCGTCTCGCGGGCCTGGGCCAGCAGCTCGGCCAGGCTGCTCGCCGGCTGGTTGGCGCGCACGACCAGCACCATCGGCAGCTCGGCAAGGAAGATGATGGGCGTGAAGGCGGTGCGCGGGTCATACGCCAGGTTGCGGTAGAGCTCATGCGCCAGCACGGCGGAGGCCTGCTCGGCCATCAGCAGGGTATAGCCATCGGGCCGCGCCTGCGCCGCCAGCGCGGCGCCGATGGTGCCGCCGGCGCCGCCACGATTCTCCACCACCAGCGGCTGGCCATTGCCGCGGGCGGGGAAATGCGGCGCCATGATGCGGATCAGGATGTCGATTGCCCCGCCGGGGCCGAAGGGCACCACAACCCGGACCGGCCGGTCGGGCCAGGTCTCGGCCTGCGCGGCGACGCGGCGCGGCGTGGCCAGCACGGCGGGCGCAAGCAGCCCGAGGGCGCGGCGCGTGGGCATGGTGGTTTCCTCCCGGTTTATTGCGGCCGACGATAGCGGAAGTCCGGTGCATTGTGCCATCCGCCCCGTGCGCCACTTCCCGGCTGGGAGGCCTTGGGGCATGCCCCTGCTTGGCGCTGACCTCAGCCGCCGTCCTGCCAGCTCGGACCGGTCCAGCCGGACTCGTCGTAGTCGGAGAGGCATTGGTCCACCAGCGCCTCCATCGCCGCCAGATCGCCGCCGCGTTGCGCGCCGGTCAGCGCCTGCGCCCGGATATCCTCCCAGCCGCCGGAGTAGTTGCGCTCGTAAAGCTCGTGCCGGCCGGCGAATTCGGTCCCGACGGCATCCCACAACAGCTTCATGATCTTGATGCGCTCCTGATGGCCGATGCCGTGGGAGCCACGCACATACTGCCGCAGATACGGTTCGGTCTCAGGGCTTGCGAGATCCTTCACCGAGGACGGCAGGTAGATCAGCGCCGAGGTCACGGTGCGCTGTACGATGTCCTTGATGCGCGGGTAGCTGTCCGGCGCGAACACGCGGTAGGACACCGCCGCGCGGAGTTCCGGCAGCACAGCGTCACCCCGCCAGGGTGTCGGGTTGTTGGCCATGGCGTTCGAGAGTGACCAGAACAGGTGGCGCCAGGCGATCACCTCGCCCAGCAGCACCTGGTTGGAGCGCGCTTCGTCCCCGCCGGTGCAGCGCAGTGCCTTGGCCAGCAGCCCGGCAATGAAATCCAGCTTCACGGCATAGCGCGTGCAGCCCTGGAACATCGCGCCGTGCAGGAAGCCGGTGCCAGGGAAGAAGCTCATGATCCGTGCCGGATCGCGATAGATGAAGACGTCCTCCCAGGGGATGAAGACATTGTCCAGGACGAAGATCGCGTCATTCTCGTCGAAGCGCGAAGACAGCGGGTAATCGAACGGGGAGGCATGCCGCGCGGCGGCTTCGTAGGAGGTGCGGCAGATCAGCCGCAGCCCGGGCGCGTTCATCGGCACCATGAACATCAGCGACATGTCCAGGTCCTCGATCGCCGATTTGGACGACTGGCCCATGAAATTGTAATGCGTCATCGCGGCCGAGGTCGCCACCACCTTGGCGCCGGAGACGTAGATGCCGGCATCGGTCTCCCTGATTACCGAGACAAACACATCCTTCACGCTGTCGGGCGGCTTGTGGCGATCGACAGGCGGGTTGACGATCGCATGGTTCATGAACAGGGCCGCTTCCTGCGCCCGCCGGTACCAGCGCCGCGCGTTGTCAGCATAGGCACCATAGTATTCAGGGAAGCCACCCAGCGTGTTGCTGAACGCCGCCTTGTAATCCGGTGTGCGGCCCATCCAGCCATAGGAGAGGCGCGCCCAGCCGGCGATTGCCGCCTGCGCACCGCGCAGATCCTCCCGCGACCGGGACACCCGGAAATAGCGGTGCGTATAGCCACCCGAGCCGGTGTCCGTCGGGCAGGTCAGGATATCCTTGTGCCTGGGATCATGCAGCGCGTCATACAGCCGCGCGATTGATCGGATGGAGGTACGAAAGGCGGGATGGGTGGTGACATCGGCGACGCGCTCGCCATCGATAAAGACAGCCCGGCCGTCGCGCAGGCTCTGGATGTATTCGGCGCCGGTAAACGGACGCTGAGGGCTGGCGATCACGGCTTCCGGCAGCATCGCCCGTTCTCCCTCAGCGAATGGCATTCCTAGACTGGGGCCATACTGCTGCCCGCTTCAAGTCGGCATTCCTCGGTCGGCAGGCCCCGACCAAGCGGGCGCCGATCGGTGCCTCCGCGGGAGAGATGGCAGCGGCAACATCGCCTTGCGGCCAGCACTCCGTACCGTCGGTCCTGCCGAGCGCCGCGACGACCTCCACCGCCTCCGGCCGCTCCGGCGCAGCCGCTTGAGAAGCCGCCTGCCGGCCACGCCCGTGGCAGGACGGCAGGGAGCCTCGGGCAGGCAGCCCGGCCCGACGCGCATCATCGAACCCAGTGCGGAGCGCTTCGAACATCAGGGCGCCGGAGGCGTTAGCGAGCCGTGCTCGGACCTCCGTTCGGACTGGACCAGCCGGTCGAATGCGGCACGAGCCATGAGCACCTGAGGGAGCGAGGCAGCAATGATCAAGCTCGGCTACAAGTTGATGTCCGAGGAACACGGCCCGTCCGATCTGGTGCGCAATGCCAGAAAGGCGGAAGAGGCCGGCTTCGACCTGGTCGCCATTTCGGATCACGCCTCACCCTGGCTCGAGGAGCAAGGCCATGCGCCGCTTGCCTGGCCGGTTTTGGGCGCACTGGCCCATGCAACGCACCGCATCGGCCTGATGACGGCGGTGACCTGCCCGACCATGCGCTACCATCCGGCGATCATTGCTCAGGGTGCGGCAACGCTGGGCTTGCTCAGCGGCAACCGCTTCACGCTTGGTCTTGGGGCTGGAGAGCGGCTCAACGAACACATCGCCGGCGCGGGCTGGCCCGGTGTGCGGGAGCGCCATGAGCGGCTGTCGGAAGCGCTGGATATTATCGGAGGATTGCTGACAGGGACGCTGGCGAACTACCGCGGAGAGTATTTCCGGCTGGATCATGCGCGGCTGTTCGATCGCCCCAGCGAGAAACCGACCGTGGTGGTGGCCGCTGGCGGGCCGGAAGCGGCACGCCTGGCCGCCCGGAAGGGGGAGGGCCTGATCGCCACCGAATCGCGGCCCGATCTCATCGAGGCGTTCCGTTCCGCGGGAGGCTCCGGGCCGCGCTACGCCGAGGTAGCGCTGTGCTATGCGGCGACGGAGGAGGATGCCCGGAAGACGGCCCATCACTATTTCCGCTGGTCGGTCACCGGTTGGCCGGTCATGGCGGAACTGCCCAATACCGAGAGCTTCGCAGCCGCAACCCGGCATGTGCCGCCGGAGGCCGTCGCCGAACTCGTCAGTTGCGGTCCGTCGCCGGAGCGTCATCTGGCGGCAGTCGATCGCTACATCGAAGCCGGCTTTGATCATATCATCCTGACCCAGGTCGGGCCGGATCAGGACGGCTTCATCGAATTCTTCGAGCGCACCTTGGCGCCTGCTATTCCGGGACGGCAGGCAACCGGCTAGGCGCGGTGGGCTCATGCGTGCGACACCCAGGCTTTCCAGAAGGGAACCGACCGCCGGCACCGGTTCCGCGGGGCATGAGGCGTCGCCGATCCCGGCATCCAGCCCGCCCTGGCAATCGCGCTCGTGCGATGCGCCAGGGTGCCTGTGACGAGACCTGACAGCTAAATTGGCGGTGAGTTCGGCACCTCAACGGTCTCCTGCTTGCGGCGGCCTGATATCCGAATAGCCAAGTGTCATGCAGCCCAACCGAATCGGTGGCGGCAACCAATGTGCAGGGTGCCTCCTCTCCCATCGGCGAAGATCATGGCCGGTGCAGCCGATGCGCCTCGACATGCGTTTCCTGCTCATCCTGGGGGGTGTCAGGCATCGAGAGGGCATTCCATGGAACCGGCTCTGGATGTGCGATTGCAGCGAGTCTTTGACCGCGTCAAACTGGTGAGTGGCATCGGCGACCCGGATGCGGGCACGATGTGCGTGATGTCCCTCGTGGCCTGCCTGGCGGGCGAAGGATACACTGACCGGCCGACCTGCGCCTCGCCGCTGATCCGGATCTTCGCGATCAAGATCAACGACCACATGCCGGCTGAAGCACGCCAGCGCCTTAAGCCCTTCGCGCCGCGCATCCTCGGCACGAACGACGGACGGGATGGCGAGCGCGCCGAGGTCCTGCGCCGTGCCCTGGCCGAGGAGCTCCTTGCGGAGCTCTCTGGCCAGCGAAGGGCACCGGCCGGAACGTCCAATGGGAGCCTGGCCAGGCACTTCTGGACCCGGCTTCGCAAGTACCAATTGCAACGGCGCATTAAGGCGCTTCTCGGCCGAGCCAGGATGAATGACGGCCCCGGCGCGGGAATCGCGCTGGCGTCCGGGGCGGCACAACTGCTGGTCGTCTGTGCGCGCGACACCCGGGATGCCGGCGAGGCGGAGCAGTATTGGAACTCGGCGATCGGGCTCCTGGACCGGCTGTGCGACGTCGGCGCATCGGAGCGGCGCGCGCCCGGGCTGGCGCCAGACCGTCTGGGCCGGCTTAACGCACACGGCACGTCAGCCGGCCGGCGCAGCGTCGTCCCCGATGAGCTCCATCCATTCTGGACCGCCGGGCTCCCCGGCGGAACTGGCGCACCGCATCGGCGCTGAACGGAACGTTCAGCTCAGCCTGCCAGGGGGTGCGGAGATGAGAGCGATGATCCGGATGCTGCACCGCATCAGCACCCGGTCTGGCCGAATCCTGCCGTGATGAGGGCCGAACGAGCTCAGCCTGGTGGGCCAATGGCCGCAGACGGCCAAGCACGGCGGCGACGCAAGGCGCTGCATCCGAACCATGGGTGATCTGGGTGCGCTGTGGGATCGTCACATGCGCAGCGGCGATTGGGATGCAGCCTGGGCCATCAGCGACACGGTGCTGCAGGCACGTGCCGGCACGACCGACTGGCACCGGCCGCGCCATCTGCAAGCAGTATGGGACGGCACGGCGCCAGCGGGACGACGCGTACTGGTCCGCTGCTACCATGGGCTGGGCGATACCATCCAGTTCATCCGCTTCGTACCACAGCTGCAGGCCATCGCCGCCGAGGTAACGGTATGGGCGCAGCCTGCGCTGCTGCCATTGATCGGCACTCTACCTGGCATCGGGCGCCTGCTGCCGCTGCATGACGGAACACCGGAAGCCGCCTTCGACGTGGATATCGAGGTGATGGAATTGGCGCACCTCTTTCGCCCGACGCCATCGACGCTGCCGGCGCAGGTGCCCTACCTGCATCCCGGCCGCGCGGCACGCAGGAGCCGGGATTGCCTTGCGGTCGGGCTGGTCTGGCAGGCGGGCGCCTGGGACGACAGCCGCTCCGTCCCGATTGCGCTGCTGCGTCCGCTGTCGGAGATCCCCGGCGTGACGCTGCACATCCTGCAGCGCGGTGCAGCGGCGCCCGGCTTTGGCCTGGCCTCCGGCGCGGACGACATCCTGCAGGCGGCGCGGATGATGACGACGCTTGATCTGATCGTTTCGGTCGACTCGATGCCGGCGCATCTCGCCGGCGCACTCGGCCTGCCGGTCTGGACGCTGCTGACGCACCGCGCCGACTGGCGCTGGATGGAGGGGCGCGAGGACAGTCCTTGGTATCCGACCATGCGGCTGCTGCGGCAGCCAGGCCCGGGCGACTGGGGCGCGGTGGTGGCGCGCCTGTGCCGGGATCTCCGCGCCCTTGCCGCAGCGCACAGCCTCCACAGCGCGCCTGACAATCAGGATCACGCCGGCAGCTGAACCCCAGCGCGTCCAGGCGTCATGCTTCACGCAGGGTCGCCGCGCGTCCCGGGTCGCGGTCCCGCATGCCCGGCCGCTTCCGTATGGAGTCCTGCCCTGTCCGGCACAACCCATCCACCGGCTGCTCATCGTCATGTGGCCGCACGCGGATGGCCGTGGAGCGGCGCAGATCCTCCTCGAACCAGGCGACCGTGCTTCGCAGCCCGGCCTCCAGCGGCACGCGCGGCGACCAGCCCAGCAGCCGCCGGGCAAGCGCGATGTCCGGCCGGCGTCGGCGCGGGTCATCCACCGGCAAGGGCCGCCGCACCACGGCGGAGCGCGAGCCGGTGATCATCCGCACCCGCTCCACCAGCTCCGCCACCTGAAGCTCGGCGGGGTTGCCGAGGTTGATGGCACCCGGTACCGGCGTGTCGAGCGCGGCCAGCCGCGCCAGCCCATCGACCAGGTCATCCACGTAGCAGAAGGACCGGGTCTGGCCGCCATCGCCATAGACCGTGATGTCCTTCCCCGCCAACGCCTGGGTGATGACATTCGAGACCACGCGACCATCATCGGCGCGCATGCGCGGGCCATAGGTATTGAAGATGCGCGCGACGCGCACGTCGACCCGACCGGCACGCAGGTAGTCGAAGCTCAGCGTCTCCGCCGCACGCTTGCCTTCGTCGTAGCATGCCCGCGGGCCGGTCGGATTGACATTGCCCCAATAGCTCTCGGTCTGCGGGTGCACCTCCGGATCGCCGTAGATCTCGCTGGTCGAGGCCAGCAGGAAGCGGGCCCCCGAAGCCTCGGCCAGCCGCAGCAGGTTGCGGGTGCCGAGCACGCAGGTGAGCAGCGTGTGCTCCGGGTCCGCCTGGTAATGCGGCGGCGAGGCGGCGCAGGCGAGGTTGATGACCGCATCGGGGCGCAGCGAGCCACCGGCCAGGCCTGCCGGCAAAGGCTCGGTGACGTCTGCCTCGATGAGCGCGAACCGGGGATCGCGTTCAAGGTGCCGCAGATTTTCCCGTCGGCCCGTGAGGAAGCTGTCGAGGCAGACGACCTGGCTGCCGTCACTCATGAGGACGTCGCACAAATGCGAGCCAAGGAATCCGGCCCCGCCGGCGACGACGATGGTCCTGCGCTTGCCGTTCCTCACGAGGATACCCTCTCCCTGGTAGGCACCGCGGCACGCCGCCGTGTCATGGCCTCGCGCAGATACGCTTCCAATTCGGCGGCCCGGTGCCCGGCGGTGTGCTCCGCCAGCACTCGATGCCGCGCCGCCGCCGCCAAGCGCCGCCACACCTCTTCCGGCATTCCACGCAGCGCGCCGAGCACCGCCTCCGGTCCATCCGCCAGCAGGATCTCCTCGCCGGGGACAAGCAGCGTCTCCAGCCCCTCCCAGGTATCGGAGATCACCGGCGTGCCACAGGCCGCGGCCTCGAACAGCCTCACACTCGGGCTCCAGCCGGTGCGGATCATATCGGCGCGGGTGACGTTCAGGGTAAAACGGCTGCTGGCATAGAAAGCGGCATGGTCGCCGGGTGGCACATGCTCCAGCCGATCCACATTGGACGGCCATGCGATGGCATCCGGGTATTGCGGGCCGGCCACCACGAAACGCAGATCGGGCGCTCGCCGCGCAGGTTCCAGCAGCAGGCGTTCCAACGTCGGCTGGCGGTCCGAGCTGTAAGTGCCGAGGTAACTGAGATCCCAACGATGCGGCAGGTCGAGCGGCCGGTACGCGGCCTCGTCCACAGAGCAGTACAGCACGCGCGCGTCGGGCGACCCGTAATGCCGCATCAGCTGGTCGAGCGCCGGCCCGCCAGCGAAGGACAGGTAGAGGTCGAAACCGCGAATCAACTCGGGCGAGAGGTATTCATGGTCGCCGCGTGCCAGCTTCGCCAGGGTTACCGGGGTATCGATGTCATAGAAGGCGGTCGTGCCCTGCGCGGTCTGCTGCAGCAGGCGGCCGACGGCCACACCCTCCGGCACGAAGGAGCCTAGGATCACCGCATCGGCACAGGCGATCTCCTCCCGCCAAAGCTGCAGCCCGTCCAGGTCACGGTAGAGTTCCAGCTGGCAGAAGCTGGGCTCCGGCAGGTCGCGATTCGCGGCATACCAGGGCATGTCGCGTTCCAGGAACAGCACGTCGTGTCCGCGCGCCGCGAAGGCCCGGAGCAACGCACGCCAGGTTGTCGCATGGCCGTTGCCCCAGGACGAGCTCAGGCTGAGACCCAGGACGGCAAGGCGGATCGGGGTCACGCGGCATTCCTCTCGCGTTTCCGGGTGGCTTCGGTGCGCAGCAACGCATCGACCTCGGCACCACGGCGGGAATAGGTGTGTTCCGACAGGATGCGCTGCCGCGCTGCCTCGCCGATTGCGCGCGCACGTTCCGGCGTCAGCGCGGCGACATGCGCCGCCACATCGGCGCCATCCCGCGCCACCAGCACCTCCCTGTCCTCCGTCAGGAAGAGTTCCAGGCCGACCCAGGCATCGGTGATCAGGCAAGCTCCGGCGCCCGCCGCCTCGAAGACCCGGGTGGCCGGGGAGTAGCCAACCGTCGCCATGCTGTCGCGCGCGACATTCAGCACCGCGAGCGGGGAGGCGTTGAAGGCGTTGTGCTCACGCGTGTAGACATGGCCGATGTGCTGGAGATTCGCCGGCATGGCCTTGGTCTCCCAACCGTTCCCGCCGATCAGGAAGCGTCGGTCCGACAACTGCGCAGCGGGGCGCAGGAAGAATTCCTCCACCCGGGCCTCGCGGTCCGGCAGCCGGTTTCCGAGGAAGGAGAGATCCGCCTCGAAGCGTGGATCCGGCGGCACCGGATGGTGCGTCCGGGGATCGAGCGCGTTGTAGATCGGCACGCAGCGCCGTGCGCCAAATCCCTCATAGGCCTCGACGACCGGCGGTCCGCCGCCATAGGTCAGCACCAGGTCGAGCCGCGGCAGGCAGCGCCGCAAGGGGTGGTCCGGGCCTGCCGCACGCATCTCCGCCAAGGTGGCCGGCGCGTCCACGTCCCAGAAAATCCGGATCGCGCCGGGCCGCGCCGCCGCCATCACCCCCTCCAGCAGCACGTCGTCGTAGACGCCGACGCCACTCGCCTTCACCACCACATCGGCCGCCGAAGCTTCACTGATCACCTGGCGCAGCGAGTCTGCGTCCGCCGGCCAGACGCGCACCTCGGCCCAATCCGGCGGCTCCATGTCGCGATGCTGCTGCCGGTCGAAGGCGTCCGGCTCGTAGAAGGTGATCTGATGGCCGCGCTGGGCAAGATCCGCAAGCAGGCCGCGGTAATAGGTCGCCGCCCCATTCCAGTAGGAGGAGAGTAGGCTCGAGCCATAGAAGGCAATCCTCATGCGGCGGTCTCCGATGCGAAGTGAATACCGCCGGGCGCGCCGATGATGCCAAGCAACGCTTCGGCGCGATGGGCGCAGCTATGGCGCGCGGCGATGGTGGCAAGGCCCTGCGCGGCGAGGCTCGCACGAAGCGCGGGATCATGACGCAGTGCCCGCAGATGGCGCGTCATCGCGGCTTCATCCGCCGCCACCAGATAGTCCTTCCCGGGTTGGAACAGTCCCTCCGCGTCGTTCCAGGGCGCGGAGACGAGAGGGATGCCGCAGGCCAGCGCCTCGAAGACCCGGATGGTCGGAATGCCGGGCAGCTGCTCCACGTAGAACCGGCGTGGCACATGCACCGTGGCGACATGACGCGCGAAGACCTCCGGTGCACACGCATTCGCCAGCCAGCCGTGATACCGCGCTCCATGCGCGGCGAGGCTGTGCAGCGCATCCTCCGGGTAGCGCACGCCATGGATATCGAGCGGCAGGCCGGCGGCCCGGGCAGGCCGCAGCAGGAAGCTCTCCAGTTCGGCGCTGCGTTCGCCGTCGCCCCAATTGCCGATCCAGACCAGCCCATCGCGCGGGACTGCATGTCGCGGCGGGTGGAACAGGCGGGTATCGGCCGCCTCATGCCAGACATGGACACGCCGGCCCCACCCCCAGCGCCGGTAGACCGCGGCCAGCGCCTCGCCGAAGGCGAGCACGCCGTCATAGCCATCAAGGTCGAAGGTCCGGATCGCGTCGGGATCGCTGACCGCGCGGTGATGCGTGTCGTGGAACAGCAGCGTGAAACGCGCGCCCTGACGCCGGGCCCGGCCCAGCGCCGCGACCAGCCAAGGTTCGTTCCACTCATGCACGACCACCGCCTCGGCGCCATCGAGGGCCGGGGCGATGTCCTCCTCCGTCGCATAGCGGGCGACACGCAGATCCGGGTAGGCGGCGCGATAGGCTTCCAGCCCGGCCTGTCCATGGTCTCGCAGCAAGTTCTCGAGGCTCCAGGACGATGCCGGCTCCAACGCCAGCACGTCATGGCCACGCAGCGACAATTCGCGCAGCACGCCGCGCAGGAAATGCGCATTGCCGTGGTTCCAGCAGGAGAGCAGCGAATGGGTGAAATAGATCAACCTCACGCCGCTTCCCCTCGCCGCATCGCTCCGTTCCGCCGCAGGAGCTCGCGGTGAATGTCCAGCATGCCCCTTGTCATGCTCTCCACCGCGTAGCGGCACGCCCGTTCCCTGGCAGCAGCGCAGAATTCGGCCCGACGTTCCCGGTCCTCCAGCAAGCCGCGAATTGCCTGGGTGAGAGCCGCCGTATCGTCGGGCGGGAAGAACAGCGCCGCGCCGCCCCAGAGCTCGCGGAAGCTGGGTATGTCGCTCAGCACCAGGGCGCAGCCGGCCTGTGCCGCTTCCAGCACCGCAAGGCCGAAGGGCTCGTAGTACGCAGCCGAGGCGAAGATCGGTCCGCGCGCGAGCACGCCTGCCATACCCTTTGCATCCAGCCGGCCGGCCAGCCGCAGGTGGCGGGCGTGCAGCCGCGCCCCGTTCGGTCCTTCAATCGGTCCCGCCGCCACCACGGGCACCGGCAGCCGAGCCGCCGCCTCGTCGAGCGCGGCCAGATTCTTGCCCTCGTCCCACAACCGTCCGGCTGTGAAGACGAAGCCTCCCAGCCACCCGGCGGGTGTGGCCGGCCGCTGCCGGCCGTTGTGGACGACGCGCGGCGGCACGGTCAGGCCATAGGCCTCTGCCGTCGCCGCGGCGAAGGCAGCGGTCGGCGCGACCAGCGCATCGCAGGCGGCGTAGCCATCCGCCACCAATGCGCTACGCCAGGCGAAATCCTGTGGCATGGGCGTACCGCGCAGGTGGCGCCACCAGGTGGCGACGCAGGAATGGCAGGCGCCGACGACCGGCACCGGAAAGCGGACACCGGCCGCCAGAGCCGGGCTGTTCAGCTGCACGAGCTCCACCGCCTCGCGCGCAGCGATCGCGGCGATCGCCCGACCGGCTGCGACAACCTCGCCAGGCCGCTCCGCCAGCCAGTCAAGCGGCAGGCCGAGAGACCGCAGCACCAGGCTGGGCACGGCAGATGCCTCGGCCAACTGCGCCGCATCGGGCGACGGGCCAAGTACAACAAGCAAGGTCTCCACGCCCTCGGCACCAAGCCCGCGGGCGAGGTCCAGCGCATGGGTCCAGACGCCACCGACGGCATCCGCCGTCATCAGGATCCGTCGCGGCCCGAGGTTGCTCACCGGCAGCACGCCGCTTCCAGCGCTGCGAGAGGCTGCGGGCGCTCCTCCTGAATGTCGCTGAAGGCGGTGAACTGCGCCAGGTAATGCGCATGCGCGCGTTCCCAGGCCTGGTCGTCCGGCGGACCGAACAGCCGCAGGTAGTCTGGCGAACTGGGATAGGGGTAGAGCGGCACCGGGTCGTTCGCCCAGACGCCGCCGCGCTGCAGCCTCTCGCGCCAGGCCGCGACCATCGCCGTGTCGTCACCCTCGGTCCGGATCAGATTGGCCTGCACAAAAGGCACGGACCGGCGGGCGTACAACAGGCGCTCTGCCAGATCGTCCGTCGACATGCGGCAGTTCTTGTCAAGGGCGGCGCGGCCTTCCTCCGTCAGGCTTTCGACACCGGCCTCGATCGAGACGCAACCGGCGGCGCCGAGCAGGTCCAGCATCTCCGGCTTCCACAGGTCGATGCGCGTCTGGACGCCGAATTGCAGGCCGCGCCCGACCAGCGCTTCCAGCAGCGGGCGCTGCGGCAGGAAGATCTCGTCGATGAAGTAGAGGTAGACGACGCCCTGGGCACGCAGCCCGTCGATCTCCTCAAGCAGAATGGCAAGGTCGCGGCGGCGGTACTTGTCGCGGAAGTCGAGCTTGGCGCAGAAGCTGCAAGTGTAGGGACAGCCACGCGAGGCCTCGACCTCGGCGCCCGGCACATCGGGCCGGGCCTCGAACCGGTGGTGATGGTGGCGATGGCGTGCTACCCAGGCTTCCGGCCAGTGCAATGCCGGCAGATGGGTAAAGGCGCTGGCATGCGGCGCACCGGTGACGCGCAGCGTCTCGCCGTCCCGATAGGCAATGGAGGGCACACGGGAAAGGTCCTCGCAATCCGCCAGAAGCGCGACGATCTCCTCGCATTCGCCACGCACCACGGCATCCGCACCCAGCTTTCGGAGCGCGGTCAGCGGTGTCGCGGAGCCATGCGGTCCGACAGCGACGGTGCGGCCACCGCGGCGGCCGAGCGCCGCTAGGAACTCCTGCGGCACCCGCAACTCCGGCTGGGCACAGCGCCAGAACAGATAGCTCGGCGCCGTGGCGACGACGGTCATTGCAGGCGCGAAATCCACAACCGCTGCGGCGACATCCGCCATGGGCTGGCCGCAGAGATGCCCATCGAGCATCAGCACGTCATGCCCCGCCGCTTCCAGCAGCGCGCGGCTGTAGCCGAGTTCCAGCGGCAGATGTGGCTCGCGGCAGCCGAAGTAGATGCTGCCGGTGAAGCTCCAAGGTGGGTTGACGAGCGCGACCCTCACCGCATCGCCTCCGCCGGCACGCCCGCCCCGTGCACCTCGCGCAGCCAGTCGGCCAGGACCGCGATCCCGCGACGCCATGGCAGCGCAGGCCGAAGGCCGAGCTCGCGTGCCGCGCGGCGCGTGTCAGAGACATACCAACGCTGGTCGCCGGCGCGCCAATCGGCATGGTCGCGATGGATCTGGCGGCCGGTGATCTCCTCGATGCAGCCGAGCACCTGGCGCAGGCTCACGGCGTTGGCCGGTCCGCCGCCGAGGTTGAATGCCTGGCCGGAAATGGCGCCGATCCGTTGCCAGGCCGCACAATAGGCCTCGACTGCGTCGTCCACGAACAGCACGTCCCGCACCTGCCTGCCGTCACCGTAGATGCTGATCGGCTCGCCACGCAGTGCGCGGATCAGGAAATGCGCGACCCAACCCTGGTCCTCCGTGCCCATCTGGCGTGGACCGTAGATGCAGGACATGCGGAAGACGGCGGTGGGCACCCCGTAGCTGCGTGCCCAGTCCAGCACATACTGGTCCGCCGCCCCCTTCGAACAGCCATAAGGCGTGTGGAAGTCGAGCGGCCGGTCCTCCGCGATCCCATGCGCGCGGATGGCAGGATCGCGTGGCGCATAGGCACCATCGCTCAGACCCAAGCCGATATCGCCGAGGTCGCCATACACCTTGTTGGTGCTGGCGAAGATCACCGGCATCCGCGTGTCGGCGCGCCGCACCGCATCCAGCACCAGAAAGGTGCCCAGCAGGTTGGTCTCGAAATCCTCGCGCGGGTCCGTCAGGCTGGTGGTGACGGCGACCTGCGCCGCGAGGTGGAAGACCGCCTGCGCCTCGCCCACCGCGGCGGCCAGCGCCGAACCGTCGCGGATATCCGCAACGGCGGCCGAGATGCGCCGCGGGTGACGCTGCCGGAGCCAGGCGAGGTTGCTCTCCACCCCCGGCCGCAGCAGCGCATCATAGACCAGCACGTCATGCCCTTCGCGGGCCAGCCGGTCGGCCAGGTTCGCACCGATGAAGCCGGCGCCACCGGTCACCAAAACCGGGCGCCGGCCGAGCACCGCAGGCGCGTTCATGCCACCAGCCCTCGCGCCTCGAGTTCGCGGCGGGCCTCCTGCACCCGATCCTCGGCCTGCTGCCGCGCCACCCATTCGGCAAGTTCGGCCAACCCTTCGGTGAAGTCGCGGCGCGCCGTATAACCAAGCACCTGCTGCGCCAGGCTGATGTCCGGGATGCAGTGGCGGATATCGCCGGCGCGGGCCTTGCCGGTGATCTCGGGCGCGATGCCCGGCCGGCCCATCGCCTGGGCCAGCATCGCGGCGACCGCCTGAACCGTCCGGTCTTCCCCGCTGGCAATGTTGAACACGCCGCCCGCCGCGCGCGGGTGGTCGAGCGCCAGCACGAAGGCTTGCGCGACATCCTCCACATGGACGAAGTCACGGCGCTGCAGCCCATCCTCGAAGATCATCGGGGCTTGGCCGTTGTGCAGGCGGGAGGCGAAGATCGCCAGCACGCCGGTATAGGGGTTGGACAGCGCCTGGCCCGGGCCATAGGCATTCCACAGACGCAACGCCACGCCTTCCATGCCATAGGCCGGGGCGAGGGTCAGCGTCAGCCGCTCCTGCGTGTATTTGGTGATGGCATAGACCGAAGCGAGTGCGGGCTGCTTCCATTCCGGGGTCGGCGCGGGCCGAAGCGGCCGACCCTGGCGGTCCACCGGATCCCAGCCGGTGGCGGCACCGATCCGTGGCAGCCGGACCGCATCCTGCACCAGCACGCCATCGGCGTCCCGGTAGAGGCCTTCGCCATAGATGCTCATCGAAGAGGCGATAACGACCCGCTGCACGGGCCGGTCGATCAGTTGTTGGAACAGCACCGCAGTGCCCAGGTCATTCACCGAGACGTAGCGGTCCACCGCATACATGCTCTGGCCAACGCCGACCTCAGCCGCCAGGTGCACCACCTTGTCGACGCCATCGAGCGCGCTGCGCACCACCGCTTCGTCGCGGACATCGCCGATGCACAGCTCGGCCTCGGCATCCAGACCGGCCGGCGGCCTGCCACCGGCGTGGACCTGTTCGATCAGACTGTCGAGGATGCGGACACTGTGCCCGCGCCGCAGCAGCGCATGGGCGAGATGGCGACCGATGAAGCCGGCACCGCCGGTGATAAGTATCCTTTCCCCCACTCTGCCAGCCTCCGATGCTGCACTACCCCAATGGGGCGAAAGACGGCGCCGCCTGCACCGGCGGACCCCTGACGGCGAGACCAGTGCAACGCGAGCGACCGTGGAACGCTGCGTAGCGGGTTGTGGACGACCTTCGGCCTCGTCACGTTCCGGTGTCCCGTCGATGAGCGTGCGCATCGAGCGGAACGCAGGCGGGGCCGGTGCGATTCTAGGAGGCACCGCCCGGCGCGAGACAATCCGCATGCGCCTGCGGCAGCCGGATGGAGGCATGCCCTTGAGTTCCAGATCGCTGCGCGTGGGATTGATCGGCATCGGTAATTGCGCGTCGTCCTTCGTGCAGGGCCTCACCTTCTACCGGGATGCCCATGCCGGCGAGCCGGTACCGGGATTGATGCATGCCGAGATCGGCGGCTACCACGTCGCCGACATCGAGGTCAGCGCAGCCTTCGACGTCGCCGCCACGAAGGTAGGCAGGGACGTTTCGGAGGCGATCCTGGCACCGCCGAACAACACGCAGCGCTTCGCCGCCGTGGCCCCTACCGGGGTTGTCGTCGAGCGCGGTGCGACACTCGACGGGATCGGTCAGTATCTGAGCGGCGAGATCGAGGAATCCGACCGGCCCTTGGCCGATGTCGCCGGAACGCTGCGCCGGAGCCGTACGGATGTGCTGGTGTCCTACCTCCCGGTCGGGTCCCAGCGTGCAACCGAATGGTACGCCGAGCAGGCGCTGGCGGCCGGTTGCGCCTTCGTCAATTGCATTCCGGTGTTCATCGCCTCCGACCCTGGCTGGCAGAGGCGCTTCACAGAGCGAGGCCTGCCGCTGGTCGGTGACGACATCAAAAGTCAGGTCGGCGCCACCATCGTGCACCGCATGCTGGCAAACCTGTTCCGCGAGCGTGGCGTGAGGCTCGACCGCACCTACCAGCTCAATTTCGGCGGCAACACGGATTTCCTCAATATGCTGGAGCGTGAACGGCTGGAGAGCAAGAAGCTGTCGAAGACGAGGGCCGTGACCAGCCAGCTTGATGTCGCGCCGACGGCGCGTGACGTGCATGTCGGGCCCAGCGACTTCGTGCCGTGGCTGGATGACCGGAAATTCGCCTACATCCGCCTGGAAGGCACCGCCTTCGGCGGCGTGCCACTGAATGTCGAGCTGAAGATGGAGGTCTGGGATTCGCCAAACTCGGCAGGAATCGTGATCGACGCCGTGCGATGTGCCAAGCTGGCATTGGATCGCCGGATCAGCGGCACGCTGGAGGGACCTTCCAGCTATTTCATGAAATCGCCGCCACGGCAGTTCACCGATGCCGAGGCGCGGGAGCGAACCCTTCGCTTCATTGCCGGCGAGGCATGAGGCGCGGCGCGTGGCGACGACGCTCTTCCTGGTACGGCATGCCGTGCACGGCCTGGTGGACCAGGTGCTGTGCGGCCGGACGGCCGGGGTGCATCTGGGTGAGGCGGGCCGGCACCAGGCGGCACAGCTCGCATGGCGGCTGGGGCAGGCCAGGCTTGCCGCGATCTACAGCAGCCCGCTGGAGCGTGCGCAGGAGACGGCGGCCATTGTGGCCGCCAACGCCAGGCTCGATCCGGTGATCGAGGATGCGCTGACCGAAATCGACTTCGGCGCCTGGAACGGCCGCCGCTTCGACTCGCTTCGGGATGACCCGGATTGGCGGCGCTGGAATACCGAGCGCGGCACGGCGCGACCGCCAGGCGGCGAATCAATGGGTGAAGTGCAGGCGCGCACCATGCGCTGGGCCGAGAGCGCAAGCGACCGCCACCCGGACGGCGCCATCGCCGCCGTGAGCCATGGCGATGTCATCAAGGCCATGGTCGCCGCGGTCCTCGGTCTTCCGCTCGACCATTACGGACGGTTCGAGATCGGCCCCGCTTCCCTGACCACCATCATGCTTTGGCGCGGCGGCGCCAGCCTGTTGCGGATGAACGAGGCCGTTGCATGACACTGTGTTCCGAATCAGCATCCCGGTTGTCATCGGAGGAGATCCGGCGCCGCGCAGCCGCACTCGGCCCCTGGTTCCACAACCTCGATCTGAACGGGGTCTGGACCGCGCCGGAGCATTTTCTCGGTGACTATCCGGCGGTCAAATGGCGTCGCTTCGCCCAGGCGATTCCGGCGGATCTGAGCGGGCGCAGCGTGCTCGACATCGGCTGCAATGGAGGCTTTTACTCGATCGAGATGAAGCGCCGCGGCGCCGCCCGGGTGCTCGGCATCGATTCCGACGAGGCCTACCTGGCGCAGGCGCGGTTCGCGGCGGATGTGACCGGCCAGGCAATCGAGTTTCGCCGCCTTTCCGTCTATGATATTGCCGCACTGGGAGAACGGTTCGATATCGTTCTGTTCATGGGGGTGCTCTATCATTTGCGGCACCCAATGCTGGCACTTGACCTCATCCACGAACATGCCGCGCGGGATCTGCTGATCTTCCAGTCCATGCAGCGCGGCGCCGCCGAACTCGAGCCGGTGCGAGAGGATTACGATTTCGAGGAAACCAAGCCCTTCGACCGTCCCGGCTGGCCCAAGCTGCATTTCATCGAACAACGCTATGCCCATGACCAGACCAACTGGTGGGTGCCGAACCGGGCCTGCGCTGAGGCCATGCTGCGTAGTGCCGGCTTCGAGATCAGCGCCCATCCTGAGGAGGAAGTGTATATCTGCCGGCGCGTCGCAGCCCCCGAAGGGGCCGGCGCCGTCTATCCGATGCGGGGGCCGAGCGCATGATCGAAGCGGTGATGCTCTGGAACGAACCGAACAACAAGTCGCACTGGGACCCTGAGCTCGATCCGGATTGGCAGCTGTTCGGAGACATGGCGATCTGCGCCGGCCAGGCGATCCGTGCGGTGCATCCTACGCTGCCGCGCGTGCTCGGCGGCATCTCCCCGATCGATCCGGCCTTCATCCGCAAGATGGGTGAGCGCGGCGTGCTGGACCATGTGGATGTCATCGCCGTCCATGGCTTTCCGCTCGATTGGAATCTTTGGCAGATTCATGAGTGGCCGGCCAAGATTGCGGAGATCCGGGCCGTGACCGGGCTGCCAGTCTGGGTCTCGGAGGTTGGCGTTTCCTCCTTCGGGGCAGAGGAAGTGCAGCATTGGGGACTGCAGCGCACCGCCGAGTTGCTGGTAGGCCAGGTGCCGCGCATCCAATGGTACAGCCTCTATGACCTGCCCCGTGCCTGGGAGGCAACGACCCGGCACCGGGAAGCCGAGGGCTCTTCCTACTACCGCCATTTCTACATGGGGCTGCTGCGGGAGGACGGGACGCCGAAGCCGTCGCTTGAGGAATTCGCCCGGCACACGCCGGCGATCGGGCTCTGCCAATGGTTCCATTACGAGGACCACAGGCTTGACGAGGCGGTAGCCTGGATGAAGCGGCTGGGCGTGCGCTACCTCCGCACCGGCCTGTCATGGGCTGACAGCTTCCGCCCCAATGCCCTGGCTTGGTTCGATCGGCAGATGGAGGCGTTGTGTGACTTCGACGTGACTGTGACCTTCTGCTTCACCCCGGAGCATCGTGGCATCGCGCCCCACCACACCAGCCCGCCGCTGGTGAAGGAAGAATTCGCCGAATTCTGTGCTGCCATGGTGCGCCGCTACGCGCTCGGCTGAAGGTGAGGCGAGGCAAAGGCTGCGGCGCCGCTACCCGGTAGGCCTGCACCGGCGGAGGCCCTCCGCGTCGAGGATGACGCGTTGCTGAGCGGTACCTTTACCGCCACGCTGGTCGGCGGGAATGGCTCGGTCGGCTGGTTCTGCGCACCGCGCTTCGACGGTGGCGCGTGCTTCGCCGCACTCCCAAGTGGACCCGAGAACGGCTACTGGCGAATCGCCCCTGCTGCCGAGATCCGGGCGGTGCCGCGTCGTTACCGGGACGACACGCCAATCGTGACCATGATGGCCCGATCCTTCCCAAGCTGGCGCAGGATGTCGCGCCGGATCGGCCGGACCAGTTGTGGGTGGCCGGCCTGACCTCCTTTGTCACCCCGGACGGCTTCGCCGGCGTGGCGGTGAGGCGCCCCGTGCAGATCGAGGATCACCACGCCTGGCGCCTGTCAAAGCGCCTGAACCTGGCCTGGACCCAGGGCTCCGATCCAGGCTGCAACTTACTGCACCGCAACATCGCCTCGCAGACTGAACGCCGCCGCTGACGAAAGCTGTCACCCGCTTCCTCGGCCGGCTTCAGTCCTTCCGACCCGGCGGGCTGGCCAGCGGCGCGAAGGCCTCGGTCGCCACGTCGCGGCCGAACTGGCCGTGGTCCTCCGGCAGTTGGGGCGGTGCCGCCTCCCGGCCCGTTGCCGGGCGGTGGCGTTCCTCGCCGGTCGGTTTGCGGGTTTCCGGTAGGGCGCCGGGGATGAAGCTGCCGTCATCGACCGGCGCCGGGGCGGTGGTCGGCATCCCGTCCCAGGGCGTGCCGCGCAGCAGGTCGAGCGGCAGCGCCCGCTCTGCCGGGCAGGAACACACTGCGCTGCGGTCGGCCAGCAGGTTCGGCATCGTTACCTGGTCGCAATGCGGGCACTGGACGGCGTCCAGCCGAAGCTGCTGAGGTTCGGCACTTTCCTCTGGCTGGGCCATCAGCCAGGACGGTCCTTGACCGCATCAGGGTTGGACCCTGCGTCCTCCTCAAGATCCTCAACGATCTCCTTTAGCGCACCGGGGTCAAGACGCTTTGCCTGGCGGATATGGCGGTCGGCTGCCCTTTCCCGCCCGTGGGCAAGGTCGTCCAAGGCCTGCTCGCCAAGGTCGCGGGCAGCCTCATGCGCATCGTCAGGGCGTTTCGGGTCGTTCGGCATGGCGACGGTCTTCCCTGCTGGATGGCAGGTTCAACCGCCACGGCGCCCCCGGGTTGCGGTGCGGAGGCGCAGTCGGCGGGCGCTCAGTTGAGCTGCGACAGATCCTCGCCGAGCACCACGATCTGGATGGCGTAGGAGACCTCGCCATCCTCCACGTCGCGATGGACGGTGCCCACGAACTCGCTGCCGACGAACATCTCAACCGAGGCATTCCGGCGCTGCGGGGTGGAAAGCTTGATCCGTTCATTGCCCAGCAGGCGGCGGAGATGTGCCTGGACCGCGGCGAGTTCGGCAGGGGTCATGGTCGGGGGTCCCGGTCTTGGAAACGCCGGTCCCTTACAGCCGGGGCGAGGCCGCCGCTACCCCTCCCCCGCCTCCTCGGGCGTAAGCAGGCGCAGCGAGAGCGCGTGCAGCCCACCGCCGAACTCCGCCGCCAGCACCGCATGCACGGCGCGGGAGCGGGTCAGGCGGGACTGACCGGCAAAAGCCGGGCTGACCACCTGCACGCTGTAGTGGGTCTCCCCTTCCGGCCGGGCGCCGGCATGGCCAGCATGGCGGTAGCTGTCGTCCTGCACGATGATGCGGGCAGGCGGGAAGGCGGCTTCGAGAGCGGTCCGGATGCGTTCGGCGCGGGTTGGCATGCCACGTTTTCAGGGCTTTCGGCATGCCGCGCAAGGGCGCCGCCCAGGGTACCGAAGACGTTCCGAGACCTCGTCCTTGGCTTGCGTGCCCGCGGTGGCACGCCCATAACTGGAGGATGCCCCCCCGACGCGGCAAACGCCCCGAGCCGGCCGACCCGGACCACCCGCTGCGACCCTGCGATGCGCCAGGCTGCACCGCCGCTGGCGAGTTCCGCGCCCCGAAGTCGCGCAGCACCCTGAACGACTACCTCTGGTTCTGCCTGCCCCACGTCCGGGAATATAATTCCGCCTGGGACTACTACAAAGGCATGGGCCCGAACGAGATCGAGGCCAATCTCCGCCACGACACCGCCTGGCAGCGGCCGACCTGGCCGCTCGGTCGGCTCGGCGGCAATCGGCGATTCGACCCGGAGTATCTGCGCGACCCGCTCGGGCTGCTCTACGGCACGCCACTGCACGCCAACCGGCGGGCTGAGCCGAAGCAGCCGGAGGTGCCGGCCGAACTGCGCGCCGCGCTTGACGTTCTCGGCCTCGAATGGCCGGTGGAGCAGCCGGCGCTGCGGGCCCGCTATAAGGAGTTGGCCAAGCGCTATCACCCCGACGCCAATGGCGGCGACCGCAGCGCCGAGGACCGGTTGAAGGACGTCAACCGGGCCTACAGCCTGCTCCGCCAACGGCTCGGCACCGGCCGCGGCGTGACGCAACCCGCCGAGGCGGCAGCGCCCTGAGCGGCGCCCCTGCTTTGGTTTTCCGGCCGATTTGGGAAATCTCCCATGGCCGGGTAGCCTCCTGCCGAAGCCTGCCGTAGAGTCCCCCAAGAGAAATTGAGCGGATGCCGATGACCAAGGTCGCCACACTCGCCGAAATCCGTCCCACCTCGGCGATCGATACCCCCGACATCACGGTGAATGCGCGGGAGGTCTTCGGGATCGACATCGATCTCGAGATCCCGGCCTTCTCCACCCGCACGGAGCACGTGCCGGAGGTGGACACCGCCTATCGCTTCGACCGCGAGACCACGCTGGCGATCCTTGCCGGCTTCGCCCGCAACCGCCGGGTGATGGTCCAGGGCTATCACGGGACCGGCAAGTCGACCCATATCGAGCAGGTGGCGGCGCGGCTCAACTGGCCCTGCATCCGGGTCAACCTCGACAGCCACATCAGCCGCATTGACCTGATCGGCAAGGATGCGATCGTCCTGAAGGACGGCAAGCAGGTGACCGAGTTCCGCGAAGGCATCCTGCCCTGGGCGCTGCAGCACCCCTGCGCGCTGGTGTTCGACGAGTACGACGCCGGCCGCCCGGACGTGATGTTCGTGATCCAGCGGGTGCTGGAGGTCGAGGGCAAGCTGACCCTGCTCGACCAGAACCGGGTGATCCGGCCGCACCCCTATTTCCGCCTGTTCTCCACCGCCAACACGGTGGGCCTGGGCGACACCACCGGCCTCTATCACGGCACCCAGCAGATCAACCAAGGTCAGATGGACCGCTGGAACATCGTCGCCACGCTGAACTACCTGCCGCATGCGCAGGAGACCGGCATCGTGCTGGCCAAGCTTGGGGTCGAGGGCGATGCCAAGATGAAGAAGCAGGTTGAGGCGATGGTGGCGCTGGCCGACCTGACCCGCGCCGGCTTCATCGCCGGCGACATCAGCACCGTCATGTCGCCGCGCACCGTCATCACCTGGGCCGAGAACGCCAAGATCTTCGGCGATGTCGGCTTCGCCTTCCGCCTCACCTTCCTCAACAAATGCGACGAGGCGGAGCGCAGCACGGTGGCGGAATACTACCAGCGCTGCTTCAACGAGGACCTGCCCGGCGGCAGTTCCCTGAAGAAGGCCGGCTGACGCCCCCTCCGCCTCGTGCCTGCGGCCGTCCCGATGACGCAGGCGCGAAGCGCCGAGGAGCGTAGTCTGAAGCCGGCCGGAGCGGAGCGGAGGCCACACCAATGAGCGGCAAGCAGGACCTGACCCGTCAGGAAGAGTTCAAGCGCGCCACCGCCGGCACGCTGCGCGCCATCGCGCATGCGAATTCGGAGGTGCAGGTGGCCTTCCAGCCCGGCCCCGGCGGCGTCGCCGGCAAGCGGGTGCGGCTGCCGCTGCCGACCCGGGCATTGCCGCCGGCCGAGATGGCCCGGCTGCGTGGCGCCGCCGATGCCGCGGCGCTCCGCCTTCGCCACCATTCGGAAGCCGTCCACGCCGCCCGCCTGCCGTCCCGGCGCGAGGCCAAGGACGTCTATGACGCGCTGGAGGATGTGCGAGTCGAGGCGGTCGGCAGCAAGCACATGGCCGGCGTCGCCGCCAATCTCCGCGCCCGGCTCGCCGACCAGTGCGAGACCGAGGGCTATGACCGGATGACCCGGAAGGACCAGCTGCCGCTGCCCGCGGCGCTGTCCCTGCTGGCCCGCGAACGCATCTCCGGCGAGCCTGCGCCGGAAGTCGCCCGGCGAGTGCTCGACCTGTGGCGCGACACGCTGGGCGATGGGGCCGAGCAGGCGCTGGCCGAGATGGCCAATGCGACCGACGATCAGGACGCCTTCGCCCGCGCCTCCCGCAAGCTGCTCGCCGCCCTCGATCTGGCCGAGGCCGAGGTTGAAAGCGAGTCGGAGGAGCAGGAGGACGGCGAGGACAACGGCGAGCAATCCTCCCAGCAGGACCAGTCCGGCGAGGGCGAGGCCCAGTCGCAGGACCAGGAGAGCATGCTCGGCGCCCAGCCGGAGACGATGCAGGGCGAGGCCGCCGAGGAGGAAGCCCAGGAATCGGAGGAGGAAGGCGCCGCCGCCGAGGGCGACGACAAGCCCGGCGGCCCGCAGCAGCGGCGCGAGGTGGTGCAGACCGACGACGCCAGCCGCTACCACCCTTTCACGACCCAATTCGACGAGATCGTCGAGGCCGACGACCTCTGCGATGCGGATGAGCTCGGCCGGCTGCGCCAGCAGCTCGACCAGCAGCTCTCCCATTTGCAGGGCGTGGTCTCGAAGCTGGCCAACCGGTTGCAGCGCCGGCTGCTGGCGCAGCAGCAGCGGGCCTGGGAATTCGACTTGGAGGAAGGCCAGCTGGATGCGGCGCGGCTCGCCCGCATCGTCGCCAACCCAATGCTCTCGCTGTCCTACAAGCGGGAGCGGGAGGCGGATTTCCGCGATACCGTCGTCTCCCTGCTGATCGACAATTCCGGCTCGATGCGCGGCCGGCCGATCACCGTGGCCGCCATGTGCAGCGACATCCTGGCCCGCACCCTGGAGCGCTGCGCGGTGAAGACCGAGATCCTCGGCTTCACCACCCGCGCCTGGAAGGGCGGGCAGGCGCGCGAGAAGTGGGTGCACGACGGCAAGCCGCGCAACCCTGGCCGGCTGAACGACCTGCGGCACGTGGTCTACAAGGCGGCCGACGCCCCCTGGCGCCGCGCCCGCAAGAACCTCGGCCTGATGCTCCGCGAGGGGCTGCTGAAGGAGAACATCGATGGCGAGGCGCTGGAGTGGGCCTATAAGCGCCTGCGCAGCCGGCCGGAGCACCGCCGCATCCTGATGGTGATCTCGGATGGCGCGCCGGTCGACGACAGCACGCTCTCGGTCAATCCCGGCAATTATCTGGAACGTCACCTGCGCAAGGTGATCGCCGAAATCGAGGGTCGCGGTGACGTGGAACTGATTGCCATCGGCATCGGTCATGATGTTACGCGCTACTATCGGCGCGCCGTGACCATCGTGGACGCCGAGGAGCTTGGCGGCACCATGATGAAGAAGCTGGCGGAGCTGTTCGACGAGGATGCGGCGGAGGCCTGGCAGCGGGCCGCGACCGAGCGTTCCGCCCTGGTCGCGTAGCGCGGCGTCCACGCGCCGTGGCGCCTGCAACCGGCCCTGCCGAGCCGTCTTCGCGAGCAGATTGCGCCGCCGGGGTGTTTCCACCCCAGTGTTGTTTGCTCTAGGCCCGGTTCGTCATGTCGCTCCATCGGACCGGCCGCGCCCTGCGCCGCCGGTCTTTTCTATGCGCCGGCGCTGGGCTGCTCGGCACGGCCGCCTGCGCCGGTGCGAGTGGCGCCCCACCCGTTGCGGCCCGGCCGCTGGCCTTGGCTCCGCTGCCGCCCGGCAGCCGGCTGGAGCCGCTGGGCGGGCTGGTGCTGGACTCCACCGCCATCGGCTTCGGCGGGTTGTCGGCACTTCACCTGGATTCGGCGCTGCGCATCACCGCGGTCAGCGATCTCGCCCGCTGGATGACAGCGCGGCTGGTGCTGCGGGATGGCCGGCCGATGGCGCTGACGGAGTTGCGTACCGGCGTGCTGCGCGACGGTGCCGGCCGGCCGCTGCCGCGCGGCCATACCGGCGATTCGGAGAGCATGGCGCGGCTGCCGGACGGGAGTTGGCTGGTCGGCTTCGAACGCTGGCACCGCATCCGCGCCTATCGCAATCTCGACGCCCCCGGCACCTATGTGCAGATGCCGCCGGGGCTGGAATTGGCGCCGGCGAATGGCGGGCTGGAATCCCTCGCGGTGCTGGCGGATGGCCAATGGCTGGCGATTGCCGAGAGCAGCGCCGCCGCCCAGCCACAGGAGACGCGCCCCGCCTGGCTCGGCGGGCCGGATCATTGGCGGCCGCTGCGATACCAGCCGGCCGAGGGCTTCAGCCCGGCCGATGCGGCACCGCTGCCGGATGGCGGGGCACTGGTGCTGGAGCGCAGCTTCTCCCTGTTCGCTGGCTTCGGCAGCAGGCTGGTGCGCATCCCGGCGACGCAGCTGCGCGACCCGGTGCAGGGCGCAGTGCTGGTAGGGGAGGAGCTGCTACGCCTCGGCAGCCCCCTGCCGGCGGATAATTTCGAAGGGGTCAGCGCCGCCCGGGTCGGCGACCAGACCCTGGTCATGCTGGTCTCGGACGACAACCAGAACCCGCTGCAGCGCGGGCTGCTGCTGCTGTTTGTATTGGCGGACCATTGAACTCTCTCCGATGATCCCTCCCGACCGGCGCTTCGGCGCTTGCTCCACGGCAGGGCCACGGAAGGTCATCAAGCGGCGCCCGACCTTGATCAGCTCCGTTCAGCGGCGGACAGGCCCAGCCAATCCAGCGCCCCGCGTCCGGCTGCCATGCCAGTGGCGAAGCAGCCTTGCAGCAGGTAGCCGCCGGTCGGCGCCTCCCAATCCAGCATCTCGCCGCAGGCGAAGACTCCAGGCCGGTCCCGCAACATGAGCCGCCCATCCACCGCATCCCAGCCGAGCCCGCCGGCGGTGGAGATGGCACGGGCGAGCGGCGCCGGGGCGGTCAGCCGTAGCGGCAGCGCCTTGACCAGCGCCGAGAGCGGCGCGGCGGCGCCGGCGTGCAGCGCCTCCTGCACCAGGCCGATCGCCACCGGCGGCAGGCCGGCGCGGCGCAGATGGTTGGCAAGGGACTGCCCGCCGCGCGGCCCGTCCAGCCGGCGCGCCAGCGTGGCCGCCGGCACATCCGGCCGCAGGTCGATGCTTGCGGTCACCGGTCCCTGCGTGGCGATCGCCTCCCGCAGCGCGGCCGAGAGGGCGTAGACCGCGCCGCCCTCGATCCCGGCCTCGGTCACCACTGCCTCGCCACGCTGGGTCACTCCCCCGAAGGAGAGCGCAATGCGCTTCAGCGGCGTGCCGGCGAAGCGGCTGCGGAACACCGGAGACCAAGTGATGGCGAAGCCGCAATTGGCAGGCCGCAGCGGCACCATTCCCGGCAGCAGCCCGGCCCATCCCCCGTCCGAGCCGAGCCGCGGCCAGGACGCGCCGCCGAGCGCCAGCACCACCGCCGCCGGCCGCGACGCCACCGGCCCCTCTGGCGCAGCGAAGGTGAGGGCGCCAGCCGCATCCCATCCTGCCCAGTGATGCCGCAACCGCAGTGCCACCCCCTGCCCCGCCAGCCGCCCAAGCCAGGCACGCAGCAGCGGCGAAGCCTTCAGCGCGCGGGGGAAGACCCGGCCGCTGCTGCCGATGAAGGTCTCCTGCTTCAGCGCCTCCGCCCAGGCGACCAGGGCCGCCGGCGGGAAGGCATGGAGCATCGGCGCCATCCGGTCCCGGGCCGGGCCGTAGCGGTCGAGAAACGCTTCCAGCGGCTCGCTATGGGTCAGGTTCAGCCCACCGCGGCCAGCCATGAGCAGCTTGCGGCCGGGGCTTGGCATACGGTCATGGACCGTGACCGCGGCACCGCCCGTCGCCAGCACCTCGGCCGCCATCAGCCCCGCCGGGCCGGCACCGATCACCGCGACCTCCGGTCGCTCCTGACTTTCCTGCATGCCGGGGCTTCTATCCCCTCGACGGACGGTGGTGAACCCGCCGCCTCACTGGCCGTTATGGAGCGCGACCGAAAGGACGGAGATCAGTCATGGCCGACGGATATTTTTCCAGCCTCCGCTCGCGCGCCGAGGATGTGCGCGATACCGCCGAGGATTACGGCCGCCGCGCCCGCAAAACGGCCCATAGCCGGGGCGAGGATGCCCGCAGCGAGCTCTCGCGGCTGTGGGGCGAGCTTGAAGATCTGGTCGAGCGCCGGCTTGGCCCGGCTGCCTCGGACGCGGCGCGTTCAGCCGGCGGCTATGCGCGTGAGGGCCGTGACATGGCGCTGGATGTCGCCGACCAGCTCCGCCATGCAACCCGCTCCCGCCCGCTGGTGGCGATCGGCATTGCGGTGGCGGCGACCTGGGTCATCAGCAGCATGCTGCGCGGCAGGCGCTAATCCAGAATGAGTCCGGCCGCCTGGACCACGCCGGTCCAGCGGCCGATCTCGCTGCGGAGGTAGGTGGCGAATTCCTCGGCCGGCATCGGCATCGGCACCGATGCTCAGGAGCCTCGTCTGCACCTCCGGCAGCGCCAGTACCTCGCGGGTCAGCGCATTGACCCGCGCCACCACGGGCGCCGGCGTGCCGGCCGGGGCGAAGAGCCCGACCCAGATGCCCATCTCGAAAACCGGCAGCGTCTCGGCCAGGGCCGGGACCTCGGGCAGCGCCGTTGCCCCGGCCAGGATCTGCCGTCGCCGCCATGCCATGATGTGTTGCCCCCACCGGCCCTGCCAGCCATGGCAGCATGGCGGCCCCGCCTCGGCCAGGGCTTTCGCGCCGGACGGTTTACCTGGGGCGTCCTACGCCCAAGATAGGCAACGCGATGAACCAGATTCTCCCCCCCGTCCTGTTCTTCCCCCCGAAGCGCCCGGCCCCGCCGCCCGAACGGGTGCTGAAGGTGGTCTCGCCCTTCGAACCGAACGGCGACCAGCCCGCCGCCATCCGCGACCTGGTGGCGGGGCTGCAGGCGAATGAGCGGGACCAGGTGCTGCTCGGCGTAACTGGCAGCGGCAAGACCTTCACCGTGGCCAAGGTGATCGAGGCGATGCAGCGGCCAACGCTGATCCTGGCCCCCAACAAGACGCTGGCAGCGCAGCTCTACGGGGAGATGAAGAGCTTCTTCCCGGAAAATGCGGTGGAATACTTTGTCAGCTACTACGATTACTACCAGCCTGAAGCCTATGTTCCGCGCACCGACACCTACATCGAAAAAGACGCGCAGATCAACGAGCAGATCGACCGCATGCGGCACTCCGCGACACAGTCTCTGCTTGAACGCAACGATGTGGTGATCGTCGCCTCCGTCTCCTGCATCTACGGCATCGGCTCGGTCGAGACCTACAGCCGCATGGTCGTAAAGCTGGAACGCGGCGGACGGCTGGACCGCGACGTGCTGGTGAAGGGGTTGGTCGAGCAGCAGTACCGCCGCAACGACAGCTTCTTCGCCCGCGGCACCTTCCGCATCCGCGGCGAGACGGTGGACATCTGGCCCTCCCACCTTGAGGACCGCGCCTGGCGCGTCAGCCTGTTCGGCGACGAGGTCGAGGCGATCCGCGAATTCGACCCGCTGACTGGCGAGATCACCGCCGAGATGGAAAAGGTTTCCATCTACGCCAACAGCCACTACGTCACGCCGCGGCCGACCCTCCAGCAGGCGATCGTCTCGATCAAGGCGGAGCTGAAGGAAAGACTGGCGGAGCTGGAGGCGGCGGGCCGGCTGCTGGAAGCCCAGCGGCTGCAGCAGCGCACCCAGTTCGACATCGAGATGCTGGAGACGACGGGAAGCTGCAAGGGGATCGAGAACTACTCCCGCTATCTCACCGGCCGCGCGCCGGGCGAGCCGCCGCCGACGCTCTTCGAATACCTGCCGGAGAACGCGCTGCTGGTGGTGGACGAAAGCCATGTCACCATCGGCCAGCTCGGCGGCATGTACCGGGGCGACTTCGCGCGGAAGAGCATCCTCGACGAATTTGGCTTCCGCCTGCCCTCCTGCAAGGACAACCGGCCGCTGAAGTTCGAGGAATGGGAGGCCTATCGGCCGAACACCGTCTTTGTCAGCGCGACACCCGGGCCGTGGGAGCTGGAGCGGACCGGCGGCAGCTTCGCCGAGCAGGTGATCCGCCCGACCGGGTTGATCGACCCGGTGACCGAGGTGCGCCCGGTGGAAGGCCAGGTGGACGACCTGCTGGCCGAATGCCGCGACCAGGTGAAGAAGGGCGGCCGCGTCCTCGTCACCACGCTGACCAAGCGCATGGCCGAGGACCTGACCGAGTACATGACCGAGACCGGCATCAAGGTCCGCTACCTGCATTCCGACGTCGATACGCTGGAACGCATCGAGATCATCCGCGACCTGCGCCGCGGCGTCTTCGACGTGCTGGTCGGCATCAACCTGCTGCGCGAGGGGCTCGACATCCCGGAATGCACGTTGGTCGCCATCCTCGACGCCGACAAGGAAGGCTTCCTGCGCAGCGCCACCAGCCTGATCCAGACCATCGGCCGCGCCGCACGCAACGCCGAGGGCCGGGTGGTGCTCTATGCCGACCGGATGACCGACAGCCTGCGTAAGGCGCTGGAGGAGACCGAGCGCCGCCGCACCAAGCAGATGGCCTGGAACGCCGAGCACGGCATCACGCCGCAGACCATCAAGCGGCAGATCGCCGATGTCATGCAATCCGTCTACGAACAGGATTACGTGACCGTGGAGGCGGTGGAGGGCGACGCCACCGCGCAGTTCATCGGCAAGAACCTGCGCGCCAGCATCGCCGAGCTGGAGAAGCGCATGCGCGCCGCCGCCGCCGATCTGGAATTCGAGGAGGCGGCGCGGCTGCGCGACGAGATCAAGCGCATGGAGGCGCTGGACCTCGGGCTGGAGCCGAATCTGGCTGGCCGCTCGCTGCAGGAGGCGACGCCGCGCGCTGCCGGCACGAAGGGCCCGGCCAGGTCGAAGCAGGATTGGAAGCCGAAGCCGCTCGGGCCCGGTGGTGGCGGCTATGATCCGGAGAAGAAGCGGGGCCGCCGCAGGGGCTGATCAAGAAGCGGATTGCGCCCTGGGATGAACGCAATCCGCAGTATGAACGTGATTGAGGCTGGCCTTGTCAGCTCAGGCTGGGTTCTCCGCCAGACCTTCCTCCTCCGCCATGGCCGCTGCCACGGTGGGGGAGATATAGCCCTCCTGGCTCTGCAGGATGAGCAATATGCCCACCACCATAAGCGAGATCGCTGTGACATCGCCAAAGTGGCTGACGGTGTTCTTCTCGACGGGGATCAGCCAGGCGACAAAGGCAATGAGCGAGAACACAGCGATCCAAAGCCAGCGATGCGCGTGGATGTGCGAGAGGATGCCAGATATCATCGAAGCCTTCCAGTTTGTGGACTGGTCAGGCTTCGCACAGGCCGCAGCACTGCTCTACCCGGGTTTACCTACTGTTTCCCGCTGTTACGCAGCGTCACACGGAAGGCGCATCGCGTGCCTCCATTAGCAGACTGGTCAGCGCCCGCATCGCCGCCGCTACCTCCCAGTTGGACACCTCCAGAACCCCCTCGCCCTGATGCCGTTCGGCTGATTCACTGACACGGATTGGCGCGGGGGTGGCGATGGTTCGGCAGCCAGGGTTCTTTGAGGTGGAGGAGCGGCTGCGGGAATTGTCGGCCAAGGGCGATGACCTCGAGCGAATTGCCGAACTGGTGGATTTCGCCATGTTCCGCGCTGAACTGGAGCAGGCAGTGCCGCGCGCCGACGGCACAAGGGGCGGCCGGCCTGCCTTCGGTCACGTGCTGATGTTCAGGATCCTGCTGCTGCAGGCGATGCACGGGTTGTCGGACGAGCGCTGCGAGTACCTGATCAAGGATC
>NZ_JACOMF010000250.1 GCF_014283215.1 Siccirubricoccus deserti
GCACATCGCGCCGCTCGTCGCCGAGTTCGAGACCTGGATGAAGGAAAGCCGCGGCAGGCTGTCTCGGCACAACTCGGTTGCCAAGGCGATGGACTACATGCTGACGCGCTGGGAAGCGTTCTCCCGGTTCCTCAATGACGGCCGGATCTGCCTGACGACGGATGGTGTTGAGAAGCCCTAATTGTCATGCCGCAGCGGATTTTGGTGGCTTCTCGCGCCAAGCGGCCACCATCCGCTCGTAGGCTCGTTCGGCACGTTCGACATAGTCCATCTCCCGGTGCCGGATCTCTTCAATCCAGTAGTCCCGCGCGGGCCCGGCCTTGCCGTACTCGCGGGGTGCCCCTGCCTTCAGGGCCACCTTCCTGAGCTTCATGGCGGTGAACGCCGGGCGGGCAAACGTGTACTCCTGCTCGCTGGTCAGAACATGCCAGATCATGACTGCGAGCTTCCGGGCTGTCGCAACCGCGGCCGCGCCGGAGCCGCGCTTTTTCTGCACGCGGACAAAGAAGGCGCGGAGCGGGCCCGGCGCCGTCTTGGCCGACCAAGCCGCCTCGACCAGCATCTTGCGCGCTGCGCTGTTGCCCTGCTTCGAGATGCGGCCATGCCGGGCGGGGCCGTCGCCGGACTGCCGCACCTTCGGCGTGAGACCGAAGTAGCTGCTCAGCTTCTGTGGCGTTTCGAACCTGGACACGTCCCCGATCGAGGCGAGTACCGTCGAGGCAACAACGTAACTCACCCCAGGGATGGTCATCAGCCGCTTCGCCTGCGGATCATCAAGCGCCTTTGCCGCCATCACCTGGTCGAGCTCGGCGAGTTGGCCGGAG
>NZ_JACOMF010000251.1 GCF_014283215.1 Siccirubricoccus deserti
GGACCGCCAGTCATGCCGCCGCCCATGACGGTGCGCGGCTGGCGGAGGTGATCGACGCCGACAACACCGCCGCCGATGTCTGGGCCGATACCGCTTACCGCTCAGCGAAGAACGAGGCGTGGCTGGCTGAGCGTACCCATCCGCCGAAGGCCGCCTACCGGGATTGGGGTGAACCTGTCTTCTGATCTTACCGACGTTCTTTCGAGCGCCGTTAAGGGCAGTGGGTGGGGTGCGGGATGGAGATCATCACCGGCGTCGAGCGGCGTCGCCGTTGGCGGGACGAGGAGAAACTACGGGTCCTGGCCGAGCTCGAGGAGCCTGGCAGCAGGTTCAACGACGTGGCGCGCCGGCACGATGTGAGCCGCGGTCTGTTGTGGCAGTGGCGGGACGCGCAACGGCGCGGCAGGCTGGTGGCTGAGGCGCCGGGCTTCCTGCCGCTGCGTATCGTGCCGGAGCTTCCCGCGCCGGAGCCGCAGGGCTCGGTGGCCGCGGCGTCCATCGGCCCTGAGAATCAAGTGGACAGCCGCATCGAGATCGTGCTGCCCGACGGCACGGCGGTTCGGGTTGCTGAGGGGATCAGCGCTGCCGCGCTGCGCCGCGTGATGGCGGTGCTGCGCGGATGATCCCGGTTCCCTCCGGTGTCCGGATCTGGCTGGCGGCGGGCCGCACCGACATGCGGCGCGGCACTGATGAGACCTGTGCGCGGAAGTGCTTGAGGCGACGCGGCGTACTCTGATTCCATGGCGGCACCGGTAGGAGGTGACGATGGCGCGTCGGCGGATTGGCCAGGAGGATCTCATCGCGCGTCCGGAACCTCG
>NZ_JACOMF010000252.1 GCF_014283215.1 Siccirubricoccus deserti
GGATGATGGCGGCGATAGCGATGCCGGCCTGGAAGTTGCGGGCGAGCTTGTCGTATCGGGTGGCGACGCGGCGCCAGTCCTTGAGGTGGGAGAAGGCACGCTCGATGGTGTTGCGGAGCTTGTAGCAGTCCTGGTCGAAAGCGACTTGGCCCTTGCGGGTTGGGTTTGGCTTGATGACGGCGATGGTGTTCCGCTCGGCCAGCCAGCGGCGGAGGGCGTTGCTGTCATAGGCGGCATCGGCCAGGAGATAGTCTGCCGCAGGCAGCCGCTCGAGCAGGGTGGGCGCGACTTTCACGTCGCCCCGTTGGCCTGGGCTGAGGTCGAAGGCGATCAGCCGCCCGCGCTGGTCGGCGACGGCGTGGATCTTGGTGGTCCGACCGCCCCGGCTGCGGCCGATGGCCTGGGTTTCGGCCCCCCTTGTCCGCCGGCAGCGCAGCGGTGCGCCTTGGTGGTGGTGCTGTCGATGCTTTGCTGCCCGGCGGCATCGAAGACGGTCAGCCGGGCCAGCAGCGCCTGCCAGACGCCGCGCTTGGACCAGCGGTTGAAGCGACTGTAGATCGTCGTGTGCGGGCCATACTCCGCCGGGCAGTCCCGCCAGCGGCAGCCAACCCGCTGGACGTGGATGATGCCGCTGATGACCTCCCGGTTCCGCCGGGGCTTCACCCCCGGGCGGTTGCGCGGCAGGTGCGGCGCGATCGCCGACCATTGCTCATCGCTCAGCCAGAACAGTACCGACATGCGCAAGCCCCTGATGCCCAAGGGGCAGCGAATCACAACCGGCCGGGCCACTCAAAGCGGTAATCGAGTTCCGAGCCTA
>NZ_JACOMF010000253.1 GCF_014283215.1 Siccirubricoccus deserti
GAGAGCTCCCCCATCACGGTGGAGGCCACCTGGTTTTGTGTTGCTGCGCGTTCCGACACCAGTGCAAACTGGCGATGGAGATTTGCGGACCAACGTATCCCACGGCTTCCCGATATAGGACGTTGTCCGAGCGAATGTGTGCGGGCACGCCGCGCAGGATGAACAGGTCGGACAGCAGGTCGATCACGTCCGCCGCCTTGAGCCTGCGCCCGACCCGGATGGCGAGGCACTCGTGGGTGAACTCGTCGAGGACGTTGAGCATCCTGAACTTGCGCCCGTCGTGGGTGCGGTCCTCGACGAAGTCGTAGCTCCAAACGTGGTTCGGCCGCTCCGGCCGCAGCCGGACGCAGGAGCCGTCGGCCAGCCACAGCCGCCCGCGCTTCGGCTGCCGCGGCGGCACCTTCAGCCCCTCCCTGCGCCAGATCCGCTCCACCCGCTTGTCGTTCACCAACCAGCCCGCGTCCCGCAGCAGGGCCGTGACCTTCCGATACCCATACCGGCCATACTGTCGGGCGAGCTCGATGATGTCGGCCGTGAGCCGCTCTTCGTCGTCACGGCCCCGCGGCGCCTTGCGCTGCGTCGAGCGGTGCTGCCCGAGAACCGCGCAAGCGCGGCGCTCGGGGACACCCATCGTGTGCACGATGTGCTCGACACAGGCGCGCCGGCGCGCGGGGCTCAGATGGGGTATTCGGGGCGCCGTTTCCGCCGTCTGGTCTGCGGCATAATGGCCGCCCACCCAATCCGGCTCAGGGAGGCCGCCATGCAGCACTTTGTCGGGCTCGACGTCTCCGTAAAGGAGACCGC
>NZ_JACOMF010000254.1 GCF_014283215.1 Siccirubricoccus deserti
CTGGCGTGATCGCATGATGGCCATGTCGCCGCCGTCCGGCATCCAGGGACGGGTCTTCTGGGCGCGCGGCTTGCGGGACTTCGGCGATGGCTTGGCGGCGGTGCTGCTCCCCGCCTACCTCGTCGCACTTGGCTACGGCGCGACCGAGATCGGCCTGGTGGCGACCGCGGCGCTGCTCGGTTCGGCGCTGATGACGCTCGCCGTCGGGGCGCTGGGCGCGCGGGTGGATCCACGCGCCCTGCTCTTGCTCGCCGCGGCGCTGATGGTGGCCACGGGCCTTGGCTTCGCCGTGGTGGCCAGCTTCGCAATGCTCCTGGCCGTCGCGCTGGTCGGCACCATCAACCCGTCGGCGGGCAGCGTTAGCATCTTCGCCCCGCTGGAACAGGCGGTGCTGACGGGCGCGACCAGCGATGCCGGGCGCACAATGGTCTTCGCGCGCTACAGCCTCGTCGGCGCGCTTGCCGCCGCAGCGGGTGCCCTGGCCGCCGGCGCGCCGGATGCTCTGGCTGCCCTCGGCGTCGCGGAGCTTCCGGCGCTCCGCTCGATGTTCCTGCTCTACGCAGCGCTCGGTCTCGCCTGCCTCGTCGCCTACCGCGCACTGCCCGCCTTGCCGGCCGATGCGCGCCGCGCGAGTCACGCTCCGCTTGGCCCCTCGCGCGGGATCGTTGTCAAGCTCGCTGCGCTGTTCAGCGTGGACAGCTTCGCCGGCGGGCTGGCGGTCCAAGCGCTGCTCGCACTCTGGCTGTTCGGGCGTTTCGACCTCTCGCTGGCACAGGCGGGGCTGTTCTTCTTCTGGTC
>NZ_JACOMF010000255.1 GCF_014283215.1 Siccirubricoccus deserti
TCCTGGTCGGCAGCGCTGTTGGTCAGGTGGTGCGCCACGATGACCTGCGCGGTCGCGTCCACCGCGGCCTGGGCGTTGTAGGCCTGCACGAAACCGTCGCGGCCCTTCATGATCCGGCTCTCGGGATCGGTGAAGTTGCGCTGGGCGCTGGGCTTCGGCTCGCCGGGCGGGTGCTTTGGCTTGCGACCCCGGCGCCCGCGCGGCGAGCCGTCGGCCTTGTTGCCTGGATTCGGCTTGGCAGCCTCGGCAGCCCGCGCCTCAGCCTCGAGCTCCGCCTTGGCGGCCCGGATCCGCTCCAGGCGCCGCTGCTTGTCGCGCATCCAGGTCGGCATCTCGTCGCCGCGCCGGTCAGTCCCGAGGGCGGCGTCCTCTGCGGCATCGGTGTCCTCGGCCTGCGCCAGCCAGCCCTCGACCTCGGCGGCCAGCTCGGCCTCGGCCGGGCCCATCCGGCCGTAGCTCATGGCCTTGTGCTTGGAGGCCTTGGCCCGCAGCTTGGTGCCGTCCACTGCGACATGGCCGAGCCTGACCAGGCCGGCACGCCGGCACAAGGCGAGGACCTGCACGAAGAGCCCGGCCAGCGCCGCGAGATGGCGGCGGCGGAACTCGCTGATGGTGCGGAAGTCCGGCCGGTTCAGTGCCGTCACCGCCTGGAAGTCGAGACGCTCTTCGCAGGCGCGCGCGATCCGCCGCGACGAGTAGACGCCCCGGCTGTAGGCGTAGAGCAGCAGCGCCACCATCATCGTCGGGTGGTACGGCGGATAGCCACGGGGCTCGTC
>NZ_JACOMF010000256.1 GCF_014283215.1 Siccirubricoccus deserti
GACCACTCCTATGACCGGTCTCGGCCGCCTCCGCCTCGATCTCCAACGCCACCTCCGCCGCATGCCGTAAAGCGACACGGCATCATCAGCAGGGCGTTTCGCAAGGTGAGGTCAGGACGACGGTTACTGCCGAGAGCGGCTTTAGCCAGCACAAACGACGCCTCGGCTCGGCTCTGAGCGCTCGCAGCGGTGCCGCGCAGGCGCGCGAAATCATCCTGCGGGTCCTCACCCACAACCTGATGCTCCTCAGGTCGCCCACCACAGGGTTTCAACAATGCAAGCCCGGCTCTCAACCTAGAAAACGCCGAGGCTGTCGGCACGACGCAGCATCGCATAGGTGGCCGTGCACTCCGGCGGCAGGCTGGCCAAATCGTGGTTCGCTCGGGAATGCCGCCGCAGCAAGCCGAAGCCGCGCCGCAGGCAGGACAGCATGCCAAAACCGAGCACATCGACCTTCAGAATAGCGATTGTACAGGTGCTGGATCACCTCCTCGCGCCGCTCATGCTCGAAATCGATGTCGATGTCCGGCGGCTCGCCGCGGCTGGCCGAGATGAAGCGCTCGAACAGCAGGTCGTGCTTGCCGGGATCGACGGCGGTGATGCCAAGGACGTAGCAGACCGCGGAATTAGAGCGAAATCTGACCATTCAGAGTCGCTGAGGATTCCCGCCCGGCGCGAAATCTGATTCACCGTGCCTGCTGGGCACGGAGGCCAGCTTGCATGGCGAGAACCCTGTCCGAAGATCTACGCGCCC
>NZ_JACOMF010000257.1 GCF_014283215.1 Siccirubricoccus deserti
AGGTGACCTGGAGGGGGCGGCAAGTCAGTCGATAGAGAGCTTCAGCCGGGTCACCATCCGCTGCTCGTACTCCGCACGTTCCCGCGCAAAGGCGGTGTAATCAGCGGGGCCGAGATACTCGTCCGGCAAGTCGTTGACCGCCATGAACTCCTGCACTCGCGGATGGAGTTGCGTCTTTCGGAACGCCTGGTGAAGCACCTCCACCACCTCTGGGTCCATGCCCTTGGGCCCGGCGATGCCGTAGGGTGAGGTCACCACCATGCCGTAGCCGAGCTCGAGCAGCGTCGGTACGGTGGGGAAACTGCGCAGCCGCTCTCTTGTCCAGACCGCGAGCAGCCGCAGCTGCCCGTCCTCGACGACCGGCGCCCATGAGTTTGAGTTGGCAATGCAGTCCAGCTGCCGCGCGAGCAGGGCGGTGATGTTCTCCGAGGTGCCACGGTAGGGCACATGCGTCATCTGCACGCCTTCTTTCTCGCAGAGCTCCTCCATGGCCAAGTGATTAGAGGTAGCAATGCCGGACGTGCCATAGGTGAGCTCTCCCGGCCGCCGGCGTGCCTCGGCGAACATGTCGGCCAGCGTATTCCAGCCCGAGCCCGGGTGCACCACATGGCCGAACACAAAGCCGGTCTGCTGCATGATGTAGGTGAAATCGTTCACCGGGTGCCAGGTGGGCCGCCGCGTCAGGAACGGGTGCCGGATTACAGAGAGATGGTGGTGGGCGATGGTGTAACCGTCCGGCCGTGC
>NZ_JACOMF010000258.1 GCF_014283215.1 Siccirubricoccus deserti
ATCGGTTGGATCAGCCGCAACCGCCGCCTCGCCCGCGACTTCGAGCGACACTGCCGCATCGCCGCCGCCTTCGTCCGCATGGCAATGATCCGCATCATGCTCCGCCGGCTGGCCAGAAAGCCCTCAGCGTGAATCGAAACTTCCCGGATGGGCTCTCAGGAAATAATTTTCTAGACCATAGAAAAAACCTTGGGCCTCTCTGGACTTATCAAAATAGAAGACTCCGGCATTCATCTGAATGAGATAATCGATGCCCTGTGCCTGCAAGACATCTTTAACTTCAATGCCTTTCCATTCGCCGCTTTGCCGCTTCCCGCCGGTGATCGAGAAATGCCGTGTGGCTGCCGCCGCCCAATAGGTATCGATGTCGGTTTTCACCAGCAGGCAATCGGCGTCGACGAACATGGACTTCTCGTAGGGTGAGGTGTCGAAGACCCGAATTTTGTTCATCACGTGCGGGAATTTGGCATCCTTGGCAATCACCACCGTCCGGTCGAAGAACAGCCGGTCATCCCGCGACAGTGTCAGCGTGTCCTCGTGGATGAGGCAAACGGGGCGCTTTGGGTCCATCACCTTGATTGACGCGGCTAGTGCACTGACGCAGACGGAGGATTCACAGCGGGGCGCTGCGGTGGAATTCTCCAGGCATGGCCCAGACCGTCAGCGTCATCGTTGGATCTGAGGATCGCATCCGCCTTGCTGCGATCCTTGGTG
>NZ_JACOMF010000259.1 GCF_014283215.1 Siccirubricoccus deserti
GTGCCGCGCGCCGACGGCACAAGGGGCGGCCGGCCTGCCTTCGGTCACGTGCTGATGTTCAGGATCCTGCTGCTGCAGGCGATGCACGGGTTGTCGGACGAGCGCTGCGAGTACCTGATCAAGGATCGGCTCTCGTTCATGCGCTTCCTCGGCCTGAGGCTGGCCGACCCGGTGCCGGACGCCAACACGATCTGGGCGTTCCGTGAGGCGTTAAAGGGTGCCGGCGCGGTGGAGCGTCTGTTCGCGCAGTTCGACGCCACGCTGCGCGCCGCCGGCTACCTGGCGATGGGCGGGCAGATCGTGGACGCGACCATCGTCGCCGCGCCGAAGCAGCGCAACACCGAGGCCGAGCGGGCGGCAATCAAAGCCAGGCAGGTTCCTGAAGGCTGGGCGGAAAAGCCCGCGGAGCTGCGCCAGAAGGACCGCGACGCGCTGGACGGTGAAGTTCTCCAAGGCCAGGCGGCGCGAGGATGGCGCGCCGCAGGCCGATCTCGCCGTTCCGGCCTTCGGGTACAAGAACCACGTCGCAATCGATCGCCGGCACGGCCTGATCCGCGGCTGGACCGCCAGTCATGCCGCCGCCCATGACGGTGCGCGGCTGGCGGAGGTGATCGACGCCGACAACACCGCCGCCGATGTCTGGGCCGATACCGCTTACCGCTCAGCGAAGAACGAGGCGTGGCTGGC
>NZ_JACOMF010000026.1 GCF_014283215.1 Siccirubricoccus deserti
CGCGATCGCCGACCATTGCTCATCGCTCAGCCAGAACAGTACCGACATGCGCAAGCCCCTGATGCCCAAGGGGCAGCGAATCACAACCGGCCGGGCCACTCAAAGCGGTAATCGAGTTCCGAGCCTAGGGCGCCCGCCAAAAATCCTTTCCCGTTACCTCGGCCGATGCTTTCCTCCCGGGCAAGAAACCACCCGGGAGGACAATCATGCGTCGCCGCAGCCTGCTGCCGGCCCTCGCCATGCTGCCGCTTGCGGCACGGGCGCAGGGCTTCGCCGAACGGCCGGTCAGCCTCGTCACCGGCTATTCGCCGGGCGGCTCCACCGACATTGCGGCGCGCATGCTGTCGGATCGCTTCGCGGCGCATCTCGGCGCCGGGTCGCGCGTCGTCGTGGAGAACCGGCCCGGCGCGGCCGGGGCGGTTGCCAGCGAATGGCTGCGGCGGCAGCCGGCGGATGGCTTCACCCTGCTGCTGGCCGAGACCGGGTCCCATGCCATCGCGCCCAATGCCATCGCCAATTGGAATCGCTACGACCCGGTGAGCGACTTCACCCATCTCGGCATCATCGGCGCGCCGCCGTTGATTCTGGTGGTGAACAACCGCTTCCCCGGCCGCAACGCCGCCGGGACGGTGGAGGCGCTGCGCCGTGCCCCGCCCGAGAGCATCACCTATGCCACCTCCGGCGTCGGCGGCGTGCTGCATCTGGCCGCCGAGTTGCTCGGCCAGCACCTCGGTACCCGCTTCGTGCACGTGCCCTACCGCAGTGGCGCGCAGATGCTGCAGTCGATCCACACCGGGGAAGCCCAATTCGGCATCGCCGCCCTGGCCTCGGCCAACCAGATGGTGCGGGACGGCATGGTGCGGGGCGTCGCCGTCACCGGCCAGCGGCGCTTCCCGACCTATCCTGATACGCCGACCCTGAACGAGAGCGGGGTGCGCGGCTTCGAATTCGACACCTGGTTCATCCTGGTCGGCCCGCCCGGCATGCCGGTGCCGATTGCCAGCGCCATCAACCGCGCCCTGGTCGCCAGCCTGCACGAGGACCCGCTGCGCGACCGGCTGATGGCCGCCGGCCACGATGCCTGGCGCGCCCCGAACGGGCTGGAGGAGGCAAGGGCCTTCATCATCCGCGAGCAGGCGAAATACCGCGACGTGGTCGCCCGCACCGGCGTCCGGCTGGAGGGCTGAGCATGCGCCGATGAGGCTGCATCAGGGCCTAGGGCCGCTCCACCCTGCCGCGCCGATGCAGATCGGCCCGGCTTCAGGGCCCGGGCTCGGCAGCCTCCGCCACCTGCAATGCGGGCCGCGCATAGCGATGGGCATTTGAGGCGCCTTCGTTCCGGCCTTTCCAAACGAAGATCAGATTATGCTCGAAGCTGATGCGGGTGATGTTGCGGGCGAGCGCCAACCGGCGCAAGTCGAGCTCATCATGCGAGAGGAATTCCGAGTAATTCAGGTATTTCGCAAGCTCGACGAATTCGCCCACGCAGGTGCCGGCAAATGCGGGATCATGGACGTGCCGTCCGCCCCATGATGGGCCACCGTGCTCACTTGGCCAGTAGGAGGTCTGAACGTCCTCGATGACGTACACCCCGCCATCCTTCAGGTACGGAAACAGCCGCTCGAATGAGAACAGCTGATGTGCGTTAATGTGCGACCCATCGTCAATGATGACGTCAAAAGGGCCTTCCTTCCGGGCCACAGCCTCGAGGTCGCCGGCGGAACTCTGGTCGCCCTGATAGATGCGGGTCTTTGCTCCCGCCATGCCGAATTTCGGTTCGATATCCATACCGATAGTGGTGGCGAAGGGGAAATAACACCGCCATGCCAGCAGGGATGCGCCGCTGAGTAGGCCGATCTCCAGCAGGGTGATGCGCCGGAACCGCAGCTTGCGGAAGGCTGCGGCATAGGCGGCGCCGTAGGAATGCTCGTTCGGCAGTTGCTTGTCCGAGCCAAAGATCGTGAAGATACGCTCCAGCGGCAGGGCCAGCACCGACAGGCATCCCGCGATGACATAGCGGTCCCGATAGGTGGTGCGCTGCTTCTTGTTGGTACGCGGTGTCGCAAGCCTGGCCAAGGTGCCAATCATCGCTGGTGTTTCCCGTACCGCTTCTGCATGGAAGAATTTCGTAGCGCCTTAATGCACTTTTTATAATCATATAGCAATATTATGGCCTACGAAGGTCCGGTCCGCGGGCAGATTTCCAGCACGGCTGGACGGCCCTGGCCTTGCCGCGGCTGCGGCGCCTCACAGCCCCGCAGTCAGATGCGGAACGTCTCGATCAGCGTCGCCGCCCGCGGCAGCGCATCCGGGTTGCGCGCCATGGCCCACATCTCCGCCCAGCGCGGGCCGAAGCCGGGCGCGACGCTGCGGCGGAATTTCTCCCGCAGCGCCGCTTCCGGCAGCGGACGGTCGGGGTCGCCGGGGGTGCCGATGACCATGCGCTCCCGCACGCTGCCATCCGCCAGGTGCAGCCGCAGCCGGCAGAGGCGCTCGCCCGGCTGGCGCGCGGTGAACTCCGGCGCTTCCCGCACCGTGACCTTCGCCGCCAGGGCGCGGGTCCGCGGGTCGGCAATGGCCTCCTCGGCGAAGGCCTCGATCCAGGCATGGCCCTTGGTGATGCGCGTCGCCACGGCGAAGGGGATGCTGAAGCGGCCGGCAATGGGCGAGACCGGCGCCCGCTCCGCCAGGGTGGCGGCGGAGGCGAAGGTGGCGACCTCGATCGCCTCGACCTGCTCGGGCCGGATCGGCGCGTCGGCCAGCAGCAGCTCGATCGCCTCCAGCGCACCCTGGGTCTCGCGACAGCAAGCATGCTGCTTCAGGAAGCTCTCCAGGATGAAGGGGCGGTCGGCCGTGGCGGCATAGGCGGCGGCATCGAACGCCTCGCCGATCACCTGGCCGAAGACCACCGCAATGCCGTCCGGTTCGCCAGTGATGCCGGCCTCCACCAGATCCGCCGCCAGCAAGCCGTTCTGCGCCGCCGCCCCGGCATAGACATTGCGCACCGAGCCACCACGGAGCGAGGCGGTGGCGCTGGTGGCAAGACCCAGGCTGGCCGCCACCTCCAGCGTCGCCCGGGTGCGCGCCGCATCCTGCCGGCGCAGCGCGGCGACGGCTGCCGCGGCGCCGATCACCCCCCAGGTGCCATGCGGATGCGCCGCCGGCCGCAGCCGCATGGCATGGCCGACGCGTGAGCCGGCGTGGTAGCCGGCGATCACCGCCGAGAGCAGCGCCTCGCCGCTCGGGTCGGCGGCGGCGGCCTCGGCCAAAGCCGGGGCAACGGCATGGATCGCCGGATGACCGCCGGCAGCGTAATTGCCCTCATCCAATTCCACGGCGGTGCCGGCCAGCCCGGTGATGAAGGCGGCCATCGGCGGCGGCGCTGCGGCGGCGGTGCCGATCAGCGGCACGCCGCCGGTGGCGTGGCGGACAACCAAGGCGGCGACGCTCGCCTCCCGATGGCCGGCGAGGATGGCGCCGAGGGTATCGGCGAAGACGAGGGCGGCGTGGTCACGGAGCGCATCGGGCATGCGGGGAGTGTGCCGAGGCGGTGGGGCAGCGGCTAGTGGTGTCTCCGGGCGTGGCCACGCCCCCGCCTCACCTTCGGCGTTCACTTGCGCTATCCTCGGCACCCGATCCGGAATCCCGCCCCTGCCCTCTACCTCCCGCATCGCCTCCCTCGCCTTGCTGCTGCCTTTCCTGCGGCCCTATCGAGGCCGGGTTGTCCTGGCCGGGCTGGCGTTGCTGGTCGCCGCCGGGCTGATGCTCTCGCTCGGCCAGGGGCTGCGGCACCTGATCGATGCCGGCTTCGCCAGTGCCAGCGCCGAACGGCTGGACAGCGCCGCCCTGGCGATGTTCGGCCTCGTCGCCGGGCTCGGCGTCGCCTCCTGCAGCCGCTATTGGCTGGTGACCTGGCTGGGCGAGCGGGTTGCCGCAGACCTGCGGCGCCGGGTCTTCGACCATCTGCTGAGCCTCTCGCCGGCCTGGTTCGAGACGGCGCGGACCGGCGACATCCTCTCCCGCCTGAGCGCCGATGTGGCGCTGCTGCAGGCGCTGATCGGCGCCGCGGTGTCGCAGGGGCTGCGCAACGCGCTGATGCTGGTCGGCGCCTTCGCCATGCTGCTGGTGACCAGCCTGAAGCTGGCCGGGCTGGTCGCCGTGGTGGTGCCGCTGGTGGTGCTGCCGCTGGTGGTCTTCGGCCGGCGGGAGAAGCGGCTGAGCCGCACGGTGCAGGAGCGCGTCGCCGACCTCGGGGTGACGGCGGAGGAGGTGATCCATGGCCTCCGCACGGTCCAGGCCTTCACCCGGGAGCCGGAGGAGCGGCGGCGCTATGCCGCCCAGGCCGAGGCTTCGGTGGTGGCGGCGCAGCGCCGCATCGGCAGCCGGGCGATGCTGATCCTGGCGGTGATCCTGCTCGGCTTCGGCGCCATCACCTTCGCCCTCTGGGTCGGCGGGCGGGACGTGCTGGCGGGGCGGATGAGTGGCGGGGAGCTGTCCGCCTTCGTGCTCTATGCCGTGCTGATGGCCAGTTCCGGCGCCCAGCTCAGCGAGGTCTGGGGCGAGATCCAGCGCGCCGCCGGCGCGGCGGAGCGGCTGGTGGAGCTGCTGCGGGTCCACCCCGGCATCACCGCCCCGGCATGCCCAACCTTGCTGCCCGCCCCGACCCGAGGCCGGATCCGGTTCGAGGATGTCAGCTTCCGCTACCCGACGCGGCCCGAGCCGCCGGCGCTGGAGGGCTTCAGCCTGACGGTCGAGCCGGGCGAGACGGTGGCGCTGGTCGGCCCTTCCGGCGCCGGCAAGACCACGGTGCTGCAGCTGCTGCTGCGCTTTTACGACCCGCAGTCGGGGCGCATCACGCTGGATGGTGCCGACATCGCTGCGGTGGATCCGGCGGCGCTGCGGGCGCGGCTGGGGCTGGTGCCGCAGGATCCGGTGATCTTCACCGCCAGCGCCGCCGACAACATCCGCTTCGGCCGACCGGAGGCGACCGAGGTCGAGGTCGTGGCCGCCGCCCGCGCCGCCGCCGCGGATGGCTTCCTGGCGGCGTTGCCGCAGGGCTATGCCAGCTTCCTCGGCACCAAGGGGGTGATGCTCTCGGGCGGCCAGCGGCAGCGGGTGGCGATCGCCCGCGCGATCCTGCGCGACCCGGCGGTGCTGCTGCTGGACGAGGCGACCAGCGCCCTGGATGCCGAAAGCGAGCAGGCGGTGCAGCAGGCGCTGGAACGGCTGGCGCGCGGTCGCACCACGCTGGTGGTGGCGCACCGCCTGGCCACCGTCCGCCGCGCCGACCGCATCGTGGTGATGGAGGCGGGGCGGATCGTCGCCATTGGCACGCATGAGGCGCTGGTGCGGGAAGGCGGGCTCTATGGCCGGCTGGCGGCGCTGCAATTCGGCCTCAGCGACGCGGCAGCCGGCTGAGCGAAGCTGCTGGCGCCGTGGTGCGGCGCGTGGAACCATATCGGCAGGAGCACCGCCGATGCCGACCGCCTATTTCCTCAACGGGCCGAATGTCAACCTCTACGGACTGGACCGCTCCGGCACCTATGGAAGCTGGAGCTTCCCGGCGATCCGCGCCCGCTGCCTCGCCGCCGCCGAGCGTGCCGGGCTGGTGCTGGAATGCCGCCAGACCAATGACGAGGGCCAGCTCATCGACTGGCTCCAGGAGGCGAGGGAAAGGGCGGATGGCGTGCTGATCAACGCCGCCGGCCTCTCCTACACCTCCATCGCGGTGATGGATGCGCTGCTGATGATCGATGGCCCGGTGCTGGAGGTCCACATGAGCAATATTCACCGGCGCGAGGCCTTCCGGCACGCCACCTTCATCAGCCGCGCGGCGACCGCGACGATCTGCGGGCTCGGTCCGCTGGGCTACGAACTGGCGATCGGCGCCATGGCGGAGCTCATCGCCGCCGGGGCGCGCCGCTGATGGTTGCGGTCGCCTTCCGGAGCAGCCCGTCGCGCCCCGTCGCGATCCGCTCTGCAGCGGATTGCGTTCATGCCTGAACGAGAGCGGATGCACGCTCCGGGGCATTCGCGCCGCTCCGCGATCACACCTCTACCAGACCACGGAATAACAGGGCGGTGCACTCCTGTTTTCGTCATGCGCGGGCTTGACCCGTGCATCCGGATCCTTAGAAAAAATCAGTTGGTTGGAAACGGCCGGTCAGGCCGGGCCGCGACGAGGAGGTGGCTGTCACGAGCGTGGCCTGCGCTTCTCCGCAGCCTGCTAGGCCGGCGCCTTGATCAGCGCCATTAGCTCCCGCCGCGTATTCGCATCATCGCGGAAGGCGCCCAGCATGCGGCTGGTGACCATCGACGCGCCGTGCTGGTGCACGCCGCGGGTGGTCATGCATTGGTGCTCGCTCTCGATCACCACGCCGACCCCCTTCGGCTTCAGCACCGCCTCGATGGTATTGGCGATCTGGGCCGTCAGCTTCTCCTGGATCTGCAAGCGCTTGGCATAGGCGTGCACCACCCGGGCCAACTTGCTGATGCCGACGACGCGATGCGCCGGCAGGTAGGCGACATGCGCGACCCCGATGATCGGCACCATATGGTGCTCGCAATAGCTCTCCAGCCGAATGTTCTTCAGCAGGACGATCTCGTCATAGCCCTCGGTCTCGGCGAAGGTACGTTCCAGCAACGCGACCGGGTCGATGGCGTAGCCGGCGAAGAATTCCTCATAGGCGCGGGCGACGCGGGCGGGCGTGTCGTGCAGCCCCTCGCGCGCCGGGTCGTCGCCGGCCCAGCGGATCAGGGTGCGGATGGCGGCCTCGGCCTCGGCACGACTGGGTCGTTCGACGTGCGACATGGCAATTCTCCTTGCGGGCTCAACGCCGTTGCAAGGCTGGCGTTCGGCCGCCGCCTCTGCGAACGGCCGGTCGGGGGCGAAGGCTGGGCAGGTCTCGGCCGAGCCGACCGGCGCCAGGCTGCACCTGGTGCAGGATGCGGTAGCCGGCCCCCGCCGTAGTGGTCGCGGCCCGGATCAACCACAGCGCCATGGTTGGCGGCGCGGCACAGCGGCCGCAGCAGAACCGCCCTAACGCCCGGCCAGCGCGTGCAGCTCGCCGGCGATGTCCTCCAGATCCTCCAGCACCGCGCGCAGGCTGGCGGCGCCTGACTCCGGCGGCTCGTGCAGCGCCAGCTCGGCGTCCTCCAGCCCGCCTTCCCGCAGCAGCCGCTGCACGCCCTTGATGGTGTAGCCCTGGGTGTAGAGCAGGTCGGAGATGCGCCGCAGCAGGGCGATATCCTCCGGCCGGTAGTAGCGCCGGCCGCCGCCGCGCTTCAGCGGCTTGAGCTGGGGGAATTTCGTCTCCCAGAAGCGCAGCACATGCTGCGGGATCTGCAGGTCGTCGGCGACCTCGGAGATGGTCCGGAAGGCGGTTGGCGCCTTCTGCGCCCGTGGGCGGCCGTCCGTACCAGGATCACTCACGGCAATCGCTCATTGGTCCTGCTCACCGCGCGGCACCGGCTGGCCGTTGATCCGCGCCCTCAGCACCTGGGAGGGGCGGAAGGACAGTACCTTGCGCGGCAGGATCGGCACCTCGATGCCGGTCTTCGGATTGCGGCCGACCCGCTGGCCCTTCTGCCGCACCATGAAAGTGCCGAAGGCGGAGATCTTCACCGCCTCGCCGGCCTCGAGGGTGGCGGCGACGCGCTCCAGCACCGTCTCCAGCAAGGCGGAGGATTCATTGCGCGACAGCCCGACCTGGGAATAGATCGCCTCGGCCAGGTTGGCCCGCGTCAACGTGTTCATGGTCTGAGCCCGGTCCTGCAAGTCATTCTGGCAGCTAGGAAACCGGTATCCGCCGCGGCCGTCAACCTCGGTGGTGAAAATGCCTCGGGAACGGGCGCTCAGAAACGTGCCAGGGTGGCACCCCAGGTCAGGCCGCCGCCGATCGCCTCCATCACCACCAGGTCGCCGCGCTCGATCAGCCCGCGGGCCGAGGCATCGGCCAGCGCCAGCGGGATGGAAGCGGCGGAGGTGTTGGCGTGGCGGTCCACCGTCACCACCACCCGGTCCTTCGGCAGGCCAAGCTTCCTGCCCATGGCGTCGATGATGCGAAGGTTGGCCTGGTGCGGCACCAGCCAACGGATATCAGACTGCGCCAGCCCATTCGCCGTCAGCGCCTGATCGACCACGGCGGCGAGCTTGGAGACGGCATGGCGGAACACCTCCCGCCCTGCCATCCGCAGCAGGCCGGTGCCGCCGGTGCTGCCGGCGCCACCCTCGATGTGCAGGATATCGGCGAATCGCCCGTCGGAATGCATGTGGGTGGAAAGGATGCCGCGGTCGGTGGCATCACCCGCGCCTTCCCCGGCCGTCAGCACCACCGCCCCGGCGCCATCGCCGAACAGCACGCAGGTGCCGCGGTCGGTCCAGTCGAGGATGCGGGAATAGGTCTCGGCGCCGATTACCAGGGCGCAGCGCGCCTGGCCGGTGCGGATCAGCGCATCCGCGGCGCCGAGGGCGTAGATGAAGCCGGTGCAGGCGGCCGCCAGGTCGAAGGCGAAGCCCGGCCCGGCGCCGATGGCGGCCTGGACCCGCACCGCCGTGGCCGGGAAGGCGCTGTCCGGCGTCGCGGTGGCGACGATGACGCAATCGACCGCCGCGGCCGGAATGCCGGCGCGTTCCAGCGCCTGAAGCGCCGCCGCGGCGCCCATGGAGGAAGCGGTCTCGCCCGGCGCGGCGATGTGGCGCTGGCGAATGCCGGTGCGCTCGGTGATCCAGGCGTCGGAGGTCTCGATGCCGAATTCGGCTGCCAACTGGTCGTTGCGCACCACCCGTTCCGGCAGGTAGCCGCCACAGCCGGCAATCAGGGAGCGGATGGTCATGGCACGTTCCGGGATTCAGCGGCCAGAGGGTTAACGCGGCGCGGTTGCGGGCACCGGCACCCGCGCCGGGGTGGAGAGCATGGACAGGCCCTCGCGGATGCGGTCGTTGAAGCGGTGGGTCACCATGTCCATCGCCACATCGACGGCATGGGCGAAGCCGGTGGCGTCGGTGCCGCCATGCGACTTCACCACCACGCCGTTCAGGCCGAGCAGGATGGCACCGTTGTAGCGGCGCGGGTCCATCCATTCGCGCAGCCGGTCGAGCGCCGGGCGGGCCAGCAGGTAGCCCATCCGCGCCGGGACGCTGCTGGTGAAGACCTGGCGCAGCAGGTCGCGCATCAGCTTAAGCGCGCCCTCCCCGGTCTTCAGCGCGACATTCCCGGTGAAGCCGTCGGTGACCACCACGTCGACGGTACCGGCGGCGATGTCATGGCCTTCGATGAAGCCGTGGAAATTCGGCCCGATATGGCTTTCGCGGAGCACCTCGGCGGCTTGGCGCACCCGCTCATCGCCCTTCAGCTCCTCGGAGCCGACGTTGAGCAGGCCGAAGCTCGGCGCGGTCAGGCCGAGCACGGCGCGGGCGAAGGTGTCCCCCATGACGGCGAATTCCACCAAGTTGCGGGCATCGCACTGCACATTGGCGCCGAGGTCGAGCATCACCACATCGCCGCGTGCCGAGGGGGTGATGGCCGCGAGCGCCGGCCGGTCGATCTCCGGCAGCGTCTTCACCACGATCTTCGCCAACGCCATCAGCGCACCGGTGTTCCCGGCTGAGACCACGCCGCTCGCCTCGCCACTGGCCACGGCGTCGATCGCCAGGCGCATGGAACTGTTGCGGCCCTGGCGCAGCGCCGCGGTTGGCTTCATCTCCGCCGAGATGACGCCGGGCGCGTGCCGCAACATGCAGAGCTTCGCCGCGCGCGGCCGCCGCGCGAGCATCGCACCGATCCTGGCCTCATCACCGATCAGCAGGAAGCGGGCCTTTGGATGCCGCTCGGCAGCCAATTCCAACCCATCCAGCACGATGTCGGGTGCGTTGTCGCCCCCCATGGCATCGATCGCCAGGGAGAAGGTTTGCGACACGGCTTGCGGGCCTCCGCCAAGCTGCCCCGTGTGGCTCAGGTGCGGACGACGCCCTTGACGGCCTCGGCGGCGATGACCTCGCGGCTGTCGTAGTAGCCGCAGGAGCTGCACACATGGTGCGAGCGCTTCAGCTCACCGCAGTTGGGGCACTCGGCATGGTTCTCGCGCGGGAGCGCCTCATGCGCGCGGCGCATGCCGCGGCGGGAGGGCGAAACCTTCTTCTTCGGAACGGCCATGGTGCCGAGCCTTCCTTTTCAAGCCTTAGCGGGATTCAACGGGAGCGCGGCGCTGTAGCACCCTGCCCCCCGGCACGCAAGTTGCCGTGCTTTCCGCCGCGGTTGCGCGGCCGCAGGTGCCGGTCATTGCGGCCGCCGCAGCGTCGCCAAGGCGGCGAAGGCGCCGGTCTGGCCATCCTGCGCTTCCGGCGGCAATTCCGCGCCCGGAGCCCGGGGATAGGGGTCGAGCGCCAGGGCAAGCTGCTCGGCAACCGCCTCGCCCAGGTCGGCGACGCCATCGGGGCAGGCGATCTCGTCGAGGTCCTCGGGGCCGTCGGCCTCCTCCTGCTCCGGCGGCAGCAGGCGGAAGGCGAGCGACTCCGCCATCTGCTGCTCGACCGGCTCCAGGGTGACGATGCAGGCCTGGGTGACCGTCGCGGTGAAGCGTCCCTCGGCCCGCACCGCGCCGTCCGGCTCCGGCGTGAGCCGCAGTTCCGCGGCCAGGGCGGCGATGCCGAGCAGGTGAAAGCGCCGGCTCAGCGCCTCGCATTCCGCCGGAGTCGCAGTGATCTCCACATGGCGGCCGGCCGGGCCGACCGTGCCGAGCGGCAGGGGGCGGGAGAATTCAGGCTGCATCGGCAGGGCGCTCCGGGGCCGGGAACTGCGCCGTGCCGCGCAGCAGGCTGGCGAAGGGCTGTGCCGCCAGCGCCGCCGCCGCACGCATCGCCTGGGCCGCCAGCGCCCGTGCCCCGGCCGGCGGGTCGCCGCCGGTGGCCTCGGCCCGCCAGACGTTGCGCCGCAGCGCCTCGGCCAGCGCCGTGGCGTCGCCGGCGTCGATCGCCGCCTCATAGGCATGGGCGCGGCCGTGGAAGGCCTCCCACATCCGCTTCATCCGCTTGCCGACGACCATATCGCCGACCCCCATCTCCCGCAGGTTCATGTCCATGTCGGCGAACATGGCGTCGAACACCGCCTGGGCCAACGCCGCGCCGCGCGGGTCAGGGTCGTTGCGCAGCCGGTGGATGACCAGCGCCACATGCAGCCCGACCAGGTCGAACCGGCCATCGAGTGAATCCGGCACGCCGAGGCCACCGAAGAACCAGGGGTCGCGTGCCGCGGCGACAGCCGCGCCATACAGCTCGAAGCCGGCCCGCTCATGCGGCCGGCGGCGGAACAGGGCGAGGAGGCCCATGGGCGGCGGTCCTTCAACTGGCGGCGCGGTTGACCGTGCCGTGGCAAGATGGCATTCGCGGCAGGGCCGGCCCGGGGGGCACCCTCGGACGGCCGGCCAGCTGGAACGAGACATGGATCGCCCCACCCGTACGGTCAACGCAGCGCGAGCCCTGGCACTTGGAGCAATGCTCCTGCTGCCCGGGTGCAGCGTGTTCGATTCGCCCGTCGTCCAGCGCGGCAACCGGGTGACCGATGAGTTGCTGGCGCAGATCACCCCGGGGGTACAGACCCGCCAGGATGTCCAGTCGCTGCTCGGCTCCCCCACCCAGTCGAGCACCTTCGACGACAACAGCTGGTATTATATCAGCAGCAACACCCGGGCCCGGCCGGGCCGGGAGCTGGCGGTGAGCGACCAGCGGACCGTGGTGGTGCAATTCGACGAGCGCGGCGTGGTGCGCGAGGTGAAGACCCTCGGTGCCGAGGATGGCCAGCCGGTGGCGATGGTGGCGCGCGAGACCCCGAGCCCGGGCAATGAGCGGACGCTGCTGCAGGCGTTGTTCGGCAATGTCGGCCGGATCGGCCCGGGCGCCGCGCAGGCCGGAACCGGGCCGGGTACCATGGCACCGGGGCCGGGGCAGATCCGCTAGGGCTTCTCCGCGAAACCGTGTCGCGGCTCTGCGCGGCCTCAGCGATCGGTCCCGATCGGCGCTTCGGTACGCCTGCCGCGGCAAAGCCGCCGGAGGACACCAGAAAGTGTCCGGTACTGATGCCCTCCATGAGGCGGATCGCGGTGGGCCGGGTGCCTCGGCCTGTAGCGATCATCAGCAGATGCGCGGGTCAGGCCCTTGCGCGGCCTTGATGGGTAGGCCGCCGAATCAGAAATGGCTCCAGCCGCCCGCCGGCAGGGTCATCGGCGCCCCGTCCGGGCCCCGCACCTGCACCTCCGGCGGCCCGGCGACGAACCCGCCGATCAGGGTGACGGCGACGCCGGCGGCGGCGGCACGGGCGAGGATCTCGGCCTCCGCCGTGGCCGGCGCGGCGAACAGCAGCTCGTAGTCATCGCCGCCGGTCAGGAGCAGCGGCAGCAGCGCCGGATCGGCTTCGACCAGGGCGCGGGCGGCGGGCGACAGCGGTACTGAATCCGCCTTCAGCACCGCGCCACACCCCCCTGCCCGGCAGAGATGCCCGAGATCCTGGACCAGCCCGTCCGAGACATCCATCGTCGCCCGCGCCACCCCGGCAAGCGCCGAACCCAGCGCCAGGCGCGGCTCCGGCAGCCGGTAGCGCCGCGCCAGATGCCCCGCGGCATCACCCGGCAGCTTGCCCTGCAACACCCGCAGCCCGAGCGCCCCGTCGCCCAGCGTGCCGGAGACCCAGAGCGCATCCCCCGGCCGCGCCCCCTGCCGCCGCAGCGCCGCCCCCGGCGCCACGCTGCCGAGGATGGTCAGCGACAGCGTCATCGGTCCCGGGATGGAAACGGTATCGCCGCCGAGCACCGAGAGCCCGAAGGCTGCCTGATCCGCCGCCAACCCGTCGACGAAACGGCCGAGCCAGGCGTCCGAGGTGCCGGGCGGCAGCGCCGTGGTCATCAGATAGCCGAGCGGCGTCGCCCCCATGGCAGCGAGGTCGGACAGGTTCACCCGCAGCAGCTTGCGGCCGATGGTCTCCGGCGGATCCTCGGCGAGGAAATGCACGCCGGCGACCATCGCATCCGCCGCCAGCACCAGCTGCCGGCCGGGCGGCGGGTCCAGCACCGCCGCGTCATCCTTGAGGTCCAGCGCGGCAGGGCCGGCGAGGCGGCGGAAATGCCGGGCGATCAGGGCGAATTCGCCCGGCAAGCCCATTGGCTCAGGGGCCGGCGCGACGCGGCGCGCCGGCGAATTCCTCCGCCCGCAGGGCGCGCGCCATGGCGTCGAGCACGCCGTTGGCGAAGCGCGGCTCCTCGCCGCCGAAGAAACCATGGGCGATGTCGAGGTACTCGTTGATCACCACCCGGGCGGGCGGCTCCCTGGCCTCCCACAGCTCGGCACAGGCGGCGCGCAGCAGGGCACGCAGAACCGGGTCGAGCTTGGTCAACGGCCATCCGGCGTCCAGATGCCCGGCGATAATGCCGTCCAAGGTCGCGCCATGCTTCGCGGCACGGCGGACGATGGCGGAGAACAGCGGCGCATCCGCCTCCGGCACGCGGCCATCCTCGAAGCCGCCATCGCCGGCGGCGCTGCCGATGCGGTGGCGGAGGAATTGCGCGACAACGGATTCGGCCGGCTCGCCCGTGTGCTCGCTCTGGTAGAGCGCCTGCACCGCCGCGACCCTGGCCCCGGTGCGCGGCCGGCCACGCTGCTGGGGCGCCGGCGCGCCGCCGCGCTGCGGCTTGCCCTTGCCGGGACGCTTCGCGTCGGCGGGCTTCGGCGGCGTCGCGGCTGCGGCTTCCGGCTGTTCCGCCGCGATCTCGGCACGCAGGCGGTCGAGTTCGGGAGTCGCGGATTTCTCGCCGGCCATCACAGGCCCCAGCGCCGCCGCAGCGCCACCTGGCCGAGCAGCGCATGCGCCGCCTCGGCGCCCTTGTTGTGGCGATCCTCGGCGGAGCGCGCCACCGCCTGCTGCAGCGTGTCGACGGTGAGCAGCCCGAAGCCGATGGCGGCGCCGCTGGCGGTGCTGACATCCATCACGCCCTGGCAGACCGCCGAGCAGATGAAATCGTAATGGTCGGTCTCGCCCTTCACCACGCAGCCGAGCAGCAGAAAACCGTCAAAGCCGGTACCGCCCGGCAGCGCACCCTGTGCCAGAGCCATACGCAGCGCCGCCGGCAGCTCGAAGGCGCCGGCGACGTCAACCACCGTCACCTGTGCCCCGGCCTCGCCGAGCACCCGCTCCGCGCCGCGCCGCATGCCGGTGACCACCGCCTCATAGTACGGCGCCTGGATCACCAGCAGCCGCGGCGCCGAGCCTGGGATGGGCTGCGCCACGCGCTCCGGCGCATCAATCGTACTCATTCCCTATCCTTCCGGACCAGCGGCTTCGATTCCAGCACCCTGAGGCCATAGCCTTCGAGGCCAACGATCGGCCGCGGGTTGTTCGACAGCCGCACCATGTCGCGCACGCCGAGATCCGCCAGGATCTGGGCGCCGATCCCATAGTCGCGGATCTCCGGCGGTGCAACGCGACGATCCTTGTTGCGCTTCACCTGCTCGCTCATGTTGGTCAAGCGCCAGTCGCGGATGACGACGACGACGCCGCGCCCGGCCGCGGCGATCATCCGCATCGCATCGTGCAGGTCGCGGGTGCCGGTGCCGGCGATGATGTCGTGCAGCAGGTTGGCGGCGTGCATCCGCACATGCACCGCGCCGGGCGCCGAGACATCACCCTTCACCAGCGCCAGATGCTCGGCGTACTCCAGCGTGTTGGTGTAGACCACCAACTGCCACTCGCCGCCGATCGGGTGGTCGATGTGGCTTTCCTGGATGCGCCGCACCAGCCGTTCGGTCCGCCGGCGATGCGCGATCAGGTCGGCGATGGTGCCGAGCTTCAGCCCATGATGCTGGGCGAAGGCGACGAGATCCGGCATCCGCGCCATGGTGCCGTCGTCGTTCATGATCTCGCAGATCACGCCGGAGGGGTTGAGCCCGGCCAGCCGCGCCAGATCCACCGAGGCCTCGGTATGCCCGGCCCGCACCAGCGTGCCGCCGTCGCGGGCCATCAGCGGAAAGATATGGCCGGGGGTGACGATGTCGTCGCGGCCCATCTCGGGGTTGATCGCCACCGCGATGGTATGGGCACGGTCGGCCGCCGAGATGCCGGTGGTCACCCCCTCCTTCGCCTCGATCGAGACGGTGAAGGCGGTGGCGTGGCGGGTGCCGTTGGCCGCGGCCATCAGCGGCAGGCCGAGCTGTTCCACCCGCGGCCGCCCGAGCGCCAGGCAGATCAGGCCGCGGGCGTATTTGGCCATGAAATTGATCGCGTCCGGCGTGGCGAACTGGCCGGGAATGACGAGGTCGCCCTCGTTCTCGCGGTCCTCGTCATCCACCAGGATGAACATGCGGCCGCGCCGTGCCTCCTCGATCAGCTCCTCGGTCGGGGAGATGAATTCGGCAAAGCTGGCTTTTTGCGGCAGCGAAACAGTCATCGGCGGCATCCTCTACACTACGCTTCGCGCACCGATGGCGCCCGGATCCGCCGCCACCAGCCGCGCTACGTACCGCGCCAGCGTGTCGATCTCGATGTTCACGCGCCCGCCCGGCTGCAGGGTGCCGAAGGTGGTCACGGCCGCGGTGTGCGGGATGATGTTGACCCCGAACACGTCCCCGTCAACCTCGTTCACCGTAAGGGAAACGCCGTCGATGGCGATGGAGCCCTTCTCGGCAACGAAGCGTGACAATCCTGGCGGCAGGCGGAAGCGCCAGCGCACCGAGGCATTCTCCGGCACCGCCGACAGCACCTCGGCCACGCCATCGACATGGCCGGAGACCAGATGCCCGCCCAGCTCGTCGCCGATCCGCAACGAGCGTTCAAGATTGATCCGGCTGCCGGCCCGCAACAGCCCGAGCGTGGTCTTCGACAGGGTTTCGGCCGAGGCATCCACGGCGAACCAGTCGCCGCCGAGCTGCACCGCCGTCAGGCAGCAGCCCGAGCAGGCGATGGAGGCGCCGATGACCGCCGGCTGTGGCTGTGCGAGGAAGGCCGGCGAGGTGCCGATGACGAGGCGCATGTCCTGGCCCTCGCCGATCGGCTGGATCTCACGCACCGTGCCAAGGTCGGTCACGATCCCGGTGAACATTGGTCCGAGGTCTCCTCGTGGACGAGTTCGGTCAGCCAGTCCTGGCCGACGGGGCGGCTCGCCACGCGCCGGAATCTGGGCATGGCGGAAAGCAGGTCCAGCGGCAAGGGCTGCACCGCGGGCAGGCCGTCGCCGCCGATGATGCCGGGGGCGTGGAACCAGGCGAGGCGCTGGACCAGGCCGGCCCTGAGCAACGCGGCCGCCAGCCCGGCCCCCCCCTCGGCCATCACCCGCGTCACCCCGCGCTGCGCCAGCGCGCCGAGCAGCGCCGCCAGATCGAGCCCCCGCCGCTCCCGCCGCACCGTCAATATATCGACGCCGGCGGCCTGGTAGGGAGCCAGGGACGCCGGCTTCTGCCCGGTGCGGGTGGCGATCCAGGTCGGCATCTCCCGCGCCGTCGTCACCAGGCGGGAGGCGATCGGGGTGCGCAGCCGGGAATCGGCGACGACCCGGGCCAGCGGCACCCGGGCCATGCCGGGGATGCGGCAGGTGAGCTCCGGGTCATCGGCCAGCACCGTGCCGCTGCCGACCAGGATGGCGTCGTGGCTGGCGCGGATGGCATGGGCGGCGCGGCGTGCCTCCGGCCCGGTGATCCATTTGCTCTCGCCGGTGGAGGTGGCGATGCGGCCGTCCAGCGTGGTCGCGAGTTTCAGCGTCACCAGAGGCAGGCCACGGGTGATGCGGCGGGCGAAGCCGGCATTGTCGGCCCGGGCCGCGGCGCCGCCGAGGCCGAGTTCCACGATCACCCCGGCATCCCGAAGCCGCTGCAGCCCGCGGCCGTCGACCCGCGGGTCGGGGTCGCCGGTCGCCACCACCACGCGGCGCACGCCGGCGCGGATCAGCGCGTCGCAGCAGGGCGGGGTGCGACCCCAGTGGGAGCAGGGTTCCAGGGTGACATAGGCAGTGGCGCCGCGGGCCGCCTCCCCTGCCCGGGCCAGCGCCTCGGCCTCGGCATGCGGCCGGCCGCCGGGCTGGGTCCAGCCGCGGCCGACCACCTGGCCGTCGCGCACCAGCACGCAGCCGACCGCCGGGTTGGGCCAGGTATTGCCGAGGCCGCGGCGGGCCAGGGCCAGGGCAGCGGCCATATGGGCCGCATCCCCTTCGGGATCGGGACCCGCGTCGGAATCAGCCATGGGGGTCAGCGCTGGGCGAGGAGTCGCATCGGCGGAAAGTGGCGCAGCCAGGGGCCCGGGGAAAGGGGCCGGAGGCTCAGCCCGACTTCAGCCCGCCGAGGAATTCGCGGAAATCCCGCGCCTCGCTGAAATTGCGGTAGACGCTGGCGAAGCGGACATAGGCCACCTCGTCCACCTCCTTCAGCGTCTCCATGACGATCTCGCCGATCTGGCGGGAGGTGACCTCGTTCTCCGCCTCGGTCTCCAGCCGGCGCTGGATGCCGTTGACGATGCGCTCGATCCGGTCCTCGCCGACCGGCCGCTTGCGCAGCGCGACGCGGATGGAGCGGGCGACCTTCTCGCGGTCGAAGGGCACCCTGCGGCCATCGCTCTTCAGCACGGTGATCTCGCGCAGCTGGACCCGCTCGAAGGTGGTGAAGCGGGCGCCGCAACTCGGGCAGGAGCGGCGGCGGCGGATCGCCGCACTGTCCTCGGCCGGGCGGCTGTCCTTCACCTGGGTGTCGTCGCTGCCGCAGTAGGGGCACTTCATAGGCGGTGCCCTCCGGTGGCACGGGTAAGCTCAGGCCCCGCGGCCACCGTGGCGCCGCAGAGCGGGACGGCGCCTATCCTGCCGGGTCAGCCATAAATGGGGAAGCGCTGGCAGAGCGCGAGCACCCTTGCCTTCACGCTCTCCTCCACCGCGGAGTTCGCCGCGGCGTCATTGGCCTTCGCCAGCCCGTCCAGCACCTCGCCGATCAGCCTTCCGACCTCGCGGAACTCGGCATCGCCGAAGCCGCGGGTGGTGCCGGCCGGGGTGCCGAGGCGGACGCCGGAGGTCACCATCGGCTTCTCCGGATCGAAGGGGATTGCGTTCTTGTTGCAGGTGAGGTGCGCCCGGTTCAGCGCGCCCTCGGCCGCCTTGCCGGTCAGCCGCTTCGGCCGCAGGTCGACCAGCAGCAGGTGGTTGTCGGTGCCGCCGGTGACCAGGTCGAGCCCCTGCCCCTTCAGCTCCTCGGCCAGCGCCGCGGCATTGCTGACCACGGCGTGGGCATAGGCGCGGAACTCGGGCTTCAGCGCCTCGGCGAAAGCCACCGCCTTGGCGGCGACCACATGCATCAGCGGGCCGCCCTGCAGCCCGGGGAAGACGGCGCTGCTGATCTTCTTCGCCAGCGCCTCGTCATTGGTGAGAATCATGCCGCCGCGCGGGCCACGCAAGGTCTTGTGCGTGGTGGTGGTGGCGATATGGGCATGCGGGAAGGGCGACGGATGCGCCCCGCCGGCGACGAGGCCGGCGAAATGCGCCATATCGACCATGAACCAGGCGCCGATCTCATCGGCGATGGCGCGGAATTCGGCAAAATCCCAGTGCCGGGCATAGGCGCTGCCGCCGGCGATGATCAGCTTCGGCTTGTTCTCCAGCGCGATCCGGCGGACCTCCGCCATGTCGATCCGCTGATCCTCCCGCCGCACCGTATAGGGCACCGGCTTGAACCACTTGCCGGACAGGTTGGCGAGCGAGCCATGGGTCAGGTGCCCGCCGGCGGCGAGGTCGAGGCCCATGAAGGCATCACCCGGGGCAAGCAGCGCCAGGAACACCGCCTGGTTGGCCTGGGCGCCGGAATGCGGCTGCACATTGGCGAAGCCGCAGGCGAACAGCGTCTTGGCCCGCTCCACCGCCAGGGTCTCGGCGATGTCCACGAATTCGCAACCACCATAGTAGCGGCGACCGGAATAGCCCTCGGCGTATTTGTTGGTCAGCACCGAACCCTGAGCTTCCAACACGGCGCGGGAGACGATGTTCTCGGAGGCGATCAGCTCGATGCCATCCTGCTGCCGGCCGAGCTCCTGGCTGATGGCGGCGGCCAGCTCGGGGTCGGCCTCGGCGACGCCGGCGGCGAAGAAGCGCTCGGGGATACGGTAGGCGGTGGTCGTGTTCATCGGGTCAGCCCTGGTGGCTCGGGGAAAGCTTGTCGAGGCGGCGGGCGTGGCGGCCGCCCTCGAATTCGGTCGCGAGGAAGACCCGCAGTGCGTCCAGCGCCACCTCCGGCCCGATCAGCCGGGCGCCGAAACAGGCGACATTGGCATCGTTATGGGCCCGGGTGAGCCGGGCCTCGGTGGCGCCATGCAGCACCGCGGCGCGGATGCCCGGGTGGCGGTTGGCGGCGATCTGGACGCCGATGCCGGTGCCGCAGACCAGCACGCCGAAGCGCGCCCGCCCGGCTTCGACCTCGGCCGCCACCGCATGGGCGAAATCCGGGTAGTCGACGCTCTCGGTCGAATGGGTGCCGAAATCGATCAGCCCGTGTCCGGCCTCGGCCAGGGCCTGCTGGAGCACGGATTTCAGCGGCAGCCCGGCATGGTCGCCGCCGATGGCAATGGGGAGCGCGGTCATGGGCGCCTGACTACCACGCCGGGGGGCGGACGCGATACCTGAGGGCCTGCGGCCGCCCCGCAACCCGGCCATGCGCGCCGCCCCTTCCGCCCGGGCCCGCGAAATGGCAGGGATAGCCCGCACGAGAATGCGTTGCGGGAGGCATCATATGACCAAGCCGGTTTGGACCAGCCCCGAGACCCTGGCGCTGCATGGCGGCAGCCATCGGGCCGACCCCACCACCGGCTCGGTCGCGGTGCCGATCCACCAGACCACCAGTTTCCAGTTCCAGGACACCGGCCATGCCGCCCGGCTGTTCGGGCTGCAGGAGCTGGGCAACATCTACACCCGCATCATGAACCCGACGCAGGACGCCTTCGAGACGCGCATCGCCGCGATCGAGGGCGGCGTCGCGGCGCTGGCGGTCAGCTCCGGCCAGTCCGCCACCACCTTCTCGGTGCTGAACCTGACGACCCCGGGCGACAACATCGTCTCCTCCACCGATCTATACGGCGGCACCTGGAACCTCTTCGCCAATACGCTGAAGCAGCTTGGTGTCGAGACCCGCTTCGTCGACCCCGCCGACCCTGAGGCTTTCGCTCGCGCCACCGACAGCCGCACCCGCGCCTATTACGCCGAAACCTTGCCGAACCCCAAGCTGCAGGTCTTCCCGATCGCCGAGGTCGCCGCCATCGGCCGCAGGCTCGGCGTGCCGCTGATCATGGACAACACCGCCGCCCCCATCCTCTGCAAGCCGTTGGCGCATGGCGCCGCGGTGGTGATGCACAGCACCACCAAATTCATCGGCGGCCATGGCACCAGCATCGGCGGCGTCGTGGTCGATGGCGGGAATTTCGACTGGGAGGCGCATGGCGACCGCTTTCCGACGCTGAACACGCCCGACCCCAGCTACCATGGCGCGATCTGGACCCAGGCGGTGAAGCCGCTCGGCCCCATCGCCTATATCCTCCGCATGCGCACCTGCCTGCTGCGCGACCTCGGCAGCGCCATGTCGCCGATGAGCGCCTTCTTCTTCATACAGGGGCTGGAGACGCTGCCACTGCGCATGGAGCGGCATTGCGCCAATGCGCTGAAAGTCGCTGCCTGGCTGGCCGAACAGCCCGCCGTCACCCAGGTGATCCACCCCAGCCTGCAATCCGGCGAGGCCCGGCGCCGCGCCGATGCCTATCTCAAGGGCGGCTACGGCAGCCTGATGGGCTTCGAGCTGAAGGGCGGCGCCGAGGCCGGGGCGAAGTTCATCAACGCGCTGCAGATGTTCTACCACGTCGCCAATATCGGCGACGCGCGCTCGCTGGCGATCCATCCGGCGACCACCACGCACAGCCAGCTCTCGGCCGAGGAGCAGGCGGCGACGGGCGTGACGCCCGGCTATGTGCGCCTGTCCATCGGCATCGAGCACATCGACGACATCATCGCCGATCTCGACCAGGCGTTGAAAGCAGCCACATGACCATAGGCACTCCCACGGGGAGCTTCCCCAGCACCCGCATGCGCCGCAACCGCCGGGACGATTGGACCCGGCGGCTGGTGGCGGAGAATACATTGACGGTCGACGACCTGATCTGGCCGATCTTCCTCATCGAGGGCAGCGGCCGGACCACCGAGGTCGCCTCCATGCCCGGCGTGCTCCGTGTCACGCTCGACCGGCTCGCCGGCCATGTCGAGCAGGCCGCGACGCTCGGCATCCCGGCGCTCGCGCTCTTTCCGATGACGCCGCCGGAGCGGAAGGACGCCGAGGGCACCGAGGCACTCAACCCCGAGAATCTGATGTGCCGCGCGGCGCGGCTGCTGAAGCGCGAATTCCCGCAGCTCGGCCTGGTCGGCGACGTGGCGCTCGACCCCTATACCGATCATGGCCATGACGGGGTGATCCGCGAGACCCGCGGCGGCGACTACGTCCACAATGACGACAGCGTCACCGTGCTGGTCGGCCAGGCGGTGAACCAGGCCGAGGCCGGCATCGACGTCATCGCGCCCTCCGACATGATGGATGGCCGCATCGGCGCGATCCGCCAGGCACTGGATGCGCGCGGCTTCATCGACACCCGCATCATGTCCTACGCCGCGAAATATGCCTCAGCATTCTACGGTCCGTTTCGCGACGCCGTCGGCAGCGGCCGCGCACTGCGCGGCGACAAGAAGACCTACCAGATGGATCCGGCGAACACCGACGAGGCGCTGCGCGAAGTGGCGCTCGACCTCGCCGAGGGTGCCGACATGGTGATGGTCAAGCCGGGCATGCCCTATCTCGACATCGTGCGCCGGGTGAAGGACCGCTTCGGCGTGCCGACCTTCGCCTATCAGGTGAGCGGCGAGTACGCGATGATCATGGCTGCGGTACGCAACGGCTGGCTGGAGCATGAGCGGGCGATGCTGGAAAGCCTGCTGGGCTTCAAGCGCGCCGGCGCGAACGGCGTGCTGACCTATTTCGCGACGGATGCCGCACGGCTGTTGCGGGCTTGACCCTCTCCCCGGCAGCGGGTCACATCGCTGCTCAAAAGGGGGAGGTGAAGGCGATGAACACCGATTGGCTCGGCCTCGGCGGCAGGATCGCCGTGGTCACGGGTGCCGCGGGCGGCATCGGCCGCGCCGTCGCCGCATCCTTCGTCGAAGCCGGCGTCTCCGTCATGCTGCTCGACCGCGATGCGGAGGCGCTGCACGCGATCGAGCATAGCCTGCGCGACACCGGCGGCACTGTCGCCGCCATGGTCTGCGACATCGGCTCCGAGGGCAGCATCGCCGATGCGGCGCGGGCGACGCAGGACCGGCTCGGCCCGGTGGACATACTGGTGAACAATGCCGGCATCCTGCGCCCCGGGCCGCTGGCGACGCTGCCGCTGGAGGAATGGAACACCCTGCTGACGGTGAACCTGACCGGCTACCTGCTCTGCGCCCAGGCCTTCCGGCCGCAGATGCTGGGGCGCGGCGGCGCCATCGTCTCCATCGCCTCCATCGCGGCCAGCAACCCGCAGCCACGCAGCGGCGCCTATTCGCCGAGCAAGGCGGCAGTCGCGATGCTGTCGCGCCAATTGGCGCTGGAATGGGGCCCGGACGGCATCCGCAGCAACATCGTCTCGCCCGGACTGGTGCGCACGCCGATGTCGGAGGCTTTCTACCAGGCACCAGGCGTCGCCGAGAAACGCGCCGCCATGGTGCCGCTGCGTCGCGTCGCCACGCCGCAGGACATGGCGGATGCGGTGCTGTTCCTGTGCAGCCCGCGTGCCAGCTACGTCACCGGCGCCGAGATCCTGGTGGATGGCGGGCTGGACCAGGTGGTGATGGAGCTTACCCCGCGCCCCGGCTTCTGATGGCCACGGCCCTGAACCCGCGCGGGTCCAGGGCCTGTCAGCCGCCGGCGCTATTCCATCCGTGCGCCGGAGATCCGCACCATCTCCTGGAACATCGGCCGCTGTCGCGCGGCATGGGCCGTGGCATCCTCCGGCGTGCTCCAGACGCACCGGGCGCCGGTCCGCTCGAATTTCTTCTGCACCTCGGGGTCTGCGGCGACCTCGCGCATCGCCGCATTCACCTTGTCGATGATCGGCCGCGGCACCCCGGCCGGGGCGGCCCAGGTGCACCAGGAGGTGACGACAAAATCGGGCACCCCCGCCTCCGCCATGGTCGGCACGCTCGGCAGGGTTGGCCAGCGCCCGGCGCTGGTCACCGCATAGGCCTTCATCCGGCCTTCCGCGATCACCGGCATGTAGCTGGCCAGATTGTCGATGGCGAAGGTCAGGTCGCCGGAGAGCATCGCCGGGATGATCTGCGCCGCGCCGCGGAACGGCACGTGCTGGCCATCGATTTTCTGCCGGTCGCAGAATTGCGAACCGCAGAGATGCGCCGTGGTACCGACACCGGGGCTGCCGAAGCTGACGCCGTTCGGCCGCGACTTCGCCCAGGCGATGAACTCCTGCATGGTGTTCGGCGGCGTGTACTGCGCCGGCGCCACCAGCACGTTCGGCAGTTCCCAATGCATGGAGATGACCGAGAAGTCCTTCTCCGGGTCGAAGGGCAGCCTGGCGTAGAGGAATTGCGCAATCGAGAGGTTGGCCACCGTCGCCGGGCCCTGGGTGTAGCCATCGGGCGCCGCCCTGGCGATCGCCTCCATGCCGATGTTGCCGCTGGCGCCTGGCCGGTTCTCCAGCACGAAGGGCTGGCCCAGCTTCGCGGTCAGCTGCTCGCAGACGATGCGCGCGAGCACATCGGTGGAACCGCCGGGCGGCCAGGGAATGATGACCCGCACCGGCCGGTTCGGCCAGTCGCCGGCGGATTGCGCGAAGGCGGGCGTGGCAAGCGGCAGCAGCGGGGCGGCCAATAGCGAACGACGGCGGAACATGGGCGGAGATTTCTCCTGATCCTGGACCGTCCGGTCATCGCACCCTATGGCAGGCGAAGAAAGCCCCCTTCATTCCGGCTCTGCGCCGGAAATGCGGACCATCTCCGCCCAGATCGGCCATTCCCGCTCCAGCCGCGCCGCCGCCTCCGCTGGTGAGGACCGATGAGCCACGCCCCCACGCCGATGACCCACTGCTGCAGCGCCTACTCGGCGAAGGCAGCGCGGATCGCCTGCAAGAGGCGGTCGATCACCTCCGACCGCGTGCCGGGCGGCCCGGCCCACAGGTGCCAGGAACCGAGCGAGAGTCCGGCCATGGCCGCCCCCACCACGGCCGGCGGCGCCGGCCAGCGTTCGCGGGTGGTGACCGCCAGCGGCCGGACGCGGCCTTCCTGATGACGCCGATATAGCTGGCGAGACTGTCCAGGGCGAAGTGGATGTCGCCCGCTGAACGGCAGCGGGTTGATCAGGATGGTGTGCATGCTGACGGTGCCGGTGGTGTAGCCATCCGGCACCACGCCGGAGGTCGCCTCGGCGCCGATATGGCCGGAGGCGCCACTGCGGGCCTCGACGACGGCGGGCTGGCCGAGGCGATGCCGCATCCGCTCCGCCGCCAGCCGGGCCATGACGTCGGGCGAGCGCCTGATGGAAGCCTAGGATGAGCCGGGCCAAGCGGTTGGGTCAGGCGCCCTGCGCCAGCGCGAAGCGGGCCAGTGGAGACAGGGCGGTGGCGGCGATCAGCGTTCCGCGCTGCATGGCGGCTACTCCATCCGGGCACCGGAGAGGCGAACCATCTCCCGCCATTTCTCCCGCTCGCGGTCCAGCCGGGCCTGCACCGCCGCCGGGTTGCTGGCGAGCATGCGGGCGCCCATGCCGATTGCCCGCTCGCGCATGGCGGCGCTGCCGTTGATGGTGGCGATCTCCTCCGCCAAGCGGGTGATGATCGGCTGTGGCGTGCCGGCGGGGAATGCCCAGCAGGTCCAGGAGGCCAGGGTGAGGTCGGGAATCCCGGCCTCCGCCATGGTCGGCACCTCCGGCAGGGTCGGCCAGCGCTCCGCGCTGGTCACCGCCAGCGCCCGCATCCGGCCTTCCTGGATCACCGAGATGTAGCTGGCAAGGTTGTCCACCGCGAGTTGCACATCGCCAGAGAGCATGGCCGGAATGGTCTGCGCCGCGCCGCGGAACGGCACATGCACCCCTGCCAGCCCAAGGCGGTCGAGCAGGAGCGCGGCCGAGAGATGCGGCGAGGTGCCCACGCCGGGCGAGCCGTAGCTGATGCCCTGCGGCCGCTGCTTCACCCAGGCGGCGAACTCCGCCACCGTCCGCGCCGGCACGTGCTGTGCCGGTACCGCCGCGACATTGGGAAATTCCCAGACCTCGGAGACATAGGCGAAATCCTTCACCGGGTCGAAGGGCAGCCGGGCATAGAGGTGTGGCGCGACCAGGGGCACGGTGAAGCCGATGGTCCCGATGGTGGTGCCGTCCGGCGCCGCCTTGGCCACCACATCGGCGCCGATGTTGCCGCCGGCGCCGGGCCGGTTCTCCACCACCACCGGCTGGCCGCTGCGGGCCGAGAGCTGCTCCGCCAGGACCCGGGACAGGATGTCGAGCGACCCGCCGGGCGGGAAGCCGACGACGACCCGTACCGGCCGGTCCGGCCAGCGGGGCTGGGCGATGGCGGGGGCGGCAAGGCCGGCAGACGCCAGCCCGGCCGCGCCCGCCAGCAGGCGACGGCGTCGTGGCATGCGATGGTTTCCTCCCGGTTTTGAGGAAGCATCGCGTGCCGGCCGGTCAGCAGTCCAGTACCAGATTGCCCATCAGCGCGCCGCCCTCCACCGCGTCATGCGCCGCGGCGCATTCGGCGAGCGGCATGCGGGCGGCGATGGCATGGCGCACCAGGCCGCGCGCCAGCCAGGACTGCAGCGCCCCCACCGCCTGCGCCCGCTGCGGCGCGGTCAGCTCATAGACGATGAAGAAGCGCACCCCGATGCCCTTCACGATGGTCGGTGAGAAGGGGAAGATCGCCTCCTGGGTATTGGAGCCATAGGCACCGACCACCGCGCCATGGGCGCAGAGCTTGTGGATCATCGGCCCGTTGCCAGCCAGATCCACCTCCACCACCCGGTCGACGCCCTGGCCGGCGGTCAGCTCCATCACCCGGGCGGGCACGTCCTCCGCCCGGTAATTCACCGTGGCATCGGCGCCGGCGTCCATCGCATGCGCCGCCTTGGCCGCGCCGCTGACGGTGGCGATCACCTGCGCGGCGCCCAGCAGCCGGGCGAATTGGATGGCGTAATGGCCGACCGAGCCGGCCCCGCCGGTGACCAGCACCCGCTGCCCGGTCACCCCGCCATCCGTCACCAGCGCATGCAACGCGGTCAGCGCCGGGATGCCGAGACAGGCACCGGCGTCGAAGCCGGTGCCCTCCGGCAGGGGCACGGCCTGGATTTCCGGCAGGGCGATGTAGTCCGCGGCGGTGCCGAAGGGCCGCTTCCACTGGCCGTTCCAGATCCAGACCCGCTGGCCGATGCGGCCGCGGTCCACGCCCTCCCCCACTGCCTCGATGGTGCCGGCACCGTCGCTGTGCGGGATGACGCGGGGGAAGGCCATGGGACGGGAGGAGCCACGCCGGGTCTTCCAGTCGGAGGGGTTCACGCCGGAGGCGGCGAGGCGGACCAGCACCTCCCCCGGGCCCGGGGTCGGCGTCGGCAGCTCGCCGTAGGTCAGGACCTCCGACCCGCCGGTGCGGTCGTACCAAACGGCTTTCATGACGTATTCCTCTCCAGGGTGCTTTGGCCAGACCGGGTCAAGGCCATTTGGCCTCCGGCGGCATCGACATCAGTATGGCCTCGACATTGCCGCCGGTCTTGAGGCCGAAGAGTGTACCGCGGTCGTGCAGCAGGTTGAACTCCACGTAGCGGCCGCGCCGCACCAGCTGGTGCTCGCGCTCTGCCGCCGTCCAGGGCTCGGCCATCCGGTCGCGGATGATGGCCGGGTAGACCTCGAGGAAGGCGAGGCCGACGTCCCTGACGAATTCGAAGTCGGCTTCGATCCCATGCCCCGGGGTGCGGTCGCCGAGCCAGTCGAAGAAGATGCCCCCTAATCCGCGGGCCTCGCCGCGATGCGGCAGGTAGAAATATTCGTCGCACCACTGCCTGAAGCGTGGGTACCAGGCCGGGTCGTGACGGTCGCAGGCGGCCTGGAAGGCGGCGTGAAAGCGCGCGGCATCGGCCAGCGACTCGGGCGCATCGAGCCGCATCGGGGTGATGTCGCCGCCGCCGCCGAACCAGCTCCGGGTGGTCGCCAGGAATCGGGTGTTGAAATGCACCGCCGGCACCCGCGGGCTTCGCATATGCGCGACCAGGGAAATGCCGGTGGCGAAGAAGCGGGGATCCGCCTCGGCGCCGGGGATCTGCTTGCGGAATTCGGGCGAGAACTCGCCATGCACGGCGGAAACATTCACCCCCACCTTCTCGAACACCCGGCCGCGCATCACGCCCATGACGCCGCCGCCACCTTCGGGGCGGGTCCAGGCGGTGCGCTCGAAACGGCCGGGCGGCAGGCCGCCATGCGGGCCCTGATCGCCGGCATCCTCGATCGCCTCGAAGGCGGCGCAGATGCGGTCCCGCAGCGATTCGAACCAGGCCTGGGCGGGGCCGGCGAAAGCATGATCGGCGGGGTTCTGGGTGTTCGTCACGAGGTTCTCCGGTTCGGGATGATTCTGATTGCATCGCCAGCGGATTGCCACCCTGTGGAGGGTACCTTTATATGCGGCGCAGCGCGGCGGGGCGGCGCAGGCCGGCGGCTGCCCGGCCCGACCCTGCCGCCGCACCAATTCGGTCCCGCCCGCCCCGCCCCGGGGCAGGCGCGCGGCCGTGACCAGGGACGACGAGGCATGGCCGATAGTATGGCGCCGACGGCGCCGCAGGACGGCGAGACCCGCAGGGATTTCCTGCAATTGGTGACAGGCGCCTTCGCGGCGGTCGGCGTCGGCGCCGTCGTCTGGCCCTTTATCAGTTCGATGAACCCGGCACGGGATGTGCTGGCGCTGTCCACCACGGAGGTCGATCTCACCCCGATCGCCACCGGCTCGGCAGTGACGGTGATGTGGCGTGGCAAGCCGGTGTTCGTCCGCAACCGCACCGCGGAGGAGATCCAGGTGGCGCGCCAGGTGCCGCTGTCCCAGCTGCCGGACCCGGCGACCGACCAGTCGCGGGTCAAGAAGGACCAGTGGCTGGTGCTGGTCGGCGTCTGCACCCATCTTGGCTGCGTGCCGCTCGGCCAGAAGCCGACCGACCCGCGGGGCGACTACGGCGGATGGTTCTGCCCCTGCCACGGCAGCCACTACGACACCTCGGGCCGAATCAGGAAGGGGCCGGCACCGACCAACCTGCTGGTGCCCGAATATGCCTTCACCTCCGACACGCAAATCCGCGTCGGCTGAGGAGCACGTCATGGCAACCGGCCTGCACAAGAGCGACGTCGCCAATCCGGTCCTGCGCTGGATCGACGCCCGCCTGCCCGTCATCACCCTGATGCAGAAGGAGTACGGGACGTTCCCCACGCCCCGTAACTTCAACTACCTCTGGAATTTCGGCGCCCTGGCGATGGTGAACCTGCTGGTCATGATCGCGACCGGCGTCGTCCTGGCAATGCACTATACCCCGCATGTCAGCATGGCCTTCGACAGCGTCGAACGGATCATGCGCGACGTGAATTACGGCTGGCTGCTGCGCTACGTCCATGCCAACGGCGCCAGCATGTTCTTCATCGTGGTCTACATCCACATCTGGCGCGGCCTCTACTACGGGTCGTACAAGGCGCCGCGCGAACTGCTGTGGATGCTGGGTGTTGTCATCTTCCTGCTGATGATGGCCACCGCCTTCATGGGCTACGTGCTGCCCTGGGGCCAGATGTCGTTCTGGGGCGCCACTGTCATCACCAACCTGTTCAGCGCCATCCCGCTGGTCGGCGAGAGCATCGTGACCTGGCTGTGGGGTGGCTTCTCGGTCGACAATCCGACCTTGAACCGCTTCTTCAGCCTGCACTACCTGCTGCCCTTCGTGATCTTCGGCGTGGTGTTCCTGCACGTCGCCGCGCTGCACATCACCGGCTCGAACAACCCGCTTGGCATCGACCCGAAGGGGCCGCAGGACACCCTGCCCTTCCACCCCTACTATACGGCGAAGGACAGCGTCGGCCTGGTGGTCTACTTCATCGTCTTCGCGGTACTGGTGTTCTTCTTCCCGAACATGCTGGGCCATGCCGACAACTACATCCCGGCCAACCCGCTGGTGACGCCGCCGCACATCGTGCCAGAATGGTACTTCCTACCGTTCTACGCCATCCTGCGCGCGATTCCGGACAAGCTCGGCGGCGTGCTGATGATGTTCGGCGCCATCGCCGTGCTGTTCGTGCTGCCCTGGCTCGACACCTCGCCGATCCGGTCGATGCGGTTCCGGCCGGTGGCCCGGGTGGCGCTGTTCATCTGGCTGCTGTCCTTCCTGGTGCTGCTGTACTGCGGCGGCAAGCCGCCGGATGAGCCCTTCGTCACCATCAGCCGGATCGCCACCCTCTACTACTTCGCCTACTTCCTGGTGATCCTGCCGCTGCTGGGGCGGCTGGAGCGGCCGTTGCCGCTGCCCGAGAGCATCGCCATGCCGGTGCTGCGCGGTGGTGGACCGCTGCCCGCCGGCGCCATGAGCAAGCCGATGGAGAAGGCCTGATGCGCCGCTTTCACAGCCTGAAGGCCCTGCTGGTCGCTGCCGGTCTGGCAGCCGCCGGCCCTGCCCTGGCGGCCGGCGAGGTGCATGTGCCCGACACCCGCTTCTCCTTCGACGGGCTGTTCGGTCATTTCGACCGTGCTTCGGCGCAGCGCGGCTTCCAGGTTTACAAGGAAGTCTGCGCGAGCTGCCATTCGATGCATCTGCTGTCGTACCGCAACCTGCGGGACCTCGGCCTCTCGGATGCCGAGGTGCGGGCGATCGCAGCGACAGTCGAGGTGCAGGACGGGCCGAACGACGAGGGCGCGATGTTCGAGCGCCCCGGGCGTCCTTCCGACCGCTTCCGCAGCCCCTTCGCCAATGAACGGGCGGCGCGGGCGGCCAACAACGGCGCCCTGCCACCCGACCTCTCGGTGATCGTGAAGGCCCGTGAGGGCGGCGCCGACTACATTCATGCGCTGCTGACCGGCTACGCCGATCCGCCGGCCGATGTGACGCTGATGGAAGGGATGAACTACAACAAGTACTTCCCCGGCCATCAGATCGCCATGGCCCCGCCGCTGAGCGGCGACGGTCAGGTCGAGTTCCACGACGGCACCAATGCGACCGTCGACCAGATGGCCCGGGACGTCACCCAATTCCTCGCCTGGGCGGCCGAGCCGGAGCTCGAGCAGCGCAAGGCGCTGGGGGTGAAGTTCATCCTCTTCCTGACCGTCCTCGGCTTCCTCGCCTATGGCGTGAAGCGGAAGATCTGGGCCGACGTCCACTGATCCGTCGAACCTCGGCCTGGCCCGAGACAGCCAGCCCCTCTGCCAATGAAGGCCGCCCTCGGGCGGCCTTTTCCATGAGTGCCTTTCTGGACCAGGCGCGCCTGCTATCCTCCCACGGCCTTGCGGTCGGGAGGACATCAAGCCCCCCCGGCAAGGCCGCGAAACGGCTGTGCCGGGCGTTCTAGTTGCGGACGGGGGTGACCAGGCCGGGTGGCGGCAGGGCCGTGCCACGATCGATGCCGTCGGCGGTCGGCGCCAGACCGGAGGGCGCGCAGGCCCCGAGGCCGAGTGCGCAGAGCAGGATCATCGAGGCAAGATGGGCGGACATGGCGGCTCCTGTTTCAGCTGTGCGCCATTCCGCGGCACCGCGGCATGATGCCATCGCTGCCCCCTGCCCCGCCACCCATGCCGCCAGCACACGCCAGTTCAGCCGTGCAACCGCGCCAATAGCCGGCGGGTCGAGGCCCGGGACCGCAGCAGGCCGATACCGAGGGAGCTGGCGACATCCACCGCCCCCGGTCGGAAGCCGCGCCGCAGCCCCGGCTGGCCAGCACGGAGCCTGAGCAGGCCGGGATGGCCGCTGCGCACCGCGCTGCGGACCACCCGCCACCACAGGCGCGCTGCCGCTTCCTCCACCGCGGCGCGCGATGATGCGGGCAGGCCGGCGCAGAATCCGTCCAGCAGCCGCGCCAGGATCTGGCCGAGCCGCGCCAGGGTCGCCGCATCCCGTGCCGGCTGGCGGTCGGTGAAATGCCGCACCGCCAGCCTCGCCGCCTCCGGCGCCGCCTCGCCCAGCCAGGGCTGGTAGGCCGCTGCCAGGACCGCAGCGGCCCGCTGCGACAGCGGGCCGCCCTGGGCATGGCTCGTATTGGTTGCGTGCCAGCGATAGGTGGTCAGCACCGTCTCCAGCCGGTCCACCTCACCCACCGCCAGCAGCCGGTGGTAAAGGTCGAAATCATCGGCATATTCCGCCTCCGGCCGCAGGAAGCCATCCAGCCGGCGCAGCGCCGCGGTCCTGAGCATCACCGAGGACCAGGTGAAGGGGTTGTCGACCAGCAGCAGCCAGCGCAGCTGCTGCGGCGTCAGGCGAGGGGGATGGTCGGTGCCGCGCCGCCAACGCCGACCCTTGGAGTGGACCTCGACCCCGGTGCCGAGAACCACCACCTCTGGATGACGATCCAAATGCGCCACTTGTAGGGCTAGCCTGTCGGGATGGCTCAGGTCGTCATGGTCGAGCGCCGCGAGGTATTCCCCCCGACAGGCGGCGAAGCCGAAGTTCCGGGCGCCGACGATGCCGAGGTTGCGCGGCGGCCGCAGCACGATGAGCCGCGGGTCGTCGATCCCCGCGAGGATCCCCGGCGTGGCGTCGGTCGAGCCGTCATCCACCACCACCAACTCGAAATCGGTGAAGCTCTGGCCAAGGATGCTGGCGATGCTGGCGCCGATGCTGGCAGCCCCGTTCCAGGTCGTCATCAGCACGCTGATCCGCGGTTGCATCATCGCCCTCTTCCCGGCGCAACAGAACTACAGAACCGCGCCGATTCAGGCTAGAAGCCTAGCCGACGACCGCAGGAGCCGCCATGCCCGACCTCATCGAACCCGTCATCGGCCTGATCGGCGGCTCCGGCCTCTACGACATCGACGGGCTGGAGGAGCGCGCGTGGCGCCGGGTGGAAACCCCTTGGGGCGAGCCCTCCGACCTGCTGCTGTTCGGCCGGCTGGCCGGGGTGCGCTGCGTCTTCCTGCCGCGCCATGGCCGCGGCCACCCGACACCGCCGAGCGCGCTGAACTACCGCGCCAACATCGATGCGATGAAGCGGTCCGGGGTGACCGAGATCCTCTCGCTCTCGGCCGTCGGCTCGCTGCGGGAAGACCTGCCGCCGGGGCATTTCGTCATCGTCGACCAGTTCATCGACCGCACCTTCGCCCGGGAGAAGAGCTTCTTCGGCACCGGCTGCGTGGCGCATGTCTCGGTGGCGCATCCGGTCTGCCCGCGGCTCGGCGATGCGCTGGAGGCCTCGGCACGGGAACTGGCGCTGCCGGTGACGCGCGGCGGAACCTATCTGGTGATGGAAGGCCCGCAGTTCAGCACCAAGGCGGAAAGCGAGCTGTACCGGCAATGGGGCTGCAGCGTCATCGGCATGACCAACATGCCGGAGGCCAAGCTCGCCCGCGAGGCGGAGCTCTGCTACGCGACCGTCGCCATGGTGACCGACTTCGACTGCTGGCACCCGGACCATGACCACGTCACCGTCGACCAAGTGGTGAAGGTGCTGTTCGGCAATGCCGACAAGGCGCGGGCGCTGGTGAAGGCGGTGGTGCCGAAGCTGGGGCAGAGGCGCGGCCCCTGCCCCGCCGGCTGCGACCGCGCGCTGGACCATGCGCTGATCACCGCGCCGGAGAAGCGCGACCCGGCGCTGCTGGCGAAGCTCGACGCCGTTGCCGGCCGGGTGCTGCGCGCCGCGTGAGGAACGCGCACTACTGGATCCTCGGCCTCCTCCTTCTGCACGCGGCAGCGAAGATCGAACTGGCGATGGGCCGCACGCCCATCTGCCGCTGCGGCACCATCCGGCTCTGGCAGAATGAGGTGCTGAGCCCGGAGAACTCGCAGCAGATCGCCGATTGGTACACCCTATCCCACATCGTTCATGGGCTGATCTTCTACGCGGCCCTCGCCTGGGCGGCGCCGCGCGCGGCACTCGGCCTCCGGGCGCTGATCGCCTTCGCGGTCGAGATCGCCTGGGAAGTCACCGAGAACACCGACTGGGCCATCGCCCGCTACCGTGAGGCGACCATCGCCCTCGGCTACCACGGCGACAGCGTGCTGAATTCGGTCAGCGACATGCTGACAACGCTGCTGGGCTTCTGGCTGGCGGCGCGGCTGCCGGTCTGGGCTTCAGTGGTCCTGGCACTCGGGCTGGAAGCGCTGGCGCTGGCGGTGATCCGCGACAACCTCACGCTCAACCTGCTCATGCTGCTCTATCCGCTGCAGTCGATCCTCAACTGGCAGGCCGCGCCGTAGGTCAGCTGGCGGCAAGCCTGCGCCGCAATTCGCCGCGCATCACCTTGCCGGTCGCGGTCAGCGGCAGCGCCTCCACGAATTCCACCCGCCGCGGATAGGCATGGGCGGCAAGGCGGCTGCGCACATGCTGCTGCAGGGCCGCGGCCAGCGCCGCATCCGGCGCCACCCCGGGGGCCGGGACAATGACCGCGGTCACCGCCTCGGTCCGCAGCGGGTCGGGCAGGCCGATGACGGCGGCCATCGCGACGGCGGGGTGGCGCAGCAGGCAATCCTCGATCTCGCCGGGGCCGATGCGGTAGCCGGCGGAGGTGATCACGTCATCCTCCCGGCCGATGAAGCGGAAGTAGCCGTCCGCCTCCTGCACCCCCCGGTCGCCGGTGATCAGCCAGTCGCCGACGAATTTCGCCGCCGTTGCCGCCGGGTTGTTCCAATAACCGAGGAACATCACCGGATCCGGTCGCCGCACGGCGATATTGCCCTGGATGCCCGCCGCCACCGGCACCCCCGCCGGATCCACCACCGCCACCTCATGCCCCGGCACGGCGCGGCCCATGGAGCCAGGCTTCAGCGGCAGGATGCCGCTGCTATTGCTGATGACGAGGTTGCATTCGGTCTGGCCGTAGAATTCGTTGATGGCGCAGCCGAAGCTGGCGCGGCCCCATTCCAGCAGCTCGACCCCCAGCGTCTCCCCTCCGCTGCCGAGGCTGCGCAGCCGGAGGCCCGGCGGCGGCGTGGTGCCGCGCATCAGCTTGAGCGCGGTCGGCGGCAGGAAGGCATTGCGCACGCCATGCTCGGCCATCAGCCGAAAGGCGAAATCCGGATCGAACTTCGCCATGCGATGCGCCAGCACCGGCACGCCGTGGTGCAGGCTCGGCAGCAGCACGTCGCAGAGCCCGCCGATCCAGGCCCAGTCCGCCGGCGTCCAGAACAGATCGCCCTTCTGCGGGAACATCTCCTGCGGCATCTCGACGCCGGGCAGGTGGCCGAGCAGCACCCGATGCGCATGCAGCGCACCCTTCGGCGCGCCGGTGGTGCCGGAGGTGTAGATGATCAGCGCCGGGTCGTCGGCGGCAGTGTCCACCGGCGCGAAGCGGTCGCTGGCGCGCGCCATCCGCGCCCCCAGGTCGAGCGCCGCATCGCCCGCACCATCGGCGCTGAGCACCAGCCGCAGCGCGGGCAGCGCGGCACGGATGCCGGCGAGCTTGCCGAGGCCGACGGCATCGGTGACCAGCGCCGCGGCGCCGCAGTCGCGCAGCCGGAAGGCCAGCGCCTCCTCGCCGAAGAGCTGGAACAACGGCACCGCGATGGCGCCGAGCTTATAGGCGGCGATATGGGCGATCGCCGCCTCCGGCACCTGCGGCAGCAGCACCCCGACGCGGTCGCCACGCCGGATGCCCTCTGCCCGCAGCACATTGGCGAGACGGTTGCTGGCGGCCTTCAGCGCGTCGAAGCTGATGCGCTCGATGCGTCCATCGGCCAGCAGGTGCAGCACAGCAGGCCGGCCGGAGCCATCCGCCCAACGGTCGCAGACATCAACGCCGATGTTGTAGCGCGGCGGGATGCGCCAGCGGAAACCGGCGCGGATCGCGTCGTAGCTGTCGCCCGGCGGCAGCATCAGCCGGGCACCGGGCGGGTATCGTCGATAACCTTGCCGTCGTTCGGCAGGCTGCCCGGCGGCACCAGCTCGACCGTGCCGCGCAGCCGCGTCGCCGCCTGCAGGGCGAGGCCGAGCCGGGTCACCAGCGCCTCATCCGGCGCCGCGGCCTCGGCGCGCAGCAGCATGGTGTCGCGGTCGCCGTCCAGCGCCACCACCAGCCGCGCCCGCGCCACGCCAGGCACGGCGCGCAGCAACTCCGCCACCTGCTCGGGGCGGACGAACATGCCGCGCACCTTCGCGGCTTGGTCGGCGCGGCCCATCCAGCCGCGGATGCGGGCATTGGTGCGGCCGCAGGGCGAGGCGCCGGGCAGGATCGCCGAGAGATCGCCGGTGGCGAAGCGCAGCAGCGGATGCACCGGGTTGAGCGTGGTCACCACCACCTCCCCCACCTCGCCCTCCGGCAACGGTTCGCCGGTGCCAGGCCGAACGATCTCCACCACCACGCCCTCATCGAGGATCAGCCCCTCGCGCGCCACGCTCTCATAGGCGATGAGGCCGAGATCGGCGGTGCCGTAGCTTTGCAGCACGGTCATCCCGCGCTCGGCGTACCAAGCGCGCAGCGACGGCAGATAGGCGCCGCCGGAGACATGGCCGAGCCGCAGCGAGGCGAGGTCGAGGCCCAGCTCCTCGCCCTTCTCCAGGATCGCCTTGAGGAACTCCGGCGTGCCGCTGTAGCAGCGTGGGCGCAGCTGCGCCGCGGCGCGGGCCTGCATCTCGGTATTGCCGGTGCCGGCGGGGAAGACCGGGCAGCCGAGGGCGCGGGCGCCACCTTCCAGCATGCTGCCGGCCGGGGTGAAGTGATAGGCGAAGCAGTTATGCAGCAGGTCTCCGGCGCGGAAGCCGGTGGCGTGCAGCGCCCGGGCGAAGCGCCAGTAATCCGGTCCCTCGCCTTCCGGCTCATAGAGCGGGCCCGGCGAGGCGTAGACGCGAGCGAGGCTGCCGAAGGGCGAGGCGACCACGCCGCCGAAGGGCGGCTCCGCCGCCTGGTGCTCAATGAGCGCGGATTTCCGGGTGACCGGCAGATGCGCCAATGCGGCCATATCGGTGACTACCGCCGGGTCTAAGCCATCCAGCCGCTGCGCATAATAGGGCGCACTGGCTCTCGCATGCGCGACCTGGCGCGGCAGGGCGGCGGCCAGCGCTTCGGCACGCGCCTCGGCGCTGCGGGTTTCCAGAGAGTCGAAATGCTCGCTCACAGCCACCGCTTCCGTCGCTTGTAGGATTTCAGGTTGCGGAAGGATTTCCGCTCCGTCCCATGGCCGCCGAGGTAGAACTCCTTCACATCCTCATTGGATGCGAGCGCTTCGGCGGTGCCGTCCAGCACGACCTTGCCCTGCTCCATCACATAGGCGTGGCTGGCGACGGAGAGCGCCATGCGGGCGTTCTGCTCGACCAGCAGGATGGTGATGCCGAGCTCCTCGTTCAGCCGGCGGATGATGCCGAAGACCTCCTTCACCAGCAGCGGCGACAGACCCATGGAGGGCTCGTCCATCAGGATCAGCTTCGGCCGCGCCATCAGCGCCCGGCCGATGGCGAGCATCTGCTGCTCCCCGCCCGAGAGGTAGCCGGCAAGGCCGGTGCGCTCCTTCAGCCGGGGGAAATAGGAATAGACCATCTCGATGTCATGCTTCACCTCGGCATCCCTCCGGATGAAGGCGCCGAGGCGGAGGTTCTCGAGGCAGGTCATGTCGGCGATGATCCGGCGGCCTTCCATCACCTGGAAGATGCCGCGCCGGACAATGAGGTGCGGGTCGATGCCGTCGATGCGCTCGCCGCCGAAGCGGATCTCGCCGCGCGTCACCTCGCCTTCCTCGGTCTTCAACAGGCCGGAGATGGCCTTCAGCGTGGTCGACTTGCCCGCGCCATTGGCGCCGAGCAGCGCCACGATCTTGCCCGCCGGCACGCTGAGCGACAAGCCGCGCAGCACCAGGATGACGTCGTTGTAGACGACCTCAATGTTGTTCACCTCCAGCAGCGGCGCGGGTTGCGCCGCCGCTGCCGGGGCTCGCCCGAGCGTCTCCTGGCCGGCGCTCATCGCCTCACCAGCCCAGCAGCTCGCGCCGGCGTTCCAGCTCGATGGTCGTCACCGGCTCCAGCTTCATGGTCCCGGCGCGCATGAGATCGGCGACGCTGCCCTGGCTGGTGTCGCCGCTGACCACGGCGCGGTAGAGGCCGACGCGCAAGGTGCCGCGATGATCGTCCGCGGTGAAGGTCGAAGGGTTGCAGACACCGTCGAAGCCGCGCGGCACCCAATTCTGCTTTGCATAGAAGCCGTCGCGGATGCGCTCCCCGGTGATCTGGCCGTTGTTCGCGGTGGCGGTCTCCATCGCCTCCACCATCAGCATCGCGGCGCAGGCGCCGGCAAGATAGTGCACCGGGCGATAGGCGGTGCCGGCGGGGTCGGAGACGCGGCTGATCTGCTGGAGCGTGGCCATGCCCGGCGCCTGCTGACCCCAGACCACCGCGGTGCGCACCGGGAAGACCACGCCATTCGCCGCCGCGCCGGCGGCCTTCATGGCATTCTCGTCCATGCCCCAGACATTGCCGAGGAACTGCACCTGCACCCCGGCGGTCTGGCAGGCGCGCAGAACGGAGATGTTCGATCCCGCGGTATTGCCGAGGTAGGCGTAGTTCGCGCCCTGGCTCTTCAGGGTCAGGCACTGCGCGGTGTAGTCGCCCGGGGTCAGGGCGAAGACGATCGCCGGCAGCACCTCGAAGCCGAGTTCGGCGGCCAGCGCCTCGCCCGCCGCCTTGGGCGAGTTCGGATAGGGATGGTTGCCGCCCATATGGACGTATTTCGGCCTCCCCTGGCCGCCCTTCGCCTTCCAGTCATCCGCAGCCCAGCGCAGCATGGCGCGCAGCGCGTCGGAGTAGGACGGGCCGTAGAAGAAATTATAGGGCGCAGCCTCGACGCCCTGCCGCCCGGACTTGCCGCCGGCATCGGTCAGCGCCGCGGAGTAGGAGCCGGAGATGAAGGGAATGCGGTCGCGCGTCACGAAGCGCACCAGCGCCTCGGTATCCGCGGTGCCCCAGCCCTGGATGGCCACCACCCGCTCGCGCGACCAGGCTTGGTACTGGCTGACGGCGCGCGGCGCCTGGTAGCCGTAGTCGAAGCTCAGCACGTTCAACGGCCGTCCGGCGATGCCGTTGCGGCTGGCGTTCACCCAGGCAAGAGTATCCGCCACGCCCTGGCCATAGGGCACGCCGACATCGCTGGTGGCGCCGGAGTTGTCCATCAGATGACCGACCGGAATCCGCTGCTGCGCCACAGCTGGCAACGCCAGCGCCGCAACCGCCGTCAGCCCCAGCATTATCCTTCGCATCCTCATCGTGGTTTCCTCCCGATTGTTATCAGTGCGAATACGGATAGAGCTTCCAATAGGCCTTGATCAGGCGCCAGCGGTGCGCAAGGCCATCGGGCTCGAACAGCAGGAAGAGGATGATGGCGGCACCGACCGCCATCTCCCGCAGGAAGGAGATCGAGGCGCCGAGCTTCAGCGCGCGGTCGATGGCACCGCCGGCCAGCAGATCGGCACCGGCCTGCACTACCTCCGGCAACAGCACCATGAAGGCGGCGCCCATCAGGCTGCCCATGATGCTGCCGAGGCCGCCGATGATCACCATGCCGAGAAATTGGATGGAGAACAGGATGTTGAACGCCTCGACGCTGACGAAGAGCAGGTAATGGGCATAGAGCGCGCCGCCGATGCCGGCGTAGAAGCTGGCGATGCCGAAGGAAAGCGTGCGGTAATAGGCAAGATTGATGCCCATCACCTCGGCCGAGAGGTAGTGGTCGCGCACCGCCACAAGCGCCCTTCCGTCGCGCGTCCGCATCAGATTGGCGGCGCCGAGGAACATCACCACCACATAGGCGACGACGACGTAGAGGTAGGTTTCCTCCCTGTCCGCCACCCAGCCGCCGAGCGCGAAGGGCTCGGTGATGCGGCCGGCGACGCCGCCGGTGAACCATTGGGCGCGGGCGAAGAAATCCTCCAGGATGAACTGCGCCGCGAGGGTCGCGATGGCGAGGTAGAGGCCCTTCAGCCGCGCCGCCGGCGCGCCGAACACCAGGCCGACCAGCGCCGTCATCAGCCCCGCCAGCGGGATGCAGAAAGCGACGGGGATGTGCCAGCCTTCATGCAGCCAGGCGGAAGCGAAGGCGCCGAAGCCGAAGAAGGCGGCATGGCCGATGCTGATCTGGCCGGTGAAGCCGACCAGTATGTTCAGCCCCAGCGCGGCGATGCCCATGATGCCGATATTGATCAGCAGCCCAAGCTCATAGCGCCCGAGCAGCAGCGGCGAGGCCAACAGCAGCGCAAGGCCGGCCCACAGCGCGATCCGGCTGTTGCGGGTCGGGAAGATGGTCATGTCTTCCCGGTAGCTGGTCCGGAAGTCGCCGGAAGGGGTTGTGGCGGACATCAGACGCGCTCGATGTTCCTGGTGCCGAACAAGCCGTAGGGCTTGACCAGCAGGATCAGGATCAGCGCGTAGAAGGGCGCGACGGTGTACATGTTGCCCCAGTTCAGCCAGCCGGCATCGAGGTACTGCGCCCAGTTCTCCAGCAGCCCGACGATCAGCCCGCCCAGCACCGCGCCCACCACGCTGTCCAGCCCGCCGACGATCACCGCCGGGAACACCTTGATGCCGTAGAAGGACAGCGCCGAGGAGACGCCGTTCACCACCCCGACCACCACCCCGGCCACCGCCGAGACCACCGCCGAGATCGCCCAGGACATGGCGAAGACCTTGGGCACGGAGATGCCAAGGGATTGCGCCACCTGCTGGTCGAAGGCCGTCGCCCGCATCGCCAGCCCATGCTTGCTGACGGTGAAGAACCAGGCGAAGCCAGCCATGATGAGGATGGAGATGCCAAGGCTCATCAGATAGACCGTCTGCACCTGCAGCCCGAGGAGGCTCACCTGCTCCGTGGTGAAGATCGGCGGGAAGGGCTTGGCGAAGACACCGAAGATCCACTTCATCAGCGCCTGGAAGAAGATGCCGAGGCCGATGGTCGCCATGATGACGCTGATCACCGGCTCGCCGATCAGCGGCCGCAGCACCATCACCTGCAGCACCATGCCGAAAATGGTCATGAAGGCCAAGGTGAAGAGAAAGCCCATCCAGAACGGCAGCTGCCATTCCGTCAGCATCCACCAGCAGACCCAGGCGCCGACCAGCAGGAACTCGCCCTGGGCGAAATTCACCACCTGGCTGGCCTTGTAGATCAGCACGAAGCTCATCGCGACCACGCCATAGAGCGCGCCGACGATCAACCCGTTGAGCGTGAGTTGCAGCAGCAGGGTCCAGTCCATCAGCTCTACTCCGCTGCCTGCGCCAGTGCCGGCTCGCGCATGGAGATCACCCGCAGGGTGGTCCGAATGCGCTGTCTCGTGCCGTCCTGGAAGGCGATGGTGGTGTCGACCGGAATGGCCGCATCGCCACGGTAGATCGCCTCGATGATATCGCCGTATTTCTCGTTGATGACGCCGCGGCGGATCTTGCGGGTGCGGGTCAGCTCCTCGTCATCGGCGTCCAGCTCCTTGTAGAGCAGCAGGAAGTCGCGGATGCGCTGCGGCTCCGGCAAGGTCGCGTTCACCTTCGCCACCTCGGCGCGCAGCAGCGCCAGCACCTGGTCGCGGGCCGAGAGGTCTGTGTAGGTGGTGAAGGAAATGCGGTTCCGCTCCGCCCATTTGGCGACGATGGAGAAGCGGATGCAGATCATCGCGGCGAGGTGCGGCCTTCTGTCGCCCAGCACCACCGCCTCCGCCACATAGGGGCTGAATTTCAGCTTGTTCTCGATGTATTGCGGGCTGAACCGGTCACCGCCGCTGGTGGTGGCGATGTCCTTGATGCGGTCGATGACCACCAGATGCCCGGCCTTGTCGAAGTAGCCGGCATCGCCGGTGTGCAGCCAACCGTCGCGCAGGTCGCCGGGATCCGCCAAGCCGAAATAGCCGCTGAACATGTTGGGGTGGCGGGTGACGATCTCCCCAACGCCGTTCTGGTCCGGCTGGTCGATCCGCATCTCGACGCTCGCGTCGAAGCCGACACCCACGGTGTCGAAATTCACCTCGCCCGGCCGGTGCACGGTGTAGGCGCCCAGCAATTCGGTCTGGCCATAGAGCTGGCGCAGCGGCACGCCCATCGCCAGGAAGAAGCGGAAGGTGTCAGGGCCCAGCGCGGCACCGCCGGTGGCGGCCGAGCGAAGGTTGGTGAAGCCGAGCCGGTCGCGCAGCGCGCGGAACAGCAGTTGGTCGGCAGCGGCGGAACGCCCGCCGCTGTCGAGCGCCGCCAGCCCCCAGCGCATCCCGAGATCGAACATCCCCCGCTTCATGGGGCTGGCGTCCATGACCCGGGCGCGGACCTCGGCCGCCAGCGCCTCCCAGACGCGTGGGGCAAACAGCACGAAGCTTGGGCCGATCTCGCGGAAATCGGCCATCATCGTCTCCGGCTCCTCGACGAAATTGACCTTCATCCGCGCCAGCAGACTCCAGCCGAGGGCGTAGATCTGCTCCATGATCCAGGGCAGCGGCAGGACCGAGACGTATTCATCCTCCGGCCCCTTCGGATCAGCCTTGAGGTAGCTGGCGCAATGCCGCACCAGCGCGCCGCCGGTCAGCATCGCCAGCTTCGGCCGCGCCGTGGTGCCGGAGGTGGTGCAGAGGATCGCCACCTCCTCCCCCCGCGTCGCCGCCACCATCGCCTCCCAGCCCGCGGTATCGGCGGCATGCGCCGCCTCGCCCAGCCGTACCAGCTCGGCGACCGGCAGCAGCCGCGGATCGGCATGCTTGCGCATGCCGCGCGGGTCGCAATAGATGATGTGGCGCAGCCGGGGCGCCCGGCCGCTCATGCCGAGCAGCTTGTCGACCTGCTCCTCATCCTCGGCGATCACCGCGGCGGCGCCGCTATGCGCCAGCAGATAGGCCACCTCATCATCCAGCGCGTCGCGGTAGATGCCGAGGCTGCGGGCGCCGATCGCATGCGCGGCGACCTCACCCATCACCCAATCCGGCCGGTTGTCGCCGATCAGCCCGACCACATCGCCGGCGCCTAGGCCAAGCGCACGCAGCCCGAGCGCGAAGGCCCGCGTGCGCGCCTCGTATTCCGCCCAGGTGATGCTGCGCCAGATGCCGAACTGCTTTTCCCGCAGCGCCACCTCGGCGCCATGCGCGCGGGCATTGCGAAGCAGCAGCTTCGGCAAGGTGTCCGCGATCATACCGGCATCGACTCATCGATATCGCGCACCACCTCATCGGCCTCGCCGAGATAGGCACGCCGCACATGCGGGTCGGCCAGCACCGCCTCCGGCGTACCCTCGGCGATCTTGCGGCCGAAATCCAGCACCATGACGCGCTGGGAGATGTCCATGACCACGCCCATGTCGTGCTCGATCATCAGCACGGTCATGCCCCATTCCTCATTGAGGTCGAGGATGTAGCGCGCCATGTCCTCCTTCTCCTCGAGGTTCATGCCCGCCATTGGCTCATCCAGCAGGATCAGCCTGGGCTTGAGGGCGACGGCGCGCGCCAGCTCCACTCGCTTGCGCAACCCATAGGGGAGTGTGCCGGCGGGCGCCTTGCGGATGTGCTGGATTTCGAGGAAGTCGATGATCTCCTCGACCTCGCGCCGATGCGCGATCTCCTCGTCCTGGGCGCCGCCAAGCCAATAGATCATGCCGGGCAGGAAACCGCGCCGCAGCAGGTGGTGGCGGCCGACCATGATGTTGTCGAGCACGCTCATATGCCCGAACAACGCCAGGTTCTGGAAGGTGCGGCCGATGCCGAGGCCGGCGCGCCTGCGGGTCGGCACGCGGGTGATGTCGGCACCGTCGAAGCGGATGGCGCCCTCGGTCGGGCGGTAGCGGCCGGAGATGCAATTGACCATCGAGGTCTTGCCGGCACCGTTCGGGCCGATGATGGAGAAGACCTCGCCGCGGTTCACCTGGAAGGAGACATCGGTCAGCGCCCGCACGCCACCGAACCGCAGGCTAACTTGCTCCGCCGCCAGGATCGGCGCGCCGGCCTCAGCCATGGCGGCTGATCCGGCTGTGGAAATGCGGCGCGCGCAGTGCCACGATGTCCCTCCCCGGCAGGCATCTTCGTGCCTGCTCTAAACTAACATACGTTTGTTTTCTCATTGACCGCAAGCGCTATCGCAGCCAAGCCTGTTGCCGGGGTGACGGCTACCCCGGAGCGGGAGGCGGATGGCACGGATCACGGGATCGAACGGCGAGCGGACCGCCGCGGCCATCCGCCGCGCCGCGCTCCGGCTGATCCATCGGCATGGCTTCGCCGCCATGAACCTGCGCGAGCTGGCCGCCGGCGTCGGCATCCAGCCCGGCTCGCTCTACAACCATATCACGACCAAGCAGGGCCTGCTGTTCGACCTGATGCAGGAGCACATGACGACCCTGCTGGCGGAGACCGATGCAGCCCTGGCCGCCGCCGGTCCGGCCCTGATCGACCGGCTGCGCGGCTTCATTGCCCACCACGTGCTCTATCACTTGGAACGCAAGCAGGAAGTCTACATCGCCAATTTCGAGTTGCGCGCGCTGGATCCGCCAAATGCCGCGTGCATCCTGGCGATGCGGCGCGCCTATGAGGACCGGCTGATCGCGCTACTGGAGGAAGGTGTTGCCGAGGGCACGCTGGCGATGAGCGATGTGCGCGTCACCGCCTATGCAATGCTGGCGATGCTCACCGGTGTCTGCACCTGGTACCGGCCCGGCGGCCGGCTCGGGCGGGCGGAGATCGTCGCGCTGCACGTCGATCTCGCGCTGGACGGAATCCGCCGGCGCTGATGCCGCTCCCCCTTCCCCGAGCGTCGGGCGAGATCGCGTGCTACCGCCCAAGCACGTTGCGGGTGGCTGCGGCGAGTTCCTCGAGCCGGTATGGCTTCGGCAACACGGCAACCCCCTCCGCCTCCGCGTCACGCTTCGCCGCCGCCGCATAGGCCGTCGTCAGCAGAACCGGCAGGCCGGGCCGCCGCCGCCTCACCTCACGGGCCAAGTCCACGCCATTCATGCCGCCCGGCATCATGATGTCGGAGAACACCAGATCGAAGGCTCGGCCGTTCGTCAGCGCGCCAAGGGCAGCCGCGCCGCTCGACGCGCGCGTTGCCTCGAAGCCGAGCTGGGAGAGCATCTCGGACACCAGCGCCGCGACCTCGTCATCATCCTCGACCAGCAGCACATGGCCGGCCACACCGGCTGCCGGCCGCCCGGCATGGAGGTCGATGAGGTGGTGCTCCTCCACCGCAGGTGCCTTGTGCGACCGTGGCAGGAACAGCGCAATGGTGGTGCCGCGCCCGACCGCTGTCTCGATGCGCACCGTGCCGCCGGATTGCTTGGCGAAGCCATAGACCTGGGCAAGCCCCAGCCCCGAACCCTTGCCGATGTCCTTGGTCGTGAAGAAGGGTTCGAAGGCACGCGAAACCACCTCGGGCGGCATGCCGATCCCGGTGTCGATGATCGAAAGGCGGACGAAGTCGCCGCAAAGCTCCCGTTCCGCCAGGCCGGCCAGGTTCTCGGCGCGGATGGTGATCGTGCCGCCCTCGGGCATGGCGTCGCGCGCATTCACCGCGAGGTTCAGCACGACCAGTTCAAGCTCGCCCGGGTCAACCTCCACCGGCCAGAGAGTGGCGGCGAAGTCGAGGGTGACATGGACGTCGCCACTGAGGCTGCGGTCCAGCAGCTCGCGCATGCCGCCGATCTGCCGGCCGAGGTCGACCGGCTCCGACCTGAGGGCCTGGCGACGGGAGAACGCCAGAAGCTGGCGCGTCAGCGCCGCGCCTCGCCCGGCAGCCTGCCGCATGCCATCCATCAGCCGCTTGCGCCGGCCGGGGTCGTCCTGGCGATCGATCATGTCGAGGCCGCCGGAGATGACCATCAGCAGGTTGTTGAAATCATGCGCCACGCCACCGGTGAGCTGGCCCATCGCCTCGATCTTCTGGGCGTGGCGCAGCGTCACCTCCATCCGCTCGCGCTCGGCGATCTGCGCCCGCAACTCCTGGTTCGCCGCCTCCAGTTCGCGGGTCCGCGCCGCGACCAGATCTTCCAGCTCCCGCGCCGCCCGTTCCTGTTCGGCCAGATACCTGCGCACCTCATATTGCCGCCGCCGGGCGCGCACGGCGGCCTGGATAGTGCTCGTCAGGGTGATCGCCTGGACCGGTCGCTCAAGCAGGGAAACGTTCCGCAGCGCGGCCACCAGCCGACTGCGCCCCGCCACCACCACCGGCTGTTCGCGATGGCTGGTCAGCATCACGAAAGGCATGTCCGACCAAGGCGGCTGGGCCTCGACCCAGGCGCACAGCCGATCGATCGGCCTGCCCAGCAGCGCCTCCTCCGCGACGAACACCGCATCGGCTTCGGCTGCAAGGCCAGCGACGAGCGCGTCGAGGTTGGCGCAGATCTGGGCGGACAGGTCGGCCCGGGCAAGCAGCTCTGCCGAGGCCGCGGCGTCACGGCCGGTCGGGGCGAGGACCAGGACTCGCGGGCGGTGCCGTTCAGCTGCCTGCGGACTCATCGTCGTCCAGGAGCGGGGAGCCGGTGCCGGTATAGCGGGGCGTGCCGGTAAAGACCCCACTGAAGTCCATGAGCGGGGGACCGATGGTCACCCCGCGCGAGCTGAGCCGGAACTCGCGGATGGTCATCTCATGCGCACCGCTACGCTTCTTCACGACGGAGAGTGCACGCCGGACCGAGCCCTCGAATTCGAAGTAGCGCAGCATCAGCACCGTGTCGCTGAGGTAGCTGATGTCGACCGGGGTCTGCATCGGCCCGACCAGCCCATGCTGGGCCAGGACGAGGATGGTCAGCACGCCGAGCTGACCGAGGTAGCTCAGCAGCTCATGCATCTGCAGGATCAGGAAGCGCTCATCCGGCATGGCGCTGAGATAGCCGTTGAGACTGTCGATAACGATGACCCGCGCGCCATCCGCCTCCACGGCACGCCGCACCAGGCTGGCGAATTCACCTGGCGACATCTCGGCCGGGTCGATTTGCTGCACCCGTATCAGCCCCGCCTCGACGGCCTCCTGCATCGGCAGGCCGAGTGCCCTGGCTCGTGTGTAGACTGTGCCGCGGCCCTCGTCGAAGGCGTAGATGACCGAATGCTCGCCACGGCCAGCGGCGGCGATCGCATAGAACAGCGCCAGCGAGGATTTGCCGACACCCGCCGCACCGAGCAGCAGCATGCTGGTGCCGCGCTCCAGCCCGCCGCCGATCATGGCGTCGAGCGCCGCATTGCCGCTCGGGATGACCCCGCTGACGAAGTCCCGGTGGTGCTCGGCCGCGGTCAGCCGCGGATAGATCTCGAGCCCGCCGCGCTTGATGGTGAAGTCGTGAAAGCCGCCACGGAACGACATGCCCCGCATCTTGATGACGCGCAGCCGCCTTCGCTCGGTCCCAAAATCGATGGCGATCTGTTCCAGCAGGATGACGCCATGCACGATGGAGTGGAGCTGGAGGTCATCAGCCTTCGAGGACATGTCGTCCAGCAGCAGCACCGTGCAGGCGCGACCGGCGAAGAAATGCTTCAGCGCCAGGATCTGGCGCCGGTATCGCATCGGGTTCTGCGCCAGCAGGCGCATCTCCGACAGGCTGTCGAAGACCACCCGCGAGGGGTTCAGCGTGGCGACACGCTCGAAGATCAGCTGCATCGTCTCGCTGAGTTCCACCTCGGCAGGATGGAAGACGGTCAGTTCCCGGTTCGGGTCGAGGCTGGCTTCCGGTGGCACCAGCTCGAACACCGAAATGTCCTCGAGCGACCAGCCATGCCGCTGCGCGACCAGCCGCAGCTCCCGTTCCGATTCAGAGAGGGAAATGTAGAGCGTGGCCTCGCCCCGGCGGGCGCCCTCCAGCAGGAACTGCAAGGCGAGCGTCGTCTTGCCGGTGCCTGGCCGACCCTCGCAAAGGTACAGCCTGTCGGTGTCGAGGCCACCGCCGAGGATGTCGTCCAGCCCGTCGCTGCCGGTCGAGATGCGGGGCGGGTCCTCCCCGGCCACTGCCAGAGTGTCGTTCGCTTCAGTCACGCCTTCCTCTCGCATCGGGTGGGCAGGTCGCCCTTTCGTACCGGTGAAACGCCACCCCTAACCCACAGGCCTACATACATGACCATGGCCCCTGTCAAAACCATACCTACACGGTCGGTTAAGCCGTGGCGCCGGCGCCATGCCAGGCAAGGACGGCAACCCTGCGGGGAACCACGGATGGCAACCGGATCGGTCGCTTCGGCAGCTCCGGCTCGGCTTTACCGGTTGGGCTTGCAGGGGCTGGCATCGACGCGGTGCTACAACCGCCACCTTCGGCTGGCGTTTCGTCACGGACTATTATCGGCGCAGATTTCTTGCTTCTCGGCGAGAATCGGCGGGCGGCCGGAGGGGGTGGTTCATGCTGGCCCATGCTTGCGTGGCCATCCTTCCGGCAAGTGCATCACCCACTCGCGATAGTCGGCATTCCGGCACGGGCGGCCCGACGGATGAGCCGGGACACGTCGCTGCCTCGCGTCGTCACGCCCTTCCTGTTCGCCGTGGCCCTCATCGGCGTGCTGATGGAAGCGACGATCTGGCGCTGGCTGGAGGCGCTCGGCCGGAGGCTTGCCCGGCTGCGGCTGTTCGCGGCGGCGGAGCGGCTCAGTCCGAATGTGGTCGCCGCCATCTTCGTCCTGCCCTGGGTGCCGATCCTCCCGCTGCTGAAGCTCGGGGAGCTATGGCTGATCCGCCACCATCACTTCGTCTGGGCGGCGGTGCTCATCCTCGGCGCCAAGGTGGTGGGGGCGGCCTTCTCCACCCGGCTCTTCGCCATCGCCCGGCCGAAGCTCATGCAGGTGCGCAGGTTCGTGCGGGGGCATGGTTGGGTGGAGCGGCTGCTGGCGCTCGGCCATGCGCTGCTGGAGGCTTGGCCGGCCTGGGTTCGGCTTCGCGCCATGGCGCGGCGGTTGCGGGCCAGGATCTTCCCGCACGGTCGCGGCGCGCTGCGGCGACGCCTGGCAGCAGCGATGCGGCGGCTGCGGCGGCGGCAGGCGCTGTAGCTGGATTGCTTCCACGACCAAGCATTCCGACCTGTCCCACACCTGATCACGCGACCGGCGCGCTCGGCAGTTCCATGCCTGAGCGGTCATGCTCTACGGCGGGCGGCGTCCATGGCTGAACGCCAATCCGCTGTAGCCTGTTGTCTGTAGGCTGGATTTGCGCTGCTGGGCGTTCACGCCCCTCCGCGATCCGCTCTAAGCTCCGCCGCAACGCCAAGGGAGCAACGCCGAGATGCAGATCACCAACGGCCAATCGGCGGCGGCCACGCGCAAGCCCGTCGTCGCCAATGGCGTGCCGGCGCATATCACCACTTATTTCGGCACCAACTTCGCCGTCCGCGGCCCGGACACCCCACCACCACCAGGGCCTGAGGCGGTCTACCCGATGGGCTTCCTTGTCGAGCAATCAGCCGACAGTCTGGTGCAGGCGCATTTCCACGCCGCCAACCAGTTCCAGGTGGTGGTGGGCGGCGGCGGCATGCTGGGCCGGCAGGACGTGGGGCCGATCGCGGTGCAATACGCCAATGCCTTCAGCTCCTACGGGCCGCTGCGCGCCGGCAGCCAGGGGCTGCACTACTTCACCCTGCGCAACGGCTACGACCCCGGTGCGCGCTACGTGCCAGGCGCGGCGGCGGAGTTGCGGCACCGGCCGCGGCGCTACCGCGTCGCGGTCGCCGAGCCCGGCCCGCCACTGGCCGAGAAAGACCTGGCCCGCCTGACCGAAGCCCATGGCGAAAGCCTGTTGCCGGACGCGGAGGATGGGCTGGCGGCGTGGCGCCACCGCCTGCCCCCCGGTGCCCGGCTGCGCGGGCCGGCGCCGGCCGAGGGGGATGGGCAGTATTGGGTCGTCGTCGCCGGCAGCCTGGCGTTCGGCGATGCAGCGCCGCTGCCGCCGCTCTCCTGCGCCTTCGTCTTCCCGGATGAGCCGGCGGCGGAGGCGGTGGCCGGGGCCGGCGGCGCCGAATTCCTGCTGCTGCAATACCCGCGCGGCCGTCCGCATCTCGGCAGGGGGTGAGGCGTGCCAGCCTCCCATGCCGGGCGGGGTCTGGCGCAGTTCCGCCCGGAGGGCCAAGATTGCGGCAAGGAAAGGGTTTGCCGCGCCATCGCGGACCCGGGGAGACGCCCATGATCGAGACCACCTTGGACATCGCCACCGCCGATGGCGCGATGGAGAGCTTCATCTGCCGGCCGGAACGCGGCGGCCCCTTCCCCGCCGTGCTGATGCTGATGGACGCGCCCGGCATCCGCGAGGAGCTGCGCGACATGGCGCGGCGGCTGGCGACCGTCGGCTACTACGTTGTGCTGCCCAACCTCTACTACCGCGCCGGCCGCGACAGCGTCTTCGGCCCCGGCGTGCTGACCATGGGCGACCCGGAGCGCGACCGCATGCGCGCCATCCGCACCAAGATGACCATCCCGCCGGTGATGGAGGATGTCGGCGCCATGCTGCGCTTCCTCGACACCCAGAAGGAAGCGAAGCCCGGCCCGGTCGGCACCCATGGCTATTGCATGAGCGGCCCTTACTCCCTGGCCGCCGCGGCCCGCTACCCGGACCGCATCGCCGCCGCCGCCTCCTTCTACGGCACCTGGCTGGTCAGCGACGCGGTGGAGAGCCCGCATCTCTCGCTCGGCCGTGCCAAGGGCGAGCTCTACATCGGCTGCGCCGAGCATGACGAGCTGGCGCCGCTGCCGATGGTCGAGGAGCTGAAGGGGCTGTTCGCGGCCTCCGGCGCGGCCGGGGAGCTGGAGATCTATCCCGGCGTCCACCATGGCTTCGCCTTCCCGCAACGCTGGTGCTTCGACAAGCCGGCGGCGGAGCGGCACTGGGAGAGGCTGATCGCGCTCTATCGCCGGCGGCTCGGCTGATGCTGTCGCGCCGCAGCCTGCTGGCCGGCCTTGCGCCGCTGCCCGCCGCCCTCGCCGCACCCGCCGCCCTGGCGCAGGAGCTGCCGGCCGACCGGCCGATCCGGATCGTGGTGCCAACCGGCGCCGGCGGCATCACCGACATCCTGGCGCGGATCGTCGCCAACCGGCTGGCGCAGCGTCTCGGCAGGCCGGTGGTGGTGGACAACCGGCCCGGCGCCAGCGGCATCATCGGCACCGAAGCGGTGGTGCGGTCGCGGCCGGATGGCACCACCCTGCTGATGGTCTATCCCAGCCATCCGGTGAATCCGGCGCTGAAGGCCCGGCTGCCCTATGACACCGAACGCGACCTGGCGCCGATCAGCACCGTCACCACCGTCGCGCTGGTGCTGCTGGTGCCGCGCGACGGGCCGGACCGCGACGTGGCCGGGCTGATCGACCGGGCGAAGCGGGAGAAGCTGAACTACGCCTCGGTCGGCAGCGGCAGCCTGGCGCATCTGGCGGCGGCGCTGTTCTGTTCCACCGCCGGGATCGAGATGGTGCATGTGCCCTTCCGCAGCGCGCCGGAGGCGCATACCGCGCTGATGCGGGGCGAGGTCGCGATGTTCCTCGACCCGCCGATCACCACCCTGCCGCTGCTGGCCGGCAACCAGGTGCGCGCCATCGGCGTCAGCACGCGGGAGCGGCTGGCGAGCCTGCCGGAGATCCCGACCATCGCCGAGGCCGCGCTGCCCGGCTATGCGGTGCTCGGCTGGAACGGGCTGCTGGCGCCGGCCGGCACCCCTGCCCCGATCATCACCCTGCTGAACCGGGAGGTGGTGGCAATCCTCGGCGAGCCGGAGGTGCGGGCCCAGCTCGACCGCCAGGGCACCATGCCGGCGCCCTGCACGCCGGAGGAATTCGCCACGCTGATCCGCGCCGACATCGCCAAATGGGCGCGGGTGGTGCGGGAGGCCGGAATCGAGCCGGACTGATGCCTTCCTGATCGGCGCTCCGGCCGGCCCGCCGCGGAGGGCCGGCTGGATGCGGCAGGTCCCAACAGCAACGTCCAGGAGCACCCTATGCCCGTCTTCACCCTGGCCGACGGCGCGACCATGCATTACCGCGACGAATGCTTCGCCGATCCCTGGGCCCGGCCGGAGGCGGCGCTGCTGCTGCACGGCAATGCCGAGAGCGGCGAGGCCTGGAATGGCTGGATGCCGACGCTCGGCCGCCGGCTACAGGTGGTGCGGCCGGACATGCGTGGCTTCGGCCGGTCCAGCCCGATGCCACAGGACCACCCCTGGTCCTTCGATGGGCTGGTGGCGGATTTCATCGCCCTGCTGGACCATCTCGGGCTCGACCGGGTGCATCTGGTGGCGGCAAAGGTCGCCGGCCCCATCGCCATCCGGCTGGCCGCGCTGCATCCCGGACGGGTGCGGTCGCTGGTGCTGCTCGGCACGCTGGTCGCGGGGCAGACGACGCTCGGCGACCGCCATGCCTCCTGGATGGCGCATATCCGCGAGCATGGCGTCGAGAGCTGGGCGCGCTGGACCATGCGGGGACGGCTGGGTGCCGGTGCGCCGCCCGCCATGGTGGAAGGCTGGAGCCGGCTGATGGGGGCGACGCCGCTGAGCACCCAGCTCGGCTTCATTGCGCAGGTGCCGAAGCTGGATGTGCGGGGCGATCTTGCCCAGGTGGCGGCGCCGACCTTGGTGGTCACCACCGATGACAGCGGGCTGGACGGCGTCGAGACCACCCGCGCCTGGCAGAAGCACATCCCGGGGTCGGAGCTGATGGTGGTGCCGGGCGACAGCTACCATGTCGCCGCCACCCATCCGGAGCTTTGCGCCGCGGCGACCCTCGACTTCATCGCCCGGCGGGCAGCATCATAGGGGCTGGCACCCGCCCCGCCGGGCGGCAACGGCCCAACCCAGGCCAGGGAGAGCCCTTCATGAAGATCAAGCGCATCGAGCATGTCGCCATCGCCGTCCGCAACCTCGACGCGGTGCGCGACACTCTCGGCAAACTCGGCATCACCTGCGACCATGAGGAGACCTTGCCGGAATATGCCGTGCGCCTGGCGATGCTGCCGATCGGCGAGAGTGCGATCGAGTTGCTGGAACCGCAGAGCGATACCGGCGGCACCGCCGAATGGCTGAAGGCGAAGGGCGAGAGCATCTATCACCTCTGCCTGGAGGTGGATGACATCGATGCGGCGCTGGCGGAGCTGAAGGCGAAGCAGGTGAAGCTGCTGGATGAGGTGCCGCGCAGCGGCCATGGCGGCCACCGCATCGCCTTCATCGACCCGGCCAGCACCGCGGGCATCCTGTTCGAGCTGGTGGAGATGTCCGGCAAACACTGACTCAAGACCAACGGCGGTTGATCGTGACCGATCAACCGCTGCCTCGGCCGCCGGGCGGTTTGCTCCGCAAGCCTTGACTACGCGTCACGCGGCATGGTGCCCGTTCGGGCGCTCGGCACGAATGGAACATTCATGCCGATGGTACCAGGCCGGTCCAGGGGCCGCGTGGCCCCTGGCGGATGGGGCCTGGGGAGGGCAGCGACTTCTCCGGCACTACCGCCCGGCGAATGGCCGGATCACCTCCTCCCCGAACCGTGCCAGCCCCTCCTCGACATTCGGCAGGAAGGCGGTGAGCGGCACCACCACCCGGCCGATGCCGCGGGCGATGCGGGCCTCGACCGCGGCGATCGCATCCTTGCCGGAGCCGGGCAGCGCCTCGGGGCAGCCGGTGATCATCTCCACCGCTGCGGGGTCGCGGCCAGCGGCCTCCGCGGCGCGGCGGGCGACGTCGAACAGCGGCGCCACATCCACCTGCGCGCCGATGGAGGGGAAGAAGCCATCACCGAGCCGCCCGGCGCGGCGCGCCGCCGCCTCGGAATGGCCGCCGACGATGATCGGCACCGTCCCCGCCACCGGCTTGGGGTAGCAGTGCACCGGCGGGAATTTGACGAATTCCCCGGCGTATTGCGCGGTGCCCGGCGCCCAGAGTGCCCGCATCGCGCCGATGTATTCGTCGGCCCGCTTGCCCCGCCGCTCGAAGGGTACGCCGAGCGCCTCGAATTCCTCGCGCAGCCAGCCGACGCCGATGCCCAGTTCCAGCCGCCCGCCGCTCATCGCATCCAGCGTCGCCACCTGCTTGGCCAGCGCCACCGGCTCGCGCTGCGGCAGGATGATGACGCCGGTCAGCAGCCTGATCCGGGCGGTGGTGGCGGCCAGGAAGGCCAGCCAGATCAAGGGATCGGGGTATGGCTCGGTGGGACCGGCCGGCATCTGGCCGGTGGCGGAGTATGGGTAGCGGGTGGTGAAATTCTCTGGCAGCACCACATGGTCGATGGCCAGCACGGTGTCGAAGCCCGCCGCCTCCGCCCATTGGCCGAGCCGCGCCGCGCCGGCGGCGTCGGGGAAGACGATGTTGCTGAGATGCAGGGCAAACTTCACTGCGCGTTTCCTCCATTCCTTGTCGCCGGCCAGCCTGCGGCGGATCGGCGACAAAGGCGAGAGGGTAGCGTGGCGCCGGGCGTGTGATTCGGCGCTACAGCCGGTACACCCGCTGCGCCGTGCCGGCGAAGAGCGCCCGCTTCTCCTCCGCCGAGGCGCCGTGCGTCAGGTGCTTGAAGGCGTTCCAGATCCCGGCGTAGCCGATGCCCATCTTCTCGACCGGGAAATTGCTCTCGAACAGGCAGCGATCGGCGCCGAACAGCTCGATGCAGGTGATGATGTAGGGCTCCCAATGCGCCGCCAGCTCGGCCGAGGTCGGCGGTATCGGCAGCGCCCCGTAGTCATAGGCGGCCAGCCGCATCATCATGCCGCCGAGCTTCACCACCACATTCGGGCAGCCGGCCAGCGCCGCCATGCCGGCTTTCCACCGGGCGAAGACGTCGTCCCTGCGGCCCGCGTAGGGGCCGTAGCCCAACGGGCCGCCGCAATGGCCGAGGATGAAGCTGGTCTCGGGGCAGGCCCGCACCAGTTCCAGCGCCTCGTCGAGCTGGGTGTGGAAGACCCAGAGGTCGAAGGCCAGGCCGCGCGCCGTCAGCTCCCGCAACCCGGCGCGGAACTCCGGCCGGCGCAGCAGGTGGGGCGCGTCATGGCCATTGCCGATGATCGGATCGGCATCCCAGGCGGCGGAATGCCGCACGCCGCGGAAGCGCCCACCGGCGGCGCGGATATGCGCATCCAGCACCGGCCCGGCCCGCTCGCCCAGGGTGAGATCGGCGAAGCCGACGATGCCGGCGGCGATCCGGGTGGGGCCATAGGCACCGCTGTCGCTCATCGCGGCAATGCCGGCGACGAATTCGGTCTCGCCGACCGGGCGCATCTCCTCCGGCCCGGCCGCGCGGTACATGGCGTGGCACTGGATGAAGACAGTGGCGGCGATGTTGTGGCCGGTGTTCAGGTCGGCCAGGAATTCCGGCAGCAGATAGCGCTGATCAGACCGTTCCCAGAGGTGGTGATGGGCATCGACGATCGGCAGTTCCGGCTCCAGGATCGGCTCCGGCGGGCGCTGCGCCAGCCAGGCGGGATTGGGCGGGAAGATGCGGCCGTAGCGGGTCGGTTGATCGAAGTTTCGCATGGCGCTTCTCCCCTATGTCGTGCGGCGTGGCTGGGCGGACTACCGCACGGAAGGTGAAGTTCCGCAACGGGCGGCGGCGCGATCTGCGCCGGTGGCGCTCGAACCCACCGGCGCCACGATCCGGCGGCCTTCAGGCGGGGCGGCATTGCCCTGCCATGCCGGCCAGGGTCGGCCTTCGGTCCGGGACCGTCACGCCCTTGGGCTTTTGCAGCCTGAATTGCCTTGGGCTACAGAGTGGGTCGGGCGGATGTGGCGCTGCAAGACGGGTGCTTCAGCGCAGCGGTCCACCACCACGGTGAGGATGAGTGGCCAAGCGGTTTAAGGCAGCGGTCTTGAATACTGATCGAGGTTTGACCGCCGTTGGCCATTGGGCCGAAAAGCAGGAGTGTGATTACGACGAGTTGTGGGCGGGTTCGCGAGGGCCGCGGGGTGGCGAGAAAATCACCCATGAGCCTATCATCGGCAGTTGAGCCCTGAGGCGGTATGGAAGCGTGGCCGAGTGGTTGAAGGCTCCAGTCTTGAAAACTGGCATACGGGCAACCGTATCGTGGGTTCGAATCCCACCGCTTCCGCCAGAAACTCTGGGATTCCTGCGGCTTTTCGGGCAATCCGCTCCCGCCTACCCCCGATCCTACCCCTTCCAAGCATCGGCTCGCGCTTCGTCGAGGGTAGTCTCCAAAATAATCAGTGATGCTGCGGCGTGGCAGCTGCATGGGTGCTACCCAAGGGTGATGCGCCACCTAACGGGATCGGGGCTTTGAGGTCGTGTCGGTGCCGGTTGGAATAGAAGCCGTTGCCTGAACGTATCGGAATGAACAGCTATGGCCTGTTATTAGCTCTTGGAAGTTTGATCCGTCGCCCTTGTCGGCTAGTCGCCGCTATCACCGCCGAAGCGTATGGTTTCAACGTTGCAACCAACGGAGGATGCCTGCCATGACCATCCTGCGGAGGCACGGAGCGGCTCTTGGCCTCGCGGCGCTCGTGACGGCGGCGGTGAGCGGGCGGGATGCACTTGCCCAGACCACCAGCACCGGCGCCGGCCCGCCGGAGGCGCGGACCCTGTTCGAGCGCTTCGTTGCGGCGCAGAACGCGCACGATGCGGCGGCGGTCGAGGCGCTGCTGTGGGACTCGCCGGACTTCCTTTGGATCACCCGCGGCCAAGCGATCTGGGGCCGCACGGCTGCGATGGAGCGGTTCCGTGCGCTCTACACCGGCACCTGGCGGCTGGAGCCCGACATGGCGCAGTTCCGCACTATGGCGCTCGGCCCCGGGGCGGCGCAGCTCTTCGTCCCCGTGCTGTTCACCATCGGCGCTGCTGGTCAGCCCGGGCAACCGGCGCGCTTCCTGATGAACCAGACGCTCCGGCGTGAGGGCGACGGCGCCTGGCGCATGGCCAGTATCTTGCCGATCCCGCTGCCCCGGAGCTGAGGCCTTTCGGGATGTGAGGCCCGTCCCCAGCTCCGGGGCATGGCTGACCGAGGCACGACTAGGGTCTTGACCGACGCACAATGGAAGCGGCTTTCGGCGCTGATCGAGGCGGTGCACCTGCGCGGCAAGACTGAGCACCACGACCTACGCCGCACCATCGCGGCGATCATCTGGCGTCACCGGAATGGCGCACCCTGGCGCGCCATCCCGGCCGAGCTTGGGCCGTGTTGGACGGCGGCGCAAACCTTCAACCGCTGGGGCCATCTTTGGGTGTGGGAGCGCTTGCTGGAGCTGGCGCAGAGGCGGGGGATCGCGCTCGGAATGGCCCTCTCCGACGGGACCACCATCCGGGCGCACCAGAAGACGGCGGATGGTGCCCGAAAAGGGGGACGCAAGCGGAGCGGGATGCGCGCGAGGCGCTTGGCCGCTCGCGCGGCGGCTTCGGGACCAAGGCTTGCGTGATTGCCGATGGCCGCGGCCGGGCGGTGGCATTCGCCCTCGCGCCTGGTTGGGCCCACGAGCTGCCGATGGCACCGGCCCTGCTTGCCCGCCTGCCGACGTTCCGGGCTGGGCCGTCGGCGATCGCGGCCTCGCATCCGGCGCCTTCCGCGAGCGCATCTGGGACATGGGTGCGCGTCCCGCGATCCCGCCCAAGCGCACCGACGCACCCGTCGCCTGCCCAGACTGGGTCAACGCCAACCGGCACCTGGTCGAGAACCTCTGGGCACGGCTGAAGGAATGGCGTGCGGTTGCCACCCGCTACAAGCAGACCGCACTGTCCTTCCTTGGCGTGCTCTGCCTCGCAGCATCAGCGGACTGATCAAAGTCAGCAACCCCTACAAAATCTACCTGAAGTAGAAAATTAGGGAATTAATGCAGCTTCGATTTGAAAGCACAGAATTACGGAATCAAAAGATCGTAATTTTGTATATTGCATCGATTAACCACCACACGAAGGCGTAAACTCCCATCGTCTGCCAAATTATTCCTGGCACGACAGCGGGAGGAACCAAAAATTGGCAAGCACGACATTCGCGATCCCTGGTGGACCCGGGGTCCAAGTCACCATTGAAGACGTCGCCGGAGGCGACCTAAAATTTACAGTTGTGGTGGGCAATGCTGGTGGACAGACCGCCGATCTGCGCGGCTTGTTTTTCCACTTAAACAATTTCGCCGCCTTCACCGGACTGACGGTAACGGGCGACCCAGCGGTGGTGACCGATCGCCAGATCGCAAACAACGGCGTCATCGACCTGGGCAATGGCGCCAATATGCAAGGTGAGGCCAGCCCCTTCGACATTGGCGTGGAGTTCGGCAGACAGGGCATCGGCCAGGGCGATGATATAAAGACAGCAACCTTCATCCTCTCCGCCGACCAAACCTTATCGCTAAACGACATCGAGCTGGCGCAGTTCGGTGCGCGTCTCACCAGCGTCGGCACCCAAGGTGGGTCGCGCCAGGATTCGCTGAAGCTGGTTGGCAATGCACCGGAAGTGAACTATCCGCCCGACGCAGTGGATGATCACGCGGCAGTACGTGCTGATGCGACGAAGACAATCGATGTTCTGGCAAACGACACAGATCTGGACGGCGATCCCCTGACCGTTACCTCGATCGCCGGCCTTGACCCAGTGACCGAAGGCACCGCCCAGATCGTCGGCAATCAAGTGGTATTTGACCCTGCGCCGGCCTTCGCCTCGCTGCTGGCAGGCGACACCATCGACGTCGCCTTCTCCTACACCGCGCAGGATCCCGGCGGCTTGACCGACACGGCAGATGTCACTGTGCAGATCGTCGGCGTCAACGAGGGCACGCAGACCGATACTACCAACGGAACGCTCCAGAATGGGCAGAGCGCGAGCATCTCGCTAACCACCGAACTGCGCACAATTGACGACAAGACCGACATCAGCGGCACGATCAACATCGGTAACCTGGCGACGCAGAAGTTCAACGTCACCTACATCATTGACGTTTCAGGAAGTACCTCCGCACAATTCGGCGGCACGCCTGTGGGCGACCAAAACAACGATGGCATCAGCAACACCGTTCTCGACGCTGAGATCGCCGGTCTTCGAGCACTGACGCAAGAGATCGTGGATCGTGGCTTTTCCGACGCCGACGTGGATATCAGTCTCATTGCATTCTCCGGCGGGGCGAGCCTCGTCGGGACTTTCGTTCCGTCGCAGATCGCCTCCGGAGGTGCCCTGGATGTGGCCCTGTCAGGGCTGACTGCAGGCGGCGGAACGAATTTTGAGGCACCGCTACAGGTGGCGATCAACTCCCTTAACGCCCAGCCCGACGCGGCAACGGCAAACAACCTTGTCTTTTTCCTCTCGGATGGCTTTGGGAGCGGCAGCTTTGCTGACGAGGTCACGGCACTAACCAGCAGCCCCTTCAACGCGGAGATCACGGCTGTCGGTGTCGGCACCAATATCAGCCTTACCCAGCTGAACGCGATCGACAACACCGGCGATGGCAATGCGCAACAGGTGCTGAACAGCGACGACCTGCGAAACGCGTTGCAGGATAGCCCCCTGACGCCGGCCACTATTACGAACTTCCAGCTTCTGGTTGACGGGGTGGCGGTACCCGGCATTGACCAGACTGATTTGACGGGTGGCCCGAACGTCTTCAGTTACTCTGTGCCAAATGCCACCGGCCTCGAAATCACTGAAGATGACGCCGTTCAGGCACAGGTGACGTTCAGCGACGGCACTGTGTTGATGGTGGATACCATCATCGACGGCCGGGACCTTTCGGTCTTCGGCGTCTAGCCCGTTACCGATTTTGGGGGCGTGGCTTGTGTGGCCACGCCCCTAACTCGCGGCTACCTGGCACCAAATCTAGGGACCGGCGCATTCCACAAGCTGGCGCGCAGCATTCGAACACAAGCCCGGATCAGCCGGCGTGACGCCATGCCGGCCTTGCTTCGCCTTCCGTGTCGCTGGTTGCCATGACGCTGCTTCGGCGGGGCGGGCGCTTGCAGGTCGCGCGCCGCGAGATAGCCCGCCCATCCGCCCGGGCGATTGTTGGCGGCAGGTAGCGCGGCGGCTCTCCGGCCAATTGGGCGCGCAGTGCTACCGGGCATCGCTAGGCCCCATCGGCTCGGGGAACATCCGCTCGCCCATCATCGCCACCCCCGGCGCAGCTTGCAGGAAGGTCGCCACCGCGCAGGCGACGGTATAGGGATCGCGCTCCCCACGCGGCAGCAGCCCTAGCCGTTCCAGCGCATGTAGGTCGGTCGGGACAACCTCGATGTGCACCACCATTGCGCCCCGGCTGCGGCGCTGGCGGTATTCCTCAGATCGGCGGCGGGCGGCTTCGCGGCGTTGGACCGCGGCTTCATTCGTCATCATATCACGCCTTTTCGCGCTAAATGTGCCTCAGAACTGGTGACGCATCGTGCTGCCGGTCGCAGCAGCAGGGTTTCGCCACACTCGAAATGCGCGCGCTCGCGCGGGATGCCGGCCGCACTATTCACCGCCAGCGGGGCGCGTAGCTGCATCTGGCGGCGCTTCAACCCGGCAACGGCATAGACCGCCACCACCGGCCCAGTCCGAACATGCACCAGCAGATGCGGTGTCCGTCGTGCACCAGGCAGTGGCGCGATCCCGATGACGGCCAGCGCTGGAGCGTCGCCAGCCGGGTCGGGCGCGACGATGCGCGGATCATCTGTCATCGGCCCAACTCCCCCGCACGCTGGCGATGATCGCCCGTTCGGCATCTAAGTCAGGATCGGGCGCTAGCAGCGCGGCGAAGCCGTCGGCAGCGGCCTGCGCCAGCCATGCAGCGCGCGCCGCAACCACTTCATCCAGGGCCGGTGCCTGCGGTGCCTCGGCACCAGCGGAAATGCGCGCGGCAGGGTGCCCCCCACCTAATCCACCTAAAGCACCTAATCCGGCATCCGCTGGGGCGGGCGCATTAGGTGGATTAGCCGGATTAGGTGGGGGTGATGCTCGCCCGCGCAGCTTGTCGAGTTCGGCCCATGGATCAAAAGCCGGCAGGCTCATCGCGCCAGTGTCCAGGCTTCGCGGCGCGGCGCGCCCTCAACCTCGGCGCCGGACGGCAGCCGAACAGCCCAGCCGTGATCTTCCAGAATGCCGACGATGCGCCGCGCCGTCGCCGCATCGCCCAGCGCATTCAGGCCCCGCTGATAGACCGCGGCCAGATGGAGGGCCGGATCGCGCCGCGCCTGCCACCAGGCCAGCAGGCGCTGCGCCAACCGCAGGTCGGGCGAGATACCGGCGGTACCTTGCAGCCGCAGCAGTTCCGCCGCGTAGTGCTGGGCAAGTGCGATCCCACCCGCCATCGCCTCGCCCGTTACCTCCATCGCATCGGGATCGGCATAGACCGCCAGCACCGCGGCAAGCCGGCCCGCATGCTCGGCGGCCTTGGCACCAAAGGCCCGGATCGGGCGCCAATCGCCCGCCGCGCCGATGCAGGCTTCGGCGTGATCGTGGAACCGCACCCAAAGCGCGGTCGCCTCATGCGACAACCACATGGGCGGCGGATCGAGCACGCTGGGCGATCCATCCGCCATTACGGGCGGGCGCTGCAACAGGTATCTTAGACTGTCATTGTAGGCGTCCAGCACCGCCGCGCATTCCCAAGGTGCCTCGCGCCATCGCCGGGTGCCGGCAGTGCTTTCGGGTGCGACCAGCAGCGTGCGGGCCAACATTCCGATGCCGTCCAGCATGGAATCCCCGAACAGCTTATCCGCTACCGCCGGCTGCATCATCACATGCGCGCTGCACCGCCGCCCGGGCAGGAAGGCGGCACCCGTCAACACGCGGCGGCGGCGGATCGGCTCGCCATCCCAGAGCATGTTGAACAGCGCCCCGGTGCGCATGCGGGTGTCGTCATTGAAGGCGGCGCCGCCAACAAGGATGCCGCCCTCGGCAGTGAATACCCCGGCCCATGGGCGGCCTTCGGCCAGGTGCAGGACCAGCGCCTCGGGCGTCGGATCGGCAATCAACAGCATCGGATGCGGCGGCGGCTGCGGCTCTGGACCGCTGGCGTCCAGCGCCGTGCGGATCGCGGCCCGGTCGCCCTTGTGCTTCTTCTTCGCCACCTCCCGCGCCTCCTTCCACGCGGCGTGGTCATTGGCATAGGCGGTGAACGCTGCGGCGGATTGCTCGCGCCACTCGGCTTCAACCCGATAGACGGGCGCCAGCGCCAGGCGATCTACGCTGGATTTCCGCTCGCCGCTATCGGCCACGCTGGCGAACAGCCCGGTTAGCGGCTTCCGGCCGCCGCCGGGTAGTTCCACATCGCGCTGCGCCTGTACCGCCAACGTGGCAGCGGCAAGGACGGACTGCGCGCAGATTGCCATCGGCGCCTGGGTCCGCAGCTGCACCGCCTCGGCCGCATCGCGCAGCGCCCCAAGCGCATCGGCTGGGAAGGGTGGTGCGGGCGGCAGCGGGCGGTAGAGCGGGTGTTTCTCTGGCGCGGGCGCATCCCGCATTGTGAAGCCGTCAGCCATGGGAGTTCTCCCGCGCCGCATGCCGGGCGCGAAGCAGGTCGTTGAAGTCGAGGTTGGTGGCGTCTGGCGTGGCGATCCGCACAGATCGGCCCTCGGCCCGCCAGCGCAGGGCGGCATCCGCGGCGGCACGCTGGCCGGGCGGGTCGGGATCGGCGGCGATCACCAACACAGCCAACGAAGCCGGCAACGGCAGTGCGGCGAGGTTGCCGGCGGAGATGGCAGACCAGGCGATGCCGCCGATCATCACCGCGGCGGAGAGAGCGGTCTCGATACCCTCGGCGATCACCAGTGGAGCGGCTTCGGCTGGCTCCGCCAGCATCACCGCGCCACCGGCCACCGGTCCAAGGCTGGCGCGCGCCGGCTCGGCCTCAGCCTTGCCGCTGCCGTCGCGGCGCAGATAGGTGCGATGCACCGCCTGCAACTCGCCCGTGATGGTGTTGCGGATGGCAGCGAGCATGGCCGGCAGCGGCGCCCCGCCGGGGTGCGGCGCACTGGGCAGGTAGCGCAGCGCATCGGATCGAATACCGGGCAGCCCGCGCGATGCGAGGTATAGCTCTGCAATCGTGCCGGGCAGCGGCAGCGCCCTCTCCCAGAGGTCGCGCACCAAGGCCGATTTCCGGGCCGTGGCAGGCGCCTGCTGGGAGCCGCGGTCACGCGGCGCGGGCGATGCCCCACCATGCCCCAGCGCACGCAAAACGGCTCCGGTGACGGCATCCCGGTCGCGGCAGGATGCGCACCACCACACGGCCCGGCCGTCAAGCTCCTTCACCGCTAGGCCGGCGCGGTATCCGCAACTGGGGCAGTCGCCGCGCCATTCGCGGCGCTGGGGCCGCTGGCGTAGCCCCAGCCGGGCGGCGAGGTCGGCGGCGCCGGTCATCGGCCCGCCTCCATGCGGCGCAACTCTGCCACCGCCGCCGCCATGTTGGCGAAGGCCCGTGGCACCCGCCGGCCCGGATCGATGATGCCGGCGCGCGGCTCGCCCTCGGCGTCGAGGCAGCCATGCAGCAGCACCAAGCGCGGGCCGGGGGCGGTGCCGCGATGTGGCCGGGCCGGCGGCACCCAAGTGAGTAGGTCCAGCTGGGCGGTCGGCACGGAGACGCGGCGCGGGCGGTGCCGCCGGCCGCAGGTCGGGCAGTAGGTCATGAGGCCATCGGTCCTTGTCCGACCGGGGTGTCGGCGCTGGCGCAGGACGCGGCGCGGGTGTATTCAGCGGGTGTCGAGTAGTCCGCCGTTTTCCGCAGTACCGCATCACCGCTGGGGCGCCTCGCCCCGGCGGTTTGCGTTTCACGGGATGGTCAGGCGCAGCAGCGCGCAGAGCGCCAGCAGGGCCAGTGGCCGGGCCAGCATGGGCCACGCGGCGCGGATCACTCGGCAACTCCCAGCAGCGCCCGCAGGCTGGCGGCATCCACCAGCGTGCGGCCCCCCACTTTCACCAACCGCAGCCGACTGGCGGCGGCGTGGCGGTAGAGGGTGCTGCGGCTCAGGCCGGAGATGTGGCTGGCGTCGTTGAGGGTGTGGGTAAGGGCCGCCGGGTTACGGCTCGGCTTGGAAGCGGTGCGGCGGGGCGCAGGTTCGGCAAGGTGCATGGTGTCGCCTCTCGGCTGGTGCGGGATGCGCCAGGACGACACGCTCAATAAGGGGGCTAAGCTGTAGCGAGAAAAGGAAACCCGCGGATACTCACGGAAACCGGTTTGCTCAGTCTGGTAAGTAGCGGCTCAGCCAATCCCGTAGGGTCGTATCGGACGGCGTTTCGTCGTCCAGCGTTTCTTCACACCAAGCGCGCATTTCGCGGAACAGGGTTCCTTCATCCCGCGTAAGACCGTCTAAGTCGGCACGCCTGATCAGCTCACGGATGAATGCATCTCGGCTTGGATGCGGTGGTCGCCCTCCCGCGCGGCCAGTGCTTTTGGGCGCCGCCATGGGGGGCTGCGCTGGCGCCGCATCTTCGGCATTCGTCCAAATGCGCTGGGGGTCTGGATCGGGCCACCGGCTTTCAATCTCCCCTCCGTCCAGCCTCACCGAGATATTCAAATAAGTCTTCAGAAATGGATCCCTTGGATATGAATACCGATTCGGTACCTGCAATCCGTCAGGGCCGAAATACACTAATTGATCAAATCGCTCGCAGGGAACCAGGATGTATTCGCTATCGCTTGTCCTATAATCAATAAGCCAAAGTACGGCACTGTGGTGACATCGTTCATTCAGAGCAAAAACAGATACTTCGCCGTTTGCTGCGCTTCTCCGCAATTTTGAAGATGCAGAATACAACGCTTCGGATACCATCCGAGGATCGAACGGAGCGTCGCTTAATTCGCCCAACCATCGTCTTGCTTCATCGACTAAATCTGGAGTTTTCACTTCTGCTTTCCGAGTTAGGGACTGTGAAAGCCTGAATTCAGCTGGGTTTGGAGATGCGGCACGTTCAGCCTTGTATCTCGCGTTCTGCACACGTTCGACCAGGGCCGCCACTACCCTGTCTTGATCGTATCGGGCAGGCGCGGACGCTAGCCGTTCCAAGCCGTCGAGCAGGGTTTTGCCATCAAGGTTCGGCCATCGGGCGGCGCCCGGGTATAGGAGATGATCCCAGGCGTATGCGGGCAGGGCCGATCCAAATGCCAGCCAAGAAACAGCATAATCAGGCTCTACAAAACTGCCGGGCAGTCCGTAGCGCAGGAGCGTCTTTTCGCGCGGCAGGGACACAGCGCCTCCGAATGCGCATTTCCGATGGTAGGGCGGCGGGGCGGCCCGTTTGGAGGTCCGGGCATTCGGCGGCCAAACCTAGCCCCGCCGACATCAACCATAGCGCGAACGGATTAAGGCGTGTTGGAAAGATGCATCGGCGACCTGTGGCGCGGTGCCGATACGCGGGGCTAGCCCGCCGCATGGCGAGCGCATCGGATTAGGTGCATTGGGTGCTTTAGGTGGAGGTGACCCGACGCGGGCAAAAACGCATCCTCTGATCACCCAGCCGCCACGCCCAGCGCAACCACCCTGCTGTCGCCCACCGCAGCAGCCCGGCCGCAATAGGCGGCCCATGCCTCCATCATCTTCCGCCGCTTTGCTAGCTTGTCGCCGCGCTCATATGCTGCCTGCGCTTTGTCGCGGATCGTGTGCGCCAGCGTGTCATCGGCGCCGCCCCGTGAGCCTCTATATTGTGGACGCGAGAAAGCGCCTGGGGCGCGGTCGCCAAGCTCAGAGGCGTCAGAGTTTTAGCCCCCCCTCCCGCCGCATGGCGAGTGCGTCCGATTAGGTGGATTAGGTGCTTTAGGTGGGGGTACGCCTCACCGCAAAGAACGCGGCCCCCGATTATCCCATCACGGCTCCGAGCGGCACCACCTTGCCGTCGCTAGCTGCGGCAGCCCGGCCGCAATATGCGGCCCATGCCTCCATCATCTTCCGCCGCTTCGCTAGCTTATCGCCGCGCTCATACGCTGCCTGCGCCTTGTCGCGGATCGTGTGCGCCAGCGCCGCCTCTGCGATTTCTAGCGGGAAGGAGGTCGTCTCGCCTACCCAATCCCTGAAGGTGCTGCGGAACCCGTGCGCGGTGATCGTCCGGCTCTCGGCGTCTAGCCAATGTGGCCCGCCTTCGCCCTCATTCATCCGGCGCAGCAGCATCAACAGCGCCATCTGGGAGAGCGCGCCTCCGCCCGCGCTGGCGAATACATGCTCGGCCGGATCGGGTGCGCCTTCCGCCGGCAGCAGCCCGCGCAGCACCGCCAGGGCGGCGCCAGAGAGCGGCACCCGATGCTCCCGCCCGGCCTTCATGCGAGCGCCCGGGATCGTCCAGATGGCGTCTTGCATGTCGATTTCCCGCCAGCGGGCACCCAATACCTCGCCCGTGCGCGCCGCGGTCAGGATGGCGAAGCGCAGCGCCATGGCGGAGGTCGCCGGCCGCTCCGCCAGCGCCGCCATGAAGGCGCCGATCCGCTTGAACGGCAGTGCAGGGTGGTGCCCCTTGGTCCCGGTTGCCTCGCGCAGCCGGGCTTTCATCTTGTTCGGGCTGCCCAGCAGCGGTTGCAGGTTGCCGCGCCAAGTGGCCGGGTTGAAGCCGCGTGGCCGTAGATTGAGCGCGGCGGCGTAGTCGAATACCGCCTCCATCCGGCCGCGCAGCCGGCTCGCCGTTTCGGGCTTGCTGGACCACACGGGTTGCAGCACCGCCAGAACATCATCGGTGCCGATCTTCGCCACCGGCCGGTCGCCAAGGATGGGGTAGGCGTAGGTGGTGAGGGTGCTACCCCATTGCGCGCGATGGACGGCGTTCTTCCACTCGCCCTCACGGGCGGCGATGCAGGCTTCGGCCACCGCCCGGAAGGTATGCGTCGCAGCCTTGCGCGCCTCGGCATCGGCCGCACGCTTCGTCTCGCGCCGGGCATCGATCGGGTCGGTCCCTTCCTTCGCCAGCGCCCGCAGCGCCTTCGCCTTATCCCTGGCTGCGGCCAGCGGCACGCCATCCGGCGCCTCGCCGTAGGAACCCAGCCCAGCCTCCCGGGTGCGGCCCGCCAGGGTGTAGCGCAGCAGCCATGACTTGCTGCCGGCCGGGGTGATTTGCAGGAACAGCCCCTCGCCATCCGCCAGCGTCACCGGGCGAGGCTTGGCGCCAGCCGGGTTGCCGGGGTGCTTCGCTGCCGCAACCTGCCGTGCCGTGAGGGTGCCCATGATCCGTGTCCCGCTGGGGTAGGGGTAGATCGGCTACCCCATTGCCTACCCCATTCTTCGCATGGGGTAGCCTGACACGTCCAGAACCGGAATGAGACCATAACGGGGGGCGATCCGGCCTTTTTGCTAGTGTTTGGCTTGGCCTGAGACAGCGTGAAACAAGGGTACGAAGGACACCGCTTCCGCCAGTTCTTATGCGAATCGAGTTCTCCCCCGAGCCGGGCTGCGCCAGGAGGGGCAGGTGTCCTGCGGTTTTCCGTAGGGACCTATTGGCCGTACCTGGGCTTGCGGCCGCCGAGAGCGACGCTCCAAGGGCCAATTCTCTCCGGACCTGTTGACCTGGGCGATTTGGCGTGCCGGCCGGTAGTCTTTTAATTCAATACCTTAAGAGCGGAACTTCGGCGCGCTGCTTGGACCGCGCACCGAAGGGCGGTGCTTCTTGCTCGCCATATCGGTCCTCCTCCGGTTCAAACCCATACCTCAAGACGGACCACTTCATCGGGGAGGATCAGGTGGCACCGGGCAACCCGGACGAGGGTAGAGGTCAGTGCGTCGATACGGCGCGACCCGTAAAGCAGAGCCCTCCCAGGTTGAACAGGAGCTCGTCTACCAACTGTCGTTGAGTTGAGGCGACGCGGCTTGTTCCGGCCCATCATGTATTGCACCGATGTGCCGGGATGCGGGAAGCCCAGCGAGCTGCGCCGCGGGCGCTGGCCCGCCTCGATCTCCACCTGCGGGAACAGGAGTAAATCTAGCCGATGCCAGGCTTCGAACTCCGAGACAAATACCTGCGGGCAATGCCGCGGAGCCGAGCGCGGCTACTCGGAAGGGCCGGCTGCAGCGCGGCGCGCCCCCGCGTAGGACAGAGGACAGCCTAGCCGATGTGTGCTGCGATCCTCTTTGGGCTCGGCCGAAGCTGGCGAGCGCAGGTCGCCCGCTGTGCCTTCACACGTTTCAACCTTGCGTTCGCGGCCGCGCTGGCAGCCTTCCTGCTTCTCGGCGGCGCCGGACTCAACCTGCTCGACAGAGCGGGCCGGCTGCCCGCGCCGCCGCTGACGGCCACCAACTGCATCGACGAGAAGTTCAGCTTCATGCGCGATCATGTCGATATGGCGCCGGGGCTGATCGCAATCGGCTCCTCGGTCACCTGGCGCAATCTCGACTTCTCGGTTCTGGGCGAGCCGGGGCTGGCCGCGCTCAGGCCGCTGAACGCCGCGCCCTGCTTTCTCCATGTGAACGAGACCGCCTACCTGACGCGCTTCTACCTGAACAACATGCCGTCGGTGGAGACGGTGCTGTCGGTCTTCGCGATGCGGGATTTCGAGGCCTGTGAGGGCGACGGCGCCTTCTTCGACGCCACGACCGCACGACGCTACATGTTCGACCGCTGGCCAGGCGGGCCGCTTTATTTCATGAACTTCCGGCCGATGCTGTTCTTCCGCGATGCCTGGCATCTGCCGACGATGCGCAGCGGGGCCGACCAGACACGCACCCTTGAGATGGACCCCTGGGGCTCCGGCCCAATCGCGCTCAACCCACCCAAGATCGGCGGCAACCTGGTCATCGCGGAGGCGTGCTTCGAGCATCTCGAGCGCTTACAGCGCGACATGGCGGCCCGTAATGTCCGGTGGATTGTCGTCCTGCTGCCGCCAATGCAGGCCTGGCTGAACGCCTATGACCGGGACGGCGAGCGCGACCGCGCCTGGCGGGCGGAGGTCGCACGGCGCCTGACCGCCGAGAGCGTCACCCTGCTCGACGCCCGAGAAGGCTTCCCGGTGCAGGACAGCCAGTTCACCGACCCTGCCCATTTCCAGTGGTCCGCGGTGTCCGCCTTCACACGCTGGATCTTCAGCCGGGCGCATCTGCCGGGCGTGCCCGCCTCCTGAACCGGAAGCGCCACGATGCTCTTCAACTCCCATGTCTTCATCCTGGCGTTCCTGCCGGTCATGCTGCTCGGCTACACACTGCTGGGGCATACGGTTGGGCGCCGGCCGGCGCAGCTCTTCCTGGTGGCCGGATCGCTCTTCTTCTATGGCTGGTGGGACGCCAGCTACCTGCCCCTGCTGATCGCCACGACCGTCTTCAACTACATGGTCGGGCGCCGGCTGACCGACGCGTATCGCAGGAACACCCCGTCGCGACGCCCCCTGCTTGCCTTCGGGATCACCGTCAATCTCGCCATCCTCGCCTACTTCAAATACGCGACCTTCTTCGTCGAGAACCTGGAGGCGCTGACCGGCCTCGACTTCGCCATGCGCGCGGTCGTCCTGCCCCTCGGCATCTCATTCTTCATCTTCCAGAAGATTGCCTACCTGGCCGATTCGGCATCCGGCAAGGCGCCCGACTACGACTTTCTCGGCTTCTGCCTCTTCGTCAGCTTCTTCCCGCAGCTCATCGCCGGACCCATCGTTCACCACCGCGACGTGATGGGCCAGTTCCAGCGGCCGATCCGGGAGGTACTCACCGCGCGCAATTTCGCGCTCGGCGTCACCTTCTTCACCATCGGCCTCTTCAAGAAGGTGATGATCGCGGACAACCTGGCGCCGCTGGCTCAGGCCAGCTTCGTCTCCTTCGCCGCGGGCGAGGTCCTGGGCGCGGTGTCGGCCTGGCGCGGCGCGCTGGCCTACGCCTTCCAGCTCTATTTCGACTTCTCCGGCTATTCGGATATGGCGATCGGCCTGGGGCTGATGTTCGGCATCCGGCTACCCTACAATTTCAACTCGCCCTACAAGGCCAACAGCATCATCGATTTTTGGCGGCGCTGGCACATGACGCTGTCGCGCTTCCTCCGCGACTACGTCTATGTGCCGCTCGGCGGCAACCGGAAGGGTCCCACGCGGCGCTACCTGAACCTGCTGCTTACCATGCTCCTGGGCGGGCTCTGGCATGGGGCCGCCTGGACCTTCGTCCTCTGGGGCGGGCTGCACGGCTTCTATCTCATGGTCAACCACGCCTGGCAGAAGCTGCGCGCGACGCTTGGATGGACGGCGCCGGCAGGACCGGCGGGTTCCCTGGTGGCCCGCGCCGTCACCTTCGTGGCCGTCGTGGTCGGCTGGGTGTTCTTCCATGCGCCAAGCCTCGGCGCCGCCCTCGACATGCTGCAGTCCATGGCGGGGATGAATGGTCTGTCCACCGTCAAGGCGGCAGGGACCGTGCAGGGCGTGACGGAGCTTGCCGGCGCCGCCGGTGGTGGCGCCGCGGCGCAGGACGGCCGCCTCGCCTCGTTGTGGTCCTTCGTGGCGGCGCGGTCGAGCGATCTGGTCTTGGTCCTGCTCCTGCTGGTCGCGTGGTTCGCGCCGAACTCGCAGGAGATCGTCGAGGCCGCCGACAGACGGCGCGGCTGGCTGGCAATCCGGTGGCAGCCGACCGCCACCTGGGCCGTCGTGGTTGCGGGCTGCCTGCTGGCGACGATGACCCAGATGTCGAAGGTGAGCGCCTTCCTTTATTTCCAGTTCTAGGGCGGAATCCGATCATTCTGGTTCATAGCCTGCGGCGGTGAAGTAGTTTCGGCACTCTTCCGGGGTAAAGCGTGGCAGGGCGTCGCGGATGGCATCCCAGAGCCCGTCGATGGTCCGCGCGGCG
>NZ_JACOMF010000260.1 GCF_014283215.1 Siccirubricoccus deserti
GACCACTCCTATGACCGGTCTCGGCCGCCTCCGCCTCGATCTCCAACGCCACCTCCGCCGCATGCCGTAAAGCGACACGGCATCATCAGCAGGGCGTTTCGCAAGGTGAGGTCAGGACGACGGTTACAGCGAGGCGGATACGATCCTCAGATCCAAGGATGACGCTGACGGTCTGGGCCATGCCTGGAGAATTCCACCGCAGCGCCCCGCTGTGAATCCTCTGTCTGCGTCAGTGCACTAGGCAGATCCTACTTGCCCTCAAGAACACCCAGGCCAGATCAATAGGAAGACCGGGATCGCCGATGCGTTCCAAGAGGCCGGCCAGGTCATGACCTTCCTGCATAGTGCAGCGTGGTGGCCTCCCCGGGTTGCGGCGGACAGCCCATCCGACCGCCTCGCTCCCCAGCAAAGCACTTCTGACCGCCGGGCCGCGATCAGCGCATGTGGAACGGCCATCCTGCAGGAACGCGAGCGCATCAAGCGCCAAACCTCCGACAACGCCGCTTGCTGCACCAGCAGCTGGCCGCATAACCTCCAACCCAGATGAGCCAGAGCTTCCGCTAGAGCGAAATCTGACCATTCAGAGTCGCTGAGGATTCCCGCCCGGCGCGAAATCTGATTCACCGTGCCTGCTGGGCACGGAGGCCAGCTTGCATGGCGAGAACCCTGTCCGAAGATCTACGCGCC
>NZ_JACOMF010000261.1 GCF_014283215.1 Siccirubricoccus deserti
CTTGGCGTAGAGCACCAGACCCTGGCCATCCCACCACAGCGCCTTGACCAGATCGCCGCGGCGACCGCGGAACACGAACAGCTGGCCGCTGAACGGATCCTGCCCGAGCGCCTCCTGCACCTGCCGCGCCAAACCGTCGAAGCCGCGCCGCATGTCGGTGGCGCCCGCGGCCAGCCAGACCCGCACGCCGGGCGGTGGCCCCGGGATCACCCGCGCAGCGCCGCCAGCACCCGCCGCAGGGCGATGAGGCTGACCTCCTCGCCGACCCGCACCCGGATGCCGTCGGGCAACTCAATCTCGATCCCGGTAGCCTTGCGGGGCGGTGGCGGCGATCGCGGTGTGGGCTCCGGCTCCGGCAGCATCTCGTCCCGATGATCGGAGGCCGCGACGCGGACCGGCACGAACTCCGGCGTCGGCTCGGCCACCAGCAGGCCATCCCGGGCCTGGCGCCGCCATTGAAACACCAAGCTACGGTAGATGCCGTGTCGGGCCGCCACCTCAGCCACCTGCACACCGGGGGCATCGCATTCGGCCAGGATGCGGAGCTTATCGGCTACGCTCCAACGGCGCCGCCGCTCGCGCCCGGTGATGATCTCGACCGCCCCGCTGCCCATGACCTTACAGCCGACCTTACGCCCGACGTTAAGGCCACCAGCCTCAAC
>NZ_JACOMF010000262.1 GCF_014283215.1 Siccirubricoccus deserti
ACCACTGCGAGGCGTGGTCACCTCCGTGGTCCAGCACCATCCGTACCGCTCGCTGCCGCACCTCAGGCGAAAACCGGTTCGACGTCTTCTTCGTCATGGCTCCAACCTCTCAAGGTTTGAAGCCTCCGGCAAACCCGGGGCGGTTCAGTAACGGCAGCAGGGTGAGGTTCGGTGGCACGCGCAGCCTGCCGCCTTGCTGGTGCCAGCCTGCGCCGTCGAGCACGACGACGCCGTGTGCGCTGGCGGCGACCTGAGTGCTGATCTCGGCGAGGTGGATGTTCATCGCCTCGGCGCTGACGCTTGGCAGTACCACGGCGGCCCCGATGTCACGAGCTGGGCAGACGGCACCGAACAGATAGGCCCACTGGTAGCGACGGTCGCGCGGCTTGCGAGGCCGGCTGCCGCGCTTGGCCCAGATGCGTGTCAGCGTGCCCTGCTGGCCGACCCGGGCTTCATCCTGGAACCAGACCTCGATCGGCCTGCCGGCGGTCTCGGGCGGCAGAGCCTCGGCTACGCGGGCGGCGAAGTTTTTTGGGTCTATCGGGAAGTTTGTGTTTGGGACGGTACGATGCTGCTGAAGGAGCCATCGCATGCCGCGACGCAAACAGCCTACCATCCCGGATGAGTTGCTAGACCAACTCCTGGCTGGGTCGGATCCCC
>NZ_JACOMF010000263.1 GCF_014283215.1 Siccirubricoccus deserti
AATACCCCCCTCGGGGCGGTCGCATCCACCGGGCAGTGGTGCCGGAGGCACCATGCCCTTTAACAACGCCGCCGAGCGCGCCCTGCGTGGCATCGCCCTTGGGCGGAAGTCATGGCTGTTCGCCGGCTCCGATTGGGGAGGCGAGCGCGCCGCGGCGATCTACTCGCTGATTATCACCGCCAAGCTGAACAACGTCGACCCACGCGCCTGGCTCGCCGACGGCTTGGCGAGGATCGCCGACTACCCGGCCTCGCAGCTGCACGAGCTGCTGCCCTGGAACTGGAAGAACGCACAGCCTCACCAAGCCGCAGCTGCCTGATCAGCCGCGACCCGCGGTCTTGGCCGGATGGGTACCATGGCTTGGCATGCCGCGCAGGATGAACCGGTCGGAGAGGACGCCGATGACGTCGGCTGCTTTGAGCTGGCGCGCCACGCGGCTGGCTAGGCACTCGCGGGTGAACTCATCCACCACGTTCAACATGCGGAACTTGCGGCCATCCCGGGGTCGATCCTCGACGAAGTCATAGGCCCATGTCTGGACGGTCCCCGCCCTGCAAGCATGATTTCGTCGGCTGACTCAGCGGCGCGCTTGCGGTCATGTCTTCGGCCTCTCGATGCCACCCTGCGGCGGCGGGCCTGGATAGGTTCCGC
>NZ_JACOMF010000264.1 GCF_014283215.1 Siccirubricoccus deserti
GGACCGCCAGTCATGCCGCCGCCCATGACGGTGCGCGGCTGGCGGAGGTGATCGACGCCGACAACACCGCCGCCGATGTCTGGGCCGATACCGCTTACCGCTCAGCGAAGAACGAGGCGTGGCTGGCCGAGCGCGGCCTGGTTTCGCGCATCCACCGCAGGAAGCCGCCGGGTCGGCCGATGGCGGCAAGGACGCGGCGGGCCAATGCGCGCAAATCGGCCGTCGAGCACGTCTTTGCCCGACAGAAGGGGCCGATGGCGCTGGTTGTGCGCACCATTGGCCTCGCCAGGGCGCGGGTGGAGATCGGCCTCGCCAATCTCGCCTACAACATGAAGCGGTTCGCCTGGCTCAGCAGCAAGACCGTGTAGCCGTAGGGCCTGCAGCCGCAACGCGCACCGACATCAGCGTAGCGCCGGCCGTCCCAGCAGCGTGATCCCGCTCATCTTGTCGCCCGGCAGGCGACCATGCACCGCTCTACGGCCACACCTGCCCGAAACTTGAGGTTTCCGGAGGTGTCCGGTTGGGCGTCATTCTCCGCCTGGCGGAGGGGGCTGGAATTGGCAAACACCTCGGCGATGTTGCCGAGGCGTTGCTGCTGCAAATCAAGATGGATGCGGGGACAGGATTTGAACCTGTGACCTTCAGG
>NZ_JACOMF010000265.1 GCF_014283215.1 Siccirubricoccus deserti
TCGTCCTCGACCGCCATCTCCACCCCGTCTCGCCGGAGCGCTCAGGCTACCGCGCCATCATGCGCCCGAGAAACCAGCCGAAAGGCAGATCAGCCGAGGCTCACCGTGCGGGCGGGACGACGGTTACGCCTCGCTGCGATCCTTGGTGACCGGAACCGCCCGCTCAAGCATGTGCAGCGGGCCAACATCATCCTGCTGTCTGCTGAGCGGCTGCCGGTCCTGGAGGTGGCGCGCCGGGCGGGCGTCAGCCGCCCTGCGGTTTGGCGCTGGCAACGGCGCTACGCCGAACAGGGTGTCGAGGGGCTGCTGCGCGACAAGACACGCAAGCCTGGCCGGGCGCCGCTGACCACGGCAATGGTCGCCAAGGTGCTGGCCCTGACCTGTTCCGAGCCGCCGGGCGCCGTGACCCATTGGACCGGCCGGGCGTTGGCCAGGACGGTCGGCATCAGCCTGAGCGCGGTGCAGCGCATCTGGCAGGCCAACTGCCCCACCTGCAGGGGAGTGTCAGGAATTCCGTGTTCGGCCGGTCGGTTGAACGACACGGTCAGGCCAGGGCCTTGGTGAAGCGCTGGCTGAAGATCACGGCGAACTGGGCCTTGGCCATGGCCCACTCCCGAGGCGGCA
>NZ_JACOMF010000266.1 GCF_014283215.1 Siccirubricoccus deserti
AAAAAAAGACGGCGCATGCCGCCGAGCAGGACCGCCCGGATATCCTGAAGCGGCGCTGGGCGTGGTTCGAGGAACAGCCCGACCTCGATCCCGACCGCCTGGTGTTTATCGATGAGACCTGGGCCTCGACCAAGATGGCCCGCACCCATGGCCGGGCGCCTCGCGGCGAACGCCTGCGCTCGCCGACCCCACATGGTCACTGGAAGACGACCACCTTCGTTGCCGGGCTGCGGGTCAGCGGCATGATCGCGCCGATGGTGCTGGACGGGCCGATCAACGGCGTTGCCTTCCAGGCCTACGTCGATCAGGTCCTGGTCCCGGAGCTGGCACCCGGCGATATCGTCGTCATGGACAATCTCGGCAGCCACAAGGACGCGGGCATCCGCGCGGCGATCGAGGCTGCGGGCGCGAGGCTGCTCTACCTCCCGCCCTACAGCCCCGAGTTCAACCCAATCGAGAATGCCTTCGCCAAGCTGAAGGCGATGCTCCGCAAGGCCGCTACCCGCACCGTCGACGGCCTCTGGAACACCATCGGCCGCATCATCGGCACCTTCACGCCCGCCGAGTGCGCCAACTACTTCGCCGCCGCCGGCTATGACGCAGACTGATCGGAAAACGCTCTAG
>NZ_JACOMF010000267.1 GCF_014283215.1 Siccirubricoccus deserti
CGAGTAGTGGCTGCCATAGGCAGGCAGTGCCGTCCGCCCCACCGCAAGCGCCTCACCGGCCACCCGCAGCGCCGACTTCGAAAGCGTCCGCATCGACCACCTCCGGACCGCTCATCCCAAGATAGCCGCCCAAAGTACCCAGCCAAGCCAGGGTTTCAACAGAGCAAGCGCATCTCTAAAAAAGCCTCCTCGTTGCGCTATCATGCAGCCACTAAGCCTCTGATCTCGTTCAGATTGGAATTGGCCCACAGGAGGTTTCCGGAGGTGTCCGATTGGTCGGAGCAACGGCGCGACCTGTTGCGGGATATACCCCAGTGACCGCCTGCACGTCCAAACACCTCGCAGCTTCTGCAACACTACGCTGGTGTTGCCGTCCGTGGCTGGCGCAAAGGCGCCGGATAGAGGTGGTCAAAGCGGTGGACTATGATTTCCAATCTGGACGCGCTTTAGTGTCTGTCCGGGATCATGTTGTTGTCTGGCAGAGCCTTCGCAGCATGAGGCGAACGGAGGCCCAGCGCAGGAATGCGAGGCTGGTGCGGTTCAGGCACTCCCAGTCTTTGGCCAAGCGACGGCAGCGGTTCAGCCACGAGATGGTCCTCTCAACGATCCAGCGCTTC
>NZ_JACOMF010000268.1 GCF_014283215.1 Siccirubricoccus deserti
TCCGGGCCTGGCTGGCTTGGCTCTTGGCGTGCCTGCTCAGCCTGCTGACCTCCGCTCATCAGGTCGGACAGGGCCGCCAGCCGCGAGCCCTGGCCGCGTGAAAGTCGCGTAGTTCACAGGCGACGAGGTACGCAGAACGGCTGCTCGAGGCTGGCATCGAGCCCTCCGTCGGCAGCGTCGGCGACTCCTACGATAACGCGCTCGCCGAAACCGTCATCGGCCTGTTCAAGGCGGAGGTAATCCGACGCCGCGGGCCGTGGCGCACCATGGAGGCGTCGAGTTCGCCACCCTCGAGTGGGTGGACTGGTTCAACACCCGCCGCCTCCTCGAGCCCATCGGCAACATCCCACCCGCCGAGGCCGAGGCGCGCTACTATGCCCAGATGGAGGCACCCGCCCTGGCGGCGTGACTCAAGCCAACAGGCCTCCGGCAAAGCCGGGGCGGCTTACTTGCGGCCGTCCCGGGGTCGATCCTCGAAGAAATCGTAGGCCCATGTCTGGACGGTCCCCGCCCTGCAAGCATGATTTCGTCGGCTGACTCAGCGGCGCGCTTGCGGTCATGTCTTCGGCCTCTCGATGCCACCCTGCGGCGGCGGGCCTGGATAGGTTCCGC
>NZ_JACOMF010000269.1 GCF_014283215.1 Siccirubricoccus deserti
TCGTAGAAGGCCTGCACCAGCCGCTCCGCCGCCCCGACCGCCAGGGCCAGCAGCCTCGTCACGGCCAGGCGCTCCGGACCGGCGAGCGGCGTCAGCGACCGGCCTGGTCCGACCTGGTGGTCTAGCCAGTCGAGGATGACGGCCGAATCGACGATGACCTCGCCGGCATCGGTTACCAGCGCCGGTATCCGGCCCAAGGGATTGTAGCGCGCGATCTCCGCCGCATGGGTATTTGTGGCGTAGGGCAGGTTCTCGGAAGGCATGCCGTAGAGGTTGAGCGTCGCCGCCACCCGGCGGACGAAGGGGCTCGCGGTGCGGCCGATCAACTGCATGGCGCGACTTCTCCCGGTGCGGTCGGCACGGGGCCGATGGTTGCAGCCCTCCGCCTCTATTGTGAAGCGCGCGGCATTCACCGACGCGTAGAGCGCAGTTCCAAGGGGCTGTCTGTTTCGGAGGCCAGCATGTGGCCGCCCGGAGATGGCGCGCTGGTCGGGGATTTCGGAGTCGGCCAGGCGCTGAGCGACGACCAGTACTGCCTGCTGGCGGCCTTCATCCCACCCGTGCTGTTCTACCTCGTCCGCACCGGCTGCCAGTGGCGGCACCTGCAGCCGC
>NZ_JACOMF010000027.1 GCF_014283215.1 Siccirubricoccus deserti
AGATCGAACTCGCAAGACATTGAAGACGCGCCGATTCTGGGCTGCGGGAGCCCCGCTCTCCCATGCCGTTCTTCCTGTTAATCCGTTGGTCGTTGGTTCGAATCCAACCGCCGGAGCCATCATCCCCTCCTCAAGAAAATCTGTGGTGTTCTGCCTGGCAGGTGTTCCAGCCCACAATTTTGCCTGTTGCTCTCCATTAAGGGCGAGGCGGTAGGCGCCATCAGGACCGGATCGCGTCAACGGTAGCCTGGCCGGATCCCGGTTCTGGTTTCAGCCGCAGAGTGGCCGGATGCACCGGGCCGGCCGCTGCCGGGTTGCGTCGGCTGCTGCTGGAGGAGAATCGGCGCCGCCACCAGGCCGCCGTCCGCCGGATGTTCGAGGGCCGCCGTCTTCATCTTCACCCTGGGTCTGACCTAGGGGTGGGTCGCTACCAAGGATGGCGCCGCCGTGCCGCTGGCGCCCGGAGTGGCCGGTGCCGGAGTCGCGCCGGCGACCTGGCTCTGGCGGCCCTGCTGGGGTGAGATGGGCCATCGCCCGGCCGCCGTGCATGCGCGGATGGCAAGGGTCCGGGCCGCTGGTATGACCCCGGCCATGCCGCACGCGCGCGGCAAGACACCGGAGGAACCCCATGGCCGATCACGACCCGCTGCTGGTAACCCGCGAAGGCCCGGTGGTGCGCGCCACCATGAACCGGCCGGAGCGCCGCAACGCGCTCAGCACCGCCATGGGTGCGGCCTGGGATGCGCTGCTGGCGGAACTCGCCGCCGATGCTACCGCGCGGGTGCTGGTGATCGGCGGAGCCGGCGGCCATTTCTGCGCCGGCCTCGACCTGACCGAGGTGGCAAGCGACGAGACGCCGGAGCAGAAGCTCGCCCGGCAGACCGTGCGCAACCGCCGCACCGGCCAGCGCTTCGCCGATATCTCGGCGCTGCCGCAGGTGGTTATCGCCGCGGTGGAAGGAAGCTGTCACGCCGGCGGCCTCGGCTTCGCCTGCGCGGCCGATATCGCCGTCGCCACCGCGACCGCGCGCTTCGCCGCGCCCGAGGTGCGGCGCGGCCTGGTGCCGGCGCAGATCCTGCCCTGGCTGGCACGTCGCGCCGGGCGTACCGCGGTGACCCGGCTGGTGCTGGAAGCCGGGGTGATCGATGCGGCAGAGGCGGCGCGGATCGGCCTGATGCATCAGGTGGTGGTGGATGCCACGGCGCTGGAGCGGCAAGTGCAGGCGACCATCGCCGCGGTGCTGGAAGGGGCGCCACGGGCGCTGGCGGAGACCAAGGGGCTGCTGGCCGCGCTCGGCCCGATCGCGCCGGAGGGCTATGCCGAAGCCGGCGCCGCCGCCTTCGCCCGCACCGCCTCCAGCGCCGAGGCGACGGAAGGGATCGCGGCCTTCAAGGCGAAGCGGAAGCCGAACTGGGTGGGGTAATACCCGTCTCATGACGTCCTGACCGACCGCAGGTAGGGGTAGTCGTTCACACCAAACGCCGTGATCAGGCCCGTTGGAAGCGTGACCCGGCAACGGGTTGGGTTGATCGAAGCCGCCAGCCCCAGGTGGCAGGATCCACAACCTGTGGATGCAACGAATGGCAAGATTACTCAGTATTGGAGAGTGCGCGCCATTTCGTTCTCCTCTTCATCGCCGTAACGCAACGCCCAAGCTGCTCCGTCGTTACGCCTTCACCGGGCCGGCCTTCCGGCCCGCGATGGAGGCGCGCGTGAAGACGGGCCTGCCGAATGATGCAGCGTTCATGGAGCGTGCCTTCGTGAACCTGGTCCGCTGGTTGCGCCCGGCACAACGGATGCCTGCCTGGGCACAGTACGCCATCACCATCCTGCTTGTGCTGGCCGCATTGGCGCTGCGGCTCGCCTTGGAGGACATCTACCGATATCCATTCCTGACCTTCTACTGCGCGATTCTCCTGGCGGCCCTGCTGTTCGGATGGGGGGCTGGCTCTGTCGCCACGCTGCTCAGCGGCATTTGCGCATTCTGGTTCTTTGTCGAGCCGCGCGGTGGTGGCGTGTTCCTGCTGGCCGATGGGCTGGTGGCCTTCACCGCCTTCGTCATCCTCTGCATGGTGGCCGCCTTCACAGTGGCGATCGCCCGCGCCACGGTGAATGATCTGGCCGAGGCGAACCAGCGCCTGGCCGCCTCGGATGCGCAGAAGGCCGTCCTGCTCGTTGACATCAACCATCGTCTCAAGAACAGCCTGCACGCGATCGCCGGCATCCTCAGCGCTGAAGGCAGGCGTATGGCTGATGCCCGCGTGCGCCCCTTGCTGGAGGATGCGGCCGGACGACTTCGGGTCCTGGCCCGCGTGCATGAACGGCTGCACCTCGGCCCAAGCACCGATGCCGCCTTGTTGGTCGAAATGCGCGGCTTCCTCAACGCGCTCTGCGCTGATCTGCGGCCGACATTGATAGAGCTGCGTCCCGTGGCGCTCAGGGTATCGGTCGATGACGTCACCCTCGGCGTGACGCAGGCCGTCGCGGTCGGGCTGATCGTCAACGAGCTTGTTACAAATGCGCTGCGCCACGCCTTCCCGGGTGACCGGGCCGGTACCGTCTCGGTCCGGCTGTCCGGTGAGGATGACGGATGGCTTTCGCTGCAGGTGACGGATGACGGGGTCGGCACCAGGGCCGAAGGCGGCGGCACGGGGACACGGCTCATCCGCGCGTTGGCGCAGCAGCTGGGCGGCACGGTCGAGCAGCGGGAACGGCAACCGGGAACCGAAGTGACGGTCCGCTTTCCGGCGGCGGAACTCGGATGAGGCGGCGAAGCCAGCTGGCCCTGGATCGGTCATCCGACCCGGGCGGGCGCTGGTCGTCGTGACACCGCCCCACAGCGGTTGGCGTTCAGGTCTGGACGCAAGCCACTGTAGCCTGTGGTTGCAAAGCGGATTCACGCCCAAGAGCGTTCGCGCCACCCTGCAATCCGCTTTAGCACTACCTGGGCACTGTTGAGTTTGCTTTGCGTTGCCTTTGGGCTTGGCCGAGTTGCCCTGGCACCGGGTCACTTGGCGGCAGGGCACTAATGCCCGCTCACGGCACGGTTCACGACGAGGCGCATCCGGGTCGGCGACGGGGCAGGCTGGGCCAACAACCGCCACTTGCCAAGCGACGAGGTTTGGCTGCTAGGCGAATAGCGCCCGAGTGGGGAGCGCAACTGCGACCTGCCCAACCTGCCGCCGCGGAGCTCGCTGCGGGCTCTGGCCTCGGCCATCAAAAGCCGCTGGGCCTGCGAGCCGGCGCGTCAGCAGCTGAAGCAGGAGCTGGGCCTGAGCCACTTCGACGGGCGGTCCTGGACCGGCCTGCATCGGCATGCGCTGATGACCTGCATCGCCTTCGCGTATCTGCAGCACCTCCGCCTCGCCGGTCAGCGCCCGACGGGGCTGGGGGAAAATGTTGCGCCAAGTTCCAGGACCACCACCATCGCCCAGTCTGCAGTACGCCGTGCCATCATGACGCGCCTGTTCGCCAACCTCGCCAATCGGGTAACCGCACTGCCAGTGCAAACTCAGGCCACCACCTGACTTCAGACCGCCCAGGTCGTGGTAGCACGTATGCTGTTTGGTACCATCGCCCGGGTTGCCGCCTGGATGCGAAATGGGCGGTGACGCTCCACCTCCTGTCCGACCACGGCGCGCTGCCGGCGGATGGCACTCTGGCCGCGCAGAACGCGGGAGCGATGCAAATCCGTTGAGGCTGGTACCCCTTGATGCCTCAACCCTTGAGGTATAAGTATGCGCCCATGCGAGCGCCCCGACAACCAGCATCCCGTGAGCCCCGGACGGTGCCCCCGCCTCCCATCGACTACGCCTCCCGCCACTACTGGGCCGGCACGATCAAGATGGGCCTCAGCAAGTTTTTCATCCTGCGCGTCCTGCATGACGGACCGATGCACGGCTACGACGTCGCTCGGGCCGTTGAGCGGGCGACCGGCGGCTGCTGCTCGCCCACTGAAGGGACGATCTACCCGGTGCTGCGGGAGTTCGAGGCCGGCGGCTTCGTCACCGCCACCGAGGAGGTGGTCCAGGGTCGCCAGCGGCGTGTCTACGCACTGACCGATGCTGGGCGTGCCGCCTTCCGTGTCGCGCTGGAGGCGTGGATGGAAGCGACCACGGCCTTGCAGGACACCGGCCGCGCCTTCGCTGCCGCCGATCGCGCCAAGGCCGAGAAGGGCTGCTGCTGATGCGCGGCCTGCGGATTTATCGGTTCGGCCAAATACATCAATCATCTATGCATCGGAGAGCAATGCCATGAGCATGAACACGCTACCGGTTGCCATCATTGGTGCGGGTCCGATCGGCCTTGCCGCCGCCGCCCAGCTGCTGTCCCGTGGACTGGAGCCGCTGGTGCTCGAAGCCGGGCCCGAAGTGGGACATGCGGTGCGCGCCTGGGGCCATGTCAGAATGTTCTCGCCCTGGCGCTACAACATCGACTCCGCCGCCAGAACCCTGCTGGACGCCGAGGGCTGGGTGGCGCCGGACGCCGATGGCTACCCGACCGGCGCGGAGCTGGTGGCCGATTACCTCGCCCCGCTCGCCGCCAGCGCCGCGCTGCGTGGCCGGATTCGCACGGGTGCCAGAGTTGTCGGTGTCGCCCGCCGCGACCATGGCCGCCTCCATGACGGCCAGGGACGCGACGCCGCATCCTTCGTACTGCACATCGCCTCAGCCGATGGCAGCCAGGCGATCGAAGCCCGGGCCGTGATCGATTGCGCCGGCACCTGGCAGGCGCCGAACCCGGCCGGTGCGCATGGCATGCCGGCCCTTGGCGAGGCCGCCCATGCCGAGCGGATCGCCTATGGCATCCCGGACGTGCTCGGCGCCGCCCGCGCCACCTATGCGGGCGCGACCACGCTGGTGGTCGGCGCCGGTCACTCGGCAATGAACGCCGTGCTCGATCTGGTCGAGCTAGCGAAGTCGGCGCCGGGAGGCCGCATCCTGTGGGCCTTCCGCCGGCCGCTGAGCGCGGTGAGCTTCGGCGGCGGCGCGCGCGATGCCTTGGCGGCGCGCGGCTCGCTCGGTGTCCGCGCGCAGGCGCTCGTCGGGAGTGGCGCGGTGACAGCGCTTGCGCCATTCGTGATCGACCGCATCACGGCCGAAGGCTCGGCGCTGGCCATCTCCGGCCGACAGGGTGAACGCGCGGCCACGGTGCAGGCGGACCGCATCATCGTCGCCGCCGGCTTCCGCCCGGACCTGTCCTATCTGCGCGAGATCCGGCTCACCCTCGACCCAGCGGTGGAGGCAACGCCTGCCCTGGCGCCACTGATCGACCCCAACCTGCATTCCTGCGGAACCGTCAGACCGCATGGTGAGGCGGAACTGCGTCACCCGGAGGCCGGCTTCTGGATCGCCGGCATGAAGAGCTACGGCCGCGCACCGACCTTCCTGATGGCGACCGGGCATGAGCAGGTGCGCAGCATCGCCGCGGCCCTGGCGGGCGATTGGGTGGCAGCGCGCGAGGTGCGGCTCGAACTGCCTGAGACCGGCGTCTGCGCGACGACCTTGGCAAGCGCCGAGGAGGCCTGTTGCACTGCCGAGACGCCGCAAGGCGTCTGTTGCCCACCGAAGCCGGCGCTTGCCGCCTCCGCCCCCTGCTGTGGCCCTGCCACCGCGGCGACGGCACCGCCGGCCAAGGGATGCTGCAATTGAGGCTTGACGCATGACCAGCAGCCCGGCCCCACCAGGCAGCACCCGGGTCGTGCTCGCGCTCGGCGCGGCGCAGACCCTGGCCTGGGCCTCCTCCTAATACGTGCCGGCGGTCCTCGCCGTGCCGATGGCGCGGGACCTCGGCATTCCGACCTCCTGGATGTTCGGCGCCTTCTCGGCCGCGCTGGTGCTGTCGGCGCTGCTCGGGCCGGCGGTTGGTCGCGCCATCGATCGCCGCGGCGGCCGCAGCGTGCTGGTGATCTCCAACCTCGTGCTCGCCGCGGGGCTGGTGCTGCTGGCTGCAGCGCCCGGGCCGGCAGTCATGGTCGCTGGCTGGCTTGTGCTGGGGGTCGGCATGGCCATGGGCCTCTATGATGCGGCCTTCGCCACCCTTGCCGGCCTCTATGGCCGCGCGGCGCGGGGGCCGATCACCGGCATCACGCTGCTCGCGGGCTTTGCCAGCACGGTCGGCTGGCCGCTCTCGGCGCTCATGGAGGATGGCTTCGGCTGGCGTGGCGCCTGCCTGGGCTGGGCGGGGCTGCACCTGCTGCTCGGCCTGCCGCTGAACCGGTTGCTGGTGCCGTCAGCACCGCCGCCCGAGCGTGCCGCCGTGCAAGGCTTGGCCGAGGATCGGCCACCGCCCCGCTTCGCCATGCCGCTGCTGGCCGTCGCCTTCGCTGGTCCATGGTTCGTCACCGGCGCAATGGCGGCGCATCTGCCGCAGCTTCTCCAGGCCGCCGGCGCCACGCCGGCGCTGGCGATCGGGGCCGCGGCGCTGATCGGGCCGGCGCAGGCGGCGGCGCGCCTCGCCGAGTTCGGGCTGGTGCGGCACGTCCATCCGCTGGTCTCGGCGCGTCTTGCCACGCTGGGCCATCCCTTGGGGGTGGCCGCGCTCGCCCTGTTCGGCGGACCTGCGGCGGCGGCCTTCGCCGTTCTGCACGGCATGGGCACTGGTGTGCTCACCATCGCCAAGGGCACGCTGCCGCTGGCGGTTTTCGGGCCGGGCGGCTATGGCGCGCGGCAGGGCTTGCTCGGCGCGCCGGCGCGCCTGCTGCAGGCCGCCTCGCCCTTCCTGTTCGGCCTGATGCTGGAAAGCACGGGGGTGCGGGCAGCCCTCATGCTGACCACGGCCTGCTCTCTGCTGGCCCTCCTCGCCCTGCTGCTGTTGCGCCCGGCCGCCCGCTCAAGCTTGCCGGCCAAGGCGGCGTAGGATTGTCAGGCCGGTCAGCGTGACCGCCGCCCGGTGGCCGGGCTGGAGGGGCGCGTCGTGCAGGTTTCCTTCGGCACCACTGCCATCGCCCTCGCCGCGGCATCGAACATCTTCGAGATGGCCATCGCGGTGGCTATTGCCGCCTTCGGCCTGGCCTCCCCGGCTACTTTCGCCACGGTGATCAGGTCCTTGTGCTGAGCTCGCTGGCCGGCGTCGTGCTTCGGCTGGAGCGCCGCTGGTTCCCTGGCTCCGCTCCCGCCGCGACCGTGCAGGCGTGAGCGACCGCGTGGGCTGATCCCGGGACGTCATCGAAGTATCACAACCACGCCCTGACAATTCGATTAAACTAAAATCATGGAAACCGACCAAGCAGCTTTCGCCTTCGCTGCCCTCGGTCAGGGCACCCGGCTCGACCTGTTGCGCATCCTGCTGGATGCCGGGCCGAGCGGCCTGGCCGCCGGCGAGGTTGCCGGCCGGTTGGGCGTGCCGCCCTCCACCTTGTCCTTCCATCTGCGGGCGCTGGACCAGGCTGGGTTGATCGCGGCGACCCGGCAGGGCCGCAGCCTGATCTACGCGGTGCAGTTCGCGCGCCTGCGCGCCCTGCTGGCCTTCCTCGCCGAGGCCTGCTGCGGCGGCGAACCGGAGCGCTGCGGCGACCTGGGGCGGATGCTCGACACCTTCACACGGGAGAACACCACCATGCAGCAGCCGGCCTTCAGCGTGCTGTTCCTCTGTACGCACAATTCGGCGCGCTCCATCATGGCCGAAGCGATCATGACGAAGCTTGCACCAGGGCGCTTCGCGGCCTTCTCCGCCGGTTCCGACCCTTCGCCGGCAGGACCGCTGCCCGAGGTGATGTCGCTGCTGAAGACGCTGGGCCACGACGTGTCCGGACTGCGGTCGAAGTCCTGGAACGAGTACACCGGCCCGGCGGCGCCGAAGATGGATTTCGTCCTGACGCTCTGCGACACGCTGCACGGCCAGATCTGCCCCGATTTCGGCACGACGGTGATCACCGGCGCCTGGCCGCTGCCGGACCCGGCGAAGTTCAGTGGCAGCCTGGCAGAGCGCGGAACGCTGTTGAACGAGGTCTATGCCGGCCTGCGCCGCCGGCTGGAAGCATTCACCAGCCTGCCCTTCGCCTCGCTGGACCGCATGGCGCTGAAGGCGCGCGTCGACGAACTCGCCGACCCGCATGCGGTGCTGCGGGCATGAGGGTCGGCATCTCCGGCATGGGCCGCATCGGGCGGCTGGCGCTGCGCGCGGCGATGGGTGCCGCCGAGCGCCAGGCTGAGGATCCGCGCGCCGGCAACCGGCTACAGGTCGTGCACCTGAACGAAATCAAGGGCGGTGCCCCCGCCATCGCGCATTTGCTGGAGTTCGACAGCGTGCAGGGCCGCTGGCGCGCGCCGATCGCGGCGGAGGGCAACGACGCCATCCGCATCGGCGACCACCGCATGACCTATTCGGAGCATGACAAGCCTGGCGACATCCCCTGGGGCGAGCTGGGCGTCGATGTGGTGCTGGAATGCACCGGCAAGTTCCTGACGCCGGAGGTGCTTGCCGGCCATCTGGGACGCGGCGCCAAGCGGGTCATCGTCGCCGCACCCGTGAAGTTCGACGGCGTGCTCAACGTCGTGGTCGGCGTGAACGAGAGGCTCTACGACCCGGAGCGGCACCGCATCGTGACCGCCGCCTCCTGCACGACCAACTGTCTCGCCCCGGTGGTGAAGGTGGTGCACGAGGCTATCGGCATCCGTCACGGCCAGATCACCACCATCCATGATCCGACGAACACCAACGTGGTGGTCGACGCCCCGCACAAGGACCTGCGCCGCGCCCGCTCCGCCATGCTGTCTCTGCAGCCGACCACGACCGGCAGCGCCACCGCCATCGCCGTGATTTATCCCGAGTTGAAGGGCAAGCTGAACGGCCATGCGGTGCGCGCCCCGGTGCTGAACGCCTCGCTCACCGACTGCGTGTTCGAGATGCGGCGGGAAACCTCGGCCGAGGAAGTCAACGCATTGTTCGCCGCCGCCGCCGCCGGACCGCTCGCCGGCATCCTGGGCTATGAGACCCGGCCGCTGGTCTCAGCCGATTACGCCCGCGACACCCGAAGCGCGGTCGTGGACGCGCTCTCCACCATGGTCACCGACGGCACGCTGCTGAAGGTCTATGCCTGGTACGACAACGAGATGGGCTATGCCTGCCGCATTCTCGACCTGGCCTGTCACATGGCGGAGGTCGGGATCTGAGATGAGCAGCGCCGCGACCGCCTCCGGCTCAGCGTCCGGGACGCGCAACTACGCCATCGTCACCGCTGCCTACTGGGGCTTCACGCTGACGGACGGCGCGCTGCGGATGCTGGTGCTGCTGCACTTCTACCGCCTTGGCTACAGCCCCTTCACGCTGGCGCTGCTGTTCCTGCTGTATGAGGCGGCGGGGATCGGCGCCAACCTGATCGGCGGCTGGCTCGCCACGCGCTTCGGCATCGCGCGGATGCTCGCGGTGGGGCTCACCACGCAGGTCTTCGGCTTCCTCGTGCTCTCCGCCGTCTCGCCCGACTGGAGCGCGGCGCTCTCCGTTGCTTGGGTGGTGACGGCGCAGGGCATCTGCGGCGTCGCCAAGGACCTGACCAAGACGGCGAGCAAATCCGCGATCAAGCTGACGGCGGGCAATGCCTCTGGTCGGCTGTTCCGCTGGGTCGCCTTCTTCACCGGCAGCAAGAATGCGATGAAGGGCTTCGGCTTCTTCCTCGGAGGCCTGCTGCTGGAAGCGCTTGGTTTCAGGGGTGCGCTCTGGGCGATGGCGGCGGTACTTGCTGCGATCCTGTTCGCGGTCATGCTGTCGCTGCCACCCCTGATGGGACGGGCCAAGGCCTCGAAGACCGCCAGGGAATTCTTCGTCAGGAACCGCGGCGTGAACCTCCTGGCTGCGGCGCGGGTGTTCCTGTTCGGCGCGCGCGACGTGTGGTTCGTGGTGGGGCTGCCGGTCTTCCTTTACGCCTCAGGCTGGACGTTCACGATGGTTGGCGGCTTCCTGGCGATCTGGACCATCGGCTACGGTGCGGTCCAGGCGGCGGCACCGGCCTTCGTGCGCAAGAGCGCCGACGGGCTCTCGGCAGAAGTGCCGGCGGCGTGCGCCTGGTCGCTCGGTCTGGCGATCGTGCCGGCGCTGCTGGCGATGCTGATCGTGGCGGGCGCACCACGGCCCGACATCATCGTCCCGATTGGGCTGTGCCTGTTCGGCGTGGCCTTCGCGATGAATTCCTCGGTCCATTCCTATCTGGTGCTGGCCTATGCCGGCAGCGAGAAGGCGGCCGAGGATGTGGGCTTCTACTATGCCGCCAATGCGGCCGGCCGCTTCGGGGGGACCCTTTTGTCCGGCTTACTCTACGCCTGGGGGGGGCTCGGCGCATGCCTGATCGGCTCGGCGGCGATGCTGACCGCGTGCTGGGCATTGACCCTGGCCCTGCCCTTAGGACAACCCAGCTCCACCTCAGCCACGGCGAGCTCGCCAAGACGGGGCGAATGACCGGCCGCTCCGTGTCGGTCGGCGTGACAGGCGAAGAATCGTAGAACACCTCGTCACACGGGATAGGTCTGGGTGCCGGGTGGTATGGTCGCGGGAATGCGGTCGTGCCGTTCCCGTTTGCGGTCCCTCCAGCCTAGGCACGGCCTCCGCGTGCGGCACGGTCAGCAGGCCAATGGCCGGCGCGGGCGCCACTGTGCCGGTTGGCATCCTATGCGGTTACAAGCGCGGTTACGGGTGCGGCGGCCTTTCAGCGCTCTCGCCGGCCCGCTGCGCCGGAACCCTCCGGCATGGCTGGCGTTCCGCTGCCGGACCGAAGGAGGATAGCATGGCCGAGGAGAAGAAGGGCACTGGGGAGCCCGGCTGGAAGCCGGAGGAGAAGTCGCCAGGCGCCTCCGGTGAGGCCGGTTCGGCCAAGGCGGCGGGCGAGGCAGCGCCGAAAGGCCGGCCGAATGATATGCGGGAGCAGACCGAAACCGCGGCCGCCCGGACCGAGCAGGATTCGAAGCGCCAGGGCGGATAGCCGAAAGGCCGGGCAAAGAAGGCGGGGCGCAGCACGGCCCTGGACTGCGATCGCCGGGAGAGCCGTTAGCGTTCCGCCTGGCCCCTTATCGCCCCTCCACCACCGACCGCATCGCCGCTGCCGTTGCCCGGTCCCGCGGATCCTCGCTCGCGGCCAGCCCGGCCACCGCGCCGGCGCGGTCCGGCTCGGCCCGGTTCTGGCTCAGCTTCCGCTTGCCCGTCAGCCGCTCGATCCGCAGCACCAGCCCGACAATGCCCTTCAGCTGACTGGCGATGAAATCCGCCGGCGCGTCGGTCACCGCCCACGGCCTGGGCTGCACGGCTTCCTTCTCCGCCGTCAGCGCACTGACGATGGCGTGCAGCCGGGCAGCCTCCTCGATGATCTCGACCGGCCCTTCGGCATGCACCGCCTCGTAGTTCCAGGTGGGCACCACCCGGTGGTGCTCCGCCTTGGAAGGATACCAATTGGGTGAGACATAGGCCTCCGCCCCACGGAACACCGCAATGGCGCGCCCGGCTTCGCGCAGCGCCTGCCAATGCGGGTTGGCGCGCGCCATATGGCCGATCAGGACACCGGCCTCGGCATCCAGCGTCAGCGGCAGATGGGTGACGTCTGGCACACCACCGCTGCCATTCGACAGCAGCAGGGCGAGGCGCGCTTGCCGGATCAGCGCATGCAGGATCTCGGGCCGGTCTTCCCGGAAGGCAGGCGGGTTGTACATGGCGCCAACCTGCCGGAAGCGCCCCATCCCTTGCAATATCCCGGAACGCTGGACAGCCCCGCGCTGGGCTCAGCCACGCTTGAAGCAAGTGGGGATTGATGGCCGGGGCGGGGCCAGGACTATCGAAAAATCAGCGCCTTGCCGCAGTCCAGGACACCAGCGCGTCACATCAGATATCAATGGGCTCAGGATGGAGTGCCCCATTCGGCCACTCGGGATGCACTGACCGTGAGGCAAACATAGCTGCGCTTACCCCTCCCTAAGCCGCACTGCTCCGCGCGGGAAAGAATAGGCTGCGCGCCCTGGCAGGGCGACGCGGTCCGCAAGCAACAGACGATACTTAGGGGCGGTTGATCAAGCCGTGGAGCGCGCCGTCACCTACCGCGCATCCGTGAGGTCACCGGCCGGATAGACCATGCTGCCATCGGCAGGGGGTGCCGTCTCTATGGCTCCCGACTGGTCGAGGCATGGTGCCGGTCCGGCTGGATGCTACCGCTGGTGCCGGTCGAGCTGCACCGGCTGCTTCCCGAACCCTGGCCCTCCAAGCGCGCCGCCGGGAGGACATTCCCGCCGCCGGCACGGCCAACATTGCGTTGGTGAGGGCAGGGATGCGCCCATGAGATATGCCCCTCTTCGGGCGCCATCCACCATTGAATGCCAAGGGTGCGGTTGGGAAGGCATGTCGTTTCCGTACCAGGTCGCCAGCCTTTCGGGATCCGCTTAGCTGGCTCCTCGCTTCGTCTCGATTTCATCGAGCACCGCTTCCGGGGCAACATCCTTCTTGATCTCGCCGATCTCGGGGTCGGCGTTTGCCTTGACCCCGGCTTGCTCGGCAAGGGCGGTGACAAGCGCCACCAGCCTCGTCAGCTCGTGCTCCGTGAGGAGGCTGATGTGCAGGTCAAGGTCGGCCCGCTTGTCTGCCGCTGCCGCCATTCGGTTCTGGCTGATCAGCACGAAGGTAGAAAGGAAGATTGCCTCCACCGATGCCGCCATTGCCAGCACGACGAAGGTTGGATCAAAGCGGGGCAGGCCGGGCACGAGGCCTAGGTTGACCAGGATCCAGCTGCCATAGAGTGCGAGATGCAGGTACACGAACCGCATGCTTCCGGTGAAGCGGGTAATTGCTTCGGCAATCCGCGCTTCCGTTGACGCCGTGGCAGCCTCATGCCTGCGGCGGTCCTCCAAGGCCTGGATGTTGCGCCTCAGGGCGCTGTTCAGGTCATCCGGTTGCGGCGGCGGTAGGGTCGGCGTCGCATTTTCCATGGAGAGCAATCCTCGGGGCACGATCCGCCGGCGGGAGGCGAGGGTTACCCTGGTGTGCTGCTTCGTCCGGCGGGTGGATAATGGGTCGCGGTAGCTTTGGTTCCTGGCAGGCGGAGTACCGCGGCCCTTCGCGTCGGAGATGTGGCAGCCGATGCGGAGGGCCATCCGGTGGCGCCGTACAAGCGGTGCTGCCGAGGGGGGCGTACCCTCCCCCTCGCGGCTGAACGTGGCTGACGTTCGATCCTGCCGGCTCCGCCGGACCGCGTGTTGTTAGGCGAAGGCGAAGTCCTGCGCGCTGAAGTCGGCGATCGCCACCTTGTAGATCACCACCATATCCTCGCCGCCGAGATTGATGGCGGTGGTACCGTCAATCTCGAACATCGCCGCCTGCACCATGGCGAAGCTCGAGAAGCCGAGACCTGACAGTAGGATCAGATCCTCGCCCGGGTTGAAGTCACAGATAGTGTCGACGGCGGCAACGGGACGGAAGACGAAGGTATCCGCTCCGACATCGCCGAACAACACGTCCCAATCGCCGGCGCCGTCCAGCGTGTCGTTGCCCGCGCCGCCGAACAGCCAGTTGTCGCCACTGTTGCCTTCGATGTAGTTGTCGAGATCGTTGCCGGAGCCCCAGCTGTCGGCGTTGCCAAGCAGCCGCAGACCCTCGATTCCGGCATAGAGATAGTAGGCGTTCTCGAAGCCGGGACCGACCAGGGTGTTGACCAGATCGTCGCCGCCGTCCAGCGCTTCGAAGATGAGATCCTCCATGCCGTCGACGAAATAGCGGTCGTCGCCACTCCCGCCCGCCAGCGTGTCGATGCCGGTGCCGGCGTAGAGAAAGTCATCGCCGTCCTGGCCGAATAGCGTATCGTTGCCGACGCCACCGATCAGCGTATCCGCGCCGTCGCCACCGATCAGCAGATTGTCGCCGTCATTGCCGGTGATGGTGTTGTCGAGATCATTGCCGTAGCCGAAGGCGTCGCCTGCCTCCGGTGCCAGGATCAAGGCCTCGATCTCCGGGTACAGATAGAAGCCGGCTTTGGAGATAACCGTGTCGTAGCCGCCGCCAGGCGCCTCGTACACCAGGTCCAGCAGGCTTTCGACCTTGTAGAGGTCGTTCCCGGCCCCACCCTGCATCCAACTGGCGCCGCCGCCGCTCACCAGTATGTCGTCGTGGTCGCCGCCGACCAGCGTCTCGTCGGCAGCGCCGCCGACGATCAGCTGTGGGTTGTCCGGATCCTCTTGAACGGCGTCCGGTGCCCGGCGCTCATAGGCGAGGAACGCATCTGCCTGCAGGTGCTGGGTATCGGTGTTGCGCAGGATGATGTCGCTGAGCTTGGTGCCCTCGATCATCGCCAGCGTTGTGGGGTCGAAACCCTGATTCTGGTACCAGAAGCGGTCGCCGTCGCGCAGCGCGATGAACTGGTCGGCGACGATACGGGCGAAGGTCTCGCCGATAAGGGCCTCGCCGCGCGCCTCCTCGGCCAGGCCGCCAGTCCGGAGGTCGATCTGGTCGACCAACGCATAGGTGGCGCGCAGCGCCGTGACGGTGGCTGCATCCGAGGTGATCTGGCCGAAATCGGTATAGGCCTCAAGGCCGAGCGACACCCGGGTCTGGTTCAGCGTGCCGAGGCCGAGATCGCGGCCGCGCTGGATGTTGATGGCCGCGAGATCCTGGCCGACCGGCGGGTCGAACGGGAAATTGCGCAGGTCCTCGACAATACGAACATCCATCGCCTGCGATACGTCGGCACCGAGGTGGCGCAGGAAACCGTCCGCCCCACCATGTGCGGCGAAGGATTCGGGGGTCAGGAAGAAGGTGTCACGCAGGGTCAGCTCCGGCCCGGTGACCCTGCCCTGTTCGTCCTTCCGCTCGGTCACCGCCGGGACGGTGGAATGACCCCAGCGATAGGCCACGCTGGTGAACTCGGTGCTCAGCCGGGCATCGATGCTGGAATCATAGCCGGTGTAGTTGGTGATCGCGTCCGCCCCCAGCAGACGCGGCAGGAATTCGCTGTAGGTGATGTGGGCGATCTCGGCAGTGACGATGGCGCGGGCCATCTCATACAGCTCGTCGCCGGTCAGCGACGGGTCGGTCGCGGCCAGCCGCCCCACCTGCCAATTATGCTCGCGGACGAAGATGGTCTGCAGCGCGGTGAGGGAGGGTTTCTCCATCACCCGCACGTCGCCGGCCATGAAGCCGCCGCCGACGATCGGCAGGTTGTCGCCCTCGGAGGTCGCCATGCGCCCGTCGGCCAGGCGCAGCGCCGTGGCGGTGACGGGGTCCGAGCCATAAATCATTGAGCCGTCGAGCCAGCCGGTGACAGCGTTCACCGTGGCCGCCGGAGTGTCGGTGCCGGCGCCGCTGCCTTCTGCGTGCCTGGCGCGGTTCATGGCGATGGAGGCGCCATCACCGAAGATCGGGTCACCCTCCGGGTTGGTGATGTTGAAGGCGGAGGAGCGGTCGGTGGCGGCGCGGGTGAGGTCGTGGTCGATGAACTGACCCCAGGCATACATCATGCCCGAAAGGCTCTGTTCGTTCGCCACGGCGGCGTCGCCCTCGCCGACGACCTGGTTGCTGATGATGCGCGCATTGGGGCCTTCGACCGGCACCGAGAGTCCATCGGCGTAATTCGCCGGGCCGATGCGGGAGTGGACGGTGCTCGCGGCGTTCTCGCCTGGGGCGTCCAGGTCGTTGTCCAATCCATCGATGGTTCTGAAGAGCATCCTGGCATCCTTGTTGCGGCAAGCTATCAAGAAGCCTGTTAGCGGACGCTCTTCGTCTACAAAATCAGCAAATATTATAAATATATATAACGAAGCGGTGATTTTAAAAAAATATTGATCCAGATAATGAATATATATTCATTGCCTTCAATGCCGCATAATTTGTGATGGCGAAATCTGGTCAAATTTCGATCGGAAATATCAACCTATGAGTGCCGACCGGACTTCGGAGCGAAACTCGCGCCGGTACAATTCCCAGACCACGAGCAGGGTGGCTGCGATAAGGGCGAGCGGATGCAGGATCCAGGCGAGTGCGGCCAAGCCGAAGTAGTAGGCACGCAGCCCTGTGTTGAAATGCCGCGCCGCGCGGTTGGCGACCTTCGCTGCCATCTCCGCCTGGAATTCGCGGGAAGCATCGGCCGGGTCATGCGCGACGCCGCCCATGACGATGGAGCAGTAGTTGAACTGGCGGAGTGCCCAGGTCAGCTCGAAGAAGGCGCGGACGAAGATCAGCAGCAGCAGGGCGATCTTCATCTCCCAGGCGGCTGGGTCGGGCGTGGTGGCGAAGGGCAGGGCACTGAAGACCAAGGCGCCCAACTCCGGGCTGCCCATCATCGCCACCAGACCGCCGAGGATGAAAATGGCAGTGTTGGCGAGGAAGGAGGTGCTGTTCATCAGATTGCCGATGATCTGGGTGTCCATGATGCGGTTGTCCCGCTTCATCATGGTGTGCATCCAGCGGCGACGATGCGCATCCATGGCGGCGATGACGCTGCGGCGGTGCAGCACCGGCAGCTTATCGACCACCAGCGTGTAGCCGACCCAGGAAGCGGCGAAGACGGCCAGGGCCAGCCAGTCAAGGGAGGTGAGGGAGCGCATTGCGACAGGTTAGAGCGGATCGCGGCGAGGCGTGAGCGCTCCGGCGCGTGAACCTCTCTGCAAGCGACAGGCTAAGGCGGGCCGGCGTGCGGACGAACGCCAGGCCCGCAGGAGAGGAGTGTCACCCAGACCATCGGTGGCCTGCGGAAATAGCTGCTCCAGACCGGGACGCTTCCAGAGCACGGGTTTGAGACTGATCCGGTACGGTCGACCTGAACCTGCTCCGGAGCGGGATCGCGCCACGACGCAGCCGGCCAACTCCGGCCTTCACGGGAGGCGCGCTTGCCACCTCCGGCGGATGGGTCCGGTGTGATGGGCTTCAGCCGTTCCGGCTTCACCGTGAAAGGCGCCGCTCAGGGCAACGGCAGCCCCAGGCGCATCAGCTCGCGCAGCCGGTCCAACTGCGGCTCCGTCATGCCTACCATGCCGGCGTTGAAGATGCGCGGGTCCGGGGTGAACAGCATATAGGCCATGGCCTCATTGGCCATCAGCTCGGCGTTCGTCGTATCATAGCCCTCGCGGGCGAACAGCGTGGTAAAGGCCACCCGGTCGGCGTCCGAGAAACGGTCGTGCCAGACCATGTGCACATGGGCGGCGAAGCCGGGCAGGGTGAAGTAATGCCCATGCGCCACTTCATGCCGCAGGATGACCGCCCGCATGGTCGCATCCATCTGCGGCCCGGCATTGGCGACGGAGACCAGCGCCACTGCCCCGCCTGGTTTGGATTGCGCCAGGGCGTCGCGCAGCCGGTCACGGACCCAGAGCTCCGCCTCGTTCAGCGGCACCCCGTCGCGCAGGGCGAAGCTGAAGAAGCGGCCGAGATCGCTGGCGCGGTAGTCATGGCCGAAGAACCAGGTGGCAGGGGTATCGCCGGAGGCGGCGATCGCCGCCGCCAGTTCGGCATCGGTCAATAGCCGGTCGCGCGGCAGCCCGCGCTTCTCGATCAGCGCCGCTACGCGGTTGAGCGCGGCGCCCTGCTGATCGAGGTCGGTGAAGAGCAGGACGAAGATGGCAGGGTTGGACTGCAGCCGCAGCATGATCGGCTGCTCCGGCTGCAGGGCGAGGATGCCGGCCTCATCCAGCATCGGCGCGACCTTGTACGGCAGCGCTGCCACTGGCGCCGTCGGCAGTTCCGGCACCACGGGCTGCACGTCCTGCGGCCGCTTGGGCGCTGGCGAGACGAGGAGGAGCCAAGCGGCGATGCAAGACAGCGCCAGCACCGCCGCGCAGACGGCGAGGCCGGTCCTCGGCAGGCCCTGCCCGGCGGTTGAGATCGCCTTCGCCCCGGCCGGGGTAGCGGGCGCGGCGGCCTGTGCCGCCGGCGTCAGCCGGACGGTGGCGTCCTGATCTTCCGACATCGGCGCTGTCAGTTGCCGATGTTCACCACCTGGACGCGACGGTTGCGCGGGTCGGCCACCTGCGGCGGGGTCTGCACCAGCAACTGGCTGGAGCCGAAGCCGATGGCGACCAGCCGGCCGGCATCGACATTATAGACCCGCGACAGATGCTGGCGCACCGCAGCCGCACGGCGCTCGGACAGCGCTTGGTTCACCGCGGCATCGCCAACGGTGTCGGTATGGCCCTCGATACGGAAGCGATAGGGGGCAAGTTCGGGCGAGGCCAGGGCGCGGCCGAGCGGTGCCAGCGCACGCTCCGCCTCTGGCGTCAGCGCGGATGAGCCGCTGGCGAAGGTGACGGTAATGGAGACGGAAGGTGCATCCGTGGTTGTCTCTCGCGGCTGCGCGGGCGGTGCGGCCGTGGTCCGGGCTGCGGCCTGCGGCGCCGGCACGGCCGCGGCGGGGCGCCAGACCGGCGCCGGCGCGGCCGGGGTGGAGGGTGTCGCTGCCTCGCCTTGGACTCGGATCCCCCGGCTGCTGGAAGCGGCACTCGGACGGAGACGGTCGATCAGCGACTGTGCCGCCAGATCGCTCTGCGCCGCTGCCGGGCCTGGCGCGGTGGTAGCCGCGACCAAGGCAACCGCGCCAAGAAACATCGTCAGGCGCACCATCAAGGGTCTCCTCAGGAACGGGATCAGCATATCAGGGAGAAAGGGTCCTGAAACCAGGGCGCGATCAACCACCAATATTGACAATCTGCACGCGCCGGTTGCGGGCCTCCGCGACCTCGTCCCCGGTCGCGACCAGAGGCTGCGCCTCACCGAGCCCGACCGGCTCCAGCCGCGCCGCCGCCACGCCGAAGCGGGTGACCAGGAAGTCCCGCACCGTCAGGGCGCGTCGCTCGGACAGGGTGCGATTGACCTCAGCATCGCCCATCGTATCGGTATGGCCTTCGATTCGAAATCGGAATTGCTGCAGATCGTTCGAGGTCAGGGCGCGGCCCAGCGTCTCCAGCGTCCGCTCAGCGGCCGGAGTGAGATTGGCCGAGCCGGTGGCGAATTGCACCCGCAGCGATGCCGCAGGCAGCTCGGTCGGCGCGGTGCGGGATGCGGCGACGGCCGGGTTGGCTGCCGGTGGCGGCGCCTCGCTCGGGAGGCGAATTCCGCGGGTGCCCTGGCCGGGCCGCAGCTGGTCGATCAGCTGATTCACGCTTGGGTCGCTGCCGCGCTGCGCAGCGGCCGGCGGGGTGAGCAGTAGCGGCGAAACAGCCAGGGCAAGGCCGCAGAGACGAAGAAAGGCGCGGGACGCTGGCGACATGGCGAGACCTCCGAGGCTGGGTGCAATCTAGCTGAGCCTGCTCGTTACGTATATGGCGTGCTTGGCTACACAACTCTCGGTAGCGGGATAAAGCTGAGGAAGCGTCTCAAAACGGCTGGCCCGGACATATGCTCACGGGGTTTTGAGTGAGGAAACCCGGATCATCCATGCGCCGGGTGCCTTGGCTTCAGAATGCCGAATGCAGCCGCAGCCCGAAGACCGGCACCGGCCCGCGGTCGGCGTTGTAAGCCGGGTTCACCACCAGCTGGAGATTGGCGGCGGCATTCAGTCCGGGGCCGAGCCGGACGTCGTAATAGGCCTCCATGGCCGCCTCCGGGGCATAGGACAGGCGGCCGTCGCCGGTGATGAAGCCGATGCCGCCAGCCTCCAGGTAGCGCCGCCGTCCGGCCGAGATCCAGGCGAGGTTGAAGCCAACGCCTACCGTATCGCCGGGGCGGTCCCAGCGCTTGCCGTCGAAGGCGAGCCCGGCGGAGACGGCGCGGTCCATTTCGGTGAACATCCAATTCTGCGTCCGCCCGTCGTTCCAGGACAACCGGGCGAAGACGCCGACACCATCGGCCACTTCCTGCTCGAGGTTCGCCGCCAGCATGTGCTTGTTCCGGTAGCCTTGCGGGTTGATGGCGAAGGGGGCGGTGCCGTCGGGCGGCAATTCCTCCCACCGCGACTGCCGGGTGCGGGACAGGCCGTAGAGGCCGCGCAGCGCCCCCGGCCGGCCACCCAGGCTCCAGAACCTGTCGAGTTGGATGATTGCCTGGAAGCCGCGGGTCACCGCAGGGTCGAGGAACAGCCCATTGGCCTGCCGCGCCACCCGGAAGGCGCCGAGCCGGATGCCCCAGCGCCCATCCTCCCATTCGACGGCGGCGCCCTCGGTCCAGCCGCGGCCGTCGGCGGCGAAGTCGAAGGCGCCGGCGCCGACCAGCCCCCAACTCAGGAATTGGGTGCGGGCGTCATGGGCGTAGAGGTTGTCGTCGAAGATATCCCAGACCGAGAATTTGCCGAGGGTGATGGTCAGCCGCTCGCGCGGCCGGGTGGTGCCGAAGCGCAGCGGGTCGGCATCCTCGATGCTGTCGGCGGAGAGCGCGATGGTCTGGCGGAAGAAGGCGCGCGGGACGAAGAAACTGGGCTCGGTGCTGCCCAGCCGGAACGCCTCGTTGTTCGGGTAGCTTGCCACGCCGGTGGAATTGGAGAGGCCGAAGCCGCGGGTAACCGAGGCGTCGACCACCACCTCCGCCCCTGGCCAGAGCTGGCGGCCGAGGATCAGGTCGGTCGAGAGCGTGTTTCGCGCATTCGCCTTCGGCGCCAGGCTGCCCTCGCCGCGATAGGGCGAGCGGAAGCCGGGGTGGCCCTGCAGCACGAAGGTGGCTTGGCCGCGCAGCATCCAGCCCTGCTCCTCCAGCCGGTCCTGCAAGGCGGCGAGGCCAGGGAACAGCGCATCCTCGGGCGGGCCGACATTGGCGACGGCGGCGCTGCCATAGCCCTGTGCCGTGGCCGGGCCGGCGACCGGGGGCAGCATCGCGAGGGAGGCGAGGCCGGCCGCCAGAAGCGTCTTCCGCATATGCCCTCGCCCGCTGTTCGCGCCCTGCCGCTAATCGAAGCGCCGGGCCTCCGCAACCCTGCCAGGGACACCGGCGGAGGGTGACGCGAAAGCTTCACCCGCGGTTGCCCAGCGCAGGACAATTGACCGCCGGACCTGCCTCCCGGATGCTGCCGCGAAACCCGGGAGGTTCCTTGCCATGACCGAGCGCAGCTTCACCCGTGCCGATCTGGAACTGCTGCGGCGTTGGGATACGCCGACCATCTGCAACGCGATGGAACTGGTGATGCCGGCCCGGCGCGGCCGCGGCTTCACCCTGCAGCCCTTTGTCGCTGCCGACCCCTCCCTGCCGCCGATCTGCGGCCTGGCCCGCACCGGGCAGATCCGCGCCGCGGCGCCCTCCGGCCGGTCGCGGGAAGAGGACAAGGCGGCGCGCGTCGGCTGGTACGAATATGTCGCCGACGCCGATCTGCCGACCATTGCGGTGATCGAGGATCTGGACGAAACGCCGGGCTTCGGCGCCTTCTGGGGCGAGGTGAACAGCAATGTCCACAAGGGCCTTGGCTGCCTCGGCTGCGTCACCAGCGGGTCGTTCCGCGACATCGACATGCTGGCGCCGGGCTTCCAGATCATCGGCGGCATGATCAACCCGAGCCATGCGCATGTTCACATGGTGGATTTCGGCCGCGACGTGATCGTCCATGGCATGCCGGTGATGCATGACGACGTGATCCATGCCGACCGGCATGGCGCGGTGGTGATCCCGGCCGAGGCGGTGCGCCAGCTGCCCGCCGCCATCGACCTCTGCACCCGGCGCGAGGCGGTGATCCTGGAGATGGCGAAGCGCGATGATTTCGACATCGGCAAGCTGAAGGATGCGCTGTCGCGCTCCGACGAGATCCACTGAGGGGCGCCGGTCGTCCAATCCCGGCAGCACATCTGGCTTCGGCCGGCGTTTCGGGCGATGAGGGGCGGGACTGCTGCCGGAGACCGACTGCGCATGCCCGACGATGCCTTGGCCACCCCGCCGGGCGGCCCGCCCCTGGCGGTGGTCCGTCCCGATTGGGTCGACAACAACGGCCACATGAACATGGCCTTCTACCTGGCGGTCTTCGACATGGCGACCGACCAGCTCTGGCCGAAGCTCGGGCTTGGCGCGCCGTTCCGGGTCCAGGGCCTCGGCACCTTCGCCGCCGAAACCTGGGTGAACTACGTGCGCGAGCTGCATGAGGGTATGCCGCTGTCCTGCACCAACGAGGTGCTGGCCTATGATGCCAAGCGGCTGCTGGCGGTGCACCGGATGTACCATGCGACCGAGGGCTGGCTCGCGGCGGAGAACGAGGTGCTCTACCTCTGCATCGACCTCGGGGTGCGGCGGGTGACCAGCTGGCCGGCGGAGGTGCTGGCGCGCTTTGCCGAGGTCTGCACCGGGCGGCCGGCACGACGGCTGGCGCTGAAGCGGCGGGACTGACGGACGACCTTCGGTGGCCTCCTTCCTCCACTCAAGCCAATATCAGACATTGCACGCTGAAGCAGAATGTTTGTAGCGCGGGCCGGTCTTGGATCTACCGCCTGATTTTGGTGCGTGCTGAAGAGGCTTGTCCCGACGCGTACTACTCGGTTGTCGCGAGCATTCTGCGACGCCATCGCCCGTGGCGCATCGCCTCTGGCTGCAGGCGAAGATCAGCGAGATCAAGTATCTGCCGACCGGGCTCCTCCCGGGTGCGATCGCACTGAGCCGCGAGGTGGCGCTGTCGGCACGCGCGGGCGCTGCCCTCAGCCCGCTGATGACCGATGCGGGTCACGTCAAGGCAATGAACGATCGCTACGGCTATGCCGGCGGCGATATCGTACGAAAGCGGGTCGCCGAGACCATCCTGGATGCCTGCCGGGTAGGCGATTTCGTCTTCCGCTAGGGCGGGGGAGTTCCTGGTGGAGACCGGTCCCGCTAGGACGCTGGAGGCCGCCGAGCGCATCCGCCGGCAGATGGTGGCCAGGCCACTCCGGCCGGCGGATGGGAAGAAGCCGCGGGTCACCCTGTTGGTCGGCGTGGCGACCTTTCACGGTCACCCCGATTATACGGACCTGGCCAATGCCGCCGGCCGGCGCTCTACCGGGCCAAGCGGAAGGGAGGAACCGCAGCATGATGTCCGGCGGAACGGCGTCTGAGTTCGGCAGGGCCGGTCATCGGCCCACCGGATGGATGCCGGCGCGGCGGGCGCGCCGTGGGATCAGACCGCGCCGATCCGCGCCCTGAGCATCGCCACATCCTCCGGCCGTGGGCGGGCGGTGCCGGGCTGCATCACCGCCGCAGCGCCGGTCGCCATGCCCCAGGCGAAGGCTTCCTTCGGGCTCTCGCCTCGCGCCAGCGCCAGCACCATCCCGGCCACCAGGCTGTCGCCGGCGCCGACGGCGCCCACCACCGGCACATCCAGCGCCGGCAGCCGGGTGACCGCCTCCGGCGTCGCCAGCAAGGCGCCCTGCTGGCCGAGCGAGACCACCACCATGCCAGCGGCGCCGCTGCGCACCATCGCCAGCGCCGCCTCGTTCAGCGCCCGCGGCGTGCCGAGTGGCCGGCCGACCAGCGCCTCGAACTCGCCGCGGCTCGGCTTGATCAGCGCCAGCCCATGGCCGAGCGCCGCCTTCAGCGGCGCCCCTGAGGTATCCAGCACGAAATGCCTTCCCTGCCGCCGTGCCAGCTCGGCTGCATGGACGTAGAACTCGGCCGGCACGCCGAGCGGCAGGCTGCCGCTGCCGACCACCCAGTCGCCGGGCTCGGCTTCCATCGCCGCCAGCACAGCGCGCCATTCCGCCTCTGTCAGCTCCGGGCCCTCGGGGACAAAGCGGAACTCGCGGCGGGTCGAGAGGTCGTTCACCGTATGCGCCATGCGGGTCCAGCCGGCGATCCCGACGGTGCGGTGAGGCACCGCCTGCGCCTCCAGCATCTGTTCCAGCAGCGCCCCGGGCAGGCCGCCGGCGGCGATGATCGCCAGCGTCTCCCCGCCCAGCGTCTGCACCACACGGGAGACGTTGATGCCGCCGCCACCGGGGTCGAAGCGCTCGTTGCGGGTGCGGACCTTGCGCAGCGCGACGATGGCATCGGCGTCGCTGGCGATGTCGAGGCTCGGGTTCAGCGTCAGGGTGACGATGCGGCTGGACGCGGGCTGACTGGACAGTGGGCGGCTCCGGCGCTGGGGGCGGCCTGCTGCGCCGCAGCGCCCAAGATTAGCCGAGGCGGCGGGTGGATGGAACCGCGATCGCCGGCTGCCTACCGCCCGACCCAATCCGCTGGGATCTCTATTTCCCGGATCACCCGCGCCCAGCGTGGCAGGTCACGCGCCAGCACCATGGCGAACTCCCTGGCGTTGCCGCCCACCGGCGCCATGCCCTGGCTGGCGCAGCACCAAGGCTGTCGCCGGCTGCGCCAGCCAGCCCGCCACCAGCCAGCATGCGCCAAGTGCCAGCGCGGTGATATCCCGCCGTCCTGGCATCGCCTTCTCCCCGCTCTGTATCCTGCCGCGTGGCGCACGGAAGGAACCTGAAATCCCGCATGCACCGGCCGCCGGGAAGCGGCTATCCTGTCGCCAAGCACAAGGGGAGGCGGGCATGTGCCAGGCTGCGACCATCGAATTGGTGCCGACCGGCGCCGCCCTGGGGGCCGAGCTGCGCGGCCTCGACCTGCGCAGGGTCGATGACACCAGCTTCGCGGCGATCCACCAGGCTTGGCTGGACCACGGCGTGCTGCTGTTCCGCGAGCAGTCGCTGAGCCCGGATGAGCTCATCGGCTTCAGCCGCCGCTTCGGGGCGCTGGACCACGCACCGGTGCAGGAGCATGGCCGGAGCATCCATGCCGGCCGGCCGGAGCTCTACGTCGTCTCCAACGTGCTGGACGAGAAGGGCCGGCCGATCGGCAGCCTCGGGAATGGCGAGGCGGTCTGGCACACCGACATGTCCTATCTGCCGCGGCCGCCCAAGGCCTCAATGCTCTATGCGCTGGAGATCCCGCCGGCCGGCGGCGACACCCATTTCGCCAGCATGTATGCGGCCTATCAGCGGCTGCCGCCGGCGTTGCGGGATCGGGCGCGCGGGCTGCGGGTCAAGCATGACGGCACCTACAACAGCGGCGGCTTTCTCCGCGCCGGGGTGACGCCGACCGACGACCCGCGCCTCGCCCCCGGCCATCTGCACCCGCTGGTCTGCCGCCATCCGGAGACCGGGCGGGAGATGCTCTACCTTGGCCGCCGCCGCATGGCCTATATCGACGGGCTGGCGCTGGCCGAGAGCGAGGCGCTGCTGGACGCGCTTTGGGCGCATGCCACCAGCCCGGCGATCTGCTGGGCACACCGCTGGCGCGTCGGTGACCTGGTACTGTGGGACAACCGCTGCACCATGCACCGGCGCGACCCCTTCGACGCCACGACCCGGCGCATCATGCACCGCACCCAGGTGCAGGGGGAGGCGCCGCCGGCGTTCTGACCGGCGGCGCGGATGAACGGAGCCGCGCTAATCGATCTGCAGATTCATCTTCTGCAGCACCGGGCGCCAGCGGTCGGCCTCCTGCCGCAGGAAGGTGGCGAAATCATCCGGGTTGGTGCCCATGGCGAATTGCCCCTCGGCCAGCAGCCGCTCCCGCAGGTCCTGGGCCTGCAACGCCGTGGTCGCGGCGGTGGAGAGCCGGTCGATCGCCGCGCGCGGCGTGCGCGCCGGCACCATCAGCCCGAAATAGGTCTGCGCCACCGTGCCCGGCACCACTTCGTCGAAGGTCGGGATCTCCGGCATGAAGGGCATCCGCTTCTCCCCGGTCCAGCCAAGGATGCGGCCCTGGCCATTGCGGTGCGGCTGGATCGCCGAGGCGCCACCAACCATCAGCACATCCAGTGTGCCGGCCAGGAAGGCCGCCAGCTGCTGCGCATCGCCGCGGTAGGTCACATCCTGCATGCGGATGCCGAGGGCGTCGGAGACCAGTACCGCGGCGATGTTGTTGAAGGAGGAGGGGCCGTTGGTGCCGTAGTTCAGCGCGCCCGGCCGCGACTTCGCGAGGGCGACGAATTCCGGGATGGTCGCCGGCAGCCGGTTCTGCACCAGCAGCGCGAAGGGCAGCACGCTGAGCAGCGAGACCGGCGCGAAATCCTCCATCTTGTAGGAGAGGTTGCGCATCAGCAGCGGGTTGATGGTGAGGGTGGTGCCGCTGTTGACCAGCACGGTGAAGCCATCCGGCGCCGCCCGTGCCACTGCCTCGGCGCCAACCACGGTGGCGCCGCCTGGGCGGTTCTCCACCACCACTGGCTGGCCTAGCGCCGGGCCCATGCGGTCCGCCAGCAGCCGGGCCATGACGTCGGTGGAGCCGCCGGGCGGGAAGGGCACCACCAGCGAAACCGGTCGCGACGACTGCGCCACCGCCTTCGGGATCAGACCCGGCCGGGCCAGCCCGGCGGTGAGTCCGGCCCCCAGCCCGATGCCCAGCAGCCCGCGGCGCCGCGTCTCGATCGGTCCCATCAGTGTCCTCCCGTTTGTTGCACCCAGGCTGCCACGTCGGCGCGGTGGCGGCGAGGGGGCATCGCCGGAACGCTTGACGCCGCCGGCCCACCCGCCTGCTATGCCGCGCAGCGCAGGAGGAAACACCATGTCCGAGCAGGTCCGCATCGAGGTTGCCGAGGGTGTCTGCACGGTGACGCTCAACCGGCCGGAGAAGAAGAACGCACTGACCCAGGCGATGTACGCCGGCCTGGCCGAGGCGATCGAGCGCACCGCGGCGGAGGATGCGATTCGCTGTCTGCTGATCACCGGCTGCGAGGACGTATTCTGCGCCGGCAACGACATCGCCGATTTCCGCAGCCGTCCCGCCGATGCCGGCCCACGCCCGAGCAGGCGGGTCTATTCCGGTCTGGCGGCGCTCGACAAGCCGATGGTCGCCGCGGTGCAGGGCCTCGCCATCGGCATCGGCTGCACCATGTTGCTGCACGCCGACCTGGTCTATGCGGCGCCGGAGGCGCGGTTCCGGCTACCCTTCGTCGACCTCGGCGTGGTGCCGGAGCTGGGCTCCTCGCTGTTGGTGCCCTGGATCGTCGGGCGGCACAAGGCGGCGGAGCTGATGTTCCTCGGCGAGTTCTTCGACGCCGCCACCGCCGAGCGCCTAGGCTTTGTCAACCGGGTGGTGCCGCGGACGGAGCTGCTACCGAACGCGACGGCCACGGCGCGGGCGCTGGCGCGGAAGCCGGCGGAGGCACTGCGGGCGACCAAGCGGCTGCTGCGGCCCGACCAGCCGGCGCTGCTGGCGCGGATGGAGGAGGAGCTGGCGATCTTCACCGAGCGCCTGGCTTCCGCCGAGACCCAGGCGATCATGGCCAATGTGCTGAAGCCGAAGCGTTGAACCCGGGGGCCGCCCGGCGGTTGGGGCGGCGCGTTGCCGAGGGGGGAGTAGCCCGATGCCCGAAGATCTCGTCTTCTACACTCATCCGATGTCGCGCGGCCGGATCGTCCGTTGGATGCTGGAGGAGGTCGGGCAGCCCTACCGGACCGAGGTGCTGGATTACGCCACGACGATGAAGGCGCCCGGGTATCTGGCGATCAACCCGATGGGCAAGGTGCCGACGCTGCGCCACGGCGAGGCGGTGGTGACGGAGGCGGCGGCGATCTGCGCCTACCTCGCCGATGCTTTCCCCGCCGCCGGGCTGGCGCCGCCGCCGGGGAAGCGTGCCGCCTATTACCGCTGGCTGTTCTTCGCCGCCGGCCCGCTGGAGCAGGCGGCGACCAACAAGGCGCTCGGGCTGGTGGTGCCGGAGGGACGCGAGGCCATGGCCGGCTTCGGCAGCCTCGACGCCGTGCTGCATGTGCTGGAGCAGGCGGTCTCGCACGACCGGTACGTGGCGGGGGAGAGGTTCAGCGCCGCCGATGTCTATCTCGGCGCGCAGATCGGCTGGGGCATGCAATTCGGCACCATCGAGAAGCGCCCGGCCTTCGAGCAATACTGGGGTCGCATCGGCACCCGCACCGCGGCGCTGCGGGCCAAGGCGATCGACGACGCCCTGCTGCCGCAACAGAAGCCGCCGTCACCGGTCACCTCCTAATCCATCGCCGCATGCGCCGGCCCCGCCGCGACCGCGCGCGGCGGCCGGCGCATCAGCGGCAGCAGCGGCAGCATTCCCAGTGCCAGCAGCATCAGCAGGTAGAAGTCATTGCCATAGGCGATGATGCTGGCCTGCCGCGTCACCTCCGCATTCAGCGCCGCGGCGCCACCGGCGGTCGTGAAATCCCAGAAGCGGTGGATCGCCGGCAACTCGAAGAGCCGGTTCAGCGGCGAGATATTGGCCGCGAGATCGGCATGCATCACCTGGGTATTCCGCGTTAGCAGCGCCGCCATGGCGGAGATGCCGATGGCGCTGCCGAGGTTGCGCAGCAGGCTGATCAGCGCCGTGCCATCGGTCCGCAGGGCGGGGTCCAGGGTGGCGAAGGCGACGAGGTTCAACGGGATGAAGACGAAGCCGAGCCCCATCCCTTGCAGCACCGTCGTGGTCACCAGGGTCGTCATCGAGACGTCCGGCGTCCAGTGCATCATGGTCCAGAGGGTCCAGGACAGCAGCAGGATGCCGCCGAGCATCACCAGCCGCGGGTCGAACCGCGCCGCCAGCCGCCCGGCCACGAACATCGCCGCCATGGTGCCGAGGCCGCGCGGCGCCATCGCCAGCCCGGCGGTGAACACCGGGTAGTCACCCAGGATCTGCAGATAGGGCGCCAGCAGCGCCGCGGTGGAAAACAGGATGGCGCCGACCGCGAACATGATGCCGAGCCCGGCTGCGAAATTCCGGTCTCGAAAGATGCGCGGCGGAATGAAGGGCCGCGGCGCCAGCGCCAGATGCACCAGGAACAGGTAGATGCCGAGCCCGGCCAGCACCGCCTCGAGGATGATCTCGGTGGAGCCGAACCAGGCCAGCAGCTCGCCCCGGTCGAGCATGATCTGCAAGGCGCCGATGCCGAGCGCCAGCACGCCGAAGCCCAGCCAATCGAAGCCACGCCCGGCATCGCCACGGTCCTTCGGCAGGAACACCATCAGCCCGAGGAAGGCGAGGATGCCGAAGGGCAGGTTCACGTAGAACACCCAGCGCCAATTCCAGCTCTCGGTCAGCCAGCCGCCCAGAGTCGGCCCGAGGATCGGCCCGACCATCACCCCCATGCCCCAGATCGCCATGGCGGAGCCGCGCTGCGCCGGCGGATAGATGTCGAGCATGGTGGATTGCGAAAGCGGCACCAGCGCCGCCCCGAAGGCGCCCTGCAGCAGCCGGAACACCACCATCTGCGGCAGCGACTGCGCCGCGCCGCAGAGCACGGAGGCGGCGGTGAAGCCGCCGACCGAGACCAGGAAGACCGCACGCCGGCCGAAGCGCGCCGCCAGGAACCCCACCGGCGCGGTCAGGATGGCGGCGGCGGTGATGTAGCTGGTCAGCACCCAGGTGATCTGGTCGGCAGTCGCCGCCAGCCCACCCTGCATGTAGGGCAGGGCCACATTGGCGATGGTGCCGTCCAGCGCCTGCATCAAGGTCGCCGCCATGGCGCAGACGGTGATGATGCCGCGGCTGGCGACCGGCTCCTCGTCCCTTGGACTCTCATCCATCAGAAGATGTCCGACAGGTGCCGCTCGTGGCCGGTGTCGATCGAGACCACCGCGCTCATCCCGGCGCGCAGCCGCGGCGCATCCGCCGGCTGCTCGACCCGGATGCGCACCGGGATGCGCTGCACCACCTTCACCCAATTGCCCGAGGCGTTCTGTGCCGGCAGCACGCTGAAGGTCGAACCCGAGGCCGGGCTGATGCTCTCCACGCTGCCCTGCCAGATGACACCAGGATAGGTATCGATGGTGATGGTGGCCGGATCACCCGGCTTCACATGCGTCAGGTCGGTTTCCTTCGGCAGCGCATCCACCCAGACATGGTCGGAGGAGACCAGCGCAAAGGCCGGCGTCGCCGCCGCCAGGTATTGCCCGGGCTGCACCGAGGAGACCTGCGTCACCACCCCGGCGAAGGGCGCCCGGAGGGTGGTGTGGTCGAGCTGCCGCTCCGCCTCGGCGACGCGGGCGGCAGCGTCGAGGTAGTCCGGGTGATGCTCCACCGGTGCGTTGGCGTCGCCGCCGAGCTTCGCAAGCTGCACCTGCGCCTGGGCGCGCAGCGACTCCAGCTGCTGCTGCGCCTGCAGCAGGCCGAAGCGCGCCTGATCATAGGCCGAGCGCAGCGCCGCGCTGGTGCCGACCAGCTGGTTTTGCCGGTCGAATTGCACCTGGGCGAGGTTCACCGCCGCCGCCTGCGCCGCGATGTCGCGCTGGATGCGCTGGTAGTCCGCCTGCATGGCGCCGAGGCTCAGCGCGGTCTGCTGGAGCTGTGCCCGCGCCTGGTCCAGCGCGTGACGGAACGGTGCGGGGTCGAGCACCACCAGAACCTGGCCTGGCTGCACCCTATCACCCTCGCGCACCGCGATCCGCTGGACGATGCCGGCGACATCGGTGGCCAGCAGCAGCTTGTCCGCCTAGACATAGGCATCGTCGGTGCCGGCGTAGCGGCCGCCATGCAGCCAGAGGACGCCGGCGCCGATCGCCACCGCCAGCACGCCGCCGAGCATCAGCGCCGGGCGCAGCCAGCGACGGCGACGGGGCGGCGGCTCGGCTTCGGTTGCCGCCGCAGGGGCCTGCGTGGCACGGATCGATCCTTCGGGCATGGTCTCCTTCGCTTTCTCAGGCGGCCTCGCCGGCATCGGCATCCGGGGCCAGCAGATTGGCTTTCAGCCGCAGCAACGCGGCACGGGTGGCGCTGCGTTCGGCCTCGCCCAGCCCCTGCATCGTCTCGGCGGCGAAGCCACGGCGGGCGGCGTCGATCTCGGCCAGCACGGGATCGGCGGCAGCGGTCAGGTGCAGCCGCCAGACCCGGCGATCGGCGGGGTCGGCACGGCGTTCTATCAGGCCACGGCAGGCGAGCCGGTCGACCAGCCGCCCGGCGGTGATGGGCTCCACCTCCAGGATCTCGGCCAGCTCGCGCTGGGTCATGCCATCCTGGCGGCGCAGCCGGACCAGGGTAATCCATTGGGCGCGGGTCATGCCGTGGGCGCGGGCGCGACGGTCGGCCCGGGTCCGCACCAGGCGGGCGACCTCGGTCAGCAGGATCAGGAGCTCGTCGGGCTGGTCAGGCATCGCGGCTTATTCTCATGCCGCTGAACATAAGCCGCGTTATGATCTTCTCAATTGTTGGCTGGCTTACAAATCGGCCATGCGGCGCCTTCAGCCCTTCAGCCCTTCAGCGCGGCTTCAGCGGCGGCGACCGCCTCGGCAGCAGGTTTCGCGATGCCTCGCGGCAATCCGTTGGGTGGGGCAGCAGCGCCGCCTCATTCAGGTCGTCCGCGCATGGACGCGGCGCCTCTCGGCATTCGGCAAGTGCTGAAGGTCCGCATATGCGCACCGCCGGAGGAGGCCACCGGCGCCAGGTCCGGGAAGAGCACGGAAACATGCGCGCCGAGGCGAAAGCGCGTGGTACGAGGATGGCTGAGGGTCTTCAGCCATCCGCTGATGCTCCGCGCCAGCCCGGCGGGCAACTCCGCACATTGGTTGCCCGGCCAGCAATGGGAGGCGACGAGCGCGGCGCCGAGGCCCTGCCGGGAGCCTGGTCCCGGCAGGGCGGTGGATCAACCGCGCCGCTCAGCCGCGGCGATCGACCGACGTGTAGTCCCGCTGCACCGCGCCGCTGTAGATCTGCCGCGGCCGGCCGATGCGCTGCGAGGGATCCTCGATCAGTTCCTTCCACTGGCTGACCCAGCCCGTGGTCCGCGCCACCGCGAAGAGCACGGTGAACATATGCGTCGGGATGCCCATCGCCTTCAGGATGATGCCCGAATAGAAGTCGACATTCGGATAGAGCTTGCGCGAGATGAAGTAGTCGTCGGTCAGCGCGATCCGCTCCATCTCCATCGCCATGTCGAGCAGCGGCTCGTCCTTGATGCCGAGCTCGCCCAGCACCTCGTGGCAGGTGTCCTTCATGATCTTCGCCCGGGGGTCGAAGTTCTTGTAGACCCGATGGCCGAAGCCCATGAGCTTGGTGTGGCTGTTCTTGTCCTTCACCTCGCGGATGAAGGCCGGGATGTTCTCCGGCTTGCCGATCTCGGTCAGCATCTTCAGCACCGCCTCGTTGGCGCCGCCATGCGCCGGCCCCCAGAGGGCGGCGATGCCAGCGGCGATGCAGGCGAAGGGGTTGGCGCCGGTGGAGCCGGCCAGCCGCACCGTCGAGGTGGAGGCATTCTGCTCGTGGTCGGCGTGCAGCACCAGGATGCGGTCCATGGCGCGCGACAGGATCGGGTTGGCCTTCCAGGGCTCCGCCGGCACGGCGTTGAGCATGTAGAGGAAATTCTCCGCATAGCTCAGGTCGTTGCGCGGATACATGAAGGGCTGGCCGATCGAATATTTATACGCCCAGGCGGCGATGGTCGGCACCTTGGCGATCAGCCGGTAGGCCGCGATCTCGCGCTGCCGCGCGTCATTGATGTCGAGGTTGTCGTGGTAGAAGGCGGCCAGGGCGCCGACCACGCCGCAGAGGATCGCCATCGGGTGGGCATCGCGGCGGAAGCCGTCGAAGAACCGCCGCAGCTGCTCATGCACCATGGTATGGTTGGTGATGCCCTTGCGGAAGGCCTCGAGCTGCGCCGCATTCGGCAGCTCGCCTTCCAGCAGCAGGTAGGCCACCTCGATGAAGTCCGACTTCTCCGCCAGCTGCTCGATCGGGTAGCCGCGATAGAGCAGCACGCCGGCGTCGCCGTCGATGTAGGTGATCTTGCTCTCGCAGCTTGCGGTCGCGCCGTAGCCGGGATCGAAGGTGAAGATCCCGAGGTCGCCATACAGCTTGCGGATATCCACCGTCTGCGGACCGATCGAGCCCGAGAGCAGCGGCAGGGTGGTGCTGCGGTTGGTGCCGTCCAGCGTGACGGTGACGGTCGGCTTGGCCGCCCCGGAAGCCGTGCTGCTCATGGTCTGATGTCCCTCGGGTGTTGCGGCGTCGCACAGGGCGTTGCCGGTTTGGTGCACTGCGATATAGCCGCAAGATATCGGTGGGTTTCGGGCCTTGGCAACGCATCGCGCGACGAACCAAGAACATTCCCCCGGCGGGAACGGGTCAGGGCCGGCCACGCCAGCGTTCGGGCGGGCTGGCTCCGGAGGCCCAGAGCCCGCGCCCGGCCTGCCGCGCGCTTTCCTCCACGGCGGCGAGTGCCGGCTGCGCACCGGGCTCCGCCAGCGCCCAGCCGGCCGCTACCAGCGAGGCGTTCAGCTCCACCCCACCGGCGCGGCAGGTGCCGAGGCCGCGGCCGAGCCGGTCGCGCCCCTGCACCCGGCATTCCACCGCCCGGTCAGCCACCAGCCGTGCCAGGCTTTCAGCGGCGAGCCCGGCGCAATCGGAAGGCTGGCTGGCGCCGTCGCGGCAGGTGGCACGGCCGCGGTCCGGCACCTCCAGCGCCGCCAGCCGCAGCACCCGGTCACCGAGGCGGAGCGTGTCGCCGTCCAGCACCCGCACCTCCTCGGGACCGGCAGTCCAGAACTGGTCGCGCGGGGCGGAGCCGAACAACTCCCGCGGCACCGCCACGGCGATCGCCGCGGCTCCGAGCACCGCTGCGGCGCCGACGGCAAGGGTCCCCCAGCGGCGGGGGGAAGGGGCGGGGCGGAAGATGCGGCGGGTGCGCATGGACCAACGCCTAACGCGCCGGCCGGGTCGGCCGCAACCCTGGATCGCATTCGCGTAATTCGTAATTCGTCGTGGCTTCAGACCTCGGGCCAGAAAACCGCGGCAAGCCGCAGATCCTCCCAGGCGGCAAGCGCGTGCTTGCGGGCGGGCAGGGCGCGCGCCGTGGCATAGCCCTCGACCGCGCCAACCGCCCAGGCCGGCACCTTGCTGCCCAGCGAGGCGACCAGCCCGCGCGCCACGCTGGCGTCATTCGCCAGCCCCAGCGCTTCTTGCAGCGCCGCCAGCCGCTTCTGGAACCGCCGTGCCGACTTGCCGGGCCAGAGCGGGGCGAAGAGCTCGGCGGCGTAGCGCAGCCGCTTGGCCTCCAGCCGCAGCTCATGCAACGCCTCGGCGCCGTGCTCCGCGATATCCTCGCCCTTGTCGGCCAGCTTGCGCCACCGGCGATCGAGCAGCTGCGCGGCGAAATCCTCGAGCGGGGTGTCCGGCGGCAGCCGCGGCTTGGCATCCACCGCCGCCACCTGCCCGAGGGCACAGCCGATGCCATGCCATGGGCGTTGCAACAGCAGCGCCAGCCCGTCCAGCACCAGCAGGCGGAAGCCCGGCCCTTCCAGCTCCTGGCGTAGCGCCGCATAGGCTGTCTGGCGGCGCGCCTCCGCCGCCTTCAGCAGCGTGGCGATCCGCCGCTCGCCAGACAATGCCGCTGCCACCGCCGCGCCCATGCCGCCAAGGAAAACATCCCAGTCGCGCGCCGGTCCCAGCCGCGCCGCCAGGCGCTTCAGCCCGACATCGAACCCGTCCACCTCCGGGCAGCGCACCGCCGGCCGCAGCACCTTCAGCACCGAGCGTAGCCGGCGCAGCGCCACCCGCAGCTGGTGCACCCCCTCCGGTCCCTTGCCAAGCTGGCAGGCAGGAGCGTGGTGCAGCATTACCTCCAGCAGATGGCCCAGGGCGCTGAGCAGTGCCGCTTCCACCGTCGTCGCCGTGCCAAGATCCGGGGCGCCACGGCGGCGCGGTCGCGGCGTGGTGCCCTGGGCCAGGGCGCGGCCCGCCTCAGCCAGGGACGTATTCGGCGGCAGCAGCGGCACATCGGCCGCGAGGCTGCGAGCCAACGCCAGCACCGCCGCCGGCGGCCCTTCCAGCAGCAGCCGCGCCAGCGGCCGTTCGTCCGCCACGGCGCGGAGCTTGCCGGCCAGCAGCTCCGCCCGCACCGGGCCTTCCGGCAGGCGCAGCACCAGCAGGCTGCGGCGGCCGCTGAAGGCAGCGACCGGCACCAGCGGCGCATCCGGCAGGTCTTCCACCGCGACTTCGGGCGGGATGCCGGGGCGCCAGGGAAGGCCAGGCTCGGGCATCGACCACAGCAGCCGGGCCGGGCCGCGCCGGCCGCGTTCCAGCGCCAGCCCGGCGGCGGCCAGGGAACCCTTGGCGGTGTCCTGCCAGATAAGCTCCTCGGCCAGGCCACGGCTGCGCCCGTCGCGGTGCGCGGCGATCACCGGGTGGCGCGGCAGCCGCGCCGCGGCGGCCGGGTCCAGCTCCAGCTCCAGCACCTGGCCGGCAGGCAGCAGCTCGGCAGGCGGGGCCTCGGCCGCAGGCGACAGTTCGGCGGTGGTGCCGGTGGGATCGAAGGTGTTCAGGCGGGTAGCTCCGCTGGCAGCAGGTCGCGCGGCGCCAGGAAGCGCACCAGCCGGCCGCCGCCAGGTTCGAGCTGGCGCCAACTGGAGGCGATGGTGAACTCAGCCAGGGCTCCGGTTGGGTAGCCCTCGGTCAGGCGCTGCAGGTCGCGGCTTGGCCGGCCGGCGGCGCCTGCATGGGTGCCGGCCTGGGCGCCAGCCCCGGCCAGCGCCAGGGCCAGCTCGTGCAGGCCGGGGTTGTGGGCGAGGACGAGCAGGCTGCGGGCAGTCTCCGGCACCGCCTGGATCGCCTCCAGCAGCCGCGCCCAGGGGGCAAGGTAGAGTGCGTCCATCGGCTCGATCAGCGCGCCATCCTCGAAGGGGGTCAGCGCCTCCAAGGTCTGCAGGGTGCGGCGGGCGGAGGAGACCAGGACAATGTCGGGTGAAAGCCGCAGCTCCTGCATCGCCTGGGCAATGGCCGCGGCGGCACGACGGCCGCGAGCGTTGAGCGGCCGGGCATGGTCGGGCAGGCCCGGGTCGTCCCAGGAGGATTTGGCGTGCCGGAGCAGCATCAGCTGGCGCATCCCCCGCATGGTGCCACGATCGGGCCAGAATGTCGTGCCCCTTGCAGTGGCGGCGCCGGAGGCATGTGGTGCGCCCCGCCGCCATGGCGGTAGCGGCGTGGGAGCCCTACATCAGGCCGGCATCGGCGCCGCCGGGCCGAGGCTGGCCGTCGCCGAACCCGCTCCGGGCGTGCATCGCCGATCCACTGACAAGGACCCCGCAGATGGCAGAGGCGACCGCAAGGCAATCCCCGACCCGCCGCCCGGCCGAGGCGCGCTGATGCGAAGGGGCCGGGAGCCCGGCACCTGGCCGACCGTGCAGCGGCGCGCACTGCTGGCAGCCCTGCTGCCGCTTGCGGCCGCGGCGCATCCGGGCGAGCTGCGCCTTCGCATCCTGCGCGAGGGCTCGCCGATCGGCCTGCACCGCGTCATCTTCAACGAGGCTGATGGCGTGCTCTCCGCCCGCACCGAAGTGGATATCCAGGTGAAGCTGATGGGCATCACCGTCTTCCGCTTCCAGCACCGCTTCACCGAGGTCTGGGCCGATGGCCGGCTGCGCGACGCCACCTCCCGCCGCGACCGCAACGGCACGGTGACCGAGATGGTGGCGCGGGCCGATGCCAATGGCATCCAGGTGCAGGGGCCGGAGGGCGCGCTGCGCCTGCCGGCCAATGCGGCGCCGCTGAGCTGGTGGGATGTGCGCCGCTTCGACGGCCGCCCGCTGTTTGCCAATGACACCGGCAAGCCGATGCGGCTGCGATTCTCCCATGCCGCGCTGGCCGATGGCGGGGCGCGCTGGAGCGTGACCGGCGAGGAGGAGAGCGAGGGGCGCTACGCCGCCGATGGCCGCTGGGTCGCCTGGAAGACCAAGGCCGAGGACGGTAGCACGGTGACTTATGAGCGGATCGGGTAACCGGCGGAGCGACCCCCGCTTGACCGCCGCTGCGCCGCGCGCAAGAGGCGGTGCGCCGGAGAGCCGGCCCATGCCCATCCCCCGCCATGCGATGGCCGAGGCGGAGCCGCTGCCGCATATTCGCGATATCAGCTTCCGCCCGCTAGCGATCGGCAGCGCTGGACGGCTGGATGATGTGCCGGGGTGGGCGCAGGTTCCGGCGATGGCGGAGCCGCTGCCCGGCCGGGGTCGATCGGCCGCGCCGAGCCAGGAGGGGAGAACCGATGGCCTATGAATTCGAATGGATGCGCCTCACCGCCGAGGAATTGCGTGCCCGCGCCGTCGAGGACGCGATGGTCATCATCCCCATCGCCTCGCTGGAGCAGCACGGCCCTCATCTGGCGACGGGCGTCGACATCATCCTCGGCACCGGCGTCGCCCATGCCACGGCGCAGCGCATCAGCGCCGCCGGCAGGCCGGTGGTGGTCACCCCCTGCGTCTGGACCGGCCTCGCCGAGCACCACATGGCCTTCGGCGGCACCGTCACGCTGGAGTATGAGAGCTTCGCCGGCGTGCTTCGTGGCATTGTGAAATCGGCGGCGCGGCACGGCTTCAAGCGGGTGATGCTGCTGAACGGCCATGGCGGCAATGCCGAGGCGGTCGCCGTCGCCGCCACCGAATTCTCCGTCGAGTTCGGCATCAAGGTGGCCGGCGGCACCTATTGGCATGTGGTGCCGGAGGTGATCGGTCCGCTGCTGGAGCGGCAGTCCGGGCTGATGCATGCCTGCGAGGCGGAGACCTCGATGATCATGCACCTCCGCCCCGAAAGCGTCCGCACCGAACGCCTGGCCGAGGCGCATGGCCCGATGTCGACCCGGGTCGAGGGTCAGCCGCCGGGTCTCGCCATGCGGCGGTCCTTCAAGGCGCTGTCGCCCTCGGGTGTGGTCGGCGATGCGCGCGCCGCGACCGCGGAGAAAGGCGAGAAGCTGCTGGCGGCGATCTCGGCGAAGATGGCCGAGGTGCTGCTGAACCCGAAGCTCTGGGCGTGACGCGCCGCCTGCGAGGACCTGCCGATGCCGGATGATCTGCCCGAGGACCCGCCGGTGCTGCGCGGCCATGCCGCCTGGGTGGCGCTCGCCACCCCGCCACCCGGCATCAGCGTTGCACGGGAGGAGGGAAGGCTGGATCCGGCGGAGTTCATCGCCGTGGTCCGCGCCTCCGGCCTCGGCCGGCCGGTGAATGATCCGGCGCGCATGGCGCGGATGCTGGCCGGTGCCAATCTGGTGGTGACGGCGCGTGACGCGACGGGGCGGCTGGTTGGGGTCGCCCGCAGCCTCAGCGATTTCGCCTATGCCTGCTACCTCTCGGACCTCTGCGTCGATCCGGGCTTCGAAGGGCGCGGCATCGGCCGGGCGTTGATCGCCGAGACCAAGCGGATCATCGGGCCGGAATGCATGCTGCTGCTGCTTTCCGCGCCGAAGCCGATGAGCTGGTATCCGACGCTCGGGATGGAGCGGGTGGCGAATGGCTTCATCATCCGCCGCGACGACCCACCGGTGTAGATCGAGCTACTCGATCCGTAGATTGGCGGCCCGGATCACCGTGCCCCATTTCTCCAGCTCCTGGCCGAGCAGGGCGGTGAATTGCGCGGGGTCCCGGGTCCAGACCGTGGCGCCGGCGCGGCGGATGCGCTCCGCCGTCTCGGCACCGGTGGCGATGCGGATGATCGCGGCCCCGAGCCGATCGCGGATTGCCGCCGGCAGCCGCCCCGGGCCGACGAAACCGAACCAGACATAGACCTCGTAGCCGGGGAAGCCGGCCTCCTGAAAGGTCGGCACATCCGGCATGGCCGGATCGCGCTCGCTGCCGGTGACGGCCAGCGCCCGTAGCCGCCCGCCTTCGACATGCGGCAGGGTGTTCGGCAGATTGTCGATGCTGAAGTCCAGCCGCCCGGCGATCAGATCGGCCAGCCCCGGCGCGCTGCCGCGATAGGGGACATGGGCGATGTCGGTGCCGGTGCGGTGCTTGAACAGCTCGGCCGCCAGATGCGGGCTGCTGCCGGCGCCGGAGCTGGCGTAGCTCAGCTTGCCGGGCGTCGCCCTGGCCTGCTCGACCAACTGGGCCAGGGTGCGGAAGGGGCTGGCGGCCGGGACCACCAGTGCATTCATCACCCGGGCGCAGACCGCGAGCGGGGTCAGATCCTGCCGCGGATCATAGCCGGTATTGGCGAAGAGGAAGGGATTCATCGCCAGGTTGGCGGTATTCGCCACCGCGATCAGCTGCCCGTCCGGCGCCGCCTGCGCCGTGGCGGCGATGGCGAGCGACCCGCTGGCGCCCGGCCGGTTCTCGACCAGCCCATGCTGGCCGAGCACATCGCCCAGCCGCTCGCCGATCAGCCGGGCCAAGGTGTCGTTGATGGCGCCCGGGGTATAGGGCACCAGGATGCGGATCGGCCGGTCCGGCGACCACCCCTGGGCCAGCGCGGGTGCCGCCAGCAGGGCAGGGGTGGCCAGCAGGCTGCGGCGAAGGATGGTCATGGAAGCCTCTCCCGATATCGTTGCCGGGGAGGCTACATCATCTTTTCCTAGGCGCGCAGCCGCTGCCGCAGCTCGAATTTCTGGATCTTGCCGGTGGAGGTCTTCGGCAGCGGCCCGAAGCTCACCCGCTTCGGGCATTTGAAATGGGCAAGGCGCTCGCGGCACCAGGCGATGACCTCGGCCTCGGTCGGCGGGGTGGCGCCGGGGGTGGGGGTGACGAAGGCGTGCGGCACCTCGCCCCATTTCGCGTCGGGCACCGCCACCACCGCGGCTTCCATGATGGCGGGATGGGCGTAGAGCACCTCCTCCACCTCCAGGGTCGAGATGTTCTCGCCGCCGCTGATGACGATGTCCTTGGCCCGGTCCTTCACCTCGATGTAGCCGTCCGGGTGCATCACCCCGAGGTCGCCGGTGTGGAACCAGCCGCCGGAGAAGGCGGCCTCATTGGCACGGGGGTTACGCAGGTAGCCCTTCATCACGGTGTTGCCGCGCAGCATCACCTCGCCGAGGGTCGCGCCATCCGCCGGCACCGGCGCCATGGTTGTGGCGTCCAGCACCGCGGCCTCCTCCAGCAGCGGGTGGTTCACGCCCTGGCGTGCCATGAAGGCGGATTTCTCCACCATCGGCATCTCGTCGAGGCCGGGCTGCCACAGGCAGATGGTCGCCGGGCCGTAGCATTCGGTCAGTCCGTAGAGATGCGTCACCGCGAAGCCGAGCGCTTCCATCCCGGCGATGACGGTGGAGGGCGGCGCGGCGCCGCCGGTGGCGATGGCGACGCTGTGGGCGAAGCTGCGCTTCTGCTCGGCCGGCGCATGGATCAGCATGGTGAGCACGACGGGCGCGGCGCACATATGCGTCACGCCATGCTCGGCGATGGCGGCGAAGATCGCCCCGGCCTCGACCCGGCGCAGGCAGACATGGGTAGCGCCCTGCAGGGTGACGGCCCAGGTGTAGGTCCAGCCGTTGCAGTGGAACATCGGCAGCGTCCAGAGGTAGACGCTGCGTGGCGTGAGATTGAAGGCCAGAGCATTGCCGCAGGCGTTGAGATAGGCGCCGCGGTGATGCGCGACGACACCCTTCGGGTCGCCGGTGGTTCCCGAGGTGTAGGAGAGGCTGATCGCCTCCCACTCATCCTCCGGCATGCGGTAGGGCGCGGCAGGATCGCCGCCGGCGAGGAATTCCTCGTAGCCGATGCCGCCCGTCGACTCCGTGCCCGGCGCCTCGCTGTCGGTGATGCCGATGACGAGCGGCGCATCCGGAACCTCCGCCAGCGCGGCACGCGCCGTGGCGGCCCATTCGCTGTCGACCAGGAAGGCCCGCGCCCCGGAGTGCCGCAGGATGAAGCCGATCGCTGCCGCATCCAGCCGGATGTTCACCGTGCAGATCACCGCCCCGGCCATCGGGATGCCGTAGTGCGCCTCCAGCATCTCCGGCGTGTTCGGTGCCAGGATCGCCACCACGTCGCCGGGCCGGATGCCCGCCCGGCTCAGCGCCGAGGCCAGACGCCGGGCGCGTCCGAACATCTCCGCATAGGTCAGGCGTCGCGCGCCATGGATGACGGCGACGCGCCGCGGGTAGATCCGCGCCGCCCGCGCCAGGAAGGAGATGGGCGAGAGCGGCACATGGTTGGCGGCCAGCCGCGGCAGGTCGGCGTCATCCACCGTAGGACCCCCATTGGTAGAAATCCTTGCCCAGGCGGCGCAGGAAATTCGCCAGCACCATGCGATGCACCTCGCTCGCGCCATCCACCAGCCGTGCCTGGCGGGCGTAGCGGTACATCCACTCCAGCGGGGTGTCCTTAGAATAGCCGCGGGCGCCGAGCAGCTGCAGCGAGGTGTCGACCGCCTTCTGAAGCGCATCGGCGGCGACGATCTTTGCCATCGAGATCTCCTTGCGCGCAAGGCTCCCCTGGTCCAGCAGCCAGGCGGCACGCATGGTCAGCAGCCGGCCGATGTCGAGCTCCATCGCCGCCTGGCCGATCATCTGCTGCACGCTCTCCTTCTCGGCCAGCGTCGTGCCGAAGCTGCGGCGCTGCTCGATATGCGCAGCGGCGATCTCGAGGGCGCGGCGGCCCATGCCAGTCCAGCGCATGCAATGGGTGAGGCGGGCCGGGCCGAGGCGGATCTGCGTCATCCGCAGCCCGTCGCCGACGCCCATCAGCACATTGTCGTCGGTAACCTCCAGCCCATCGAACTCCAGCTCGCAATGCCCGCCATGCTCCTCCGGCCCCATGATCGGAATGCGACGGGTGATCCGCCAGCCCGGCTGGTCGGCATGGAAGAGGAAGGCGGTGAGGCCGGTGCGGTTGTCACCCGAGGTGCGCGCCATCAGGATGAAGTGCTTCGCCTCGCCGGCGCCGGTGATGAAGTGCTTGCGGCCGCTGATGACCCAGCGATCGTTCCCCTTGCGCTCGGCCTTGGTGTAGGTCATCGAGGGATCGCTGCCGGCACCGTCCGGCTCGGTCATGGCGAAGCTCGACTGCACCTCGCCATCGATGATCGGCTGCAGCCAGCGCGCCTTCTGCGCCTCGGTGCCGACCATGTTCAGCACGCGCATGTTGCCGTCGTCCGGTGCTGCGGCATGGAAGACGACGGGGCCGAAGATGCTGCGGTTCATCTCCTCGTAGCAGGCGGCGAGGCCGGTCATCGGCAGCCCGCCGCCGCCGCGCTCCTTCGGCATCTGCAGAGCCCAGAGCCCTTCGGCCTTGGCCTCGGCCCGCAGCCGCGCCAGCAGCGGCTTGGCGATGTTCTGGTGCTCGTCATAGCTCGCCGGATCGGCTTCCAGCGGAATCAGCTTCGTCTCGACCAAGGCGCGGATGCGCTGGGCGATGTCGGTGATCTCGGGGGGAAGGCTGAAGTCCATCGGTACAATCCTACAGGGCGTTCACGGAATGCCCGCCATCCACCACCAGCGCCGCGCCGGTCATATGCGCGCCGGCGGCGGAGGCGAGCAGCAGCAGCGGGCCGGTGAGATCCTCGGGCTGGCCGAGCCGGCGCTGCGGCACCCGCCTGACCACCGCCTGCCCGGCCTCGGAGGCGAAGAACTCGGTGTTGATCGGCGTCTCGATATAGCCGGGGCAGAGCGCATTCACCCGGATGCCATGGCGTGCCCATTCCACCGCGAGTTGCTTCGTCAACTGCACCAGCCCGGCCTTGGAGGCGGTGTAGCCGGCAACCCCCATCAGGATGCGCAGGCCGCCGACCGAGGCGATGTTGATGATGCTGCCCGGCCGCTTCGCTGCGACCAGCCGCCGCGCCGCTTCCGTCGCCACCAGGAAGCAGCCGCGCAGGTTGACGTCCAGCACGCCGTCCCAGTCCTCGGCGGTCTGCTGCAACGCCGGCTTGGTCACCGCGATGCCGGCATTGTTGACGATGATATCACAGGGGCCGAAGGCGGCTTCGGCGGCGGTGAAGGCGCCGGCGACGCTGGCCGGGTCGGTCACGTCCAGCGGCACCGCGAGGGCGCCCTCGCCGAGTTCGGCGGCGAGGGCGGCAAGCGCCTCCGCCCGCCGTGCGGCGAGTACCACCCGGCCGCCGGCGGCATGCAGCACCCGGGCGAAATGCGCGCCCAGCGCGCCGGAGGCGCCGGTGACGAAGGCCGTTCGGCCGGACAGCGAGAATAATTCGGCAGATGTCATGCTGGCAGCGGGCATTGCGCCCTGTTTCCCCGGTCGTTGGTGGGGCCATTTGGCCACCGCCGCCGGGGTGCCGCAAGCTGCCCCTAGTTCGGCTTCAGGTTCATGCCCGCAACAACCGGCGCCATGCCGGCGATATCCGCTTCCAGCACCGCCATCGCCGCGGCCGGAGAACTGTCCGGCCAGGGCTCGCAGCCGACATTCGCCAGGCGCTGGGCGAAGCCCGGCTCGGCAATCGCCCGCTGCGCCGCGTCGCGCAGCACTGCCAGAGCCTCGGGCGGCGTGCCGGGGCGGGCGAAGAGCACCTGGAAGATCGCCATCTCGTAGCCGGCGACGCCGGCCTCCGCCAGGCTCGGCAGGCCGGGCACCAGGGCCGAGGCGGTGGCGGTGGAAACCGCTAGGCCGCGCACCTTGCCGTCGCGCATCAGCGGCAGCAGCATGGTCGGGCTGTCGATGGTCAGCTGCAGCCGGCCGGCGACCAGGTCCTGCACCGAAGCGGCGGCGGCGCGATAGGGCACGACAGTGAAGTTCACCCCGGCCCGCTGCTTCAGCTGCTCACCCGCCATGTGGTTGCTGCCGCCGGGGTTGGCCGCGCCGTAGTTCGCCGCTTCGCCCCGCGTCCTCAACCAGGCCAGCAACTGCGGCACGTCATGCACCGGGAGGTCGGGGTGCACCGCCAGCACGAAGGGCTGCCGTGCGACCAGCGCCAGCGGGATGAAATCCGTCAGCGGGTCGTGCGGGAATTGCGGGTAGATCGCCTTCATCACCGAGTGGTTGTTCGTGCCGATGAACAGCGTATGGCCATCCGCCGGCGCGCGCTGGAAGGCCGCGGCGCCCACGGTGCTGCCGGCGCCGGCGATGTTCTCGGCCACCACGGGCCGGCCGAGGATCGGCGACATCCCTTCCGCCAGCAGCCGGCCGACGATGTCGGTGACGCCGGCCACGCCGACTGGGATGATGAGCCGCACCGGGCGGTTGGGGAACCGCTCCTGTGCCATGGCCGCACCAGCGGCGAGGAAGGGGGTGGCGAGCAGCGAGCGGCGCAGCATGAGGCGGGATCCCGGACAATCGCAGAATGAGGCGGAAGCATGAAGCCGAAGCATGAAGCCGACAGAGAGCAACATAGAGCAAATTCCGCGCCGGAACGCGATTCCGTTGCGCGAGGATCTGCTCTATCTCACGGGTGATCATGAGTTGGAGCGCGCGATGCCGGCCATCACATTGCAGGAACCATTTCGCGGCGTCTTCTATGCGCCCTTCTATGCGGCACTGGCGCGCGGCGACTACGCAGCGGAAGGGGTGGAGGTGGTGCTGCGCACCGGCACCATCCCGGCCAATGCGAAGGATGCGGTGCTGGCCGGGGTCGCCGACCTCGCCTGGGGCGGGCCGATGCGCATCCTGCTGGCGCATGAGGCCGACCCTGCCAGCCCCTTGCGCAATTTCGGTGCGGTGGTGATGGGCGACCCCTTCTTCCTGGTGGGGCGGGCGCCGCGTCCGGACTTCGGGCTGGCCGATCTGGCGCCGCTGACGCTCGGCAGCGTCTCCGAAGTGCCGACGCCGTGGTGGACCCTGCAGCACGACATCCGCCTGGCCGGGCTCGATCCCACCACGATCCGGCGGGTGACGGATCGCGGCATGGCGGAGAATGCCGCCGCCGTCGCCGCCGGCACGCTGGACGTGGCGCAGCTCTTCGAGCCCTTCGTCACCCTGGCCGAGGATGCCGGCACCGGCCATGTCTGGCATGCCGCGGCGTCGCGCGGGCCGACCGGCTACACCACCTTCACCACCACCGCCGAACTGCTGCAGACGAAGCGCGAACCGTTCAAGGCGATGATCCGCGGCATTGCGCGGACCCTGGCCTGGGTGAAGGCGAATCCGCCCGAGGCGCTGGCGGAGTGCATCGCCGGCTATTTCCCCGACCTGCCGCAGCCGGTGCTGGCGCGCTGCATGGCACGATACAAGGCGCTCGGCATCTGGACCGCCGACCCCTTCTATCCGGAGGAGGCCTTCACCCGGCTGGAGGCTGCGATGTTCACCGCCGGCGCCATCACCCGCAAGCCGGGCTTCGCCGCGACGGCGGACAATGGCATCGTCGCCGAGGCGCTGGGGTGACGGGTGGCAGGGCGGGCGGTCGCCGGCGCCTTGGCGCTGGCGACCCTGGCCTGCCGCTTGTTCAGCTGCCGGTGCGGCTTGCGCCCTTCGGCAGGAAGCAATGCTCCCGGCCGGGGAAGCGGCGCGCCCGCACATCCTGGGCATAGGCCTCCGCCGCCTGTGAGATCTGGCCGCCGAGATCCGCATAGCGCTTGACGAAACGCGGCGTGAAGTCGCTGAACAGCCCGAAGACATCCTCCGAAACCAGGATCTGCCCGTCGCAGGCGGCGGAGGCACCGATGCCGATGGTCGGGACGGGCAGCGCCGCAGTGATTTCGGCCGCAACGGGTTCGAGTGTTCCTTCGAGCACCACGGCGAAGGCACCGGCTTCGGCCACGGCCTGCGCATCGCGCATGACCTGGCGCGCCTCTTCCTCCGACCGGCCGGTCGCCTTGAAGCCGCCGGCGACATTGACCGCCTGCGGCATCAGACCGACATGGCCGCAGACCGGAATGCAGCGCTGCGTCAGGAAGCGCACCGTCTCAGCCATCTCGGCCCCGCCTTCCAGCTTCACGCCGCTGGCGCCGGTCTCGGCCATGATGCGTGCGGCGCTGCGGAAGGCCTGCTCGGGACTCTCCTGATAGCTGCCGAAGGGCAGGTCGACGATCACGCAGGCATGCTCCGCGCCGCGCATGACGGCCGCGCCATGCGCGATCATCATGTCCAGCGTGACCGGCAGGGTGCTGTCGAAGCCGTAGACCACCATGCCGAGCGAATCGCCCACCAGAAGCAGATCGACGTGCGGGTCGAGACGGCGCGCCATCTGCGTCGTGTAGGCTGTCAGGCAGACAAGCGGCTCCGCGCCCTTGCGATTGCGGATTTGCGGAATGCTGATGCGCTTGACGCGGGCGACCGTGCTCACGAAATTCCTCCCGGAGGTTGTTCTCTGGTCAGCATGACGCTCTCCGCCGAGGCTCCCGCGCTGTCAAGTGCAGGGTCCTGCCGCGTCAGGGAGGGGCATCACCCCCGATCGGGCGGCTGGCTGTCCAGCACCTCTTCCTCGATCGCCGCGAGTAGCCGCGCCGGCAGGTGGCGCGGAATGCCCTCGCCGATCAGCACAAGGCGGCTGCGGTGATCCGCCGTTGGCCAGCCATCCAGCCATTCCAGCGGATGCACCATGTGCTGGATGGCATGGACGACCACGGGCTTCTCCGGCGCCTCGGCCAGCGCCACCAGCCCCTTCAGCCGAAGCAGCCGCGCCCCGGCGTGCTCGGCCAGCCCCTGCATCCAGAGGGTCAGCGCCAGCGCCGGGATCGGCGCCTCTCGGGTGATGGCGATGCTGGCGACGCCGGCGCTGTGCCGGGCGCTGGCCTCGAGGAAATCCGGCAGCCGGCCCTGGGTGAACAGCCATTCCGGCTCCACCGCGCCATGCGTTGCCGCGCGCTGCGGCGCCGCCGGGTTCAGCGCCTGCAGCGCCGCCTGCAGCGCCGCGGTGTCCGTGGCGAGGTCGGACTTGGTCAGCAGGATGCGGTCGGCCAGCATCGCCTGGCGTTGCGCTTCCGGGTGCCGTGCCAGGGTCGAGGTGCCATGCACCGCATCCGCCAGGGTCACCACCGAGGCCAGGCTGTGGGTCGCCGCCACCCGCTCATCGGTCATCAGCGCATGCAGGATCGGTGCCGGATCGGCCAGGCCCGAGGTCTCGATCAGCACCCGCGCATAGGGCTGCACCTCGCCCGCCGCACGGCGCCGTGCAAGATCCAGCAGGGTCTCGATCAGGTCGCTGCGCACCACGCAGCAGAGGCAGCCGGTGGAGACGCTGACGAAGGCATCCTCGCTGGCGGCGATCAGATCGTGGTCGAGCGGCACCTCGCCATACTCATTGACGATGACCGCGCTGTCCGCCCAGCGCGGGTCGCGCAGCACCTGGCGCAGCAGCGTGGTCTTGCCGGCGCCGAGGAAGCCGGTGATGACGGAGACGGGGATCATGCGCCTGGCAGCGAAATGTTGTCCGGCGCGCCTGCCAGCGCGACCCGCAGCCGGCGCGCCTCGCCCTCACCGGCGCCGACGGCGTTGCGCAGCGCCCGCAGCAGCCCGAGCACGGAGGTGCAGGGCCGCCTCTGGCCCGGACGTTCCAGCCACCAGCGCACCGGCCGGTCGGCGGCATCCGCGGCATAGACCCGCAGCGCCATGCCCTCCAGCGCCACACCGCCCTCGGCAATGCGCAGGCGCCCGGGCACGGCCCAGAGCGCCAGCGCATCCGCCAGCAGGTCGCGCAACTCGGGTGGGGTCACAGCGCCGCGCCGGCGCGGATATCCTCCGGCACCTTGCGGGCCAGCCACTGCCCGCCGCGGTCGTCGCCCAGCCACTTGTCGCCCTCGACGACGATCTTGCCGCGCAGGATGGTCATCGCCGGCCAGGCATCCACCTGCCGGCCTTCCCAGGGGCTGTAGTCGCTCTCATGCATCACCTCGGCCCGCACGGTGCGCTTCAGCGCCGGGTCGAGGATGCAGATGTCGGCATCGGCGCCCGGCGCGATGCAGCCCTTGCGCGGGTAGAGGCCCATGATCCTCGCCGCATTGGTCGAGACCGCATCGACGAACTGCCGCAGCGAGAAGCCGCGCTTGCCGACCATTTCCGAGTACATCACCGCGACCCGCGGCTCGACGCCCGAATTGCCGCCGGTGGTGTCGTCGATCCGCTTACCCTGGGTCTTCACCGCCAGCGAGCAGCAGAGCTCGTCCGTGGCGACGCAGTTGATGCTGCCGTCGCGCGCGCCGCGCCACAGCTCATCCTGGTCGGCCTGCGATTTCAGCGAGGGGTAGGTGTGATACATCTGGCCGTTCGGCCGCTTGTAGTCCTCCTGCGTGTACAGCATGTACTGGTGCAGGCTCTCGCCATAGACGGGCTGGTTCTTCGCCCGCGCCGCGCGGATCGCCTGCACGCCATTCGCCGCCGAGACATGCAGCATGTAGAGCGCGGTGCCGGGCACATGCTCCGCCAGGCGGATGACACGGCGGAAGGAGAGGTCTTCCGACAGGGTGTTGTGCACCTCCGCCATGTTCTCGAAGCCGGTGCGGCCCTCGCGGAACAGCTTGGCGTACATGTGCATGACGATGTCATTGTCCTCGGCGTGGATGACGCCGAGGCCGCCCTTCTTCGCCAGCACCTGGAACACCTCCCAGATGTCGCCGAAATCCACCATGCGGCCCTTGCGGGAGGGGGTGATGTCGGTGGTGAAGATCTTCACCGTGGCGTGGCCGGCCTCGATCGCCTCACCGATCTGGGCGGGAATCTCCGGCGGCAGATCGCCCTCCACCATGGTGTGCAGCGCCCAGTCGCAGGGGCAGCCGTCGTCGCGCCAGGCCGCCATGCGCTCCTCGATGGCGCCCTGCACGGTCTTGCCATGCATCCAGCGGGTGAAGTCGATGATGGTGGTGGTGCCGCCGAACAGCGCCGCCTTGCCGACGACGGAAGGCCCCTGGGTCATGCCGGCCGGCCCGTCCGGCACCGGCACCGGCCAGAGACAATGCGTATGCGGATCGATCCCCCCCGGCATCACCACCTTGCCCACGGCGTCCACCCGTCGCGCATTGGCCGAGAGCGGAAACGCGCCGCGCTCGGCGACGGCGACCACCTTGCCGCCGGCGATCGCGACGTCGGCCGGGCCGATGCTGTGTGGCGTCACCACGCAATCCCCGGAGATGACCAGATCCACCATCGCCCGTACTCCCCTCGTTCCGCGCCCCGATGCTGCCTCCGCGCGGCCCGGCACGCAAGGCTTGCAGGGCGGTTTCAGCCGCCTGAGATTACCGCCATGGCACGCACGCTCTTCGACAAGATCTGGGACAGCCACGTCGTTGCCGATCTCGGCGAGGGCTGGTCGCTGCTGCACATCGACCGGGTGCTGCTGCATGACCTCTCCGGCGCGCGGGCGCTGCGGGAGGTGGCGGAGCGCGGCCATGCGCTGGCCCGGCCGGATCTGGTCTTCGCCACGCCGGACCATGCCGTCTCCACCGCGCCCGGCCGCACCGCGGAAACCTTCGCCGGTGGCGCCGCCACCCTGCACGGGCTGCGGCAGCGGGCGAGGGAGACCGGCATCAGGCTGTTCGACCTCGGCCAGCCCGGCAATGGCATCGTCCATGTCATGGCGCCGGAGCTTGCCATCGTGCTGCCCGGCCTCACCCTGGTCTGCGGCGACAGCCACACCTGCACCAATGGCGGCGTCGGTGCGCTGGCCTTCGGTGTCGGCGCCAGCGAACTGACGCATGTGCTGGCGACCCAGACGCTGATGCAGCGCCGGCCACGCAATCTGCGGCTGCGCTACGAAGGCCGGCTCGGCGCCGGGGTCACCGCGAAGGACATGATCCTTGCCGCCATCGGCCGTTACGGCACCGCTGCGGGCACCGGCTTCGCGGTGGAATACGCCGGCAGCGCGGTGCGGGCGCTGCCGCTCGAGGCGCGGCTGACACTCTGCAACCTGTCGATCGAGATGGGCGCCAAGATGGGCATGGTCGCGCCGGACGACACCAGCTTCGAATACCTCGCCGGCCGCCGCTTCGCCCCGCGCGGCGCGCAGTGGGAGGCGGCGCTGGCGGCCTGGCGCGCCCTGCCAAGCGATCCGGATGCCCATTTCGATGTCGAGCACAGCCTGGACGCATCGGCCATCGCGCCGCAGATCACCTGGGGCAACAGCCCGGAGCAGGTGGTCGCCGTTACCGATCCGGTGCCGCAGCCGCGCCATGCCGGCGATCGCGCCGCGCTTGACTACATGGGGCTGGAGGCGGGGCGGCCGATCGCCGGGACCAAGGTGGATTGGGTCTTCATCGGCTCCTGCACCAACTCCCGCCTGTCCGATTTGCGCGAGGCGGCGGCGGTGCTCGGTGCCAGGCGCGTGGCGCCCGGCGTCACCGCCTGGGTGGTGCCGGGCAGCGAACAGGTGAAGCGCGATGCCGAGGCCGAGGGGCTGCATGCCCGCTTCCAGGCCGCCGGCTTCGAATGGCGGGAGCCGGGCTGCTCGCTCTGCGTCGCCGCCAATGGCGAGACGGTGCCGTCGGGGGCGCGCTGCGTCTCCACCAGCAACCGCAATTTCGTCGGCCGCCAGGGCACCGGGGCGCGGACCCATCTGGCCAGCCCGGCCATGGCCGCGGCGGCGGCGCTGACCGGCGCCATCGCCGATGTCCGGAGCCTCGGCTGATGCAGCCCTTCCGCACCGTCACCGGCATTGCCGCGCCACTGCTGCGCGCCAATATCGACACCGACATGATCATCCCGGTGCAGCGCCTGGTCGGCGCCAGCCGCGACGGGCTCGGGCCCTACGGCTTCGAGCGCTTCCGCTACCTGGCCGATGGCAGCGACAACCCGGAATTCCCGTTGAACCGCAAGGCCTTCCGCACTGCGCCGATCCTGCTGGCGGGCGAGAATTTCGGCTGCGGCTCGTCCCGCGAAGGCGCGGTCTGGACGCTGATGGGCATGGGGCTGCGCTGCGTCATCGCGCCGAGCTTCGGCGACATCTTCCACAACAACTGCTTCCAGAACGGGCTGCTGCCGGTGCGGCTGCCGGAAGCGCTCATCCGCCGCATCGCCGAGGCGGTGGAGGCCTCGCCCGGCAATGCCCGCGTCACCGTCGACCTGGAGCGGCAGGAGGTGATCACCCCCTGGGGCGAAGCGGTGCCCTTCGCCGTGGATGCGCGGAAGAAGCAGGCGATGCTGGAAGGGCTCGACGAAATCGCGCTGACGAAGCAGCGCGCCGAGGAGATCGCCGCCTGGCAGGCCCGGGACCGCGCGGCGCGGCCCTGGGCCTGGGACAGCGTCAGCTGATAGTGGTGCCGAGCTTCGCCGCATAGCGCTCCGTGAAGCGGCCGACCACCTCCGGGTTGATGATGCGCGGCGGCAGCCGCCCAGCCGCCGCATCGGCGAAGGCCAGGGCGGCGATGCGGCTGATGTTGGACCGGCTCTCATGCGTCACCCCGGCGGTGTGCTGGGTGACGATGACGTTGTCCATGTTCAGCAGCGGGTGCGAGGGCGGCGGCGGCTCCTGCTCCCACACATCGAGGCCGGCGGCGGCGATATGGCCGCTGGCCAGCGCCGCATGCAGCGCCGGCTCGTCATGGATGTTGCCGCGTGCCGTGGTGACGAAGACCGAACCCTTCTTCATCCGCGCGAAGCTCTCGGCGCTCATCAGCCCGCGGCTTTCCAGTGAGAGCGGCAGGTGCAGGCTGACCAGGTCGCTCTCGGCCAGCAGCTCCGGCATCTCCACCTTGCGAGCGCCGCGGGCCGCCACCGTCGCCGCATCCACATAGGGATCGCAGGCGAGCACCGGGCAGGAGAAGGCAAGGCGGAGGATCTCGGCGACGCGGGTGCCGACATTGCCGATGCCGACCAGGCCGACGGTGCGGCCGCGCAGCTCGCGCCCCATCAGCGCGACCCGATCCTTGGCCCGGCCGGCGCGCATCGCCGCCTGGGCTTCCGGCATGCGCTTCAGCAGCGCCAGCATCATGCCGACGGCGTGCTCGGCGACGCCCTCGGCATTGCCGCCGGCCTGGTTCACCACCAGCACGCCGGCCTCGGTGCAGGCAATCGGGTCGATGGTGTCGTAGCCGGCACCGGTGCTGCCGGCCATCAGCAGCCCGGGCAGCTCCGCCAGCAGTTCGGCGCGCACATGGAAGGGCTTCGGCAGCTCATCGCGGGACGCCATGACGTAAAAGCCGTCCACCTCACGCAGCGCCGCCAGCACCGCCGATTCCGGCTGGTCGAGCGGGATACGCACCACGTCCAGCGCCGGATGCTGCGCCGCGGTGTCGAGGAAGGATTGGTGCGGCACATGGGAGAGATAGCCGACGCGGAAGCGGCGTGACGCGGGCATTGCGGATTTCCTCCGGATTGTCCCGGCGGTTGTATCGCGCGGCCGGGCGGGCGAAAACCCGGGCGGCGGCGGCAGGGGCGGGGCGGTGACAGTTCAGATGGCGGTCGTCCTGCTCGGGGCGGCCTGTGCCGGCTTCGTGCAGGGGATTTCCGGCTTCGCCTTCGGCCTGGTGGCCATGGCCTTCTGGTCCTGGGTGCTGGAGCCCGCGGTGGCCGGCCCGCTGGTGGTGTTCTGCTCGATCATCGGCCAGGGCATGGGGTTGCGGCTGCTGCGGCTTTCCGCCGTGCCGAAGGCGATTCCCTTCATCCTTGGCGGGCTGGTCGGCGTGCCGCTTGGCGTGCTGCTGCTGCCGATGGTCGACCCACGGCTGTTCCAGGTGGGGCTCGGCGCGCTGCTGCTGCTGTGGTGCCCGGCGATGCTGCTGGCGGCGCGGCTGCCGCGCATCCACCATGGCGGGCGCTGGGCGGATGGGTTGGCCGGCGGGCTGGGCGGGGTGATGGGCGGGCTGGGCGGGCTGCCGGGGCCGATCCCAACCCTCTGGTGCGTGTTGCGCGGCTGGGACCGCCACACCCAGCGCAGCGTCTTCCAGCTGGTGTTCCTGACGATGCACGTCACCACCATGACCGGATACCTGCTGACCGGCACCATCACGGCGGAGGAAGCCTGGATGTTCCCGGTGATGGCACCGGTGGTGATCGCCGCGGCGCTGCTGGGCGCCGCCGCCTACCACCGGCTGGGCGACATCGGCTTCCAGCGCATCGTGCTGGGCCTGCTCGCGGCCTCGGGCGCGATGCTGCTGGCGGCGAGCCTGCCGAAGCTGCTGGGCTATTGAGCCGACCCGGATGATCCTGCCCGGCACCGGGCGGGACCTCTGCTCGCAGCCGGCCGTCCCGGGCACTCCCCACCCGATGCACGTGGCCATGGAGGAGCGCGGCTGTCCCGTCTTGCACCGGGAGCGTCATGGCCGGGCGGTGCGCCGGCTCCTCCGCATTGCCCCGCCCGGCCGCCGGGGCCTGGGACTTGCCATGGGGCGCCTGCGCGAACGCGCCGGCGAGGTCATGGCGTCCAAGCCGACGCCGGCCGGCTGAGCGGCCTGATCTGGTTGAGGGTCGTGAGCGGATGGCGATGAGCCCGCCAGCGCACCGGCGAGCCGGCCACCGCCGGAGAGGTTCGGCGGCTTCAGGTGCCACCACCAGATCCAGAGCCCGCGCAGCGGATGGACCGGATGGCGGTGGTGCCGGCGCCGCTCTTCACCTCCTCCGCCTTCCTCGGCGCTGCGGTCGCGCTCGTCATGATCTTTCGGCCGAGACGTGGTGCGGGAATCGGCGCCGGCGTTCGTCGGCATGCGGCACGGCGCCTGCCATGGCATGCCGGACCAGTGCATCGAGCAGCGGCCGTGGCGATATCTGGCCGATCCTATCGGCCAGGGTCAGGCGCTGGGGGGGCGACGCCCGCCCGGGCGTGGCGGGGCGTGAACGCCACGTAGCGTGTATTCAGTCAATAAACGATTAATCACAGGGGATTGGCGCTCAGGCAGGACCGCAATCCGCTGTAAGGTGACCGGTGTGCTGTGGCGGGAAGACGCCACCCTGCATCCGCACCGCCCGGCGTGTCTTGCCGTATTCTCCAAAGGCTGCATACGATCTCTCTTGCCAAACCTGTGCGCGCCTGATTCTCTGCGGCGGGATTGGGGTATGGGGGTTCGGGCAGCATGTCCTTCGGCCGAGCGCTGAAGCGGAAAGCGCGGGAGGCGGTGTTGCCGCTCGGCTTCATCGCGCTGTGCGGCTATTTCGCCTGGCACTCCATGCATGGCGACTACGGGCTGCTGGCGCGGGAGCGGCGGCTGGAGGATCTCGCCGCCGCGCGCGCCACGCTGGCCCGGGCCGAGGCCGAGCGCGAGGCCATGGAGCGCCGTGTCAGCGGCCTGCGGGGCGACCACATCGATCGTGACCAGCTGGACGAGAGGGCGCGCACCCTGCTCAACCTCGTCGGCAAGGACGAAATCGTCATTCCCTACGAGCCGGGCCGCCGGCTCTACTGATCGCCTTCCGGCGACCCTCCCGCCCACCTGCGTCCTGTCGGCAGCCGCTGCGTGGTGCCGCTTATGGAAAGCTGCGCGGGGCCTGCGCGGCGCTTTACCGAAATTTCGTCAGCCTGCCTGTGCCCTGCGGGACTGTTGCGCGTGGTTGCCGCGGGGTGTGAGGTCGCCGCAATGTCTCGATAACTTAGATTCAGTTAATCGTCGTATTGCATTGCACAAGAACGATTTTTTCCTCCTCGGCGAATGCGAATTCCCGCTGCCGTTCGCTTGAAGACCGACAGTGTCCCGCGTAAGTCGGAACAACGGAGACCGACGGGGAGGTTGAGATGGCCCAGGCAGCGGACACTGCAGGCGCCAAGCGGCGCACGCGGGCGACGAAGGAGCCCGCCATGTCGCGCGAGCAGCTGCTCCAGGCATATCACGACATGCTGCTGATCCGCCGTTTCGAGGAGAAGGCCGGCCAGCTCTACGGCATGGGGCTGATCGGCGGCTTCTGCCATCTCTACATCGGCCAGGAAGCGGTGGTGGTGGGCATGCAGGCCTGCCTCGAGCCCGGCGACCAGGTCATTACCTCCTATCGCGACCACGGCCACATGCTCGCCACGGGCATGGAGGCGCGCGGCGTCATGGCGGAGCTGACGGGGCGCATCGGCGGCTATTCCAAGGGGAAGGGCGGCTCGATGCACATGTTCAGCCGCGAGAAGGGCTTCTACGGCGGCCATGGCATCGTCGGCGCGCAGGTCTCGCTCGGCACCGGCCTCGCCTTCTCCAACTGGTACCGGGAAGCGAAGAACGTCTCGCTGACCTATTTCGGCGAGGGCGCCTCCAACCAGGGCCAGGTGTTCGAGAGCTTCAACCTGGCGGCGCTGATGAAGCTGCCGAACATCTTCATCATCGAGAACAACAAATACGGCATGGGCACCAGCGTGGAGCGCGCCAGCGCCTCGCGCGACCTGTCGAAGAACGCCTCCCCCTGGGGCATTCCTGGCGAGCAGGTGAACGGCATGGACGTGATGGCGGTGAAGGAGGCAGGCGAGCGCGCCGTCGCCCACTGCCGCGCCGGCAACGGCCCTTATCTGCTGGAGATGAAGACCTACCGCTACCGCGGCCATTCGATGTCCGACCCGGCCAAGTACCGCACCCGCGAGGAGGTGCAGAAGATGCGCGAGCAGTCCGACCCGATCGAGACTGCGCGCAAGGCGTTGCTCGATCAGGGCGGGACCGAGGCCGAGCTCAAGCGGATCGATGACGAGGTGAAGGCCATCGTCCAGGACGCCGCCGATTTCGCTCAGACGAGTCCGGAGCCGGATGAGCGCGAGCTCTGGACCGATGTGCTGATCGAGGAGGCCCGCTGAGATGGGCGTGCAGATCCTGATGCCGGCACTTTCCCCGACCATGACGGAGGGCAAGCTGTCCCGCTGGCTGAAGAAGGAGGGCGACGCGGTGAAATCCGGCGACGTGATCGCCGAGATCGAGACCGACAAGGCGACCATGGAAGTCGAGGCGGTGGATGAGGGCACGCTGACCCGGATACTGGTGCCCGAGGGTACCGAGGGCGTCTCGGTCAACAGCCCGATCGCCGAACTCGATGGTGGCGGCGCCAATGGCGCGCGGCCGCAGGCCCCCGGCCACGACACCGCCATGCCGCAGCAGCCCGCCCCGCCGGCCGCCGCCAGCTCCGCGGTGGGCGAGGTGGCCAAACAGGCCGAGGATCACGGCGCCGTCGCGGCTCGTGGTCAGGCGCGCGGCGAGGGCGCGGCCAAGGCCGGAGAGGCCGCCGCTGCCCCGGAAAAGGATTGGGGACCGACCAAGCCGATCACCGTGCGCGAGGCGCTGCGTGACGCCATGGTGGCGGAGATGCGGGCCGACGCCGATGTCTTCCTGATGGGCGAGGAGGTCGCGCAATACCAGGGTGCCTACAAGATCAGCCAGGGGCTGCTGGATGAGTTCGGCCCGCGGCGGGTGATCGACACGCCGATCACCGAGCATGGCTTCACCGGCATGGCGGTGGGCGCGGCGATGACCGGCCTCAAGCCAATCGTCGAGTTCATGACCTTCAACTTCTCCATGCAGGCGATCGACCAAATCATCAACAGCGCCGCCAAGACGCTGTACATGAGCGGCGGCCAGCTCGGCTGCCCGATCGTCTTCCGCGGCCCGAACGGCGCCGCGGCGCGGGTCGCGGCGCAGCATTCGCAATGCTACGCCAGCTGGTACGCGCATGTGCCGGGATTGAAGGTGGTGGCGCCCTGGTCCGCGGCCGATGCCAAGGGTCTGCTGCGGGCGGCGATCCGTGACCCCAACCCGGTCATCGTGCTGGAGAACGAGATTCTCTACGGCCAGAGCTTCGAATGCCCGGTCGCCGAGGATTTCGTACTGCCGATCGGCCAGGCGAAGATCGAGCGCGCCGGCAAGGACGTGACCATCGTCGCCTATTCCATCGCCGTCGGCTGGGCGATGCAGGCGGCGGAGGAGCTGGCGCAGCAGGGGATCGAGGCGGAGGTGATCAACCTGCGCTCGATCCGTCCGCTGGATGCCGCGACCATCGCCGCCTCGGTGAAGCGGACCAACCGGCTGGTGACGGTGGAGGAAGGCTGGCCCTATGCCAATATCGGCACCGAGGTGGCCATGCAGGTCATCGAGGCCGCCTTCGACTGGCTGGACGCGCCGCCGGTTCGGGTCACCGGCAAGGACATCCCGATGCCCTATGCGGCCAACCTTGAGAAGCTGGCGCTGCCGACCGTCGCCGACATTGTCGGTGCGGTGAAGCGCGTGACCTACAAGTAAGGGGCGGGATCGATGGCAACCAACATCCTGATGCCGGCGCTCTCGCCCACCATGACCGAGGGTACGCTGTCGCGCTGGCTGAAGAAGGAAGGCGACCAGGTCAAGGCCGGCGACATCATCGCCGAAATCGAGACCGACAAGGCCACGATGGAAGTCGAGGCGGTGGACGAGGGCGTGCTGGGCAAGATCCTGGTCGGCGATGGCACCCAGGGCGTCAAGGTGAACGACCCGATCGCGGTGCTGGTCGAGCCGGGCGAGGCAGTGCCGAGTGGCGGCGCCAAGGCGCCCGAGCCGGCGCAATCCGCCAGCGCCGCCCCAGCGATCGAGGCGGTGAAAGAGGCCGGCGGCAAGGTCGCCGGTGCCGCCGAGCAGCCGGTCCCGGCTCCGGCAGCAAGTGCCTCGCCGAGCCCGCAGCCGCAGCCGCCGAAGGCCAATGGCCATGCCGGCGGCGAGCGCATCTTCGTCTCGCCGCTGGCGAAGCGGATGGCGCAGCAGGCCGGGCTCGACCTTGGCGGGCTTACCGGCAGCGGCCCAGCCGGGCGCATCGTCAAGGCGGATGTCGAGGCGGCGTTGGCCAAGGGGCCGGCCCCTGCGCCCGCGGCAGCCGCACCGGCCCCGGCCGCGAAGCCGGCCGCACCCGCTCCGGTTGTGACCGCGCCGCACACGGCGGTGCCGAACAGCACCATCCGCAAGGTCATTGCCCGGCGGCTGTCGGAATCGAAGCAGACCATCCCGCATTTCTACGTGACGATGGATTTCGAGATCGACGCGCTGCTGAAGCTGCGCGCCGACCTCAACGCGAAATCGCCGAAAGATGGCCCGGCCAGCTTCAGGCTCTCGGTCAACGACCTGGTGATCAAGGCTGTGGCGGCTGCGCTGCGGCGCTTCCCCGATGTCAACGCCATGTGGACCGAGGATGCCATCCTGCAGTTCCAGGACGTCGACATCTCGGTCGCCGTCTCGACGCCGACCGGGCTGATCACGCCGATCATCCGCAAGGCGGACCAGAAGGGCCTCTCGACCATCAGCAACGAGATGAAGGACCTCGCCACCCGGGCCAAGACCGGCAAGCTGAAACCGGAGGAATTCCAGGGCGGCGGCTTCTCCATCTCGAATATGGGGATGTATGGCGTGCGCGAGTTCAGCGCCATCATCAACCCGCCACAGGCCGGCATCCTCGCGGTCGCCGCCGGGGAGAAGCGGCCGGTGGTGAAGGACGGCCAGCTTGCCGTCGCCACGGTCATGACCTGCACCCTCTCGGTCGACCACCGCGTCATCGACGGCGCGCTGGCGGCGGAGTTCATGCAGGCGCTGAAGGGCGTGGTGGAGGATCCGCTGAGCCTGATGCTGTGATCGACCACGTCTCGATCACCGTGCCCGATCTGGCCGCTGCCGCACGCTTCTATGATGCGGTGATGGCGGCGCTTGGTGTGGCGGTGGTCGGGCGCAGCGCAGAATGGGTCGGTTATGGGCTGCGGGCCGATGCGGCGCATCCGGGGCGTAGCTATCTCTCGGTCCGCGCCGGGCCGCGGCCGGAGGCGGCAGCCTCCTGGCAGGCCGGGATCGCCGCGGGCGGGGCGGATGACGGGCCGCCCGGCCTGCGCCCCCATTACCACCCGGAGTATTTCGCCGCCTTCCTGCGCGACCCCGCGGGGAACCGCATCGAGGTGGTCTGCCACGAGGCAAGGTCATGACCAGCCTCCGCCTGCGCAACGCCACCGAGGCCGACCTGTCGCTGGTGCTGCACTTCGTCCGCGCCCTGGCGGAATACGAGAAGCTGCTGCACGAGGTGAAGGCGACCGAGGACGACTTCCGCCGCCTGCTGTTCGGCGCACCGCGCCGAGCGGAGGCGATGGTCGCGGAATGGGATGGAGCGCCCGCGGGCTTCGCCCTCTGGTTCTACAGCGTTTCCACCTTCGACGGCCGGCCGAAGCTCCATGTCGAGGATGTTTTCGTGAACCCGGACCGGCGTGGCCACGGCATCGGCCGCGCCATCTTCGCCGAGCTGGCGCGCCGGGCGCTGGCCGCCGGCTGCAGCCGGATGGAATGGTCGGTGCTGGACTGGAACGCGCCCTCCATTGCCTTCTACCGCAGCATCGGCGCGGTGCCGCGCGAGGGCTGGACCCTGCAGCGCCTGAGCGGCGCGGCGCTCGACGCGCTGGCCGCCGGCTAGGCAGGCGCATGGCCAGGCCATCTCGCTCCACATACGCCGCAAGCCACCGCCAGCCCCGCGGCCCCGCCGCCACCGCAGTCTTCGGGAGAGTGTGACCATGGCCGAGCAATCCTTCGACCTGATCGTCCTGGGCGGCGGCCCCGGCGGCTATGTCGCCGCCATCCGCGCGGCGCAGCTCGGCATGAAGACGGCGGTGGTGGAACGCGAGCATCTCGGCGGCATCTGCCTCAACTGGGGCTGCATCCCGACCAAGGCGCTGCTGCGCAGCTCTGAGATCAACCACCTGCTGCACACGCTGGATGCCTATGGCTTCGCCGCCGACAACATCCGCTTCGACATCGGCAAGATCGTCAAGCGCAGCCGCGCCGTGGCCGGTCAGCTCTCGGGCGGGGTGAAGCACCTGCTGCGGAAGAACAAGGTCACGGTGTTCGACGGCCATGGCAAGCTGGCCGGCAAGGGCAGGCTCTCGGTCACCAAGGACGGCAAGCCGGTCGCCGACCTCGCCGCCAAGCACATCATCCTGGCGACCGGCGCCCGCGCCCGGGTGCTGCCGGGGCTGGAGCCGGATGGCAAGCTGGTCTGGACCTACAAGGAAGCCATGGTCCCGCCCGCCATGCCGAAGCGGCTGATCGTCATCGGCAGCGGTGCCATCGGCGCGGAATTCGCCAGCTTCTACCTCAACCTTGGTGCCGAGGTGACGTTGGTGGAGGTGTTGGACCGCATCCTGCCGGTGGAGGACGCCGAGATCAGCGGCTTCGTGCAGAAGGCCTTCGCCAAGCAGGGCATGAAGATCCTGACCGGCGCCAAGGTGCAGGGGCTGCGCAAGGCCGACGACAGCGTGACGGCGGTGATCGAGGCCGGCGGCAAGGTGCAGGAGATCGTCGCGGACCGGGTGATCTCGGCGGTCGGCATCGTCGGCAATGTCGAGGACATCGGCCTCGAGGGCACCGGGGTGAAGGTCGACCGCGCCCATGTCGTGATCGACGAATGGTGCCGCACCGGGGAACCAGGGGTCTACGCCATCGGCGACCTCACCGGCCCGCCCTGGCTGGCGCATAAGGCGAGCCATGAGGGAGTGCTCTGCGTCGAGCACATCGCCGGGCTGAACGAGGTGCATCCGCTGGTGCCGCTGAACATCCCCGGCTGCACCTATTGCCGGCCGCAGGTCGCCAGCGTCGGCCTGACCGAGGCGGCGGCGAAGGAGGCCGGGCATGCGGTGAAGGTCGGGCGCTTTTCCTTCATCGGCAATGGCAAGGCGATCGCGATGGGTGAGCCGGAGGGGCTGGTCAAGACCGTCTTCGACGCCAAGACCGGCGAGCTGCTTGGTGCCCACATGGTTGGGCCCGAGGTCACCGAGATGATCCAGGGCTATACCATCGCCAAGACCATGGAGACCACCGAGGCCGAGTTGATGGAGACCGTCTTCCCGCACCCGACCATCTCCGAGGCGATGCATGAAGCGGTGCTTGATGCCTATGGCCGGGTGATCCACATGTAGCGTCCTGCCCTCCGGCCTGCGCGGCGTGTCGCTGCGCGGGCCGGGACCGGCAGGCCACTGGAATGCAAGGCATGGCCACCCGTATCGAAATTCGCCATCCCGAGAAGGCCCATCGGCCCGACAACCCGATCCAGCGGAAGCCTGCCTGGATCCGGGTGAAGGCGCCGACCCACCCGGTCTACCACGAGACCCGGGCGCTGATGCGCGAGAACCGGCTGGTCACGGTCTGCGAGGAGGCCGCCTGCCCGAATATCGGCGAATGCTGGTCGCAGCGCCACGCCACCATGATGATCATGGGGGAGACCTGCACCCGCGCCTGCAGCTTCTGCAATGTGGCGACGGGGCTGCCGAAGGCGCTGGATACCGATGAACCGCGGCGGGTCGCCGAGGCGGTGGCGACGCTCGGGCTGAGGCATGTGGTGATCACCAGCGTCGACCGCGACGACCTGGAGGACGGCGGCGCCGGGCATTTCGCCCGGACGATCGGCGCCATCCGCGCCGCCGCGCCGGAGACCACGATCGAGGTGCTGACACCGGATTTTTTGCGCAAGGACGGTGCGCTGGAGGTGGTGGTCGCCGCCCGGCCGGATGTGTTCAACCACAATCTGGAAACCGTGCCGAAGCTCTATCCGACCATCCGCCCCGGTGCCCGCTACTACCATTCGCTCAGGCTGCTGGACCGGGTGAAGCAGCTCGATCCCTCCATCTTCACCAAATCCGGTGTCATGGTCGGGCTCGGCGAGGCGCGGATCGAGGTGCTGCAGGTGATGGATGATTTGCGCTGCGCCGAGGTCGATTTCCTCACCATCGGTCAGTATTTGCAGCCGAGCGTGAAGCACGCCGCGGTGGACCGTTTCGTCACGCCCGAAGAGTTCGAGGATTACGCCCGCATGGCGCGCTCCAAGGGCTTCCTTCTGGTCTCCGCCACGCCGCTGACCCGCAGCAGCTATCATGCCGACCGCGACTTCGCCGCATTGCGCGAGGCGCGCGCCGCCCGGCTGGCCGCCTGATGCCGACGCATGCGGAGAAGCGGATTCTCCGCTACTCGCCCGAACAGCTCTTCGACATGGTGGCGGATGTCCGCCGCTACCCGGAGTTCCTGCCCTGGTGCGTCGGCGCCCGTGTCATCTCGCACAATGACGACGGGCTGGTGGCGGATCTGACCATCGGCTTCAAGATGTTCCGCGAGAGCTTCCGCAGCGAGGTGACGCTGGAGCGGCCGCAGCATGTGCATGTGCGCTACCTCAACGGTCCCTTCCGGTACCTGAACAACCACTGGCGCTTCATCCCGCATCCACAGGGCACTGAGGTCGATTTCTTCGTCGATTTCGAATTCCGCTCACGGCTGCTGCAGGCGGTGATCGGCACCGTCTTCAACGAGGCGGTGCGGCTGATGGTTCGCGCCTTCGAGCGCCGGGCGATGCAGCTCTATGGCCGGCCGCAGGCGCCGGGCGCGCCGGTGCCGGCGGCCCAGGGATAGAGCAAACTCCGGTCAGGTGGACTCGGCTGATCAGCGCGATTTGCTTGTCCAGACAAAAGGCTGGGGCGGTTTCCGTGAACCAAGGCGGACAGAAGCCGCTCCAGCAGCCGCCTGGGTCGGCGCATCAGCCCCGCTGATCCGCCGCATCAGGCTTTTTCACTGGTTGTCTTGCCGAGGCGGCGGCAGGCTCGGTGCATGTCCTACATCCTCTACGGCGACCGCCGTTCCGGCTCCGCCACCGTCGAGCTTGCGCTGGCCGAGATCGGCGCCACGGCGGAGCTCCGCCCGGTGTCGATCGACACCAACGCCCAGCTTGCCGAGGACTACCACCGCATCAACCCGATGGGCCGGCTGCCCACGCTGATCCTGCCGGATGGCACGGTTGTCACCGAAAGCACCGCCATCCTGCTGACCCTGGAAGCCCGCCACCCCGAGGCCGGGCTGCTGCCACCTGCCGCCGACCCGGGCCGCGCCCTGGTGCTGCGCTGGATGATGCTGGCGGCAAGCGAGATCTATCCCTGCGTGACCCGCAGCGACTACCCCGAACGCTTCGGCGCCGAGCTGGAGTCGATCCGCCGCCGCGCCAGGGAGATGGCGCGCGAGTATTGGCAGCTGATCGAGCGCGAGGCGGTGCCCGCGCCCTTCCTGCTGGGCAACCGCCTCACCCTGGCCGACATCTACCTGGCGGTGCTGTCGCGCTGGATGGGCAATGAGGACTGGATGCCGGAGCATTGCCCGCGCATCCAGGGGCTTGCCCGGGCGGTGGCGACCAGGCCGCGGCTGGCTTCGGCCTGGTCGCGGCACTTCCCGGTGCCACCATAGCCTGCCCCAGAGGGCCAGCTTCGGGCGAGACGGCGTCACCTACGGCACGCCTGCCAGGTCCCGGATGGCTGTGTCCGGGAACTGGGCTGGATGGCACCGAAGCCTTCGCCCAGGGCTGAGGCTTGCCTGCGGTGCGCATTGGTCGCAGTTTCCCGGCACAGTCGCAGCCCGGAATCCCGCACCATGGTCCATGCCCCCGCCCGCCCGCCCGCGGGCGCCCCGCCGGTCCGCATCAACCTCTATTCCGATACCCAGACCCGCCCGACCGCGGCAATGAAAGACGCCATGTTCCGTGCCGAGGTCGGCGACGAGCAGCATGGCGACGATCCGACCGTCCACGCGCTCTGCGACCGCATGGCGGCGCTGATGGGCAAGGAAGCCGCGATCTTCCTGCCCTCCGGCACCATGTGCAACGTCGTCGCCATCCTGACCCATTGCGGCAAGGGCGATGAGGTGGTGGCACATGAGACGGCGCATATCCTGTTCTCCGAGGGCGGCGCCCATGCCGCCTTCACCGGCGTGCAGATCATGCCGCTGAAGGGCGCCGGCGGCATGTTCACCGCCGATGATGTGCGCGCCGCCATCCGCCCGAAGACCCGCTACACCCCGCCGCAGCGGCTGCTGGAGGTGGAGCAGACGGCGAATATCGGCGGCGGCAAGGTCTGGCCGCTGGCGCAGCTCAACGCCGTCGCCGCGGTGGCGCATGGCGAGGGCTGGGCGACCCATATGGACGGCGCCCGGCTGATGAACGCCTGCGTCGCCGCCGGCGTGGCGCCGAAGGACATGGTCGCTTCCTACGACAGCGTCTGGCTGGACTTCACCAAGGGGCTCGGAGCGCCGCTCGGCGCGGTGCTCTGCGGCAGCAGCGATTTCATCGGGGCCGCCTGGCGCTGGAAGCAGCGGCTCGGCGGCTCGATGCGCCAGGCCGGAATCTGCGCCGCCGCCTGTCTCCATGCGCTGGACCACCATGTCGACCGGCTGGCGGAAGACCACGCCAACGCCAAGGCGCTGGCCCGCGGCCTGCGGCAGATCGAGGGGCTGGTGGTCGAGGAGCCGGAGACCAACCTGGTGTTCTTCGACGTCAAGGGGGCCGGCTGCGACGTACCGACCCTGCAGCGCCGGCTGGCCATGCAGGGGGTCGCAGTCAGTGGACTCGGTGGGCGGGTGCGGGCCTGCACCCATCTCGATGTGACCGCGCCGATGATCGAGGAAGCCATCGGCCTGATCCGCGCCGCGCTGCACGGCTGATGGAGCCGGCGCGGCGCCTGCGCGGCGCCCGCGCCGATGTCGCCGGCCGTACCGCGGAGGCCACGGCGGCGGCGGTGCTGGAAGCCGAGGGCTGGGTCCTGCTCGGCCGCCGCCTGCGCACCCCGGCGGGCGAGCTGGATCTGGTTGCCGAGCGCGACGGGCTGCTGGCCTTCATCGAGGTGAAGGCGCGGCCGAGCCTTGCCGCGGCCGCCGCGGCGCTCGGCTCTCGCCAGCGGGCGCGGCTGCTGGCGGCGGCGGAATGCTGGCTGGCGGAACATCCCGGTCAGGGCGCCGCTGGCATCCGCTTCGATGTGCTGCTGGTCGCTGCCGATGGCACGGTCCGGCGCGTCGCCGATGCCTTCCGGCTGGGCGACGTGTGAACGCTGCCCGGCACTATAGCCGTCACTGCCAGGCAAAATTCGTATACTATAAATCGGGCCCGCGGTGCCGGCGCAGGGCCAGGGCGGTGCCGCCTTGGCCACCGGTTGCCGCATGGCGCCGAGAGGATGGAAACATGCGCAAAACCGCAGTCGCCGGCCTCGCCCTGGCAGCGGGTCTGGCCGCCGGACCGATGCCGCCACGGGCCCAACCGATGCATGGCCACAGCCATGCCCAGCCCGGCCCGATCCTGGGCGAGGTGCATTTCCCCGTCTCCTGCACCCCCGAGGCCCAGGCGGCCTTCGACACCGGGATGAAGCTGCAGCACTCCTTTTGGTACCAGGCGGCGCGCGATGCCTTCCGCGACGCCGCGCAGCGTGACCCCGGCTGCGCCATGGCGCTGTGGGGCCAGGCGCTGACCCTGCTGAACAACCCTTTCACCCCGCCGGTCGCCGCCAATCTGCGCGAGGGCAAGACGCTGCTGGACCAGGCCGAGGCCATGGGGCCGAAGACAGAGCGCGAGGCCGGCTTCATCGCCGCCCTCGCCACCATCTTCGCCGGTGATGACCTGCCCGGGCACCGCGCCCGGCTGCAGCGCTACGAGGAGGCGATGGCGGCGCTGTACCAGCGGCTGCCGAATGATCCGGAGGTCGCGGTCCTCTATGCGCTGTCGCTCAACATGGCCGCCCCGGCGACCGACAAGACCTACGCAAAGCAGCGCCGCGCCGCGGCGATCCTGGAAGCCGAGGCCACCCGCTACCCGCAGCACCCCGGCATCGTCCACTACCTGATCCACACCTATGACGTGCCCGCACTGGCCAGCCAGGGGGTGCCGGCCGCCGAACGCTATGCCGCGCTGGCCGCGGATGCGCCGCATGCGCTGCACATGCCCTCCCACATTTTCACCCGCGTCGGCCGCTGGGAGGAATCGATCGAGACCAACCGCCGCTCCGCCGCCACCGCACGGGCGCGGGAGGAGATCTTCGACGAGATCCATGCCCTGGACTATCTGGTCTACGCCTATCTCCAGACCGGCCAGCCCATGGCGGCACGGCGTGTCCTGGCGGAGACCGACCGGCTGGCGCGCTGGACTCCCGACCGCCCGCTCGGCGGCTATGCCCTCACCGCCATGCCGGCGCGCCTGGCGCTGGAGCTCGGGGACTGGCCGGCGGCGGCGGCGCTGGATACCCGCAGCTTCGGCGTGCCCTATGTGGATGCGACGACGCATTTCACCCGGGCCCTCGGCGCCGCGCGGACCGGCCGGCCGGAGGCGGCAACGCCCGATATCGCGGCGCTGAAGGCCGGGGCGACGGCGCTTGCCGGCCGGGATGCCTATTGGCAGGAACAGGTCGAGATCATGCGCGTCGCGGCAGAGGGCTGGGTGGCCTACGCCCGTGGCGATCGCGACCAGGGGCTGGTGCTGCTGCAGGAGGCAACGGAGCGCGAGGCGCGGACCGAGAAGCATCCCGTGACCCCCGGCCCGCTTGCCCCGGCCCGCGAGCAATTGGCTGAGCTGCTGCTGCTGCTGGACCGCCCCGCCGATGCGCAGCGGGAGTTCGAGGCGGTGCAGCAGACCGAGCCACGGCGCTTCCGCGCGGTGGATGGCGCCGCGCGCAGCGCCGTCCTCGCCGGCGACCGGGACGCGGCGCGGCGGCACTACACGGCGCTGCTGGAGATCGCGGCACCGGCGGAGCAGCCGAATGCCTCCCTGGCGACGGCGCGGGAGTATCTGGCCAAGCGGTGATCGGAAATACTGCTTGGAGTCGAACGGGCAGGGGCGGGGGAGCTGCCCGTTCGACATTATGCCCAACGGCGCTGAACCCTGGCACCTTCAGGGCTTCCTCAAACGCCTGGTGTCGCCGTAAGGCGTGCCCCCCCGTTTGCCTGGCTTCGAACCACCTGGCGCGGCCTCGGACCGGTCAGTGAACCGGTCCGCTGGTACTGTTCCTTGGCCGTGGTTCCCTGGCGGCGCTGGCTCCCGCCGCGCAGCCGCCTGGGAGCGTGCCATCACCCTGCTGGGCTTCCCGCCCGGCTGCTGCGCGGATATCGCCAGATGGTCAACGGTGATCCGGGCGCGCGGGCATCACTGCGGATTGACCGCGTCGCCAACGCATGGTGCGCTTCACCTAATTCCTGGGAGGGAACGCCATGCCGATCGTACCGAATCACGTCAAGCAGCGCCTGGACAAGGGCGAACTCGCCCTCGGCTTCGGGGTGCACCACCTGCGCGGCGCCGCGGTCGGGATGCTGGCCGCCGCCTCCGGCTATGACTGGCTGTTCATTGACATGGAACATGGCGCAACCTCGGTCCACGACGCCACGCAGATCGCCATCGCCGCGCTGAACCAAGGCATCACGCCGATCGTGCGGGTCTGCAAGGATGCGGTGTTCGAGGGCACCCGCGCGCTCGACAACGGCGCCATGGGCGTGGTCGTGCCGCATGTCGATACGGTGGAGGAGGCCCGCGCCGTTGCTGCCGCATATCGCTTCCCGCCGGTCGGCACCCGTTCCTGGGGCGGTCCGCCCTTCGCCTATAATTTCAAGCCGCCTGCGGTGGCCGAGGCGCAGGTCGAACTGAATCGCGACATCCTGGTGGCGGTGATGATCGAGACGCCGGAAGCGGTGGAGAATGCCGGCGCCATCGCCGCGGTGCCGGGGGTGGATGTGCTGCTGATCGGCACCTCGGACCTCACCGCCTCTATGGGGATCGCCGGGCAGATCGGACATGAGCGAGTGCAGGCGGCCTATGCCACGGTCGCCAAGGCCTGCAAGGATGCCGGCAAGGTGATGGGCATGGGCGGGGTCTACGACGAGACCTGGGCAGCGGCCTATATCAAGCTCGGCGCGCGCTTCCTGCTCAGCGGCTCGGACCACAACCTGCTGCTGGCCGGGGCAACGGCGCGGAGCAAATTCCTGCGCGGCCTCCAGGGTGGCTGACCTCTAAGACGCTGAACTGAGGCAAGCTGGGCATCGGGGCAGGTGAGGGCTCCCGGTGCCGTGGCGAAGGATTGCTTGCGAATGGTTCTCAGTATCGCTATCAACGCGGGCAAGATGGAGTGACAGCAATGCGCCCGCACCGACGCATCCTTGGCCTGCTTGCCGCCGGCCTCGCCCTCAGCTTCTCCGCCGCGGCCGAGGCGCAGGAGGTGAATCTTTATTCCTCCCGCCATTACGACAGCGACCGCGCGCTGTACGAGGCCTTCACCAAGGAGACCGGAATCCGCGTCCGGCTCATTGAGGGCGACGCCGACCAGCTGATCGAGCGCATCCGCAACGAGGGCGCCAACAGTCCGGCCGATGTCTTCATCACCGTGGATGCCGCCCGGCTGGCCCGCGCCGCCGATGCCGGCATCCTGCAGCCGGTCCGCTCCGAGGTGATCGCCCGCCGGGTCCCGGCCGGGCTGCGCGATCCCAACGGGCTGTGGTTCGCCGTGTCCCAGCGCGCCCGCGTCATCATGTACGACAAGCAGCGCGGCGCGCCGCAGGGCCTCACGCGCTACGAGGATCTGGCCGATCCGAAATTCCGCGGCATGCTCTGCGTGCGCAGCGGCAATCACCCCTACAACATCAGCCTCGGCGCCTCGATCCTCGCGGCCGATGGCCCGGCGGCGGCCGAGAACTGGGCGCGTGGCGTGGTCGCCAACATGGCCCGCCCGCCGCAGGGCGGCGACCGCGACCAGTTCCGCGCCATCCCCGCGGGGCAGTGCCAGCTTGCCATCGCCAACACCTATTATCTGGCCGCCTTGGGCGCCTCGCCGCGGGACGAGGATCAGGCGGTGTTCCGCCGCATCGGGGTGATCTTCCCGAATCAGGCAGCGGGTGACCGCGGTGCGCATGTGAACATCTCCGGTGCGGGAATGGTGAAGACCGCGCCGCACCGGGCGAATGCCCAGCGGTTCCTCGAATTCCTCGTAAGCGACAAGGCGCAGGAGATGTTCGCGTTGGGCAACATGGAATACCCAGCGGTGCCGGATGCACCGCTGCACCCCGCGCTGACCGCCATGGGCAGCTTCCGCGCCGAAGCGGTGGATGCCGCCCGCACCAATGCCCATGCCGGGCCCGCGCTGCAGATCATGCAGCGCGCCGGCTGGCGCTGAGGGGCAGGCACGATGATCATCTGCCTCTGCAACGCACTGACCGACCGGCAGCTTTCGGAGGCCGTGGCACAGGGTGCCCGCCGGCCGCGCGATGTCTACAACGCCTGCGCCTGCAAGGCGCAGTGCGGCACCTGCACTCGGATGATCCTCGGCATGATCCGTGACGTGATGGTCCAGGGCCCCTGCCAGGAAGCGCCCGCCACTTCGGCCTGAAACCGGTCTGGCGGCGCCGCGCCCGGCGTGACTGCGACTGCGTATCAGGCAGCAAGTACCGGGACTTGCGCTATCACGCTGGCGACAGCCGGCTTGTAAGTCCGCGAGCCTCCCGCCATCGTGACGGGTGAGGCCGCGGCATGGGTGGATTGCCGCGGCCGTATCCTGGAGAGCCGCGATGCAGTCCGACCCGAAGGTGGTTGAGCACCTTAATACCCAGCTCACCAACGAGCTGACCGCCATCAATCAGTACTTCCTGCACGCGCGGACCCTGCGTCACTGGGGCGTGACGAAGCTCGGCAAGCACGAGTACGAGGAATCGATCGATGAGATGAAGCATGCCGACTGGCTGATCGAGCGGATCCTGTTCCTCGGTGGGCTGCCGAATGTGCAGCGGCTGAATCAGGTGATGGTCGGCCAGACGGTGGAGGAGGTGCTGCGCGCCGACCTCACGCTGGAAGAAGCGGCGCTGCGCGACCTGCGGGAAGCCATCGCCTATACCGAATCGGTGCGCGACTACGTCTCCCGTGACCTGCTGCGGCGGATCCTCGAAAGCGAGGAGAAGCACGTCGATTTCCTTGAGCGGCAATTCGACCTGATCAAGCTGATCGGCATCGAGCGCTACATCCTGCTGAACAGCGGCTCGGCGCCGGAGCAGGAGGCCGACGCCGGGACCGATTAGCACTACTTCGGCACTTTCATTCGCGCTTGTGTAGGTCGATGAACTCGCGGCATCTGGGACATCGCAGCCGGATGGCGGCAGCGAGCTGAGCCAGCAGTGCGCGCCGGATGGCGGGCAAGGTGGGCTGGGGCGGCGGTCCGGTGGCGCAGATTTTTTCCCCGCTGGCCACTCTGTGCTAGCCGGAGGTGCTGCAGGAAGGCGAAGGCGATCAGCACCATCAAGGCGTGGTGGTGCAGGCCAGCCCAGGATCGCCCTTCAAAGTGGTCGAGGCCGAGTTCTTCTTTCATCTGCTGCTGCGCCGCTCGCCCACCAGCCACAGCTCATCACCGGGCAGGCGATGTCCGATCTCCGACTGCGGTCCTTCGGCCACCCGAACCCGTCGAGCGGCAAAGTGGGCACTCAGCGGGCCTTTGGTG
>NZ_JACOMF010000270.1 GCF_014283215.1 Siccirubricoccus deserti
GCACTACCGGGGCGAAGTCGGGCGAGTCCTGGCTCGGTCCGACGCCGGGAACCGCGCCGAGGATCAGGTGCGAATGGGTGTGGACGACCGCGGTGAGCTTCGGCCAGGCTCTCTGGCGATGTCCCGAGCCCCCGCGGCGCAGGCCGAAGTAGGTGCTGACATGCCGGGTCTCGAGCCCGGTCGCATCCACGGCCGCCACCGGTGCAGCATCGATCAGGCCCGCTGCATGGGCACGGGCGACGACCGCGGCCTGAGCGCGCCGGAAGGTCCCCCTTTTTCCGCGCCGGCCAGCAGCCGGTGCGCCGCATAGGCCAGCGTCGAGTAGTGCGGCACCTTCCGGAGCCCGAGCACCTGGCGCAGCTCCTGCCACTCGGCAACCGCCGCGACGAGACCACGGTAGTCGGTCCTGAGGAACTGCTTCAGCACCAGCAGGGCGAACAGTTGCGGCTGCGTATAATCATGCCGCGAGTAGTGGCTGCCATAGGCAGGCAGTGCCGTCCGCCCCACCGCAAGCGCCTCACCGGCCACCCGCAGCGCCGACTTCGAAAGCGTCCGCATCGACCACCTCCGGACCGCTCATCCCAAGATAGCC
>NZ_JACOMF010000271.1 GCF_014283215.1 Siccirubricoccus deserti
AGTCGATCAGCCCGGCAAGGCGCACCAGCGCATGCCGCGGGTCTACCAAGTTCTCCAGCCGAGCGCGGAAGAGGTCCTCCTGCGGTTCGGCCTTGGGCTGCTTGGGGCGCATCGGCAGGCTCCCGTCTAGGGCGCCGCCGAGCGAATCACGCTCCCTCCCGGGCCGCAACCAACATGCCAGTTTGCAAGGTTTTCGCCCCCAACCCTGGCCGATCTTGCAAATCCGGATACTTCCCAAGCACCCAAAAACCGCGGAACGCTGCCCCATTCAGCCAATTTCACGGCCGACAAGCTACGATCACTGCGCGCTGCTCATCCCATCTGTTTGGGAATGGCCCCATGAGCCTCGTTATGCCGAGCTCGATGGATTGCGAACCATTGAGGATCGCCTCGACCATGTCCGGCGCCAGCAGCGTCAGGCGCAGCATCTTGCCGAGGAAGCCTCTATCGATCTTCTCGGCCTTCGCCATTTCGCTAAGAGCCCATCCGAAAAGGAATTGAGTTACCTGAATCGGATGTGATTCCCTTCTCCTGCGGGCGATTTGTGGGGAAGCAGGATGGCGTGGACAGCGGAGCATCGG
>NZ_JACOMF010000272.1 GCF_014283215.1 Siccirubricoccus deserti
ACGGTAGGCACTGGCCGCATGCCAGGCCGCGGCGCCGCCGACAGCAAGGGCAGGCAGAAGGACTGCCAGAACTAGCCCGACAAGGTGTGCACGTAGCCCGAGGCGAGGCGCGAGCCTGGCAGACTTCGTCGAGGACAACACCGGTGGCGCCCCGGGCGACCGCTCAGGTCGCCTCGTCGCAGTATCGTACTGAGAGGAGCTCACGGATAGAGGATATCAAGCATTCGCGCGTGAGGCGCAACGCATGTTTCGTAAGCGCGCGAGCGATCACACGACCCTCTTCTGCTGGATTCAGGCCTACGCGCCGGAACTTGAGAAACGAAGCCGGCCGCACCTGCGCCCGATCGACGGCTCGTGGCGGGTGGAGGAGACGTATGTGAAGGTGAAGAGCCGTTAGAGCCCATCCGGGAAGTTTCGATTCACGCTGAGGGCTTTCTGGCCAGCCGGCGGAGCATGATGCGGATCATTGCCATGCGGACGAAGGCGGCGGCGATGCGGCAGTGTCGCTCGAAGTCGCGGGCGAGGCGGCGGTTGCGGCTGATCCAACCGAT
>NZ_JACOMF010000273.1 GCF_014283215.1 Siccirubricoccus deserti
GCCAGGATGAAGCATGTGGACATGCGTCGGCTGCTGGCAGCGGCACAAGAGGAACGCCGGCGACAGGTGATCGGCCTGTCGCCAGGGCGGCATGACCTATGAGGCGATTGCGGCGCAGGTCGGCCTGAGCCCGGCCGGAGTGTTCAACATCTGCCAGCGCTACGCCGAGCGGGGCGCGGCGGGGCTGAAAACTTGTAGGCCCGGGCTCGGACCGGGTCACCGAGGCTATCGGGCAGGCAACCGCCTGCTGGAATGCGCACCGTCATCCCTTTCACTGAGGACAGCGGCGGGGCGTCATCGCCTGCGCCGCCAGCCCGGCGTCGCGCTCCTCCCCAAGGCCGCAAAACTTGGCAAATCAAGCATTGAGCAACGATGCGGGCGCTACACCAGCCTTGCATTGGGGGCGCGGCGCCGAAGGCGCTGCCATCGCCGCACGCGACGTGGTGTGGGCGCGGTATCCGTCGCTCCCCTTGACCATGATCGCCGACGCGGTGGCGGCGGTTGTGCCCGATCCTGCCGGAATATCCGCCGCGAGAGGCG
>NZ_JACOMF010000274.1 GCF_014283215.1 Siccirubricoccus deserti
CTAGAGCATTTTTGGTTTACTCGAACGCATAGCCTGAGTTGGCGAGGTAGTTTCGGCATTCTCCGGGACTGAAGATATCGAGCAGTCGGCCGATGGTGTTCCACAGCGCCTCGCGCGTTCGGGCGCCTGTCTTGCGCAGCCCGGCCTTGAGCTTGGCAAAGGCCTGCTCGATCGGGTTCAGGTCGGGCGAGTAAGCGGGCAGCAGCATGAGATGGGCACGCGCCGCGCGGATCGCCTCGCGCACGCCGGCCACCTTGTGGGCGGCAAGGTTGTCCATCACCACCACGTCGCCGGGTTTCAGTGCCGGCACGAGGAACTGCGTGACATAGGCGCGGAAGGCCTCGCCTGTCATCGGCCCATCCAGCACCAGCGGCGCGACGATGCCGGTGCTGCGCAGGCCGGCGACGAAGGTGGTGGTCTGCCAATGGCCGTGCGGTGTGGTGTCCACCAAGCGCTCGTTGCGTGGCCCCCAGCCGTAGCGGCGCACCATGTTTGTCGAAGCGCCGGTCTCATCGAGGAACACG
>NZ_JACOMF010000275.1 GCF_014283215.1 Siccirubricoccus deserti
GCCGCAGCGACCTGGCCGTAGCCATCCGCTATGCCCGCAGCCGATGGGAGGCGCTAACCCGCTACGTCGCCGACGGGCGGCTGGAGATCGATAACAACCCAGTCGAGCGCACAATCCGGCCGCTGGCCCTTGGCCGGAAAACTGGCTGTTCGCGGGCTCCGACACCGGCGGCCATCGTGCCGCGGCGATCGCCTCCCTGATCGCCACCGCCAAGCTCAACGGGCATGACCCGGAGGCCTATCTGAACCGTGTGCTGGAGCGCATCGCTGACCATCCCGTCAGCCGCGTCGCCGAACTGCTGCCGTGGAACCTGCCAAGCGACGCAGAAGCCGCCATCGCCTGACGGTCGGTCGCCGCGTCACCGGACGCTTACGGAATGGGCGCTGATCAGGACGCTGATCCCGCCCGCCAAGCCGGGTGGCAACAAGCGGACGGTCGAGGTGCGAGCGGTGGTGAACGGGGTGATGTACATCCTCTCCACCGGCTGCCAGTGGGCAGCC
>NZ_JACOMF010000028.1 GCF_014283215.1 Siccirubricoccus deserti
TCAGCTTCTGGGATTACCTCGGCGCCAGGCTCGGCATCCCAGGCCAAGCCAGCATCCCGTACTTGCCCGACTTGGTCCGGCAGCGCTGCCAGCCCGCCTGACCACCACAGGTTTTGCCCCTCTTACGGGAATCAGCCGTCCTCGACCGCCGGCCGGCCGGTGACGAAGCGCCAATGGTGCCACAGCAGCCGCGCCGCCAGCGACCGCCAGGGCGCCCAGCCCAAGGCGATCGCCCCCAGCTCGGCCGGCTTTGGCCGTGCCGGCAGGCCGAGCAGATGCGCGGCGCTGGCCGCCAGCGCCAGGTCGCCGACAGGGAAGATGTCCGGCCGCTGCTCGGCGAACAGCAGGTGAATCTCGGCAGTCCAGGGGCCTAGCCCCTTCACCAGCGTCATCCGCCGCACCGCCTCGGCATCCGGCAGCGCCGCCAGGGCGGTGAAATCAAGCCTGCCATCGAGGCAGGCAGCGGCCAGCGAGCGGGCATGCGCCGCCTTCGGCCGTGACAGCCCGGCGACGCCGCAGAGCGTTGCATCATCCAGCGCCAGCAGCCCGGCCGGGTCCAGGGCGCCCGGCACGGCGCAGAGCCGCCGCCAGATCGCCGCCGCCGCCTGGTTGCTGATCTGCTGGCCGCAGATCGCCCGCAGCAGCCCGGCGAAGCCCGGGGCCCGGCTGCGCCAGGGCAGTGGCCCTGCCGCCGGCTCGATGGGCGCGAGGCGCGGGTCCTGTGCCACCAGCGCGGCCAGCCCGGCCATGGCCCAGGGCGGCGGCAGCGGGAAGGGGGGGGGCGACGGGGTGGCTGGGGAGGAGGATACCATCCCCGCCGCCTGTAGCGCATCGGCCCATTGACGGGGATGGGTCATGGCCACGTCACCTGAGATCGGGCCTGCATATGTCTGCTGAAACCCCCCCGGCCGTGCCGAAGTGCAACGATGGGCAACGGATCGGTGGCCCGCAACACTCCGTAACATGGGCGCCGGAATTGGCCGCTCATTTTCCGCCGCAGGCACTATGTAACAACTGCCATGGAACCCCAGCCCCATATCCTGGTCGTCGACGACGACCGCGAGATCCGCGATCTGCTCTCGAAATTCCTGGAACGCCAGGGGATGCGGGTCTCCGCCGCCCGCGACGCGAAGGAGGCGCGCAAGCTCTGGCCGCTCGGCCGCTACCATCTGGTGGTGCTGGATCTGATGCTGCCGGGTGAAAGCGGCCTCGATTTCGCCAAATGGCTCCGCTCCCAGGGGCCAGGGGAGGGTGGCGTGCCCATCGTGATGCTGACCGCGATGAGCGAGGAGACCGACCGTATCGTCGGGCTCGAGCTTGGGGCCGATGACTACCTGGGCAAGCCCTTCAACCCCCGCGAGCTGCTGGCCCGTATCCGCGCCGTGCTGCGCCGGGCCAGCGGCGAGGGCGCCGGGCCGAAGGAACCGCCGGCCAAGGCGGTGCGCTTCGGCGGCTGGCTGCTGGAGCCGACCCGGCGCCGGCTGCTCAACCCGGATGGCGTCGAGGTGCCGCTGACCGGCGGTGAGTTCGAACTGCTGCAGGTGCTGGTGGAGCGGCCCAACCGGGTGCTGACGCGAGACATGTTGATGGACCTGCTGCGCGGTCGCCAGGCCGGGCCCTTCGACCGCGCCATCGATGTCGCCGTCTCCCGGCTCCGCCGCAAGCTGGAGGATGACGGACGCAACCCGAGCCTGATCAAGACCGTGCGCGGCGGCGGCTATGTCCTGGCCGCCACGGTGGACCGGAGTTGAGCGGCACGGCGGCGACGCTGCCGCCCCAGCCGCCGAAGCGGGCCGGGCTCTGGCCGGGCAGCCTGGCCGGGCGCACCGCGCTGGTGCTGCTGCTGGCGCTGACCGTCATCCAGGCGGCCGGGCTGACCATCCATGCGCTCGACCGGGTCGACCTGCAGCGCTTCTCCCAGGGGCGGGAGATCTCCGCCCGGGCAATCAGCGCCTGGCGGACGGTGATCCTGGCGCCGCCCCAGCGGCGGGCGCAGATGCTGGCCCAGCTGGAATTGCCGGTCGGGCTGACCGCAACCCTGGACGACGCGCCGCTGGCGCGGCCGGAGCTGCCCTCCATCCCGGCGACGATGGCGGGGATGCTGCGGCTCGACCTGGTGGGGCAGGGACCGCCGCGCTTCCGGCCGCGCGAGATCATCACCTCCTGGAGCCCGCGCGGGCCGACCTTTCTGGTCAGCCTGCGGCTGCCGAGTGGCGAATGGCTCAACCTGAACATCCAGCTGCCGCCGCCGCGGCCCTGGCATTCGGAGACCTTCCTCATCGCCTTCGCGGCGATGACCTTGGCTGGCGGGCTGCTGATCTGGTGGGCGGTGCGGCGGCTCACCCTGCCGGTACGGGCGCTGGCCGCGGCGGCGGAGCGGCTGGGCCGCGACGTCAACGCACCGCCGCTTCCGGAGAACGGGCCGAGCGAGGTCGCCACCGCGGCGCATGCCTTCAACACCATGGCCGAGCGCATCCGCCGCTTCGTCGGCGACCGCACCCAGATGCTGGCGGCCATCGGCCACGACCTGCGCACGCCGATCACCCGGCTCCGCCTGCGCGCCGAGTTCATGGAAGACGACGAGCAGCGGCGGAAGATGCTGTCCGACCTCGAGGAGATGGAGGCGATGGTGGCGGCGACGCTGGCCTTCGCCCGGGATGATTCGGCGACCGAGCCGAATGTCGCGCTCGACCTCGCCGCGCTCTGCCGCACCGTGCTGGACGAGGCGGCGGATGCCCACCTCGACCTTGCCGAGGCGATCGCCTATGAGGGGCCGGAGCGGCTGGTGGTGCAGGCGCGGCCGGTGGCGATGAAGCGGGCGATCGCCAATCTGGTGGGCAATGCGCTGGCCTATGGCGGTGCGGCCCGGATCGCCCTGGCGGCGCCGGGCACGCATGGTCAGCCGTTGCGGATCCTGGTCGAGGATGACGGGCCAGGGATTCCCGACGAGGAGCTGGAAACGGTGTTCCAGCCCTTCCGGCGGCTGGAGACCAGCCGCAACCGGGAAACCGGCGGCACCGGCCTTGGCCTGCCGATTGCCCGCAACATCATCCGTGCCCACGGCGGCGATGTGGTGCTGCGCAACCGGCCGGCCGGCGGGCTGGCGGCGGTGGTGACCCTGCCGGCCTGATAGCGGGAGTTGCCGGCCATCAACCGCTTCATGGCGCCCGCCGCCCGCATGGCCTGCTGACATTGGCGGCCGGCGCTGCACCATGCGCACCCGTTGCGGCTTTGGCATGAATGAGCACTCATGCCGCCGGTATCGCCTCCTAAGATCAGGCAGCGCTGCGCTGAAGATTAACAATGCGCGCCCTGAGCGAATCCCCATTCCGCCCGATACCTGTAAAACTGCTAGCGTGGCGCTAACAGCCGGCCCTGGGCCGGAAGGGGGACGGGATGGCGAAGCTGAACATCAACGGCCAGGTGCATGAGGTTGATGTCGAGGGCGATACGCCGCTGCTCTGGGTCATCCGCGAGCAGATCGGGCTGACCGGCACGAAATACGGCTGCGGCATCGCCCAATGCGGCGCCTGCACCGTGCATGTCGACGGTGTCGCCACCCGCTCCTGTACCCTGCCGGTGGAGGCGGTGACCGAGGAGCAGAAGATCGTCACCATCGAGGGGCTTTCACCCGATGGCCGCCACCCGTTGCAGCAGGCCTGGGTGGCGCTCGACGTGCCGCAATGCGGCTATTGCCAGTCGGGCATGCTGATGGCCGCGGCGGCGCTGCTGGCGGAGAACCCGAAGCCGACCGAGGCGGATATCCGCGCCGGCATCACCAACATCTGCCGCTGCGGCACCTACAACCGGGTGCTCGCCGGCATCCAGCGGGCGGCTGGCGAAACCGGCGCGCGTGGCTGAGGGGGCATCGTCATGGCACAGCAGATCGAAGCCTCGCGCCGTGGCTTCCTCGCCACCGCCTCGGCGGCGCTGGGCGCCTTCACCCTCGGCTTCCGCATCCCGGGCGCCGCGGCGCAGGGCGCGACGGTACCGGAGATCAACGCCTGGGTGGTGGTGAAGCCGGACGACAGCATCGTCATCCGCATCGCCCGGTCGGAAATGGGACAGGGCACGCTGACCGGCCTCGCCCAGCTGGTGGCGGAGGAGCTGAACGCCGACTGGTCCAAGGTCACCACGGAATACCCCACTCCGGCGCAGAACCTGGCGCGCAAACGGGTCTGGGGGAACATGTCCACCGGCGGCAGCCGCGGCATTCGCGAAAGCCACGACTATGTCCGCAAGGGCGGCGCCGCGGCGCGGATGATGCTGGTGCAGGCCGCCGCCGAGTCCTGGGGCGTGCCGGCCGGCGAGTGTCGCGCGGCGAACAGCACCGTCACCCACGCCGCGTCCGGCCGCACCGCCAGCTACGGCAGCCTTGCCGCTGCGGCCGCGCGCGTCACCCCGCCGACCGAGGTGACGCTGAAGGACCCGCGGGAGTGGACCATCGCCGGCAAGCCGGTGCCGCGGCTCGACACGGTGGACAAGACCAATGGCAAGCAGGTCTACGGCGCCGATCTGAAGCTGCCGAACATGCTGAACGCGGCGATCCGCGACTGCCCGGTGTTTGGCGGCAAGCTGCGCAGCGTGGATGAGGCGGTGGTCGCCAACCGGCGCGGGGTGCGCAAGGTGCTGCGGGTCGGCGACAGCGCTGTCGCCGTGGTGGCCGATACCTGGTGGCAGGCAAAATCCGCACTGGATGCGCTGCCGATCGAATGGGATGAAGGACCGAACGCCGAGGTCTCCTCCGCCAGCATCGCCGAATGGCTGAAGGCGGGGCTGGACGCGCCGGAGGCCGCGGTCGGCAATCGCGCCGGCGATGCCAAGGCCGCCATTGGCGTGGCGGCGAAGACGGTGGAGGCGGTCTACGCCTATCCCTTCCAGAATCACGCCTGCATGGAGCCGATGAACGCGACGGCGCTCTGGACCGCCGATCGCTGCGAGGTCTGGACCCCGACCCAGAATGGCGAGGCGGCGCTGGCCGCAGCCTCCGAGGCTGCCGGCCTGCCGCCCAGCAAATGCGAGGTGTACAAGATCCATCTCGGCGGCGGCTTCGGCCGGCGCGGCGCGGTGCATGACTGGGTCCGCCAAGTGGTGGAGATCGCCCGGCAGATGCCGGGGACACCCGTGAAACTGCTGTGGTCGCGGGAGGAGGACATGCTGCATGGCCGGTTCCATCCGGTCACGCAGTGCAAGCTGGTTGGTGGCCTCGACGCCCAGGGCAACCTCACCGGGCTGACCATGCGCATCTCCGGCCAGTCCATCGTCGCCGGGATCTTCCCGCAGAACATCCGCGACGGGCGCGACCCGGTGGTGTTCCAGGGGCTGAACCCCGGCGGCGAGGAGGCGGCGATCGGCTACGGCATCCCGAACATCCTGATCGACCACGCCATGCGCAACCCGCATGTGCCGCCGGGCTTCTGGCGCGGGGTGAATCTGAACCAGAACACCATCTACCTGGAATGCTTCATCGACGAGCTGGCGCATGCCGCGGGCCGCGACCCGCTGGAGTTCCGCCGCGCGCTGATGACCCGGCACCCGAAGCATCTGGCGGTGCTGAATGCCGTGGCGGAACGGGCCGGCTGGGGCACGCCGGCGGCGCCGAAGGACGGCATGCCGGTGCATCGCGGCCTTGCCCAGACCATGGGCTTCGGCAGCTATGTCGCCGCCTGCGCCGAGGTGTCCGTGAGCGATGCCGGGGAGCTGAAGATTCACCGCATCGTCGCCGCCACCGACCCCGGCCATGCGGTGAACCCGCAGCAGATCGCGGCGCAGGTCGAGGGCAGCTTCGTCTACGGCCTCAGCGCCGCACTCCATGGCGAATGCACCGTGGCGAAGGGCCGCATCGAGCAGGAGAATTTCGACAGCTACCCGGTGCTGCGGCTGGATGAGATGCCGGCGGTCGAGACCATCCTGCTGCCCTCCGGCGGCTTCTGGGGCGGTGTCGGCGAGCCGACCATCGCGGTCGCCGCGCCGGCGGTGCTGAACGCGATCTTCGCTGCCACCGGCAAGCGGGTGCGGACCCTGCCGCTCCGCCATACCGATCTGCGCCGGGCGTAAGCTGCGCCTTGCGGGCCGCCTGCGCCGCGCTGCTGCTGTGGGCGGCGCCGGTCCTGGCGCAGCCCGCCGCCTTCCAGGTGGTGGGCGATACCATACCGGCGTCGCTGACCGGGACGCCGGGCGATGCGGCGAGGGGCCGCGCCATCGTCACCACCCGGCAGCGCGGGCTCTGCCTGCTCTGCCACAGCGGGCCCTTCCCGGAGGAGCCCTTCCAGGGCGATCTGGCACCGAGCCTGGCCGGGGCAGGGGCGCGGCTGACGAAAGGCCAGCTCCGGCTGCGGCTGGTCGATGGCCGGCGCCTGAACCCTGCCACCCTCATGCCCGCCTACTACAGCACCGAGGGCCTGGTCCGGGTCGGCCGCGCCTGGCAGGGCCGGACCGTGCTGAGCGCGGAGGAGATCGAGGATGTCGTCGCTTTTCTCGTCACATTGCAGGAGTGATGCGCCGGCTGGCCGCCGTCCGTTCCTGGGCGGGCTGCTTGCCATCGCCCTGCTGCGCCCGGCCGCGGCAGCAACCGAGACCATGCAGGCGGCGATCCGCGGCTTCACCGGTGGCGTCGCGCCGCAGCCGGGCGGGGTGACCCTCGACATCCCGCCGCTGGTCGAGAACGGCAATGCCGTGCCACTGACCGTGGAGGCCGAAAGCCCGATGACCGAGGCCGACCATATCCGTGCCATTGGCATCTTCAATGAGCGCAATCCGCAGCCGCATGTGCTGACCGCGGTGCTCGGCCCCTGGTCCGGCACGGCGCGGATCGGCACCCGCATCCGCCTCGCCACCTCGCAGCGGCTGGTGGCGGTGGCGGCGCTGAACGATGGCAGCTTCCGCTTCGCCGAGGCGCAGGTGGTGGTCACCCTCGCCGCCTGCGTCGAGGGTTGAGCCATGGCCCGCACCCTGCTCCGCATCCCCGCCACCGCCGCGCGTGGCGAGGTGGTGGAGATCCGCACCCTGATCCAGCACCCGATGGAAACCGGCTATCGGCCCGGCGCCGATGGCACGGTGCAGCCCCGCGACATCATCCGACGCTTCACCTGCCACTACAACAACCGCCTGGTGTTCGAGGCGGCGCTGCATCCGGCCATCGCCGCCAACCCCTTCCTCAGCTTCACCATCACCGCCGCCGAGAGTGGCATCCTCGTCTTCACCTGGGAGGGCGACAACGGCTTCGCCCAGACCGAGACGCGGGCCCTGGAGGTGGTATGATATCAGCCGAGAAATTGCCTGCGCATTTGCGGCCCTCAATCGCCGGGCGCAGCGCATCCGCGCCGCTTGGCGACGCGCCACCGGGCGCTCGGCCGCCTGCCGCGGCCGGCAGATCATGACTCAATGCCGGGCGGTATGAGACGCTTCGCCACGCTGGCCCTGGCGCTGCTCGCCCTCGGCGCCGGTCCGCGCTCGGGCTTCGAGACGATGACGCCGGAGCTGCAGGCGATGCAGCGGGATGATTTCGCCAACCCCGGCATGCTTTGGGTCGCCGAGGGCGAGGCGCTGTTCCAGCGCCAGGGCTGCACCGGCTGCCATACCCCGGCGCAGATGGTGGGGGTCGCCGCGCGCTACCCGGTGTTCGACGCTGGGCGCGATGGGCCGATCGATCTGGCGGGCCGAATCGCCCAATGCCGCGAGCAGCGCCAGGGCGCCGCGCCGCTGCCGACCGAAAGCCCCGAGGCGCTGGCGCTCGCCGCCTATGTGGCGAACCAGTCGCGCGGCCTGCCGCTGGCGCCCGACCCCGATCCGCGGCTCGACCCGGCGCGGCGACAGGGGGAGGCGCTGTTCCGCGAACGCCGCGGCCAGCTCAACCTCTCCTGTGCGCAATGCCATGACGACAATGCCGGGCGGCGGCTCGCCGGCAGCGCCATCCCGGAAGGCCATGCCAATGGCTATCCGCTGTACCGGCTGGAGTGGCAGGGCCTCGGTTCCCTGCGGCGGCGGCTCCGCAGTTGCATGGTCGGGGTGCGGTCCGAGCCGTTTCCACCTGATGCGCCGGAGTATCTGGCGCTGGAGGCGTACCTGGCGATGCGAGCCCGTGGTCTGGTGGTGGAGACGCCAGCCATCCGGCCCTGATTGCCGTCGCCTTCGCCCGCCGGCACAGTGCCGCGCGGAACGGGAGGCGACGGCGATGCGCATGAACGTTGCAATGATAGCGCGGTGGAGCGGCGACGCATGAGTGGCGAGCTTCCCGTCGGCCTCCGCCTCGCCACCGGCCGCAGCGCGCGGCTGCGCCAGCTGCTCGCCGGCCCCGCCCTGCTGCAGGTACCGGGCGCCTTCGATTGCGTCTCCGCCCGGCTGGTCGATACCGCCGGCTTCCCCGCGCTCTACGTCACCGGCTCCGGCGTCTCGATGAGCGCGCTGGGCGCGCCGGATGTCGGCATGCTGTCCTTCGCCGAGATCCTCGACCGGGTGAAGCGCATCGCCGATTGCGTCGCCATCCCGGTCATCGCCGATGCCGACACCGGCTATGGCGGCCCGCTGAACGTGATGCGCACGGTGCGGGAGATGGAGCGCGCCGGGGTCAGCGGCATCCAGATCGAGGATCAGGCCTGGCCGAAGAAATGCGGCCATGAGCCCGGCCGCCGGCTGGTCTCGACGGCCGAGATGGTGGGCCGCATCCGTGCCGCCGCCGATGCGCGGCTCGACCCCGATACGGTGATCGTCGCCCGCACCGATGCCCGTGCCTCGGAAGGGCTGGAGGCCGCGCTCGACCGCGCCGCTGCCTATGCCGAGGCCGGCGCCGACGTGCTCTTTGTCGAGGCGCCGGAATCCGCCGCCGAGATGCGCCGCGCCTGCGCCGCTGCCGGGCGGCCGATGCTGGCGAATATGGTGGAGGGCGGCCGTACCCCGGTGGTGCCGGCCGCGGAGCTGGCGGCGATCGGCTACCGGCTGGCGATCTATCCCAACTCGCTGACCCGCATCATGGCGCGAATGGGCCAGCTGCTGCTGCAGGAATTGGGCGCGACCGGCACCACTGCCGGCATGGCCGACCGCATGCTGGACCATACCGGACTGTGGTCGCTGTTCGAGCATGAGCGCTGGTATGCGGTGGAGGCGCGCTACACCGTGCCGCCGGGCAACGCGTAGCGCCGCGCGGATTTCGCGCGGCGTGGCGTATCGCCCTGCTGCCATTGCCTGTGTAGCATCCTCCACAAGGCCTGCAACAAGGCAGGAGACAGGAGGAGTTCCAGGAATGCCGATCAATCCGATCCTGCCCCGGCGCCACCTGCTTGGCGCCGCCGCCGGGCTGCCGCTCGCCACCGCCACGCCACTGCGTGCGCAATCGACCAGCTGGACTGTCTATTCCTCGGCCCCGTCCGTCCAGCTCACCCCGTACAAGGAGCTGGAGGCGCTGGCGCAGCGGATGGAGCAGGCGACCAGTGGCGCGCTGCGGCTTCGCCCGAATGTCGGCGGCAGCCTGCCGATCAACATCCAGACCATCACCCAGGCGACCGGCGACGGCGTGGTCCAGATGGCCGACGACAGCTTCTTCGTCGGCGCCATCCCGATCGGCGGCGTGCTGCGCCTGCCGATGCTGATCCATTCGCCGGAGGAAGCGGTCCGCGTCGGCCCCGTGGTGCGGCCTTTCCTCGAACGCGCCTACAAGCGGCGTGGCTGCGTGGTGCTGGCGCAATACTGGTTTCCCAACCAGGTGATCTGGTCAACGAAGCCGGTCGCCTCGCTGGATGATCTGCGCGGCATGAAGATGCGGGTCACCTCGCCGGAACAGGGTGAGTTCATCCGCCGCTTCGGCGGGACCGCCGTCACCATCGGCGGGCCCGAGGTGCCTTCCGCTCTGCAATCCGGCACGGTGGACGGCGTGCTGACGGCCAGCGTCGGCGGCGGGCGGTTGTGGAAGGATCTGCTGAAGACCAGCTACCGCCTGGCGGTGAACTACTTCGATGCCTACTTCATCGCCAATGAGGAGGCCTTCGGCACGCTGACCCCGGCGCAGCGCGAGATCCTGCTGCGGGAGACCGAGGTGGCGGCGCGCAACTCCACCGAGGGCCACTTCCGCGAGGAGGCGGAGCTGACCCGGCAGATCGCCGCCGGCGGCATCGTCACCACGGAAGCCAAGCCCGAAGATGTCGCCCGCGGCATGGAGCGCATCACCCCCTTCTGGAGCGAATGGGCGCAGCGCCATCAATCTGATGCGCGCGAGGCGCTGGCCGCCGCCCGTCGCGTCCTCGGCCGCTGAGCCGCCCGGATGCGCGTGCTGAACACGGCGGCGACGGCGCTTGCCGCGCTGATGATCGTCGCCATGGCGGGTGTCACCGCCGCCGAGGTGATCGCCCGGTTCTTCTTCGATGTCTCCTTCGAACTGGCCGATGAGCTGGGCGGCTATCTGCTGGTGGCCAGCGTCTTCCTCGGCCTTGGCCCGGCGCTGGCCAGCGGGTCGTTGTTGCGGGTGGAAATGGTGGAACAGCGCCTGCCGGCGGCGGTTCGACGGGCTTTGGACCTGCTGTTCCACCTTGGCGCGCTAGCCGTCTCCGCCATCGCGCTCTACTGGATCTGGCGCCAGGTCGAGAGCAGCTTCCGACGGGAGACCGTCTCCGCCAGCTGGCTGGAAGTGCCGCTCTGGCTGCCGCAGGCGGTCATGCCGCTTGGCCTGGCGCTGCTCATCCTCACCTTGCTGATCGGGCTGGCGCGGCTGCTGCGGCGGGGGGCGGCGGCATGACGGCCGGCGCGGCCATCGCCGCCTGCGTCTTCCTGGTACTGCTCCTCGCCGGCTTCTGGATTCCCTTCGCGGTCGCGGTCGGGGCGCTGCTGCTGCTGTGGGACCACGGCGGGTGGAACGCCTTCCGGGCGATCGGGCTCGTCTCCTGGGGCAGCCTCAACAGCTTCACCCTCACGGCCATTCCGCTGTTCCTGCTGATGGCGGAGATCCTGCTGCGCAGCGGGGTCGGCGCCCGGGCCTATCGTGGCCTGGGTCGCGTCACCGGCCGCCTGCCGGGCGGGCTGCTGCAGACCAATATCGCCGGCTGCGCGCTGTTCGCCGCCATCAACGGCTCCTCCGTCGCCACCGCCGCCACCATCGGCACGGTGGCGCTGCCGGAGATGCGGGCCCGCGGCTACGACCAGCGCATGGCGGCGGGCTCGCTCGCTGCCGGCGGCACCCTCGGCATCCTGATCCCGCCATCCATCGCGATGATCGTATATGCGACCTTCACCGAAACCTCGGTCTCGAAGCTGTTCGCGGCGGGGATCCTCCCGGGGTTGGCGATGACCGGGATGTTCATGGCGTTCATCGCCTGGCGGGCGCTGCGCAACCCGGCGACCGCGCCGCGGGCGGTGCCCGACGGCCGCGGCCTCGGTGCCATGGCCGGCGACCTGCTGCCCTTCGTGCTGCTGATCGGCCTGGTGCTGGGCTCGATCTACGGCGGCGTCGCCACGCCGACCGAGGCGGCGGCGGTGGGGGTGCTCGGCGGGGTGGCGCTCGCCGCGCTGTTCGGCCGCTGCGATGCCGAGGTGTTGGGAGCTTCCCTGGCGGCCACGGTGCGGACCACCGCCTCGGTGCTGTTCATCGTGCTGGCGGCGGCGCTGCTGTCCTACAGCCTCGGCGTCACCGGGATCGGCCGGGCGGTGGCCGAATGGATCGTCGGCCTCGGCCTGCCGCGGCTCGGCTTCCTGCTGGCGGTGGCGGTGCTGTACATCATTCTCGGCTGCTTCATCGACAGCCTGGCGATGATCGTCATCACCGTGCCGCTGCTGCATCCGGTGCTGCTGGCCTATGGCATCGATCCGGTCTGGTTCGGCGTGCTGCTGGTGGTGCTGATCGAGATGGGCCAGATCACCCCGCCCTTCGGGATCAACCTGTTCGTGATCCAGGGCATCGGCGGCGGCAGGTTCGAGGATGTGGCGGCCGGGACGGTCCCCTATGTGGCGCTGATGGGGGTGCTGATCGCGCTGCTGCTGGCCTTCCCCGGGATGGCGCTCTGGCTGCCTGGGATGCTCTGATGGCGGGCGCTCGCCCGGTGGGCGGGCGGCACCCCGCTTGCATCGCCCGCCGCCTTGCCCCCCCTCGCGGGGCGGGTTAGGAAGCGGCCGCAGCAATTCCCCTCGGCCTCCCTGTAAGGACGCGTCATGGCCCGCAAGAAGATCGCGCTGATCGGCGCCGGCAACATCGGCGGCACGCTCGCCCATTTGATCGGCCTGAAGGAACTCGGCGATGTCGTCCTGTTCGATGTCTTCCCGGGCGTCGCCGCCGGCAAGGCACTCGACATCATGCAGTCCGGCCCGGTCGACGGGTTCGACAGCGCCATGTCCGGCACCAACGACTACGCCGCCATCGCCGGCGCCGATGTGGTGATCGTCACCGCCGGCTTCCCGCGCATGCCGGGGATGAGCCGCGACGACCTGCTGACCAAGAACGCCGGCGTCATCGCCCAGGTGGCCGAGGGCATCAAGACCCACTGCCCCGACGCCTTCGTCATCTGCATCACCAACCCGCTCGACGTGATGGTGTGGGTGATGCAGCAGAAGTCGGGCCTGCCGGCGCACAAGGTCATCGGCATGGCCGGCGTGCTGGACAGCAGCCGGTTCCGCCTGTTCCTGGCGCAGGAGTTCAACGTCTCGGTCGAGGATGTCACCGCCTTCGTGCTGGGCGGCCACGGCGATACCATGGTGCCGCTGACCCGCTACTCCACCGTCGCCGGCATCCCGGTGCCCGACCTCATCAAGATGGGCTGGACGACGCAGGAGAAGATCGACGCCATCGTGGCGCGCACCGCCAATGGCGGCGGCGAGATCGTCAAGCTGCTGGAGAAGGGCTCCGCCTTCTACGCCCCGGCAGCCAGCGCCATCGCCATGGCCGAGGCCTATCTGCTCGACAAGAAGCGGGTGCTGCCGGCCGCCGTCATGCTGAACGGCGAGTATGGGCTGAAGGACTTCTACGTCGGCGTCCCGGTGGTGATCGGGGCCGGGGGCGCGGAGCGGATCGTCGAGGTGCAGTTCACAGCGGAAGAGAAGGCCGCCTTCGACAAATCCTGCGATGCGGTGAAGAAGCTGATCGAGGATTTCAAGAAGCTCGGCGTCTGATCCTCGATATCGACAGCCCCCGCAGCGGCTCCACAGGCAGGATGACAGCATGAACATCCATGAATACCAGGCGAAGGAGCTGCTGCGCCGCTACGGCGTCGCCGTGCTCGACGGCCATGTGGCCTGGACGCCGGAGGAGGCTGAGGCAGCGGCGGCGAAGCTGCCCGGGCCGGTCACCGTGGTGAAGTCCCAGATCCACGCCGGCGGCCGCGGCGCCGGCCGCTTCGCCGACGATCCCAACGGCAAGGGCGGCGTCCGGCTGGCCAAATCCCCGGCCGAGGCGAAGGCGGCCGCGGCGGCGATGATCGGCCATACGCTGGTCACCAAGCAGACCGGCCCGCAGGGCAAGCTGGTCTCCCGGGTCTATGTCGAAGCCGGCTGCGACATCGCCCGCGAGCTCTACCTCGGCCTGCTGGTGGACCGCGCCACCTCTCGCCTCACCATCATGGCCTCGACCGAGGGCGGGATGGAGATCGAGGAGGTGGCCGAGCACCACCCCGAGAAGATCCTGAAGGTGGCGATCGACCCGGCCTCCGGCCTGTCCGGCTTTCATGCCCGCAAGCTGGCCTTCGGCCTGGGGCTGAGCGGCAAGCAGGTCGGCAGCTTCACCAAATTCGCCACAGCGCTCTACGGTGCCTTCCAGGAGCTGGACTGCGCCATCGTCGAGATCAACCCGCTGGTGGTGACCGGCGCTGGCGACATCGTCGCCCTCGACGCCAAGGTCTCCTTCGACGACAATGCGCTGTTCCGCCACAAGGACCTCGAATCCCTCCGCGACGACAGCGAGATGGATCCGAAGGAGCTGGATGCGGTCCGCAACGACCTGAACTACGTGGCGCTGGACGGCGAGATCGGCTGCATGGTGAATGGCGCAGGCCTCGCCATGGCGACCATGGACATCATCAAGCTCTATGGCTCCTCGCCGGCGAATTTCCTCGATGTCGGTGGCACGGCGGATGCGGCCCGGGTCACCGAGGCGTTCCGGATCATCACCTCGGATGCCAACGTCAAGGCGATCCTGGTGAACATCTTCGGCGGCATCGCCAAATGCGACATGATCGCCACCGGCATCGTCGAGGCCAGCAAGAACCTGCACCTCTCCGTGCCGCTGGTGGTGCGGCTCGAGGGCACCAATGTTGAGCTCGGCAAGAAGATCCTGGCCGAGAGCGGCCTCGCCATCATCCCCGCCGACAACCTGGCCGATGCCGCCCAGAAGGTGGTCGCCGCCGTGAAGAAGGGGGGCTGAGCCATGGCGATCCTCATCGACGCCAACACCCGGGTGATGACCCAGGGCTTCACCGGCGCCCAGGGCACCTTCCACGCCGAGCAGGGCATCGCCTACGGCTCCAACTACGTGGGCGGGGTGACGCCGGGCAAGGGCGGCACCACCCATATCGGCCTGCCGGTGTTCAACACCGTGGCTGATTGCGTCGCCGCCACCGGCGCCGATGCCAGCGTCATCTACGTGCCGCCGCCCTTCGCCGCGGATGCCATCCTTGAGGCCATCGACGCCGAGCTGCCGCTGATCATCTGCATCACCGAGGGCATTCCGGTGCTCGACATGGTGCGGGTGAAGCGGGCGCTTTCCGGCTCGAAGTCACGTCTGGTCGGGCCGAATTGCCCGGGGGTGATCACCCCGGACGCCTGCAAGATCGGGATCATGCCGGGCCATATCCACCGCCGCGGCTCGGTCGGCATCGTCAGCCGCTCCGGCACCCTGACCTATGAGGCGGTGGCGCAGACCACCGCGGCCGGGCTTGGCCAGTCCACCTGCGTCGGCATCGGCGGCGATCCGGTGAAGGGCATGGATTTCACCGAGGTGCTGGAGATGTTCCTGGCCGACCCCGAAACCAAATCGATCGTCATGATTGGTGAGATCGGCGGCCAGTCCGAGGTCGAGGCGGCCGAGTTCCTGCGGCGGGAGAACAGCGGCGCCGGGGCCAAGCCGGTGGTCGGCTTCATCGCCGGTGCCACCGCCCCGCCCGGCCGCCGCATGGGCCATGCCGGCGCGGTGATCTCCGGCGGCAAGGACACGGCGGCGGCGAAGATGGAAGCGATGCAGGCGGCCGGCATCCATGTGGCCGACAGCCCGGCAGCGCTGGGCTCGACCATGGTGAAGGCGCTGAAGGGCTAGAGCGGGGCGCTCCGAGGCGTGAACGCCCGGAGCGTGGAGCCGCTTTGAATGCAGCAGGCCAGGGCGGGTCGCAGTCCCAACTGGACTGCGACCCGCCTTGGTTTGCACCTATCCCGGCAAATCCGGGGCCGATCCGGCCGGGCGCGGCGTCATCCTGCCGCAATCCGGTGGCAGACCCTATGTTTCTCCGCGCTGGCGTCCTATCTCAGCCAGGTGCGGCACCGACCGCGCGCCCAGCGCAAGACATGACGATGCCGCCGGCCATGCCAGGGCCGGCAGGGAGACAGACATGGCCGGAGTGGACATTCTCGCCAGCGCGATGACAGGCGCCAACGCCGCCTTCCTCGCCGATACCTATGCGCGCTGGGTCGAGCGGCCCAAGAGCGTCGATCCTTCCTTTGCGGAGCTGTTCGAGGCGCTGAACGACGATGCCCGGGCGGTACTGACCGATGCCATGGGCGCATCCTGGGCGCCGCGCCGCCGTGGCGGCTTCGCGCCCGAGCCTGAGGCGCCACCGCCGGCCAAGGGCGGCAAACCTGCCGCCGCGCCGGACCCCGAGACGATCCGCCGCGCCCAGCTCGACAGCATCCGTGCCCTGATGCTGATCCGCAGCTACCGGGTGCGCGGCCATCTGGAAGCCCAGCTCGACCCGCTCGGCCTGCAGCAGCCGAAGCCGCACCAGGAACTCAGCCCGACCTTCTGGGGCTTCACCGAGGCCGACCTCGACCGGCCGATCTTCATCAACGGCGTGCTCGGGCTGGACACCGCCACGGTGCGGCAGATCCTCGAGGTCTGCCGTGCCACCTATTGCGGCCCGATCGGCGTCGAGTTCATGCACATCCAGGATCCGGAGCAGAAATCCTGGATCCAGCAGCGGATGGAAGGCGCCCCCTGGGTCAACGCTTTCGATGCCGCGGGCAAGCGCGCCATCCTCGAGGAGCTGACCGAGGCGGAGGGCTTCGAGGCCTTCTGCGCGAAGAAATACGTCTCCACCAAGCGCTTCGGCCTGGAAGGCGGCGAGAGCACCATCCCGGCGCTGCAGGCGGTGATCGAGACGGCGGCCAAGGCCGGGGCGAACGAGATCGCCATCGGCATGGCACATCGCGGCCGGCTCAACGTGCTCGTGAACGTGGTGAAGAAGGCCTACACCCAGGTCTTCTCCGAGTTCAAGGGCGTCGGCGCCAATCCGGACGACGTCCAGGGCTCGGGCGATGTGAAGTACCACCTCGGCACCAGCACCGATATCGAGGTCGCTGGCCGGAGCATCCACCTGTCGCTGCAACCGAACCCGAGCCATCTGGAAGCGGTGGACCCGGTCGTCATCGGCAAGGTGCGGGCGCGGCAGGACATGGCGGGCGACACCAAGGGCCGTCACAGCGTCATGGCGGTGCTGCTGCACGGCGACGCCGCCTTCGCCGGCCAGGGTCTGGTCTATGAGACCATGGCGATGAGCCAGCTCATCGGCTACCGCACCGGCGGCACGGTGCATCTCGTCACCAATAACCAGATCGGCTTCACCACCGTTCCGGTGCACGCCTATTCCGGCCTCTACTGCACGGATATCGCCAAATCGGTGCAAGCGCCGATCTGGCACGTGAACGGCGACAACCCGGAAGCCGTCGTCTTCGTCTCCCGCCTCGCCACCGAGTTCCGCCAGATCTTCAGCACCGATGTGGTGGTGGACATCGTCTGCTACCGCCGCCACGGCCATAACGAGAGCGACGAGCCGGCCTTCACCCAGCCGATCATGTACGGCCGGATCAAGGAGATGAAGACCACCCGCACCCTCTACGCGGAGCGGCTGGCGGCTGAAGGCAGCGTCCCGGCCGAGGAGGCGCAGGCGATGCTCGACGCCTTCAACCAGCAGCTGGAGGCGGCGCACCAGGCGGCGCAGAGCTTCAAGCCGAACAAGGCGGATTGGCTGGAAGGCCATTGGTCCGGCTTGCAAGCCGTCGCGGTCGGCGCCGAGACGGAGGCGCTGCATGCCACCGCGGTGCCGCTGGAGACGTTGCGCGAGGTCGGCGGCGCGCTGGCCCGGGTGCCGGATGGCTTCAACCTCAACCCGAAGATCGCCCGCCAGCTTGAGGCCAAGAAGCAGGCGATCGAGAGCGGCGAGGGGATCGACTGGGCGACCGGCGAGGCGCTCGGCTTCGGCACCCTGCTGCTGGAGGGCCACCGCGTCCGCCTCTCCGGCGAGGATGTGCAGCGCGGCACCTTCAGCCACCGCCATGCCGTGCTGATCGACCAGCAGAACCAGGCGGAATACGTTCCGCTGAACAACATCCGCCCCGGCGACGCCCCGCAGCAGGCGCGGTTCGAGGCCTTCAACAGTCTGCTGAGCGAGTTCGGCGTGCTCGGCTTCGACTACGGCTACTCCCTGGCCGATCCGCACACCCTGGTGCTGTGGGAAGCGCAATTCGGCGATTTCGCCAATGGCGCCCAGGTGATCATCGACCAGTTCATCGCCAGCGCCGAGACCAAGTGGCTCCGCATGAGCGGCCTCGTTCTGCTGCTGCCACATGGCTATGAGGGGCAGGGGCCGGAGCATTCCTCGGCCCGGCTGGAGCGCTATCTGCAGCTCTGCGCCGAGCGCAACATGCGGGTCTGCAACTTCACCACCCCGGCGAATTATTTCCATGCGCTGCGCCGCCAGCTGAAGGCGAATTACCGCAAGCCGCTTGTGGTGATGACCCCGAAATCCCTGCTCCGGCACAAGCTGGCGGTCAGCAGCCTGGCCGATTTCGGCCCCGGCAGCGCCTTCCGCTACGTGATCCCGGAAATCGACGCGATCGCGCCGGAGGAGCAGGTGAAGCGCGTCGTGCTGTGCACCGGCAAGGTCTACTACGACCTGCTGCAGGAACGCCGTGAGCGTGGCACGACGGATGTGGCGATCATCCGTCTGGAACAGCTGCACCCCTTCCCGGCGAACAGCCTGAAGACCGCACTGGCGCCCTACAAGAAGGCCGAGGTGTTGTGGTGCCAGGAGGAGCCCGAGAACATGGGTGCCTGGACCTATCTAGACCGGCGGATCGAGCGAGTGCTGAAGGAACTGGACATCGCGGCGAAGCGGCCCGAATACGTCGGCCGCCGCGAGGCGGCGAGCCCGGCGACCGGCCTCGCCAAGGTGCATCAGCAGGAACAGGAAACCCTGGTGCGCCAGGCGCTCGGGCTTTAGTGGCGCCGCCAACGCGGCGGGCGGAAGCCGGCTGCAGCACGGATCGTACCACTTGATCACCGACGCGGCGCGGGAAGGCGAGAGGCAGATGGCGACGGATATTCTGGTACCTACCCTGGGCGAAAGCGTCAGCACCGCCACGGTGGCGCGCTGGCTGAAGAAGGCCGGCGAGGCGGTGGCGGTGGATGAGCCGCTGGTCGAGTTGGAGACGGACAAGGTGACGGTGGAGGTGAATGCGCCCTCCGCCGGGGTCATCGAATCCATCGCGGCCGAGGAAGGCGCGGAAGTCGAGCCTGGCGCGGTGCTCGGGGTGATCGCCGCCGGCGGTGCCGCCGCCGCCGCGAAGCCGGCGCCGAAGGCCGCGCCGGGCCCGGCGTCCGCCGTGGCGCAGCCGAAGGTGGAGACGCCGCGGGTGCCGGCCGGCCCGGTCGCGGTGCCCGGCGCGCCTGCCACCGCTGCGCCGGCGCCGCATGCGCCGCTGCCAGCCGCCGCCAAGCTGATGACGGAGAACAAGATCTCCGCCGAGCAGATCGGCCCTGGCACCGCCAAGGATGGCCGGATCAGCAAGGGAGACGTGCTCGACTTCCTCAGCCGCCCGGCCGCCGCCGCGCCCACTCCCGCGGCGAAAACCGCGCGCACCCTCGAGGAGGGCGAGGAGCGGGTGAAGATGACGCGGCTGCGCATCACCATCGCCCGCCGGCTGAAGGAGGCGCAGAACACCGCCGCCATGCTCACCACCTTCAACGAGGTGGACATGAGCGCGGTGATGGCACTGCGCAGCGAATACCGCGACGTCTTCGAGAAGGCGCACGGCGTCCGCCTTGGCTTCATGTCCTTCTTCGTGAAGGCCTGCGTCGCGGCGCTTAGGGAGTTCCCGGCGGTGAACGCCGAGATCGCCGGCGACGAGATCATCTACAAGCATTTCGTCCACATGGGCGTGGCGGTGGGCGGGCCGAGCGGTCTGGTGGTGCCGGTGCTGCGCAACGCCGACCAGATGGGCTTCGCCGAGATCGAGAAGACCATCGGCAACCTCGGCAAGCGGGTGCGCGACGGCCAGCTGAAGCTGGAGGAGATGGCGGGCGGCAGCTTCACCATCACCAATGGCGGGGTTTACGGCAGCCTGATGTCGACGCCGATCCTGAACCCGCCGCAATCCGGTATCCTCGGCATGCACAAGATCCAGGACCGGCCGATGGTAATCGGCGGCAAGATCGAGGTGCGGCCGATGATGTACCTCGCGCTCTCCTACGACCACCGGATCGTGGACGGCAAGGAAGCGGTCAGCTTCCTGGTCCGGGTGAAGGAAAGCGTCGAGGATCCGCGGCGGTTGATGCTCGACATCTGACCGCCGCCAGACCGGTGCCCGGCACGGCTGGAACCGTGCCGGGCACCGCAATTCCGCGATTCCGGCGCCGCTCTCTGCTAGACTGGGCAGGGAGAGCCGGGTCGCCGGCCCGCGGCGGGCAGCGCCCGCCGGGCTGCATAACCAGTCTCGGGAGATAGTTGCATGCGTTCCTTTGACGGCCAGTTCTCCGACAACCGTCCGCTGAAGCGGACGCGGGAGGAGAAGGTGCGGCTGCTGGCGGAGCTGAAGGAAACCCTCCGCACCTTGAAGCCGCACACCTCGCAGGAGCTCAAGGTTTCCATTGGCGGCAAGATCAAGGAGCTGGAGGCTGAGCTGGCAGCGCCGCCGCCGCCGCCGCGGGAGCGGCGGGTGCCTTCGCACCAGCAGGAGCAATTCGGCAGCGGCCCGCGAGCGCCGCGCCGGCCGCGGCCGCCGCGGGAGTTCTGAGGCGCGTGCCGGAGGGGAGGTTGTCCCCTCCGGACTTCCCCTGCTCGGGGGCGAACGCCCTCTGGACCGGCCAGGGTCTGGGGCTGTGGCGCACCGATTCTCAAAAAAGCAAAGAATATTTGTCCCTTAGGGAGTTTCCTTCTCCCGGAAGCGGCCTCACCAAACTCCTGCCGATCCGGGGCGCGCGCCCTGGCGAATGGGGCTTGGGGAAGGCAGCGCCTTCCCAACCCAACGCCTATCCCGCCCGCTTCGCCTCGATCGCGTCCCAGATTGCCCTCTCCAGGTGCACCCCGTCGAAGCGGGCGATTTCCTGCAGCCCCGTAGGGCTGGTGACGTTGATTTCGGTCAGGTAGTCGCCGATCACGTCGATTCCGACGAAGATCATCCCGCGCGCCTTGAGTTCCGGCCCGATGGCGGTGCAGATCTCCTGTTCGCGCGCCGTCAGGGTGGTGGCTTCCGGCCGGCCGCCGACATGCATGTTGCTGCGGGCCTCGCCCGCCGCCGGCACCCGGTTGATGGCGCCCATGGCGACGCCGTCCACCAGGATGATGCGCTTGTCGCCCTGCCGCACTGCGGGGACGTATTTCTGCACCACCAGGGGCTCGCGCGACCGCTCGGTGAACATCTCGACCAGCGCGTTGAGGTTGCTGTCATTCGGCTTGAGGTGGAAGACGCCGGCGCCGCCATTGCCGAACAGCGGCTTGATGATGATGTCGCCGTGCGTCTCACGGAACCGCATGATCTGCCGGCGGTCGGCGGTCACCAGGGTTTCCGGCATCAGCTCCGGGAAATGGGTGACGAACAGCTTTTCCGGCGCGTTGCGGACGCTGGCCGGGTCGTTCACCACCAGCGTCTTCGGGTGGATGTGCTCGAGGATGTGGGTGGCGGTGATGTAGGCCATGTCGAAGGGGGGGTCCTGGCGCATCAGGACGACGTCCATTGTCGCCAGGTCCAGCTCCTCCTCCGGGCCGAAGGTCCAGTGGGCGCCGTGCTTGCGCTCGACCGTCACCGGCTGGGCGCGGGCGGTGACGCGGCCGCCGGCCAGGGCCAGGTCGCGGACATGGTAGTGCCACAGCGCATGGCCACGCGCCTGCGCCTCCAGCATCAGGGCGAAGGTGCTGTCGGCGTCGATGTTGATCGACTGAATCGGGTCCATCTGGACGGCGACGCGCAGGGCACGGGACATCGGTGTTTCCCCCAGGGGATTGGCTCGCGCCGTTGCTGCCACGGCGGCAGGGCGAGCGCCAGGGGGTAGCACCGGCTACGGCGGATTGCGTGCATCGCTGAACGCCAATCCGCCGTAGCATGTTGTTCGCAAGGAGGTTTCGTGCTTTGCGGCGTACACGCCCCCCCCCCCCGTGATCCGCTCTACTCCGCGGCAGCGGGACGCCGCGAGGCACGGCGCGGCCAGGCAACGACCAGCGCCGCCACGACCAGCACCGCGGCCTGCGCCGCGAGCCCTTCCCAGCTTGGCGCGAAGCCCAGCGTCTCGGTCCATTCCGGCAGCTCTGCGGGATTGAACGAGATCAGCGCCTGCTCCTGGAACTCCTGCAGCCCGGCACCCACCAGCCGGGCGGCCATCAGCAGCAGGAAGATGGAGGTTGCCAGGAACAGCGGCCGCAGCGGCAGCCGTACCGCGGTCCGGATCAGCAGCCACCACAGTACCGCCAGCCCCACCGCACCGGCGGCCAACCCGGCCAGCATGCCGGTAAAACTGCCATCCTCGGCCAGGGCGGAAAGGAACAGCGCGGTTTCGGCGCCCTCGCGGAACACCGCCAGGAAGCCGATGGTGCCGAGGGCCAGCGACACCCGCTCGGCGGCCAGGGCTGTCTCCGTCTGGCGGCGCAGCGCTTCGGTCCAGGCGCGCGGGTCGGCGCTGCGCCACAGCCAGCCGCCGGTCCACAGCATCAGCCCGGCGGCGAGAAGGCAGGTGATACCCTCCACCATGTCGTCATGCACACCGCCACGCCATGCCAGGTAGGCGCCGGCGGCGACCAGGCTGGCCAGCACGCCGAGTCCGGCGCCCGACCACAGCGCGGCCATGCGGTCCGGCGCCATGCGGCGGAGCAAGGCGGCAAGGGCGGCGAGGACAAGGATAGCCTCCAGCCCTTCCCGAAGCAGGATCAGGGCGGATTGGGCGGCAGTGGAAGCGGACATTGGAACCTATGTTTGCGAATGACTCGCAACTTATAGCCGCCAGAGCGCCCCTGTCGTGTGAAATCGGATTCAGGCCATGGCCGGGGCGCGCAGGGTCTCATAGGCCGCCCGCACCAGCACCGGGCCGTGCTGGCGTTCCAGCCGGCGGATGGTGAAATGCGCCGTGGCAATGCCGCGGAAATGCTCAAGGAAGGCGAGGTTCACCGCCGCGCCGCCGGCTGCGCCGATTACCGGTGCCGCCTGGGCCGAGAGCTTCACCGCCACCGGCGCGCCGAAGCGGGCCGCGACGGCGCCGAGGAAGCCCGGCACCAGCGCGCCGAGGCCCCGGCCCACCACGCCCTGCAGGGTCTCGGCCAAGGCGATGCGGAGGGCGAAATAGCCGCTTTCGGTGTCGTCATCGGCCGGGTCGCGGCCGCCCAGAGCGAAAACCTTCAGGCATTCCGCCTGGACCTCGGGCCGGGAGAGGTCTTCGCCCTGCTCGGCGGCGATTGCCGCGACCTGGCGCAGCAGCAGCGTGGTCGAGATCGGCAGCTCCAGCAGCGTCCCCGGCAGTCCGAGCGCGCCGCCGGCAACGCCCGAGGCCGCCAGCATGCCGCGATGCAGCCAGGCGCCCGACAGCGGCGTCGGGTTGTGCGACGGGTTGCTGCGCAGGGCAGTGCGCATCGCCGTCTCCAGCGCCCGGCGCACCGCCTCGCCCAGCATCCGCTGTACCGCTCCCGGCAGCCGCCGCTTCAGCGTCTCGACCGAGCCGCCGACCAGACCGGCCAGGCGCATCGGCAGGGAAACGCCCTCCAGCACCGCGGCGGCCGCCTCAAGCTCGGCCTGGGCGTCGCCGGGGAGGGAGGCGGGGACGGGAAGGTTTGTCTGGTTCATCGTAACGGCCATAACCTTGGGTGTGGCGCCGGGTTCGCCAGAGGGGATCGCGGAGGGGCGCGAACGCCCCGCGTCAATCCGCCCTGCGGACAAGACAACTGGTTGCAGCGGATTGGCGTTCAGACATGGACGCGATCCGCTGTAGTCCGCCAGGAATTGGGATCCGCTTCGGAGTTGCGGCCTGGATGGCAGCCTCGCGTCGGTGACGATCCGCACCGCTTGCCCGCACGAATGCCCAGCGCCTGCGGGTTGGAGGTGGAGCGGCTTTTGCCGACGCGCCTTGGCCGGGTGCGTGGTTCCCACACCCAATGACTACACGGCCGGCACCTGCTGCGCCAAGGTCGTCCGCCATGTCGGGCGGGTGCACCACCCGGGCCGGCTGACGCAGCCCTGGTCCGCGTCGGCGCGAAGGGGAAGGAGCGCTTCGCCCCGATCAGCCGGGAGAAGGCGCTGGACCGCATCGCCGAGGCCTTCAAGGCCGCCGCGGCGCGGCATGAGCCGGAGGCGGTCTGGCGCTACCACAGCGGCGACACCCTGGCGTGCTGTCGCGCTGGGGATCGACCGGCTGCGCCATGTCATGGGGTATTCGTGGCAGAAGTCGACTATCGCATCGCACGGCTAGGCCCGTGGCACTGATCCGCGGCGGATGGTGGAGGCAGACCTCATCCTTATGTGGGGTGGCAACCCTGTCTCCACTCAGGTCAATCTGATGATCCACATTCAGCAGGTGCGGATGCGGTGCCAAGCTGGTGGTGATGGATGCCTATCGCTCCCCAAGCATCGAGGCGGCCGACATCGGCGTGGTGCTGCGGCCGGTGTGACGCTACGGCGTCATTCGCGTGGCGTGGTGTTGTCCCGCAGCCAGGCGTCGAAGCCTTCCGGCAGTTCGCCGGCGGCGAGGTCGCGCATAAGCACTACACAGTCGGCACCACCAGCCCTCAAATTGAGGCCGTTCAGGGTGAAAGGGGGGGGCATTGCGACCTAGGCGGTGCGCTTGTTGCCGTCCACGAAGGGGGGTTCCGCGCCAGCCCGAGGGCCAGCGCGGCCGCGGCACGAGTATCAGGCGCCCTGCGAGCCCTTATGAACCGGCAGCGGTGCCTTACAGGATATACCGGCTGAGATCCGCGCTGGCGGCCAGCGGTGCCACCTTCTCCTGCACATAGGCGGCGTCCACCGGCACGCTTTCGCCGCTTCGATCGCTGGCGGTGAAGCTGATCTCCTCCAGCAGCCGCTCCAGCACCGTGGCCAGCCGCCGGGCGCCGATGTTCTCCACCTTGGCGTTGATGTCCGCCGCCAGGTCGGCGATCGCATCCACCGCATCGGCGGCGATGTCGAGCACCACGCCCTCGGTCTTCAGCAGCGCGACATACTGCTTGACCAGCGAATGCTCCGGCTCGGTCAGGATACGGCGGAAATCCTCCCGCGTCAGCGCCGCGAGCTCAACCCGGATCGGCAGCCGCCCCTGTAGCTCGGGCAGCAGGTCGGAGGGTTTCGAGAGGTGGAAGGCGCCGGAGGCGATGAACAGGATATGGTCGGTCTTCACCGGTCCATGCTTGGTGGTGACGGTGGTGCCCTCGATCAGCGGCAGCAGGTCGCGCTGCACGCCCTCACGCGAGACATCGCCGCCGCGGACATTGCCATCAGAGCTGCGGGCCACCTTGTCCAGTTCGTCGAGGAAGACGATGCCGTTGTTCTCGGTATTGGCCACCGCCTCGCGGGTCAGTGCCTCCTGGTCCACCAGCTTGTCGGCTTCATCCTTCAGCAGCGCCTGGCGGGCCTCGGAGATGGCCATCTTGCGCGGCTTGGTGCGGCTGCCGAACATCTTGCCCAGCATCTCCTGCATGTTCTGCATCTGCATGCCCTGGGCGCCGGGCAGGTCGATCATGCCGATCGGCATGCCGCCGCCGGCATCGGCCACCTGCACCTCGACCTCGCGGCTCTCGAGCTGGCCCTCGCGCAGCATGCGGCGGAATTTCATCCGGGTCTCGCCGCTGGCGCCCTCGCCGACCAGGGCGGTCACCAGCCGCTCCTCCGCTGCCAGCTCCGCCTTGGCCTGGACCGACTTGCGCGACGCCTCGCGGGTCTGGGTGATGCTCACCTCGACCAGGTCGCGGATGATGCTGTCGACGTCGCGGCCGACATAGCCGACCTCGGTGAATTTGGTGGCCTCGACCTTCAGGAAGGGGGCGTTGGCGAGCTTCGCCAGCCGCCGGGCGATCTCGGTCTTGCCGCAGCCGGTCGGGCCGATCATCAGGATGTTCTTCGGCACAACCTCCTCGCGCAGCCCCTCGGGCAGCTGCTGGCGGCGCCAACGGTTGCGCAGCGCGATGGCGACGGCGCGCTTGGCGTCGTTCTGGCCCACGATGTAGCGGTCGAGCTCGGAGACGATCTCGCGCGGCGAGAGGTTCACGGTTTCGCTGGGCATCCGATCAGGCCGCTTCCAGGGTTTCGAGGATGATGTTGCCGTTGGTGTAGACGCAGATGTCGCTGGCGATCCGCATGGCGCGGCGGCAGATCTCCTCCGCCGCCAGCCCTTCCACCGGCAGCAGGGCCCGGGCCGCGGCAAGGGCGAAATTGCCGCCGGAGCCGATGCCGATGACCGCATCCTCCGGCTCCAGCACGTCGCCCTGGCCGGTCAGCAGCAGGGAGCGACGGGAGTCGGCCACCGCCAGCAGCGCCTCCAGCCGGCGCAGGTAGCGGTCGCTGCGCCAATCCTTTGCGAGTTCGACGCAGGCGCGCTCCAGCTGGTCCGGGAAACGTTCCAGCTTGGCCTCCAGCCGTTCCAGCAGGGTAAAGGCATCGGCGGTGGCGCCGGCGAAGCCGGCCAGCACGCGGCCATTGGCGATGCGGCGAACCTTTCGGGCATTGCCCTTGACTACGGTCTGGCCGAGCGAGACCTGACCGTCCCCGGCCATGGCGACGAGGCCGCCCTTGCGGACTGAGAGGATGGTCGTGCCGTGCCAGCCGAGGGGGTCGTTCGGATTCCTGTCCATGGGCCGCGATGTGGCGCTTTCAGGCCCGCCCGGCAATGCCCCGGACGGCGGGCCTTTCCACGGAAGTGGCGCACGCTGCGGTTGCGCAATGCAGCATGCGACACGCTGGTTGCGACCCCTGGGTCCGCGGCGTAGGAAGGCGCCCGATGAGCCAGCCCGCCACCCCTCGCCGCGCCGAGATCACCCGCACCACCAGCGAGACCGACATCCGCGCCAGCCTGGCGCTGGACGGGACCGGACGCGTGCAGGTGGCCACCGGCATCGGCTTCCTCGACCACATGCTGACGGCGCTCGGCCGCCATGCCCTGTTCGACCTGGTGGTGGAGGCCAAGGGCGACCTGCACATCGACTTCCACCACACCACGGAGGATGTCGGCATCGTGCTCGGCCAGTGCCTGCGCCAGTCGCTGGGCGACAAGCGGGGCATCCGCCGCTACGGCCATGCCGTCATCCCGATGGATGAGGCGCTGGCGGAAGCCGCCATCGACATCTCCGGCCGGCCCTTCCTCGCCTGGTCGGTGCCCTTTGCCCGAGACAAGATCGGCGAGATGGACACGGAACTCTTCGAGGAGTTCTTCCGCGCCTTTGCCTTCAATGCCGGCATCACCCTCCACCTGACCTTGAAGGCGGGCACCAACGCGCACCATGTCGCCGAGGCCTGTTTCAAGGCGCTGGCCCGTGGCCTTCGTATGGCGGTGGAGACGGACCCGCGCTCACCCGATGCCATCCCCTCCACCAAGGGGGTCCTGGAGGCCTGATGCGCGTCTGGACCGTGCATATCCCGTCCGCGGCCCCGGCGGCGGCCGGCCAGGCGCCGGTCGGCGGCCCGGCGGTGCTGCTCCGGCAGGGCTTCGCCTGGGGCGCCTTCCTGCTTGGCCCGCTCTGGCTGCTGCGCCACCGGCTATGGCTGGAGGCGGTGATCTGGCTTGGCTTGGCGCTGCTGCTGTCCGGGCTGGCGCCGGCCTGGACGCTGCCGCCGGCCATCCTTGCGCTGCAATTCCTGCTCGGCGCTTCCGCCCAGGACCTGCGTGCCGCCGCCCTGGCCCGGCGTGGCCTGCCCGAGGCGCTGGTGGTGGCGGCCGAAGACCTCGACCATGCGCTGGCCAGACTGCTGCGGGCGCGTCCCGACCTGGCCCCGGCGCTCGCCCGGACGGCGCTGGCGTGAGCCCGGCCGATCCGCAGCCTGCGGGGCTGAACCGGCCGGGCCTGGACCCCGGCCGGCCGGTGCGCATCAGCGTGGTCGATCCGGGCTCGGGCAACCTCGCCTCGGTGCTGCGGGCGCTCGACCGGGCCTCGGCCATGGCGAATGTGCCGATCGAGGCGGCGGTCACCCGCGATGCCGCCGAAGTGGCGCGCGCCGACCGTCTCATCCTGCCCGGCCAGGGCGCCTTCGCCGCCTGCATGCGCGGGCTGACGGCGCTGCCCGGCATGGCCGAGACCCTGGACCAGCAGGTAATCCGCCACGGTGTGCCGCTGCTCGGCATCTGCGTCGGCATGCAGATCATGGTCGAGCGCGGGCTGGAGCATGGCGTCACCCCTGGCCTCGGCTGGATTGCCGGGGAGATGGCGGCGATGGCCCCGCGCGATGCCGCCGGCCATGCCCTGCCGCTGCCGCAGATGGGCTGGAACACGCTGGACTTCCCGCCCGGCGGCCATGCGCTGCTGGCTGGCATCAGCCCCGGCGAGCACGCCTATTTCGTGCATTCCTTCGCGCTGCGGGGCGGCCGCCCGGCGGAATGCCTCGCCATCACTGATTACGGCGGGCCGGTGGTCGCCATGGTCGGTCGCGACAATATCGCCGGTACCCAATTCCATGTGGAGAAGAGCCAGACCGTGGGCTTGCGCATCCTGGCGAATTTCCTCCGGTGGGCCCCATGAGCGAGGTGGCGTCCGAGGCAACCCGGCTCTCGGTGGAACGGGTGACGGAACTCTCCGACCACGACATGGCGGAGCTCTGCGAGGCGACCGACGCCGCCATCATCGAGGGCGGCGGCTTCGGCTGGATCGAGCCGCAGGGCCGGGCCGCGCTGGAGCGGCACTTCCGCGGCGCGCTGCTGGTGCCGGAACGTGAGCTGTTCATCGCCCGGCTCGACAGTCTGGTGGTCGGCAGCGCCCAGCTGGTCCGCCCGCCGCGCAACAACGAGGCGCAGGCGATCGGCGCGACGCTGACCCATGCCTATATCGCCCCCTATGCCCGCGGCCATGGCCTCGCCCGGCTGATGATCCAGCGGGCGGAGGAGCGCGCCGCGGCGCTCGGCCACAGGGTGCTGAACCTCGACGTGCGGGAGACGCAGGAAACCGCCATCGCGGTGTTCGAGGGGCTGGGCTACATTCGTTGGGGCACCCATCCGGCCTATGCCAGGGTGCGCGGCCAGACGGTGGCTGGGCATTACTACTACAAGCTGCTGGAGCCTGGCCGCGGCCGGACCACCGGCCAGCTGCTCGGCCTGGGCCGCGAGGGGCAGTAGCCCCGACCGCGGAGCGGGAGGGGGAGCGTGGCGATTTGAGGGAAGGAATGCCGGATTGGCAGCCGAGATGACGGCGAGATTGACGCTCTACCCCGCTATCGACCTCAAGGGTGGCCAGGTCGTGCGGCTCAAGCGGGGCGACATGGCGCAGGCGACGGTGTACTCGGCCGAGCCCGGCGCCCAGGCTCGGCGCTTCGCCGCGCTGGGCTTCCCCTGGCTGCATGTGGTGGACCTCGACGGCGCCTTCGCCGGCCGGCCGGCGAATGCCGCGGCGGTGGAGACCATCCTTGCCGCCGTTCCCGGCGTGCCGGTGCAGCTCGGCGGCGGCATCCGCAACATGGCGACCGCCGAGGCCTGGCTCGACCGCGGGGTGCGGCGGGTGATCCTCGGCTCGGCGGCTGTGAAGGACCCGGATTTCGCCATGCTCGCCTGCCGCACCTGGCCGGACCGCGTCGCCGTCGGCATCGACGCCCGGGGCGGGATGGTGGCGACCGAGGGCTGGGCGGAGGTGAGCGCCCTGCCGGCCCAGGATGTCGCCCGCCGGTTCGAGGACGCCAGCGCGGCGGCGATCATCTACACCGACATCGAGCGCGATGGGATGCTCGGCGGGGTCAACCTTGAGGCGACCCTGGCGCTGGCCCGTGCGGTGCGGGTGCCGGTGATCGCCTCGGGCGGCGTCGCCTCGCTGAACGATCTGGTGGCGCTGGCAGCGGTGGCGCATGAGGGTATCGAGGGCGTGATCATCGGCCGCGCGCTGTATGATGGCCGGATCGACCCGGCCAAGGCCCTGGCGCTGGTGGCGCGCTGACCCGGCCCGTCGCCGGAGTTGATAAACTCTGTGCGGTGGGAATCGGTGTCGGTCCTGCGCCGGTAAGGCCGAAGTTGCAGGCGAGGAGGGAGGCGAGTTCCTCCTGCCACGGCGTGAAGCGGCGAAGAAGGTGCGGATGGCGGCCCTGAAGTCCGCCAGGGCCGGATGGTGAGCGTTCCAGGGTATCTTCTCGAAAAGTCACCACAGCCGCTCGATCAGGTTCTGCCTGGGGCATAGGCCAGCCAACCCTCGCCCAGCCCTCCGCGGCGCAGAGCCGGCGGTGCCGCACCGTCTCCGCCTCGGTGAACAGCGCTTCCGCGACCTGCTCCGAGGTCCAACCGTAGTCATGCAGCAGAAGCGCATTCGTCCAGCCGTACACCCGCTGTTCGGCTGACGGCGCATCATCATCGGGAAGTACGCCCGGTCCGCAGGGCTCAGCAGCGCTCCTGCCATGCCCCCGACGCATCAGACCGGCACGCCTCGCCGCAAGCAGATTTCGGCGGAGGCGGATTTACCAGCGGCTTGCAGGATTCATTCGTGCCGGGCGTCTGATCAGTTGCTGTTGCGCAGCAGCTTGGAGTGGATCCAGCCCTGCGGCTCGGCATCCCCCACCTGGACCCAGCCGCCGCTGGCAGTGCCATGGATGCGGAAGCTCTCGCCGGCCGGGACGGTGCGGATGATGCGGGCGCGGTTGTCGGGCGTTGCGCGCATGTTCGCCGCGGTCCGCACCACGGTCCGAGGCAAGGCGGCGGCCGGAGGCGGGGCGGGGGGCGGCGGTGGTGGCGCGGCCTGGGCCGGCGGGGCGTTGGATGGTGCGGGCCCGGCGGCCGGGATGGCGGGCGGTGCGGGTGCCGGCTGCGGCGACGCCGGCCTGGCCTCGGACGGCGGTGCCGGACGGGCGGCCGGCGGTTGTGCCACGGACGCGCCGGAGGCATCGGGCCTGGGCAGCTCCCGCGGCGCGGCGGCCGCCGCCGGAGGCAGCGCGGCCGACCGCGGCGGTTCGGGTGCCCGCGGCGCCTCGACCGGCAGGGCGGCGATCGGCGTCACCGGCGGGCCTTCCTCGGCGTCCGGCCAGACCATCGCCACGCCGGTCAGCGCCAGCCCGCCCAGCGCGGCGCCGCCGAGCAATCCGAAGACGATCCCGCGCCCCCGGTGGCGTGGCGCCGGCCCGGCAGCCGCGCTGGTCTCGATGGGGACCTCTGTGGGGCTGGCTGGAGCGCCGGCGGCGAGTGGCGCGGTGCCGCGCGGCTCGCGCGGGCGGACCAGCCGCATCCCCCCGACAGGCGCCATCGCCGGGGCGGTGGCGCGGCCTGGATCGCGCGGCTGCAGGGCGCGGCGCACCACGCTGATCCAGCCATCGCCGCCCGGCACCGTCAGCGGCGGCAGCGCGGCGAAGGTGGCGGCGAGGATCCGCTCCAGCGCCGGCACCTCTGACGGTGTCAGGGTCAGTTCGGCGATAGGCAAATAGCCGGGGAAGATCGCCTCGAAGCGAGCCGCCTCCAGGCGATGATGCAGCCCCGCGGCGGCGCCATCGAGTTGGCCCGGGGTGAAATCCAGCAGGGCTACGCCGATCTGCGGGTGCAGCAGCACATAGGCCACCCGCTGTGGGTGGTTGAGCAGCCCGCTGATGTTGCTGTCCTTCAGCCCGACCCAGCCCGGCGGCAGCGCCGCCATCACGGGATCCTGGGTCGCCTGGTCACCGGCATGCAGCGGACGCTCCAGACGATAGACGGTTTCCGGCTGGCTGATCATGACTACCCCTCTGCTGCGCCGCACGGATGCGCGGTGAGCCCCCCCTCCTCTAGTATATCGTATTTGTGTGCCCGGCGCAGCCGCCTGGGCCACGGCCTGCGGTGGGAAGAGGGAGGGGTACATACGCGCGGCAGGCGCGAAAGTGCCGATGGCGTGAGCCTGGAGTGCGACCTTCGCCTCCAGGAATGTCCGCGGTGCTGTGCGTTCAACTGCGAACGCCGATGCGCTGCGGCCCTTGCGGGGCGGCTTTACGCATCAGGGCGTCCGCACCCCTCCGCGATCCGCGCTAGATCCGCCAGCCGGTGTGGATCGCCACGATTCCACCGGAGAGGCTGCGGTGCTGCACCCGTTCCAGCCCGGCCTCCCGCATCAGCCCGGCCAGCGCCTCCTGGTCGGGGAACATGCGGATGCTCTCCGCCAGATAGCGGTAGCTCTCGGCGTCCTTCGCCACGCGCTGGCCGAGTGCGGGCAGCACGCGGAAGGACCAGGCGTCGTAGAGCGGCGCGAGGGCGGCGACCTCCACCCGGCTGAACTCCAGGCAGTGGAACCGCCCGCCCGGCCGCAGCACCCGCCGCGCCTCGCGCAGCACCGCGGCTTTGTCGGTGCAATTGCGCAGGCCGAAAGCCATGGAGATCTTCTCCACCGAACGATCCGGCAGCGGCAGCCGCTCGGCATCGGCGCAGAGGAAGCCGAGCCCGGCCGCCAGCCCGCGTTCCAGCGCGCGGCCCTGCGCCACCTGCAGCATCGCCGGGTTGATGTCCGACAGGATCACCCGCCCGGCGCCGAGCTCCAGCGCGCGAAAGCCGATGTCGCCGGTGCCGCCGGCGAGGTCGAGCAGCGTCTCCCGCGGGGAAGCAGCGATGGCGGCGACGAAGGCCTGCTTCCAGACCCGGTGCAGGCCGAGCGACATCAGGTCGTTCATCAGGTCGTAGCGTGGCGCCACGCTTTCGAAGACCTGGCGCACCAGCCCGGCCTTCTCGGCGCGCGGCACGTCGCGGAAGCCGAAATCGATGGTATCGGCGCCAGCCGGGGCGCGGGGCTTGTCTTCGGTCATGCGTCGCGCACCATAGCCGGGCGAGGGAGTGGGGGACATATGCCGGAACTGCCGGAAGTCGAGACGGTGATGCGCGGCCTCGCCGCCGTGCTGGACGGGCAGGCGATCCGCGCCGCCTCCATCGCCCGGCCCGACATGCGCTGGCCCTTTCCCGACGGGCTGGTGGAGCGGCTGGTGGGGGCGCGGGTGGCAGGCTTCCGCCGCCGCGGCAAGTACATGCTGATGCGGCTCTCGGGCGGTGACAGCCTGCTGATCCACCTCGGCATGTCCGGCCGGATGGTGGCCCGCCCGGCCGCCGACCGGCCGAATGCGCCGGTCGCGCATGAGCATTTCACGCTGGAGACGGAGGCCGGCATCCACGTCGGCTTCGTCGACCCGCGCCGCTTCGGCTGCGTCGACCTGGTGCCGACCGCGGCGGAGGATGGCCACCGGCTGCTCGCCGGGCTGGGGCCGGAGCCGCTGGAGGACGCCTTCACCCCCGCGGTGCTGAGCGCGGCGCTCAGCGGCCGGCAGACGCCGATCAAGGCGGCGCTGCTCGACCAGAAGGTGGTCGCCGGCCTTGGCAACATCTACGTCTCGGAGGCGCTGTACCGCGCCGGCCTCTCGCCGAGGCGCTTGGCCGCGAGCGTCGCCGGGGCACGGAGCCGGCGGCTGGTGCCGGCGATCAAGGCGGTGTTGCAGGAAAGCATCGCCGCCGGCGGATCCTCGCTGCGCGACTACGTGCAGGCGGATGGTGGGATCGGCTTCTTCCAGGAACGCTTCAAGGTCTACGACCGCGAGGGCCAGCCCTGCGAGCATTGTCCAAATCTCGCTGCCGGCTCCGGCGCGGGGCCGCCGGACTGCCCCGGCATCCGCCGCTTCGTCCAGTCCGGCCGCGCCACCTTCCATTGCCCGCGGACGCAGCGATGAGGTAAGCCGGCGTGACCTGAGGAGGACGTGCCATGGCCGAATACTCGATGATCCTGACCGAGCGGCAGGGCCGCGTGGCGGTGATCCGGCTGAACCGGCCGCAGGCGCTGAACGCGCTGTGCGACCAGTTGATGGAGGAACTCGGCCAGGCGCTGCGCGGCTATGATGCCGACCCGGAGGTGGCGGCCATCGTGCTGACCGGCAACGAGAAGGCCTTCGCCGCCGGTGCCGACATCAAGGAGATGCAGTCGCGCAGCTATCCCGCCGTGTACCTCGATGATTTCATCGGCAAGCGGTGGGAGGCAGTGACCTTCGTGCAGAAGCCGGTGATCGCCGCGGTGGCCGGCTACGCACTCGGCGGCGGCTGCGAGCTGGCGATGATGTGCGACATCATCCTGGCCGCCGACACGGCGAAATTCGGCCAGCCGGAAATCAACCTCGGCGTCATCCCCGGCGCCGGCGGCACCCAGCGGCTGACCCGCGCCATCGGCAAGGCGAAGGCGATGGAGATGGTGCTCACCGGCCGGATGATGGATGCGGCGGAGGCGGAGCGCGCCAGCCTGGTCGCCCGGGTGGTGCCGGCGGCCGAGGTGGTGGCGGAGGCGGTGAAGCTCGGCGAGAAGATCGGCACGCTCTCGGCCCCGGCCGTCGCCATCGCCAAGGAGGCGGTGAACCGGGCCTATGAGACCACCCTGGCGGAGGGCGTGAAGTTCGAGCGGCGGGCGTTCCAGGCGCTGTTCGCCACGGCCGACCAGAAGGAAGGCATGGCGGCCTTCGCCGAGAAGCGGAAGGCCCGCTTCACCAATAGCTGACATGGCCGGGCCCTGCTGCCCGCGGGGGGGTGCTTCCGGCCCTTCCCTTGACGGGGCGGCGGGGCCGGCTGTAGAACCCCTGACCCCGCGCCCGCCTGTCGTGCGCTTGTCCTTCACCTAATGAATTGAAGTCACATCCCCATGGCGAACACGGCCTCTGCCCGCAAACGTATCCGCCAGACCGAGAAGCGCACCCTGCGCAATCGGGCGCGCCGGTCGCGCGTGCGGACCTTCATCCGCAAGGTGGAGCAGGCGATCGCCGGTGGCGACAAGTCGCAGGCGCAGGACGCGCTGAAGGCGGCGCAGCCCGAGATGCAGCGGGCGGCGACCAAGGGGGTGTTCCACAAGAATACCGTGGCGCGGAAGCTCTCCCGCCTCTCGGCCCGGATCAAGTCGATCGGCGCCAGCGCCTCGGCCTGAGAGCCCAGGCCGCGCCTCGATCAGCGCAGGTCAAGTTACGTTCGCGCAAGTAACGAAACAGGAGAGTTCTCCTGTTTCGTATGGCTGATTGCAGTCCCGAAGAATATTTTCGGGAATGATTTCGGCTTTATTTGCCGAATGCGATCGAGGCAAAAGTTACTATTTACCCCGTCTTTGGCCGCGGGGTATCCTCTGACCTGTCAGGCCGACGGGTCCACCAATCCCCCGGCACCACGGCGTCCCGCCGGCTGACCACCCGATTGCGGGCGACGAACCCGCCTGCGGTCCGCCGGTTTATGCCGGCGTGCCGATGGACGGGGCTCGGACGGCACCAGGGATGGAATAGGAGGCCAGCGGCTTGTCCCCCCAAACACCTGGACACATGGCCGCCTGCTGGGCCCGCATCCGCGGCCGCCTGCGCGAGGAGGTCGGCGAGGTCGAGTATCGCACCTGGCTGCGGCAAATGACCTTGGCCGGGATCGACGGCGAGGATGCCGTCATCCTGCTGCCGACCCGCTTCCTGCGCGACTGGGTGAACAGCCATTACGGCGACCGCCTCCGCGCCCTGTGGCAAGCCGAGGAATCCGCGGTGCGGCGGGTGGAGATCCGGGTGGCCCAGGCCGCGGCGGAACCCGCCATGGCCGGCGCCGAGCCTCGCGTTCCGGCCCGGACCGAACCCGTGGGCCTCGCCGAAAGCCTCGCTGTCCGCCCGGCCGAGCGCCCTGCGCCGGAGATCCGCTCGGATTGGGTGGTACCGCTCGAGGCGCGCTTCACCTTCGATACCTTCGTCGTCGGCAAGCCGAATGAATTCGCCCATGCCTGCGCCCGTCGGGTCGCCGAGAAGCCAGCCAGCCAGGGCTTCAACCCGCTGTTCCTCTACGGCGGCGTCGGGCTCGGCAAGACGCATCTGATGCATGCCATTGCCTGGGCGATCCGCGAGCATGAGCCGGTGCGCACCGTCGCCTACATGAGCGCCGAGAAATTCATGTACCGCTTCATCGCCGCGCTGCGCAGCCAGAACACCATGGAGTTCAAGGAGACGCTGCGCGCCGTCGACGTGCTGATGATCGACGACCTGCAATTCCTGATCGGCAAGGACAACACGCAGGAGGAGTTCTTCCACACCTTCAATGCGCTGGTGGACCAGGGCAAGCAGATCGTCGTCTCGGCCGACAAGTCGCCCTCCGACCTGTCGGGCATCGAGGATCGGCTCCGGACCCGACTCGGCTGCGGCATGGTTGCGGACCTGCATGCCACCACCTATGAGCTGCGCTTCTCGATCCTGCAGGCCAAGGCGGCTGCGGCGCGGGTCGAGGTGCCGGCCAAGGTGCTGGAACTGCTCGCCAGCCGCATCACCGCCAATGTCCGTGAGTTGGAAGGGGCGCTGAACCGGCTGGTCGCCCATGCCGGGCTGTTTGGCCGGCCGGTGACCATCGACAGCGCGCAGGAGGTGCTGCACGACGTGCTGCGGGCGCATGAGCGGCGGGTCTCGATCGAGGAGATCCAGCGCAAGGTGGCCGAGCACTACAACCTGCGGCTGACCGACATGGTCTCCGCCCGCCGTGCCCGGAACGTGGCGCGGCCGCGGCAGGTGGCGATGTACCTGGCCAAGCAGCTCACCCAGCGCTCCCTGCCCGAGATCGGCCGGCGCTTTGGCAACCGCGACCACACCACGGTCATGCACGCCGTCTCCCGCGTCTCCGAATTGATGCAGCAGGACGCCGGCTTCGCCGAGGATGTGACGCTGCTGCGGAAGATGCTGGAGAGTTGAGGCGGCTTCTTGTTGCGGTGCGGGTGCGGTCGTCCGACCGCGCCGTTCGGTGCGCCGCCGCGCTTGGCCGAAGGCCGCGGAAACCTTACCTTTCCCTAGCGAATCCGCGCTGGTAGGGTAGCCGCCCGCCAGGGCTGCGGGGCGCATCGGATTTGGGAGCCTGGGTGGCATGAAATTCACGGTCGAACGGGCGCTCCTGCTCAAGGCGCTGGCGCATGTCCAGAGCGTCGTGGAGCGGCGGAACACCATCCCCATCCTGGCCAACGTCCTGCTGGCCGCGCAGGAGGGATCGTTGCGGCTGACCGCGACCGACATGGAGATCGCGGTGGTCGAGGAAGTGCCCGGGGTGCAGGTCAGCCGCCCCGGCCGCACCACCGCCCCGGCCGCCACCCTGTACGAGATCGTCCGCAAGCTGCCGGACGGTGCGCGGGTGGAACTGGACCACGCCGGCGGCGACGCGCCGCTGCGGCTGCGGGCCGGGCGCTTCAACACCGACCTCGCGGTGCTGCCGGTGGAGGATTTCCCCTCCATGACCGAGGGCAAGCTGCCGCACGGCTTCTCCCTGCCCGCCGGCCAGCTACGCGAGCTGATCGACCGCACCCGCTTCGCCATCAGCACCGAGGAAACCCGCTACTACCTCAACGGCATCTACCTGCATGCCACGGAAAGCGAGGGCGCCCAGGTGCTGCGTGCCGTGGCGACCGACGGCCATCGCCTGGCCCGGGTGGAGGAGCCGCTGCCGGATGGCGCCGCCGGCATGCCCGGCGTCATCATCCCCCGCAAAACGGTAAACGAGCTGCGCAAGCTGGCCGAGGAGACGCAGGAGGAGATCGCCGTCCGGCTCTCCGACACCAAGATCCGCTTCGATATCGGCGCGGTGCAGCTCACCAGCAAGCTGATCGACGGCACCTTCCCCGAATACGACCGCGTCATCCCGCGCGGCAACGACAAGATCCTCAAGGTCTCGAAGAAGGAATTCGCCGAGGCTGTGGGCCGCGTCGCTGCCATCAGCAGCGAACGCTCGCGGCCGGTGAAGCTTTCGATCGACCGCAACCACCTGCTGCTCTCCGCTTCCTCCGCCGAACAGGGCCAGGCGCAGGAGGAGCTGGACGGCGACGTGGTGAAGTACGAGAACTCGCCGCTCGAGATCGGCTTCCAGGCACGCTACCTGAACGACATCACCGACCAGATCGCCGAGTTGGTGGAGTTCCGCTTTGCCGATGGGTCCGCGCCAACAGTCGTCACCGACGCCGCCAAGCCGGAAGCACTTTATGTGCTGATGCCGATGCGGGTTTAGCTGGGAAAAGCGCTGCCTTTTCCAGACCCCATCCGCCAGGGGCCAACTGGCCCCTGGACCGGCCTGAGGTGGGGTGCGTTGGGTGGATAAGTTCGCGGCCTTGGCCGTCTTTGTCCGCGTTGTCGAGCATGGGGGCTTCACGGCGGCTGCCGGCAAGCTTGGGCTGTCGCCCTCGGCGGTGACCAAGACCATCGCCCGTCTGGAAGACACGCTGGACACCCAGCTGTTCAACCGTACCACCCGGCGGCTGCGCACCACCGATTACGGCCAGGAATTCTACGAGCGCTGTGTCCGCATCCTGGCCGAGCTTGAGGATGCCGAGGCCACGCTGAAGCGCGGCAGCGGCGTCGCCCGCGGCCGCATCCGCGCGGTGGTGCCGCTGAGCTTCGGTCGGGTCACGCTGATGCCCGAATTGCCCGGCTTCTTTGCCCGTTATCCCGGCATCAGCCTGGAGCTGCATTTCAGCGACGGCATGGTGGACCTCATCGCCGATGGCTTCGATCTGGCGGTGCGTACCGGCACCATCACCGACAGCCGGCTGACCACCCGGCTGCTGACCCGCGGCCCGCAGGTAACGGTGGCCGCGCCCGCCTATCTGGCGCGGCATGGCACGCCGGCAACGCCCGAGGAACTGCGCGACCATAATTGCCTGATCAGCCGCTTCGGCCCGGAATGGAGCTTCAAGGGCGCCAATGGCCAGGCCTTCAGCCTGCGGGTGCAGGGCAATGCGGTGATCAACAGCGGCGATGCGCTGCGCGAGGCGGCCGTCGCCGGTACCGGCATCGCCCAGGGCACCTGGTGGCTCTACCGCAAGGATCTGGAACGCGGCGATGTCCGTGCGATCCTGCCGGAGTATGCGCTGGAAGGCGCGCCGGTCTCGGTGCTCTACCCGCCGCAGCGTCACCTGCCGGCGAAGCTCAGGGCCTTCATCGATTTCCTGGTGCAGATCACCCGGTCGGGGTGAGGGGCGTACCACACGCCACGCCGCGTCATGGCCGGGCTTGACCCGGCCATCTCAACCGCTTGCTTCTGCTACGGAACCGGATGCGCGGATCAAGTCCGCGCATGACGGAGATGGGTGGTCCGCCCTACTGCCAGGGGGCCGTGAAGGTCGGCGGCGGGGCGATCTGGAAGACGTTCAGCTGCATCGCCAGCAGGCTGTAGTAGCCGACGAGGCCGGTCAGCTCGACCGTGGCCTTGTCGCCCAGCAGCGTCTGCGCCGCGGCATAGGGGGCATCCGCCACCTGGCCGGTGCGCAGCAGTGGACGGACGAAATCCACCACCACCCGATCCGCCTCGGAGTCGAAGGGGATGCTCTCGGCGCCGGCGCCGACCGCGGCGATCACCGCCTCCGGCACGCCCTGCTTCGCGGCGATCGGGGCATGCGCGTACCACTCATAGGCCGCCTTCCAATGCTGGCCGACGCAGAGGATGGCGAGTTCGCGCAGCCGCATCGGCACGCTGCACTCGTAGCGGATGAAGACGCCCACCTGCTCCACCCGGGCGCAGAGTTCCGCGCTGGTCAGCAGCGGGATGAACGGCCCGCCAACCCCGCCGCGCGCACCGGAGGCGATGCGGTCCCAGACCACTTGCTGGGCTGCGTCCAATTCCTCGCGGGTCTTCTGCGGCAGGCGGCTCATGGATGTCTCCCCTTCGGATCATCGCGGGGCGGAGTCGCCCGGAGGCGTCAATCCGCTTTGCAACGGCCCGCACCCTGCGGCGCGGGCCGCGTCGCGGCAAGGGGCGGCCGGCTATTCCGCAGCGGCGTGCAGCGCCGGGGTGAAGGCCGGCATGACCTCCCGCGCGAAGGCGCGCAGCCCGGCCGGGGAGGCGTTGGGATCGACCAGCAGGATGTTGGTGGCGCCGCCGGCCTCCAGCTGCTTCAGCCGGGCGATGATCTCCTCCGGCGTGCCGAGCAGTGGCGCGGTATCCTCCTCCACCCGTTCGGCCAGCTTGCCGCGGGCCAGGTCGCCGATGACACCCACCACCCGCTTGCGTGTCTCATAGGCCGCCTGCCGCTCCGCCTCGGAGTGGATCATCTGCAGGGCGCGGGCGGTGCCGACCATGTTGGAATGGTAGGGCCGGCCGACGCGCTCGCATGCCTCGCGGTAGATCGCGATACGTTCGATGATCTGCTCCACCGAGGCAAGCTGATCGAGCAGCAGGTTGAAGCCGTCCCGCGCCGCGCGGCGGATGCTGTCGGCGCTGCCCGCGGCCAGCCACATCGGCGGGTGCGGCTGCTGCAGCGGCGCCGGCTCGACCAGCATGTTCTCGAAGTGCCAGCGCTTGCCGTGGTGGCTGAAGCGCTCCTCGGAGGTCCAGGCGCGGCGGATGACCTCGATCGCCTCGTCGAAGCGTTCGGAGGCTTCCTCGATCGGGATGCAGAAGGCGTCGAACTCCGGTTTGCGATAGCCCTTGCCGACGCCGAAATCGAACCGTCCGCCGCTCAGCAGGTCGAGCGTCGCCGCCTGCTCGGCGATCAGCACCGGATTGTGCCAAGGCAGCACGACGACGGCGGTGCCGAGGCGGATAGTCTGGGTCTTCGCCGCAAGATAGGCCAGCAGGGTCATGGAGGCGGAGACCTGGCCCTGGCCGGTGGAGTGGTGCTCCACCATGAACATGTGGCGGAAGCCGAGCCGGTCCGCTTCCATCACGTAGTCGATGAAGCTCTGGTAGCCCTGGCTGTCCTCGATGCCGACGCTGCGCTTGGTCCTGGCGCCGCCGAACAATCCGAATTGCATCTCCGGCTCCCTTGGACCGCGGTTGCGTATCGGGCGGCATGGTGCGGCAAACCCACCCCGTAAAGAAAGGCCGCAATCGGCAAATCTGCCGTGCCGCGATGTCCGAAATGGGCAAGGCATGATTTCGGCGGTTCCGGCTGTGGCCGGGCAGGAATGGCGGACAATCCGGAATAACTCTTATGCAGGCCAGGGGCATGACGGGCCCGCCCGTCGCGGCCATCCTGCGCCCAAGCGCAGCAGCCGGTAAGGACAGGACCATGGAATGGAACCCGCAACCGCTCGACCCCGCGGATGTGACCGTGCATCGCCGTGGCAAGGGAACGCCGCTGGTGCTGCTGCACTGCCTCGGCATGGACTGGCGCTTCTGGGACGTGCTGGAGCCGCTGACCGAGCGGTACGAGCTGGTCGCCTACAGCTTCCCCGGCCATGGCGACACCAAGCTGCCGAAGGGCCAGTACGGCGCGCCGGAGCTGACGGCGCAGCTGCAGGCGCTGGCGAAGCGGGAGGGGCTGAAGCGGTTCCACCTGGCCGGCATCTCGCTCGGTGGCTCGGTCGCGCAGCAATTCGCCGGCACCCATCCGGAGATGGTCGAGAAGCTGATCCTCTGCGACTGCACGCCGCGCTACAATGAGGAGCAGCGCGCCAACTGGCCGGTGCGCGCGGCGGCGGCGCGCGCGGGCGGCGTCGCCAGCCTGATCCCGACCCTGCTGCCGGTGTTCTTCACCCCCGGCTCCATCGCCGAGAACGGACCAAACGTGCAATTCGTCCGCCAGACCTTCGAGGCATGCAGCGCCGAAGGCTACGCCCTGGCCTGCGAGATGCTGGCGATGGTGGATGCGCGGGAGGAGGCGAAGCGGATCACCGCGCCGACCCTGATCATGCTCGGCTCGGAGGAACGCCAGCCCTTCAAGGATGCTGCGGCCTGGATGGACCAGACAATCCCCGACAGCCGGGTGGTGGAGGTACCGGCCGCCGGGCACGCCTCGGTGCGGGAGCGGCCGGGCTTCGTGGTGGAGCAGTTCCGGCGATTCCTGGGGTAGGAGGGCGAGTGCCCTCCCAGGCCGCGGCCTGGGAGGCGCCGTTCGCATGGATGGCCTATCTTCATCACGCGCGGGGCTCGACCGGCGCGTCCAGATTTTTGATGAAACAGGTGGCTGGAATAACCGGTTCAAGCCCCGCCATGATGATCGGGCGGGGCTCGGCGCGACGCGTGTCTCCCCGACTGCGCAGCAGATCCTTGGCCGGCATGCCGGCCATACGGTCGGGCAGGGGTGGTCACCGGCAGACAGGGCCGGGCAAGGGCGACCGGCGCAGCCTACCGCGCTGGACCAGCCCGCCGCGATGCCTCCGCCACGCGGCTGGTCGGCGTCAGGCGCCGGCGGGTCAGGCCACTGCGATATACGGGGTGCAGCCGCTGAAGCCGGCGAAGAGATAGCCGGCGCCACGGATGGTCTTGATGCTGTCCTGCTGCGCCGGGCCAAGCTTGCGGCGCAGCCGCAGCACCAGATTGTCCACCGTCCGGTCCTCCGCCCGGAACGGCCGGCGGAACACTATGCTGGCGATGGTGTCGCGGGAGATCGGCTTGCCCATGCTCTCGACGAGCAGGTGCATCAGATCGAATTCTGCGGTGGTCAGCGGGCATTCGCTGCCATCCGGCCGCAGCAGTTGGCGCCGTTCGGCGGTCAGCCGCCAACCGCCAATCGACAGCGTCGGCACGGTCTCCACCACGCCCCACTCGCCGCGGCGCAGCACCGCGCGGATCCGGGCGACCAGGGCGCGCAGCGGCGCCGCGCGGTCCACCAGAGCATCGGCGCCGGCTTCCAGGGCGACGATTTCGCTGACGTCATCCGCTTGGCCGGACATCACGATGCAGGGCACCACCGACTGTTCGCGGATCTGCCGCAGGATCTGCAGTGTCGTGCTGGGTTCACCATCGCAGCCGATGATGACGAGATTCGGTGGATGGGTCCGCAGCCGCCCAATGAATGGTGCGGCATCCGGGTGCAATTCCGGCACGAATCCCTGATCCGAGAGGAATTTTACCAAGACGCGGCCTGAAGTGCCGTCCGATTCTATAATTCCGAGTCCCAATTGTCCCATGCCACCCTCTCGCCACACGCAATAGTTGTGTTTTCAGGCGGATTTTCGCACGTCGAGTGTCGTCTCCACGCGAGTGTGCAGTGCAGCACTGCGCGACACCGCAGAAATTGTGCTGCGGCGATGTTCAAAACTTTGTTACCAAGTTCAAAGTGAACTTCGTTAGTTGCAGCGTCCGGACCTGTTGCAAATCCGGATCAGAACAACGAAGCCTTACCCCACAACCGATACCGCTTGATCCCTTGCCACTTTCTCAACCAGACCCAGAAGTTGGGGCAAGCAGACCTGCCTGAGATCGTAATAAGAAAGAATCGTTTCGCGTGCCGCCCGCCGCAGCGGCTGCATCGCCGCGGGGTCCGCCAGGGCCCCGATCACCGCGGCCGCGATCTGGTCCGGGGCGAAGAAATCCACCAGCAGGCCATTCCGGCCATGCTCGATCACCTCCTGCACCGGCGGCGTGGCGGAGCCGATCACCAGGCATTCGCAAGCCATCGCTTCGAGCATCGACCAGGACAGCACGAAGGGATAGGTCAGGTAGACATGCGCCGCCGAAAGGCTGAGCAGCGCCAGCAGCGCCGGATGCGGCACCTTGCCGGTGAAATGCACCCGCGACAGGTCGAGCTTCCCCTCCAGCTCGGCCAGCAGCAGTTGCCGCCAAGTGCCGCCCGCCTGTGGCTTCGACCCGTAATGCGGCTCATCCCCGCCGACCAGCACCACCTGCGCCGCCGGGCGCTTCACCAGGATCTCCGGCAGCGCCCGCATGAAGCTGTGGAAGCCACGATAGGGCTCCAGCCCGCGGGCAATGAAGGTCACCACCTCGTCGCCCGGCCGCAGCATCCTTCCGTCCGGCAGGGTGAAGCTGGGGTCGGGCTGACGGCGGATCGCCGCGGTGTCGATCCCCTCGTGCACCACCGACATCTTCCGCCGCACCCAGTCGGGGAAGCGGCTGGCCTGCCATTGCGTCGCGGTGTGGCCCCAGTCGGAGACCTGCAGCGACAGCAGGTGGTTGGCGTTCAGCAGGCGCACCCGGCAGGCGTCGTCGATCGAGACCGGCTCGCCCGGCGGCTCGAAGCCGACATCGGCGCCGACGGCGGTGTAGTAGAATTCATAATAGTATAGCAGCTTCGCCTCGGGCCAGACGTCGCGCAGGAACAGCCCTTCGCCCCAACCAGGGTGGCAGCAGACCAGGTCCGGGGTGAAGCCGCGCTCCTTCAGCGCCAGCGCCGCCCGCGCCACCTGCTGGCCGCGGTAGACCGCATTCTCCAGCCGGCGCAGGTAGCGATGGGTCTTCTCCCCACCGGTCGTGGGCGCCTTGTAGCGGATACGCTGCACGCCACGCAGCGCCTCACCGGCATTCTCGCCGAGCGCCACCACCTGATGCCCCTTCCGCTGTGCGAGGGCGGGGGCGACATGGCGGTACTGGGCGGGGAAATTCTGGTGGACGAAGAGGGTCCGCATGCGCCGAAGCTCGCCTCCGCTCGGGGTGCCGCTTCCATGCCCGATCGCGACGCCTGGAGCAACGCCGACGGTGCCACCGATGGCCGGAACACATCCGCTGGCGTGAGGGAACGCCGGTGCCGGCGGCGGCCTTACGCCTGCCGTATGATCCCCGCACTCTACCGTACCGACTGGTCTGTCCTCTCCACCCTGCTGCGCCTGGCGCAACGCGAAGGGTGGTGGGTGGAGTTCACCGCCGACCATATCCTGGTCCGCAGCCGCCGTTGCGGGCTCGGTGTGGTGATGCTGCCGGCCCGGCTGCTGCGGCAAGCGCGGGAGCATGGCTGGCAGCGCGTGGTGCGCCCTGACGAGATCACGCTGCGCCATCCGGCGGTGCGCCAGGGCGTGACGCTACGGCTGGCGGCGGAATAACGCGGCGCGGCGCTTATCGCGCCGCCGCGCTGGCCTCCGACCGCGTCGCGCCGACCCGGGCGGCGAGCGCCGCCGCCATGAACTCGTCGAGGTCACCATCCAGCACCGCCGCCGGATTGCCCTTCTCCAGCCCGGTGCGCAGGTCCTTCACCAGCTGATAGGGCTGCAGCACGTAATTGCGGATCTGGTGGCCCCAGCCGATGTCGGTCTTTCCTGCCTCGATCCCCGCCGTCACCGCCTCCCGCTTGCGCAGCTCCAGCTCATACAGCCGGGCCTTCAGCATCTCCATGGCGATCGCCCGGTTGCGGTGCTGGCTGCGATCCTGGGTGGAGGCGGCGATGATCCCGGTCGGGATATGAGTGAAGCGGACGCCGGATTCGGTCTTGTTCACGTGCTGGCCGCCGGCGCCGGAGGCACGGAAGGTGTCGGTCTTCAGGTCGGCCGGGTTGATCTCGATCTCGATCCGGTCGTCGATGACCGGGTAGACATAGACGCTGGCGAAGCTGGTTTGCCGCTTGTCGTTGCCGCCGAAGGGGCTGATCCGGACCAGCCGGTGGACGCCGGTCTCGGTCTTCAGCCAGCCGAAGGCGTTCGGCCCGCTGACCAGCAGGGTGGCGGATTTGATGCCCGCCTCCTCGCCGTCCGACTGCTCGCTCAAGGTCACCTTGTAGCCGCGCTGCTCGGCCCAGCGCTGGTACATGCGCACCAGCATCTCGGCCCAGTCCTGCGCCTCGGTGCCGCCGGCGCCGGCGTTCACCTCCAGCCAGGCGTCGTTGGCATCGGCCTCGCCGGACAGCAGGCTCTCGATCTCGCGGCGCTTGGCCTCGGCGGCGAGGGCCTGGAGGTCGGCGACGGCGGCATCGGCGGTGGCGGCATCGCCCTCCGCCTCGGCCAGCTCGACCAGCTCCAGCGCATCCTGCACCGCCTGCTCCAGCTTGCGGACGCCGTCGATCTGGTCGGCCAGCCGGTTGCGCTCGCGCATCACCTGCTGCGCCTTGGCAGCGTCGTTCCAGAGGCTGGGGTCTTCCGCCCGGGCGTTCAGCTCATCGAGGCGGCGGGTTGCGGCATCCCAGTCAAAGATGCCTCCTCAGCAGGGCCACCGAGGCGGTGATCTGCTCATTCAGGGATTCGGCGTCGGCGCGCATGCCGGCCCTATGCGCCGGCCGCCCGCGACTGTCCAGGGCGCGCGGGTGGTCGGCACGGTGTGGCGCCCGGTTACCTTCGGGTTGCTCGGTAACAAGGCGCGTCACGCGAGTTCACTTGGCCTGCCTCCCGCCGTGCGATAGGGTGCGTCGCCATGGATCCGATCTGCGAGAGCCTGCCGTGAGCACCACGGCCAAAGCCCCCGCCCTGGATGCCGGCAGTGCGCACCGCGTGTTGGCCCGTGCCGCCTATGGGGCGAAACCGGGCGAGGCGGCGGCGCTGGCGCGCCAGGGCCTCGGCCCCTGGCTGGACCGCCAGCTTGCCCTGCCGCCCGATGATCCCACCCTGGTCGCGCAGCTTGAGGCGCTGCGGGTGCCGATCCGCTACGCCAAGGGCCCGGACGAGCCGGCGGTGGATGAAGCCCGCCCGCTGCTGACCCTGGCGGCGAGCCAGACCACCAATTGGCTGCTGGTTGGCCGCCGCGGCGAGCCGCCGATCCCGGGCGCCGAGCGCGACCGCCCGCGGGTCGAGCTGATCCTCTCGACCCTGCTGCGCAAGGCGGCGGCGGAGGCCCAGCTGCGGGAACGGTTGGTGGAATTCTGGCACGACCATTTCAATGTCGCCACACCCAGCTTGCAGTTTGTCTCGGTCTCCATCGTCGAGCACGACCGCCGCATCCGCGGCGCGGCGCTGGGCAATTTCCGCACCCTGCTCGAGGCAGTGGCGACCAGCCCGGCGATGCTGGTCTACCTGAACAATTGGACCAGCCGGGCCGGCGCGCCGAATGAGAATTACGCCCGCGAGCTGCTGGAGCTGCACACGCTCGGCCAGGCTGCCTATCACGGCGGTGCCCGCAGCGGGCGTGACGTGCCGAAGCTGCCGGATGGCCGCCCGGCCGGCTATGTCGATGCCGATGTCTGGGAGGCCGCCCGCGCCCTCACCGGCTGGACCGTTGCCAACAACCAGCCGCTGGACCGGGCCCGCCGGCTGCCCCGGAGCGGCGAGTTCACCTATGTCGCCGCATGGCACGATCCCTACCAGAAGCACTTCCTCGGCCAGGACCTCGACCCCTTCGCCCCGGCCATGGCGCATGGCAAGGCGGTGCTGGACGCGCTTGCGGTACATCCTGCGACGGCCCGCCATGTCTGCACCAAGCTCGCCCGCTTCCTGATCGGCGACCCGGTGCCGGCGGCGGCCGTCGCCCGCGCCGAGGCCGCCTTCCAGCGCCATGCGGAGGCACCCGACCAGATCGCCCGGACGGTGCGCGCCCTGCTGCTGGGTCCGGAGATCGCAGCGCCTGGCTACGGTCGGGCTCGCCGGCCGCTGGACTTCGTCGCCGCCGCGGCCCGCGCGCTGCAGCTGCCCTTCACCCCGACCATGCAACTCGCCAGCCAGCTATCGAGGGCCGGGCAGACCCTGTTCGCCTGGCCCTCGCCAGACGGCCAGCCGGTCGATCCGGAACCTTATCTCGGCGCCAGCGCGCTGCGGGCCCGCTGGGCGATCGCCCAGGGGATCGGCCGCAACAGCTGGGCCACAGGCGCCTCCCCGCTGCTGGCCGAATGCGCCGGCCAGCCGGTGGCGCGGGTGACGGCACGGCTGGCGCAGACGGCGCTCGGCCCGGCGGCGCCCCGGGTGGCGGAAACCATCGCCGGGGTCTGGCAGGCCGCCGGCCGCAGCGCGAAGCCGAATGCGGCGGAAGTCGGCGAGTTGGCCGGCTGGGTGCTCACTGCCCCCGCCTTCCAGACCGCGTGAGGAGATGCCGATGACCTTCGTGCTCAACCGCCGCGGCATGCTGCGCGCCGGCCTCGCCACGGCGCTGCTGCCGGGGCTGCGCCGCCTCGCCTTCGCCGCCCCCTCGGCTCCCCAGACCGGGCTGCTGGTGCTGGTCAACCTGCGTGGCGGCATGGATGGGCTGAATTTCCTCTCCCCGGCCGATGACCGTGCGCTGCACGAGGCGCGCCCGTCCTCACTTATTGCCGGCACCTCGGGCGACGGCGCCGGCCACCGGCTGGATGCCTCCGGCAAGACCGATTTCCGGCTGCACAAGGAGGCCGAGGCGCTGGCCGGGATCTGGCACGACGGCCGCATGGCGATCTGGCCGGCCGCCGGCATGCCGCTGCCGACCCGCAGTCATTTCGAGGCCCAGGCGATGATGGGCTGGGGCGGCGGCCAGCGTGGCGACGTGCCGGTGCCGGATGGCTGGCTGGCCCAATGGGCCGCGCGCACTGCCCGGAAGGATGCGCCGCTTGCCGCGATTTCCGCCCAGAGCGGGCTGTCGCGGGAGCTGGCCGGGGCACGTCACGCCCTTGCCCTCGCCAGCCTCAGCGATGGCGCCGCCCCGGTCGGCGGGGGCTTCGGCGCGGCGATGCTGGAGGTGCTGCACGGGCGGGAGCGCGGCCTGGCGGCCGAGGCGGGACGGGATGCCCTGGCTGGTCTCGGCAGCCTCGACCGGCTGCTGCCGCGCGACGCCGCCGGCAAGGTGCCACCCTACCAGCCCGCCGCCGGGGTGGATTACGACTCGATCCGAGGGCTCGGGCGGTCGATGGCAACGGTGGCGCAGGTGGCGAAGCTCTGCCCCGACCTGGTCGCCGCCACCGTTGATGTCGGCGGCTGGGACACCCATGAGGGTCAGCCGGGCCGCTTCGCCGAGCGGGTGCGCAGCCTGTCGCTCGGGCTGGCCGCGCTGGATGCCGACCTCGCCACCCTGCCGCGGCGCTGGACGGTGCTGGTGGCCAGCGAGTTCGGCCGCCGCCTCCGCTCCAACCGCAGCGAAGGCACCGACCATGGCCGCGCCGGGGTGATCTTCGCCTTCGGCGGCGGCGCCGGCCGCCGCTTCGGCCTCGCCCGGCATTTCGGCACCTGGCCGGGGCTGGCGCCGGATGCGCTGGAGGAGGGAGTGGACCTGCGCGTCGCCACCGATTACCGCGACGCCTTCCGCCAGGTGGCGGCGGAACTGGCGCCGAACGGCGCGGTGCCCTTCGCCCGCGGCTAGCGGGAGGCCTGGGACAGGAAGGCGACCCGTCCACCGTCATGCGCGGGCTTGATCCGCGCATCCCTTTCCCTTCGACATCAATGGGTCGGATGGGGGGCATGGCCGGGTTAAGCCCGGCCACATCGGGCTTTTGGGGGCGCCGCTGGCCGGCGTCCGCGTTGCGTGCCGTGCAAGTCCCCGTTCGGCGCTGTCCTGTCAAAGCTTCATGCGACAACAGGCTTCCATCCGGCCAACGCGTGCACTCCCTCCGCGTTGGGCGTCACGACTGCAACTGGCTCCACGCCAGCCAGCCGTGACCGTGAACGGAGGAAACGCCGATGGCTGCCAAACCCACTGCCACCGCCCTGACCGAGGCCCAGATCGTCGATGCCCGGATCAAGCGCGGCGCCGGCGGCGAAACCCACCAGACCGCCGGCGGCGAAGTGCCGGTGCTGACCACCCAGCAGGGCATCCCGGTTTCCGATGACCAGAATTCGCTGAAGCTTGGCGCGCGCGGCCCGACCTTGCTGGAGGATTTCCACTTCCGCGAGAAGATCTTCCACTTCGACCATGAGCGCATCCCGGAGCGCGTGGTGCATGCCCGCGGCTTTGGCGTGCATGGCTTCTTCGAGTTGACGGAAAGCCTCTCCGACATCACCCGCGCCGACATCTTCCAGCGCAAGGGGGAGCGGACGCCGGCCTTCGTCCGCTTCTCCACCGTCGCGGGCAGCAAGGGCTCCTTCGACCTGGCGCGGGACGTGCGCGGCTTCGCCGTGAAGCTCTACACCAAGGAGGGCAACTGGGACCTGGTCGGCAACAACATCCCGGTCTTCTTCATCCAGGACGCCATCAAATTCCCCGACGTCATCCATTCGGTGAAGCCGGAGCCCGACCGCGGCTTTCCGCAGGCGCAGTCGGCGCATGATAATTTCTGGGACTTCGTCTCGCTGACCCCGGAGTCGACCCATATGCTGCTCTGGGTCATGTCGGACCGGGCGATCCCGCGCTCCTTCCGCTTCATGGAAGGCTTCGGCGTCCACACCTTCCGGCTGGTCAATGCCGCGGGCAAGTCGACCTTCGTGAAATTCCACTGGAAGCCGAAGCTCGGGATGCAGTCGGTGGTGTGGAACGAGGCGGTGAAGATCAACGGCGCCGACCCGGACTTCCACCGCCGCGACCTCTGGGCGGCGATCCAGTCCGGCGACTTCCCGGAATGGGAACTTGGGCTGCAGCTCTTCGACGAGAAATTCGCCGATCAGTTTGAGTTCGACATCCTCGACGCCACCAAGATCATCCCGGAGGAGCTGGTGCCGGTTCACCGCGTCGGACGGCTGGTGCTGGACCGCACGGTGGATAATTTCTTCGCCGAGACCGAGCAGGTCGCCTTCTGCACCCAGAACATCGTGCCAGGCATCGACTTCACCAATGACCCGCTGCTGCAGGGGCGGAATTTCTCCTACCTCGACACCCAGCTGAAGCGGCTCGGCGGCCCGAACTTCACCCATCTGCCGATCAACGCGCCAAAATGCCCCTTCGCGCATTTCCAGCAGGACGGCCACATGGCCTTCCACAACCCGAAGGGGCGCGTGAATTACGAGCCGAACTCCTGGAGCGGCGCGGCCGGGGGACCGCGCGAATCACCCGAGCGCGGATTCACCACCTATCCGGCCGAGGATAGCGGGGCGAAGCGCCGCATCCGCGCCGAGCTGTTTGCCGACCACTACAGCCAGGCGCGGCAATTCTACCTCAGCCAGACCGCGGTCGAGCAGCCTCACATCAAGAACGCCTTCGTCTTCGAACTCAGCAAGGTGGAGACGCCGGCGATCCGCGCCCGCGTCGTCTCCCACCTGCTGAATGTGGATGAGGCACTGGGCAAGCTGGTCGCCGAGGGGCTGGGGCTGGAGCCGCTGCCGCAGGCGGCGCCGCCGGCGCGGCCGATCGTGACCAAGCTGCCGAAATCGCCGGCGCTCAGCATCCTCGAGAACGGGCCGAACAGCTTCAAGGGCCGCAAGCTCGGTGTGCTGGTCAGCGATGGCGTCGATGCCGGGCTGCTGGCGGCGCTGCGTCAGGCCGCCGGGGCGGAAGGCGCGATGGTGGAGCTGGTGGCGCCCAAGATCGGCGGGGTGAAGGCGAGCGACGGCAGCACCATCCCGGCGCAGCAGAAGGTCAATGGCGGGCCTTCGGTGCTGTATGACGCGGTGGCGCTGCTGGTCTCGGCCGAGGGCGCGGCGCTGCTGGCCCAGGAGGCGACGGCGAAGGATTTCGTCAGCGACGCCTACGCCCATGCCAAATTCATCGCCTATGTCGAGACGGCGAGGCCGCTGCTGGAGAAGGCCGGCGTTGCGATGGACAGCGGCATCCTCGGGCTGCGGACCGCCACGGATGCGAATTCCTTCCTCGCGGCCTGCCGCAAGCTGCGCTTCTGGGAACGCGAGGCGAAGGTGCAGGTGGTGTAGCCGGCGGCGGAGGAAGCGGCCACCGGGCGCGAGAGAAGCCGCCCTTCCACAATTGTCATGGCCGGGCTTGACCCGGCCATCCAATTTCCTGTCTCCGCAGGAAAATCGGATGCGCGGGTCAAGCCCGCGCAGGACGGTAGAGTGCGCATATGGCAGCAAAGATGCCGCCGCCGGGTTTCCGCGCCGCGCCGGAGTAGACCGTCGCTCTACTCGCCGGGCTTCTCCGCCATCATCAGGTAATTCACCCCGACATCCCGGCTGACCCGCCACCGCCCGGTCAGCGGCGCCATGCTCAGCCCGGCGATATCGGCAACCCGCAGCCCGGCGGCGCGCAGCTCCGCCCCCAGCTCGGCCGGGCGGACGAACATCCGCCAGTCATGGGTGCCGACCGGCAGCAGCCGCAACAGGTATTCGGCGCCGAGCTTGGCGGTCAGGAAGCTGCGCGGGGTGCGGTTGAGGGTCGAGAGGAACAGCGCCGCGCCGGGCTTCGCCAGCGCCGCGAGGGAGCGGCAGAAACCCGGGCGATCGGCCACATGCTCGATCACCTCCAGCGCCAGCACTGCATCGAAGCTGGCCCCCTCGGCCGCCAGCGCCTCCGGCATGCCTTCCCGGTAGGTGATCGCCAGACCGCCCGCGGCGGCATGGGCGCGGGCGGCCCCCAGCGCACTGCCGGCGGCGTCGAGCCCGGTGACGATGGCGCCGGCGCGTGCCAGCGCCTCGCTCGCCAGCCCGGCGCCGCAGCCGACATCCAGCACGCTGAGCCCGGCCAGCGGGGCCGCGCCCGCCGGGTCACGGCGGTGCCGCCGGGCCAGCCGGGCGATGATCCAGCCCATCCGGGCCGGGTTCATGGCATGCAGCGGGGCCATCGGCCCCTTGGGGTCCCACCAGCGTTCCGCCAGCCGGTCGAATTTGGCGATTTCCGCCGCCACGGCCGTGCCGCCGCCTGCTGTCATGGGTGCCGGTTCCTTTGCCCAGTGCCGCCAATGTTGCAGCGCGGGGGCCGCCCCGGTATCTGTGCGCGCCGCCGCGCGGACGCAACCGCGTGATCCGGTCCTGATACCGCACTCTTTTCCAGAAGCGCCCATGGCCCGCATCGTGATGAAATTCGGCGGCACCTCCGTCGCCGATCTCGACCGCATCCGCAACGTCGCCCGGCGCGTCAAACGGGAAGTCGAGGCGGGGAACGAGGTCGCCGTCGTCGTCTCGGCCATGTCCGGCGTCACCAACCAGCTGGTGAAATGGTGCCAGGAGCTGTCGCCGCTGCATGATGCGCGAGAATACGATACGGTGGTGGCGACCGGCGAGCAGGTGACCATCGGCCTGTTGGCCATTGCGCTGCAGGCCATCGGCGTCGATGCCCGGTCCTGGCAGGGCTGGCAGGTGCCGATCGTGACCGATGGCGCGCATGGCAAGGCACGGGTGGAACGGATCGACGGCAGCCGGCTGGTCGAGCGGATGCAATCCGGCCAGGTCCCGGTCGTTGCCGGCTTCCAGGGCATCGAGCCGGAGCGCAACCGGGTGACGACCCTCGGCCGCGGCGGGTCGGACCTCTCGGCCGTCGCCATCGCCGCGGCGGTGAAGGCCGACCGTTGCGACATCTACACCGATGTCGACGGCATCTACACCACCGACCCCCGGATCGTGCCGCGCGCCCGCAAGCTGGAGCGGATCAGCTACGAGGAAATGCTGGAACTCGCCTCGGTGGGTGCCAAGGTGTTGCAGACCCGTTCGGTCGAGCTGGCGATGAAGCAGCGGGTCCGGGTGCAGGTGCTTTCCAGTTTCGAGGACAAGCCAGGCTCCCTGGTGGTGGATGAGGACGAGATCGTGGAACAGCCCATCGTAAGCGGCATCGCCTATTCGCGGGACGATGCGAAGGTGACGCTGCGGCGGGTGCCGGACCGGCCGGGCATCGCCGCCGGGGTCTTCGGCGCCCTGTCGAAGGCCAATGTCAACGTCGACATGATCGTGCAGAACATCGGGGCCGACGGCACCACCGACATGACCTTCACCGTGGGCAAGGCCGACCTCGCCCGGGCCCAGGCGACGCTCGATGCCGCCCGGCCGGAGCTGGGCTTCGAGACGTTGCTGGCCGACCCCGAGGTGGCCAAGATCAGCGTTGTCGGCGTCGGAATGCGCAGCCATGCCGGTGTCGCCAACACCATGTTCCGGGCGCTGGCCGAGAAGGGGATCAACATCCAGGTCATCTCGACCAGCGAGATCAAGGTCAGCGTGCTGGTCGGCGCCGAATACACCGAGCTGGCGGTGCGCGCCCTGCACACCGCCTATGACCTCGACGGGCCGGCGGCCTGACGCGGATGGATGCCATCAACCCGGTCACGCCCGCCGGCACCGCCAATGCCCATGCCGCGCTCGAGCGGTTGATGGCGCGCGGCGCCGCCTTCTTCGGCAGCCGCTACGCCCTGATGGGCGGGGCGATGAGCTGGGTCAGCGAACGCCATCTGGTGGCGGCGCTGTCCAATGCCGGCGCCTTCGGCGTCATCGCCTGCGGCGCCATGGAGCCCGACCGGCTGGCCGAGGAGATCGCCGGCACCCAGGCGCTGACGGCGAAGCCCTTCGGCGTGAATCTCATCACCATGCATCCGCGGCTGGAGCAGCTGGTGGAAACCTGCCTCGCCGCCGGGGTGACCCATATCGTCTTCGCCGGCGGAATCCCGCCCGGCTCGGCCATCAAGCGGGCGAAGGAGGGCGGCGCCAAGGTGGTCTGCTTCGCCCCGGCGTTGGCGCTGGCGAAGAAGCTGGTCCGCAGCGGCGCCGATGCGCTGGTGATCGAGGGCTCCGAGGCCGGTGGGCATATCGGCCCGGTCAGCCTGAACGTACTGGCGCAGGAGATCCTGCCGGTGATGGCGCGGGAGGTGCCGGTCTTCGTCGCCGGCGGCATCGGCCGGGGGGAGGCGATCCTCTCCTATCTGGAAATGGGTGCCGCCGGCGCCCAGCTCGGCACCCGCTTCGTCTGCGCGACGGAATGCATCGCCCATCCGCGCTTCAAGCAGGCCTTCATCCGCGGCGCCGCCCGCGACGCGCTGCCGACGGTGCAGATCGATGCGCGCTTTCCGGTCATTCCGGTTCGGGCGCTGCAGAACGAGGGTACCAGGCACTTCATGGAGCACCAGGCCAAGGTGCTGGCCCGCTTCCAGGCCGGCACGGTGGACAAGGATGCGGCGCAGCTCGAGATCGAGCATTTCTGGGCCGGCGCCCTGCGCCGTGCGGTGATCGACGGCGATGTCGAGCAGGGCAGCCTGATGGCCGGCCAGTCGGTCGGCATGGTGCAGCGGGAGCAGCCGGCGGCCGAGATCATCGCCGAGCTGGTCGGCCAGGCTGCGGCGGCGCTTGCGGCCCGACCGGCGAGCTGAGGCCGCGCCGGCCGTCCCACAGGAGGTGCGTGCCGTAGCGTCTCTCGCTGGATGCGCGATTCGATTTGCCGTACTGCCCACCGCGGGTTACATCACGATGGCGTGCCCGACGACATGAAGCGCTTCCCCCGCACTGATCCGCCTGCCGGCGACGCCGCGCGGCTTGGTGAGGAATTGCGCGAGGCACGAATGGCGCTCGGCCTCGGCCTTGAGGATCTGGCGGCGTCGCTGCGGATCCGGCGGGTCTATCTCTCGGCGCTGGAGGAAGGGCGGGTGCAGGACCTGCCGGCACCGGCCTATGCCATCGGCTTCGTCCGCAGCTACGCCCGCGCCCTCGGCCTCGATGAGGACGACACGGTGCGGCGTTTCCGCGACAGCATCGGCCCGGTGGTGCCGCGCAAGACCGATCTGGTCTTCCCGGAACCGGTCCCGGATCGCGGGGTGCCGGCCGGGGCGGTGATGCTGGTCGGCGCGGTGCTGGCGGTCGGTGCCTATGCCGTCTGGTATAATTGGTCGGGCAACGGCGACCGCACCGTGGATGCAGTGCCGCCGCCACCGCCGCAGATCGAGCGGGCGGCGCGCGAGGCCAGCCCGCCGCCTGCGCCGCCGCCGCCAGTGGTCTTGCCCGTGCCGGCCCCGGCCCCCCCGGACCCGCCGGCCGACAGCGGCCCACCAGCGGCCACCACACCGGTGCCGCCAGCCCCGGCCGCATTGCCGTCGCCCGCGCCGCCGGCCAGGCCGGAGGAGGGCAGGGTGCTGCTGCGCGCCAAGGCCGATACCTGGCTGCAGGTGCGTGACCGCCAGACCGGTGCGGTGCTGCTTAACCGCGTGCTGCGTCCGGGCGAGAGCTGGGCGGTGCCGCCGCGCGAGGGGCTGACGCTCAGCACCGGCAATGCCGGTGGGCTGGAAATCCTGGTGGATGGCGAGCTCACCCCGGGACTGGGCGCGGCTCAGTCGGTGCGCCGCGATCTGCCGCTTGACCCGGTGAAGCTCAAATCCGGCCGGCCGCCAGCGTCCGCCAGCGGGCCGCGGCCGGTCCAATAGCCCGGCCGCCTGTCGCGGCGCTTTGGCAATCGGCCCGGCGCTGCCATATTCCGCCCGAACGCCACGGGAAGCCCCGCATGAGCTATCGTCCGTACCAGCAGATCGCCCGCCGCAAGTCCCGCCAGATCCGGGTCGGCAAGGTGCTCGTCGGCGGCGACGCGCCGATCACTGTGCAGACCATGACCAACACCCCGACCGAGGATGCAGCGGCGACCATCGCCCAGATCCGCCGGGCCGAGGTGGCGGGGGTGGATATCGTCCGCGTCTCCTGCCCGACGCCGGAGAGCACCGCCGCGCTGCACGAGATCGTGCGCGAGGTGAACGTGCCGATCGTGGCCGACATCCATTTCCACTACCGCCGCGCCATTGAGGCGGCGAAGGCGGGGGCCGCCTGCCTGCGGATCAACCCAGGCAACATCGGCAGCGCCGAGCGGGTGAAGGAGGTGGTGAAGGCGGCCCGCGACCATGGCTGTTCCATCCGCATCGGGGTCAATGGCGGGTCGCTGGAGAAGCACCTGCTGGAGAAATACGGCGAACCGAACCCGGAAGCGCTGGTCGAGAGCGCACTGTGGCACGCCGCCCACCTGCAGGACAACGACTTCCACGAGTTCAAGATCAGCGTGAAGGCGAGCGACGTCTTCCTCGCCGTCGCCGCCTACCAGCAGCTCGCCGAGGTGTGCGACCACCCGCTGCACATCGGCATCACCGAGGCGGGTGGCCGGCGTACCGGCACGGTGAAGAGCGCGATCGGCCTTGGCAGCCTGCTCTGGGCCGGCATCGGCGACACGTTGCGGGTCTCGCTCTCCGCCGAGCCGGAAGAGGAGGTGCATGTCGGCTGGGAGATGCTGAAGTCGCTCGGCATCCGCCACCGCGGGGTGAAGATCATCTCCTGCCCCTCCTGCGCCCGGCAGGGTTTCGACGTCATCAGGACCGTCTCGACCCTGGAGGACCGGCTGGCGCATATCGAGACGCCGATCACCCTGTCGATCATCGGCTGCGTGGTGAACGGGCCGGGCGAGGCGTTGATGACCGACATCGGCCTGACCGGCGGCGGCGCCGGCCGGCACATGATCTATGCCTCGGGCAAGACCGACCACACCATCGACGAGGCGGCGATGATCGACCACCTGGTGGAGCTGGTGGAAACCCGGGTGGCGCAGATCCAGGCGGCCGAGGCGGCGGCGAAGGCCGCCCAGCCGGCGGCCCAGGCGGCCGAGTAGGCGATGAACGGGCTCGGGGTCTCGGCGCTGCTGATCGCCATGCTGCGGCCGGCGCCGGCTCCCTCCGGCCCGCCCGGCGGCGCGCTGCTGCGGCTCGGGCTGATGCTGGCCGTGCAATTGATGTTCTTTCTGGTGCCGACGCTCGTCGTTGCCTTCCCGCAGGCTTTTCGTTGATGGATATCGCTCGTGGCCCAACTGCAACCCGCCCGCGGCACGCATGACCTGATCGGCGAGGAGCATCGCCGGCACCTTCATGTCATCGAGACCGCGCGCCGCATCGCCACCCTTTACGGCTTCGAGGAGTGGTCGACGCCGATCTTCGAGGACACCCGTGTCTTCTCCCGCGGCCTTGGCGACACCTCCGACGTCGTCTCCAAGGAGATGTACAGCTTCGAGGACCGCGGCGGCGACAGCATCACCCTGCGGCCGGAGAACACCGCCGGCGTCTGCCGCGCCTTGGTCAGCAACGGGCTGACCCAGGGTGGGCTGCCGCGCAAGGTGTTCTACGCCGGGCCGATGTTCCGCTACGAACGGCCGCAGAAGGGCCGCTACCGGCAATTCCACCAGATCGGCATCGAGGTGCTGGGCGCGCCGGAGCCGCTGGCGGATGCCGAGGTGATCGCCTGCGGCTGGCAGATCCAGCAGGAGCTCGGCATCGACGAGGGCACGGTGCTGGAGATCAACACCCTGGGCGACGCCGCCAGCCGCGACGCCTATCGCGCTGCGCTGGTCGGCTATTTCGCCGCGCATCGCGACGCGCTCTCGGCCGACAGCCAGGCGCGGCTGGAGAAGAACCCGCTGCGCATCCTCGACAGCAAGGATGCGAAGGACCGCGCCATCGTCGCCGACGCGCCGACCATCCATGACCACCTGACGAAGGAGGCCGCGGCGTTCTACGCCGCGGTGAAGCGCTACCTGGAAGCCTTCGGCGTGCCGTTCCGGGAGAACCCGCGCATCGTCCGCGGCCTGGACTACTACAGCCACACCGCCTTCGAATTCGTCACCGACCGGCTGGGCGCCCAGGGCACGGTGATGGGCGGCGGCCGCTACAACGGGCTGGTCGAGGAGATGGGGGGGCCACCCACACCTTCGGTCGGCTGGGCCGCCGGGGTGGAGCGGCTGTCGCTGCTGCTGGAGGCGGCGGAACTGACCCCGCCGGCACCGCGCCCCGTGGCGGTGATCCCGGTCGGCGGCGAGGCGGCCGAGGCGGCGGCGATCCTGATGTTGCGGGAGCTGCGCGACCGCGGCGTGGTCGCCGAGATCGCCTACCGCGGCAACACCAAGCGGCGGATGGAGCGCGCCAACCGGATCGGCGCCGGCGCCGCGGTGATCATCGGCGAGGATGAGATCGCCGAGGACATGGCGGTGGTCCGCAACCTGGATGCCGGCACCCAGCAACGCGTGGCGCTGGCCGATGTCGTGCGGGCGCTGGCCGAGACCGGCGTGGTCGAGAGCGCGGTGCAGGCGCTGATGCAGGACCTGCTCGACAGCGAGTTCGAGGAGGATGAGATCGACGACCTTGATCTCGACGATGATGACGAAGACGACGCCGGGGAGCCCGAACGGCGGTGAGCATCGACGATAAGCTGGACCGCGTCCTGACCCGCTCGGAGGAGCTGAAGCACCTGCTGGCGACCGCCGAGGGCGGCCAATTCGGCGCCCTGTCGAAGGAGCTGTCGGAGCTTGAGCCGCTGGTCGAGAAGGTGGAAGCGCTGCGCGCCGCCGAGCGCGCCCGCGACGAGGCCGAGGCGATGCTGGCCGACCCCGAGCTGCGCGAGCTGGCCGAGGTGGAATACCTGGCGCAGAAGGATGCTGTGCCACGGCTGGAGCGCGAGGTGCGCCTCATGCTGCTGCCAAAGGACAGCGCCGATGAGCGCAGCGCCATCCTGGAGATCCGCCCCGCCGCGGGCGGCGACGAGGCGGCGCTCTTTGCCGCCGAGCTGTTCCGGGCCTACCAGCGCTACGCCGAGGGCCGGCGCTGGAAATTCAACGTCATGGACTATGACGAGGGCGAGCTGGGCGGGGTGAAGGGCGCGGTCGCCGAGATCGAGGGCCGCGGCGTTTTCGCCCGGCTGAAATACGAAAGCGGCGTCCACCGGGTGCAGCGCGTGCCGGCGACCGAAACCCAGGGACGCATCCACACCTCCACCGTCACTGTCGCGGTGCTGCCGGAGGCCGAGGAGGTGGATGTGCAGATCAACGAGAGCGACCTGCGCATCGACACCTACCGCGCCAGCGGGGCCGGCGGCCAGCATGTGAACAAGACCGACAGCGCGGTCCGGATCACCCACATTCCGACCAACACGGTGGTGGCGATGCAGGAGGAGCGTAGCCAGCACAAGAACCGCGCCAAGGCGATGAAGGTGTTGCGCGCCCGCATTTATGAGGCGCAGCGCAGCCGCCTGGCTGGCGCCCGCGCCGCCGACCGCAAGTCCCAGGTCGGCACCGGCGACCGCAGCGAGCGGATCCGCACCTACAACTTCCCGCAAGGGCGCGTCACCGACCACCGCATCGGCCTGACTCTGCACAAGATCGACCGCGTCATGCTCGGCGAGCTCGACGAGCTGATCGATGCGCTGACCCAGGAGGATGAGGCGGCGCGGCTGGCGGCGGAGCAGGATTGAGCAGCGCCGCCACCCGGGCCTGCGCCGATCCCGCCGGCACGGTCGGCTTCTTCCTGTGCCGCGCCGGGCAGCATCTGCGCGCTGCGGCGATCGAGACCCCGCGGCTGGAGGCACGGCTGCTGCTGGCCCATGCCATGGGCTGCCGGCAGGAGGCGCTGCTGCGTGACCCGCGCGCCGCGGTGCCGGCGGAGGCCGCGGCCCGGTTCGGCGATCTGCTGCGCCGCCGGCTGGCGCGTGAGCCGGTCGCCCTGCTGCTCGGCACCCAGGAATTCTGGTCGCTGCCCTTCGCCGTCTCGCCGGCGACGCTGATCCCCCGGGCCGATTCGGAATCGCTGATCGAGGCGGCGCTGGAGGCTTTCCCGGATCGCGCCGCGGTGCGCCGGGTGCTCGACCTCGGCACCGGCACCGGCTGCCTGCTGCTGGCGGCGTTGAGCGAATTCCCCGGGGCCACCGGCATCGGCATCGACCGCGTGCCGGCAGCGGCGGCCCTGGCGCGGGAGAATGCCAGGCGACTCGGCCTGGCGGACCGCGCCGCCTTCCTCGCCAGCGATTGGGCAGGGTCGATCAAGGCCCGGTTCGATCTGGTGCTGTGCAATCCGCCCTATATCGAAACCTACGACATTGCCGGGCTGATGCCGGAGGTGGCGCGGTATGAGCCGGTCTCGGCGCTGGATGGCGGGGCGGACGGGCTGGCCGCCTATCGCCATGTGGTGGCCGCGCTTCCCGAACTGCTGGCGCCGGGCGGCCAGGCGGTGCTGGAACTCGGCCAGGGGCAGCGGGCGGCGGTCGAGGTTCTGGCGCGCGCCGTGGGTCTTGAACCACGTGGCCACCGAGCCGATCTTGGTGGTGTGGAGCGGGCGCTACGGATTGGCTGATGCCCGGGCTGCTGGGGCCAACGAAAAAACCGTTTGGCGGCTTGGCGTCCAGGGGTTAGCTTGCAAGCGGCCAGTGCGGGCGGATGGGCAGGACCTGTCGCCAGGACGCGCGGGCTTCGCTCAACGGCCGGATCAGGATACCGCGGTAGCGCGGGCCTGGCAGGCCACGGCGCCTTGGACGAGATCGACCGCCATTGCCGACCGTGCCCGGAGTTCTCCGGCGCGACCGGGGCGGCCTAGCTGCGAGACGGCAGACATAGCACCGATGAACATGAAACGCATACGCGGCCGCAATCACCGGCATGGTGGCGGCGGCGGGGGTGGTGGTGGCGGCGGACAATACCGCAGCGCCGCTTCCGGCGGCAGCCACCAGCCGATGAACCGCAACCATGTCTTCGACTCCAACGGTCCGGACATGCGGCTGCGCGGCACGGCACAGCAGCTTTTCGAAAAGTACCTTCAGCTCGGCCGCGACGCGACCGGCGCTGGCGACCGGGTGATGGCCGAGAGCTATTTCCAGCATGCGGAGCATTATTTCCGCATCCTCAACGCCATGAGCCAGGCCCAGCAGCAGCGCGAAGGCGGCCCGCCGCCGCAGCAGCAGCGGCGTTTCCAGAACGGCCCCGAGCAGAGTGTCGAGACCGAGAGCGGTGAGCAGCCGGAGCTGAACGGCCAAGCCAATGGCCACGCGCCCGAGGCCGATGCCGAGCCGGAGGCTTTGGCGCCGGAGCAGCGCGAGCAGCTCTGACCGCTATCGGTCGCTGCCTTACGCCTTCGCCACCACGGCCGTGTCGGCATTGACAGGGCCGCGCCGCCGGTCGCAAGCTTCCCCTTGTTCCAAGGGGGGCCCTGCATCGGGCTGAGATACGGCAACCGCGCCGTGACCCTTCGAACCTGATCCGGGTCATGCCGGCGTAGGGAACGGAACCACAGGGGTCACGCGGCCGTCGCGTGCCCACCCGCGCGCGTCACGCCACCCGGATCTCCCGAATGAGGAGGTCCAGAATGCCCGATACGCTACCCCCCGAAATCCTCCAGGTGACGACCGGCCCCCTGCCGGCCTCACGCAAGGTCCATGTCGCCGGCAGGCTGCATCCCGGCCTGCGCGTGGCGATGCGCGAGATCGACGTCTCGCCCTCGGCGCAGGAGCCGCCGCTGCGCGTCTACGACCCCTCCGGCCCCTATACCGACCCCGAGCATCGCGCGGATATCCGCCGCGGCCTGCCGGCGCTGCGCCAGCCCTGGATCCTTGGCCGCGGCGATGTCGCCGCCTATGCCGGGCGCGACCCGCAGCCGGAGGACGACGGGCTGAAGCCGGGCGAGGCGCGGCGTGTGCCGCAGTTCGACCGCGGGGCGCGGCAGCCGCTGCGGGCCAGGCCGGGCGCGGCGCCGACCCAGCTCGCCTATGCCCGCGCCGGCATCATCACGCCGGAGATGGAATATGTCGCGATCCGGGAGAACCTCGGCCGCGATGCGGCGCGGGAGGCGCTGGCGCGCGATGGCGAATCCTTCGGCGCGGCGATCCCCGACCATGTGACGCCGGAATTCGTGCGCGACGAGGTCGCCCGCGGCCGCGCCATCATCCCGGTCAACGTCAACCACCCGGAAGTTGAGCCGATGGCGATCGGCCGGAATTTCCTGGTGAAGATCAACGCCAACATCGGCAACAGCGCTGTCGCCTCCTCCGTCGCGCAGGAGGTGGACAAGCTGGTCTGGGCGATCCGCTGGGGCGCCGATACGGTGATGGACCTCAGCACCGGGCGGAACATCCATACCACCCGCGAATGGATCATCCGCAACAGCCCGGTGCCGATCGGCACGGTGCCGATCTACCAGGCGTTGGAGAAGGTGGGCGGCCGCGCCGAGGAACTGAGTTGGGAGATCTACCGCGACACGCTGATCGAACAGGCCGAGCAGGGGGTGGATTACTTCACCATCCATGCCGGCGTCCGCCTCGCCTATATCCCGCTGACGGCGAAGCGCGTCACCGGCATCGTCTCGCGCGGCGGTTCGATCATGGCCAAGTGGTGCCTGTCGCACCACAAGGAGAACTTCCTCTACGAGCGGTTCGACGAGATCTGCGAGATCATGCGGGCCTATGACGTCAGCTTCTCGCTTGGCGACGGCCTGCGCCCCGGCTCGATCGCCGATGCCAATGACGCCGCGCAATTCGCCGAGCTGGAGACGCTGGGCGAGCTGACGCAGATCGCCTGGAAGCGCGACGTCCAGGTGATGATCGAAGGGCCTGGGCATGTTCCCATGCACAAGATCAAGGAGAACATGGACAAGCAGCTGGAAGTCTGCGGCGAGGCGCCCTTCTACACCCTCGGCCCGCTCACCACCGATATCGCGCCAGGCTACGACCACATCACGTCAGGCATCGGCGCGGCGATGATCGGCTGGTTCGGCTGCGCCATGCTCTGCTACGTCACGCCGAAGGAGCACCTTGGCCTGCCGGACCGGGACGACGTGAAGACCGGCGTCATCACCTACAAGATCGCCGCCCATGCCGCCGACCTGGCGAAGGGGCATCCCGCGGCGAAGCTGCGCGATGATGCGCTGTCCCGTGCCCGCTTCGAATTCCGCTGGCGCGACCAGTTCAACCTGAGCCTGGACCCGGAGACGGCGGAACGCTTCCACGACCAGACCCTGCCGGCCGAGGGCGCCAAGCTGGCGCATTTCTGCTCCATGTGCGGGCCGAAATTCTGCTCCATGAAGATCAGCCAGGAGGTCCGCGCCGCGGCGCAGAAGGGCATGGAGGAGATGGCCACACGCTTCCGCAACGATGGCGGGGAAATCTACGCGGCCCCCCAGCCGGCGGCGGAGTAGGGGGCAGGCTACTTCGGAGTGAATGCCGATACCGGACGCGTCCGGGCCTTCCGCGGCTTTGCCGCGGAAGGCGTGCCGCAGCGCTGATCGGGAGAGATCATCGGGGCGCCGCAAAGCCGCTTCGCGGGGAGTTCCTAATGCAGCTCCCCCTCCAGCGGCTCCAGCGCATCGCCCACCGCGATGCGCCCGCCCTCGATCACCTCGGCATAGACTCCGAGGTCGGCATGGCCGAAATGCTCGCGCAGCGACTGCGGCGGTTTGGCGTCGCGCACCGCGGTTTCCGGATTCACCTCGGTCGCGGCGCAGCGGATGATGCGCTTGAACACTTTCAACCGCGCCCCGCCGAGCTGGATCTCCTGCCCGAGCCAGTCGAACTCGCTCCAGGGCCGGCTGCCCGAGACATAGACGTTCGCGCGGAACCGCAGCGGATCCAGCCGCTGGCCGATGGCCCGCTCCAATGCATGCAGGCTCGATAGGCCGATGATGGAGACGCATTTCACCGCGACATCGGTGAAATGGTGCCCCGGCGCCTCGACGAAGCGAGGGGTGCCACGGGCTTCCTCACCCAGATAGGCGGCCAGGAAGCCGGCGATCTCGGCGCGCCCCGCCTCGGTCCGGGTGTCGCCCAGCATGGGCGGGCCTTCGGGCGGGCGGATCGCCAGCTGGCCGGATTTCGGGTCGAAGGCGGTGTGCAGCAGCGCCAGCCGCTCATTGACCATCAGACAGCCGAAATGCCGTTTCTGCAGCCAGGTCGGTGCGGCCGGATCAAAGGGCGCGTCGCCCTGAGCCAGGGCGAAGCGGCGGTCATGCGGCAGGCAGGCGCCGGGGGTCAGCGTCACTTCCTCCAGCGCCTCGGCGGTCAGGCCCTTTACCGGATAGCGGTAGATGTTCTCGACGCGCATCGAAATGACTTCCTTCCCGGCCTCTTGAACTAACGCGAAGCGAATTACCACATCCCCTGCTGAACTGGCGTCGCCCGTTGCCTCTGAAGGGACGGAAGGCGCCTGTCGCCTCAGATCGAGGGACCTGACCATGGATATTGAGAAATTCACTGACCGCGCCAAGGGCTTCCTCCAGGCGGCCCAGACCATAGCGATCCGCGAGTACCACCAACGGATCACCCCGGAACACCTCCTGAAGGCACTGCTTGACGATGAGCAGGGCGCTGCGGCCGGGTTGATCCGCGCCGCCGGCGGCGATGCCGCGCGGGCGAAGCAGGCGGTGGACGCCGAGATCGGCCGGCAGCCGAAGGTCTCCGGCGGCGGGGCCGGCCAGCCGCAGATCACCCCGGATCTGGTCCGGGTGTTGGATGCGGCGCAGCAGCAGGCACAGAAGGCCGGCGATGAATATGTCGCCCAGGATCGGCTGCTGGTGGCGCTGGCCGCCAGCGACAGCGGAGCGGCGCGCATCCTGAAATCCGCCGGTGCCGATGCGCAGCGGCTGGAGGGGGCGGTCGCCGACCTCCGCAAGGGCCGCAAGGTGGACAGCCAGAACGCCGAGCAGAGCTTCGACGCGCTGAAGAAATACGCCCGCGACATCACCGAGGCGGCGCGCGAGGGCAAGCTAGACCCGGTGATCGGCCGCGACGAGGAGATCCGCCGCACCATCCAGGTGCTGGCCCGCCGCACCAAGAACAACCCGGTGCTGATCGGCGAGCCCGGCGTCGGCAAGACCGCCATCGTCGAGGGGCTGGCGCTGCGCATTATCAAGGGCGACGTGCCGGAGGCGCTGAAGGACAAGCGCGTCATGGCACTCGACCTCGGTGCCATGGTCGCCGGCGCGAAATACCGCGGCGAGTTCGAGGAACGGCTGAAGGGTGTGCTGCAGGAGGTCGAGCAGGCCGCCGGCGAGATCATCCTCTTCATCGACGAGATGCACACGCTGGTCGGCGCCGGCAAGGCGGATGGCGCGATGGACGCCTCCAACCTGCTGAAGCCGGCGCTGGCGCGCGGCGAGCTGCATTGCATCGGCGCGACGACGCTCGACGAGTACCGCAAGCATGTCGAGAAGGACGCGGCGCTGGCGCGACGCTTCCAGCCGGTCTTCGTCGGTGAGCCGAGCGTCGAGGACACCATCAGCATCCTCCGCGGCATCAAGGAGAAATACGAGCTGCACCACGGCGTGCGCATCACCGATGGTGCGCTGGTGGCCGCGGCGACGCTCTCCAACCGCTACATCACCGACCGCTTCCTGCCGGACAAGGCGATCGATTTGGTGGATGAGGCGGCGTCCCGCCTGCGCATGCAGGTGGACAGCAAGCCGGAGGAGCTGGATGCGATCGACCGTGACCTCATGCGCCTCCGCATCGAGCGCGAAGCGCTGAAGAAGGAGGATGACCCGGCTTCCCGCGACCGGCTGGTCAGGCTGGAGAAGGAACTTGCGGACCTCGAGGAGCGGTCGCGCGAGATGACATCCCGCTGGGAGGCGGAGAAGGGCAAGGTCGTCGCCACCCAAAAGGCCAAGGAGGAACTGGACAAGGCCCGCACCGAGCTGGAGCTGGCGGAGCGCCGAGGCGACTACGCCCGGGCCGGCGAGCTGAAGTACGGCGTCATCCCCGGCCTCGAGAAGCAGATCGCTGCCACCGGTGACGGCGATGCGCGGCTGGTGAACGAGGCGGTGACCGAGGAGGGCATCGCCGCCGTCGTCTCCCGCTGGACCGGAATTCCGGTCGAGAAGATGCTGGAGGGCGAGCGGGCCAAGCTGCTGCGGATGGAGGACCAGCTGCGCCGCCGCGTGGTCGGCCAGGAGGAGGCGCTGGAGGCGGTCAGCAAGGCGGTGCGGCGGGCCCGCGCCGGGCTGCAGGACCCGAACCGGCCGATCGGCAGCTTCCTGTTCCTCGGGCCCACTGGTGTCGGCAAGACCGAGCTGGTGAAGGCGCTGGCCGGCTTCCTGTTCGACGACGAGCGGGCGATGACGCGCATCGATATGTCGGAATACATGGAGAAGCACGCCGTCTCCCGGCTGATCGGCGCCCCGCCCGGTTATGTCGGCTATGACGAGGGCGGCGCGCTGACCGAGGCGATCCGTCGCCGGCCCTATCAAGTTATCTTGTTCGACGAGGTGGAGAAGGCGCATGAGGACGTCTTCAACGTGCTGCTGCAGGTGCTCGACGACGGGCGGCTGACGGATGGCCAGGGGCGGACGGTCGATTTCCGCAACACCATCATCGTGCTGACCAGCAACCTCGGCAGCCAGGCGATCGCCGAACTGCCGGAGGCCGCCGACATCGAGGCGGCGCGGCCAGCGGTGATGCGGGCGGTGCGGGACCGGTTCCGGCCGGAATTCCTCAACCGGCTGGACGAGATCGTGCTGTTCCGGCGGCTGGCCCGCAGCGACATGGCGGCGATCGTCGATATCCAGCTGGCTGGGCTGCGGCGCCTGCTTGAGGACCGCAAGATCACCATCACGCTGGACGAGAAGGCGCGGGAATGGCTGGCGGAGGCTGGCTACGATCCCAGCTACGGCGCCCGGCCGCTGAAGCGGGTGATCCAGCGCAGCTTGCAGGACCGGCTCGCCAGCCGGCTGCTGGAAGGCAGCATCCACGATGGCGAGACGGTGACAGTGACCGCCGGGCCCGACGGGCTGGAACTGCAGCAGGTGCCGCTCGCGGCGGCGGCCTGAGGCAAGGCGGAAAGGGCGGTGGCGCTACGGCGCCATCGCCACTTCCTGCATCGGTGCCAACTGGACCAGCTGGCTATCGAGCATCCGGCGGGTGGCCTGGAAGGCCTCCAGTTGCTGGCCTTCCAGTCGTGAGGCCGGCATGGCCTGAACGGCGGCGGGATCGACCAGCCGGCCGGCTTCGCTGATCTCAAAATGCAGATGCGGGCCGGTCGCCAGTCCGGTGGACCCGACCTTGCCGATGACCTCGCCCTGTCGTACCCGCGTGCCCGGCTTCAGCCCGCGCATCGTGCTGGACAGGTGAGCGTAGCGGGTCTCGGTGCCGCCGGCATGGCTGAGCCGGATGGTGCGGCCGTAGCCGCCGGCGAAGCCGACATACTCCACCGTGCCATCGGCCGCGGCGAAGACCGGCGTGCCGCGTGGCGCGGCGAAGTCGATCCCCTGGTGCATGCGGGTGAAGCCGAGCACCGGATGCGACCGCATGCCGAAGCCGGAGGTGACCTCGGCGCCGTCCAGCGGCGTGCGGAGGAAGGCACGGCGGAGGCTGCGGCCCTGGGCGTCGAACCATTCGGGGCCGGTCGGGGTTTCGTGGCGCCAGAGTGACAGGCGGCGGCCCGCCAGATGGAATTCGGCATAGAGTGCCCGGCCATCACGCAACAGCCGACCATCGGCGGTGCGGAAGCGTTCGAACAGGATGCTGAAGCGATCCTGCGGGCTGAACTCGCGCTGGAAATCGACATCTTGGGCCAGGGTGCGCACCAACTCGCGCGCCACCGGGTCGGGCAGGCCGGCGGCGCGGAGGTCCTCGAAGACCACACCGCGGATGCTGCCGCGGGCGAGCACCAGGCGGCGGTGCTGCTCCGGCTGCGCCTCATCCGCGCGCCAGCCGGTCGGGGTGCGAATGACGGTGATGATGCGGCCCGGCTGCGGCTCCACCGCCAGCCCAAGCAGGCGGTCGGCTTGGCGATCCTCCCGGAGGGTCAGCGCCAGGCCGGGTTGCAGACGGCGAGCGGGCAGGTAGGGCGTAAGGGCGGAGATGGCCGGGCTGGCATCGGCAGTCTCAACGCCGGCACGAGCGAGGAGCTGGGCAAGGGACACTTCACGCCCCGCGACCACGGTACGGGTGGTGATGGCCGACTGGTCGAGACCGGCAAACTGCTGAAATGCGCTGGGCGGTGGGTTGGATTGGGCTGGAGCGGGAGCCGGGGCAGCGACGGAAAGGCAGAAAAAGGCGAGCCAATGCCCAGGGCATTGCAGGCGTTGCGGCATGGAATGCCCCTCCCAGGGCTGAAATATGGCGAAACCTTTCTAAGAAAAATAAGATAAGTCAACGGGTTGACATGTGCAGTTTCGAGACGAGGTGAGGAGTCCGCGGAGGAGAATGAAAAACCCGTTTGACAGCTTCCGGGTCTGGGCCTAGAACCCGCCTCACCAAGACGGCGGCGGGGTTGACTGGTTGGCCTGGATGGGTCAAACTCCTTGCCCCGCTGACGAGGCGGTAGTCGCTGAGTGAGGTTTTCCGGTGTGTCCCTTTCGCAAGGGAGGGCGGCGGGAAGGCGTTGCGAGGCGGTTTTCCATCTGGCCTTGGCTGGATGGGGTGTTCCTTGAAAACTGCATCAGGTTTTGGAAGCGCGTTCAGTGATGGATGTGTTTCGAGTGGGGTACCGATGATGGTGCCTGGCTTGAGGGCTTCTGCTTATCTGTCTTGAGTGACGGAGGGGTGGGATGCGCGGGCGGCGCTGCTGCGGGCTTTGGCCTTGCGGAGGGTGTTGCTTGCGGGCCTTAAGTCTGGCGGCCGTTGATGGGCTTGGCTTGGGATGCATTGGTTTTCGGGTTTTGGGTGAGATTGGCGGGTTGGTCTGCTGGGGCCCTGCGAGGGGTCGATGGCGGATGGATGAACCTGAGAGTTTGATCCTGGCTCAGAGCGAACGCTGGCGGCATGCTTAACACATGCAAGTCGCACGCCCTGCAAGGGGAGTGGCGGACGGGTGAGTAACGCGTAGGAATATGTCCAGAGGTG
>NZ_JACOMF010000029.1 GCF_014283215.1 Siccirubricoccus deserti
CGCCGCGCGGACCATCGACGGGCTCTGGGATGCCATCCGCGACGCCCTGCCACGCTTTACCCCGGAAGAGTGCCGAAACTACTTCACCGCCGCAGGCTATGAACCAGAATGATCGGATTCCGCCCTAGCCTCATCAGGTCCGGCATTTCCACGGACCAGCCGGGGATTTGCGGCTGAACGCTCCCGGCTGACCTGGCGGCACCATTACAGGACAGGATGCATCACAACGGGGGTGAGCCATGGCCTATCATCTGGAAGGACGTCTGCTCGAGGTCTGTGACTGCCGCGTCCTCTGCCCGTGCTGGATCGGCGAGGATCCCGACAACGGCACCTGCGATTCGGTCCTCGCCTACCACTTCGACGCGGGCACGATCCAGGGCGTCGACGTGGCGGGGCGGACGCTGGCCATCGTCTCGCACATCCCCGGTAACGTCCTGGCCGGCAATTTCCGCATGGCCCTTTACCTCGACCAGGGCACCACGGATGCGCAGGAGAAGGCGCTGCTGGATGTCTACACCGGCAAGCTCGGCGGGCCAGTGGCCGAACTCGCGAAGCTGGTCGGCGAGGTCATCTCCGTGCAGCGCGTGCCGATCACCTTCGATGTGAATGAAGGCAAGGGCACGCTGAAGGTGGGCGACACCAGCCATGCCGAGATGGACCACTACAAGGGCCCGGACGGCGCGGTCACGACGCTCAGCAACACCATCTTCTCCACCGTGCCCGGCGCACCGGTCTTCGTCGGCAAGGCGACGCGCTACCGCTCGAAGCACGCCGAGCTGGGCCACGACCTCGATCTCGAAGGCCACAACGCGTTGCAGAGCACCTTCGTCTTCGACGCCTGACCATGCCGGCCTTCATGCCGGCGGCGCCCGGGCGGCCATGGCTGGTCCCGATCATGGGGGGGCTGGTGGGGATTGCCTGGGTGGCGCTGCTCCTCTGGGAGCAGAGCCCCTACGGCCGCTATCTCGACCATGGCCGCTGGACCGAGCTTGGCCTGGCGGCGGGGATCTGCCGCGTGCTGCCGGCGGGCGAGCTGCTGTTGCCGGGGCTGCTCTACGCCGGCGGCTGGCTGCTGATGACCGCGGCGATGATGCTGCCGACCATCCTGCCGCTGCTGCGGCGCTTCGATCGGCTGATTGCCGCGCGCGGCGACCGCACCGGACTGCTCGCGCTGCTGGTCGCCGGCTACCTGCTGGTGTGGCTGGGCTTCGGCGTGGCGGCGCATCTGCTGGACCTCGCCCTGCACGAGGCCGTGCGGCAATCCGACTGGCTGGCCTTCCATGCCTGGGTCCTCGGCGCCGGCGTGCTGGCGCTGGCCGGGCTGTTCCAGTTCAGCCGGCTCAAATACCATTGCCTCGACCGCTGCCGCACGCCGCTCGGCTTCATCATCCAGCATTGGCATGGGCGGACGCCGCGGCGGGATGCGCTGCGGCTCGGCGCGCATCACGGGCTGTTCTGCGTCGGCTGCTGCTGGGCGATCATGCTGCTGATGTTCGTCGTGGGCACCGGCAATATCGGCTGGATGCAGCTGCTCGGGGCGGTGATGGCGGCCGAGAAGAACCTTGCCTGGGGATGGCGGCTGAGCCGGCCGCTGGGCCTCGCCCTGCTGGGCTGGGCGGGGGTGATCGTGGCGGCCAATGGCTGGGCGTGAGCATCGCCGGCTGCGGCCACCCGGCCTCCGCCCTACGGTCTAACCAGTGCGTGCGGGAAGAAGGGCAGCAGCAGCCCGGCCAGCAGCCCCGCCAGCACCGGCAGGGCGAAGGAGGCGATCAGCCGGATGGCGATGAAGCGCGGCCCCAGCACCGGCCATTCCCAGGCGATCACCCGATGGAAGCCGAGGATCGCCCAGCCGGTGATCAGTGCTACCATCTGCGGCCCGCCGGCCCCCGCCTTGATGAAGGTCAGCACCAGCGGGAAGGAGACGAAGGGCCCGCCCGGGATGAAGCCGCCCGCCAGAGAGGCGATGGCGATGCCGGGCAGCCCGCTCTCCGGTCCCAGCCAGCCGGCGGCGACATCCGGCGGGATCAGCTCCGCCAGGAAGGCGGCCATCGGCAGCGCCACCAGCAGCAGCGGCAGCACCCGGGTGATGGTCTGCCCGGTCTCCCGCAGCGCCCGCTGGGCTGTCGGTACGCCGCGCCGCAGCGCCAGGCCGAAGGCGATGAGCGCCGCGGCGATGAGCAGGAACTGCCCGGGGGTCATAGGCCGGCCCGTGGCCGGCTGGCCGCCGCGTGGGGGCTGGTAGCGCCCTCGGCCGGCAGGGTGGCGCCCGGGGGTGCCCAGCGAATCGGCACCCGTCGTGCCAGCGCCCCGGCAATGAAGGGCATCGGCAGGCCGCAGAGGAAGCGCAGCAGGGCGAAATCGGCGCCGAGTAGCGGCACCTCCCACACCAGCACGCGCTGGAAGCCATTCAGCGCCCAGGCAACGACGAAGGCGATCAGCGCGCCGCGGTCCGCCCCCGCCTGGGCCAGCACCAGCACCAGCGGGAAGGCGGCCATCGGACCGCCTGGCATTACCATGCCGCAAAGGCTGGCCACCATCAGCCCGCGCCAGCCGCTTTCCTCGCCCATCCACTTTGCCAGGGCGCCGGCGGGGATCAACTGCTTCAGGCTGCCGGCCAGCAGAAGCCCCGCCAGCATTGCCGGCAGTACCATCAGGAAGACGTCGAAGGCGACGCCGAGGGCGCCGATGAAGGCCACGGGGCCGTGCAGCCCCCAGACCAGCGCCCCGGCGACGAGGCCGATGCCGCTGATGATCAGGATGCTGGAATGCCGTCGAAGAAAATTGAGCATGCGTGACAAGGCCGTCCTGGCCGCTGGACCGATTCCCCTGGCGCCTGGGGACCAGGTGTCAGGATCGGCCCATCAGGCGGCGGCGGCAACCCGTGCCGATGGCTACAGCCTCACCGCGCCGGTCTGATAGTGCTGTTCGGCGGTGCGCTGGACCTCGTTGTCCAGCACCAGGGCAGCGGCGGTGGCCAGGGCGACGGCGACGATGGTGCCGATGAGGAAGGCCTTCACGGCGGGTGCTCCCTGGAGTGGATATCGCCCGAGCGTATGGTTCCGCCACCGCCCGCTTGCAAGAGCGCTTCCGCCGCCGCCAGATCCTCCGGCGCATTGGCGTTGAAGAAGGGATCGACCGGGACCACCGGCCATTCCGCCGTGGCGCAGCCGAAGCGGGCGGTCCAGCGGTCGATCTTCTTCTCACCGGCCAGCAGCGCGGCGCGCAGCTCGCCTCGCAGCGCCACCGGCCAGAGGGCGATCGGCGGATGGGTCCAGCCGCCGGAGGCGGCGCAGGCCATCGGCACCCTGGCGGCCTGCCGCGCCGTCTCCAGCCGCGCCGCCAGATCGGGCGGCAGGAAGGGGCCGTCGCCGGGGACGGAGAGCACGGTTGGCAGGTCGGGCCGCTCCGCCGCGGCCCAATCGAGCGCCGCCAGCACCCCGGCCAGCGGCCCGGGAAAGTCGGGCAGCGGGTCAGGCACCACTGGCAGATCGTATTTGGCGAAGCGCGAAGGGTCGCCATTGGCGTTCAGGATCACCGCCGCCGCCTGCGGCCGGATGCGCGCCAGCACATGGTCGAGCAGCGGCCTGCCGCCGAGCAGCCGCAACGGCTTGTCGCCGCCGCCCATCCGCCGGGCCAGCCCGCCGGCCAGGATGACGGCGAGGATTCCCCCCGCCGGATCAGGCGGCATCCTCCGCCTCCCGGCTGTTCTTCCGCCAGTGCTTCGCGCTTTCCTCTGGCACATAGGCAAGGTCGGCGTCGAAGACGATGCGCTGCTCGCCGGCCAGGGCGACGAAGCGCTTGCCCTTGCAGCGGCCGATCAGGGTCAGCCCGACCTGCTGCGCCAGCTCCACGCCCCAGGCGGTGAAGCCGCTGCGGGAGATCAGGATGGGGATGCCCATGCGGACGGTCTTGATCACCATCTCCGAGGTCAGCCGGCCGGTGGTGTAGAAGATCTTGTCCGCCGGTTCGCAGCCGGTACGGAACATCCAGCCGGCGATCTTGTCCACCGCATTGTGGCGGCCGACATCCTCCATGTAGACCAGCGGTTCATCCGCCCGGCACAGCGCGCAGCCATGGATCGCCCCGGCTTCCAGGTAAAGCGTCGGCAGGGTGTTGATCCGGTGCAGCAGGCGGTAGAGGTCGGAAGTGCGCATCTCGGCCGACAGCGGAAGCCGGGCCTCGGAAAAATCCTCCATCAGGTCACCGAAGGCGGTGCCCTGGGCGCAGCCGCTGGTCAGGGTCTTCTTCTTCAGCTTGACCTCGTAGTTGGTGGCGCGTTCGGTGCGCACCACCACCACCTGCAGGTCGTCGTCGTAGTCGATGCCCGTCACCGCATCGTCGCGCCGCAGCATGCCCTGGTTCAGCAGATAGCCGAGCGCCAGATCCTCCGGCCGGTCAAGGATCGTCATCATGGTGACGATCTCCTGCCCGTTCAGATAGAGCGTCAGCGGCCGTTCCACGGTGACGCTGGTCTTGATCCGGGCGCCGGTGTGGTCGAGGCCGCTCACCCGGCGAGTGAGGCGCGGGTCGGCGGGGTCGGGCTGGACCAGCAGCGGCGTTTCCATGACAGGAGAGGGTGGGGCGCCGCCAGCCGCCGCGCAACCCGGCGGCATGGCACCGGTTGATCCAACGCACCGACAGGAGATCGCCATGTCCCGTTTCCGCTTCCCCGTCGATGCCGGCCTTGCCTCCGCCGGCACCCCGCCCAACGCCGCCGCGGTGCTGGCCAGGCTGGATGCGCTCGGCCTGCCGCACCCCGGCATCGAGGTGCGGGTGGCGGGTGGGACGGTCACGCTGAGCGGCCGGGTGGCCGATGGCGCGACGCAGGAGCGGCTGGTGCTGGCCGCGGGCAATCTGCATGGCATCGGCCTGGTGGATGACCGGCTGAGCAACGCCGAAACCCCGGGCCTGCTCGAAAGCCTCGGCAGCTTCGCCCGGCTGCCGCCCGGCAGCGCAAGCACCGCCCCGGCGGCGGAGGCGGTGCATGAGGCGCGGCCCGAGTCGAGCGAGCGCTTCGGCGCCGGCGGCAGCCTGTTCCACATCGTCGGGCCGCAGGAGACGCTGGAGAGCATCGCCGAGCGGCATTACGGCAATGCCGCCGCGGCACGCGGCATCCTCGAGGCCAACCAGCCGGTGCTGGAGTCGGCGCAGGCGGTGGCGCCGGGTCTCGTGCTGCGGCTGCCGCCGCAGTAGCACGGTGGCGGCTCCGGCGCCGATCGGCCTTGTCCTCGGCGCCCGGCCGCTCAGCTTGCCACGGTATCCGCCATGCGGGCCCCGCGGCCGCCCATCGGCCGTTCCGGCCCGGTGGTGGTATCGCGCGCGGTCTGGTGCTCCATCTCGGCATCCAGCTCCGCCCCGGCCAGCACCACCGTCGCCGAGAGCCAGATCCAGGTCATGAAGCCGATCACCGCGCCCAGCGAGCCATAGGTCTCATTGTAGTTGCCGAAATTCGCCACGTACCAGGAGAAGCCGAGCGAGAAGGCCAGCCAGCTGATTGCGGCCACCGCGCTGCCCCAGCTTACCCAGCGCCATTGCGCCTGCTCCCGGCTTGGCCCGTAGCGGTAGAGGCAGGCGAGAAAGAGGCCGACCACCAGCAGCATTACCGGCCAGCGGGCCAGCCGCAGCACCGTGTCCAGCACGCCGCCGAGGCCGATGAACTTCAGCGCGATGGGCAGTACGACGACGCCTGCCATCGCCAGCACCAGGAACAGGATGCTGGCGACGGTGAAGGCCATGGTCACCAGCAGCCGGCGGAAGAAGCCGCGCTTCTCCTTCTCCCCGTAAACGATGTTCAGCGCATCGACGATCGCCTTCATCGCCTGGTTGGCCGACCACAGCGAGGTGGCGAGGCCGATGATGGCACCGAAGCCGAGCGCGGTGTCGCCTTTGGCGGTGATCCGCCGCACCTGCTCATTGACGATCTCCACCCCGCCGCCCGGCACCACGCCGGCGAGCGCGTCGAGGTGTTCGGAGATGGTCGCCGGCTCGGCGAACAGCCCGTAGATCGAGATCAGCGCGGCCAGCGCCGGGAAGAGTGCCAGCAGGGTATAGAAGGTGACGCCGGCGGCCTCCGTCAGCACCCGGTCGTCGGAAACCTCCGAGACGGTGCGCTTCAGGATCTCCCACCAGCCGCGGGGCGGGATGTCCTTCGGGTGCGCGGCGTCGTGGCCGTGGTCGGACAGGTGTCCCGGGGCGCGGTCAGACGGGTGGTCGCTGCCGCGGGCTGCGCGGCGGTGTGGCGCGTCGCGGGGGACCGGCGCGGGGTGGTCGGCGCGGTTGGCGGTGAAGGCGGCCAGCAGCAGGCCGCTCGCCGCCAGCGCGCCGAGGAGAAGGGGGCTGGGTTTCGACTCCGCCGGCATCGGACGTCTCCGGGTGGGAACGTGTGGGAATGGGTTGCTGCGGCGAACGCGGCGGCGCGGCGATCGTCGCGAATTGCGCGTGTACCGCGTTCGAGGCATGGGACGGCATCGAGGAGACAACCATGCCTGCTTTGCCTCGCCGCGCCCTGCCACTGCTCGCCGCCGCCCTGGCCCGCCCCGCCCTGGCCCAGAACAGCTACCCCGACCGACCGATCAGCCTGGTGGTGCCCTTCCTCGCCGGCGGCTCCACCGACATCGCCGCCCGCATCCTGGCCGAGCGGATGGCGCCGAAGCTCGGGCCCAATGCGCGGATCATCGTCGAGAACCGGGCCGGGGCCGGCGGCTCGGTCGGCAGCGAATGGGTCCGGCACCGGCCGGCGGATGGCTACACCCTGCTGCTTGCCTCGGCCTCCGCGCTCGGCACCAACCCGGCGGCGATGCCGGCGCAGACCCCCTATGACCCGGTCGAGGATTTCACCCAGATCGCCATCGTCGGCGGCGGGCCGATGGTGCTGGTGGTGCCGGCGCAGTCACGCTTCCGCAGCGCCCGCGCGCTGCTGGATGCGGTGAAGGCGGAGCCCGGCCGCTACAGCTGGGCGACCAGCGGGGCCGGCGGCATCGGCCACCTGACCGGGGAGGCCATCAAGTCGGCCTCGGGCAACCTCCAGGCGGAGCATGTGCCGTATCGCGGCGGCTCGGCGGTGATGGAGGCGCTGGCCAAGGGGGAGGTGGACTACTCGCTGGAGGTGCTGGCCTCCACCGCACCGCATCTGCGGGATGGGCTGTCGCGCGGCCTGGCGGTGTCCTCGCTGCGGCGGCACCCGCTGTTCCCGGACATCCCGACGCTCGACGAGATCGGGCTGACCGGCTTCGAGATCAGCACCTGGAACCTGCTGGTGGCGCCGCGCGGCCTGCCGGCGCCGATCGCCCGGGCCTTGTCCGCCGCGGTGCGGTCAACGCTTGAGGACCGAGCGGTCGCAGAGCGGATGATGGCCGCCGGCGTCGATCCCGCGGCGCCCAGCACGCCGGAGAGCACCCGTGCCTTCCTCGCCGCCGAGGTGGCGAAGTTCAAGGCGATTGTCGAGCGGGCCGGGCTGCGGCTCGGGCGCTGAGGGCTGCACGGGAAGGCCTTGCCAAGCGCCGGCTGGCGCCCGAGGTTCGTGGCATGCGCTGGCTCCCCGCCCTGCTGCTGCTGATCGCCCCCGCCGTGCTGGCGCCTGATGCGCTGTCCCAGGCGCCGCACATGGCCCCCGCGCCGCGCGGTGCCGAGGCCCGCAAGGCGGAGCTGGACCGCGCCTTCGAGGCGCTGCGCACCGCGCCGGATGATGCTGGCGCGGCGCTGGTGGAAGCCCGTATCCGCCAACTCTGGGCGCAGGCCGCCACCCCCGCGGTGGCCCTGCTGTTGCGCCGCGGTGTCCGCAATGTGGAGGCGCAACTGCCGGTGGAGGCGCTGGAGGATTTCGACGCCGCCATCACCCTGGCACCGGACCTTCCCGAGGCCTGGCATCTCCGCGCCCAGGCCTATCTCCGTGCCGGCGACATCTCGGCGGCGGTGCGGGACCTGCAGGAGGTGCTGCGGCTCGAGTCCCGGCACTGGGCCGCCCTGCTGACTCTGGCGGCAGCGCAGGAGGAAGCCGGGGATGCCGCAGGAGCGCTGCGCAGCCTGCAGGCGGCCCTGGAGATCAACCCGAAGATGGCCGGCGGTGCCGACCGGCTGCGCGAGCTGCGGCGCAAGGTGGAAGGCGAGGCGTTGTAGCCGGCTTCGGCTGTGACGACCCTTTCGAGTCTCAATCTCACCCCGCCAAAGGCCGAAGGGCCTTTGGAATCCAGCAGTTTGAATGATGGGTTCCAAGGGACTTCGGCCCTTGGTGAGGGAGGTTGCGGGGCAAAGCCCCATTATTCCTTGCGTTCAGAAAGGGATCTCACGCAGGCCGTTCCTGGCCTGCGTGAATCCACTTCAATGGCTGCCGCGGCTGGCTACCGCCTCCACCATCCACGCTTGCGCGGCGCCGCCGGGTCGAGCGCATCGACGCTGACCGGCTGCACCACCGGTCCCTGCGCCGGTTCCTCCGGTGCTGCCGCAACCGGCTCGGGGGCTGGTTCGGGCGGCGGCGGGGCGGTCACGACCGGCTCCTCCGGCGCCACGACAGGCTCAGGCTCAGGCTCAGGCTCGGGTGGCGGCGGCGGGGCGAGGGCAACCGGCTCCTCCGGCGGTGCTGCTGGACCCGGCTCGGCTGCCGCCTCGACCACCTCGGCCGGTGCCTCGGCGGCCAGGGCTTCGGTGGGGGCCACCTCGGCCGCCGGCGCCTCGGCCTCCGGTGCGGCTGGCGTCCCGCTCACCACCGTGGCGGCGGCTCGGGCGCGGCGGCTGGCCGCGGCGGCGGCTTCGGCTGCCGCTTCAGCGGCTTCCATCGCCGCCAGTATGTCGTCGACCTGGCCGGCGAAGGGGTCGGCCGGGGTCGGGCCGAGGTAGCGCGGCGTCGGCTGCGCCATCGGCTCCGGCGCGTGGGCAGGGGCCTCGGCGCCCTCGGACCGGGCCGGGCGGCGGCGGCGGCGGCGGCGGCGGGTGCCGTCGCGGCCTTCCTCGGTGCCATCCTCGGCGGTCTCGGCCGTGGCTTCGCCGCCGGCATCGCTTGCGGCTTCGGCGCCGGCCTCGGCACCGCCCGGGGCATTGCCCTCTGCGGCCGGCCTGCCGACCGGCTCCACGCTGGCTTCGGCGGTGGACTGCTCCTCGGCCTCCTCGCCATCCTCCTCGTCATCCTCGGCCTCGCCCGAGGCGCCGAGCGGCACGCCGGCATCAGGGCGGGTGCCGTTGCCGCCGCGCCGCCGGCGCCGGCGGCGCTTGCGGCGGCTGGCCTCGGCCTCGGCCTCGGTCTCGCCATCGCGGGGCGGCCGCGGGGCTTCGTCGCGACCGGCGGCCTGGGATTCGGCATCGGCCTCCTCGGCCACCTCCTCCTCCGGCTCGGGCTCCGGGGCGAAATCCATGCGCAGCGCGGCGGGGCTGGTCTCGGCCACCCGGGCCGGATCGGCGGCGCGCAGCTTCTCCAGCCGGAAGGCCGGCGGCAGCAGCGTGTCATCCGGCTCGAACAGCACCGACATGCCGAAGCGCGCCTCGATCGCCGCCAGCTTGTCGCGCTTGCGGTTCAGCAGGTAGAGCGCGATCGAACTTGCCACATGCACGCAGAGCTCGGCGGTGCGGCGCCGGGCGCCTTCCTCCTCGACCGCGCGCAGCACCTGCAGCGCGCTGCTCTCGACGCTGCGGACCTGGCCGCGGCCCTGACAATGCGAGCAGGTGACGAAGGTGGTCTCGGTCAGCGAGGGGCGCAGCCGCTGCCGCGACATTTCCAGCAGGCCGAAATGGCTGATCCGGCCGACCTGGATGCGGGCGCGATCGAACCGCAGAGCCTCCTTCAGCCGGCGTTCCACCATGCCGTCGTTGCGGCTCGACTCCATGTCGATGAAGTCGATGACAATGAGGCCGGCAAGGTCGCGCAGCCGGAGCTGCCGTGCGATCTCGTCGGCGGCCTCAAGGTTGGTGCGGAGCGCGGTGTCCTCGATATGCCGCTCACGCGTCGAGCGGCCCGAGTTCACATCGATGGCGACCAGCGCCTCGGTCTGGTTGATGACGATGTAGCCGCCGGAGCGGAGCTGCACCGTCGGGCTGTGCATGGCATCGAGCTGCTGCTCCACCTGGTGCCGGGCGAACAGGCCGCCGTCGCGGTAGAGCTGGATCTTGCGGGCATGCTGCGGCATCAGCATGCGCATGAACTCGCGGGCTTCCTGGTAGGCCGGCTCCCCATCCACCAGGATCTCCTCGACATCACGCGAGAAGACGTCGCGGATCGAGCGCTTGATGAGGTCGGCTTCCTCGTAGATCAGCGCCGGGGCGGTGGAGGAGAGGGTGCGCTCGCGGATATTGTCCCACAGCCGCAGCAGGTATTCGCAGTCGCGGCGGATCTCGGGCTTCGGCCGCTGGGCGCCGGCGGTGCGGACGATCAGCGACATGCCCTGCGGCAGGCCGAGATCGTCGATCACCTCGCGCAGCCGCTTGCGGTCGGTGGTGGAGGTGATCTTGCGGGAGACGCCGCCGCCACGCGGCGAGTTCGGCATCAGCACGGAGAAGCGGCCGGCGAGGGAGATGTAGGTGGTCAGCGCCGCGCCCTTGGTGCCACGCTCCTCCTTGACCACCTGGACCAGCATGATCTGCCGGCGGCGGATCACTTCCTGGATCTTGTAGTGGCGCATGAAGCGGGGGGTGAGGCGGCGCTCCCGCGCCACCTCCTCGGAGCCTTCGCCGCCGATGGTCTCGGGCGGCGGCGCCTCCTCCTCGCTGTCGCTGTCGCCGTCGCCGCGGTCGAGGCCGTTGCCCGCCTCATGGCGGTGGCTGGCCTGGCCGTCGAGTTCGGGCTGGTCGCCGTCGCCGGGGACGGCTGCGGCGACGGCGGGCGCCGTGGTGGCTTCGGTATCGGCGACCTCGGCCGTGGCGGCTTCGGCGATCGCCCCCGCGGTGGCCGGGGCTTCGGCTGGACGCTGTACAGCCGTTTCGACTGGTGGGGCGGCAAGGATTTCCACCACGGGGGCGGCCTCGGCCAGCTCAGACTCGGCCGGGGTGGCCTCGGCCAGCGGAGCCTCGGGCACGGCGGCCTCAGCCGGCGACGCCTCGGCGGAGGGTTCGGCCGCGACCTCGACCTCGGGGGCCGGGGGGGCGGTGGGCTCGTTCTCGGCGGCGGCCTCGGGAGCCGCGGCCTCCGCGGCCGGCGCCTCGGGGTGTTCCGCGGCGGCGTCGGCGGCTTCCTCGGCCTCCTCCTCCTCGCGCGCCTCGGCGGCCTGCATCTCCAGCAGGCGCTGCCGGTCGGCGATCGGGATCTGGTAGTAATCCGGGTGGATTTCACCGAAGGCCAGGAAGCCGTGGCGGTTGCCGCCGTATTCCACGAAAGCGGCCTGCAGGCTGGGTTCGACCCGGACCACCTTGGCCAGGTAGATGTTGCCCTTCAGCGGAAGGCGATTGGCGGCCTCGAGGTCGAATTCCTCTAGCCGGTTGCCGTCCAGCACCACCACGCGGGTTTCTTCCGCGTGGGATGCGTCGATCAGCATGCGCTTGGTCATCGAAGCGGTTGCTCCGCGCCGCGCGGCACCGGAGTGCGGCACGGCGGATCGGGGTGAGGTGTCCCGGGCAGGGGCGGCGATGCGGCGCAAGACACGAGCATGCTGCGGCGTCACCTCCTCGCTCGGCGGGGGCCGGGCCCGGGAACCACGCGCGCCCCAGGAGGATGCCTGGACGGCAAGCGGTGGCGGCCCGGGGCGACGCCCCTGGGTTCACGCCCCGTCTGCTGCCCTGGCAGGGCAGGCAGGACGGCGTTCGGTCACGCAGCCACCGAGGCAGCCGCAGGCAGGACGCATCCATGCCGAAGGGCAGCCGAGGATCTTGGCGCGACAGATCCCGCACGGGCAAAGGAGGCTGCCCTGCCGGACCCCTCGGCCTGTGCCGGGGGCCGCAAAACAGGGGGCGGGCCGGCGAAACGCGGAACCTTCGGTCCCATGCCGGCCTGCCGCGCACCGCAACCCCGGCCGCATGGCCCAAAGGGGGTCCCATGGCCTGCCGGTTGCGGCGGCGCCGTAATCCTCCGCCGGCAGCGGGCACCGCCGGGGCGGCCCACCTTATGAGAGGCAAACGCCTTCCACAAGGCCGATGCGCTGCCACGGTATTCATTCCACTCGCTCAATAGTGGAACCGAGGGCGAGCCGATGCTAGTTTGGGTCGCGCGACATCGGGGGATGTCGCGCAATGGCCTTGCTGGCATGGCCTCCCGGGCCTCGCCCAGGCCGACATGACCCGGGGGGATTAGGGGCATGGATACCGGCGACAATTCTTCCGCGGCGACCGGATGGTCGCGCCGTGGCCTGCTGGGCCTCGCCCTGGCGCTGGCCACCGCCTCTCCGGTTCTGGCCGCCGCGCCGGTGCTGGCCACGGTGCGTGGCCGCACCCGGCTGGTGGTGCCGCTCGGCCGGCCGGTGGCCTGGGCGCTGAGCGCCGCCAACACCCCACCGCGGCTGATCCTCGACCTGCCTGGCCTGCCCTGGCAGGGCCCGGACCGGCTGCGCGGTTCCGGGGTGGTGAAGGAGGTGCGGCGCCAGGGCAGCGGGCTGGCGCAGCAACTGGTGCTCACCCTCGCCCGCCCGGTGGCGGCGCCGAGCATCACCGCCACCGGCCGCCGGCTGGTGCTCGAACTGGTCCCCGGCTCCGCTGCCGGATTCGCCCGATTGGCCAATGGCCGGGTGCTGGCCGCCGCGGCCGCGCCGCGCGGGCGGCTGCCCCTGGTGGTGCTGGATCCCGGTCATGGCGGGCGCGATCCCGGCGCGATCGGCGCCCAGGGCACCCATGAGAAGCGCATCACCCTGGCCGCCGCGCTGGAGCTGAAGCGCCAGTTGGAGGCGGCCGGCCGCTGCCGCGTCGCGCTGACCCGCACGCGCGACGTCTTCATCCCGCTCGGCGACCGGATCGAGCTGGCACGGCGGCGGGAGGCGGCGCTGTTCCTCTCGTTGCACGCCGATAGCGCCCCGGGCGCCCGGGGCGCCAGCGTCTACACCCTGTCGGAGACCGCCAGCGACCGACTGGCCGCGGCGCTGGCGCAGCGGGAGAACCAGGCCGACCGGGCCGGCGGGCTGCGGCTGCCCTCGGTCTCGCCCGAGGTGCAGCGTATCCTGCTCAGCCTGATGCGGCAGGAGACCCGCAGCGGCGCCGACCGGATCGCCCGGCTGACCGTGGCGGCGCTGCAGGGCAAGGTACCGCTGCTGCCCAACACCCATCGCCGCGCCGGCTTCGTGGTGCTGAAGGCGCCCGACGTGCCCTCGGCGCTGGTCGAGATGGGCTTCCTCTCGCATCCGAAGGACGAGGCGGCGCTGAACCGCGCGGCGCATCGCCGGAAGCTGGCCACCGCGCTGGCCGAGGCAGTGCACGGCTTCCTCAGTGGCCGCGGCGAACTGGTGGCCGGCGTCGGCTGATCCCGGCCATCGGGTCGCCACCAAGGAGTCTTGGCAAGGGGACGGTCGCCCGACCGGGACCGGGCGCATGGCCGCGCGCCGCGCCAGGGCGCGTGACAAGGTGCGTCCTGTGGCGCATGACATAGTGGTGTTTCGGCGTGCGGCCGGCCCCGGCGTCATGGTCAAGCCGTGTCGCTCACCCATATGCGGGGTCTGCCGGCATCGTCGCCTGCGGTGAGCCGGTGTATGGACTGTCGCATGGCCCCCCCCGATCACCGCGCCGAGCCCAATTTCGACATCACCGCCGACCCACGTGGCGTGGCGCCGCCGCCGCGCAAGCCGCCGCCAAAGCCCCGCCGCCGCCGCCGTGGCTTCGGCATCTTCCGCATCCTCTTCGTGCTGCTCGCCATGGTGGCGCTGGGCGGCGCGGTCGGCGCCTATGGGCTTTACCGCAGCATTGACGCGGAACTGCCGGACTACAGTTGGCTGGCCGACTACCAGCCGCCGCAGATGTCGCGCATCTACGCCGCCGACAGCCGGCTGCTGGCCGAACTCGCCGCCGAGCGCCGGGTCTTCGTCCCCATCGAGGCGATCCCGCGCCGGCTCCAGGCGGCCTTCGTCAGCGCCGAGGACCAGCGCTTCTGGGAGCATCCCGGCGTCGATCCCATCGGCATCCTGCGCGCCGTCGTCACCAACCTCGAGCAATACGGCAGCGGCCGGCGGATGGGCGGCGCCTCCACCATCACCCAGCAGGTCGCCAAGAACATGCTGGTCGGCGCCGACCGCACCCTGATGCGCAAGGTCCGGGAGGCGATCCTGGCGCTGCGCATCGAGGCGGCGCTGCCGAAGGAGCGCATCCTCGAGATCTATCTCAACGAGATCTTCCTCGGCGCCCAGGCCTATGGCGTCGCCGCCGCGGCGCAAGCCTATTTCAACAAGGGACTCGATGAGCTCACCCTGGGCGAGTCCGCCTTCCTCGCGGTGCTGCCCAAGGCGCCCAACAACTACAACCCGCAGCGCTTCCCGGAGGCCGCCCGCGCCCGCCGCGACTGGGTGCTGGACCGGATGGCCGAGGATGGCGCGATCACCGCGGCCGAGGCCGAGGCGGCCAAGGCCGAGCCCATCATCCCCCGTCCGCAGCGGCGGCCGGAGGTGGTGGCGGTCGGCCAGCATTTCACCGAGGAGGTCCGCCGCGACCTGATCGCCCGCTTCGGCCAGCACCGCACCATCGAGGGCGGGCTGGTGGTGCGCACCACCCTCGACCCGGCGCTGCAGGCAGCGACCGAAGCGGCGCTGCGCAGCGGCCTATCGGCCTATGACCGCCGGCGCGGCGGCTGGCGCGGGCCGGTGGCGCGCATCTCCGCCGGAGCCACCGAATGGATGCCGCAGCTGGAGGCGGTGCAGCGCCCCGGCGGCGCCCTGCCGGAATGGCGGCTGGCGGCGGTGCTGGAGCTACGGGGGAACGAGGCGCGGCTCGGCTGGGTCGAGCGGCCCGATCCGCGCGCCGCGCCGCAGCCGCGCACCGGGGTGCTGGCGTTCGAGGATCTCGGCTGGGCCCGCCGGGCGCTGGGCGAGGGACGATTCGGCCCGGCGCCGCGCCGCATGGCCGATGTGGTCGCCGCCGGCGATGTGGTGCTGGTGGAGGTGCTGCCCGCCGGCGCCGGCCAGCCGCGGGCCACGGGCCGCCCAGACCGCCTGGCGCTGCGGCAGATTCCGCAGGTGGAGGGGGCGATCGTGGCGCTCGACCCCGCCACTGGCCGGGTGCTGGCGATGACCGGCGGCTGGTCCTTCGAGAAGAGCCAGTTCAACCGCGCCACCCAGGCGCAGCGCCAGCCCGGATCCTCCTTCAAGCCCTTTGTCTACCTGCCGGCGCTGGAGGCGGGCGTGCCGCCGAACCAGCGCTTCCTCGACGGCCCGATCGAGGTGAACACGCCGCAGGGTGTCTGGCGGCCGTCCAACTACAACGCCGGCAGCTACAACGGCTACGTCACCATCCGCCAGGCGTTGGAGCGCAGCCTCAACCTCGTCACCGTGCGGGTGGCGCAGGAGGTCGGGATGGACAAGGTCTCGGAGACCGCGGCGCGCTTCGGTGTCATCGACCATATGCCGCGCTATCTGGCCATGGCGCTGGGTTCGGGCGAGACCACGGTGCTGCGCATGGCGGCCGGCTACGCCAGCTTCGTCAACGGCGGGCGGCAGGTGACGCCGACCCTGATCGACAGCGTGCAGGGCGCCCGCGGCGAGGTGGTCTGGCGCAGCGACGCCCGTGCCTGCCGCGGCTGCGACGCCGACACCCCGGATGGCGGGCCGCCGGAGCTGACCGATGAGCGGCGGCAGATCACCGACCCGATCGCCGCCTACCAGATGGTGAACCTGCTGACCGGGGTGGTGTCGCGCGGCACCGGAACGCGGGCCGGGCAGGGGCTCGGCCGACCGATCGCCGGCAAGACCGGCACCACCAATGACTATGTCGATAATTGGTTCGTCGGCTTCACGCCCGATATCGTCATCGCGGTCTGGATGGGCTTCGACGAGCCGCGGACCCTCGGCAATGGCGAGACCGGCGGCACCAACGCCGCGCCGATCTTTCGCGAGGTGCTGGAAGCGGCGCTGCGCGGCAGCCCGCCGGTGCCGTTCCGGGCGCCGCCCGGCGTGGCGCTGGTGCGGGTGCCAGCGGATGGCGGCAGCTACCTGGAGGCGTTCCGGCCGGGCACCGAGAATGCAGCCCGGCCTCCGGGCGATGGCGAGTCGCATGGCTCGGCGGGCGGGGTGGATCGGGGCATGGGCGGCTTGTACTGACCGGCGCCGCTGAAGGCGGGGCCGGCGAACTGGGCTGAACGCCGCGGCGCAGCCCGGTCCTGGCTCAGCGCGCCCGGGCGATGCAGAAGGCGACGATGCCTGCCAGGGCGCGGCGCTCCGGCCCGTCCGGGAAGGTGGCCAGCGCCGCCAGCGCCGCATCGCCGTAATGCTGCGCCCGGCCCACCGTGTCGCGCAGCGCCCCGTGCCGCTGCATCAGTGCCTGGGCCTCGGCCAGATCGGCCTCGCCCTGTTCTCGCGCCTCCAGGGTGCGGCGCCAGAAGCCGCGCTCCGCTTCGCTGCCACGGGCGAAGGCCAGCAGGACGGGCAGGGTGATCTTGCCCTCGCGAAAATCGTCGCCGACGGTCTTGCCGAGCTGTTCCTGCCTGGCCGAGTAGTCCAGCGCGTCGTCAGTGAGCTGAAAGGCCGTACCAAGGTTGCGGCCATAGGCGTCCAGCGCCTCGACCTCCGCCGCTGGGCGCCTGGCCACCACCGCGCCGATCCGGGTCGCGGCGGCGAAGAGCGCGGCGGTCTTGCCCTCGATCACCTGCAGGTACTGCTCCTCGGTGGTGGCGGTGTCGTTCTGGGTGACAAGCTGCAGAACCTCGCCCTCGGCGATGGTCGCGGCGGCATTGGACAGGATCGCCAGCACCGCCAGGTCGCCATCCTCCACCATCACCTGGAAGGCGCGGGCGAAGAGGAAATCGCCGACCAGGACGGAGGGCTTGTTGCCGAACAGCGCATTGGCGCTGGCCTGGCCACGGCGCAGCGCGCTTTCGTCCACCACGTCGTCGTGCAGCAAGGTCGCGGTGTGGATGAACTCGACGCAGGCGGCCAGCGCCACATGCCGGTCACCGCGGTAGCCGCAGAGTCGCGCCGCGGCGAGGGTGAGCAGCGGCCGCAGTCGCTTGCCGCCGGCGGCGACGATATGCGCCGCCAGCTGCGGAATCAGCGCGACCGGGCTCTGCATGCGATCGACGATCAGCCGGTTGCAGGCTTCGAGATCCGGGCGCACGAGTTCCGTGAGCGCGTTAAGTGCATCCTCGCCGGACGCGGTCGATATGATTGGCGACGCAACCGGCATCGCTCTCGCTTCCGCGTCCACTTTGCTTGACCCTGGCATAGGGGGCGGCACCATAACGAGGCTGCCACATGGCGGCAAGCGCAGCGAAATCAAGGATTTCAGCAATGATCCGCGTGGTGGCAGAGAGTGTGGAGCCGATCAGGTTGAGCTTCCTGGTGGCGCTGCTGGCGGATGCGGGCATCCCGAGCCTGGTGCTGGATGCCCATATCAGCGCGCTGGAGGGCGGAATCGGCGCGTTTCCGCGCCGGCTGGCGGTGGCGGCGGCGCAGCTGGAGCAGGCTCGGCGGGTCCTCGCCGAGGCCGGCGAGCCGCACCGGTGAGCCCGGATACCACGGATGACCAGCTGCTTGGCGGCCGGGTGCGGCTGCGCCAGCCGCGGCGCGGACTTCGTGCCGGGCTGGATGCGGTGCTGCTGGCGGCCGGCGTCGCGGCGCGGCCGGGACAGCTGGTGCTGGAGGCGGGATGCGGCAGTGGCGCTGCCTTCCTTTGCCTTGCTGCCCGGGTGCCGGGGTTGCGCATCCTGGCGGTGGAGCAGGATGCCGGGCTGGCGGCGCTGGCACGGGCGAATGCCGCGGCGAACGGGCTGTCGGCGCAGGTCGAGGTGATCGAGGGCGATGTCCGTGACCTGGCGTTGGCGCGCGGCTTGCCGCAATGTGATCACGCTTTCGCCAACCCGCCCTATTGGCCTGGCGGCACCGCGCCGCCCGAGGCGCTGCGCCGCGCCGCGACCCATGAGGCGGCGCGGCTGGAGGATTGGGCGCGCTTCCTGGCCGCGCCGCTGACCGGACGAGGCAGCCTGTCGTTGATCCTGCCGGCGGCGCGGCTGGAGGCAGGGATGGCCGCCCTTGCCGCGGCTGGCTGTGGCAGCGCACGGCTGCTGCCCTTCTGGCCACGCGAAGGGGTGCTGGCCAAGCGCATCCTGCTGCAGGGGCGGCGTGGCGGCCGCGGCCCGGCGCGGGTGGAGCCTGGGCTGGTGCTGCATGGCACAGGCGGCTTCACCGCGGCCGCCACCGCCGTGCTGCGGGACGCGGCTGGGCTGGCCGGCTAGAGCGGATCGCTGGAAGCCTGAAGGACGTGCTCTAGCGGTCGGGCGTATCCGGGTGGCGCAGGTGCCAGAGCCGCTCATGCGCCGCAACCAGGCTTTCCATGTTGCGGCGGCGGTTCGTATCCGGAGACACTGGCCGCCGCGTCAGCATCATTTCGAGGATGCGCAGCAATTGCTCGGCAACCTCGAAATCCGCCTGATCGCAGGCATGATGGAAGGCGATCAAGATCTTGTCGGAGAGGCGACGACTATGCCTCGGAGTCGCACTGCCGCGCGAAGCGTCGCGGCCGCCTTCCTGATCGGATCCCTCATCCACCATCATTGGGTCTCCACACGGTTGGACGGCCACCTCGGCGGACAACCGACTCTAGCTTAGCAAATATTGATCACTCTTGCATGCCTCGGCTGCTCAACTCCGCCGCGAGTTGCCGCCGAGTTGTGCCGCGACCGCCGCCGCCATCGCTTCGGGCGTGGTTTCCGGCCGGAACAGGCTGCGCACCCGCGAATCGGGGCCAACCAGGAAGACGAAGCTTGAGTGGTCCATCAGGTAGTCGGTCATGTCGGGCCGCTGCACCTTGGAGAAATACACCCGGTAGCGCCGTGCCGCCTCGGCCACCTGCTCCGGCGTGCCGGTCAGCCCCTGCAGGCGCGGGTGGAAGCGGCTGACGTAGTCCGCCAGATGCGCCGGCGTGTCGCGCTGGGGATCGACCGTGATGAACACCGGCACCACCTGCTCCCCCACCGGGCCGAGCTGGTCGATCGCGGTGGTCATGACGCCGAGTTCGGTCGGGCAGACATCCGGGCAGAAGCTGTAGCCGAAGTAGATCAGCATCCAACGTCCGGCGTAGTCGCGTTCGGTCACCGTGCGGCCGGTCTGGTCCACCAGGGTGAAGGCGCCACCGAGTGCCATTCCCTGTGGCAGCGAGACGCCGCCCATGGCGGCAACCGGCGCATTGCCGCCAAACAGCATGGCGATGCGGTTCGCGAAGGCCTCGGCCAGACCTTCCCCCGGGGCTCGCGTCGCCCAGGCAAATGCCCAGGCGCCAGCCAGCAGCAGGATCAGCAGCAGCGCGAACATCCGGATCAGACGAAACATGCCAACTAGATAGCGATGCCGGGCCGCGACCGCCAGCCTTGTGGCTCCGGTGCTCCGCAAACCGTGGCATCGGCTTTGCCGCGCCACGGCAACCCCTGCGGAAAGAATACCGCATGGCCATGCTGTGGATGCATCCGGCCATGACTTCTCCTGCTCCCACGACTGGGTCGTGGCGTCCCTGGCTACCAGCAGGTCATGAGCCGGAACCCGTTGCCATCCGTCACCACGCGGCCGGCGGTGGGGCCGGCGAAATGGGTGCCTATCACCAGCACTCGCTGGCCGGCCAGGCCGCCGAACACCCGCCGCCGGGTCGCCTCCGCCGCCGGCGGGTCGACGTCGGCGGTGGAGTTCCACTGCGGCCGCGCGAGCTGGCAGGGATGGTGGGCGATGTCGCCGGTGATGAAGGCTTCCTCGCCCTCGGAGGCGATGTGGACGCTGACATGGCCGGGCGTATGGCCGAAGCTCGGCACCAGCCGCACCTCCTCGCAGAGCTGGTGGTCGGCCTCGACGAAATCGGCCAGCCCGGCCTCGACGATAGGCCAGACGGAGTCCGCGAAGACCGTGCGCTGCACCTCGTTCGCCTCCTGCCGCGACCAGTGTTCGAACTCCTGCCGGCCGAACAGGTAGCTGGCGCGCGGAAAGGTTGGCCGCCAGGCGCCATCCACCAGCATGGTGTTCCAGCCGACATGATCGGTGTGCAGATGGGTACAGAGCACGGTGTCGATGCTCTCCGCCGGATAGCCCGCCGCGGCGAGGTCGCTGAGGAAGCTGCCCTGCCGGGCATTCCAATGCGGGATCTTCCGCCCCTGCTTGTCATTGCCGAGGCAGGTGTCGACCATGATGCGCCGCTCCGGCGTCTCGATGATCAGCGCATGGATGCTGAGGCGGAGCCGGCCATTCTCATCGGCGAAATCGGGGATCAGCCAGGGGATGTCGCGCACCGCCTCCGGCGTCGCCTGCGGCAGCAGGAACCGGCTGCCGCCGGCCATCTCCAGCTCCACCACCTTGGTCACGCTGACCTTGCCGATCTTCCAGCGCATGTGTCTCCTCCCTGATTTCGGCATGGTTCGGGGTCGCCCCGTTGCGACGAGGCTGGCATGATCCGGCAAAACCACGCTTTGAAAAGCCGGAGGAGACCCGCATGTCCAAGTTTACCCGACGGTCGGCGCTTGGCGCCGCCCTTTTTGCCCCTGCCGTGGCTCGGGCCCAGGCCTGGCCGACGCGGCCGATCAGCTGGATCGTGCCCTTCACCCCGGGCGGCATTACCGACACCTCCTCCCGCCTCGTCGCCCAGCCGCTCGGCGCGCTGCTTGGCCAGCAGGTGGTGGTGGAAAACCGGCCCGGTGCAGGTGGTGGCATCGGCACCGAGGCGGCGGCGCGTGCGGCGCCGGATGGCTACACCATGCTGTACGGAACTCAGGGCACCATGGCGACAAATCCAGTGCTCTATCGCAATATCCGTTACGAGGCGATGCGCGACTTCGTGCCGGTGCACGGGCTGACGTTGACGCCGCTGCTGCTGGTCGCCAATCCGGACCGGCCGTTCAAGGATGTCGCCTCGCTGATCGCCTATGCGAAGGCGCGGCCGGGCGAGGTGACCTACTCCTCCTCCGGCATCGGCACGGGGGTGCATATGTCGGCCGAGCTGTTCCAGCTCGCGGCCGGGGTGCAATTCACCCATGTGCCCTATCAGGGCAGCGCGCCAGGGCTGAATGATCTGGTCGCCGGGCGGACCGACATCATGTTTGACTATCTGGTGGCGACCCGCGCCTTCCTCGAAGCCGGACGGCTGCGGCCGCTGGCGACCACCGGCGGGACACGGTTGGCGGCCTTGCCCGAGGTGCCGACCATGGCCGAGGCCGGGCTGTCCGGCGCCCAGAATTCGAGCTGGTCGGCGATCATGCTGCAGGCGGCGACACCGGCGCCGATCGTCAACAAGATGGCGGAGGCGCTGTCGAAGGTGCTGGCCGAGCCGCGCGTCGCGCAGACGCTGATGGGCACCGGCAGCATGCCGCTGATGCGCATGGGCGAGCCGTTGCGGACGTTCGTCGCCGAAGAGGTGGTCCGCTGGCGCGCGGTGGTCGAGCGTTCCGGCGCCCGCGTGGGCTGAGCCGGAGCATGGCCGGGGAGGCGGGTCGCCTCCCCGGACGATTTGGGCGGGGGCATGACGCCCCCGCCCGCAAGCTCACCGCAGTCGCGGCGATTTCGCGTCCTTCAGCTGCCCGCCGGACTCCGCGATCTGCCGCAGCAACTCGCTCGGCCGCCAGCGGTCGCCGTAACGCTGGTGCCAGGCGGCGATCTGGTTGTAGATCTCCTGCGCACCGATGCTGTCGGCCCAGAACATCAGCCCGCCCCGGTAACGCGGGAAGCCGAAGCCGTTCAGCCACATCACGTCGATGTCGCTGGCCCGCAGCGCCTTGTCCTCCTCGATGATCTTGCAGGCCTCGTTCAGCCCGGCGAAGAGCAGGCGACGCAGCACCTCCTCGTCGGTGAAGGGGCGTTGCTCGATGCCCTGCTCCGCCGCGACCTCCTTGATGATGCGATGCACCTCGGGATCGACATGCGGGGTGCGGTCGCCCTTCTCGTAGCGGTACCAGCCAGCGCCGGTCTTCTGCCCCTTGCGGCCGGATTCGACCAGCCGGTCGGGGATCGGCAGCATGCGGTAGTTGGGATCTTCCGCGAGGCGGCGGCGCCGGGTCAGGTAGCTGACGTCAAGCCCGGACATGTCGTTCACCGCGAAGGGACCCATCGGGTAGCCGAACTCGACCATCACCCGGTCGATCTGCTCCGGCAACGCGCCTTCCTCCACCATCAGATTCTGTTCCATGGTGAAGTAGATGCGGCTGCGGTTGGCGACGAAGCCGTCGCAATTCCCGGCATAGCCGCTGATCTTGCCTATGGCGCGGCCGAGCTTCATCGTCGCCGCCAGCACGGCGGGGGCGGTGCGCGGACCCTCCACCACCTCCAGCAGCTTCATCACATTGGCCGGGGCGAAGAAATGCGCGCCCGCCACCATCTGCGGCCGCTGCGTCGCGCCGGCGATCTTGTCGATGTCGATGGCGGAGGTGTTGGTCAGCAGCACCGCCTCCGGCTTCATCACCGCGTCGAGTTTCGCGAAGACCTCCTGCTTCACGTCCAGCCGCTCGAACACTGCCTCGATCACCACGTCGCAATCGGCGATGGCCTCATAGGTCTCGACCGGCTCGATCAGCGGGAAGCGCTCATCCATCTGCGCCTGGGTGAGGCTGCCGCGCTTCACGCTGACGGCGTAATTGTCGCGGATGCGCTGCAGGCCGCGCGCCAGGGAGTCCGGCGAGACATCCAGAAGCTTCACCGGAAAGCCATGGTCGGCGAAGCTCATCGCGATGCCGCCGCCCATGGTGCCGGCGCCGACCACCGCCGCGGTGCGGATCTCCGGCAGCGCCAGGTCCTTCGGCAGGAAGGGAATGCGGGCGATCTCGCGCTCGGCGAAAAAGGCGTAGCGCAGCGCCTTCGCCTCCGGCGCATTCTCCAGCTCGCTGAACAGCCGGCGCTCGGTGGCCATGCCCTCGGCGAATTCCTGGGTGGTGGCGGCCTCGACCGCGGCGATGCAATGGTAGGGCGCGGTCTGGTTGCGAGCCTTGCGGGCGATGGATTTCCGCATCGCCTCGAACAGACCGGGCTCGGCCTTGGCCGGCGGCATGGTGCTGATGCGGCGCACTGGCTTGCCGATGATGCCCTTGGCGAAGGCGATGGCCTCGGACCGCAGGTCCTTGCCCGCGACCAGCGCGTCGAGGATGCCCAGCGCCTTGGCCTCCTCCGCCGGCACATGGCGGCCGGAGACGATCATCTCCAGCGCCGGCTTGGCGCCGATCAGCCGTGGCAGCCGCTGGGTGCCGCCGCCGCCGGGCAGGATGCCGATCAGCACCTCCGGCAGCCCGACCTTGGCGCTCGGCACGGCGATCCGGTATTGGCAGGCGAGCGCATTCTCCAGCCCGCCGCCCAGCGCATAGCCATGGATGGCGGCAACCACCGGCTTCCCGCTGGCATCCAGCGCGTCGTAGCTGCGGCGGGGCGAGGGCGGGCGCGGCTTGCCGAAGCGGCGGATATCGGCGCCGGCGATGAAACTGCGCCCGGCGCCCATCAGCACCATGGCCTGCACCGCGGGGTCGGCGTTGCCCTGGTCCACCGCGGCGACGATGCCGTCGGAGACACCAGGGCCCAGGGCATTCACCGGCGGGTAGTCGACGGTGATGACACCGATGCCCTCCACCACCTCGAACCGCACGACGGGTGCTTCGCTCATCATTTCCTCCACGTGAGTGGCGATGAGCATCATCCGGCCGGCGCTTCGGGGCAAGCCGGTCAGGCAGGGCGTTCCTGCGGCGGCACGGTGCCCGGCTTCGGGTCGATCGGCACGGCGCGGTCGAAGCCGGTGATCGCCTCGAACATCGCCGCCGCGGTCAGCGCCGTCGCCTCCTGCCGCGGTGCCGCGGCGATCTGCAACCCGATGGGCCGGCCATATTGGTCGAGCCCGCAGGGCACCGCGACGGCCGGGCAGCCGGCCAGGGTGATGGCGGCGTTCAGCATGGAGGCCGCCATGTAGTTCTCCAGCTTCACCCCGGCGACGCTTTCCGGGTGGCGCAGCATCACGTCGAAGGCCGGCGTCGCGGCGCCTGGCGTCACCAGCAGGTCGAATCTCGAGAAATGTGCAGCGACGCGGCGGTACCAGGCGGCGCGCTCCCGTTCCGCCCAGGCAAGGCGGGACGGGGTGGCGGCCAGGCCGCGTTCGGTGTTCCAGATGATGTCGGGCTTCAGCAGGGCGCGGTGGGTCTGGAGTTGCAGTTCACGATCCACCACAAAATGCTGGCTGCGCAGCACGAGGAAGGCCTCCTGCAACGCCTCCAATGCCGGCGCCGCATCCTCCACGATGCATCCGGCCTCGGCGAAGCGCCTTACCGCGGCTTCGCAGATGGCGCGGGTCTCGCGATCCACCGGCAGGGCGCCGTGGAAATCGGCGGTGAAGCCGATGCGCATTGGGCGTGGCGCCAGGGATTGCGCATAGGGGCGGGCAGGGGGCTCATAGGTCAGCGGATCGAGCACGTCCCAGCCCGCCATGGTGTCGAGGAAAAGCGCGACATCGGCGGTGTTGCGCGCCATCGGCCCATGCACCGAAAGCGGCGAGAACAGGTTGGTGGCGGTGCCGCGCGTCACCCGCCCCGGCGAAGGCCGCAGCCCGATCACGCCGCAGTAGGTGCCGGGCCGGCGCAGGCTGCCGGCATGGTCGGTGCCATGCGCCAGCCAGGCCTCGCCGGTGGCAACGCTGACCGCGCCGCCGCCGGTGCTGCCGCCGCAGGTCAGCGCGGTATTCCAGGGATTGCGGGTGCGGCCGAAGACCTCGTTGAAGGTGGAACCGCCGGCGCCGAATTCCGGCGTGTTCGACTTGCCGATGACGATGCCGCCAAGCGCTTCGATGCGTGTCACCAGCGGGTGCGAGCGTTCCGGCACATGGTCGCGGAAGATCGGCGAGCCATAGGTGGTGCGCACCCCGGCGACATCGGTCAGGTCCTTGATGGTCAGCGGCAGGCCGGCGAGCCAGCCAGGATGGTCGGATTGCGCCGCGCCCTCCCCCGCCATGATGCGGCGGGCGTGGGCGCGGGCGCGGTCGAGGCAGAGGGTTGGCAGCGCATTCACCGCCGGCTCCACCGCGGCGATGCGGCGCTCGGCGGCGTCGATGAGATCGAGCGGCGAGATCTCGCGGCGCTTCAGCCGGGCGACGGCCTCGGTTGCGGTGAGGCGGATCAGGTCATCGGGCATGCGGTCTTCCTCCGGTGCCGCATTGCAGCGCCGGAACGCCCGCGCGGCAATGCCGCCCCCCGGCATGCCGCATGCAGCACGACGCCAGGGCGCAATGCACCTTTGCACCAGATGTGCTGCCGGCCCTGACCAGAGCCGGAAAGACCTTTTCTTGTCAGGGACTTGCGCTGCCAGCGGGCGATGCTTCAGGACCTCGGCCGGCGGCGCCCGTTGGTTGACACCACCCGGGGTGGCTGCAAGCCTGCCCGCGTCCAAGTCAGTCAATGGAGGGTGCGACGATGGCAGAGCCGGTCGCGTGGTCACAGACCCAGGTTGATCTCGGTGGCTTGCCGGTTCGCCTGAACCGTGCCGGCAAGGGGCCTCCCCTCCTCGTCCTGCACCACGATACCGGCACGCCGGAGCGGCTGGCGCTGTACGATGCGCTGGCTCATCGCTTCGACGTGATGGTGCCGCAGCACCCCGGCTATGGTCATTCCGAGCGGCCGCAATGGATGCGCAGCGCGCGCGACCTGGCGGTGCTGTACCGCTGGCTGCTGACCGCGCTCGACCAGCCGCGCGCGACGCTGCTCGGCCTCGGCTTCGGCGGCTGGATCGCCGCGGAGATGGCGAGCATGGCGCCGGCCGATGCGGCGAAGCTGGTGCTGGTCGGGCCGATGGGGATCAAGCCGGCGGAGGGCTTCATCCTCGACCAGGCGCTGGTCAGCCACATCGACTATGCCCGCGCCGGCTTTCACGACCAGAAGGCGTTCGAGGCGATCTACGGTGCCGATCCCAGCACCGACCAACTGGTGGAATGGGACCTCTGCCGCGAGATGTGCTTCCGTATCGCCTGGAAGCCCTACATGTACAGCCAGACGCTGCCGCATCTGCTGGGCGGCGTGCAATCGCCGACGACGATCGTCTGGGGCGCCGAGGACAAGGTGGTGCCGCCCTCCACCGCGCAGCAATGGCTGAAGGCGATGCCGAAGGCGAAGCTGGAGACGGTGGCCGGCTGCGGCCATTGCGTCGACATGGAAAAGCCGGCCGCCCTGGCCGCGTTCATCTGAACCGGGAGAAGCTCCATGCACATCATGTACTTCACCGAACAGCCCATGGCGACCTATCCGGCCGACAAGGGGCTGGAGTTCGGCGCGACGGCGCTGATGTTCTCGAACTCGCATTTCGACCCGGTCTCGGGCTCGCGCCTCTACAACGAGTACATCGAGCAGTACAAGCTGGCCGAGGCCGTCGGCTTCGACGGCATCATGCTGAACGAGCACCACAACGCGCCCTTCTGCATGCAGGCCAAGGCGAATGTCTTCGCCTCGATCCTGGCCGCCATCACCGAGCGGGTGAAGATCGTCATCCTCGGCAATCCGCTGCCGCTGGCGGAGAACCCGGTGCGCATCGCCGAGGAGCTGGCGATGATCGACATGATTTCAAAGGGCCGCCTCGTCTCCGGCTTCGTCCGTGGCGGCGGGCAGGAGCAGCTCGCCACCGGCGTGAACCCCGCCTACAACCGCGAGCGCTTCGAGGAGGCGCACGACCTCATCATCCGCACCTGGACCCAGGCCGGGCCCTTCCGCTTCGAGGGCGCGCATTACCAGCACCGGGTGGTGAACCCCTGGGCGGTGCCGCTGCAGAAGCCGCATCCGCGGGTCTGGATCCCCGGCGTCATCAGCAAGGAGACGGTGGTCTGGGCGGCGCGCCAGGGCTACCCCTACATCGCGCTGAATACCACGGTGGAGCAGACCAACAAGATCTGGGAGCTCTACGACCAGACCGCCGAGGAAGCCGGTTTCAAGGGCGGCCCGGAGTACCACGGCTACCTGAAGCAGGTGCATGTGGCGGAGACCGAGGAGAAGGCGCTGGAGAACGCCCGGCAATTCACCTGGATGCAGGGTGAGTTCACCGGCCTGGCGCACCCCGTCTGGTCGACCCCGGCCGGCTATTCCAGCCCGGAGAACCGCCGCGGCTTCGTCGAATTCTCCACCGGCCGCGGCAGCAGCCCGCGCCGCCGGCCGAGCTTCGACGAGCAGATCCAGAACAACATGATCATCGCCGGCACGCCGAAGACGGTGACGGCCAAGCTGCGCCAGGTGATGGAACAGACTAGGCCGGGCATCATGTCGCTCTGGGCAAATGACGGCGCGGTCAGCCACGCCGACAGCATGACCTGCATCCGGCTGTTCGGGGAGGAAGTGCTGCCGGCGCTGCGCGAGACGGCAAAGGAGCTGGACCTGAAGAGCCCGTTCGAGGCGAATACCCCGGTCAGCATCCACTACGGCCCGAATGCGCCGAAGCAGGCGGTGGCGGCGGAATAGCGCCGGGCACTGCCCGACCCGTCATGGCCGGGCTTGACCCGGCCACCCGGCACCTGGTTTGCGCTGGGGAGATGAGGCCCGGATCAAGTCCGGGGTTGACGGGAAAGGCAGCCGAGCATCGCGGGATGGGAGGAGTAGGGCGGCGTCCTTGCCGAGCTACTCCTCATCCGCATAGGGGTTGCTCGTTCCCCGCAACTGCAGCCGGATCGGCACGCCGCTCATGCCGAAAGCCTCCCGGAAGCCGTTCACCAGGTAGCGGCGGTAATCCTCCGGCAGCGTCTCGGCGCGAGTGCCGAAGACCACGATGGTCGGCGGCCGCGCCTTCGGCATGGTGGCGTAGCGCAGTTTGATCCGCCGGCCCTCGACCAGTGGCGTCGGGTGGCGGGCCAGCATCGTCTCGAACCAGCGGTTCAACTCGCCGGTGCCGATGCGGCGGTTCCAAAGCGCATAGGCCTCGCGCACCGCCGGCATCAGCCGGTCCGCGCCGCGGCCGGTCTGCGCCGAGAGCGGCACCACCGGGATGCCGCGCAACTGCGTCAGGCTCGTCATGAGCGTGTCTTCCAGCCGCCGGCGCGTTGCCTCGCGATCTTCCACCGCATCCCATTTGTTGAGCGCGATGACCACCGCACGGCCCTCGCGCTCGGCGAGGCGCGCCAGCCGCAGCTCCTGCTCCTCCATGCCCAGCAGTGCATCCACTACCAGGATCGCCACCTCGCATTCCTTCAGCGCGGCGATGCTGGCGGCGGCCGACATCTTCTCCAGCGCCTGCTCGATGCGCGCCTTCTTGCGCAGCCCGGCGGTATCGACGAGGCGGACCTTGCCGCCGGTCGCATCTGTCCATTCCACGGCGACGGAATCCCGGGTCAGCCCTGGCTCCGGCCCGGTGATCATCCGTTCCTCGCCAAGCAGCCGGTTCAGCAGGGTGGATTTGCCGGCATTGGGCCGGCCGATGATGGCAAGGCGCAGCGGCCGGTCGGCGCGGTCGCGGCTTTTCTCCTCGTCCTCATCCGGCAGGTACTCGCGCACCGCGTCATGCAACTCGCCCATGCCGTCGCCGTGCTCGGCCGAGACCGCGATCGGATCGCCGAGGCCGAGCTCATAGGCTTCCATCGCCGCATAGCCGCCAAGCCTGCCTTCGGTCTTGTTGGCGACCAGCACCACCGGCACGGGCTGCCGCCGCAGCCAGTCGGCGAAGGCGCGGTCGGCCGGAGTCAGGCCGGAGCGGGCATCGATCACGAAGAGCACCAGGTCGCTTTCGCGCACCGCCGCCTCGGAGCTGGCGCGCATGCGGCCGGCGATGGTCTCCGGCGTCGCCTCCTCGAGGCCCGCGGTGTCGAGCAGCCGTACGTTCCGGCCGGCGATCCGCGCCTCCGCTTCCTTGCGGTCGCGGGTCACGCCTGGCGTGTCGTCGACGATGGCAATCCTGCGGCCGACCAGCCGGTTGAACAGGGAGGATTTGCCGACATTGGGTCGGCCGATGATGGCGATGGTGGGAGACATGGCGGATACATAGCGCATCCTGGCGCGGATTCATGCCTCCCTGGCCGAGGCGCCCGGTCAGGGCGCCCGGCGGCGGCGCTCAGCCGGCGCCGCGCAGCGCCACCAATGTTGCGTTGTCGGTCAGCAGATAGAGCGTCCCATCGACCACCGCCGGCTGCTGGGTGCTGCCGTCGTAGAGCCGCTGCTGCCCGATGGCCTCGCCATCCGCCGGGTTCACCTCGACCAGCTGGCCATGGTTGCCGGCGGCCAGGATCCGCCCGCCGGCCAGCACCGGCGCGCCCCAGGTGATCGGGTCGCGCCGCTTCGCCTCGTTGCGGTAGCGGCCGAGCGGGCGCAGCCAGCGTACCCTGCCGTCGTCACGGCCGAGGCAGACCAGGTCGCCGCCGGTGGTCAGCAGGAAGACGCTGTCCCCCGCCACCCAGGGGGTCTCGGCCGAGGCCACCTCACGCTCCCACAGCCGGCGGCCGGAGCGCAGGTCGATGGCGATGGTGATGCCGCCGAGGCCGCTGGCGTAGACCCGGTTGCGGTCGATCACTGGCATGGCGGTGATGGCGGAGATATCCGCCAGCCCGCCGCCGCGTGCCGAGGCCAGGGTCTCGCTCCAGATCGCCCGGCCATCCGAGGTGCGGATCGCCGCCAGCTCGCCGGAGGCGAAGCCGGCGACCACGACCTCGCCCTCCACCGCCGGGGCTGGCAGGCCGAGTGCCATGGTGATGGTCGGCTGCGCCCGGTAGGTCCAGACCCGGCTGCCATCCTCGGTCGAGAGCGCCAGCAGCTGGTTCTCGGTGGTCGGGATGTAGATGCGGTTGCCGACCACGGTCGGTGCGCCGCGGCAGGGCGCCGGCAGCGCCATCCGCCAGCGGATCGTCCCGTCGCCCGGCTCCACCGCCAGCATCTCGGCGAGGCCGGTGGCGACGTAGAGCGTGCCATCGGCAAAGCCGAGGCCAGCGCCGAGCGCGCCATCCCGCTCCTTCTCTGGCCTGGTGTCGAGCGACCAGCGGCGGCGGCCGGTGCCGGCATCGATGGCGGTGACCTCGCCATACGCATCGGCGGCGAAGGCCGTGCCGCCGGCGACGATCGGCGGCGAGACCAGCCGGCGGCGATAGGCGCTGCCGGTGCCGATGGAGCTTCGCCAAGCCTCGCGCAGCCCGGTGCCGAGCGCCGGATGGCCCGGCGCATGGTTGGCGGTGCCACCGGCCAGCGGCCATTCGGTGCGCGGCTCGGCCGGTGGCACGGTCACCGGGCGGGTCTCGCCCTCATCGACGCCGAGCGGCCGTTCCGCCGCCAGCACCGGCCGGCGCTCGCCGGGCAGAGGCCGCTTGCTCTCGCCGAAGATGCCGTCGATCGTGTCGCCGAGGGATTCGCAGCCGGCCAGCAGGCCGGCGCCGCCCAATAGCGCAGCCCTTCGGGTAACGCCCCGCATGCCTTTCTCCCGCATCAGCCGCCAAGCCCTGCCAGCAGCCGGGTTGCCCGCTCCCTTACACCCTGCGGTGCTTGCGAGTCGCCGGCGAGGGCGGTGAGGCGCTGCCTCGCCGCCTCGGTCTCGCCCCGCTTCAGTGCCGCCAGGGCGCGAATCTCCTCGGCCGAGGCCCGCCAGGGGCCGTCGGCCAGCGGCGCCAGCCGCGCCTCGATCGCCGCCGGATCGCCGCTGTCGAGTGCATGCAGCGCCCACATCAGGGTGGCGAGGTCGCGGTACAGCGGATCGCTGGCGGTGTCGCGCGAGGCCTGGTCCCAGGTGGCGAGGGCGGCATCGCGCTCGCCGACCTCCGCCTCCAGCGCCGCAGCGCGCAGCCGGGCCAGGGTCCGGTAGCCGCCTGGCGCCTCGGCGGCGACGGCGGCGAAGCGCTCGGCGGCGGATTTCAGCGCGGCCACGCGGTTGGCCGCCTCGCCTCCCGCCGGCACCTCCGCGGCGTGGGCGGCGGCGAGGTAGCGTTCAGCGGCAGCGGCGCTCTCGCGGGCTTCCCACCAGCGCCAACCCTGCAGGCCGGCGACGCCGAGGATCACCAGCACCGCCAGTCCGATCAGCACCCCGCCATAGCGCGAGAGCAGGCGGCGGGCGCGCTCGGCGCGGAGATCTTCCTCCACCTCGTCGAAGATATCGGCCACGCGGCGGGCTCCCTGGGGCAGCATATGGCGGCGCGGCGGCGCTGCCCGAAGAATTTGGCCTGGCGGAGGTCGCGACGTGGCGGAACATTCGCCGGCAGGCGCGGTGCATAGCAGCCCCTTGGCGGGGCGTTAAGCCCGGGCGGGTTTCACTGCGGGCATGGCGATCCGTCCCATGTCGCTCCTCTGCGCCCTGTTCCTGGCCGGCTGCGAGTCGGCGATGCCGGTGACCGCTGGCCTTTTCATCGGCAACATCGCCTCGGTTACCACCATCGGGCGGACCCTGCCGGATGCGGCGGTGTCGCTCGTCACCGGGCGGGATTGCTCGCTGGTCCGGCTCGACCGCGGGCAAAGCTATTGCCGGGCGGAGGAGCCGCCGCCGGTGCCGCAACCCTATTGCACCCGCTCGATCGGGCGGGTCGATTGCTGGCGGAGCCCGCCGCTCGCCATCCCGCCGCAGCCGGGGGTGGCGGATGGCAGGGCGGTGCTGACCGCGGCCCAGGAGGCGCATCGGACCCGGCGTTGGCCAGGGCTTTGGTCGAGCCCGCCCACGCCGGTCGAGGCCCGGGCGGCAGCGCCGGCCGCCGCGACGGCACCGGTCGCCGCGCCTGCCCTGACCGCAGCGCCACCAGCACCCGCCGTGCCGCCGCCCCACGCAGCCCTGGAGCCGATCGCCGCGCCACCGCCGGCGGCGCCGTAACGGATGGGCGCTGCCGGAATCAGCCCGGCGGCAGGGGCGCGCAGGCCGCCGCGAGCCATGTCGCGGTCGCCGGGTCGCAATGCGGCGCCACCTCGGCCAGCACCCGGGCGTGATAGGCATCCACCTGCGCCCGCTCCGCCGGGGTTAACAGGCGGGGCAGGATCAGTGCCCGGTCATAGGGGGCGAGGGTCAGGGTCTCGAATTCCAGGAAGGGCTTCACCTGGTCAGGCCGTGCCGTGGCCGGCTGCACCAGCAGCAGGTTCTCGATGCGGATGCCGTACTGCCCCGGCAGGTAGTAGCCCGGTTCATCCGAGAGGATCATCCCCGCTGCCAGCGGCACCACCTTGGCGGTGCGGCTGAAGGCCACCGGCCCCTCATGCACCGAGAGGAAGCTGCCGACGCCATGGCCGGTGCCATGGTCGAAATCCAGCCCCGCCTCCCACAACGGGCGGCGGGCGATGGCATCGAGGTGCGGCCCGGCAACGCCCTGCGGGAAGCGCAGCGCGGCCAGCGCCAGATGGCCCTGCAGCACTCTTGTATATCTCTCCCGCAGCAGTTCGGGCGCCGGGCCGGGACCGGTCCAAAGGGTGCGGGTCACGTCGGTGGTGCCGTCGCGGAACTGCCCGCCGCTGTCGATCAGATAGCATTCATCGGGGCGAATCGCCCGGTTGCTTTCGGGCGTCACGCGGTAGTGGACGATGGCCCCATGCTCGCCGGCGCCGCTGATCGCCGGAAAGCTCTCGCCGTGGAACAGCTCCAGCGCGCGGCGGAAGGCCAGGAGTTGGGCGGCGGCGCTCAGCTCGGTCTCCCGCCCGGTAGGGGCGGCGGCGGCGAACCAGGCGAGGAAGCGGGCCAGCGCCACCGCGTCGCGGCGATGCGCGGCGCGGGCGCCCTCCTGCTCCACCGGATTCTTGCAGGCGCGGGGCAGCCGCACCGGGTCGTCGCCGGCCGCCACCGTGGCACCGGCCTCGCGCAGCGTCTGGGCGAACCAAGCCGGCGTCGCCTCCGGGTCCAGCCGCACCGTCTTGCCAGCGAGGCCTCGCAGCGCCGCCGGCAGTTCGGCCCGCGGCCGCACCACCACGTCATTGCCGAGGTGTGCCCGCGTCTCCGGCGGCACCTTGCCAGGGTCCATGTAGACCTCGGCGCTGGCGTCGGCGCGCAGCAGGGTGAAGCCGAGGGCGAGGGGGGTGTTCTCCAGGTCGCCGCCGCGCAGGTTGAGCAGCCAGGCGAGGGAATGCGCATCGGCCAGCACCGCGGCATCCTCCCCGGCGGCCTTCAGCACGGCGGCGGCCTCGGCGCGCTTCTCGGCGGCAGGCTTGCCGGCGAAGCGCAGCGGGTGGGGCAGGGCAGGGGCGGCAGGCGGCGCCGGGCGGTCGGCCCAGATCGCATCCAGCGGGTTGGCCGGCAGCGGTACGAAGGTGAGGCTTGGCCGGGCCATCCGGGCCAGCGCTGCCTCGGCATGCAGCCAGGGATCGTAGCCGATCCGGCGGCCGGCGGCGTGCTCGGCCAGCCAGTCGCCGACCGGATGCTCCGTGGTGTGGCGTTGCTCCCAGAGCGTGGTGTCGGTCTGCTGTGCCGCCTGGGTGGTGTAGCGGCCATCGGTGAACAGCGCGGCTCCGGGAGACAAACCTTCAGCCAGCACCACGGCAAGGCCGGCACTGCCGGTGAAGCCGGTGAGCCAGGCAAGGCGCTCGCCGGAGGCCGGGACGTATTCGCCGAGATGTTCATCGGCGCGTGGCACCAGGAAGCCATCGACGCCGGCGCGGGCCAGTTCGGCGCGAAGGGCGGAGAGGCGTTCAGCGGGGGACATCGGCAACTCCTTACGACTTACTTAAGCAATTTTGTGGGCTCTCACACGAAGTCCCGCGCTGGGCGCATGGCTTCCCTTCCGCTTTCGCGCTGACCCGAAACCGTACCCGTTACTATATTTGTGCAGCGCAGCATCGGGCCGATCCGGTCCGGCTCGCCAGGAATCGGAACGCTAGCCATGCCCGCCCATTTCACCAAATCCGAAGCCTCGTACCTCCTGCCCGCAACCCCCGTCGCCGATCAGGTCGAGGCGATCCGTCTGGCGGCCAGCCGGGCGCGCGATGCCGCGGCGATGCACGGCGTAGCGCGGTTCGTTGACCGTGTGCTCGGCTGGCCGGCCCGAATTCGGGCGCGAGCCGAACTCGCCGCCCTGAGCGAGCGCGAACTGTCGGATATCGGGCTGACCCGAGGCGACATCGACCGCGTCGCCGATGGGGCATTCGACGGCCGCTGAGGCCCCCGCTGGTATCGGCTGAAGTATCCATTGATGGCTTCGCCCCGGTTGGATTTGCGTTCAACCCGCTGGGGGGACAAGCGTCTCCCCAGACGGCGGCCTGAGTTCGGGAGCGGCTCGAACAGCCGCCTCATGGGCCAGGAGCCGACGGCGGCTCTGCCTCCGGTCTCGAATGCGTCGCGGCTCTTGTTGGCGCTTCCGGAGTTCTGATCTTGGACATCGGGTTGAACAGCGCCTTCAGGATCAAAGGGTGGTCCGGGGGATTGCCTCTGGCACTCGCGTACTACCCCTGCCCCTGCCGCATGGCAGGGTCGGCGTTTGTCGCGCTTGCGAAGGAATCACCGCGCCGGGTGTGATACGTTCATGCCCGTAGCCGTCTGGACCATCGTCGCCGCCGCCGCCGCTTCCATCAGCCTGGCGCTGGGAATGCGGCAAACCTTCGGCCTTTTCCTGCTGCCGCTCTCGGCGGAGCAGGGGATTTCCCCGGCTGTCCTCGGCATCGCCGTCGCCTTCCACAACCTGGTCTGGGGCCTGTCGCAGCCGATCACCGGCGCGCTGGCGGACCGCCACGGCGCCGGCCGGGTGATGGCCGGCGGGGCGTTGCTGCTCTCGGCCGGGCTGGCGCTACCCGCGCTGCTGCCCAATGCCGTGGCGGTGCTGTTCGGCATCGGCGTCCTCACCGGCATCGGCGTGTCCTGCTGCGGCACCGGCGCGGCGCTGGCCGCGGTCGGCCGCGCCGTGACGCCGGAGAAGCGCGGCGAGATGATCGGCTTGGCCAGCGCCGGTGGATCGCTTGGCCAGGCGGCGCTGGTGCCGGTGGCGCAGAGCCTGATCGGCGGAGTGGGCGCGGTGGCGACCCTCGGCATCCTTGCGGCGACCTTGCTGCTGATCGTACCGATCTCCCGCGCCATCGAATGGCGGGCGCCGATCGAGACCAGCGGGCCGCGTGCCACAGGGCTTGCCGGGCTGCCGGCGCTGGCGCGGTCGGCGCTGGCGGACCGCAATTTCGCCCTGCTGACTCTCGGCTTCTTCGCCTGCGGCTTCCAACTCGCCTTCCTGACCATGCACCTGCCGAGCCATATCGCGGTCTGCGGCCTGCCGGCCGGGCTTGGCGCCACCGCGCTGATGACGGTCGGGCTGTTCAACATCCCGGGCAGCTGGCTGTGCGGCAAGATCAGCACCTACATACGGCCGGAGCAGGCGCTGGGCTGGATCTACGCGGTGCGCAGCGTCGCCATCGCCTGCTTCGCTTTCACCACCCCTACGCCGGCCGGCACGGTGGTCTTCGCTGCGGTGATGGGCTTCGTCTGGCTCGGCTCCATCCCGCTGACCAATGCGGCGATCGCCCAGCGGTTCGGGGTGGCCGACCTGGGTGCGCTCTATGGAGTGTGCTTCCTCAGCCATCAGCTTGGCGGCTTCCTCGGCGCCGGTGCGGGGGCGCTGCTGCTGGAGTATGCCGGCAGCTACGCGGCCTTCTGGCCGGTGATGGTGGCGATCGGGATGCTGGCGAGCGGGCTGAACTGGATCATCCGCCCACCGGCACGGGCACTGGCCTGAGGCAGTTGCGGGTACCGAATCCCGGATATCAGATTACATTTTATAACGTACTTGCTGCCATGATGAACGCCGGCAAGCCGTCGGCGCATCGCATGGCAGCGCCGATCCGGTCAGCCCTGGGCCGTCGCCGTAGCAGCGAGGCTGCGGAGGACTTTAGGCTGACCGCAGGCCCGTTTCCCTGAACACTGGGTCATCTCTTCCCACACCAAATGGCAGTGAGCAGCCGCGGATGGCGCATCCTGGTGCGGCGGCGTTCCGAGGAGCCTGCTATGGCTAGGCTGGGCTGAAAGACGCGCCGGCGTCCTACTGGCCTGGAACCAAGACCAGCGAATGGCAGAAACAGAATAAGAACCATCGAAGGGGCGAGGAATGGCCAGCCAGTCAGCGACGTTGCAGTCCACCGGGCCGCGGCCGATGACGCGCGAGGAAAGGAAGGTGATCTTCGCTTCCTCACTCGGCACGGTGTTCGAATGGTATGACTTCTACCTCTATGGTTCGCTCGCCGTGATCATCGGCGCCAAGTTTTTCAGCCAATTCGATCCCGCGACCCGCAACATCTTCGCCCTGCTGGCCTTTGCCGCCGGCTTCCTGGTGCGGCCCTTCGGTGCCCTGGTCTTTGGCCGGCTGGGCGATCTGGTGGGGCGGAAATACACCTTCCTCGTCACCATCGTGATCATGGGCGCCTCGACCTTCATCGTCGGCGTGCTGCCCACCTCCGACCAGATCGGCATCAGCGCGGCGATCATCCTTATCATCCTGCGGCTGCTGCAGGGGCTGGCGCTGGGCGGCGAGTACGGCGGCGCCGCCACCTATGTGGCGGAACACGCGCCGCACGGCAGGCGCGGCTTCTACACCAGCTGGATCCAGACCACGGCGACGCTCGGCCTGTTCCTCTCGCTGCTGGTCATCCTTTTCACCCGCACCGCGGTAGGGGAGGAAGCCTTCGCCGACTGGGGCTGGCGCGTGCCCTTCCTGCTCTCGGTCGTGCTGCTCGGCATTTCCGTCTGGATCCGGCTGCAGCTTGAGGAGAGCCCGGCCTTCGTGCGGATGAAGGCGGAAGGCACCCAATCCAAGGCGCCGTTGTCGGAGGCCTTCGGCCAGTGGCGGAACGCGAAGGTCGCGCTGATCGCGCTGCTGGGGCTGACCGCGGGCCAGGGCGTGGTCTGGTACACCGGCCAGTTCTACGCGCTGTTCTTCCTTCAAAGCATCCTGAAGGTCGATGGCTATACCGCCAACCTGCTGATCGCCTGGTCGCTGGTGCTCGGCACCGGCGGCTTCATCTTCTTCGGCTGGCTGTCGGACAAGATCGGCCGCAAGCCGATCATCCTGGCCGGCTGCGCCATCGCGGCGCTGACCTATTTCCCGCTGTTCCAGATGATGACACGGGAAGCCAACCCCGCGCTGTACCAGGCGCAACAGACCATTCCGGTCACCATCCTGGCCGACCCGAAGGACTGCAACTTCCAGTTCAACCCGACCGGCACCGTTACCTTCACCTCCTCCTGCGACATTGCCAAGCAGGTGCTGGCCGGGCTCTCCGTGCCCTACCGCATGGAGGCGGCGGCGCCGGGCACCGTCGCCGCCGTCCAGGTCGGCGGCGCCTCAGTCCAATCCTTCGACGCGACCCGGGCCGGGGCGGAGGCCGCGGCGGCCCGCACCGCCTTTAATCGGGACGTGACGGCGGCGCTGACGGCGGCAGGCTACCCGCCGGCAGCCAACCCATCCGTGGTGAAGATGGCGCATCCCTTCGACGTCTTCCGCGCGCAGACCGGCACGATTGTCGGCATCCTCTTCATCCTGGTGATCTACGTCACCATGGTGTACGGGCCGATCGCCGCAGCGCTGGTCGAGCTCTTCCCGACCCGCATCCGCTACAGCGCCATGTCGCTGCCCTACCACATTGGCAATGGCTGGTTCGGCGGGCTGCTGCCGGCCACCGCCTTCGCACTGATCGCGGCGACCGGCGACATCTACTTCGGCCTCTGGTACCCGATCATCTTCGCCACCATGACCCTGGTCATCGGCCTGATCTTCGTGCCGGAGACCAAGGACCGCGACATCTTCGCCCAGGATGCAGCGGAGCCGGCGCCGGCCAGTACCATCGGCGCCCGCGCCTGACGAACGCACCGCGGGGAAACCCGCGGCGCTTGGCGGCAGATGGCTGGACGCGGCACGCCGGCCTTGCCACCCTGCCGGCAAATCCGGGAGGACAGCATGTCGAGCTACGACGCGACCTACGCGGCTGCCCAGGCCGCCCCCGAGGAGTATTGGGCCGCCGCCGCCCGGGCAATCGACTGGGACCGCGCGCCGGACCGAAGCTTCGATCCGTCGCTCGGTGCCTATGGCCGCTGGTTTCCCGGCGGGCGGCTGAACACCTGCCACAATGCCGTCGACCGCCATGTCGCCGCCGGCCGCGGCGACCAGCCGGCAATCCTTTACGACAGCCCGGTCACCGGCAGCCGCGCGACGATCACCTATGCCGCCCTGCAGCGGCGGGTGGCAAAGCTGGCGGGGGCGCTCGCCGCGCTCGGCGTCGGCGTCGGCGACCGGGTGGTGATCTACCTGCCGATGGTGCCAGAGGCGCCGGTGGCGATGCTCGCCTGCGCCCGGCTCGGCGCGGTGCATTCCGTGGTGTTCGGCGGCTTCGCCGCGGCCGAGCTGGCGGCGCGCATCGCCGATGCCGAGCCGAAGGTGATCATCTCAGCCTCCTGCGGAATCGAGCCGGGGCGGGTGGTCGCCTACAAGCCGCTGCTCGACACCGCCATCGCGCTCTCACCGCACAAGCCGCTGGCCTGCCTGATCCTGCAACGGCCGGAACAGTCCTGCGCGCTGACTCCGGGCCGCGACCGGGACCTGCTGGAGGCGGAGGCGGAAGCGCCGCCGCACCCCTGCGTGCCGGTGGCAGCGACCGACCCGCTCTACATCCTCTACACCAGCGGCACCACGGGGAAACCGAAGGGGATCGTCCGCGACAATGGCGGGCATGCGGTGGCGCTGCACAACTCCATGGGCCTGCTCTATGGCATCGGCCCGGGGGAGGTGATGTTCACCGCCTCCGATGTCGGCTGGGTGGTCGGGCACAGCTACATCGTCTACGCGCCGCTCCTGGTCGGCGCGACCACCGTGCTGTTCGAGGGCAAGCCGGTCGGCACACCGGATGCCGGCACCTTCTGGCGGGTTTGCGCCGAGTACGGCGTGAAGGCGATGTTCACCGCCCCCACCGCGATCCGCGCCATCAAGCGCGAGGACCCGGAGGGCAAGCTGCTCGCGGCGCAGGACCTCTCGAAGCTGGGGACGCTGTTCCTGGCCGGCGAACGCTGCGACCCGCCGACCGCCGAATGGGTTGCGGCGCTGCTGCGGAAGCCGGTGATCGACCACTGGTGGCAGACCGAGACAGGCTGGAGCATCACCGGCAATTTCCGTGGCCTCGGCCTGTTCCCGGCGCGCTTCGGCAGCGGCGGCAAGCCCGCCCCCGGCTACCATGTGGCGGCGCTGGACGAGGCCGGGCAGCCGCTGCCGCCGGGCGCCACAGGCACCCTGGCCATCCGCCTGCCGCTGCCGCCGGCATGCCTGCCCACCCTGTGGCAGGCCGAGGCGCGGTTCCGCCAAGCCTACCTCGAGACCTTCCCCGGCTGGTACAACACCTCCGACGCTGGGGTGGTGGACGCTGATGGCTATGTCTCGGTGATGTCGCGGACCGACGACATCATCAACGTCGCCGGCCATCGGCTCTCGACCGGGGCGATGGAGGAGGTGCTGGCGGCGCACCCGGATGTTGCCGAATGCGCCGTGGTCGGGATGAAGGACAGCCTGAAGGGCCAGGTTCCGCTCGGCCTGGTGGTGCTGAAATCCGGCGCCGGGAAGCCCGAGGCCGAGCTGGTGCGGGAGCTGGTGGCGCTGGTGCGCGACCGCATCGGGCCGGTGGCGGCCTTCAAGGATGCCAGGGTGGTCACCCGCTTGCCGAAGACCCGCAGCGGCAAGATCCTGCGGGCGACCCTGCGGCGGATCGCCGATGCCGAGGACTACACCGTGCCACCGACGATCGACGACCCGGCGATCCTCGACGAGATCGAGGCCAGGCTCCGGGCGGCGCCGTAGCGGGCCGCCCCCGATGGGGCAGGCCCGCGGCGCCATGCTCAATCCCGGAAGGCGCGGCGTGCCGCGTTGCGGATGGGCGAGAGCAGATAGGAGAGCGGCGTGCGCTCCTCGCCCAGCACATAGACCTCGGTTGGCATGCCGGCGCCCAGCCTGACATGCGGGTAGAGGTCGAGCACGGATTGGTCCAGCTCGGCCCGCAGCACGAAGAAGCTGACCCCGGCCTGGGTCTGCTGCGCATCCGCCGCCACATAGGTCACATGGCCGGGGAAGGTCGGCAACTCGCGGGTGCGGTAAGAGCTGAGCCGGACATTCACCCGCTGGCCGACCTGCACCTGCTCGATGTCGATCGGCATAACCTGCGCCTCGACGATGAAGCGGTCGCGGGCCGGGACCAGGTCCAGGATCGGCTGGCCGCTGCCGATGGTGGCGCCCGGGGTGAAGGCCTGGATGTTGGTGACCTTGCCGCTTTCCGGGGCCAGCACCTCGCGCCGGTTCAGCACGTCCTGCGCCGCCCGCAATGCGCCGGCGGCGCTGGCGGTCTGGGTCTCCGTCGTCTGCAGGTCGGTGGCGATCTCCGACAGGCGGGTGAGGCGGATGGTCGCCAACTGCTTCTCCGCCTGGCTCACCTGCTCGCGCAGCTGGGCCTCCTGCGACATGGCGGTGGCGATGGCGGAGACGAAGCTGGCCTCGGTCCGCTGCAATTCCAGCACCGTGAAGCGGGAGGCGAAGCCCTGCGCCAGCAGCCGGGACAGGCCGGCGATCTGCTCGCGGGTGGAGCGCACCTGCGCCTCGGCCGCGTCGCGCTGACCGCGGACGCCGGAGATCTGTTCCCTGAGCTGGCTTATGGCGCGTTCCTGCACCGCTACCTGACCGTCGAAGGCGCCCCAGCGGGCACGGAACAGCGATTGCTCGACCTCGATGAAGTTCAGCACCGAGGGGTTCTCGGCAGCGGCCCGCTGCACCTCCTCGGGGAATTCCAGGGTGCGACTCTCCGCCTGCTCGGCGCGCAGCCGGGCGATACGGGCACGTCCGCCCCAGTATTGCGCCCGCGCCTGGTCGGCCGACGCCTCCGCCTGGGTGACGTCGAGCTGGAGCAGCGGCTGGCCTTCCTGCACCAGCGTGCCGTCCTGCACCAGCAGCCTACGCAGGATGCCCGGCTCCAGCAGGTTCACCGTCTTGCGCCGGCCCTCGGGGATGAGCTGGCCGCTGGCGATCACCGCCTGCTCCATCTTCGTCATGGTCGCCCAGCCGACGAAGGGGACGATGCTGAGCGAAAGGGTGAGCAGCGCCATCCGGGCCACGCGGGCCACCGGCGGCGACTGCACCCGGGCCTCCAGCTGGGCCTCGATGGACAGCGGCGGCGGCAGCGCGGTGGGCAGCCCGGTATCCGCCCGGACCAGCGACTGCCCAGCCCCTTGCCGCGTCTCCGGACGCTCCTCAATCAACTGTTGCAAGGCTGCCTCCCATGATGTCGGCATCCTGCTCGGCCGGGCGCACCTGCCAGGTGCCATCCCGTTCGAGCAGCAGGCGAAGATCGGTCACGTCGTTCCAGGTGCGCGGCTCATGCGTCACCACCAGCACCACCGCGCCGCGCGCCTTTGCCGCTTCCACCGCGCGGCGCATCATGCTGCGGGAATGGCCGTCGAGCCCGACCTCGGGCTCGTCCATCACCACCAGCGCAGGGTCGCGGTACAGCGCGCGCGCCAGACCGATCAACCGGCGCTGCCCGGCCGAGATGCCGCTGGTGCCGCCGGCCGGCGTCTGGTAGCCGAGCGGCAGCCGGCCGATCATCTCATGCGCGCCGGCGGCGCGGGCGGCGGCCACCACGTCGTCCGGCGCGGCATCCGGGCCGCGGCCGATGTTGCGGAACACGTCGCCTTCCAGCAGTTGCACATCCTGCGGCAGGTAGCCGATGCGGGCGCCGAGCTCGGCGCGGTCGCAATGCCATGTGTCCTGGCCGTCCAGCAGCACCCGGCCGGTGGTCGGCGGCATCAGCCCCAGCACCAGCCGCAGCAGGGTGGATTTGCCGACGCCGTTCGGCCCCTGCACCGTCATCATCGTGCCAGGCGCCACCCGCAGGTTGATGCCGGTGAGGATCGGTTTGGGGCGGCCTTCCGGCCAGAAGCCGAGGCCCTCGATCAACAGCCCGGTCGCCGCCTCCGGCTCCGGCGGGTGGACCTCCGGCGCGCCGTCCTGGCGCATCGCCTCGCGCAGCCGCCGCCAGGCCTGCACCGAGTTGCCCCAGCTCTCCCAGGAGCTGAACAGGCCCGAGAAGGGGCCGGTCGCCATGCTGACCAGCAGCATGGTGGCGAGCAGCAGGCCGACGGTTGCGGTGTGATCGACTACCAGCCAGAAGCAGCGGATGCTGCAGGCCATCAGGGTGAGGCTGGAGATGAAACTCTCCAACTCCTGAAGCGCGTCGGAACGCCGGCGGCTGGCGTCCATGCTGTCGAGCGCATTGGCGTATTTGCCGTGCCAGCGCAGCAGCGTGGCGGGCAACAGGCCGATGCCGCGCACCATGTCCGGGTGCAGGAACTGGCCGCCGAGCTCAGCCGAAGTGTTGTCCAGCCGCCGTTTGCTCTCGGCCATGATAGGCCGGGTGGCGCGCAGCATGACCAGCCCGAGCAGGCTGGAGATGACGATGCCGGTGACGACGATGATCCCGAGCCAGACATCCAGGTAGAACAGCACCGCCACCGCCGCGACGGCGCCGATGACGTCGAGCAGGGCGGCTGGCGTGCGGCTGGAGAAGAAGCGCTGCACCGTGGCGATGTCACGGAGGATGGCCACCGCCGCGCTGACATCGGTACGGACCGCGTTACGGATCGCCGCCTGCATCGCCTCCATTCGCAGGCGCAGCCCGAAGCGTTCCGCCGCGGCGCCGAGCATCGCGCTGCGGAGATGTCCGTAGATCGCCGCGGCGATCATCGCGGCGACAAACAGCAGCGTCAGCCCGGTCAGCGTCGCCGTGTTGCCGCTTTCGATCACCCCGTCCGACAGGTGCTTCAGAAAGAGCACGAAGGCAAGCTGGCCGCAGGTGTGGCCGAGGGTGAGCAGCAGCAGCAGCAGCAGCGTGAAGGGCGTCATGCCGAACTCGCTCGGCCGCAGCTGGGCCAGGCGGCGGGCTGGTTCCGCGCGCGGTCGGTCGGTGGCGCGGCCTTCGCCGCCACGGGCATCGGCTTTGCCGCTGTTGTCAGGCGGCCGATTCATGCCGCCCCGGTTCCGGTCGTTCAGCGCGCTCATGCGGCAGCCCCGGTGCGGCGCGGCGATGCAACCCGGCGGACGCGGCCGACCATGCGCGATTGGTCCTCGCCAGCCGGCACCAACGTGCCGTTGCGCAGCGCCAGGACGCGGTCGGCCGCAGCCAGCAGGCTCGGCCGATGGGTGGTGAAGATCACCGCCGTTCCCTCCTCCCGCAGTACCGCCAGCAGGGTCGCGGCGCTGGCTTCGCCCTCCGCGTCGAGCGAGCCGGCCAGCTCGTCCAGGATCAGCAGCTTGGGCCTGCCGTACAGCGCCCGCGCCAGGGCGATGCGCTGGCGCTGGCCCATTGAGAGCTGGTGGCCCTGCAGCAGGGGCGTGGCATAACCGTTTGACAGGGCGATGATCGCCTCATGCGCCGTCGCCCGCTTGGCGGCGTCCAGCACCAGGGTCATCTGCGGCGCCTCCAGCCGGGCGATCACCTCGGCGACGGTGCCGCGCGACAGCAGCGGGTCCTGCGGCAGGTAGCCGACGTGCCGGGCCAGCTCGCGGCGGTCCCATTGGTGCATGGCGTGGCCATCCAGGTAGATGCCGCCGATGCTTGGCCGCATTACCCCCATCAGCAGCCGCAGCAGGGTCGATTTGCCGCTGCCCGAGGCGCCGACGATGGCGATGATCTCGCCCGGTTCCACCACCAGCTCGACGTTGCGCAGCAGAGGCGGGTGCGGGCCGCGGAAGGCGAAGGACATGTGCTCCACCACCAGCCGGCCTTCCGGGCAGGGGAAGGGCAGGCCCTCCGCCGGGCTGCCGCCCTCCTGCACCAGCGCCCGCAACCGCTGCCAGGCGGCCCGGCTGTCGGCGATGGTGCGGATATAGGCGCCGATCCCCACGAAGGGGTTCACCAGCAAGCCGACCAGCATCAACGCGCCGCCGAGCAGGGCGTGGACGCTGGCGCCGTTGATGGCGAGGACGGCCATCGTCACCATGGTGGCGCCGCGGAAGGCCGACATCAAAATCTCCAGCGCCGTCCGCAGCCGCTCGGCCCGGCGTTCCGCCGTCCATGCCTCGCCCCCGCCGGCGGTGCTGACCTTGATCCATTCCTGCGCCAGGCTGGGCAGCATGCCCATTGCCAGCACTGCTTCGCCGGACCGCATCGCATCCGCGGTCAGCCCATAGGCCCGCGCCTCGGCGGCGCCGTTGAGCGTCGCCGCGCGTTCGCTTGCTCGCGCCAGCAGGATGCTGAGGATGCTGGCCAGGATGCAGAAGACCAGCGCCACGATGCCGAAGGCAATGTGCATCAGGCTGATCAGCACCAGCAGGACCGGCGTGACGATGAGGCTCACCACCACCTTGGCGGCCGGGCCGGCCAGGCTGGCGCGCAAGGTCTCGATGTCGTTCAGCACCTCGGCCGAAAGCGTTTCCGGCCGTCCGGCGCGTTGGGCGGTGGACAGCACCGCCGGCACCGCCAGTCGCTGCGCCGTGTAGCGCGCCATGGTACCGAGGGCATGGGCCTGCAGCGCCTTCAGCGCCGCCCCCACCGCCAGGGCGATCAGCCAGAAGACGCAGGCGGTCTCCAGCGTGCCGAGGCTCAAGGTCTGTGGCACCCGGGTGATCAGCGACATCTTGTTCATGACGATGGCGAAGGCCAGCAGCATGCCCAGCACACCGAGGCCGGACACCAGGATCAGCCAGCCGCTGGCGGCCCGCAGGATGTCCTCGATGGCCCGCCTGAGCAGGACCTCCGGCGATTGGGATGGCGCGGCCGTGCCCGACATGCGGTCAGCTCCAGGAATTCGCGACCGCCAACGCCATGGCGGCGCTCGCGGCACTGGCGAGCACGGCGATCAGCACCGCCTGCCAAGGGTCGAGCCGGCCGGGCGAGGCCGCCTCAGGCGTGGCGTCGGCCTGCGCCAGCTTGGCATCCAGCCGCGACAGCCAGAGCTCCAGCTCATTGAGCCGGCGTTCCAGCGCCGCGTTGCTGCGGCCGATCGCGGCCACCGCCTCGGCGTCCGGCAGTTGCTCGGCACGGCTGCGGAAGGCGGCGAATTCGCCGCGGATCGCCTGCTGCTCGGCGGCCACCGCTTCGACCGTCCGCTGCAGCGTAGTGGTCACCTGGCTGTCGTCCTGGCGGCGCAGCCGGACGGTGATCGGGTAGCTGCCACCGTCGCCACCCTGCGCCATCAGCGTGAGTTCGGAGCGGCGATCGAACCATTCGGGTAGCAACGCGAATTCGAATGCGTGGCAGCCGTCGCCGATGCCGTTGGCGGCAAGGTCCGGCCGGGCGAAATCGGCGATGGTGCTGGCCACCGTCTCGCCGTCCAACCGCAGCTCCACTGGTACCCGATGCGTCGGATAGCCCGCATCCCAGGCCCAGCCGTAGAGTCGGTCGGTCGTCGCATTGTCGATGAGGCCACGCACATCTGACGCCGGACGCGTGGCCTGGGTCGCCTGGTCACCCTCCGTCATGCGCGTAGTCTCCCGACCGGGCTGAACCGACTGCAGAACACTCATCCTTATGGTTCTCCCGAAACCGGCCCGCCGAAGTCGTGCGGCCGGTCGCCTGCGGTATCCATCCGGACCGCGGCTGGCACCCGACCGCTTCAACTGAAGCAATCAGGCTTCAGCCCCGTTGGCTGGCAGCGTGACTTGCGCTTTCGGTGCTTTAACCTCCGGCGGTCACGATTCCGACCGAGTTCCTCCGGGCGCCGATGATACTGGCGCGTGGCACGCCCGCCGAAGGCTTCGGCAAGCAGCAGCGGCGACACACTAGGCCGTTATCAGCCCCATTGCATCTTGATAGAGTTCAAGGTGGCGTTCAGCCACTTCGGCGATGGTCGGCGGTGGCGCGATATGGGCGACCAGGTGGTCCCACAGCCCCTCCGTCGTCATGGCGCGGCGCATCACCTGGGCAAGGCCGGCGGGGTCGTTGACTGGGGCATGCAGCCCGTCCACCCCATCCCGCACCATCTCGGCCATGCCGCCGATGCCGCCGCAGATCACCGGGCGGCGGTGCAGGAAGGCTTCCTGGATCACCAGCGGCGCATTCTCCCACCAGATGGAGGGCACCACCACCCAATCGACCTGCGCCATCAGCCCCGGCAGCTCGGCCGCGCCGTAGGGGCCGGGCCAGGTGGCGGCCGGCGTCGCCGCGAGGTCGGCGCGCAGGGTCTCCATGAAGCTGTCCGACTGGTAGGCGGCTCCGCCATGCAGGGTCAGCCGGTGGGCGATGCCGGCGGCCTGCAACTGCCGCGATGCCTCGAGCGCCACCAGCCCGCCCTTGAAGCGGTTGAGATGGCCGAAGAAGCCGAAGCGGTCGCGCCTTCCGTCCGGCGCGATGCGGTGCGGCGCCGGCTCGGCGGGCAGCAGCCCGTTTGGCATGACGGTGAAGCGCTCTGCCGGCCAGCCTGCCGCCACATAGCGGTCGCGGGCGAAGGCGGAGGGGGTGAGAATGCGGTCGAAGTCGCGGAACACGTCGCGCATCTGCAACGCCCGCATGACGAAATCGGCGCCCGGCCGGCCGGGGAAGCAGGCCTGGCAGGCATCCAGCGACGGCCCCTGGCAGAGGCGGCCGGCGGTGGTCAGCAACTGGCCTTCCTGCGGGCAGAGCGGGAAGTAATCATGCGCGGTGAAGATCAGCCTGGCCCGCGGTGCAGCGCGGCGGATCAGGTCGACGGTCTCGAGGCCGAACATCAGCGGATGGTGCAGATGCACCACGTCGGGTGCCAGTTCGGCGATCACCGGCGCCAGACTGGCGAGACCGTAGGTGTCCGGCTGGGCCAGGAAGAAGCGGTCGAAATGGCCGAGCCAGACCAGCATCTCATCGGGCTGGTCGTTGATGCCCTGCAGCATGGTACCGGGCCGGCGTTCCCGATGCGCGCCGGTGACGGCGGCGAGGAAGGCGCCTTCCACCCCGTGGCGGTCGCGCAGCTCGCGGAACAGGCTGCGGGCCAGCACCTCGGTGCCGCCGGCCTGCAGGCCGGGGTGGTTGTGGCAGAGGAACAGCAGTCGCATGGCTCAGCCCTCCCCGAAGGCGGAGGATGGGCGTGGCATGCCGGCCATCAGCGCCTCGATTGCCGCATCCCAGCGGCCATGGTGCAGCATGCGGTTGTAATTGCTAGCCAGGGTCCGGGCGTAGCCGACATGATCGCGGATCGACTGGCGTTCGAAATGGTAGAGCTCGCTGGCGGGGACATAGCCGATGCCATGCCCGGCGGCGCGCAGCTTCAGGCAGAGGTCGCTGTCCTCGTAGTCGCCGATGACGTAGTCGAGGGTGAGGCCGCCGACCGCGCGGAAGGCCGCGGTGCGGACGCAGAAGGCGGCGCCGGTGATGCCGGGCACCGGGCGGGGCTGCTGCGCCGCCGGCCAGTGACGCGGAAAGCCCTTGTGATAGTGGTTGTTGAACCACTCGCCGCCCGGCCCACGCTCGAAGAACAGCCCGGCGTGCTGCAGCGAGCCATCCTCGAACAGCAGCTTCGGCCCAACCGCGCCGAGGCCGGGGTCGGTCGCCAGCGCCGCCAGCAACGGCTGCAGCCAGCCGCGGTCGGCCGGCACCACATCGGAGTTGAACAGCAGCAGCACCGGGGCCCGCGCCTGCTCGGCGCCGGCGTTGCAGGCGGCGCCATAGCCGTAGTTGGTCGGCTGGACCACCAGGGTCAGCGGCAGGCGATAGAGGCCCTGCATGCCGCGCAACAGGTGCTCCACCTCATCCCGCTGTTCCGGTGAATCGAGCACGTAGATAAGCTCGGCGCCGCGCAGCGCCGGGTCGCGGGCGAAGGCGCCGAGCTGGTGCCGCAGGAAGCGCAGGTTGCGGTAGAGCGGCACCACGATGGAGGCGAAGGGCTGCGCCGGCGGGGTGCCGATGTGCAGTACGTCGGGCGTGCCGCGGCTGGCCATGACCTGGCCGTGCAGCCGGGCAACCGGCGGGGCGATGCAGCGCGCGAGGATCTCCTGCGTCACATGCGCCGGGGCGATGGCGCCGAGGATCCTGTCGCGCGCCGCCTGTGGGTGCAGCAGCCCGGGCGGCGCGGTGAGCACCACCTGCTCGCCGGTCGACAGCTCGAGCCGGAGCGACCATTGCGCGACGGGGCGGGGCGCCGCATCCGGCAGATGCGCAGCGAATCCGGGCTTGGCGGTGGCCCCGCCATGCGGCGAATCGGCGAAGGTCTTCAGCAGGTCGGCGCGCGGGAAGCGGGCAGTGGCGGTGAGATCGAGCGGGCGCTCGCCGCGGCCGCCAAGCAGCGTCATCCCGGTGACCATGCCGAGCGGGTCGCGCAGCCAGCCGCGCAGGAACAGCCCGCCGGCATGGTCCTGCACCGCCATGTCGAGCGAGGCGCCGAAGGGGTGTTCCGGGTCGGCCAACTGACGAAAGGGCTGGACCGGTGCCAGCATGGCCTGGTCGCGCAGCAGCCGGCGGAAGCCCGGCTCAGCACCGGCGCGGCGATTGATCTCGGCCAGGGCAGCCCGGTGCAGCGCCTGGGATTGCGGATCCTTGCGGCGGCCGAGTTCCGGCAGGCCGGGCAGCCTTGCGTCGGCCGGCGCCAGATGGATCGGCCCTGGCCCCATGGGCGGCAGCAAGAATCCGCCGGCCATGCCGCGGTCGGGCAGGATGAAGTTGCTGGCGCCGATGGCGGTGCGGCGAATCCGGTGGCGGCCGAGCACGAAATGCACGCCCGGGTCCACGCCGACGCCGGTGGGCAGCGACCAGAGGATGCTGTCATGGCCGCAGAGCGCCACCGGCAGTGCGGTCTGGCTCGACGCCAGGGTAGTATTGGCAAAGCCGTGGCAGGCGGTGGCCAGCGCCTGATCCTCGGCCGCCCGCATGACTCCGAGCGCCTTGGTGGCGACGAAGCGAAGGATGGCCAGCACCAGCCCCGGGGCGGTGGCGCCGGTCAGTGCGGCCATGTCGGGAACAGGCAGCAGGTGCAGCGCGGCGGCGCCGTTTGGTGCCCGCAACAGCAGGATACCGCCCGGCTCCAGTCCGGATTGGGTTCGCGCCAGCAGCAGCCAGAGCGCGGTGCCGGGACCGCTGTCCGGGGTTGGGAAGGCCTGCCAGGAAATGCTCGACCGCAACGGCTCGCCGGCCAGTTCGAAACTGGCGGCCGCAGTGTCCAGACCAGGCGGTAAGCCGCCAGCCCCGCCGCGGACGCCAATCATGGCGATGTCCGGGGACAGGCACAGCAGGCCAGCGGAAACGTGAGCGGCGGCATCCATGGATGCCGCCGCCTCTCTTTCGATGATACTCAGGACAACCCCCGCCGTCACCAGCTCTCGGTATCAGGGACAGGTTGCTGGATACTTACGTCGTGGGCAGCGAGCCGACCTTCAGCCAGGAGCTGATATCGTTCACCAGGTCCTGCGCCGTGGTGCCGCCGGAGATGCCGCTGATGGTGATGGTGGAGCCACCGCCGAGATCGATCTTCACGGAGTTGCCCACCACCGAGACCTTGCCGGCCAGATCGGCTTCGGAGTTGATGCCCTCGACGCCGGCCACGATCCGGACCTCGTCACCGGCCTGGAAGCCGGAGATGGTGTCGTTGCCGAAGCCGTTGACATCGAAGACGAAGAGATCGGCCCCGCTGCCGCCGATCAGCAGGTCGTTGCCGAGGCCGCCGATCAGCGTGTCGAGGCCGTCGCCGCCGAACAGCGTATCATTGCCTTCGCCGCCCAGGAGGAAGTCGTCGCCATCACCGCCGACGACCTTGTCGTCGCCCATCCCGCCATCAACAGTGTCACCGCCGCTGCCGGCCTCAACGCTGTCCGCGCCGGAGCCGGAACTGATCGAGTCTTCACCGGCGCCGCCCTTGAACGAGTCGTTGCCCGTGCCGCCGAGGATAGTGTCGGCTCCCGAGCCGGCCTGGACATAGGTGCTGATCGACCCCGTCGCATCAACATAAGCCTCACCGGTGGTGCCGCCGCGGTCCAGAATAACCCCGGTACCGCCGATATGGTAAACGGCATCGTGATCGGAGGCGATGCCGCCATCCGTGTGCCCGCCGCCGATAATCGAAGCGAAATCGCCCATTGCCAGCACCCCAGCGTGGTTTGACGCACAACGGCGCCGTAAGACATGCCGCTTCTTTAACCATGGGTTGCTGAGCGGTCAACGACTAAGGGATTGGCTTTACAACTCATTACACCAGCTGGTTCGGCCCGGGCGTTTGCCGCGCCAATGCAGATGGAACAGCCAATCGGTTGCAAAAGCGTTGTTTCACCGTATCGCGAGAACGCCCGGCGGCAATGGGCCGGTAGGTAGCCTCCGCTACCGGCAGCCGTCGCCGCGAATACGTTGTCGTTAAGCTGACTTAAGTTGTGCAACAAAATGAGACGCCGTGACTTCTTCACCGCCAAGTGTGAAGACACTATAAGCGCTTTCAATCGTCCGTTCAGAAAGGGCCCGCTGGGGGCTTGATCTGGCCGCTTGTCCATTGGAGGCCGTTTCCATGCCGCTCATCTCCGGCGACGAATCCGACAACGAGCTTCTGGGGACCGGCGGTGCCGACACGCTCGAGGGGCTTGGCGGCAATGACACGCTGGTGGCGGGCATCGGCCCGGATTCGCTGGACGGCGGCGCCGGCAGCGACACGGTGAGCTACGCCGGGGCGTCGGGCGCGGTCAGCGCGACCCTGGAGTTCGTGCCGGGCAGCGGCACCGGCGGCGACGGCGACGGCAACACGCTGGTCGGCATCGAGCACCTGGTCGGCTCCGGCTTCGGCGACGACCTGACCGGCAGCGCGGCGGCCAACCGGCTGGAGGGCGGCGCCGGCGACGACAACCTCTCGGGCGCCGCGGGCAACGACACGCTGGTCGGCGGCGCGGGCGACGACCTGCTCGACGGCGGCACCGGCAGCGACACCGCCGACTACAGCGGCAGCGCCGGGCCGGTCCTGGCCGATCTGCCGGGCGGGGTGGTGACCGGCGAGGGCACCGACACGCTGCTCGACATCGAGAACATCACCGGCTCGGGCTTCGACGACACCATCATCGCCGCTGCGAACGGGGTGCTGGACGGCGGCGCCGGCAGCGACACGGTGAGCTACGCCGGGGCGTCGGGCGCGGTCAGCGCGACCCTGGAGTTCGTGCCGGGCAGCGGCACCGGCGGCGACGGCGACGGCAACACGCTGGTCGGCATCGAGCACCTGGTCGGCTCCGGCTTCGGCGACGACCTGACCGGCAGCGCGGCGGCCAACCGGCTGGAGGGCGGCGCCGGCGACGACAACCTCTCGGGCGCCGCGGGCAACGACACGCTGGTCGGCGGCGCGGGCGACGACCTGCTCGACGGCGGCGCCGGCAGCGACACCGCCGACTACAGCGGCAGCGCCGGGCCGGTTCTTGTCGACCTCGACGGTGGCACCGGCATCCATGGCGGCGACACCGACACGCTGATCAGCATCGAGAACGTCATTGGCACTGATTTCAACGACTTCATCGCCGGCACCAGCGGCGCCAACCAGCTTGTGGGCGGCGCCGGCAGTGACACGCTCGTCGGCCTGGGTGGCCCGGACACGCTGATTGGCGGTGAAGGCTACGACATCGCCGATTTCCGAGGTAACCTGGGCCCGGTGTCGGTCAACCTCGGGCTGCTCGGCACCGGTTCCGGTACCGAAGGCAACTCCGGTAGTGTGCTCACCAGCATCGAAGGCGCGATCGGCACCGAATTCGGTGACGATCTGACCGGCGATGATGCCGACAACTATCTTGTCGGCTTGGGCGGCGGCGACAACATCGATGGTGGCGCCGGCAGTGACACGCTGATGGGCGGCGCGGGCGATGACTTCCTGGACGGCGGCGAGGGGCTCGATCTGGTGGATTACCGCCTCAGCGCCGCTGCGGTGGTGGTGAACCTGGCGGATGGTGTTGCCACCGGAGAGGGTACCGACACGCTGCTGAACATCGAATGGGTCGTCGGCTCCAACTTTGACGACTCCATCACTGGCGACGATGGCGCCAACTACCTGTACGGCAATGGTGGCAACGACACCCTGGCCGGTGGTCTCGGCAACGATACGCTGGACGGCGGCGGCGGCAACAACACCGTCGACTACACCGCCGCGACCGGCCCGATGATTGTCAACCTGGGGAACAACGGCGCGGTCGGCGAAGGCTCCGACGTGCTGCTCAACATCCAGAGTGTCATCGGCAGCGGCTTCGCCGACTATCTTATCGGCAATGCCGCGGCGAATATGCTGAACGGCGGGCTCGGCAACGACACCATTATCGCCGGCGCCGGTGGAAATGACATGCTGGATGGCGGCGAGGGCGAGGATCTGGTCGACTATCGCTTCGCCACGACTAATGTGGTGTTGACGCTTGGCGACCTTGGCGACGGCAGCGCGACCGTCGGTGCCGACACCAGTACGCTGATCGCGGTCGAGCATGTGGTCGGCTCGGGCTTCGGCGACACGCTGGCCGGCAACAGCCTCGGCAACTTCATCTTCGGCGGCGCCGGCGACGACAGCCTGGCGGGCGGTGGCGGGAACGACACGCTGCTTGGCAGCGATGGTTCGGACTCGCTGAATGGCGGCGTCGGCGACGATGTGCTGACCGGCGGCGACGGTGCCGACTATTTCTACTTCCAGTCCGGCGACGGCAATGACTACATCACCGACTTCACCATCGGCGTGGACAAGCTGGTGCTGTCCGAGGCCAGCTATGCCGGCTTCGAGCCGATCTTCACCGCTCTGGGCAGCGACTACCTGATGACGGTTGGCACCGATACCGTCATCTTCGCCGGTCTCGGCAGCTTCGACACGAACGACATCATTCTGATCTGAACTGGTTTGGCCGGCCGCCGGGAGAATCCCGCGGCCGGTCGCTGCCAGAATGGCGGGGACCCGCGCCGGCTTCGGTCGGCGCGGGTTTTTTCATGGCGATGGTGCCAGTGCGCGTCAGGTGCCGCAGAAGGTCTGCAGCACCCGTTGCTCAGGCCGTGGCGGCAGGGCGTAGCGCGCCGCCTCCGGCTGGTCGTCGAATGGCCGGGTCACCACGGCGAGCAGCGACTCGAAGGGTTGGAAATCCTCGCGCGCCACGGCGGCGACAATGGCCTCCTCCACCAGGTGGTTGCGCGGGATTAAGGCGGGGTTGGTGGCGCGCATCGCCGCCGGGCGGTCGGCTGCCGGTTCCGCCGCCAGCCGCTGCCGCCAGGCGGGAGCCCAGGCATCATAGGCACCGGGATCGGTGAAGAGCGCCCGTACCGCCGCATCGCCCTCCGGCCCAGCGGCGGCATCGCAAAGGGCGCGGAAGGTCAGGGTGAAATCGGCTTGGTTGTCGGCCATGCGCTGCAGCAGGTCCTGTACCAGCGCTGCATCGCCCTCCTGCTCCGTCGTCAGACCCAGCTTGCGCCGCAGCCCGCCGAGATAGGCCGCCTGGAACTGCGGCCCGAATCCGGCCAGCGCCTCCTGCGCGCTGTCGATTGCGGCCTGTTCCTCCTCCGCCAGCAGCGGCAGCAGCGTCTCGGCCAGCCGGGCCAGGTTCCATTGCGCGATGCGCGGCTGGTTGCCGTAGGCATAGCGCCCGCCCTGGTCGATGGAGCTGAACACCGCCGCCGGATCATAGGCATCGAGGAAGGCGCAGGGACCGTAATCGATGGTCTCGCCGGAGATGGCGCAATTGTCGGTGTTCATCACCCCATGGATAAAGCCGATATGTAGCCATTGGGCGATCAGCGGCGCCTGCCGCGCCACCACGGCTTCCAGCAAGGCACGATACGGGTTCGTGGCCTTGGCGGCCGCCGGATAGTGGCGGGCGATGGCATGGTCGGCCAGCAGCTTCACCGCCTCCATGTCACTGCGGGCGGCGAAGTACTGAAAGGTGCCGACGCGGATGTGGCTGGCGGCGACCCGGGCCAGCACGGCGCCAGGCAGGGCTCCTTCTCGGAACACCCATTCGCCAGTGGTTGCCGCCGCCAGGGTACGGGTGGTCGGCACGCCTATGGCGTGCATGGCCTCGCTGATCAGGTATTCGCGCAGCACCGGGCCCAGTGCCGCCCGTCCGTCACCCTGGCGCGACCAAGGGGTAGGGCCGGAGCCCTTGAGCTGGATATCGCGCCGCACGCCATCCCGGCCCACCACCTCGCCCAGCAGGATGGCACGGCCATCGCCGAGCTGCGGGGTGAAATGGCCGAATTGGTGGCCGGCGTAGGCCTGGGCGATCGGCTGGGCGCCCTGCGGGATACGGTTGCCGGCGACCACATCCGCGTCGATGTCGGCGGGATCGAGGCCGAGCTCCCGTGCGAGTGGCTCGTTCACCTTGATCAGTGCCGGCGCCTTCACCGGCGTCGGATCGAGCCGGGCGAAGAACCGATCGGGCAGGCGGGCATAGCTATTGTCGAAAGCGATCATGCCCCCGACATCGGCCCGCGCCCCCCGGCTTGCAAGGACCCGGTCGGCAAGCGCCTAGAGCGTGCGGCCGATGATCTCCCGCATGACCTCGCTCGATCCGCCGTAGATCCGGCCGACCCGGGCATCGGCCCAGGCGCGGCCGATCTCGTATTCGGCCATGTAGCCATAGCCGCCGTGGATCTGCAGGAAATCGTCGAACAGCCGGTTCTGCATCTCGGCACCCAGCAGCTTGGCTGTCGCCGCCAGTTCCACGGTCAACTCCCCGCGCAGGTGCAGCGCCAGGCAATGATCGGCGAAGACCCGGAACATTGCAGCCTGGGCCTTGGCATCCGCCAGCTTGAAGCGGTTGTGCTGGAAGTCGATCACCGACTGGCCGAAGACCTGCCGTTCGCGGGCGTAGTCCACCGTCTTCTGCAGCATCACCTCCATCCCCATCGCCGCCCGCACGGCGATCACCAGCCGTTCCTGCGGCAGGTTGCGGATGAGGTAGGAGAAGCCCTTGTTCTCCTCGCCCAGCAGGTTGCCGACCGGCACCCGGACATCCTCGAAGAACAACTCCGAGGTGTCCTGTGCATGCAGGCCGATCTTCTCCAGGTTGCGGCCCTTGGTGAAGCCCGGCGTGCCGGCGGGGACGCAGATCAGGCTGATGCCCTTGCGCCCCGCGGAGGGGTCGGTCTTGGCGCAGACGATGACCAGATCCGCCAGCTGGCCGTTGCTGATGAAGGTCTTGGAGCCATTGATGACGTAATGGTCGCCGTCGCGCTTCGCCGTGGTGCGCATCGCCTTGAGGTCGCTGCCCATGCCCGGCTCGGTCATGGCGATGGCGCCGATGATCTCGCCGCGCGCCATCTTCGGCAGCCATTCGCGCTTCCGCTCCTCGCTCGCCAGATCGGCGATGTAGGGCACGACGATGTCGGAATGCAGCGGGAAGCCAGGGCCGGTGCAGTTGGTCCGGGCGATCTCCTCGATGATGACGGCGGAATAGCCGAAATCGGCGCCGGCGCCGCCGTATTCCTCCGCCAGCATCGGGCAGAGCAGCCCGGCGCTGCCTGCTTCCAGCCACAGGCTGCGCGGCACGATGCCATCCCGTTCCCATTGCCGGTGGAAGGGCACGATGTGCTTCTCGAAGAAGCGGCGCACCTGGCCGCGGAAGATCTCGTGATCGGAGGAAAAGACACTCCGCGGGCCAGTGAGACTGGCGGCGGTGCCGCCCATGGTGGTGTCCATCATTGTCCTCCCGTTCAGATGGCTGCGGCGTCGCGCAGGGCGGTGATCTCGGCCGTGGTGAAGCCGGCATCCCGCAGCACCGCCTCTGTGTGCTCGCCGCGCAGCGCGGCGGGGGCGCCGGGCTCGGCCGGGGTGCGGCTGAAGCGCGGCGCCGGGGCGGGCTGCACCACGCCGTCGCGGGCGAGGAAGGTGCCGCGCGCGGCATTGTGCGGATGCGCCGGCGCTTCCTCCATGTCGAGCACAGGGGCGACGCAGGCATCCGTGCCCTCGAACAGAGCCGCCCAGTCGTCCCGCGTGCGGGTCAGGAAGATCGCCGTCAGCTCGGCCTTCAGCGCCGGCCAGCTGGCGGGCTCCATCCGGTCCGGGAAGCGATTCGAATCGAGGCCGAGCTTGTCGCACATCAGGGCGAAGAATTGCGGCTCGATCGGCCCGACCGAGAGCCAGCGGCCGTCGGCGCATTCATAGGTGTCGTACCAGGGGGAGGCGCCATCCAGCATGTTGCTGCCGCGCTGGTTGCCCCAGCGGCCGCGTGCCTTCATGGCGTAGATCGGCGCCATCAGCAGCGCCGCGCCATCGACCATCGCCGCATCCACCACCTGGCCCTGGCCGGTGCGCTGCGCCGAGAGCAGCCCGGCCAGCAGACCCATCGCCAGCAGCATGCCACCGCCGCCGTAGTCGCCGACGAGGTTGAGCGGCGGCACCGGACGCTCCCCGGGACGGCCAATGGCCCAGAGCGCGCCGGTCAGGGCGATGTAGTTCATGTCATGCCCGGCTGATTGGGCCAGCGGCCCGTCCTGCCCCCAGCCGGTCATCCGGCCGTAGACGAGGCGCGGGTTGCGGCCGAGGCAGGCATCGGGCCCAAGACCGAGACGTTCCGTCACCCCGGGGCGGAAGCCTTCCAGCAGCGCATCGGCGCCCTCCACCAGCCGCAGCACCGCGGCGATGGCGTGCGGGGACTTCAGGTCAAGGGCGATGGAGCGGCGGCCGCGGCCGGTGAAGTCACGGCGGTCGCCGGGCGGGCCCGCCTTGCGGTCGATCCGGATCACCTCGGCCCCGAGATCGGCCAACACCATGGCGCAGAAGGGGCCGGGGCCGATGCCGGCGAATTCCAGGATGCGAAAGCCCTGCAACGGTCCCATCGTGTCTCCTCCATTGCCGGCAGCCTAGCATGAGGACGGGGTTTGACAGCCACCGCCTTGCCGCCCGACCTTCGGCGCGGATTGGAGGGACCGGCAGCATGGCCCGGCACAGCGCCACGCATCATCGGCCGGAAGGGCTGCACTACCTTGGCACTGTTTTCGCCTCGATCCTCGATGAGAAGGGACGCCGGGACCACTCCAGGCGCAGGCGACCGCCCTCGGCGGCGGCACGGTGACGCATGGCCGCGGCCAGGCGGCGGTGCCGACGGCACGGGTGAACCCGCCGTGATCCGCCGCCGCGCCCTGCTGGCCTCCGCCGCGCTGCCCTTCGCCGCGCAGGCCCGGACCAGTGGCGGTGCCTGGCCGGACCGGCCGGTGCGCCTGGTAGTGCCCTATACGCCGGGCGGGGCCAACGACATCCTTGCGCGGCTCTATGGCCAGCGGCTGGCCGAGCGCCTCGGCCAGCCCTTCGTGGTGGAGAATCGCCCGGGCGCCCAGGCGATCCTTGGTGCGGAACTGGTGGCGCGGGCGGTGCCGGATGGCCATACGCTGCTGATCGGCGCCAGCGGCCCCATCGTCTTCAACCCCGCCACCTACGACCGGCTGCCCTATGATCCGCTGCGCGACTTCGCGCCCGTGTCGCTGCTGGCGGCCTTTCCGCTGGTGCTGGTGGTCGCCACCGGCAGCCCCTTCCGCACCATGCAGGACCTGCTGGCCTTCGCGCGCGACCATCCGGAGCAGTGCAGTTACGGCGCCAGCGCCACCAGCTTCCAACTGCCGACCGAGTTGCTGAACCAGCGCGCCGGCACCCGCTTCATCCATGTCGCCTATCGCGGCAGCGCCGATACGGTGAACGCGGTCGCCAATGATGAGGTGACCATGGCGCTGGTCGATACCGGCCCGGCCGCCGTCGCCTTCCAGGCTGGGCGGGTGCGCGTGCTGGCGGTGACGGCGGCGCAGCGGCTGCCCGCCTGGCCGGACAGCCCGACCATGGCGGAGCTGGACTACCCCGACCTGACCTTGCGGCTGTGGAGTGGGATGCTGGCGCCTGCCGGCACGCCGGCCGCTATCCTCGAACACCTTGCCACCGAGGCCGCGGCGACCGGCCATGAGCCGATGATCCGGCAAAAGCTTCAGGCACTGTCGCTTGATCCGGTCGGCTTGATGCCGGAGGCATTTCGGCAGGTGATCAAGACGGAGCTGCCGCTCTGGGCGGAGGTGGCGCGGAAGGCGGGAATTCGGTTGGAGAGGTGACCGCGCGAGTGTTGGGGAAGGCGGCGCCTTCCCCAGATCCCTACCGCCAGGGGGCGGGCGCCCCCTGGACCAGCCCGGGTTACTCGCTTGGCGGCAGGTCGAGGCGGGCGACGATGCCTTCCAGCCCCGGCACTGCCGGATAGCGGCGCATCACCTCAGGGTCATGGCCCGGCACGATGTGTTGCGGGCTCGGCGCGAGTTGGCGGAGCTTGTCGAAGCCCTCCAGCATCTCGCCGATGTGGAAGGCGGTGGTGAAGGGGCGGCCGGCTTCCATGTTCTCGTAGAAATGCGTGACGTCGGAGGCGAGCACGACCGTGCCGCGCTGCGTCTCCACCGTCACGCATTGCAGCCCGGCGGAGTGCCCCTTCACCAGATAGGTGCGGATGCCGGGGGCGATCTCGGCGTCGCCGCCCAGCATGCGGACGCGCTGGCCGAAGTTCAGCTTCACCATGCCGGCGATGTCATCCGGCTCGAAGCTGTGCGACAGCTTCGGGTAGCGCATGTACCGGCCGCAGGCGTAGTGCATTTCCGATTCCTGCAGGTGGAAATCCGCCTTGGGAAATTTGTCGAAGCTGCCGACGTGGTCGTAGTGCAGATGCGTCAGGATGACATCCTGCACATTCGCCGGATCCAGCCCGATGAGCTTCAGGCTGTCCGCCGGGCAGCGCAGCCATTGCCGCTTGCGGCGCTTCGCCACCGCCTCGGTGAAGCCGGCGTCGATGACGAAGCTGCGCTGCTCGCCGATCGCCGCCCAGACGAAGTAGTCCATCGGCATCGGCGCGTCATGCGGATCGCCGCCGATGAAATGATCCGCTCGCTTCGCGTCGCGATGCGCGTAGCGGATGGCGTAGACGCGGTACATCAGCCCTTGTCCGAATCGAGGACCGATTTCACCTTCGCCCGGTCGCAGTTGATGGTGACGCCGGCACGCTCATTCTGCAGCAGCATGGTGACGCGGCTGTCGCGGTGGCTCCAGCCGCGGTTCAGCGCCTCGCTCATCTCCTCCTGCACCAGGTTGCAGAGCCGCATCGGCACGCCCACCTTGCGGCCGAGCCCGACCGCCAGCGAGACATCCTTGTAGGCCAGCTTCAGCGCGAAGGCCGGCGGGTCGTAGTGGTTGATCAGGTACTGGTCGGCGATGCGGTCGAAGGTGCGGCGGCGGCCGAGCGCACCTTCGCGGATCGCCTTCCACAACTCGATCGGGTCCATGCCTGCCTTCACGCCCATGGTGAAGGTCTCGGCCATCACCGTCTGGATGGCGTAGCCGGACAGGTTGTGCACCAGCTTGGCCACGGTGGCGGAGCCGATCGGGCCGATGTAGGAGGCTTTGTCGCCGAAGCTGTCGAGTACCGGCTTCAGCTTCTCGTACAGCGCCTTGTCGCCGCCGACCCAGATGGCCAGCTTGCCGCTGGCCGCGCCGTGCGGGCCGCCGCTGACCGGTGCATCGAACACCGCGGCACCCTTCGGCGCCATGTCGTCATGGATGCGGCGCACCAGATCCTGGCTGTTGGTCGACAGGTCGAAATACGCCATGCCGGGATGCGCGCCGGCGATCAGCCCATCCTCGCCGTAGATCACCGACTCGACCTCAGGCGGGCCAGGGAGGGAGGTGAAGACGACATCGGCGCGTTCCGCCACCTCCTTCGGGGTGGCGGCCCATTCGGCGCCGGCGTCGATGTGACGCTGGGCGTTCTGCCGGGCGATGTCGTTGACGACCAGCTTGTAGCCGCCCTTCTGCAGGTTGCTCGCCATGCTGGCACCCATGGTGCCGAGGCCGATAAATCCAACGATCATGTGTGTTCTGCCTTGGTTACGCGATTCAGCTGATGCCGGTTGGCGTCTCGGACGTCGCACGCACTATGCGCCGCGGTCATGGCCGACGACCAGCCGGCAGGAAGGGTGATGATCCCGCCGCGTCTCCGCGCGTCACGCCATGGCCAGCGAGCCGCCACGGCGGGCCGCCGGCTGTGGCTCGTGCGCCGGCACGACGGTGGTGATCATGCTGCGATGCCACCATGGCCGACGGGGGCGTTCCCCAGGATGCCGGCACAGGCGGATACCCCGTTCATCGTGACTGACCGGGAATGAATATTCTTCACCCTGTCGCCGCGCGACGGTGCTGCCATCCTGGGCTCCTCCGCATTCTCCGGCCACAATCCTGCGGCCAGCGGATCGAGACAGCAAGCCACGCACGCGAAGCGGGCCGGCGTTGCCGCCGGCCCGTCCCTTGCCCTGTTGGGCGCTCAGCTCAACTCAGCCCGCAGGTCTCAGCTGCGGTCGCCGTGGCTGGATTGGCCGCCCTTCTTGCCAACCTCGCTGGCCTTCTCGCGGTTCTGCGCGAAATTGCCAGGGTTGTGCTGGGCGCCACCGCCGCCACCGCTGTGCTGACCGCCGCTGCGTCCGGCTTCTCTGGCCTTCTGCGGGTCATTGGCGAAATTGCCGGGGTTGTTTTCCCGGCCCTGATGGGTGCCGCCGACATGGCCTGCCTCGCGGGCCTTCTGCGGGTCATTGGCGAAGTTCGCCGGATTGTTTTCCCGGCCCTGATGCATGCCGCCGACGTGGCCCGCCTCGCGGGCCCGCTCACGGTCGTTGGCGAAGTTGCCGGGGTTGTTCTCGGCGCCTTGGTGCGTGCCGCCTATATGGCCGGCCTTCGATGCCCTTTCGCGATCATTCGCAAAGTTGCCAGGATTGGAATTCTTGCTGCCGCCCTGGGTATTCGCCATGTGCGGGATCCTTCCACTGGTTATTTTCGCCTGGCCGCCGGTTGGCGACCTGCCCGACCACAACGTGGCGGCGCCCAGAAGGATGCTTGTGCGGTGCCAGGATGGCTAGAAATTCCAGTGCAATATCAATACTATGATGCTATCGGCGGCGGCATCTCCCGTGGCCCTGGCGGAGTTTGCGGGGGCAGTTCCGGACCCGGTCCGGGAACCGGCGGGATGGGGTCCGGCCCGGGGTCGGGCCGCGGTGCAGGGGGCGAGGGCGGAATCTCCGGGCCGGGGAAGCCGGGCGGCGGACGGGGATCTGAAGGTGGCATGAACTCTCCTTCTCCTGCCGCGCCCAATGCGCGGCGGCATGGAGTGGAGTTAACGCGCGATACCATGCTGATGTTGCCCCGCCCCGATGCCGGTCACTGCGCCATGCCCTCGGACGTGCCTGCTGGCCTGCCCACCGGGGAGCATTCCATGGAGCATTTCACCATGCTGGTCCTGGCCAGCCTGCCGCTGGCTGTGCGACCGGCGCCTTCATCTTGAACTGTGGTCCGCCGAGCAGAACCGGAGTCGCATAGGCGCTCATGCAGAGGATGGACACCAGCATGCAGCCCGCAGCGACGCCGGGCAGCGCCGGCGGCAGCACCACCCGGTGCCGAGATTGCCGGCGGCTTCCTCCAGGTTGCGCGGAATGCCTTCCAGCACCGCCGCCAGGGCCAGGATCATCTAGGGCCCCGCGTCGGCGAGGATGTCGGCGATGACCGTGCCGCGGGTGTAGAGCAAGGTCAGCGACTTGCTGATCGGCCGATGCCCTGCAGCGCGGCGTTGATCGCGCCGTCGCGGCCGAGCAGCGCCATCCAGCCCGAGAAATCCAGCACCTGTGGCGCCATCCGCACCATGTAGCCGTATCCGGACGCTGGTCGGCACGGTGCCGGCGGAGCAGGCATTCCGGCCGATCGAGCAGGGGAGCTGTCCGCTGGTACGGCGGTAGTTCGCAGCGGCACCGGCCGGGACCGCCGGTGTGGCGCGATCGGCTCAGCCCAGCCGGTCGATCAGCGCCTCGCCCGCTTTCATGACGAAGGGGATGCGCTCGCCCTGGCCGGTCAGGACGCCGATGTCGGCGATCGGATCGCCCTCCACCAGGATCAGATCGGCCAGGGCGCCGGGCTTGATGACGCCCAGCTCGCCGCCCTTGCGCAGCAGCGTCGCATTCACACTGGTGGCGCTGCGCAGCACATCGGCGGCGGGCAGCACCTGGCGGCGGATGACGAACTCATCCGACTGCCGGGCGTGCATCTCCGCCAGCAGATCGGTGCCGAAGCCCATGGCGACGCCGGCGCGGGACAGGATTTCCAGGCTGCCGAGGCCGGCGCCCTTGACGTCGCCGAGCTTGCGCATGCTCTCGGGCGCCAGGCCGAGTGCCGGCCCCTCGGCCTCCAGCGCCTCATAGGTGACGAGGGTCGGCACCGCGAAGGCGCCTTTCTCCGCCATGAAGGCGGCGGTCGGCGAGTCGATCAGGTTCGCATGCTCGATCGATCGGACGCCGAGCCGCACCGCGCGGTGGATGCTCTCCGGCGTATAGGCATGCGCCAGCACATAGCTGCGCCAGGCCGAGGCCTCCCACACCGCACAGGCGATCTCCTCGTCGCTGTATTGCAGCGCATAGATCGGATCGGAGGGGGAGGCGACCCCGCCGCTCGCCATGATCTTGATGGCATGGGCGCCGCGCTTCAGCTCGCCACGCACCGCACGGCGTACCTCATCTACCCCATCCGCGATGGTGCTGATCGCCTGGGTCGGGGCGCAGCAGCCGCAGAATTGGTCGAGGAAGACATGGGGGCGCATGTCGCCATGGCCGCCGGTCGGCGACAGGGCGCGGCCCGGGTAGAACAGCCTCGGCGCGGTGATCAGCCCGGTCTCGATGGCGATGGCGAGGCCCCAATCGGCGCCGCCGGCGTCGCGGATGCTGGTGAAGCCGCGCTTCAGCGAGTCCTTCAACCGCTCCGCCGCGCGCAGCGCCTGCAGGCTGCGCGGCAGCCGGTCCAGCCGGCCGAGGTCGGCGTCGACGCCATAGGCATGCACATGCGCATCGATCAGCCCCGGCATCAGGGTGCGGCCGGCGCAATCCACCACCCGCGCCACGGCGCTGGCAATGGGCGTATCCGCCACCTCCTTGATGCGGTCACCCTCGACCAGGATCTCGATGCCCTCGGCCAGGGTGTCGGCCAGGCCGTCGAACAGGCGGAGATTGCGGAACAGCGTGCTGGCCATGCGGGCTCCGTGGCTCGGGGGGCGCTGGGCGGAGCATCGCGGATCGCGCCGGCTTGCACCAGCCGGCCACTGGCTGTGCTAGGCTGCCCTCTCAGGGGAGAACAACCCGGGAGGGAACGCCATGACCACGAATGGCCGCGTCGTCTTCAGCAAGATGGAAGAAGTTGTCTTCGGCAGGCCCGCGGCCCAGGCGGTGGCAGAGCTGGCACGCCGCGCCGGGGCGGAACGGGTGTTCCTGATGGTCAGCGGCACGCTGCACCGGGAGACCGAGGAGATTGCCCGGATCCGTGCCGCGCTTGGCAATCTCTGCGCCGGGGTGTTCGACCGCATGCCGCCGCATTCGCCGCGCCGTGCGGTGATCGAGGCGGCGGCGATGGCCCGCGATGCGAAGGCCGACCTTATCGTGACGGTCGGCGGCGGCTCCATCACCGATGCCGCCAAGGCGGTGCAGCTCTGCCTCGCCAATGACATCCGGAGCGCCGAGGCGATGGACGCGCTGCGGCCGGTGAAGGGGCCGGACGGGGTTATGGGCCCGCCGCCCTGCAACCCGCCGAAGGTGCGGCAGATCACCGTGCCGACCACGCTGTCCGCCGGCGAATTCAGCGCCTTCTCCGGCGTGACCGATGAGCGCCGGCGGGTGAAGGAGGTGCTGAGCCATCCGGGCATCATCCCGGCCGCGGTCATCCTCGACCCGGCGCTGACCGTGCATACGCCGGAATGGCTGTTCCTCTCGACCGGAATCCGCGCCGTGGACCATTGCGTGGAGGGCATCTGCTCGCCGGAGGCGCACCCCTATGCCGATGCCCAGGCGTTGCGGGGCCTGGCGCTGCTGGTCAGCGGCCTGAAGCGGGTGAAGGCGGACCCGGCCGATCTGCAGGCGCGGCTGGATTGTCAGCTCGGCTCCTGGCTGTCGATGGCGCCGCTGGCGACCGGCGTGCCGATGGGGGCGAGCCATGGCATCGGCTATGTGCTGGGCGCCGCCTTCGACATCCCGCACGGCCATACGTCCTGCATCATGCTGCCTTCGGTCATGCGCTGGAACAAGCCTGCCAATGCGGCGCGCCAGGCGATGGTGGCGGCGGCGATGGAGCAGCCGGGGGCGGAAGCGGGCGACCTGCTGGACGCGTTCATCGGCGGCCTTGGCATGCCGCGCAGCCTCTCGGCGGTGAAGATCGGGAAAGAGCATTTCGACCGCATCGCCGAACAGGCGATGGGCACGCCCTGGGTACCGCGCAACCCGCGACGGATCGAAGGGCCGGCGCAGGTGCGGGAGATCCTGGAGCTTGCGGCTTGAAAGGAGGAGGGCACCATGGAAGCGCGGACCGATGAGATTGCCGACGGCATCTACCGGCTGTCGATTTTCGTGCCGGAGATCGGCCCGCCGGCCGGCTTCACCTTCAACCAGTTCCTCATCCTGGGGGATGAGCCGCTGCTGTTCCACACCGGGCTGCGGCGGATGTTCCCGCAGGTGCGGGAGGCGCTGGCCCGCATCACCCCACCGGAGCGGCTGCGCTGGATCACCTTCGGCCATTATGAGGCGGATGAGTGCGGCGCGATGAACGAATGGCTGGCGGTGGCGCCGCAGGCGGAGGCGGCGCATGGCCATACCGGCTGTCTGGTGTCGCTGAACGACATGGCCGACCGGACGCCCCGCATCCTGGGCGATGGCGAGACCATCGACCTCGGTGGTGGCCGGCGGGTGCGCTGGCTGGACACGCCGCATATCCCGCATGGCTGGGATGCCGGCGTGCTCCTTGAGGAAGCCAGCGGGACGCTGCTGTGCGGTGACCTGTTCACGCAACTTGGCGATGGTCCCGCGCTGACCGGGGGCGATGTGGTCGGCCCGGCGATCGCGGCCGAGGATATGTTCCTCTCCTCCAGCCTCCACCCCAGCATGGGGCCGACGATCCGCCGGCTGGCGGGGCTGGCGCCGCGTACCCTTGGGCTGATGCATGGCCCGTCCTTCGCCGGCGACGGGGCGGCGGCGCTGCATGCCCTGGCGGATGACTACGACCGGCGAGTCCGGGCCGCCCTGGGGTGATTTCCATACCCGAGGCAGCGGGTGCCGGCGGCTGCCGGGACGGCGGCGCCGGCCTTGGCCGACAGTGCGCGCATTGCAGCATGTGCGTCACGGCGAGGTCCATTGCCGATCAGCAGGCGGCATGGGCCTACGTGCAAACCATGTCCTCCGGCTGAACCTGGCCGAACGGCATCTGCCGAAACTGTCGCCTGACTCCGAGGCGGCCCTGTTCACAATGATCCTGACCGCCTGGGCACCACGCTTCAATGCGTGGCGCCTGCGCGCTGCGCGCTAGCCGATCCCGGCACTGGTCTGCGGCAACGCATTCCACCACCCGTCCGGCGGTGCCGGCGATGGGCCGATTCATCCATTCCTTGAGGCGGTCGTCCTCGACCATGCCGTGAAGCCCTGACTCACCGGCGCCCTGGCCCGGCTGTCTCCCCGATGCCATGACCTGAAACGGGTTGCGCCGCCGGGTGCAAAGATCCGTAAGAGGGGCAAAACCTGTGGTGGTCAGGCGGGCTGGCAGCGCTGCCGGACCAAGTCGGGCAAGTACGGGATGCTGGCTTGGCCTGGGATGCCGAGCCTGGCGCCGAGGTAATCCCAGAAGCTGA
>NZ_JACOMF010000003.1 GCF_014283215.1 Siccirubricoccus deserti
GCCATCACCCGCTACATCCGTGACCACAACAGAGCCGCCAGGCCATTCGTCTGGACCAAACCTGCAGATACCATCCTCAGCAAGCTCGCCAGACTTCCTGCACCTTCTGAATAAGGCAGTGCACTAGGTCTCCGCAGACGAGGGCGGCAGTACCATCATCGGCTATGCCGGTGCGGAGCGCTGGCTGCAGATCTCGGCGTCCGGCTTCGGCGGCGGGTGGCTACCCGCATGAATCTGCTGGCGACGGCCGCGATGTGGAGAATGCCGGCGGCTTCGCCGCCGACGCGGCCGGCGTTTGCGTCAACCCGGCGCCGCCAGCCGCTCATCCTCGCCGATCAGGTACAGCGGCGCCTCGCCGCGCAGCACCCGGGCGCAATTCGCCGCGGCGCGACGCAGCGCCACCTCCTGCCAGCCTTGGATGGAGGCCGAGTTGTGCGGCGAGCCGATGACGTTCGGCAGTTGCAGGAAGGGCCTGTCCATCCGGAATTCGCCATGGCGCACCGGTTCGACCCACCAGGCATCGATGCAGGCGGTGAAGTCCGGAGCCGCCTGCAGATGAGCGTAGAGCGCATCCTCGTCGATGATCTCGCCGCGCGCCAGGTTGATCAGGATCGCATCCGGCTTCATCAGCCGCAGCTCGCGCGCGCCGATCATCCCGCGGGTTGCCTGGGTCAGCGGCAGGCTGAGCACCAGCACATCGGCCGCGGCCAGCATCTCGTTCAGCCGATCGGGCGTGCCGAGCCAATCCACCCCCTCGGCCACGGTCCCGCGCCGGATGGCGTGGATGCGCATGCCCAACGCCCGCATCAGCCGCGCCGTCGCCACGCCGATGCCGCCGAAGCCGAGGATGCCGCAGACGCCGCCGGCCAGCATGCGGTTCACCGTGAACTGGTTGAACACGTTGCGCGACAGCTCCGCCTGCTCAATGAACAGCCGCTTCGCCGCGGCCAGTGCCATGGCCAGCGCGTGCTCAGCCATCGGCTCGGCATAGGCACCGCCATTGCTGGCGATGGGCACCGCAGCGGGCAAGGCGCGCAGCGGGATGTAGTCGACACCGGCTGTCATGAACTGAATGAGTTTCGCCGCGCCGAGCAGCCCGGCCTCGCCTTGCCGCAGCTCATTGCCGGTATTGCGGGCGAGCAGCACGCTGGCCCGACGCAATGCTGCGTGGCGGTCCGCCGCATTCAGCTCAGATAGCGCCACCACCTCGACGTCCGGGCCCAGCTCCTCGGCCAGCACGCTGCGGGCGGGCGTATCCAGGCCGAAGCTGACAACCAGCATGGCGCGGCTCACGCGGGCCCCCGCGCGCAATGGGCACTTAACGTCTCAGCATCGATCCGGTGGGGCATGAGGGCATCCTGCTGGGAAGCGTGGAGCATAGGCCGGACCAACGGCGTGTGCACAGGCACCGATTGACCCCTTGGCCGGCGGAAGTGCAGCATCGCCGCCAAGGCCCAGCACAGGGCCAGTGGGAGGATACGATGACCGATGCCGCCTGCCCGGCCACGCGCCGGACGCTGCTCGCCGCCGGTGTCACCCTGGCCCTGCCGCGCCTTGCGCGTGCCGCCACCTTCCCGGCCGGCGACATCCGCATCATCAGCGGGGCACCACCGGGCGGCACCAGCGACATCTTCTCCCGGCTGCTGGCGGAGAAGCTGGCGCCGCGCTTCCGCCAGCGCGTGGTGGTGGAGAACCGCGGCGGCGCCGGCGGGCTGGTCGGCGCAGTCGCAGTGAACACCATGCCGGCCGACGGCCATGCGGTGTTCGTCACCTCCATGGGCGTGCAGGCAGTGATGGCGCAGCTGCCCGGGCAGGTGATGCCGCTCGATCCCGACCGCGACCTGACGCCGATCTCGAACGGCGTCGGCATCCCCAACCTGCTGATCGTGCATCCGGCCGCGCCCTACGCCAGCGTGCCGGAGCTGATCGGTCATGCGGCTGAGAATCCGGGGCGGCTGACCTATGCCTCGGCCGGCAGCGGCGGCTCGCAGCATCTGGCCGCCGAGATGTTCAAGCAGAAGACCGGCACGCAGATCCTCGGCGTGCCCTATCGCGGCGGCGCACCGGCGACCCTGGCGGTAATCTCCGGCGAGGTCAGCATGTTCTTCGGCAACCTGCCGGATGTGCTGGGTCAGGTGCGGCAGGGCGCGGTGCGGGCGATGGCGGTCGGCAGCACGGAACCGGCACCGGCGCTGCCGGAGGTGTTGCCGATGGCGCGCTTCGTCCCGGGGTTCGAAATGGTGAACTGGTTCGGCCTGGCCGGCCCGCGCGGCATGGATCGCGCCGCCCTGACCCGCTGGACCGAGGCACTGCTCGCTGTGCGCGAGGATGCCGATTACCAGAGGCGGATGCGGGAGAACGGCATGGCGGTGCTGCTCGGTACGCCGGAGGAATTGCAGGCACGGATCGACAACGACAAGCGCATCTGGGGCGAGCTGATCCGGAGCGCCGGACTGCAGGGCGAGAACGCGTAACGGAGGACACCGACATGCGCTTCAAGGACAGGGTCGCCATCATCACCGCGGCGGCCAGCGGCATCGGCCGCGCCACGGCGGAGATCATCTCCCGCGAGGGCGGGACCGTCATCGCCGTGGACAACAATGCGGCACGGCTGGATGCGGCGGTGGGCGCCATCCTCGATGCCGGCGGCAGCGCGCATGCGATCCCGGCCGATGCGCTGGACGAGGGCCAGGTGAACGGGCTGGTCGCCGAGGTGGCGAAGCGCTTCGGCCGCATCGACGTGCTGGTGAACGCCGTCGGCGGCAGCACCATCATCGCCGACCCGGCAGCAACGACGGAGGCGCTGACCCTGGCCGAATGGCAGGCGCTGCTGCACTTCAACCTGACCGGCACCTTCCTCTTCACCCATGCGGTGATCCCGGTGATGCGGCGGCAAGGCAGCGGCAAGATCGTCAACCTAGCCTCCATCGCCGGGCGCGGACTGAGCGAGGCGAGTTCCTCGGCCTATGCCACTGCCAAGGGCGGCATCGTCGCCTTCACCAAGAAGCTGTCGATGGAGCTTGGGCCGCACGGCATCAACGTGAACGCCATCGCTCCGGCAACGACTTTGACCGAGCGTATCCGTCCGCGTTGGGAACAGCGGCCGCCGGAGGCGCGGGCGCGTGACCTGGAGCGGACGCCGCTGCGGCGCATGGGCGAGGCGGCGGACCAAGCGCGGGTGATCGCCTTCCTCGCCTCCGCCGACGCCGATTTCGTCACCGGCCTGACCATCGACGTGACCGGCGGGCTATAGGCGGAGCATGGGCGGCGCGGCGGGTGCCGCGCCGCCGCGCCTTCAGCCCTTCGGCCAATAGGCGGCGGCCGTCGCCATGGAGGGCGGGTCGACCAGTTGCGGTACGCCCGACTTCCACTGCACCGTCACCAGCTGCGCATCCTCCAGCCGGCCGCGGGCGTCGTATTTCAGCCGCTTGCTGGGGAAGAACAGCGCCGGTCCCTCGTTGCGGATGTCGAAGCCGCGGATCGCCTCCGCCACCTTGTTCCGATCGGCGGAGCCGGAGCGTTCCATGGCTTCCCGGAAAATCATCATATGGGCATAGGGGAAGATGCTGTCATGCCCCATCCAGGGCTCCTTGGTGCGCTCGACGAAGCGGCGCGTCAGCGCTTCCTGGTCCTTGCCCGGCCAATTCGCCATGCAGACCATCAGCCCTTCCAGGATTTCCGGGCTGGTGAGCTGCACCAGCTCCGGCACCGCCATGTGGCCGCCGTTGCCGATGGTCGGCAGCTTCGCCTGGCCGAGGCCGTATTCGTTCAGCTTCTCCATCACCAGCTTGTCGTCGGGCACGTTGGTGGCGATGAACAGCAGGAAGTCCGGCCGCGCGCTGCGCACCTTCTGGATCAGTGGCGTGGCGTCGGAGAGCGGCGGCGTGAAGGTCTCGTCCACCACGATGCGCAGCCCGTATTTGGCGGCCTCCGTGGCGCGGACCGGCCGCACGAAGCTCTGCGGCGAGGCGGTGCTGTCGGAGATCAGGCCGAGCCGCGTCGGCTTCTTGCCAGTGGCGCGCTCGGCAAGCGCCATCAGGGTCGGCAGCACCGCGATGGCCTGGTTGTCGTTGGTCGGAGAGGACTGGAAAATGTAGCGGAAGCCGCGGCTGGTCAGGCTGTCGGCGTAGGAGAGGGTCAGCCAGGGCAGCTCCGCGCGCTCCGTCACCTCGGTCACCGCCAGGGTGAAGCTGCTGAGCCAGGCGCCGGTGCCGCCGGCCAGGTCGGGTTCCTGCGCCACCATGCGCTGCGCCGCGTTCTTCGCCTTCTCGGTGCTGTCGCCCGCGTCGTAGACGACGAGCCTCATGCGGGCGCCGCCGAGCGAGCGGATGCCGCCGGAGGCGTTGATGTCGTCGATCGCCATCTCGGCGCCCATCTTCATGAGCAGGCCCTGGCGTGCCCAGGGGCCGGAGATCGGCGCCAGCAGCGCCACCTTCACCTCTGCCGGCGCCTGGGCGCGGGCGCGGCCGGCGCCGCCAAGGGCAGCCATCCCGGCGCCGAGCGCCAGCGCGTCGCGACGGGTAAATCCGCTATCGGTCATCTGGAACCTCCCTATGATTCTTCGTCGCCGATCCCGAGATAGGAACGGCGCACGCGATCGTCGTTCATCAAGGTCTGGTAGGGGCCATCGAGCACGATGCGGCCGGTCTCCAGCACATAGCCACGGTCGCATAATTCCAGCGCCTCGGCGACGCGCTGTTCCACCAGCAATATGGTCAGCCCGTCCTCGCGGTGGATCTGCGAGATGCGGTCGAAGATCATATCGGCCACGGCGGGTGCCAGGCCCATGGAAGGCTCGTCCAGCATCAGCAGCCGCGGGCCGGAGGCGAGGCCGCGGGCGATGGCCAGCATCTGCTGCTCGCCTCCCGAAAGCGTGCCGGCAAGCTGGGCGTGGCGCTGTTCCAGGATGGGGAAGAGCGCATGGATCCGTTCCAGCGTCCGGGCGTAGTGCCGGCGGCCGGCCTCGGGGAAGGCGCCCATCTCGATGTTCTCGCGCACCGTCAGGCTCTTGAACACCTGACGGCCTTCCGGGACATGGGCGATGCCGAGATGCGCCCGGTCGGATGCGGGCCGGGCCAGCAGATCCTCGCCGCAGAAGCGGATGCCGCCGCCCTGCGGCGGGACGATGCCTGAGATGGTCTTGAACAAGGTCGACTTGCCGGCGCCGTTCGGCCCGACGACGGTGATGAACTGCCCCTCGCCCACCGCGAGTGAGACATCGGACAGCGCCCGCAGCCCGCCATAGGCGACGGAGAGACCGGTTACTTCGAGCATGTCTTCGCCAGCCACTTGCGGCCCAGATAGGCCTCGATCACCGCAGGATCCTCCACCACCTCGCGCGGCGGGCCGCTGGCCAGCAGCCGGCCGCGGTCGATAACGACGAATCGATCCGCCAGCTTCAGCATCGCATGCATGGTGTGCTCGATGATGACGATGGTCATGCCGGCCTCTCGCAGCCGGCGCAGCACCGTCAGCACCTCGTCGCATTCCTCGCGGCCGAGGCCCGCCAGCGTCTCGTCCAGCAGCAGCAGATGCGGCTGTCCGGCGAGCGCGCGGGCCAGTTCCATCAGCCTGAGGCCCTTGTTGGTCAGCTGCCCTGCCGGCTGCCCGGCCTGGTGAAGCAGCCCGACCCGGGCCAGCGCATCCTCCGCCGCCGCGGTCGCCGCCGCGCCGGTGAGGCCGGCGCCATAGGCACCGATCAGCACGTTGTCGAGCAGCGGCAGGCGGGGAAAGCTGCGCACCACCTGGAAAGTGCGGCCGACGCCCATGCGGCAGATGGCGTGCAGCTTGCGGCCGCCGAGCGCCTGGCCATCCAGCCAGGCGGTGCCGCTGTCGCTCGGAAGCACGCCGTTCAGCAGATTGAACAGCGTGGTCTTGCCGGCGCCGTTCGGGCCGATGATGCCGAGGATCTCGCCCGGCGCGACCTCGAAGGAGATGTCGTCCACCGCGCGCAGCCCGCCGAAATTCTTGGTCAGGCCGGAGACCTTCAGCAGCGGGCCGGCGCCGCCCGCAGTGGCAATGCGCAGCGGCGCCGGAATGCGCGGGCGCGGTGGTGGTGGCGCTGCGAGGCGGGCCCAGCGGTCGCGCAGGGTCCAGAAGATCCCCTCCGGCGCCAGCAGCATCACCAGGATGATGGCGACGCCATACACCACGCCCTGGATGCCGGGGATGATGTTGCCGAGTTCGGCGTGCAGCGTCTCGGCCAGCGGGATCAGCACCGCGGCACCGATCAACGGCCCCCAAACGGTACCGACGCCGCCAAACAGCGCCACGGTCAACGCCTGGGCGGAGGTGAGCATGCCGAATACCGCTTCCGGCGTTACCACCAGCAGGATGCAGGCGTAGAACCCGCCCGCCGCCGCGGCGATGGCGCCGCTGAGCACCAGCGCCATCATCTTCCAGCGCCGCAGGTTGATGCCGGAGGCCTCGGCCGCCAACTCATTCTGGCGGATCGCCATCAGGGTCAGACCGAAGCGCGAATTCTCCACCGCCAGCGAGATGCCGAAGGCGATCGCCAGCAGTCCGAGCGCCACCCAGGTATAGCCGCGAGGGTCGGTGAATTGCAGCCAGAGCAGCGGCTCCTGCCGCTTCATCGGCAGCGAGACTTCCTGCCAGCCGAGGAACTGGAAGACATAGAGCAGCACCAGCGGAAAGGCGAGCATCGACAGCGCGAAGTAGTGCCCGCGCAGCCGGAAGGTCGGCAGCCCGATCAGCACCGCCGCCAGCGCGCCGACCACGGTGCCGGCCAGGATGCCGAGCCAGGGGTTCAGGTCATAGAGGCTCATTGACAGCGCCACCGCGAAGGCGCCGAGGCCGAAGAACACCGCATGACCGAAGGAGATCAGCCCGACGTAGCCGGAGAACAGGTTCCAGGACAGGCCCACCACCGCCCAGACCGGCACCAGGGTCAGCATCAGCTGGTAGTAGCTGTTGGTGACGATGCCGGAGAACAGCAGGTAGGCCGCGAGCAGGCCGGCGAAGATCAGCGCGTCGCGCCGCAGCCGGGGGAGTGCGCCGGGTCTCATGCCACGCTCCTCATGCCCGGTCCGCCGAGCGGCCGAACAGCCCCTGCGGCCGCAGGATGATGATCAGCAGGAAGACCACGAAAATCGCCGCGTTCTGCAACTGCGGCGGCAACGCCAGCGCTGAGAATTGCTGCACGAAGCCGATGGTGACCCCGCCCCAGAAGGCGCCGAGCAGGCTGCCCATGCCGCCCAGCACCACCCCGGCATACATGATCACCACGAAGTCCAGCCCCATGAAGGGGGTGAAGGAGAGGTAGCTCGCCACCAGCCCGCCGGCGATGGCGGTGACCGCGCTGCCGAGGGCGAAGGCGATGCGATGCGCCCGGTCGACGTTGATGCCCATGTAGGTGGCCGCCGTCGGGTTGTCCGCCGCGGCGCGCAGCGCCCGGCCCAGCCGCGTGCGATCCAGCAGCAGCCACAGCCCGACGACGACGACGATGGCGACGAGGCAGGCGATGACCCGCGCCTTGTTCAGGAAGATGGTGGTGTCGCCGATCCCCACCTCGACCAGCCAGGCGGAGGCCGAGAGCGGCGTGCGCACCGCCCGCGGTGTCGAGCCGAACAGGATCAGCCCGCCGTTCTGCAGGATCAGCGCCAGGCCGAGGGTGACGATGAGCTGGCCGAAATGCCCCTCATCCAGGCTGCCCGCGGTGCGCAGGCCGGACACCTGGGAGACCAGCCAGCGGTGGATCAGCCAGGCGCCGGCGAAGACGATCGGCCCGGCCAGCACCGCGGCGGCGAAGGGTCCCGCCAGCCCGAGGAACGCCAGCAGCCCCCAACCGGCCACCAGGTAGAAGGCGGCATAGGCACCCAGCATCAGCAGGTCGCCCTGGGCGAAATTCACCACCCGCATGATGCCGAAGATCAGGCTCAGCCCGACGCACATCAGCCCATAGATGCAGCCTATGACGAGGCCGGCGACACAGGCGTTCAGCGCGTTCTCGAGCAGGATCTGCGCGTCCATCGCGCCGCCTCAGCAGGCAGCGGCAGCGGGTGGCGCGAGGCGCGCCCAACCGTGCCGCCTGGCATCGCCATGCGTCATCTCGTCCGTCACTCCCGTTCCTGGCTTGCTGCCATTATGGCGGTGATCCTGACAGAGTTTGCCGGCACCGCAACAGGGGCTGCACCGGTTGCCTGCAACATCCGGCTGAGGCAGCCTGCCGGCAAACGGCCAGGGATGGAGACAGTGGCAATGCGGATCGGGTTCAACCTGCCGGTCAGCGGGCCGATGGCGGCACCGAAGACGATGGTGCGCATTGCCCGGCTCGGCGAGCAGCTCGGGTTCGACTATCTGACGCTGACCGACCATCTGGTGCTGCCGGACACCAGCGTGCCGGGCTACCCCTATTCGGAGTCCGGGTCCTTCTACTCGCCCGATCCCGGCCACCGCCATGAGCAGCTGATCGCCGCCACCTATGTCGCGGCCAGGACTGAGCGCATCCGGCTGGTGCTGGCGGTGATGGTGGTGCCGCACCGGCCGGCGGTGCTGGCGGCGAAGATGCTCTCGACCCTCGACGTGCTGTCGGGCGGCCGGCTCACCGTCGGCATCGGCGCCGGCTGGCTGCAGCCGGAGCTGGAAGCGGTGGCGATGACGCCCTTCGCCGAGCGCGGCGCCGTCACCGACGAATACCTCGATGCCTTCCGCACGCTGTGGACGGAGGAGAAGCCGCTGATCGAAGGCAAATACGTCCGCTACAAGGACCTCGTTTTCGATCCGAAGCCGGTGCAGAAGCCGCATCCGCCGTTATGGATCGGTGGCGAGAGCGGGCCTTCCATGCGGCGCGCGGCGCGGCTGGGCGACGCCTGGTACCCGATCGGCAGCAACAACGCGCATCTGCTGGACACGCTGCCGCGGCTGGAAGCCGGCATCGCCAGGCTGCGCAAGCTGACCGCGGCGGCGGGGCGCGACCCGGATGCGGTTGGTGTGGTCTATCGGGTGAAGCGGCACGGCCAGGCGGCGCCACCCGCAACCGACGGCAACCGCCGGCTGTTCACCGGCAGCATCGACCTCGTGCTGCAGGATATCGCCGCGCTGCGCCGCATCGGCGTCACCGCCCTCGACTTCGACTTCGAGGGCCGCGATGCCGACCGCGCGGCGGCGGAGATGGAACGCTTCAAGGCTGAGGTGCTCGACCGCGTGTAACCGCCCCGGCCTACTCCGCGCGAATGCCGAGCTGGCGGATCAGCGGGCCGAACAGGGCCTGCTGGTCGCGCAGCATGGTGGCGAACTGCTCGGGGCCGAGCGGGCCCACCTCCATGCCGATGCTGGCGAAGCGGTCGCGCAGCTCGGTCGTCGCCAGCCCTTGCCGCACTTCGGTGAAAAGCCGTTCGATGATCGGCCGCGGCGTCGCGGCGGCGACCATCAGCCCGTTCCAGCCGCCGATGTCGTAGCCCGGCACATCCGCCGCCTCGGCCAGCGGTGGGACGCCGGGCAGCAGCGCGCTCGGCTTGCCGAGGCTCTGGCCCAGCACGCGCAGGCTGCCGTCGCGCACCAGCGCATTGGCAGCCGCAGGGGTGTCGATGGCGTAATCCACCTGGCCGGCGAGCAGCGCGGCCATGGCCGGGCCGCTGCCCTGGAAGGGCACATGCAGCGCATCCAGCCCGGCGCGGGCGTTGAACATCGCCGTCAGCAGGTGCTGCGCCCCGCCGATGCCGGAGGAGGGGAAGGTGTATTTGCTGGGGCTGCCCTTCACCAGCGCCACGAAGCTGCGGGCATCGGTGGCGGGGAAGCTCGGCTTGACCAGCAGCATGTAGGGCGCGAGCCCGAAGCTGACGACCGGCGCCAGTTCCCGCGCCACGTCATAGGGCGTGCGGTTGACCAGCGGCCCGAAGGTGATCGGCCCGATCGAGGCCGACAACAGCGTATGGCCGTCCGGCACCGATTTCGCCACCGCATCCGTGCCGATCATGCCGCCGGCGCCGGGCCGGTTCTCCGGCACCACCGGCTGGCCGAGCGACGCGGTCAGCAGGTTCGCGATCATACGGCCGATGACGTCAGTGGCCTGGCCGGGCGGCCAGGGAATCACCATGCGCAGCGGCTTCGACGGCCAGGCCTGGGCGGCGGCGGGCCGCGCCGCAAGCAAGGGGGCGAGGGCGAGTGGCAAGGCGCGGCGGCGCAACATGGTGGATCCTCCCGATGGCATCGTGCTTGGCAGCGATGCTGCCCGAGCGGTGACAACCCGGCAACCGCGGCTTGACCGGCTGGCGTATCCGGCGACGATAGGCGGCGAAGCAAGATTTGGGGGAAACGCCATGACCGAGATCCGCATCCTGGCCAAGGGGCTCGGCTTTCCGGAAGGCCCGGTGGCGATGGGCGACGGCAGCATCATTCTCACCGAGATCAACGGCGGCTGGGTGACGCGCGTCGATGCCGACGGCACGGTGACGCGGCTCGGCCAGTCCGGCGGCGGGCCGAACGGGCTGGCACTGGCGCCGGATGGCACGCTGATCCTCTGCAACAACGGCGGCAGCCGCTACCTGCCCGGCAGCTTCATGGGCCATGGCCCGATGGAGGGCTATGAATACGGCTCGGTCGAGCGGGTGGACCCGAAGACCGGCGCGCGCAAGCTGCTCTACAAGGACTGCAACGGTCACAAGCTCTCGGCACCGAACGACCTGGTGTTCGACCGGCACGGCGGCTTCTACTTTACTGATCTTGGCAAGCGCTACGATTACTCGCGCGACCACGGTGGGCTGTACTACGCCATGCCGGATGGTTCCTCGGTGCGGGAGATCGCCTATCCGATCCTCAGCGCCAACGGCGTCGGCCTCTCGCCGGATGAGAAGACGGTCTACGTCGCCGATACCGAATCGGCGCGGCTCTGGGCCTTCGATATCGAATCGCCGGGCGTGCTGAAGAAGCTGCCCTTCCCCTCGCCGCATGGGGGGCGCTGCATCGGCAGCCTGCCGGGCTTCTGCCGCTTCGACAGCCTGGCCGTCACCGCCTCGGGCAATATCTGCGTTGCCACCTTGGTGACCGGCAAGATCAGCGTCTTCGCGCCGGACGGCCGGGTGCTGGACCAGGTCTCGATGCCGGACAGCCACCCGACCAACATCTGCTTCGGCGGGCCGGACATGCGCACGGCCACCATCACCCTCTCGGGCAATGGCGAGCTCGGGCAGATGCAGTGGCCGGAGCCAGGGCTGAAGCTGAACTTCCAGCAGTAGGATCAGCAGGATGAACGCCTTCCACCGGCTGAAGGACCGCATCGCCGTCGTCGGCGTCGGCAACACCGCCTACGGCAATTTCCCGCACACCGACGACTACGGTCTGGGCGCCGAGGCCTTCCGCCGCGCCATCGAGGATTGCGGCCTGGACAAGAACAAGGTCGACGGCCTCGGCGTCTGCCGGGTGCCCTATTACGCGCGCATGGGCGAGATCCTCGGCCTCGCGCCGCGCTGGACCGTGCAATTCCCGCCGCATGGCCGGATGTCGGCGATGGCGATCATCGAGGCGGCGGCGGCGCTGGACGCCGGGCTCTGCGACTACGCCGCGCTGATCTACGCCAACATCGGCCGCTCCCGCCGCGTCAACTACGGCGGCGAGGAAAGCCCCGGCGTGTGGGATTCCTTCGGCTTCACCTCGCCGGGTGCGGCGCATGCGCTGATGTTCCAGCGCCACCGCGCGCTCTACGGCACCACCACGCGGCAACTGGCGGAAGTCTCGGTCGCCTTCCGCCACCACGCCCGCCTCAACCCCGATGCGGTGATGAAGCAGCCGATCACCATCGACGACCATGAGGCGGCACGGCCGATCACCGAGCCGCTGCGGCTGCTCGACTACTGCCTGATCAACGACGGCGCGGTCTGCCTGATCCTGACCACGAAGGAACGCGCGAAGGATCTGAAGCAGAAGCCGGTGATGATCTCCGGCTTCGGCGCGCGGGAAGCCTACAGGCAATCCTCCATCGCCAATTTCGACCTGAATTTCTGGTACGACGAGGTGCGCGACGTCGCCTCCCAGGTCTATGGCATGGCCGGCGTCGGCCCGGGCGATGTCGATGCGCTGATGTGCTACGACAATTTCAGTCCGACCGTGCTGTTCAGCCTGGAAGGCCTCGGCTTCTGCGGCCAGGGCGAGAGCGGCGGCTTCGTCGAGGGCGGAACCTTGCGCGTCGGCGGCAAGCTGCCGACCAACACCGACGGCGGGCACCTTTCGAATTCCTACATGCAGGGCTGGGCGCTGAACGTCGAGGCGGTGCGGCAGATCCGCGGCCAATGCGGCGCGCGCCAGGTGCCGGATGCCGAGGTGGTACAATTCGTCGCCGCCACGCCCTGCTCGCGTTCCATCATCTACACGCCCGGCTGAACGGAGGCACGCCATGTCCACCACCAAGCCGCGCCCGCGCATCGACACCGTCAGCAAGGGCTTCTGGGACGCCGCGCGCGCCGGCACCCTCACCGTGCAGCGCTGCGACGATTGCGGCCACAACCACTACCCCGGTTCGCCGGTCTGCCCCAATTGCCTCTCCTCCAACCAATCCTGGGCGCCGGTGTCCGGCCGCGGCACGCTGCTCTCCTGGGTGCGCTTCCACCGCGCCTACTGGGATGGGTTCCGCGACGACCTGCCCTATGCCGTCATCCTTGTCGGGCTGGAGGAAGGGCCGCTGATGATCAGCAATTTGATGGGCGCAGAGCCGGAATCCCTGAAGATCGGCGATCCGCTGGAAGTGTGTTTCGACGCGGTTGATGAGACGACCACCCTGCCGAAATTCCGCCCGGCCGGAAATACCCGATGAGCGTCGCTCCCGGGCAGGTACCGGCGGATGCACCCGGCATTCTCAGTGGCATCCGCGTCATCGAGGAAGCCGACGAGACCGCCGAGTACTGCGGCCTGATCCTCGCCGGCCTCGGCGCCGAGGTGGTGAAGCTGGAGCCGCCGGAAGGCGCCGCCACCCGCCGCATCGGACCCTTCCTTGATGACCGGCCGGGACCGGAGCGGTCGCTGCATTTCTGGGCCTACAACCGCGGCAAGCGCTCGGTCATAGGCAGCGTCGAGAGCACCGACCTGCTGGCCAATGCGGACATCCTGCTGACCTCCCGCCGTGACCTGGATCTGGCGGCGCTGCGGGCGAAGCATCCGCGGCTCATCGTCGCCCGCATGACGCCCTTCGGCGACACCGGCCCGTGGAAGGATTTCAAGGGCAGCGACCTGGTGCACCTCGCGCTGGGCGGCATCATGATGAATTGCGGCTACGACCCCGATCCGGCGCTGCGCTACGATCTGCCGCCGATCGCGCCGCAGCTCTGGCACGCCTACCACATCGCGGGCGAGCAGCTCATGGTCGGCATCCTCGCCGCGCTGCTGCACCGGCTGCACACGAATGAGGGCCAGGAACTCTCCTGCGCGGTGCATGAGGCGGTCTCCAAGAACCCCGAGCTGGACGTGATGTCCTGGGTGATGCGGCGCGCCCCACTCTACCGCATGACCTGCCGCCACGCCGGCGAGGTGCCGACGCATGTGCCGAGCATCGGCCACACCAAGGACGGCCGCTGGTGCATCGCCGCCGGTGTCTCGGTGCGCGACCAGGCGAATCTCGTGCCCTTCCTCACCCGCTACGACATGCAGGCGGATCTGGTGGCACCTGGCGTCGATGCCGATCGCAGCGCCCGCAACGTGCCGGGTTCCGGCCTCGGGCGGAACGAGAAGGCGGCACATATCGCCGAGGTCGTGCAGCGCTTCATCCGGGCGCATACCTACGAAGACCTGCCCTGGCGCGAGGCCCAGGCGGCCGGCCTGCTCTGGGCGCCGCTGCGCAAGCCGCATGAGAATGCCGCCGACCCGCACTGGCAGGCGCGCGGCACCTTCGCCGAGGTCGAGCACCCGGAGCACGGTCGCAGCTTCACCTACCCGGTCAGCCGCTGGCTCTCGACGGAAACACGCTGGCAGCCCGGCCGCCGCGCGCCGCTGCTCGGCGAGGACAACGGCCACCGCTTCGCCGCGGCGGCGCCCAGCGTGCCGGCCCGGCCGCGCGCCGCGGCGCCGCCACAATTCTCGGCACGGGAAAAACCCTTCCCCTTGCAGGGCGTGCGCATCTTCGACTTCTCCTGGTTCCTCGCCTCGGCCGGCGGCACGCGGCTCGCCGCCGCGCTCGGCGCCGATGTCATCAAGGTGGAGTGGAAGGAGAACCCCGACACCCGCCTCGCCGCCATGGCGCCGGTCGGCGGCCGCGCCGCCCGCGCCGCCGCGACAGCGCCGCTGCCGCCGGTGACCGATCCCGACATGGGCGGGCAGTTCAACAACAAGAACGCCGGCAAGAGCGGGCTGTCGCTCAACATCCGCCATCCGAAGGGGCTGGAGATCGCGCGGCGGATGATCGCTCAATCGGATGTGGTGGCGGAGGGCTTCTCGCCCGGTGTGCTGCAACGCCTCGGCCTGGGCTATGAGGCGCTGCGTGCGATCAAGCGGGACATCATCTATGTCCAGCAATCCGGCATGGGCGGCGTCGGCAGCTACGGGCGCTTCCGCACCATCGGCCCGGTGGCCGCCGCTTTTGCCGGCACTTCGGAGATGTCTGGCCTGCCGGAGCCCGCCATGCCGGCGGGCTGGGGCTATTCCTACCTCGACTGGATCGGCGCCTACGGCTTTTCCATGGCGATCCTCGGCGCGCTGTTCCACCGCGACCGCACCGGGGAGGGGCAATGGATCGACAGCTCGCAGTGCGAATCCGGCATCCTGCTCGGCGCCGTGCCGGTGCTGGACCATTCGGCCAATGGCCGGGTGTGGTCACGCATCGGCAACCGCTCGCCCTACAAGCCGGCGGCGCCGCACGGCGCCTATCGCTGCGCCGGCACCGACCGCTGGCTCGCCATCGCCTGCTTCGAGGAGGCGGAGTTCCGGGCGCTGGCACAGCTCGCCGGGCATCCCGAATGGCTCGCCGACCCGCGTTTCGCAACCCTCGCCGCGCGGCTGGCCAACCAGGATGCGCTGGATGCCGCCGTCACCGCCTGGACCGCGACGCAGCAGGCACCTGCGGCGATGCTGGCGCTGCAGGCCGCCGGGGTCGCCGCCGGCGTCTGCCAGAATGCCGAGGACCGCTGCGACCATGATCCGCAGCTCGCCGCGCTCGACTGGCTGACCGAGATCGAGGGCACCAAGATCGGCCAATGGCCGGTGACGGAACTGCCCGCGGTGAAGCTCTCCGCCACGCCGGGCCATGCCGCCGGCATCACCCGCCGCGGTGCGCCGGGCTATGGCGAGGACAATGAGCGACTGCTCGGCGAGCTGCTCGGCTATTCGCGCGCCGAGGTGGCGGCGCTGGCGGCGGAGGGCGTGATCTGATCTTCATCGGCGACATCCACCGCCGCTGGGACCATGTGGAGCGCGGGCTGGCGATGCTGTCCCGCGCGCCGCGGGATGTGGTGCTGCTCGGCGACATGGAATGCCATGCGCCGCTGGATGCGCTGGTGGCGCCGATCCTCGCCACGGGCGCGCGGCTGCACTGGATCCATGGCAATCATGATGCCGATGGCGGGCCGGAGATGTGGGCCAACCTGGCCGACCCGGTGCGCAACCCCGTCACCGCCGCGGGCGCGCTGCACGGACGGGTGGCGGTGATCGACGGGCTGCGGGTGGCCGGACTTGGCGGCACCTTCCGAGCCCGGGTCTGGACCCCGCCGGCGCCGCCGCGGCTGCGGGCGCGGGCGGAGCTGGCGGCGGATATCGCGACCCTCGGCCCGGAATGGCTGCCTGAGGCGCGTGCGACGCTGCACGCCTCGCTGGCGAGGATGGCGATCTGGGCGGAGGATGTGGAACGGCTGGCGGCGCAGCGGGCCGATATCCTGGTCACGCATGAGGCGCCCTCCAGCCACCCCGCCGGCCTGGCAGTGATCGAGGCGCTGGCGCGCAGCATGGGCGCGGCGCTGATCGTGCACGGCCACCACCATGTCGGCTACCGCGCCCGCGCCGCGGATGGGCTGGAGGTGCAGGGCGTCGGCGCCGCCTGGGGGGTGGACCGGCACGGCGTGGTGCATTGGCCAGGCGAAGCCGACCGCTGGCCCGGCCGGCGGCCGGCGGGGTGGGAGTTCGCGGGAGGCTAGGCCGCCGCCAGCCGCGCCGCGACCCGCGCCACCAGCGCCTCCCGCTCCGCCCGCATCGCCGCGCCGCGGCTGCGGGCGGCGTCCAGCACCTCGGCCGGGGCGGTGTCCGGGTGGCCGGCGTTGAAGGGCGGCGCCGGGGCGTATTCGATCTGCAACTGGATCGCCTGCGCCACCGCCGGCCCGGCGATCTCGGCGGCGATGGTCAGGGCGAAGTCGATCCCCGCCGTCACCCCGCCGCCGGTGAACAGCTTGCCGTCCCGCACCACCCGTGCCGCCACCGGCGTGGCGCCCAGCGCCGCCAGGAAGTCGTGGCTCGCCCAATGGGTGGTGGCCCGCTTGCCGCGCAGCAGCCCGGCCGCCCCCAGCACCAGCGCCCCGGTGCAAACCGAGGTCACGTAGCGCGCCCCCGCCGCCTGGGCGCGGAGGAAATCCAGCACCGCCGCATCCTCCATCAGCGCCGCCACGCCGGGCCCGCCGGGGACGCAGATGATGTCGAGCTGCGGGCAATCGGCGAAGCCGGTGTCGGCCAGGATGGAAAGCCCGGTGTCGGAGCGGACCGGCCCGGCTTCCTTCCACAGCATCCGCACTGCGGCGCCGGGCAGCCGACTCAGCACCTCGAAGGGGCCGGTGAAGTCGAGCTGGGTAAGGCGGGGAAAGAGCAGGAAGCCGATGTGCAGGCTCATGGTGGTCCTCCAAGACTTTGCGCGGAGGGTGCCACGTCGCGCGCCCGTTGGGCGAGGAATCGTGGCCAGGGCCCGACCCCCCAGGGCCGTGGCAGGTTGTTGGTGGCCCAGGCCACGGCGAACAGCACCGCCAGCCCCGGCAGCAGCGGCGAGAGCAGGAAATTCCACCCGGCATCCTCGGCGAAGACCACCAGCGGGTTGGCGCCGGCGGGAGAGTGGATGGTCCGCGTCGCCATCATCAGCGCCAGCCCTGCCCCCACCGCCGCCGCAGCCCAGAGCTCGACCGGCCCGCCGAAGGCCAGATGGCCCTGGTGGAACAGCAGCCCCACCAGGCTGGACAGCAGATGCCCGCCGAGGAAGCTGCGCGGCTGCGCCATGATGCCGCGCGGCATGCCGAAGAGGATGACGCAGGACCCGCCGAAGGAGGGCAGCAGCCAGGGGTGCTCGGTTACCCGCAGCAGCAGCACCGCGCCGATCAGCGCGGCGGTGCAGCCGAGGAAACAGATCAGCAGGCGTTGTGGGGGTACCCTCATGGCATGGCGGCATCCGATGGCCGGGCCGGGCCCCGACGGTCGCGCCTGACCGCCAGGGCCCGGTAATCCTCGGCAGTGTCGACATCCCGCAGCCGGCGCAGCACAGCGGTGCGCGGGCCGCAATTCGACAGGGTATCGGCCAGCGCATGCGGGCCGGACCAGCGCACTCCGGCGAAGGGCCGGGCCGGCCGGCGCGGGCCGAAGCCGACCAGCCAGTAGCCGCCATCCTCCGCCGGGCCGAAGACGGCGGGCACCCGGCCGAGGGCGCGGAAGGCATCGGCGATATCGGCGGCGCGGATTCCGGGAACGTCGCAACCGATCAGCACCGCCCGCCGATGCCGCAGCAACGCCCGCTGCATCCGCTGGCCGAGATCGCCGCGTCCCTGCGGCCGCACCGCGATGCAGCGCGGCCAGCGCGCGGCGGCACGATCTGGCGTCACCGCCAGCTCGGTCCGCCAGCGCCGGCTGCGCCCGAGCCGGCGCAGCAGCGCCGCGACTTGCGCCCGGTGGAAGCGCAGCGCCGCCAGAGCGCCGATACCCTGCGCCAGTCGCCGCTTCACCTGGCCGAGGCGCGGCGCCCGGGCGAAAATGACCAGCGTATCTCCCTTCACCCATAGACCTTTCGGATCAGCCGCGGCGGCACGCCGAGGAACCACAGCGACAGGCACAGCAGATTCCGTGCCGAGCGGCGGCGCCAGCCGTCCCGCCGCCAGCGCTCGGCCGAGGTCACCGCCGCCGCCGGCAGCGCCACCAGCCGCTGGCGGCCGAGGCGGCGGACCAGATCCACATCCTCCATCAGCGGCAGCGGCCGGAAGCCACCGGTGGCATCATACAGGGTGCGGGAGATCAGCAGCCCCTGATCGCCATAGGGCAGCGCCAGCACCCGGCAGCGCCAGGCGACGGCGCGTTCCAGCCGGCGGGCCTCGGACGCCGTATCATCGAGGGCGAAGCGGAAATAGCCGGCGCGGCCAGTGCTGCCGGGGGCGGCGATGAAGCCGCGCACCACGGTCGCCCAGCCGGGCTCCGGGCGGGTGTCCGCATGCAGGAACAGCAGCCAGTCGCCAGCCGCCGCCGTGGCCCCGGCGGCAAGCTGGATGCCCCGCCCGCGCGGCGCCACCACCACCCGCGCGCCGGCGGCGCGGGCCACTGCTGCGGTGTCGTCGGAGCTGCCGCCATCCACCACCACCAGCTCCGCCCCAGCCTCGGCCAGGGCGGCGAATGTCGCCGGAAGACATGCGGAGGCATCCAAGGTGGGGACTACGATGGACAGGCTTTGTTCTCTGGGGATCTTAACCAAACGTTCCTACATTGTTCTTGACAGCGGCTTCCGCAGGCCGGCAAGGTGGCATTGAACAGAAAAGGAACGGAGCCATGCCGGACGGGCATTCTGTTTCTCTCGCCTCGCTGCCGTTGCGCAAGGGGTCTCCGCCCAAGGGCCGGGGCGCCATCTCGAATCCCGCCGTGCGCTTCGAAAGCACCGCGCGGGAGGCCTTCGACGATGGCTGGGGAAGCCTTGCCGACCTCGCCGACCTGCCGCCGCTGCCGACCACGCTGCTGCGGGAGAAGGCGCGTAGCGCGATGGCCTGGAATGAGAGTCCGGACATCGGCTTCGACCGATCCATTAACCCTTATCGCGGCTGCGAACACGGCTGCGTCTACTGCTACGCCCGGCCGTCCCACGCCTATGTCGGCTATTCGCCGGGGCTCGATTTCGAGACCAAGCTGCTGTTCAAGCCTGAGCTGCCGGCATTGCTGGAGAAGGAGCTGCGCAAGCCCGGCTATACGGCGAGGCCGGTTGCCCTCGGCGCCAACACCGACCCTTACCAGCCGATCGAGCGTACCCTGCTGCTGACCCGGCAGGTGCTGGAGGTGCTGGAACGCTTCGGTCATCCGGTCACCATCGTGACCAAATCGGCCGGGGTGCTGCGCGATCTCGACATCCTGCAGCGGCTGGCAAAGCGCAACCTGGTGCATGTGTGCCTTTCGGTCACCACGCTGGATGCGGCCCTGGCCCGCAGGATGGAGCCACGCGCCGCGGCGCCGGCCCGGCGGGTGGAGGCGATCCGGCAGCTTGCCGCCGCCGAGATCCCGGCCGGCGTGCTGGCGGCGCCGATGATCCCCGGTCTCAACGATGCCGAGCTGGAGCGGATCCTGGCGGCCTGCGCCGCGGCCGGGGCAACCCGGGCGGGCTATGTGCTGCTGCGCCTGCCGCTCGAGATCCGGGAGTTGTTCGAGGAATGGGCCCGGGCGCATTTCCCGGAGCGCGCCGCCCGCATCCTGGCGCTGGTGCGGGAGACGCGAGGCGGGGCGATGAACGACAGCCGCTTCGGGGTGCGGCAGACCGGCACCGGCGTCTATGCCGACATGCTGGCCAACCGGTTCCGGATGGCGGTCGGCAGGCTCGGGTTGAACCGCAGCGCGGTCGCAGCGCAGCGCTTGGATTGCAGCCAATTCGTGCCGCCGCCACCGGCCGATGCGCCGGCGCGGCAGCTGGAGCTGCTGTAGCCGGCTGGCCCTCCCTCCCCATGGGGGGAGGGCCAGGGCTTCAGCCCTGGTTTTCCTCGGTGAAGAATTTCCGCCCATCAGCGAAGATGTTCGGCTTGAGGAACACGCCGAGGACCGTCGCCCCCTCCGCCCCGGCCCAGGCGACATGGGTGTTGCCGGCAGGCCGCCAGACGAATTGGCCCGGCAGGCACTCGCCCTCCTCGTCGAGGAAATGTCCCTTCAGCACATAGGTCTGCTCAATGGCGGTGTGTTCGTGCAGCGGCACCTCGGCGCCCGGCTCCATCTCCAGCAGCAGCGTCGCCATGCCGGTGCCGTCGCTGTAGAGCGTCTTGCACTTGATGCCGGGGAATTTCGTCTCCTCCCACGGCATGTTCGGCACGTCGAGGAACACCGAGGCGGGCGAGGGCTCATCGGCCGTCAGGCGCTTGCGGGGCAGCTTGTGGGTTCCGTCGGGCATGGTGCGCTTCCTTCTGGATTGGCGCGGCCGGTGGCTCCGCGCATTCCGGTCGCAGGAGCCTAGAGCAACCGCGGCCCGGCTGGAAACAGCCGCGGTGTGCCGCAGCGCACGGCGCCCGGGCGCGTGATGGGCGGAAAAACGCGGCATCGCCGCGGCGCGGCACCTCCGAAACCTCAGGCTGCGTGGAGCGGTCGAATGCGTATCATCGCAAGATCTCACCGACCGGCCCTGAACGGCCGATCCCTGACGCGGGCACTGGCTGCGCTCTGGAGCTGGCTTAGCGCCAGCGGCTATCGGCCAGAGCGGCATTACATGCGGGGCGGCCGGCCCCTGGATACCGGCCAAGCCTAGCAGGCTGTCGGCCTAAAAGCCGGCAGACAACGCCCGTAAGGTGAAAGCTATCGCCATATGATGCGCGCAAACCTGCAAATTCTGTGTGCTTCTCACAACCAAATTTTGCGCAGCAGCAAATCCGACGGGCTCCGAGAGCGGATCGCAGATAGGCATGACCGCCCCGGAGGGGACGTCCACCTTGCAGGCCACAGCGGCGGCGCTACCGCCGGCCAGGCGCCAGGGCGAGCCCCAGCCGCGCCATGCCCATCATCATCTCGATGGCGAGGCAGGGCACCGCCAGGCATGCGAGGCCGGCAAGGATGGCGGTGTGGCCGTCGCCGCCTTGCGCCAGCACCGCCAGCGGGGCGCAAGCGGCGGTCGCCGCCAGCAGGATCCAAGGCCCCTCCTCCCGATCCATGCCGGACCATCCGCGGGGACGCCGTCGCCAGACCCGTTCCACGTCACACCCCATCGTTGCACCGGGATCAGCGGCGCCCCGGCTCACAGGTTGCAGCGCCGGGGCGGAAACTTGGTGTGCGGCACGACAGACGGAACGAGGCATCCCGCCGATGCGGACTATGGCGCAACGGAACCCCGCCACGCCACAGCGACGAAGGCTGGACGCAAACAGCCTGCGGGTATGTCAAGCTGCGGCGCACAGGCCGCGCTGACCGTGCCGGGCAGGGCAGGCCGCCGGCCCGCACGGCTCAGATCATCGCCATCCCGCCGTTCACATGCAGCGTCTGCCCGGTCACCCAGGCCGCCTCGGCGCTGGCCAAATAGGCAACGGCGCCGGCGATGTCCTCCGGCGTGCCCATCCGCGCCGCCGGGATGCGTTCCAGCAGCTTGCTCCGCTGCGCCTCGCCCAGCGCATCGGTCATCGCGGTCTTCACGAAGCCCGGGGCGACGACGTTCACCGTCACGTTGCGGGTCGCGACCTCCTGCGCCAGCGACTTGCTCATGCCGATCAGCCCGGCCTTGGCGGCGGCGTAATTGGCCTGCCCGGCATTGCCGGTGACGCCGACGATGGAGGCGATGGAGACAATCCGCCCCCAGCGCTTCTTCATCATCCCGCGCAGCGCGGTGCGGGCCAGGCGGAAGGGCGCGGTCAGATCCACGTCCAGTACCGCCGCCCAATCGGCGTCGCCCATGCGCAGCGCCAGCATGTCGCGGGTGAAGCCGGCGTTGTTCACCAGGATATCGAGCCCGCCGAGCCCGGCCTCCACCGCCTCGACCAGCGCCGCGGGCGCGGCCGGGTCGGCGAGATCGGCCGGGGCGACCAGGACGCGCTCGCCCAGCTCCGCCGCGAGTGCCTCCAGCTCCGCCGTGCGGCGGCCGGTGAGAGCCACCGCGGCGCCCTGGGCGTGCAGCGCCTTCGCTACCGCAGCACCGATGCCGCCGGTCGCCCCGGTGACGAGCGCGACCTTGCCATCCAGTCGGAACATGGCGCGATCTCCTTCAGATACAGGCTGTGCCGGCCGCGGGCCGGCGGTCGGGCAGAGGCTTCGCCGGCCCGCTAGATCGATTTCAGGAAGGCCTCGACCTCGGCCGGTGTGCCGATGGCGGAGGCGGTGGCGTCCGGCGCGTTGCGCTTCATCAGCCCGGTCAGCACCTTGCCGGCGCCGAGCTCGACGAAGCGGTCGCAGCCCATGGTGGCCATGGCGGCGACGCATTCGCGCCAGCGCACCGTCGCCGTCACCTGCCGCACCAGCAGGTCGCGGATCTCATCCGGGCCGGTCGCCTTGGCGGCACTGACATTGGCCACCACCGGCACCAGCGGGGCGACCAGCCGGGCCTGACCCAGCGCATCCCGCATCACATCGGCGGCGGGCGCCATCAGCGCGCAATGGAAGGGTGCCGAGACCGGCAGCGGCAGGGCCCGCTTGATGCCGGCGCCGGGTGCCGCCGCCACCGCGCGGTCCACCGCCGGCTTCGCGCCGGAGATCACCACCTGGCCGCCGCCGTTGTCATTGGCGATCTCGACCACCTCGGTGGCGCCGGTCTCGGGGTTCGGGCCGGCGGCCTCGCAGAGCGCGCGAGCCTGCTCAAGCTCCGCGCCGAGCAGCGCCGCCATGGCACCGGTGCCGGGCGGCGTCGCCTGCTGCATCGCCTCGCCGCGCAGCCGCAGCAGTCGGGCGGCGGTGGCCAGGTCGAAGGCGCGGGCGGCGGTCAGCGCGCTGTACTCGCCGAGCGAATGGCCGGCCACCAGGGCGACCCGGGCGGCAAGGTCGAAGCCGCCCTCGGCCTCCAGCACCCGCAGCACCGCGACGGAGGCGGCCATCAGCGCCGGCTGGGCATTGGCGGTCAGGGTCAACTCCTCCGCCGGGCCCTCGAACATCAGCCGGGAGAGCTTCTGCTTCAGCGCCTCGTCGATTTCCTGGAAGACCTCGCGCGCGGCGGGGAAGGCGGCGGCGAGGTCGCGGCCCATGCCGGGGGCCTGGCTGCCCTGGCCGGGGAAGACGAAGGCGAGCGCCATGGCGTTTCCTGCTGTTCCTGGGGCGGAATCCTTCGCCCGATGCACGAACCGGGCGCGGGCCCGGGGCGACCGCGCCTAAACCCTGGTCACTTCGGTGTCAACGCAAGCCCATCGGGTCACGTCGCATCAGGGCGTTGCCTCGCCGCCCATGGCGCGGACCATCGGTAGCGCGACTGGCGGCAACTGGCTGGCTGCGGACTCCTCCAGCTTCTGCCGCACCGCCAGGCCGGGGCCGGAGGAGGTCTCGCCGCTGGGCGGCGGCGGGGGCGGCGCAACCACCGGCGGAGGCGGCACCGCCGGAATGGTGGTGGGTGCGCCGGCCGAGGTGGGCGTCACGGGGGTGGCGTGCTCGGCCGGGCCCGGCGCTTCCCTCGCCACCTCGGCCGGCGTCGCCGGTGGCTGGGTGGTGTAGTCCGGCACGATTCGCGCTTGGTTGCCGGCGATCACCAGCACCCGCTGGCCGACCACCAGCGGCGTGGTATCGCGCTGAGTGACCGAAACAAGTTCCTGTTTGGCGGTGCGGACGACGTATTCGAAGGCCTTGGTGTCGACCACGACGTGCTCGGTCGCGGTGCCGATCAGCCCGCCAATCAGTGCCCCGCCGACGCCGCCGAGCGCGGCGCCGATGCCGCCGCCCGGCGTCTGCGCGCCCAGCACGCCGCCGGCCGCGGCGCCGGTGGCGGCGCCGGTGCTGCCCTCGGCGGAGACCTGGACCTCACGCCGGCCGACCACCATGCCCTGTTCCACCCGGTTCGCCTGTTGCACGGCGCGGGTGGCGTAGGTGTCCGGAGAATAATCGGATTTGCAGCCGGCCAACAGGGCCAGCACGGCGAGGAGGGGGAGGCGGTGCTGCAAGGCAAGGTCCCGTTCCGGTGGGTGCTGCACATAGAATAGCAGGGCGGCGGAGTCACGCTGGAAGCGGCTGGAGGGCCGGCCAACCAATAGCGCGGCTCCCGCACCGCAGCGCGCGGTGTCTGTTCGGAGATTGGGATCTCAGGCATGCAGGGTATTCCTTGCTACAGAATATATTCCTGTTATTCTGCCGGACCAGGAGCTTGCTGCCCCTTGCGCCGCAACCCCCGTCCGTGCTTAACGCCCCGCTTCCCTGCCGCCCGCGGAGGCATCGCGCGCGGCTATGCCCAATTCGCGCCCGGCGGCATCCCGTCCCGGACCAATGGGCTGAGACAGCCATAGGGGGAACCCATGCCGCTATATGAATGCGTGTTCATCGCACGCAACGATGTCACCCAGCAGCAGGTCGACGCCATCGCCGACCAGATCACCACCGTCCTGACCGAACAGGGCGGCGAGGTGAAGAAGCGCGAGTACTGGGGCCTGCGTGGCCTCGCCTACAAGATCAAGAAGAACCGCAAGGGGCACTACATGCTCCTCGGCATCGATGCCTCCCCGGCGGCGATGCAGGAGGCCGAGCGCCAGCTCGGCCTGAACGAGGACGTGCTGCGCGAGATGACCCTCAGGATCGAGGCGATCGACGAGGCGCCCTCCGCCATCCTCACCCGCCGTGGCGAGGAGCGCGAGCGTGACCGCGGCTTCCGTGGCCCCCGCCCGCCGGGCCGCTTCACCAGCGGCCGCCGCGAGCGTGGCGACGAGCGCGAGGAATTCCGTGCCCGCCCGCGCGACGAGGTCGATCCCTCCATCGGCGGCGAGGAGTAAGCAATGTCCGACATCACCCCACCCGCCGACCTGAACCCGGCCGCCCGCCGCCCCGCCGTCGGCGCCCGCCGGCCGTTCTACCGCCGCCGGAAGTCCTGCCCCTTCTCCGGCCCGAACGCGCCGAAGATCGACTACAAGGACGTGCGGCTGCTGTCCCGCTTCCTGTCCGAGCGTGGCAAGATCGTGCCGAGCCGCATCACCGCGGTCAGCGCCAAGAAGCAGCGCGAGCTGGCGAACGCGATCAAGCGCGCCCGCTTCCTCGCACTGCTGCCCTACGTCATCAACGACTAGGCCGGGCGACCGGCCGAGCAGCACGGGAATGCGCGAGGTGACGGCGAGCGGGCCGCAGGACACGCAGGACCGGGGGCAGCCCGGAGGGCAGCCTCATGGCCTGTCTGCCAATCCGAGCCTGCTGGCCGCGGGCGCCGCCGGATTCACCGCGGCCTTCGCGGTGCTCTGGGCGGTGCGCGGACTGCCGGGTGGCACCCTGCTGTTCTGGGCGGCGCCGCTGCCGCTGTTCGCCGCCGGGCTGGCGTTCCGCCCGCTGGCGGCGGCGGTGGCCGGGCTGCTGGCGGCGGCGCTGCTCGGGGTCACCGCCGGCATCGCGCCGGCGCTGGTCTTCCTGGTGCTGTTCGGGGTGCCGGCGGCGCTGCTGCTCGGCAGCTGGCGGCATGGCTCGCTTGGCCTGGCGCTGGCGATGCTCGGCCTCTGGCCGCTGGTGGTGCTGCTGGCGGCCGCGCTCTTCCTCGCCGATGACGGTGGGCTGGACGCAGTGATGCGGGCGGCGGTGGAAGCCGTGCTGCTGCGCCTCGACATGCCTGCCTCGGAAGCGCTGGTGACCACGCTGGTACGGCTGAAGGCCGGCGCCATCGGCTTCTGGGTGGCCATCGCGCTGCTCGGCAATGCCACGGCGGCGGCCCGCCTGCTGGAACGGCGCGGATTGCTGGCGGTGCCGGCGCCGGCTTGGTCGCGGGTGCGGCTGCCCGGCTGGTATCCGCTGCTGCCACCGGTCGCGGCACTGGCCTATCTGGCGATGCCGGAGGATGCGGTGCCACTCTCCGCGTTGCTGCTGCTGCTGGTGCCGCTGTTCTTCCAAGGTGTCGCCGGCGTGCATCGGCGGCTGGAAGGGCGGCAGGCGCGCCCCGCCTTGCTGGCAGCCTTCTACATGCTGCTGGTGATGTTCCTGCAGGTGATGGGCCCCGGGCTGATCGGCCTCGCCCTCTATGACCAATTCCGGCGGCGCGCGGCGCCGCGCAACAGCTGACGAAAGCCGACAACCATGATCGAACTGATTCTCAAGCAGCGCGTCGACAAGCTCGGGCAGATGGGGGAGGTGGTGAAGGTCCGCCCCGGCTACGCCCGCAACTTCCTGCTCCCGCTCGGCAAGGCGATCCGCGCCAGCCAGGAGAACCTGGCGCAGTTCGAGCAGCAGCGCGCCCAGCTTGAGGCCGAGAACCTGAAGCGCCGCGAGGAGGCTGAGCGGGTCGCCGAGCGCGTCGCCGGCCTCTCCGTCGTCATCATTCGCCAGGCGGGCGAAAGCGGCGGCCTCTACGGCAGCGTCTCGCCGCGCGACATCGCCGATGCGGCGAAGGAAGCCGGGCTGACGGTCAACCGCAGCCAGGTGCTGCTGGAGCAGCCGATCAAGACCCTCGGCATCACCACCGTCCGGGTCGAGCTGCACCCGGAAGTGCACCTGCCGATCGCGGTCAACGTCGCCCGCAGCGTCGAGGAGGCCGAGCGCCAGGCCCGTGGTGAGGAGCTGGTCCGCGAGGAGGAGCCGACCCTCGAGGAGGAGCTGCGCGCCGAGATCGGCGCGGCGATGGACGACCGCTGAGCCGGCCGCATCCACGACCGATCGACACTGAGGGGGCCGCAAGGCCCCCTCGGCAATTCCGGGCACTATCATCTTGTAGTAGAATTGCGGCGGCGTTGCTTGGCGCTTCAGTGGTGCTGGTGGTCTTCGGCCTCGGGCCGCTTGACCCGCGCAACCAGGGCTGGCTGCTGGCCGGGCCGCTAGGGCCGGACCCGGTGCAGCTCTGGCTCGGCTGGACCTACTTCGCCCGCGCCCCCTGGGGTTGGCCACCAGGCGCCAACCCGGATTACGGGCTGGAACTCGGCACCGCCATCTATTTCGCCGACACGATCCCGCTGCTGGCGCTGGCGCTGAAGGCGCTGCGCGGCCTGGTTGAGGTGCCACAATATGTCGGCCCCTGGCTGCTGGCCTGCGGGGTGCTGCAGGGGCTGGTGGGATGGCGACTGCTGGGCCGCGCCACCGGCGACCCGCTGGCCCGCGCCGCCGGTGCCGGGCTGCTGGCGTTGCAGCCGATGCTGATCAACCGCATGGCCGGGCACACCCCGATGGCTGGGCAATGGACCCTGCTGCTGGCGCTCTGGCTGGCGCTGGACCCTGGCCGGGCGGCGCGCCGCGGCTTGGCCTGGGGGGCACTGCTGGCTGCGACCAGCCTGATCCACTCCTACCTGCTCGCCATGGCGGTGTCGATCTGGCTGGCCGATTGGCTGCGCCGGGTGCTGGCACGCCGGCCACGCCTTGGCCTTGCCATCGAAGCCCTGGCGGTGCCCGCGGCGGTGCTGGCTGCGCTCTGGACCGGCGGCTTCTTCCTGCTGGGCAGCGGCCTCGACACCGGACCGGGCAGCGACCGGGGCGGCTACGGCACCTGGAACTTCGACCTGCTGGCCTTCCTCGACGGCGGCATGTGGTCCGGCCTGCTGCCCGACCTGCCCGACCCGGGGCATTGGGAGGCCGGCAGCAGCTATCTCGGCCTCGGCGGGCTGCTGCTGCTGGCGGCGGGAGCGCTGGCCTGGGCGCGGCGGCCAATGGCGCTGCCGCGCCGGCTCTGGCCGCTGACGGCGGCGCTGCTCGGCCTGCTGGCCTTCGCGGTGACCCAGCGAGTGACCCTCGGCGGTGCGCTGATGGCGGAACTGCCGCTGCCGGCCTGGCTGCTCGACCGGCTGGACGTACTGCGCAATGCCGAGCGCATGGCCTGGCCGCTGGCCTATGCGCTGATGGTCGGCGCGGTCGCCCTGGCGGACCGAGCCTGGGGCGGGCGGCGGGTGGGATGGCTGCTGCTCGGGCTGCTGGCGCTGCAATGGGTGGATCTGCGGCCGGGCCTCGCCTTCCGGCACGGGCTGGTGGCCGGCGCGCCCTCCGGCGTGCCGCAACGGCTGTTCGACCCATTCTGGGCCGAGGCCGCCGGGCGCTACGTCCGGGTGCGGGCGGTGCCGGCGGTCAATATGGGCGAGGGCTGGGAGAGCATCGCCCGCTTCGCCGCCCAGGCCGGGCTGCCGACCGACAGCGTCTACATGGCGCGGGTCGATGAGGTGGCGGCGGCGGCGCTGCGCGCCCGAGTGGCGGCCGAACTCCGCGACGGGCGCTATGAGCCGGGCACACTCTACGTACTGCGCGACGCGGCAAGCCTGGCGTTGGCCCGAGGCTCGCACGATCCGACGCGCGACCTGCTTCGCCAGGCGGATGGCTATTGGGTGCTGGCGCCGGGCTGGTCAGAGCGGATCGCGGAGGGCCGCTAACGCCCCGAAGCGTGCAAACGGCAGGCTACGGCGGATCGGCATTCGGACATGACCGCAATCCGCGGTAGCGCCGCGCTGAACACCGGGGAACGGCGCCGCGCGGGGCGGCGTTGGGATGCCACCACGGCGTTCAAGGAAACCACCATGTCGAAGGCGCATCTGCCGCCGGTCCCACCGGCCAACCGCACCACCAAGGGGCCGGGCCCGCAGGACGACACGCCGCGCGGCACGGACCACCAGGGCGAGGCCCTGCCCAGCGATGCCAGGGACCGCAATCTGGCCGAGCAGGGCCGCCAGGGAAACATCAAGCAGAACACCACAAACCAGGGCTTCACCCAGGACCGGTGACGCAGGAGAGATCGGCCATGAAGCAGCAGCGCGGCGAGCACGACCCGCACCGCGACAAGGGCGGCCCGGGCAGTAGCCATCAGGGCGGCACACATGGCGCGGCGCACCGCGACCGCGACGACCAAGGGCCGGCGCCTGACGAACCGACCAACCCGGACCGCAGCCGGATCTCGGGTGGTGGCGGCGAACGCGACCGGCATCACGTGCACGACCCGAAGACCAAGTCCTGAGGCCAACGGGCCAACCCGCCGCGGCCACGCCTACGACTCGCGTGGCCACGGCTGCCGCGCGGGCAGCAGCCGGGCCATCGCCAGACAGCCGAGCGCCGGCCCCACCGCCAGCACCGCGAAGGCGCCGCCGCCCCAGCCGAGCCGCGCCTCCACCCAGGGCAGCAGGTGGATGGCCGGCAGGGTGAGCGCGAAGCCGAGGCAAGTCTGAACTGTAAGCATGGTGCCGGCGAGGCCGGGCGGGGCCAGTTCCGCCACACTGGTCGAGAATTGCGCGGAATCCGCCACCACCGCTGCCCCCCACACCAGGCACAGCGTCATCACCAGGGCGGGATGCAGGCCGAAGGCCGGGCCGGCCAGCAGGCAGCACAGCGCGCTGGTGGCCATGGCCCAGATCGTCAGCCTCGCCCGGCCGATGCGGTCCGCCAGCAGCCCGCCGGCGACGCAGCCCAGGCTGCCCGCTGCCATCACCGCGAAGCTGGCCAGCGCCGGGCCGCCCGGCGCCGAACTGCCCCAGGCGAGAAAGCTGGCGGCGAGATAGGCCCCGACCCAGGCCCACATCGCATAGAGCTCCCACATGTGGCCGAGGTAGCCGAGGGTCGCCAGCCTGGTGCCCCGATTGCGGAACAACAGCAGCGCCAGCCCCGGCCGGAAAGGCGGCGCCTTGGCATGGCGTGGCCCGAGCCGCACCGCCAGCACCAGTCCCGCCGCCAACAGCGCCGCCAGCGAGGCCGCCGCCACCGTCACCCGCCACTCCAGCCCGCCCAGCGCATTGACCAGATGCGGCGCGCCGGAGCCCAAGGTCAGCCCACCCACCAGCAGCCCCACCACCAGCCCGGCATCGCCCGGCCCCGCCCAGCCGGCCGCCAGCTTCATCCCCACCGGATAGACGCAGGCCAGCGCCAGCCCGGTGGCGCCGCGCGCCACGACGACCCAGGGATCGCCCACCGGCAGCGCCAGGATCAGCGCATTGGCGGTGGCGCCGAACAGGCAGGCGGCGGCGATCAGCCGGCGCGGATCGACCCGGTCCGGCAGGGCGAGCGCCGCGCTCGCCAGCGTCCCCAGCACGAAGCCGGCCTGCACCCCGCCGGTGAGCCAGGCGAGGAACCCCGGCGGCACCGCCGCCTCCCGCGCCATGGCGGGACCGGCGGCGGTGCCGGAGAACCACAGCGACAGCGCCAGCACCTGCGCCAGCACGATCAGCACGATGCTGGCCGGCCGGTCGCGTGCCATTCAGGCGCTAGTCAACCGTGGCCCCGGCGGCGGTGACCACCGGCGCCCATTTGGCGACCTCGGCGCGCATGAAGGCATTGTACTCGGCGGTGGGCAGCGGCCAGGGCTCGGCGCCGATCTCGGCGAGGCGGGCGATGATGCCGGGGTCCGCCACCGCCTCCAGCAGCACCTCGGCCAGCTTCGCCACCGCGTGCCGCGGCGTCGCCGCCGGCGCGGCGATGCCGTACCAGGAGGCGACGTCGAAGCCGGTCACCCCCTGCTCGGCCAGGGTCGGCAGGTCCGGCATCGTCGCCGCCCGCTGGGCGGTGGAGACGCCGATGGCCCGCAGCGCGCCGGATTGCACATGCGGGCGGGAGGTCGGCGCATTGTCGATATTGAACAGCACCTCGCCGTTCAGCACTGCCAGCATGCTCGGCGCGGTGCCGCGATAGGGCACATGCGTCACCTCGACGCCCATGATCTGGCCGAACAATATCCCCGACAGATGCGACGAGGTGCCGGAGCTGGCCGAGCTGAAATTCGCCCGCCGCGGATTAGCCCTGATGTAGGCAACAAGGTCGGCGACATTGTGGATCGGCAGCTCGGACCGGACGATCAGCACATTCGGCATGGCGCAGAGCCGCGCCACCCCCGGCATGTCGCGCAGCGGGTCGAAGTTCCCCCGGTTGCGGTAGACCGAGGGGCCGATGCCGTGGCTGGCAATGTGGTTCACGGTGAAGCTGTGCGCGTCATTGGCGCGGATCACGCTCTCCGCCGCGATCAGCCCGCCGCCACCCGGCTTCGGCTCGACGTAGAGGGGTTGGCCGAGCCGTTCGCGGATGCGGTTCTCCAGGATGCGCACCAGTATGTCGGAGACGCCTCCGACCTGGGCGCTGACGACGAAACGCAGCGGCCGGTCGGGCCAGCTGCCTTGGGCGGTCCCTTGGGCCCTTGCCGGCCGGATGGCCAGCGCCGGCAGGGCCAGCAGAGCTTGACGGCGGCGCATGGCGGCTAATCCACTGAGGCGCCGGAGGCGCGGACCACCGGGGCCCATGTCGCCACCTGGCTCCGCATGAAGGCGTCGAATTCGGCCGGGCCGAGCGGCGCCGGCTCGGCGCCGAAGTCGCGATACCGCTGGGCCAGCCCCGGGTCCTGCAAGGCCGAGACAAGTTCGCGCCCCAGCCGGTCCACGATCGGCCGCGGCACGCCGGCAGGGGCGGCGATGCCGTACCAGGAGGCGACGTCGAACTCCGCCACGCCTTCCTCCTGCAGGGAGGGCAGTTCCGGCATCGTGGCGGCGCGGGTGGCGGTGGAGACCGCCAGCGCCCGCAGCATTCCCGCCAGCACCTGCTGCCGGCTGGCCGGAGCGTTGTCGATGGCGAAGAGCACTTCGCCGTTCATCACCGCGGCCATGGAGGGGGCGGTGCCGCGATAGGGTACGTGCGTGGTCTCGACACCGGTGCGCAGGCCCAGCAGCACGCCCGAGAGATGCGAGGAGGTGCCGGTGCCGGCGGAGGAGAAGGTCGCCTTCTCCGGGTTGGCGCGGATGAAGGCGACCAGGTCCTTCACCGTGCGGTGCGGGCTGTCGCCCTTGACGATCAGCACGTTCGGCATGGCGGCCAGCCGCGCCACCCCCGGCAGGTCCTTCAGCGGGTCGAAGGAGAGCCGCTTGTAGAGCGTTGGGCCGATGCCGTGGCTGGCGATGTGGTTGATGTAGAAATTATAGCCATCGGCCGGGGCGCGGGCGACGATCTCGGCGCCCACCATGCCGCCGGCGCCCGGCCGCGGGTCTAGCACGATGGGCTGGCCGAGCCGTTCGCGCAGCCGATTCTCCATGATGCGGAGCAGGATGTCGGAGACGCCGCCGGCGGAGCCGCCGATGACGAAGCGGATGGGCTTTTCCGGCCAGCTTGCCTGGGCCCGCGCCAGCCCCGGCATGGCCAGCAACCCGGCCCCCAGCACCATGTCTCTCCGACGCAGCATTCGCTTCCCCCTTGCGGAATTCGTCCAACCGCTTGGTTGCGATGCTACCATCATTGCCCGGCGTTGACGCAAGCCTGGGGCAGCGCGAACCTGCGGGTGATCCAGGGAAGGAATGGCCATGCGCCAGATGCACCTCGTCGGCTTCCTGCAGGCGCAGAATTGCACCAATCTCGCCAGCTCCTGGCGCCATCCGGATAGCCGCACCGATTTCCTCTCGGCCGACTACTACCAGGAGATCGCTCGCATCCTGGAAGCCGGCAAATTCGACCTCGGCTTCTTCGACGACCGACTGTCCATGCCGGACCGCTACGGTTCCGACCATGTGCACACGGTGGAGCACGGCATCCGCTGCGTGAAGATGGACCCGGTGGTGGTGCTGACGATGATGGCGGCGGCGACCTCGCGGCTCGGCCTCGGCTCCACCGCCTCGACCACCTACTACGAGCCCTTCCACGTGGCGCGCCTCTTCCAGACGCTCGACCTGATGAGCAACGGGCGGGCGGCCTGGAATGTCGTGACCTCGCTGAACGACGGCGAGGCGGCGAACATGGGCCATGCCGAGATGATGGCGCATGACGCGCGCTACGACCGCGCCGATGAATTCGTCGAGGTGGTGCTCGGCCACTGGGATTCCTGGGAGGACGATGCGCTGATCGTCGACAAGGCGTCGGGGCGCTTCGGCGACGGCCACAAGGTCCACCGGCTGGACTACAAGGGCCGGTACCTGCACTCGCGCGGGCCCTTCACCGTGCCGCGCAGCCCGCAGGGCCATCCGGTGCTGATCCAGGCCGGCAGCAGCGGCCGTGGCAAGCGCTTCTCCGCCCGCTGGGCGGAGCTGGTCTTCGTGCATTACCCGACCCTCGACGGCGGGCGGAAGGACTACGCCGAGTTCAAGGCGATGGTGGCGGCGGAAGGCCGCGATCCGGCCTCGGTGAAGGTGGCGACGCTGGTCTACCCGATCTGCGCCGCGACCAGGATGGAAGCCGAGGACAAGGCCGCGCTGATCCAGACCCTGCCGCTCGAGATCGACGCGCTCTCGCTGCTGAGCGAGGCACTGAACTTCGACTTCGCCAGCAAGGGGCTGGACGAGGCCTTCACCACGGAGGAGCTGGACGGCATCCAGGGCCTGCAGGCGATGCGCGACAAGGTGGTGCGCGCCATCGCGCCCCGGCTGCCGACGGTGCGCGACTTCATCACCGTCAGCGGCCGCGGCCGGCCGGTGCACCCGATCGTCGGTGGGCCGAAGGAAGTGGCGGACGCGCTGGAGGAATGGTTCACCACCCCGGCCTGCGACGGCTTCGTCATCTCCGCCACCCATGTGCCCGGCACCTACGCCGAGTTCGTGCAGCATGTGGTGCCGGAGCTGCAACGGCGCGGGCTGCACCGCAAGGATTACACCGGGCCGACCTTGCGCGACCACCTCGGGCTGCCGCGCTCGGTGCGCGGCGACTGGCGGGGGAAGCTGGCGGCCGAGTAGCCGCCCCACGAACAACAGGCCGTGGCGGATTGGCGTATGGGCATGAACGCCAATCCGTTGTAACGGCCCCTGCCGTATCAAGCACCATTCTGGAGCTGCTGCGCCATCCGCAGATGCTCCTGCAGCGCGGGCAGGGTCGCCGCCGCCCATTGCTTCAGCTCGGCATTGTCGCCGGACGCGGCATAGGCGCGGAACAGGTCCACCGCCTGCATATGCGCCATCACCTGCTGGCGCAGGTAGAGCCGATCGAAGGCCGCGCCCTGGGTGCCCTGCAACTGCTGGAACAGCGCCAGGTGCTGCTGGTCGAGGCCGGTGGCCTGCGGCGAACCCGGCGTAGGCTCCGCGCCGCCGCGTGGCGCGGCGGTGGCGCCGCTCTGGCCCGGCATCGCCGCAATCAGCCGCTGGAGCTCCTGCGTCGTCTTCTCATGGTCACGCACCATGTGCTGGGCGAATTCCTTCACCTTCGCGGTCTGGGTACGTTCGATGGCCAAGGTGCTGGAGACGATCTCGAAGCGGTCGCTCATCGAGGCCATGCGGATGAACTCCGGCGTGGTCGTCACCTCGGCGCGGTTGCCGGTGGCGCTGGCGCCCGCTGCGGGCCCCGCCGTCGTGCCGGGGACGCCGGGCTGGCCGGTCTGGCCCTGGGCGGCCTGGGACCGCTGCTGTTGGGTCTGCGCCAGCGCGGGCACTGCGGCGAGCAGGGCGGTGGCGGCGAATAGGGCGATCCGGGACATGCGTCTGCCTCCTGTCGGGAGGCAGGATGAACGGGGCGCCGATGGCGAAGTTCGGTCGGCGGCCGGATCAGGGCAGCAGGCGGCGCAGCCGGGCGGTCTGCCGCCGGGTCCAATCCAGCAGCCGGTCCTCCATCACCTCCACGCCCTCGACCGCGCGCGGCCAGCGGCGGCGCAGCGCATCCGTGGCGCGCCGTGCCCAGCCAAATTGCTCGCGCAGCACGAACAGCCCGAGCCCGAGCAGCAGCCCGCCTTGCAGGATCGGCAGCACCAATCCCAGCACGCCCAGCACCAGCAGCCCGATGCCGCCGACCTTGCGCTTCAGGGAGGGCCGACGCGGCGCCGACATCATTACGCCGCGCGCTGTGGAGGCAGGGCGATGCGCTGCTCGCTGACCACGAAGAGGTACTCGATGTTGGTCAGCCGGCCGATGGTGCCGACCTTCTCGCCCCGCGGGTTGTGGATGCCGATCTTGGCGCCGACGTAGCGGCCGTAGGGGATCTCCACCACCTGAACATGGCCGCGCGGCGCCAGCATCGCCTCCAGCGCGGCGCGGCTCAGATAGCCCTCGTCACTGAAGGAGACGACCAGGGTTGGGCAACGCAGCGCGCCGATGGTGCGGGCCAGTGCCGGGCCGATGCCGGGGCGGCTGTTGAAGGCCGAGATCCTGGTGCGGCAATCCGTCCGCTTGTTGGCCACCCCGTAGACCTCCGGCTGGTCCCAGCGCACCAGCGTCTCCCAGACATGGTAGTTCCTGAGGTAGCTGTGCTGGTTGTACGGCGGGTCGAGGTAGGCCAGGTCGCAGTCGAGCGTCGCCGCCACCTGCTCGGCCTCGCCGCAGAAGGCGGCGCAGGCGCCGGCGGCGGGGCGCGTCAGCATCGCCGGCAGCCGGAGGCTCAGCGGGTTCAGTGCCCGCGGCGCCCAGCGCTTCATATAGGCCATCTGCAGCCCGGCGGTGGAATCAACGCGGTCCGCCGCCTCCAGCAGCGAGGTCAGAAGCACCGCCTCCAGCTCCGGCTCGGCGCCGAGCGTCAGGATCGCCTCGCGCACCGCCTCGATCCGGGCGCCATTGTCGGGGTGGAAGTAGCGGGCGGCGACGCAATAGGTCTCGGTGAACCAGCCCGGGCGCGGCGGCAGGCGCTGGAGGTCGGCCAGGATCTTCCGCGCCGGCTCGGCCCAGCGCTCGGCATCGGCCTGGACGTAGCAGGTGGCCAGGATATGGGCGAAGGCGTTGTGGTCATTCGCCAGCACCCGGTAGCCGGCGCGCTTCAGCGCATGGCCGACCCGGGCGGTGCCGGAGAACAGGTCGGCGACCACCGCCCCCGCCGGCGCGGCGGCGCCGATGGCGGAGAGGATATGGGTCAGCAGGGCGCGCTTGCTGCCGATGTATTTGATCACCGGCGGAAGCCCAGCCGCGGATCAGATATGCAAGGCCCGCCCGGCCACCGCGAGCGCCGCTTCCTTCACCGCCTCGTTCAGGCTGGGGTGGGCGTGGCTGGTGCGGGCCACATCCTCGGCGCTGGCGCCGAATTCGATGGCGAGCGCCAGCTCCGCGATCAGTGTGCCGGCATCCGGTCCGACGATATGCGCGCCGAGCAGCCGGTCGGTCTTCGCATCCGCCAGCAGCTTCACGAAGCCGTCGGTGTCGCCCATCGCCCGCGCCCGGCCATTGGCGGTGAAGGGGAATTTGCCGGCCTTGTATGCCACGCCGGCTTCCTTCAGCTGCTCCTCGGTACGGCCGACGCTCGCCACCTCGGGCCAGGTGTAGACCACGCCGGGGATCGCCTCGTAGTTCACGTGCCCGGCCTGGCCGGCGATCAGCTCGGCGACGGCGACGCCTTCCTCCTCCGCCTTGTGCGCCAGCATCGGCCCGGCGATGACATCGCCGATCGCCCAGATGCCGGGGACATTGGTGGCGAAATGCGCATCCACCTTCACCCGGCCGCGCTCATCCAGCGCCACCTGCGCGGCATCCAGGCCAAGCCCCGCGGTATAGGCGCGGCGGCCGATCGCCAGCAGCACCACATCGGCCTTGAGGGTCTCCGCCGCGCCGCCGGCGGCGGGCTCGACGCTCAGGGTCACGCCATCTTCGCCGACCGTGGCGCCGGTGACCTTCGAGCCGAGTTTGAACTTGAAGCCCTGCTTCACCAGGATGCGCTCGAAACCCTTGCAGACCTCGTTGTCCATGCCCGGCAGGATGCGGTCGAGGTATTCCACCACCGTCACCTCGGCGCCGAGCCGCCGCCAGACGCTGCCGAGTTCCAGCCCGATGACCCCGGCGCCGATGACGACCAGGTGCTTCGGCACCGCATCCAGCTCCAGCGCGCCGGTGGAGGTGACAATCCGCTTCTCGTCCACCTCGACGCCGCGCAGCGGAATGCTCTCGCTGCCCGAGGCGATGACGATGTGCTTCGCCTCATAGACCTGGTCGCCGACCGCGACCTGGCCGGGGGCGGCGATGCGGCCGGCACCCTTCAGCCAGGTGACCTTGTTCTTGCGGAAGAGGAATTCGACACCCTTCACATTGGCGGCGACCACCTCGCCCTTGCGGGCCTGCATCCGCGCCAGGTCGAGCGTCACCCCGCCCACCACCACGCCATGGTCGGCCAGCTTATGCGCCGCCTCCTCGAAATTCTCGCTGCTCTGGAGCAGCGCCTTGGACGGGATGCAGCCGATGTTGAGGCAGGTGCCGCCGAGGGTCTCGCGCTGCTCGACGCAGGCGGTCTTCAGCCCGAGCTGGGCAGCGCGGATGGCGCAGACATAGCCGCCCGGGCCGGCGCCGATGACGATGACGTCGAAACTCTCGGGCATGGCAGATCCTCGGCTAAGGGAAGCGGCCGGAACCTGCCGGCAACCGGGCAGCGGCGCAAGTGGCGGGTCATGGAGCCTCCGGCGTTCAGCAGCGCAGTGGTGCGGTCGCCGGAGGGGAAGAACAGCGGGACGAAATCGAGGGCGGTGCAGGAATAGGCGTAGAACTCATACCCTCGACCAGATCGCCGGAGGAGCCGCCGAAGATGGCGAGGGATGCGGCGGCGTCGGTCGGCGGCCTCATCGAAGGCGCGGCATTCAGGCCGGGGGCTTGCGTGGTCATGATCGGTCCTCCGGCCGCTGCAACGCTTCGGACGCCCGCAAGGTCGCAAGACTGGTCCGCGGCGGGGGAGGCACGCCGCCCTCCGCTTCGTGCGGCTTTTGCTTCTCCTCGGCCGCCCACCCCGGCCACACTCGGCGGAAAGGTTCGGAACGGACCAGCCCGAGGGAGGACACCACACATGAAGACACAGGCCACCCACCGCCGTGCCGTGCTGGCCGCGGGAGGCGCCCTGCTCGCCGCCCCCGCGCTCGGCCAGTCCCGCTTCCCCGACCGGCCGATCAGGCTGATCGTGCCCTGGTCGGCCGGCTCCTCCTCCGACGTGCAGATGCGTTCCCTGGCGGAGATCGCCCAGCGCGGCTTCGGCCAGCCGGTGGTGGTGGAGAACAAGGCCGGCGCCGCCGGCACGCTGCACATCGTGCCGCTGGCGCGGGAGACCCGGCCGGATGGCTATACCCTTGGCCAGATGCATCTCGCGGTCATCCGCCGGCCCTATCTGGTGCGCACCCCGCAATGGGACCTCGCCACGGATTTCACCTATGTCATCGGGCTGTGCGGCTGGGTGGTCGGCGTCGCGGTGCGGGCCGATGCGCCCTGGAAGAACTGGGCGGAGTTCGTCGCCTCGGCCAAGGCGGAGCCGGGCCGGCGCACCTACTGCACCTCCGGCATCGCCACCACGCCGCACATCATCATGGAGGACCTCGGCGCCCGGATCGGTGCCGAGTTCACCCATGTTCCCTTCCGCGGCACCAGCGAGGGCGTCACCGCGGTGCTCGCCGGCCAAGTGGATTGCATAGCCGATGCCTCGACCTGGGCGCCGCATGTGGTGGAGGGGCGGATGCGGGTGCTCTGCGTCTTCACCGCGGAGCGCTTCGCCCGCTTCCCCGATGCACCGACATTGCGCGAGCTGGGCATCGACCTGGTGGCGACCTCCGCCTACGGCCTGGTCGGGCCGCCCGGCATGGACCCCGGCGTGGTGAGGGTGTTGCACGACGGCTTCAAGGCAGCGCTGTTCGACCCGGCAAACGAGCGGGTGCGGGCGCTGTTCGACATGCCGGCGGTCTATTACGACAGCGACACCTACAAGACCGTGACCCTGCGCCAGGCGGAGTACGAGAAGCAGGTGGTGCAGCGGCTGGGCCTGCGGCTGGATTGAGGCCGCCCTACCGCCGCACCGCCCGCGCCAGCACGGCGGCGGAGCCGGCCAGCGCCAGCCATGCGCCGAGCAGCGCCGCCGCGATGCCGAAGGCATCGACTGCGAGGCCGACCGCCAGCGGCACCGCGCTGAACCCGGCATGGGCGACGACGAAATAGCCGGCGACGGCGCGTGCCCGGTCCTCCCCGCTGGCAGCCTCGGCCACCGCCGCAAGCCCGCCGGGGTAGACGAAGGCGTAGGTGCCGATGCCGACCATCGCCGCCCCCGCCAGCAACGTCAGCAGCCCGCCGCCCAGCACGCCCCAGAAGGTCAGCGCGCCGCCGACCACCAGCACCCCGAGGCCAAGCCGCACCGCTCGCCCTGCCGGCATCTTCCGCCCGGTTTGCTGCGCCGCCAGCCCGATGATCATCATGCCGCAGGCGGCGAGCGGCCCCAGCAGCGGCCTGCCCTCCGCCGCCATTGCCGCCTGGACGGTGGTCAGCACCGTGGCGGTGGCGCCCCAGCCGGGCAGGATGGCGAGGGTCGTCGCCAGGGTGCCGGGCGGGAAGGCCGGGCGGCTCAGCCAGGGTCCCCGCGGCGCCGCCAGGGTCTCCGGCAGCCGGGCGGTCAGCAGCAGCAGCAGCGCGGCGAAGGCCAGATGCGCGGCGAAGGTCGGCGGCGGCACCCAGGCCGGCCAGATCGCCACCGAAGCCAGGGTCAGCACCCCGCCGGCGCCGAAGCTGCCAATGGTCGCCGCGGCGATGATGCCCGCCGCCCGCCTGCCGCCCGCGGCCCCGCCGCCGGCCAGCTCCGCCGCCCAGGCGGTGGCCGCGCCGGTGACGCAGCCCATGCCGAGCCCTTGCGCCACCCGCGCCACCGCCAGCGCCGGGATGCTCGGCCAGAGCGTCAGCACCAGGGTGGAAACGGCGGCCAGCACCACCCCCAGCAGCACGCAGGGCTTGCGGCCAATGCGGTCCGGCAGCGGGCCGAGCAGCGGGGCAGTAACGATCAGCGTGGCGGCGTAGCAGGCGAAGGCCAGCGCCAGCGCCCCAGTGCCGTAGCCGCCACGCGCCGCCAGCATGCCATAGAGCGGCAAGGGCAGGGTGGTCGCCAGGCCGATGGCGGCGACGGCAAGGCCGACGACCAGCTCCGCATGCCGTCGGGCGGGTTCGGGCAAGCGGCGACTCCATGTGGCGCCGCAGCCTGCGGCCTCTGGCAGCCAAGCACCAGCCCTGCTGGACAGCGCCGCCTCGCCATCGCACCATTCCGGGATGCTCGGCTCCGACCTCATCCTCCGCGACAGCACCCCGGCGGATCTGCCCGCCATCACCCGCATCTACGGCCACTGGGTCCTGCATGGCCTCGCCAGCTTCGAGCTGGAGCCGCCGGATGAGGCAGAGATGGCGCGGCGGCGGGAAGCGGTGCTGGCCGGTGGCTATCCGCATATTGTCGCCACCGACAAATCGGGGGCGGTGCTCGGCTACGCCTATGCCAGCGCCTATCGTACCCGCCCGGCCTATCGCTTCACCGTCGAGGATTCGATCTATGTCGCGCCCGACGCCGGGCGGCGCGGGATTGGCCAGGCGCTGCTGCCACTGCTGATCGCCCGCTGCGAGGCCGCGGGGTTCCGGCTGATGATCGCGGTCATCGGCGACAGCGGCAATGCCGGCTCCATCGGCCTGCATGCGCGCTGCGGCTTCGCCCGCGTCGGCACGCTGCCGGCGATCGGCTGGAAGCACGACCAATGGGTGGACAGCGTGTTGATGAGCCGGCCGCTCGGCGACGGCGCGGCGGCCCCGCCGCCGGCCGGGCGGTAGGGCCGGTCGCGCCCCTGGCGGGGTGCTGAGGAACAGCGGGTCGCTCCTCTCCCACCATGCACGGGCCTTGCCCGTGCATCCGAATGGGACACGAAAGCAGCAGTTGGATGGCCAGATTGAGCCCGGTCATGACGGCTGAGGGGAGCGGGACCACTTACCTCCAGCCGCCCGCTACGCCTTCCTCTCCCAGCCCTGCTCGCCCTGCTGCCAGTAGCTGAGTACGTGCCTGGCCGCCCGGGCGGCCGTCCAGCGACGGCGCGCCGCGGCCACCGCCGCGTCGTCATTGCCATCGAACAGGTCCAGCACCCGGTCGTACTCGGCCAGCCGGGCGCTTTCGGCGCCGTCCACCAGGAAGAGGAAGCGGGCGCCATTCGGCGCGGGCTCATCCTCCGCGGTCAGCCAGATCGGCTGATGCGCCGCATGGCCCATGGCGGCGGTGCCATGCGGCAGCCAATCCGGCTTGCTGGCCAGCCACAGCGCCGCATCCAGCGCCGCCACCCGCGCCGCATCGGCGCAGAGCACCACCGCCCGCCCCGGCTGGTCCAGCACCCGGCCGAGCAGCGCCGGCAGGACCTTCTCCAGCGGCGAACGGGTCAGGTGGTAAAAGCCGATCTCGGCCATCAATGCCGCTCCGGATCCTCGAAATACAGCGCGACGAGCTGGTCCAGCAGCCGCGCGCCGAAGCCGCTTGACCCCTTCCGCCCCAGCGGTCCGGCCTCCGCCCTGATATCCACCCCGGCGATGTCGAGATGCGCCCAGGGCGTCGATCCGGCGAACTCCCGCAGGAAGGCGGCGGCATGGCAGGCATCCGGCAGGAAGCGGCCGCTGGCGCATTGCCTGAGGTCGGCGATGTCGCTGGCCAGATCCTCGCGGTGCCGGGCACCAATCGGCATCGGCCAGAGCGGCTCGCCCACCGCCTCCCCGGCCGCCGCCGCCTGCGCCATCAGCGCCGCATCGCTGCCGAACAGCCCGGCCCGATGCGCGCCGAGCGCGGTCACGATCGAACCCGTCAGGGTCGCCAGGTCGAGCATCGCCTGCGGCTTCAGCCGGGTCGCCGCGAAATGCAGCGCATCGGCCAGCACCAGCCGCCCCTCGGCATCGGTGTCGATCACCTCCACGGTGCGGCCAGAGCCCATGCGCAGCACGTCGCCCGGCCGGTAGCTGGCGGCACCGGTGGCGTTCTCCGCCAGCGCGAGCACCGCCACCGCCGGTGCGGGAGAACGCCGCAGGGCGAGGGCCAGCATCGCCCCGGCGCAGGCCGCGGCGCCCGCCATATCGGCCTTCATCTCCTCCATGCCGGCGGCAGGCTTGATGGAGATGCCGCCGGTGTCGAAGCACAGCCCCTTGCCGATGAAGGCGATGGGCGGCGCGGCGACGCTGCCGCGCCAGCGCAGCACGGCAAGCCGCGGCGGATTCACGCTGCCGCCGCCGACCGCCAATAGCCCACCCAGTCCTTCCCGCCGCAGCCGCTTGCGGCCCAGCACATCCACGGCGATGCCGTACTCCGCCAGCGCCTCCAGCCGCTGCGCGAAGCCGCGGGTGGTGAGGCGGTTGGCCGGCTCGGCGACCAGGTCGCGGGCGAAGAGACAGCCGCGCACCCCGGCCTCGGCGCGGGCCCAGAGCGGCGCCACCGCCTCCGGCCGATCCACCACCAGATCGAGCGCGGATGCCCCCGGCTCGGGCGTGCCGAGATAGGTGTCGAAGCTCCAGGCCCGCAGCGCGGCGCCGGCGGCCAGCGCGGCGGCGGCCTCGGGCGGCAGGCCGCGAGCGTCGATCGCCAGCCGCACCACCCTGCCGGCGGCGGCCAGGGCGGCGCCGCCGACCTGTTCCCAGTCCAGCGGGCGGCGCGGCTCGCCGGCGCCGATCAGCAGCAGCCGTCGTTCCGGCCCCGGCTGCTCCGCCACCTGGCCGGAAGCGCCGGTGAAGCCCGCCGCCACGGCGAAGGGGAAGGGCACCACATGGCCCGCGGCAACCGGCACCGCCAGCGGCGTCGCGGCATCGGCGCGGGGCGTGGTCCGCAGCTTGACCTTCAGCATCGGGAAGGAACGCGGGTCAGCTCTCGTAGTGCTCCGCCACCAGCCGGTCGAGCAGCCGCACGCCGAAGGCCGTGGCGCCCTTCGGCACCGTCGGCAAATCCTTCGTCGCCCAGGCGGTGCCGGCGATGTCGAGATGCGCCCAAGGCATCGGCCCGTCCTTGGTATTGACGAAGCGCTGGATGAAATGCGCCGCGGTGATCGACCCGCCCGGCCGGCCGCCGACGTTCTTCATGTCGGCGATCTCAGATTTCAGCTGCTTGTCATAGGCCTCGCCGAGCGGCATCCGCCACACCGCCTCGCCCACCGCCTTGCCCGCCGCGGTCAGCTGCTGCGCCAGGGCATCGTCGTTGCTGAATAGCCCGGCATGCTCATGGCCGAGCGAGATGATGATCGCGCCGGTCAGCGTGGCAAGGTCGACCATGAAGCGCGGCGCGAAGCGTTCCTGGCAGTAGTGGATGACATCGGCCAGCACCAGCCGGCCCTCGGCGTCGGTGTTGATCACCTCCACCGTCAGCCCGGCGGCGGTCTTCACCACATCGCCCGGCCGCTGCGCGGAGCCGGAGGGCATGTTCTCCACCAGCCCGACCAAGCCGACCGCATCCACCTTCGCCTTCCGCCCGGCCAGCGCGGCCATCAGCCCGACCACCGTGCCGGCGCCGGCCATGTCCCACTTCATGTCCTCCATCCCCGCCGCGGGCTTGATGGAGATGCCGCCGGTATCGAAGGTCACGCCCTTGCCGATAAAGGCGACCGGCTTCTGCCCCGCCCGCTTGGCCTTGGCACCGGAGGCGCCATGCCACTGCATCACCACCATCCGCGGCTCCTGCGCCGAGCCCTGCGCGACGCCGAGCAGCGCGCCGAAGCCGAGCTTCCGCATCTCCTTCGGCCCCAGCACCTCGACCTCCAGCCCGAGGCTCTCCAGCGCCTTGATGCGGTCGGCGAATTCCGGCGGGTGCAGCACGTTCGGCGGCTCGGAAACCAGGTCGCGGGCGATGAAGACGCCGTCGGCCACCGCGCGCATCGGCGCCCAGGCGGCCTTCGCCGCGGGGGCGGCATCGGTGGCGAGGGCCACGCGCTCCAGCTTCGGCTTGTCCTCCTCCTTCTCCGTGGTCCGGTAGCGGTCGAAGCGGTAGCTCTTCAGCAGCAGGCCGAGGGCGAGGGAGGCGGTCTGGGGCGCGGTCAGCGCCTCGGCGGCGACCACCGCCTCCCGCTCGGCGCTGATCAGCGGCAGCAGGGCGCCGCCGGCGGCCTCCAGCACCTCGCTGGTCAGTTCCTCCGCCTTGCCGAGGCCGATGGCGACGATACGGGAGGGGCCGGCGGTGCCGCCCTCCAGGGTCGGTGCCCAGAGCGTCGCGCTCTGGCCCTTGCGGCCCTTGAAACTGGCCGCCGCCAGCGCCCGCTGCACCGCTCCGCCGGTTGCGGCATCGATCGCCTGGGCGAGGCCTGCCAGGACCCAGTCCTCGGCCAGGGGCAGCACCAGGGCGCCATGGCGCGGCAGGGCAGGCTTCACGAAGGCGATGTCCGGCATGCTGGCGATGTCCCGGCTGTGGAATATGCCCCGGATAGATAGCACCGCCCCACGCCGCCGCCATGGCGGGGCGCGGCACCCGGGGTGGTTCCGCCCCCTGGTTCCGCCCCTTGGTGATCTGCCCTAAACCGGCCGGATGGATGATACAGACGCGCTGGAACTTGCCGCTGGCCTCGCCGCCCGGGCCGCCGCCGCCATCCGCGCGGTGCGCGCCGCCGGCTTCGCGGTGGAGCGGAAAGCCGATCACAGCCCGGTGACCGAGGCCGACCGCATCGCCGAGGCGCTGATCGTCGAGGGGTTGCGCGCCGCCACCCCGAGCCTGCCGGTGGTGGCGGAGGAGGAGGTGGCCGCCGGCCTCGTCACCGCGCCGGCCGAACGCTTCTGGCTGGTCGACCCGCTGGACGGCACCAAGGAATTCGCCAAGGGCCTCGACGAGTACGCCGTCTGCATCGGCCTCATCGAGGCCGGATGCCCGGTGCTTGGCGTGCTGGCCCTGCCGGCGACCGATGAGTTGTTCGGCGGCCTTGCCCGGCGCGGCATCGCCTGGAAGCAGCAGGGCGATGGCGCCCGCGCGCCGATCTCGGCCCGTGCGGTGCCGGCGGGCGGGGCGGTGCTGCTCGACAGCCGCAGCCACCCCAATCCGGCGCGCATGGCAGGATGGCTGGCCGAGCGGAAGCTGAAGCTGGCGGCGGTGCAGCCGATGGGCTCGGCGATGAAATTCGCCCGGCTGGCGGAAGGCGCGGCGGATTTCGTCCCCCGCCTCGGCCCGACCATGGAGTGGGACACCGCCGCTGGCCAGGCGCTGCTGGAGGCCGCCGGCGGCCAGGTGCTGGCCGAGGATGGCGCGCCACTGCGCTATGGCAAGCCCGGCTGGCGCAACAGCGGCTTCGTCGCCACGGGCCTGCCCGGAGCGAAGGGATGATGACCCGGCTGCTGCCGGCCACGGCGGTGGCCGAGGCCGCGGCGCTGCTGCGCGCCGGGGCGCTGGTCGGCTTCCCGACCGAGACGGTTTACGGCCTCGGCGGCGACGCGCGGAACGGAAGGGCCGTCGCCGGCATCTTCGCCGCCAAGGGCCGGCCGCAATTCAACCCGCTGATCAGCCATTTCCCGGATGCCGATGCGGCCTTCGCCGAGGTGGTCGCGGATGATCGCGCGCACGCCCTGGCCGCCGCCTTCTGGCCCGGCCCGCTGACCCTGGTGCTGCCGCGCCGGCCCGATTGCCGGGTGGACCTGCTGGCCGGCGCCGGGCTGGACACGCTGGCGGTGCGGGTGCCGTCGCATCCGCTGGCCCTGGCCCTGCTGCGTGCCGCGGCGGTGCCGGTGGCGGCGCCCTCGGCCAACCGTTCCGGCCAGGTCAGCCCGACCACCGCGGCGCATGTGCTGGATGGCCTCGGCGGGCGCATCGCCGCGGTGATCGATGGCGGGCCCTGCGCGGTCGGCGTCGAGAGCACGGTGCTGGATCTGACCGGCCATGGCGCCGTGCTGCTGCGGCCGGGCGGGGTGGCGGTGGAGGCGATTGAAGCGCTGCTCGGCCCGGTCGGTCGGCCGCTGCCGCTGGCGGCGGCCGAGGCCACGCGTACCCTGCGCTCGCCCGGGATGCTGCTGTCGCATTACGCCCCGGCGCTGCCGGTGCGGCTCGGCGCCACGACGGTTGCGCCGGATGAGGCGCTGCTGGCCTTCGGTCCGCCGCTGCCCGGCGCGGCGGTGGTGTGGAACCTCTCCGAGCGCGGCGAACTGGCGGAGGCGGCGGCGCGGCTCTTCGCCGGGTTGCGCTGGCTGGACGCGGAGGGTGGCGCGCGGGGCTGCACGGGGATTGCGGCGATGCTGGTGCCGGAGGTGGGGCTTGGGGCAGCGATCAATGATCGGCTGACGCGGGCGGCGGCGCCGCGCGGCTGAAATGCGAGGGGAGCTTTGCTCCCCTCGCGCTCCCCTCACCGAAGGCCGAAGGGCCTTTGGAAACCATGAGTCATAACTCAGGCCGGTCCAGGGGGCGCCTGCCCCCTGGCGGTAGGGGTCTGGGGAAGGCAGCGCCTTCCCCAGCAAGCTGCTAGCATCCTTCCAAAGGAGGACGCCCATGCACACAACCACCCCCTTCACCGGCGCTCTCGCCTGGACCGGCGCCACCCTGCCGCGCGACACTGGTCTGCTGCAGCTCGACCCTGCCGCGGCGGAGGAGCTGGAGGCGGCCGCCGCGCTGCTTGCCGACAACCCGCTGCCGATCCTGGCGCTCGACCCGCGCGACTTCGCCCTCGACGCCTGTCGGGCGTTGATGCGCCAGGCCGCGGCGCTGCTGGCGGACGGCCCCGGCTTCGCCATCATCGACCGCCTGCCGGTGGAACGCCTCGGGCCGGAGGTGACCACCCAGCTCGGCTGGCTGCTCTGCCGGCTGGTCGGCCGGCCGGTGGCGCAGAAATGGGACGGCACCATGGTCTATGGCGTGCGCGACCTCGGCCGGCCGCCGGGCAATGGCGTGCGGCCGGACATCACCAATGCCGAGCAGAACTTCCACGTCGACAACAGCTACAACCTCTGCCCGCCCGACCATGTGGCGCTGATCTGCCTGCAGGTGGCGAAATCCGGTGGCGTCAGCGGGCTGGTCAGCTTCCAGGCGGCCCATAACGCGATGCGGGAGCGCCACCCCGAACTGCTGCCGCGGCTCTACCGCCCCTTCATCTTCGACCGCCAGCGCGAGCACGCGCCGGGCGATGTCATGACCCATCGGGCGCCGATCTTCGAATGGCGGGACGGCCGGCTGCTCGGCCGGATCTCCCGCTTCCAGATCATCAACGGCCACCGTCTGGCTGGCGAGCCGCTGGATGAGGAGGGCCAGGCGGCGCTCTCCGCCTTCGATGCCATACTGGAAGACCCGGCGCTGCGCTTCGACTTCCATTTCCGCCCGGGGCAGATCCAGATCGTCGACAACCGCGCGCTCGGCCACAAGCGCACCGGCTTCGAGGATTGGCCGGAGCCGGAGAGAAAGCGCCACCTGGTGCGGCTCTGGCTGCGCGACCGCGGCCGGCCCTTCTACAATGGCTGACCCTCGGGGCTGAGCATTGCCGGTTTACCCGGCGTTCATTTTCGCCCTAGCCTCACCCCAGCGGCGCACGGGCGCGCACCGGACGTCGAGACCTTTGCAGGAGGGCGTCATGGCTGAACCATCCACGCTGGTCATCCGCAACGGCACCATAGTTGACGGCCGGGGCGGGGAGCCCTTCGTCGGCGATGTGGCGATCATCGGCGGCCGCATCGCCGAGGTCGGCCGGGTGACGCTGCGCGGCGAGCGCGAGATCGACGCCACCGGCCTGCTGGTGACGCCGGGCTTCGTCGACATCCACACCCACTACGACGCCCAGGCGCTGTGGAGCAATCGGCTCGACCCCTCCTCCTGGAACGGCGTCACCACGGTGATGATCGGCAATTGCGGCGTCGGCTTCGCGCCCTGCAAGCCGGAGCAGCGCGACATGCTGGTGGCGCTGATGGAAGGCGTCGAGGACATCCCCGAAGTGGTGATGACCGAGGGCCTGGACTGGAATTGGGAAACCTTCCCGCAATTCCTGGACCGGCTGGATGCACGGCAATTCGACCTCGACATCGTGGCCCAGGTGCCGCACGCCGCGATCCGCGTCTATGTGATGGGCGAGCGCGGCTTCCAGCGCGAGCCCTCGACCGACGCCGAGCGGCGGGAAATGGCCCGGCTGACGGTGGAGGGCCTGAAGGCCGGTGCGGTCGGCTTCTCCACCTCCCGCGCCATCGCCCACAAGACCCTGGCCGGCGAGCCGACGCCGACCCTGGGCTCGGCCGAGGAGGAACTGGCGGTGATCGCCGAGGCGGTCGGCCGGTTCGGCGCCGGCTGGCTGCAGGTGATCAGCGACTTCGACGATCCGGACGGCGAGTTCGCCCTGCTCCGCCGCGTCGCGGAGCGCAGCAACGGCCGCGCCATCAGCCTGACCTTCGCCCAGCGGGAGAACGACCCGAAGCGCTACAAGCGGCTGCTGGATCTGCTCGGCCAGGCGAACCGCGACGGCGTGCGGATGATCGCCCAGGTCATGGGCCGGCCGATCGCCATCAACCTCGGCTTCGAGCTGTCGATCAACCCCTTCTGCGAGCGGCCGAGCTACAAGGCGATCGCCCATCTGCCCTTCGCCGAGCGGCTGGCGGCGCTGCGCACGCCGGCGCTGCGCAGCGCGCTGCTCTCGGAAGTCACCGAGGACCCGATGCTGCGGCGCCGGCTGAACAGCTGGGAGCGGATGTTCGAACTGGGCAACCCGGCGAATTACGAGCCGCACCCGGATGACAGCATGGCCGCGCGCGCCGCCCGGGCCGGCGTGCCGGTGGAGGCGTTCGTCTACGACCTGCTGACCGCCGGCGACGGCAAGGCCACGCTCTACCGGCCGGTGAGCAACTACGTCGACGGCAACCTCGATGTCTGCCTGGAGATGATGCGGCACCCGAATACGGTGATGGGCCTTGGCGACGGCGGGGCGCATTACAGCTTCATCTGCGACAGCTCCACCGTGACCCATTCCATCATGCACTGGACGCGCGACCGTACCCGCGGCGAGCGCGTCCCGCTGCCCTGGATGATCCGGCGGCTGACGCATGACGCGGCGGTGGCGATCGGGCTGGAGGACCGCGGGGTGATCGCGCCGGGCTACAAGGCCGACCTGAATGTCATCGACTACGACCGGCTGGCGATCGGTCCGCTGGAAGTGGCCTATGACCTGCCGGCCGGCGGCAAGCGACTGATCCAGCGGGTGGAGGGCTATGCCGCCACCATCCTCTCCGGCGTCGTCGTCGCGGAGGGCGGCAAGCCGACCGGGACGCTGCCCGGCCGGCTGGTGCGCGGCGTGCAACCCGCCCCGGCAACGGAGCGCATCGCCGCCGAGTGACTGCGGGCGTCGCCCGGTTCTTCAGCGGCGTTCGGCCCGCCTTGGGCCGGCCGCCTCCACCGCCGTCACCTCGTCGCGCACGCTGGCGGCGATGGCCAGGCGCTGCAGCGGGACCATCACCTGCTGCTCGGCACCGGTCTCGAAGTGGGCGATCCGTGAAAGCTGTTCGGAAACCGGCATGACGCGGACATCATCGGGAGTCGGCGAAGGAAGCGTTGCGCCGTAAGACCGAAATGCGGCGCGGCGGCACCGCCGGCCGCGTCACTCCGAGCGCAGGGCTGCCCGGACTGAGGCGTGCAGCCCGGGATCCGACAGCATCGCCAGCCGCTGCGCCGCGAGCATGGCGTAGCGCTGGAGCAGCGCGCGGCGGCGGGCCGGGGCCAGCGCATGCGCCGTCGCGTCCCGCAGCAGTGCCGCCTCGCCCTCCGCCGCCACCAGCAGGCCGGCGTCCTCGGGCAGCAGTGCCTGCGGGAAGTCGAGATCGACAGCGAAGTAGAACCTATCGCAATACTCCCGGTACTCCTGCCACTTGCCATCGGACAGGAAGTCGAGGGCACCGGACTTCACCTCCAGTATGGCGAAGCTGCCATCCGGGCGCAGCGCCAGCACATCCGCCCGGCGGCCGTTCGGCAGCGGCACCTCGGGCAGCGGCGACCAGCCGCGCAGGAGGCAGAAGCGCATCGCTGCCCGGCAGATCGCAGCCGTGCGTTGCGGAGCGGTGGCGCAATCCACGCCCAAATCGGCTAATTCATTCACGGGAAAATTCCATAGCAGGCGAATTATCGCGAGACAGGGCTGGCAAACCTTGCGATCTCGCGTCATACATTCCGTAGCATGATTGCAACCCGTTATTCAGTCGCCCTCCACATCCTGCTCCTGATCGCCGATGAGAACGCTGGCGAATCAACGAGTGCGCGCATGGCCTGGAGCATCGGCACCAACCCTGTGGTGGTCCGCCGCATCTCCGGGCAACTCTCACGGGCCGGGCTCATCTCCGTGCAACGTGGTCCGGGCGGCGCCACGCTGTCGCGGCCGGCGAGCGCCATCACCCTGCGCGATGTCTGGCGGGCGATCCATCCTGAGCGGGAGAAGCTGCTGCGGGTGCATGCCCGCACCAACGCCGCCTGCCCGACCGGCAGCCGGATTCCGGGATTGCTGCGCAACCGGTTCGACGAGGCCGAGGTGGCGCTGCTCGATCATTTCGGTACCACCACCCTGGCCGACCTCGCCGCCAACCTGCGGCAGGAACACCGCCTGGCCGCCGACTGACGGCTGCGGCGGGCTCAGCCGAGCAGCGCGTCGATCGCCCTGGCCAGGCGCAGGTCACGGGCGGACAGGCCGCCGGCATCATGGGTGGTCAGCAGAATCTCCACCCGGTTCCAGACATTCGACCATTCGGGATGATGGTCCTGCGCCTCGGCCAGCAGCGCCACCCGCGCCATGAAGCCCCAGGCCTCGGAGAAATCCCGGAAGCGGAGACTGCGGCGGATGGCATCGCGCCCCTCCACCAGGGTCCATTCCGGTAGCGCCGCCGCCAGCCCGGCCCGCGCTGCCGCGTCCAGCTTCTCGACCATGCCTGCCTCCCTGATGCCATGCTTGACGCCGGGGCCGCGGCGGCCTCCGTTGTCGGCCATGCCCTCGGACTCTCCGTATACCGTACCGCCCGGCCTCGATGATATCGTCGAGCTGGCGGAAGCTGCCTTCGCCGCCATGCCGAAGCCGCTGCGCGACCTGGTCCGCGGCGTGGCGATCATCGTCGAGGACAGCCCCGATGACGAGACCCTGGCCGAACTTGGCCTCGACAATGCCTGGGACCTCACCGGCCTCTACCGCGGCACGCCGCTGACCCAGAAGAGCGTGCTGGACGTGCCGCAGGAACCGGACACGGTGCTGCTGTTCCGCGAACCCATCCTGCTGGAATGGATCGAGACCGGCGAGGATCTGTTCGGGCTGGTGCGCAACGTGCTGATCCACGAGATCGGCCACCATTTCGGCTTCTCCGACGAGGACATCGCCCGGCTGGAGGGGGAGGAGCCGTAAGGCCCCACTACCCGACCGCCAGCCGCACCAGCCCCGCCACCGCCACCAGCCCGAGCGTCTTCACCACCCCGAACTTCAGCCGGAACAGGCAGACCGCCGCCAGCCCTGCCAGCACCGCCGCCAGCGGATCGAGGCTCGCCAGCACCGGCACGTCCAGCGCGACCGGGCCGGCGCCCACCTGCCGCACCTCGGCGAACAGCACCCGCAGCCCGAACCACAGCGCCAGATTGGCGATGACGCCGACCACCGCTGCCGTCACCCCGGCCAGCGCGCCTTTCAGCTTCGGCGAATCATGCAGCCGCTCGACGAAGGGGGCGCCGAGGAAGATCCAGGCGAAGCAGGGCATGAAGGTCACCCAGACGGTCAGCAAGGCACCGAACACCCCGCCCCAGATGCCGCCCTGCGCATGCCCCGCCAGGAAGCCGACGAATTGCAGCACCAGGATCAGCGGCCCCGGCGTGGTCTCCGCCAGCCCCAGGCCGGTCAGCATCTGTCCGGCGGTCAGCCAGCGATAATGCTCCACCGCTTCCTGCGCCACATAGGCCAGCACCGCATAGGCGCCACCGAAGGTGACCACCGCCATCTTTGAGAAGAACCAGGCGATGTCGCCCCAGACCGCGGTGCCGTAGAGCATCGCAACCGGCCAGATCCAGAGCGCCAGTGCCACCAGCCCGGCTCGCCTTGCCGCCCCGGTCAGCCGGGCGATCCGCCCCGGCTCCGCCGCCAGCAGCGCATCCAGCGAAGCAGGTGGCCCCGGCCGTGCCGTGCCATGGCCGCCGGCGGCGAAGGCCTTCGGCATGGCGAAGCCGAGCAGCGCCGCCGTCAGCACCACCAGCGGGAAGGGTAGCTGGAAGACAAACAGGGCGGCGAAGGCAGCGACGGCCAGCGCCCAGGGCACCGCCCCTCGCAGCGCCCGCCGGGCCACCCGCAGCAACGCTTCCACCACCAGCACCAGCACGGCGCATTTCAGCCCGAAGAACAGCGCCGCCACCAGCGGCACCTCGCCCAGGGTCGCGTAGACGATCGACAGCGCCAGCATCACCGCGACGCCGGGCAGGATGAACAGCAGGCCGCCGGCGATGCCGCCCTTCACCCCATGCAGCAGCCAGCCAAGGTAGGTCGCCAGCTGCGTCGCCTCCGGCCCCGGCAGCAGGGTGCAGAAGTTGAGCGCATGCAGGAAGCGCGTGTCGGAAACCCAGTGGCGCTCATCCACCACCTCCCGGTGCATCAGCGCGATCTGACCGGCCGGGCCGCCGAAGGACAGGCAGCCGATGCGGAACCAGACCCGCACTGCCTCGGCGTAGGTGGGGAAGGCGCGCGGCGGCTCGGCGTTCACCGCAGCACCTCGGGTCGCGGCGCCACGCCCGGCGTATGGCGGCCGGCGATGAACCACAGCGCAATGCGGTCGGGACCGGGGATACTGCCGTCCCGCGCCTCGAATATCGCGGCATCGTCGAACCAAGCCATGAACCGATCCCCTTCCAGTCGTAGCCTATGCCAGGCATTCACGACGGCGTGCCGGCCGCCGGTGACATGATAAAGCCGGAGACGAGACGCCGCCGCATCGCCTTGCAGCACGGAATAGTGGCGGATGTCGTGGACCCTCACGAGGCCGGCCCCGGCGCCGGCCAATCATGGGTCTCCTCCACCGCGTCGCGGCACCAGCGGTAGAAGGCGTCGTAGAGCGGCATCGCCGCCGCCAGCTGCGCCAGATCGTCGCGGTACATGCGCGACAGCCCGAGCGAGGCGGCGAGCAGTCCGGCCGCCTGCGGCGCCAGCTCCGGCCGCGCGGTGTCGGCGCCGCGCACGATCAGCGCCAGCCGCTGCAGCGGCGCGGTCCGCAGCCCGAACTCCTCCAGCATGGTGTCGAAGCTGCAATGCGGGCCGCGGTGGCTCCAGAACACGCCCTCGATGTCGAAGGGGGTGGCGCCGAAGCGCTCGGCCACCGCCGCCACCTCGGCGGGGGCGACGAAGAGGAACACCGCCGCTGGATCGATGAAGCGGCGGATCAGCCAGGGGCAGGCGATGCGATCGACCTTCGGCCGGGCCCGCGTCACCCAGAGCGTGCGGCCTTGCGCGTCGCGCGGCGGGATGCGGTCCGGGCGGAGCAGCGGCAGCCCGGCCGCCGCCCAGGCCGCGAAGCCGCCGTCCAGCACCTCGGCGGCAATGCCTTCATGGCGCAGCCAGGCGGCGGTGCCCTGACTGAGTTTCTGACCATGCTGGCAGACCACGACGGCGGTGCGGCCAGCCAGCGCGGGTGCCCATCCGACGACGCCGCGGTGGTCGCGGGCGATGGCGGCGGGCAGTTGGCGCGGGTCGCGCGCCACATCCTCCGGCAGCCGCACGTCGATCAGCAGCGGTGCGTCGGGCAGGCCGATGCGGCGGGCGAGCTGGGCGGGGGTGATCTCGTTCGGGGCAGTCATGGCACGGGGCGTCCATTCCGGCAGTCGGAAGGTGGACGCGATGCTTGGGCTGACGCCTCACGGGGCGATCGCGGATGCCCCCTGGCGCCGATGATGGGAAGCCGGCCCGGCCGATGTCAAGCACGGGCTTTGCTTGCCGCTCCCGCTGCGATCTGCAAGCCTTCTCCCCGAGGGTCAGGGAGCCAACCCATGTCCGAGACCACGACAGCCATCGTGCCGCCCAGCCGGGAACAATCCGACGCGCTGAAGGCGATCTGGGAGGCGATCGGGCGGGCGGTGCAGAGCGCCACCCACCTGCAGGTCGTCACCATCCTCGGCAATGCCTCGGTGGACACGGTCAATGGCCTGTCGGAGGTGGTGGTCACCCTGCCGGCATCGTCGCCGGAGGCCGGCTACAGCGTGCTCGCCACCAATATCAACCTCGCCCTCGGCGACATCGCCCAGACCTTCAGCCCGGCGCTGCTGGACGGCAGCCACGACAACCTCCTCGTCCTGCACCAGCAGATGCTGGACAAGGGCCAGACGATCGTCAGGGACAACCTCGAGCTGCTGAAGTCCCTGGTGAAGGAATTGCGTGCCTCCGGCTGAGCCGCCGCCGGCCTCGCTGCCCGACAATCTCCGGGCGAGCGCCGACGGGCTGCTGCGCGGCCTGCTGACCCTGCAGGTCAACACCATCCTGAAGGATGGAATGACCGGCGAGCAGGTGCCGACGATCTCCCATGCGCTGATCGATGTCGCCTACGCCTATCTCGACTACCTGCAGGATGTGGCCGGGATGCGGCTGGCCGAGCCGCCGGGCGCGGCGCGCGGCCCGGCCGAGCAGATGCTGCTCGGCACCTGGCCGCGCCAGCGGCTGGCGGAGGAACAATACGAGACGCTGCGGGGGGATGCGCTGCTGCCCGCCGCGCCGGCCGAGCGGTTCGGCGGCGACATCCGGGTGACCCCAGGGGTGTTCCACGTGCTGCGGGAGGCGGCGGCACGGGCGCTGAAGGAGCGCCGCAACGATGGCGCCGCGGATACCGCGGTGCTGCGGCGGATCATCGCCAATTGCGACTCCATCAAGCTGGTGCTGACGAAGCCCGATGCGATGCGGGCCTGGAATCGGCCACTCGGCGACGGCACGGGCCCTAACCGCGCCGATCTGGTCGGCAACCGCAGCCTGGTCGAGGCCTGGTATGCGGTGCCGGCCAGCGATGCCCTGGTCATCCGCCATGCCTGGGAGATCGGGACGGAGCGGATTCTGGCGCAGACCGTAGTGCAGCTGCGCGGCGACATCGTCACCCGGCTTGACCCGGACGCCACCGGCATGCCGGCGCTGCAATCGATGCACCAGCTCGGCATCAATGCCGCCCTCAGCCATTGGCATGACCTGCTGGCGCTGGCGGTGCAGATCGCCGGCCGGGTGCTCGGTCTGGCGAAGGGGCGCTGAGGCGGCGGCATGCCGGTCAGGCTGCGGCTCTTCATCGGGGTGTCGGACCGCCTGCAGGATGCCTCGCCGCTCGGCCGGCTGCTGCGGGAGGGAAGGCTCAGGATCGACAGCTGGGGGCCGGAGCCGGCGCGCGACGGAGTGGTGCTGCGCACCGTCATCGCCCTCGATGGCGACGTCGCTCAATTCGTCTCGCCGCGCTGGGCGGCGTCGGTGCCGGCGCGGCAGGTGTCGGCGACCATGGCGGCGCATGAGGCCAAGGTGCAGGAGGTCTCGGCGGCGGCCTTCGGGCGCATCCACCAAATCCTCGGTGGCGGTGTCATCCTGCTGGTCGGGCTGGCAGGCACCGGGGCGGGAAGTGGCTTCGCCGCCCTCGGCATCGATCCGCTGGCGCTGGTGGCGCTGCTTGGCTGGTCGCCGCCGCCGATCACGGGAATCGGCAGCGGCCTCAACATCGTGCTCAGCTGGTACGCCAGCCATCGCGGCTGGCCCTGGATCCGGCGCCGCAGCGCCGGCATCGCCTGGCGGATGGGGCGGCGGCCGCTGCTCTGGTGGCTGCGGCGCCGCTTTTCGCCAGGGACGGTCGGCCGGCTGCTGCGGCCGGATGAGGTCAGGCGACGCTCGATGTAGACCCCGAGGGATCATTCGCCGCCGCCGGCGACACCTGTTCCAGCTGCGCCCCGCCATCCGGGCGCGGCGGCGCCAGCATCGGCTCGCCGCCCAGCGGCTCGCTGATCATCGGCTCGAACTTGCCTTTGCCATCCAGCGAGGCGCCCTCGGTCCAGCGACCCGCCGGCACTTGCTTGTCGATGCGGTGGCCGAAATAGGCATAGGAGAAGCGGTTCGCCTCCTGCTCCTGCGGGAAGCTGTTCGGGATCGGCAGCACCTTCTCCATGCCGCCGAGTTCCTCGATCACAGCCAGCCATTGCTGCTGGTGCATGGTGTCGCGGGCGATGAGAAAGGACAGCATGTCACGCATGCCAGGATCGTCGGTCATGCCGTAGAGCCTGACGGCCAGCGCCCGGCCGGTGGCCTCGGCGGTGACATTCGCCAGCATGTCGGCGGCGAGGTTGCCGCTGGCATAGACATGGCTGGCATTGAACGGCACGCCATTGCAATTCTCCGGCGTCGCGCCGAGGCCGGTCGAGAGAATGTGCCGCAGGTTCATGCCGCCGAGCACCGCGCCGGCAACGCCATCCTGCGCGACATCCTCCTGCATCGACAGCGGCGCACCCTCGAGGTTCAGTGCGACGGCGGTCGAGAGCATCTCGATATGGCCGATCTCCTCGGTGCCGGTGTTGATCAGCATGTCGCGGTACTTCTTCGGGCTGCGGCTGCCCCAGCCCTGGAAGAGGTACTGCATCATGACGCGGATCTCGCCCTCGACGCCGCCGATCGCCTGTTGCAGGGCGCGGGCGAAGATCGGGTTGGGCTTCTCGACACGCACGGGATATTGCAGCTTGCCGTCGGTATAGAACATGGGTTGCTCCGGGCTGGGGTGTCCCTAGGCAACAGCCGTGGCGCGGCGAGAGTTCGGGGCCAGAGCCGCAATGAGGGCGAAGGATCGCCAGCCCGTGATGCGGCCGGGTGGAGCGGCAGGCACCGAATGATGGACGGGGGCGGACACTGCCGTGCCCACCCCCGCCTCGCATTCGCTAACCGACGCGCCGGTTCAGCCGGCCGACACCTTGCGGCGCGGCCTGAACTCAGGCCGCCGTGGAACGCCGGCCGCCACGCTTGTCGTTCGCCGGTTCCGTCTGTTGGGCACTCTCGAGGGCCGCCGGATTCACCTCGCGCTCAGCGAGCTGGGAGAGCTTCTCGTCGGTCTGCTTTTCCTCGGCCAGGGTCTCGGCCAGGAGATTCGCCAGCTCCTTCTGGCCGCAGGCCTTGGCCATGGCGACCATGGTGCCGTAGGAGGCGATCTCGTAGTGCTCCACGCGCTGCTGGCCGGCGATGATCAGCGCGTCCATCAGCGGGCCCTTGTCATGCTCCTCGAGCTCGCCCTGGGCTTCCTCGATGATCCCGCGCATGCCCTCGCAGACCTTCCGGCCCGGCCGGCCGCCGAGCATCTCCAGCGCCTTCTCCAGCCGCTCGACCTGCCCCTCGGTCTGCTCGACATGCATCTGTAGCGCATCCTTCACGGACTGCGCGCTGGCTTTCTTCATCATCCGCGGCATCGCCCGCAGCGCCTGCTTCTCGGCGCTGTAGGCATCGCGCAACTGCTCGACCATCAGCTTGGTGATTTCGTCCATCTCGCCGGTCCTTCGCGCGCGCGGCCGAAGCGGCTGCGCGTGCCGAGGCAACGGGCGGAACCGGGGAGGAGTTGCGGGCGGTCAGGCGCTCGCCGCGTCCAGCGCCTGCACCTCCGCCGGGCTGAGCTTCAGCGTCACCGCCTTCACCAGCTCCTCGATCTGCGCGTCGCTGGTGGCGCTGGCGATCGGCGCCGTCACCGCCGGCTTGGCCAGCAGCCAGGCCAGCGACACCTGTGCCGGTGTGGCGCCCTTGGCTGCCGCCACTTGGTCGAGCGCCGCCAGCACCTTGTGGCCACGTTCGTTCAGATACTTTACCATGCTGGCGCCGCGCTTGCTCTTGCCGAAATCCGCCTCCGACCGGTACTTGCCCGAAAGGAAGCCGGCCGCCAGCGCATAATAATTGATGACCCCGATACCTTCCGCCTGGCAGAGCGGGCCGAGCTCGGCCTCGAAATCGGCGCGGTCCATCAGGTTGTACAGCGGTTGCAGCGTCTCGTAGCGCGGGATGCCGAGCTTCGCGCTCACCTCCAGCGCCGCCTTCAGCCGGGGCGCGGTGTAGTTGGAGGCGCCAATGGCCCGCACCTTCCCCGCCTTGATCAGTTCGGCGAAGGTCGACAGCGTCTCCTCCAGCGGGGTGTCCGGGTCGTCGCGGTGCGCCTGGTAGAGATCGACGTAATCGGTTTTCAGCCGGCGCAGCGAGGCGTCGATCTCCTCCAGGATCCAGGTGCGGGACAGGCCCTGGCGGCCATTGCCCATCTTCATCCCGACCTTGGTCAGGATCTGCACCTTGTGGCGGCCGCCGCGCGCGGCGAGCCAGTCCCCGATGATGGTCTCGCTCTCGCCGCCCTGGTGGCCGGGCACCCAGTAGGAATAGACATCCGCCGTATCGATCGCGGTCAGCCCGACCTCGACCAGCCTATCGAGGATGTGGTGGGAGGCACCAGCATCCACCGTCCAGCCGAAGATGTTGCCGCCGAACACGATGGGCGGCACGGCGATGCCGGACCGGCCGAGGCTGCGCTGTTCCATCCTGCCTGTTCTCCCTTGGACGTGCGGACAGGATGGGGGTTGCGGCAGCAGGCGTAAACCGGGTGCCAGCGCCGGGATCGGGCGGCCCCGCTCAGCGCTTCAGCAGCCCCGCCGCGGCCAGCGCCTTGCGGATGACCTGGTCCGGACCGGTGCCTGGCCAGGGTCCGGACGTGTCGCGCCGCGGTGGCGCGACCTGCGCAGCACCATCGCGGCCGATGGCGATGACCCGCCCCGCCAGCTCGCTCGGTGCCACCGGGCGCGGCGCCTCGGCGGCGGCGATGCCGAAGAAGGCGGCGATGCGCTGGGTGGAGGACACGCCGACATCGAGGATGAAGGGCGCCGCAGCCGCCACCCCGCTGGCGGGATCGACCGGCACGCCATGCGCCATGCCGGCGATGCCATGGTACTCGACCAGCGGAACACCCGCGGCGTCCCGCCAGGCGCGGTGGGTGTGGCCGGGCTCCGCCGGCACCGTCACCGGCGCGTCCGCCAACCCGTGCAGGGCGGTCCATTGCTTGACGAGTTCGGCTGCATTGGCCGGGCGGACCGTGGTGTCCGCCTCTCCCTGCCACACCGCGACCCGCGGCCAGGGCCCGCGATGCGGCGAGGCGGCGCGGACCAGCCCGGCCCACGCCGCCGCGCCACGCGGCCGTCCGCCCGCCATCGCCTCGAAGGCTTGCGGCATGCTGGCGGCGCTGCCGTAGGGCAGGCCGGCGATGATGGCGCCGGCGGCGAAGACCTCCGGACAGGTCGCCAGCATCGCCGCCGTCATGGCGCCGCCGGCGGACAGGCCGGTGATGAAGATCCGCCGTGCATCCAGGCTGTGCTGTGCCACCAGATGCGCAATCGCCTGGCGGATGCTCTCGGCCTCGCCCTGGCCACGGGTGGTGTCGCCCGGCTCGAACCAGTTGAAGCAGCGGTTGGGGTTGTTGGCCTGGCGCTGTTCCGGCAGCAGCAGGGCGAAGCCATGCCGCGCCGCCAGGGTGGACCAGCCGCAGCCCTGGTCGTAGCCGGCAGCGGTCTGGGTGCAGCCATGCAGGGCGACGACCAGCGGCGCGCCGACGGGCAGCCCGTCCGGCACGAAGGCCAGCATGGCAAGATGGCCGGGATCGCTGCCGAAGCCGGTAACCGGCCGCAGATGCGGCGCGCTGGCCGCGTTTGCAGGCTTCATCCTGGCACCGCCCTGACGGACGAGGTCGGCAAGGCTGAAATAGGGCTTGCCCAAGAGCAGTCCTTTCAAGGCCGGAGCGGCCTCACCTCGGCCACAACCGGCCGACATGAAACAACCACCTGAAATCGGTTATTTGCAGGGCAGGTTCGCCTGAACCTGCCCAAGGGGCCATGGCGACGGCAGCCGTGGGCCCAGCGTTCGGAGCCGCAGCGGATTTCGCTGCACCGCAGCATATTTGCCTTCGCCAGCCCGGCTGCAATAGCGCCGAGCCCGAAACGCCGCCCTGACCGGTCCCTGGTGCCTGATTCCTTCACCCGACATTCCACCTGATTAGTTGCGCGTTTCATGTGCGAGCGGCGCGCATCGGCTTGGTGCGCGCGTCGCCGGAGTGATCAGACGATGACGTGGGTTGGCCGGATGTGTCGCTGTGCAAGGCGGATCACCAGCCGCCTTGGTCTATCATTCAGCCTGTCTTGCGTTGTTTCAACCCAATCAGCCATCGAGGAACTGGCCAGCCGGTGCCGCCACTCTCTCCCCCGCTGACGATGCCTGGAACTCCAGCGTCGTCTCGATCGATGCACCGCTCGCCAACTCGCCTCCAGGCAAAGGAGAGCAACGCCTCAGGGCCAGAGATGCTGAGTCTTCGCCGTGTCACCGGCTCGCCGTCACCCCCACCTGCCGGCACTGACGGATCAGCAGGCAGGTCGAGCAGCGCGGCCGCTCGCCGGTGCAGATGTGCTTGCCGAAGGGCACCAGCCGTTCGTTCAGCTCGATCCAGTAGCGCTCCGGCAGCACTGCCCCCAGCGCTCGCATCGTCCGCTCCGGCGTCGCCGCCGCCACATAGCCCCAGCGGTTGACGATGCGGTGGACATGAATGTCGACCGAGATCGCCGGCACGCCGAAGCCGACACCGAGCGTCAGCGCGGCGATCTTCGGCCCGACGCCGCGCAGCGCCTGCAACCCCTCCATCGTCGCCGGCACCGCGCCGGCGGCGGCGATCTGCCGCGACAGGGCCAGGATGTCGCGCGCCTTGGGCTCGGGAAAGGTGACGCCGTGCAGCAGCCGGACCAACTCGGTCTCGTCCAGCGCTGCCATGGCCGCGGGGGTGCGGGCAACGGCGAACAGCCGCTCGCAGACCGGCGTGGTGGTTTCGTCGCGGGTGCGGGCGGAGATCAGCGCGGCAACGAGCTGTTCGAAGGGCGAGGCATAGCCGGCGTCGCGCAGCGCGAACATCGCCGCCTTGGGCAGCCCCGCCACCGCCTGCCGCAGCAGGCGGAACACCAGATCGATGTCGAAGGGGTCCTTGTCCACGCCGTCGGCACCGTCAGCCGTTGCTGCGCTCCGACAGCAGGCCCGGCAGCAGATCATCCTGCTCGGCCGGCCGGCGCCGCGCAGTCGAGCGGGAGGCGGCCTGGGCGCGCAGCCGGATCAGCTCGTCGAACAGCCGGTCCATGGTCACCCACAGCGGCTCCCGCCCCTGCCGCTCGCCCATCACGAAGGCATGCGCCGCCAGGGTCACGTTCAGCGTGCCGCGGGTGGTCTCCGGCCGAGGGCTGCGCATCTGCAGCAGCACCTTCTCCACCTCCTCCACCGGCACGTTGAAATGCGCAGCGATGGCGGCGGGCGCTTCGCCCTTGCGGCGGCGGGCACGGGCGCGGCGGGCCTCGGTGGCGGTTAGCGCGATGGAGGGGCGCAGCGCCTGGGTCCGGCGCGAGATATCGCCCGATCCGCTCCCCGGCGGCTGGCCCTTGAACCGCATGGCGCGACGTCCTCTCCATGAATGGCCCGAACAAACGGCTTCCTTACGCCGCAATCAACCATGACGACAGCGCCGAGGCGTGCGAAGGGTTCCCGGCGGCGCTTGCGGCGTGAATCGGCCCGCCAGCGCGGCGGCTTCCGGCACGCCGGCCGGCTCATCGGGGATCGGCGGCAACAGGAAAGCGCGTCTTGAAGGCAAGGAGGCCGAAGCCGGTGATCTGCCCCGCCTCGTTGACCCTTGCGTCTCCGTCAGCGTCCCGCCGCCGAGGCTGTCCCCCAGGTTGTTGAACTCGTACATGCTCCCGCCATCCTGCGGGAAGGGTGGTAGAAGCCCGCCGCCACGCTGCTGCGCCCGGCCACCTGCCCGGAGCATTGATGGCCCTGCCCTCAGAACTGGATGGGCCGACGCCCAGGTCGATGATGCTGAAGCGCGGCGCCGCCAAAGCGGGAGTGACGGGCTTGCCGGTGCGAGGAGCGCACCGGCAAGCCCAAGCAATCTCATGCGGCAACTCGGTTACGGAACTTGCGGTGCCATTTCCGTAACGGAGCCGAGCACGCGCCCTGCCTGCCGCCAACCTCTTGCTAAACTTCGCGCCATGCGCAGGCGGCCGACGCAGTGTAAAATACTCTGCCGCATGCTTGGCCCGCCTATTCCGCCGCCTGCTTCTGCACCTGGATGCCGGGCCGCCGCACCCGCAGCTTGCGGATGCGGCGCGGGTCCGCCTCCAGCACACGGAATTCGAGCCCCGAGGAATGCGAGACCAGCTCGCCCTTCGCCGGCACCCGCCCGGCCAGGGTGAAGACCAGCCCGCCCACCGTGTCGATGTCGGAGGCGCGCTCCTCCTCGGTCAGCGCCACGCCGAGCCGGCTCCCGAACAGCTCCACCGGCGTCCGGGCATCGACCTCGAAGGTGCCGTCCGGCTTCTCCACCATCTGGGGCGTCGTGTCCTCGTCATGCTCGTCGGAGATGTCGCCGGTGATGGTCTCGACCAGATCCTCGATCGTCACCAGCCCGTCGATCCCGCCGTACTCATCCACCACCAGCGCCATGTGGATGCGCGCCTGGCGCATCTGCAGCAGCAGGTCGAGCACCGGGATCGAGGGTACGACGAACAGCGGCTTGCGCAGGATGGCCTTCATCTCGAACGGTCCCTCCCGCCCCACTGCGGCGAAGACGTCCTTGATGTGGACCATGCCGACGATCTCATCCAGCTGCCCGCGGTAGACCGGGTAGCGGCTGTGGCCGTCGCGCTGGATCAGGCGGATCGCCTGCTCCAGGGTGAAATCCTCCGGCATCGCCATGATGTCGGCCCGCGGCACCATGACATCGACCGCCGACTTGCCGCGCAGCTTCAGGACGTTGCCGAGCAGGGCGCGTTCCTGGGGGTCGAGGTCGGCGGCGTGGCCGGGGGTGCCGTCCTCGCCGTCGCGCTCCGGCGCCTCGATCAGCTCCTCCATCCGGTCGCGGACGCTCTCGGCCTCGCGCTTGCGGAGCAGGCTCTGCAGCCGCCAGAGGATGCCGTCGCGTCGGTAGCTGTCGCCATTGCCGGAACTCATGCCGCTACCCCCTTCCAGGGGTTCGGCAGCCGCATCCGGTGCAGCGCGCGGGCCTCGGCACGCTCCATCCGCCGGGCCTCGCCGGCGGTCATGTGGTCGTGGCCCAGCAGGTGCAGCGTGCCATGGGCGACCAGATGGGCGAAATGCGCCATCGGCCGCTTGCCAGCCGCCTGCGCCTCCCGCCGCACAACGCCGAGGGCCAGCGCGATGTCGCCGAGGTGCCCGGCGCCCGCGCCAGGGAAGCTCAGCACATTGGTCGGCTTGTCCTTGCCGCGGTGCTCGCCGTTCAGCCGGCGCAGCTCGCGGTCATCGGCCAGCAGCACGGTGATGCTGCCGCTGGTGCCTGCGCCGTGCAGTGCCGCTGCGGCGGCACGCCGGGCCAGGGCCTCGGCCCGTGGCAGCAGCCGCCGCCAGGCCGGATCCGCCATCACCACCTCGACCGACACCTTCGGTATGTCGGCCTCGTCTTCTTCCTCGATCCCGGTGGCCGTGTGGGGCATCCCCCGCGTACCGCCAGGACGACTACTTCCCGGTTCCATCGCGTTCCTTCTTCCCCCGACGCTCGGCCTGCACTTCGGCAGATTGCGCGTCGGCGCGTCCGTAAGCCGCGACGATGCGCGCCACCAGTGGGTGCCGCACCACGTCGCGTTCGTCGAAGTGAGCGACCCCGATGCCCGGCACCCCGTCCAGGATGCCAAGCGCGTCGATCAACCCGCTTCTCTGTCCCGCCGGCAGATCGACCTGGGTCGGATCGCCGGTGATCACCATGCGTGTCCCCTCGCCCATCCGGGTCAGGAACATCTTTATCTGTGCCGGCGTGGTGTTCTGCGCCTCGTCAAGAATAGCATAACAATGCGCCAAGGTGCGGCCCCGCATGAAGGCCAGGGGCGCAATCTCTATTTCGCCCGAGGTGATGCGGCGGGCGACCTGTTCGGCGGGCAGCATGTCGTGCAGCGCGTCATACAGGGGGCGCAGATAGGGGTCCACCTTCTCCTTCATGTCGCCGGGCAGGAAGCCAAGCCGCTCCCCTGCCTCCACCGCCGGGCGGGACAGCACGATGCGATCGACCCTCCCGGCCTGCAGCAGCGCCACGCCCTGGGCGACCGCGAGGTAGGTCTTGCCGGTACCGGCCGGGCCGACGCCGAACACCATCTCCTGCCGCGCCAGCATCTCGATATAGGCGGCCTGGGCAGGGGTGCGCGGCGCGATCGCCGCCTTGCGGGTGCGGATCTCCGGCACATCCTGCAACGGCAGCCGGGGGTCGTTCTCCGCCTCGCCTTCCGCCATGCGGAGCGCCGCCTCAACATCCGCGGTGGTCACGCCCTGCCCCTTCTCCAACCGGCGCCAGAGCGCCTTGAGCGCCGCCTCCGCCACCTCGGTCGCCGCGGTGGCACCGGCCAGAGTCAGCCGGTTGCCGCGCGACCCGAGCCTTATCCCCAGCCGCTGCTCGATCCGCGCCAGATGGCGGTCATGTTCCCCGTACAGCAGGGGGAGCAGGCCATTGTCGTCGAATTGCAGCGTGACGCTGCGCTGTTCGGGAAGGAGGGGAGGGGGGGAAGCCGGGCGTAGCGTGGCGCGGCCGTCTCCGGGCCTGAGGGCGATGGCGGCGGGGTTCAAGCGGGGGCGGGCTCCTCACTGGGCTGGTTGCTGCGGGCCACATCCCCGGCTGCCAGCCGGCCGGAGAGGGAATTGGGATTGCCGGCGAGCACCGTGACCGGCACCTCGCGGCCGACCAGGGCCAGGGAACCGGGCAGGTGCACCGGCTGCAGCCAGGGCGAACGACCGGCAATCTGGCCGGGATGGCGGCCGGCGCCGGTGATCAGCACGGGCAGGGTCATCCCGACCCGTGAATGATTGAAGCCGGCCTGCTGGTCCCGCAGCAGGCTCTGCAGCGCCTGTAGCCGCGCGTCCTTCTCCGGCTCCGGTACCTGATGTGGCGCTGCCGCGGCCGGGGTTCCAGGGCGGGCGGAATACTTGAAGCTAAAAGCCTGCGGAAAACCGACCTCCCGCACCAGCGACAGGGTCGCCGCGAAATCCGCCGCGGTCTCACCGGGGTGGCCAACGATGAAGTCGGAGGAGAGGGCGATGTCCGGCCGGGCCGCCCGCAGCCGCTCGACCACCGCGCGGAACTCCGCCGCGGTATGGCCGCGGTTCATCGCCGCCAGCACCCGGTCGCTGCCGCTTTGCACCGGCAGGTGCAGGAAGGGCATCAGCATCGGCAGGTCGCGGTGGGCGGCGATCAGCTCGGCGTCCATGTCGCGCGGGTGGCTGGTGGTGTAGCGCAGCCGCAGCAGACCGGGGATTTCCGCCAGCGCCCGCAGCAGCCGGCCGAGGCCCCAGGTGCCGCCGCCCGCCACCGCCTCCCCGTGATAGGCGTTCACATTCTGCCCGAGCAGGGTGATCTCCCGCGCCCCCCCGGCCACCAGCCGGCGGGCCTCGGCCAGTACCGCGGCGGCGGGGCGGGAGTATTCGGCGCCGCGGGTGTAGGGCACCACGCAGAAGCTGCAGAATTTGTCGCAGCCTTCCTGCACCGTCAGGAAGGCGGTCACCCCCGGCGGCGCCACCGTCTCGGGCAGATGGTCGAACTTGGCCTCGACCGGGAAATCAGTCTCGATCACCGTCCCGGCGGCGCGGCTGGCGCGGGCCACCATCTCCGGCAGCCGGTGGTAGGTCTGCGGGCCGAGCACGATATCCACCCAGGGGGCGCGGGCGGTGATCTCGGCGCCCTCCGCCTGGGCGACGCAGCCGGCGACGGCCAGCACCATCTCCTGGCCGGCGGCCGCCCGTTCCCGCTTGGTGTCGCGCAGCCGGCCGAGTTCGGAGAACAGCTTCTCGCTGGCCTTCTCGCGGATGTGGCAGGTGTTGAGGATGACCATGTCAGCCGCCTCCGGCGCCTCAGCCGGGGCGTAGCCGAGGGGTGCCAGCACATCCGCCATGCGGGCGCTGTCGTAGACATTCATCTGGCAACCCCAGGTCCGGATGAACAGGCGCTTCCGGGGCTCGGCCGCTGGTGTCGTCATGCGAGGTAAAGACTCCGCCGCTCCGCGCGCATGGTGGCGGCGGATATTCGGCGGGAGATGCGGAAGCCGCATGGCGCGGTCAAGCCGGCGGCGGCCCCTGAGGGTGCGCGAATCGTCTCACGGGAACAGCCTCGGCCACCGGCGGCGTACCGGTCAAGCGCCGGATACGTCGCGCCGTCGCGACAAGGCCAGGGCCTCGTAGACGGCGGGCGAGGGGGCCGGCAGCGGCGCCACGGCGCGGTTCTGCCGCAAGGTCGCGGCGCCTTCGGACACGATCCGCCAGGCCTCGGCCGTCAGCGCCTTGCGATCCGGCAGCAGGGCCGGGCTGAAGGGCTCGTGCAGCACCACCGTGGCGCGGCTGCCGCTGTGCCGGGCGAGCTGCCAGAAATGGCTGCCGATCTCCATGTCGCCGTACCAGGCGAACAGCGGCCGGTCGCGCCGCCCGGCCGGCAGCCCGCCCAGCCGGTCGTAGACCACGGATACCGGCTGCACCTGCTGCGCCGCATCGGCCACCGCCAGGAAGCTGCTGCGGAAGGGCAGCACCCGCGTGCCATCGTTGCTGGTGCCCTCGGGGAACAGGATCAGGCTGTCGCCAGCCGCCAGCCGCTCGCGCATCGCCGCCGCCTCGGTGCCGGTGCGGCCGCGGCTGCGGCTGACGAAGACGCTGCGGCCGAGCTTCGCCACCCAGCTGATCAGCGGCCAGGTGCCGACCTCGCCCTTGGCGACGAAGCAGCCCTCGATGACGCCGCCGAGCACCAGCACGTCGAGCCAGGAGGAATGGTTGGACAGGAACAGCACCGGCCGGTCGCGGCCCGCCTTGCCGACGACCTGGACCTTGAGGCCGATCAGCCAGCAGAGCACCGCATGATACGTCCGTGCGAAGACCACCTTGCCGCGCCCCGGCAGGGCAATCAGCACCGCCTGGATCGGGATGGCGATCAGGGTCCAGAGCAGGACCGTGACGATGCGCCGAACGGCACGGATGCGGCCGCCGAGCGGGCGGTCCTCGAAGACATCGAACAGCCGCCCGCCGGGCAGCCGGTTGCCGAAGCGCAGCGGCGACTTCCGGCGCAGGCGGCGGGGACGGAGGGCGTCTATCGGGGCGCGGGCCACGGCTTCCATACCCCAAGGCCGATAGCCCGCGCATGGCGACGCCGCAATGACGGCTCCGCGAAGCCTGCGTTACAGTGGATCAACCCTCGGCAAGCGCGCGCAGCACGATGCCCTCGGTCAGCACCTGTGGCAGCACCGCCGGGGCCCCGCCGCCGGCCGGGAACAGCAGGTAGAGCGGCACGCCCTCCCGCCCATGCTCCCGCAGCAGGGCGCCGATGGCGGCGTCGCCATTGGTCCAGTCGCCCTTGAGATAGGCGAGGTTGCGGCTGGCGAAGGCGGCCTGCACCGCGGCGCCGCGCAGCACCAGGCGTTCGTTCACTTGGCAGGTGATGCACCAGGCGGCGGTGAGGTTGACCAAGACCGGCCGTCCCTCGGCCTGCAGGGCGGCGACACGGGTGGCCGACCAGGGCTCGGCCCCGGCCTCCGCCGCCGCGGCAGGGGGCGGCGCGGCGGCGAGGCCGGGCAGCAATGCGAGGGCGGCCAGCGCCGCCACCCCGGCCAGTGCCCGCCCGGCCCGGCGGCCACCGCCGGCACTGCGCTGCGCCACCCCCAGCGCCCAGGCGGCGAAGCCGGTCAGCACCGCGCCAGCGAGCAGGAAGGCCAGTCCCTCCGGCCCCGCCTGCTGCGCCAGAACCCAGGCGAGCCAGGCCGCGGCGCCATACATCGGGAAGGCGAGGCCCTGGCGCAGCCGTTCCATCCAGCCGCCCGGCCGCGGCAGGAGGCCGGCAAGGCCAGGGAAGAGGCCGAGTAGCGCATAGGGTGCCGCAAGCCCGAGGCCGAGGGCGGCGAAGACCGCCAGTGTCGCCGCCGCCGGCAAGGCGAGGGCGGTGCCGATCGCTGCCGCCATGAAGGGGGCGGTGCAGGGCGTGGCGACCAGCACCGCCAGCGCCCCGGTGGCGAAGCTGCCGGCATGGCCGCCGCGCGCCGCCAGCGCCCCGCCGGCTCCGACCGTTCGGCCGAGGTCGTAGACGCCGGAGAGGTTGAGCCCCACCGCCAGCATCAGCCAGGCGAGGGCGGCGACGAAGGCCGGGGCGGTGAACTGGAAGCCCCAGCCGGCCGCGACCCCGCCGGCCCGCAGCCCGATCAGCAGCCCGGCGAGCGCCAGGAAGGTGGCAAGCACACCAAGGGTATAGCTGGCGGCATGCGCCCGCACCTCGACCCGGGCGGCGCCGGACAGCCGGGCCAGCGCCATCGCCTTCATCGCCAGCACCGGGAAGACGCAGGGCATCAGGTTCAGCAGCAGCCCGCCGAGGAAGGCCCAGAGCAGCGCCTGCCCCAGCGGCAATGCCGGCGCGGCGGTCTCCGGCACCCCGCCGACCGGCGCGGCGACGGCATAGGTCGAGCGCACCCCGGCGGCATCGACCAGGGCAACGACGCCCTCCAGCGTGGCGGGCAGCGCCGCGCCCTCCGGCCGGGTCAGGGCCAGGGTCAGCGTCCCGTCACCCAGCCGCAGCGGCTGCGGCGCGGCATTCTCGATGAGGCCGCCCTCGGCCGGGAAGAAGAAGGCTTCGCGGATGCGACCCGGGGCCAGCCCCTCACCCGCCAGGGTCAGGCTGCCGCGGCTCCCCGCCAGGGCGGCGCGGGCCGGCCAGGGGGAGGCGCGCGGCGTCGCCGCCTCGGTGGCGGTGAACAGCGCGGCAAGGCCAGCGTCGGCGCTGCCGGTGGCGGCCACCGGCAGGTCCAGGCGGAAGCGGCCTTCCTCCGGGATGCAGAGCTGCTCGCAGACCAGCCAGCTCGCCTCCGCCTCCACGGTGAAGCGCGTACCGGGGGCGAGGCCGGGCGGCGGGGTGACCCGCAGCGGCAGCAGCACCTCGCCCTCGTAGCCGAAATTCACCAGCGGGCCGTAGGCGATGCGGCTGGGCGCCGGCCATTCGATCGGCCCGGCAGTGGCGCCCTCCGGCAAGGTGAGCGCGACCTCGGGCGCCGCCCCGGCGTCCCCGGCGTTGCGCCAGTAGCTGTGCCAGCCCGGCGCCAGCCGCAGCCGCAGGCCTACACGGAAGGGCTGGCCCGGCGCCACCGCCGCGGCCTCCGCCACCAGGCTGGCCACCGCGCGGGGCGAGCGCACCGCCTCGCTCTCCGCCGCATGAACGGAGGGGGCGAGCAGAAGCAGGGCGAGCAACGGCAAAAGGTGGCGCATGGCGCTTCCATAAAACAGGACGCCCGCGCGCCCAAACAAGGCCCGTGTGACCGGGGCGCGGGGAGCGGGTAGAACCGGGCCAATCCTGCCACGGGAAGCGCCCCCATGCCCTTCGTCGACCGCCCCGGATGCCGGCTCGGCTATCACGTCATCGATACGACGCCGCCCTGGGTGGCGAATCCGCCGACCATCATCTTCCACCATGGCGTGAGCACCACTGCGGCGCTCTGGAGCGACTGGGTGCCGCTGCTCTGCGACGCCTACCGGCTGGTGCTGTTCGACACCCGCGGCTTCGGCCGCTCCGCCCCGCTGGACGAGGCGCTGCCCTGGACCTTCGAGCTGATGGTCGAGGATATCCTCGCCATCGCCGAGGCCGAGGGGCTGGAGCGCTTCCATCTGGTGGGCGAATCCGCTGGCGGCACGGCGGCAATGGCCGCCGCCATCGCCCATCCGGGGCGGCTGCTCAGCCTCACCGTCAGCAATGCGGCGCACCGGGGCAGCGCGGTGCGCAATGTCCGCGGGGTGTGGAATGAGCGGATTGCCACCGCCGGCCAGGCGGATTGGGCCGACCGGATGATGGAATGGCGCTTCTTCCCCGGCGCACTGACCGAGGCGAAAGACCGTTGGTTCCGGCAGGAGCAGGCAAATTGCTCGGCGGCGGCGACCCTTGGCCTGGCGGAGCTGCTGCTGCGCAGCGACCTGTCCGAAGCGATCGGCGGCATCACCGCGCCGACCCTGATCCTGCATCCGGATTCCAGCCCCTTCATCCCGGTCGGCATCGCCGCCGAGCTGCACGCCGCCATCCCGGGCGCCGAACTGCGGGTCTTTCCGCATGCCAGGCACGGGCTGCCGCTGTCGCATGGCCGCGAATGCGCCGCCGCGCTGCGCGGCTTCCTCGAACGGCGCTGCGGCCCCGCGGCGTGACGACCACCATCCTGCTACCGAAGCTGCCGGTTACCGAGGCGCTGCCGGCGCTTGTCGAGGCCCTGCGCCATGGCTCGAACGCCGTGCTCATCGCCCCGCCCGGCGCCGGCAAGACCACGCTGGTGCCGCTGGTCCTGAAGGATGAGCCCTGGGCCGAGGGGCAGAAGATCCTGGTGCTGGAGCCCCGCCGGGTCGCGGCGCGGGCGGCGGCGCGGCGGATGGCCGAGCTGATCGGCGAGAGCGCACCGGGCCAGACCATCGGCCTTGCCACCCGGCTCGACCGCGCCATCTCGCCGGCGACGCGGGTGGAGGTGGTGACGGAAGGGCTGCTGGTCCGCCGGCTGCAATCCGACCCGGGCCTCGACGGCGTCGCCGCGGTGCTGTTCGACGAGGCGCATGAGCGCAACCTCGACACCGATCTGGCGCTGGCGCTCTGCCTTGACCTGCAGCGCGGCCTTAGGCCGGAGCTGCGGCTGCTGGCCATGTCGGCGACCATCGATGGCGCCGCCTTCGCCGGGTTGCTCGGCGAGGCGCCGGTGGTGGAAAGCCTCGGCCGCGCCTTTCCGGTGACGCTGGAGCACCGCCCGCGTGATCTGGCCGACCCGCGCGACCTGCCGGAGGCGATGGCCGGTGCCATCCGTGCGGCGCTGCGTGAGCACCCCGGCGATGTGCTGGCCTTCCTGCCCGGCTGGGGCGAGATCCGCCGCACCGCGGAACGCCTCGTCGGCCTTGATGCGGAGGTGCTGCCGCTGCATGGCGAGTTGCCGCCGGCCGAGCAGGACCGCGCCCTCGGTCCCAGCGACCGTCGCAAGGTGGTGCTGGCCACCTCCATCGCCGAAACCTCGCTGACCGTGCCCGGCGTCCGCATCGTGGTCGATGGCGGCTTCCGCCGGACGCCGCGGCTGGACCCGGCGACCGGCCTCTCCCGCCTCGTCACCGTCCGCATCAGCAAGGCGGCGGCGGAGCAGCGCGCCGGCCGCGCCGGCCGCACCGCGCCGGGCGTCGCCATAAGGCTGTGGTCGGAGGCGCTGCACCGCGGCCTGGCGCCGGCCGACCGGCCGGAGATCCTGGAAAGCGAGCTGTCCGGCCTCGCCCTCGACCTCGCCGCCTGGGGCACCGCGCCGGGCGATCTGTCCTGGCTCGACCCGCCGCCGGCCGGCGCCATGGCGGCGGCGCGGGCGCTGCTGCGCGACCTCGACGCGCTGGACGACGCCGGCCGGGCCAGCCCCATCGGCCGCCTCATGGCCCGGCTCGGCACCCATCCGCGCCTCGCCCGGATGCTGGCGGCGGCCGAGACGGAGGGGGAGAAGGCGATGGCCGCCGACCTCGCCGCGCTGCTGGAGGAGCGGGACCCGATCCGGCGCGGCAATACCCGTGGCGGCGGGCAGGAGGCGCCGAGCGACATTGGCCTGAGGCTCGACCTGCTGCATGGCGGAGACCATCCGAACGCCGACCGCGCCACCCTCCAGCGCATCCGCCGCGCCGCGGCGCTGCACCGAAGGCGGCTCCGCGTGCACGGCACCACCCGCGCCGAAGGCGACCCGGGCGCGCTGCTGGCCGCCGGCTTTCCCGACCGGATCGCCGCCATGCGCGGGGTGATGGCCGGCGCCTTCCGGCTGGCGTCCGGCCAGGGCGCCAGGCTGCCGGCGACCGACCCGCTGGCGAAATCACCGCTGCTGGCGGTCGCCGACCTCGAATTGCAGGGCACCGAGGCGCGCATCCGCATGGCCGCGCCGCTTGACCGCGCGGTGCTGGAAGAGCGGTTTCCTGGACGCTTCATCCGCGAGGAGGCTGCCGCCTTCGATGCCCGTACCGGCGCCGTCCAGGCCCGCCGCCGCTTACGCTTCGGCCCGCTGGTGCTGGAAGAGCAGCCGCTGCCGCACGCCGACCCCGCCACCGTGGCCGCGGCGCTGGCTGCCGCGGTGGCGGAGCGCGGGCTGCGCGACCTGCCCTGGGGCGACACCGCGCGGCAGATCCAGGCGCGGATCGGCTGGCTGCGCCGTGTGGAAGGCGAGACCTGGCCCGACCTCAGTGATGCGGCGCTGATCGCCACGGTCCAGGACTGGCTGGCGCCCGCGCTGCACGGCAGGTCGCGGCTGTCGGAACTGGCCGGGCTCAACCTGCCCGACCTGCTGCTGAACCGGCTGGAGTGGGAGCAGCGCCGCCGCCTGGACACCGCGCTGCCGTCCCGGCTGCCGTTGCCCGTCGGCCGCAGCGCCGCCATCGATTACGCCCGCGATGTGCCGACCCTGGAAGCCCGGGCGCAGCACCTCTACGGGCTGGCGACCCTGCCGCCGCTGGCGGAAGGGCGGGTGCCGCTGCAGGTGGCGCTGCTCTCGCCCGCCGGCCGGCCGATCGCCGTCACCGGTGATCTCGGCGGCTTCTGGAAGGGCGGCTGGCTGGACGCCCGCAAGGACATGCGCGGCCGTTACCCAAAGCATAATTGGCCGGAAGATCCCGCCAGCGCGGTGGCCGACGCGCTGCGGCCCGGCGAATTGGCGCGGCGGTAGCCCAACGGCCCAAGCATGAACCTCAGTGGAACGGGAGCGGCGCTACCGACCTACCCACGCAACAGCCCGGCGACGAAGCCGGCCAGCCAGGGTTGCCGCGTCCGCCGGGTTCGCGCCGCATGCAGCACGGCCCGCGCCGCCGCCACGGTCGCGTCGAAATCGGCGTTGACCAGGACGTGGTCGAACTCGTCCCAGTGCTGCATCTCGGTCCGCGCCGCTTCCAGGCGCCGGGCGATCTCCGGCTCCGGGTCCTGGCCGCGGCCGCGGAGGCGGCGTTCCAACTCGGCGAGGCTTGGCGGCAGCAGGAAGATGCCGACGACATCCTCGGGCATCGCCGCCTTCAGCAGCCGGTGGCCCTGCCATTCGATGTCGAACAGCACGTCCTGCCCGGCCGCCAGCGCCGCCTCGACCGGGGCCCGCGGCGTGCCGTAGGAACGGCCGAGGAAGGTGGCGTGCTCCAGGAACTCCCCGGCGGCGACCCCGGCGGCGAAATGCTCCGGCGTGCGGAAGAAGTAGTGCACCCCCTCCTGCTCGCCCGGGCGCGGTGCCCGGGTGGTGGCGCTGATGGAGAGCGAGAGCGCAGGCTCGCTCCCCAACAGGGCGCGGGAGATGCTGGTCTTGCCGCCGCCCGGCGCCGCTGCCAGCACCAGGCAGACCCCGCGGCGCGGCCCACCCGCCGCACTCATTCGATGTTCGCCGCCTGCTCGCGCAGCCGCTCGATCGCCGCCTTCAGCTCCAGACCGATGCGCGTCAGCGGCACCGAGGCGGATTTGGAGCAGAGGGTATTCGCCTCCCGCTGGAATTCCTGGGTGAGGAAATCCAGCTTGCGGCCGGCGCCGTCGCCCGCCGCCAGCAGCGCCCGCGCCGCCTCGATATGCGCGGTGAGCCGGTCCAGCTCCTCCCGCACATCGGATTTCTGCGCCAGCAGCGCGACCTCCTGGGCGAGCCGCTCCTCCGGCACCCGGGCGCGGCCGGCCTCGCCGAGGAGCGCGGCGAGCTGTTCCAGCAGCCTGGCGCGCTGGGCTTCCGGCTGACCGGCGGCGGCCTCGGCGGCGGCGTCGCGCAGCGTGGCGATCTCGTCCAGCAGCCCGGCGAGGATGGAATGCAGCCGTGCCCCCTCGCCCTGCCGCGCCGCGACCAGGCCGGAGAGGGCGCGGCCATAGGCTTCCGCCAGGGTGGCGCGGGCGGCGTCCTGCTGCGCCTCGTCCACCTCCGGCACCTCGGCGCGCATCACCCCGGGCAGGGCGAGCAGCGCCTCGGCCCGTGGCGCGACGCTGCCGCGGATCCGCCCGGCGAGGTCGAGGGCCAGCTTCAGCACCTGTTCCAGCGCGGCTGGATCGACCGCCAGCTTCGGCCGCTCCTCCCGCTTCAGGCTCAGGGTGGCCGAGACATTGCCGCGCTTCAGCCGCTTCGCCGTGGCCTCCCGCAGCAGCGGCTCCAGCGCATCCTGGCCGTTCGGCAGGCGGAGGCGCAGGTCGAGGCCCCGGCCGTTCACGCTGCGCAGTTCCCAGACAAATGCGGTGCCGTCGCCCAGGCTGCCGCTCTCGCGCGCGAAGCCGGTCATGCTCATAAGGGTGCCCATGCGGGCGCTTGTCCCGCGTGGCGGGGGAGGATGCAAGCGATGGCCGACCGAGGCTGGCCCTGGCGCCAGGTGCTGATCACCGGCGCCTCCTCCGGGCTGGGGCGCGCCCTGGCGCTGGCTTGCACGGCGCCCGGGGTGACGCTGCACCTGGCTGGCCGTGACGCGGCGCGGATCGGCGAGGTGGCCGAGGCCTGCATCGCGGCGGGGGCGGAAGCGCGGCCGCGGGTGGTGGAGGTGCGGGATGCCACTTCTATGGCCGAATGGATCGGCGGCGCCGGCCGGCTCGACCTCGTCATCGCCAATGCCGGCATCTCCGCCGGCACCGGCGGCCGGGCGGAGCCGATGGCGGTCTCCCGCGCGGTGTTCGAGACCAATGTCACCGGCGTGCTGAACACCGTGCTGCCGGCGATCGAGGCGATGGCCGAACAGTCGCCGGGGGCGGATGGGGTGCGCGGGCGGGTCGCCGTGGTCGCCTCCATCGCCGCCTTCGTCGCCGCTCCGGGGGCGCCGGCCTACTGCGCCAGCAAGGCCGCGGTGCAGCGCTGGACGGAGGCGCTGGACGCCAGCGAGCGGCGGCGCGGCATCCGACTGCACGCGATTTGCCCTGGCTACATCCGCACCCCGATGACGGCGCGCAACCGCTTCCCCATGCCGCTGCTGATGGAGGCCGAGGACGCCGCCCGCCGGACCCTGTCGGGGATCGCCGCCGGGCGGGTGCGGGTGGCCTATCCCTGGCCGCTCTACCTGGCGGCGCGGCTGGTCGGCGGCCTGCCGCCCGGACTGCGGGCGGCGCTGCTCAATCCCTGGCCGGCGAAAGCTGCCGATCCGGGTTAGCCTCACCAGCGGCCCTGAAGGTTGACACGTTCAGGGCGGCTCAAACCGGGCCGCGCCACTTGGCGCGGGCCACATTCGCGGCCTCGGACCGGTCAGTGAACCGGTCCGCCGGTATCAGGCCGCCTCCGCATGGCCCGCTTCGCCAGCAGGTTCAGCGCCTCCACCCCCGTGGCGAAGGCCATGGCGGCGTAGACGAAGCCCTTCGGCACGTGGAAGCCGAAGCCTTCCGCCACCAGCACCATGCCGATCATCACCAGGAAGGCGAGGGCCAGCATCACCACCGTCGGGTTGCGTTCCATGAAGCGGGAGAGCGCATCCATCGACATCAGCATCGCCAGCACGGAGATGATGATGGCGGTGGCAATGACCCAGAACTCCCGCGTCAGCGCCACCGCGGCCAGGATGCTGTCCACCGAGAACACCAGGTCGAGCAGCAGGATCTGCGCCACGGTCGGCCAGAAGCGGGCCGTCGCGGCATCCGCGGCATGGCTGGCGGCCTGGGACGCCGGGTCTACCCGGTGGTGGATCTCGACCACCGCCTTGCCGATCAGGAACAGCCCGCCGGCGAGCAGGATCAGATCCTTGCCGGAGAATTCGACCCCCAGCAGGGTGAACCAGGGCCGGGTCAGCGACAGCAGCCAGGTGGCACCCGCCAGCATCGCGAACCGCATGAGCACCGCGAGGCCGAGGCCCGCCCGCCGGGCCGAGACGCGCTGTGCCTCGGGCAGCCGGTTCGACAGGATGGCGATGAACACCAGATTGTCGATGCCGAGCACCACTTCCATGGCGATCAGCGCGACGAGTGCCACCAGCAATTCGGTTTCCATGCCCATCCTCTCCCGGCTATGCCCGGCGTAACGCTTCGTCACCGGCAGATTTGCCGCCAGGGCTTATATGGCCGGCGCACCGTGCCATCTTGTGACACTTCCGCAGCACAGCCGGGGGCCGCCGCTTGGGCATGATGGGTCAATTGTCGCTTGGCGCCAGGCTGGCGCGGCGAGACCTGCGTGGCGGCGCGCGCTCGTTGCGCATCGTGCTGGCCTGCCTCGCCCTTGGTGTCGCCGCCATCGCCGCGGTCGGCACCCTGCGGGCCGGGTTGCAGGCGGGGCTGGCGGCGGATGGGGCGCGGCTGCTCGGCGGCGATGTCGAACTGCGCAGCGGCGCCCGCCCGGCCGGGCCGGAGGCGCGGGCCTGGATCACCGCCCGCGGCGGCAACGTCTCCGAGATCGTCAGCCTGCGGGCCATGCTGGTCGCTCCCTCGGCCGAGCGAATGCTGGTCGAGCTGAAGGCGGTGGACGGCGCCTATCCGCTGTACGGGACGCTGGGTCTGGAGCCGGCGGTGGCGCTGGCCGAGGATACCGTCGCGCTCGACCCGATGGTGGCGGAACGGCTGGGGCTGGCGCCCGGCGACCGGGTGCGGATCGGCGAGGCCGAGCTGCGCTTCGCCGCACTGGTGACGCAGGAGCCTGACAAGGTCGCCACCCCAGCGATCTTCGGGCCGCGCGCCCTGGTGACGCGCGCGGCGCTGGACCGTGCCGGCCTGTTGCAGCCGGGCAGCCTGGCGCAGCACGAGCTGCGCATCCGCCTGCCACCTGGTATCGCCCCCCGCGGCTTCGCCGCGGCGCTGCGCGCGGCCTTCCCGGCCGAGGGCTGGCGGATTCGCACCGCCGATGCCGCGGAGCCGGGGGTGAACCGCTTCCTCGACCGCGCCGCCGCCTTCCTCACCCTGGCCGGGCTGACCGCGCTGCTGGTCGGCGGCATTGGCGTCGCCACCGGGGTGCGGGCCTGGCTGGAGGCGCGGGCACGGAGCATCGCCACCCTGCGCTGCCTGGGCGCGGCTTCCTCGACCATCTTCCTCACTTATCTGTTGCAGGTCCTGGCGCTGGCGGCGCTCGGCATCGCGGTCGGGCTGGTGGCCGGCTACGGGTTGAGCTGGGCGGCGGCGCAGGCGCTGGCCGGGGCGCTGCCGGTGCCGCCGCGGTTGGCGCCCTATCCGCAGCCGCTGGCGCTGGCGGCGCTGTACGGGCTGCTGACGGCACTGGCCTTCGCGCTCTGGCCGCTCGGCCGGGCGGCGCGGATCTCCGGCGCGGCACTGTTCCGGGATGCGGTGCAGCCGACCGGGGGCCAGCCGGGCTGGGGCGTGCTGGGGATGAACCTCGCGGCCGGGGTGGCGCTGGTCGGGCTGATCGTCACCACCTCAGGCGACCCGGTCATCGCCGCCTGGTTCTGCGCCGCGGCGGTGGCGGCGCTGGTCCTGTTCCGCGGCGGGGCGGAAGGGCTGATGCGCCTTGCCCGGCGGCTCGGCCATATCCGCCGCCCAGCCTGGCGGCTCGGCCTCGCCAATCTGCACCGGCCGGCGGCGCCGACGCCGGTGATGGTGGTGGCGCTTGGCATCGGCCTCACCACCCTGGCCGCCATCGCCCAGATCGAGGGCAACCTGCGGCGGCAACTGGCCGGGGAGATGCCGGCGCAGGCACCGAATTTCTTCTTCATCGACATCCAGTCCGATCAGGCGGTGCGCTTCGACGCGCTGGCCCGCGGCCTGCCCGGCGTGGCGGAGGTGAAGCGGATGCCGAGCCTGCGCGCCCGGGTGGTGGCGGTGAACGGCGTGCCGGCCGAGCGGGCGCGGACCACGCCGGAGACCGCCTGGGCGCTGCGCGGCGACCGCGGCCTGACCTATTCCGCCACCCCGCCGGAGGGCACGAGGATCACCGCCGGCCAGTGGTGGCCGGCGGATTACCGGGGGGAGCCGCTGCTGTCGCTCGACGCCGGGATAGCGCAGGGCTGGGGGGTGGGGATCGGCGATACCATCTCGGTCAACATCCTCGGCCGCACGATCGACCTGCGCATCGCCAATCTGCGGGCGGTGGAATGGCGTGGACTCGGGATGAACTTCACCCTGGTGGCCTCGCCTGGCCTGCTGGAGGCGGCGCCGCACACCCATATCGCCACCCTCCGCGGCGACCCGGCACGGGATGCCGCGGTGCTGCGGGCGGTGACCGATGCCTTCCCCAACGTCTCCGGCATCCGGGTGCGGGATGCGCTGGAGGCGGTGGCGGCGTTGCTGGGCCGGGTCGGGGTGGCGATGACGGCGACCGGCGGCATCACCCTGCTGGCCGGCGGGCTGGTGTTGGCCGGAGCCATCGCCGCCGGGCAGCGCCGGCGGGTGCGGGATGCGGTGGTGCTGAAGATCCTGGGCGCAACAAGGGCGCAGATCCGTGCCGCTTGGCTGGTGGAATACGCCTTGGTCGGGCTGGTGGCCGGTGGGCTGGCGGCGGTGGCCGGCAGCGTCGGTGCCTGGGCGGTGGTGCGGCTGGTGATGCGGGCGGAGTGGGTACTGCTGCCAGGGACGCTGGTGGCCACCGTGCTGGGCTGTATGCTGCTGACCCTCGGCTGCGGCCAGATTGGCGGCATGCTGGCGCTGCGGGCCCGGCCAGGGCCGCTGTTGCGCCATGAGTAGCAACCGGTCACACTTCGCCACATGAGGGACGTGCCCGCCGTCCCCGGATCAACATTGCGGGCATCCAGGCTCCGCCGCACGGGGAAGATCGGAATCGCTGCCGATTCCCATTGAAGCGGATTACCGATTCTCCATATACAGCGTGACGCGGGGCTACGTCCCCACTTTCGGAGGTTCAAGACACCAATGGCCCTTCAACCCGACTATCGATTCCAGACGGGTGCGTCAGGCTGGGGTCGTACCGCGACCGCCGACGCCGCTGCCGTCGATGCCGGGCTCCGGGCATATATGCTCCGGGTCTATAATTGGATGGCATCCGGGCTGCTGCTGACCGGCATCGTGGCCCTTGCCGTCGTGACCGTTCCAGCGCTTCAGGAGCTGTTCTACCAGGCGGTGCGCCTGCCGAACGGTCGCGTCGCGATGCAGCCGACGATCCTGTTCTGGGTCGCCGCCCTTTCCCCACTCGCCTTCATCCTGGTGCTGAGCTTCGGCTACAACCGGCTGAGCAAATCGACGGCGCAGATGCTGTTCTGGGCCTTCGCCGTCTGCATGGGCGCCAGCATCAGCAACTTGGCCTTCCGCTACACCGGTGCTTCGATCGCCAGCACCTTCTTCGCCACGGCCGGCATGTATGCCGCGGTCAGCCTCTACGGCTACACCACCAAGGCCGACCTGACGCGGATGGGCAGCTTCCTGATCATGGGGCTGATCGGCATCCTGATCGCCATGGTCGTGAACATCTTCATGCAGTCGTCGGCGCTGGCCTTCGCCATCAGCGTGATCGGCGTGCTCGTGTTCCTCGGCCTCACCGCCTATGACACCCAGCGGATCAAGGCCGACTACATCGAGCACTCCTACGCCGAGGGGACCGAGGAAGCCGGCAAGCGTAGCGTGATGGACGCGCTGGCCCTCTATCTGAACTTCATCAACCTGTTCCAGTTCATGCTGCAACTGGTTGGCGTACGCCAGGGCAACGACTGATCCTAGTCACCAGCTACGAGGATCGAGCCCCGGAGACACCGTCTCCGGGGCTTTTTTCTTGCCTCGGCCGCCGGTCCGGCGCACGGCTTTCGACGCCATGACCGAGCCGCACGCGCACCACCACGGCCACCGCCAGCACGGCCACGGCGGCCATCAGCATGGACCCAGGCCGGAGGAGCGGGGCTTCGCCGCCGGCGTCGCACTCAACCTCGGCTTCGTGCTGGCGGAAGCCGCGGCCGGCCTGCTTGCCGGCTCCCTGGCGCTGCTGGCGGATGCGGCGCACAACCTTTCGGACGTGCTGGGGCTGATGCTTGCCTGGGGCGCGGTGCGGCTGGCGCGGCGTCAGCCGGGCGGGCGGCGGACCTATGGCTGGCACCGCGGGACCATCCTGGCGGCGCTGGCCAACGCGATGCTGCTGCTGGTCGCGGTCGGCGCCATCGCCCTGGAATCGGCGCAGCGGCTGCTGGACCCGGCGCCGGTCGCCACCGGCTTCATGCTCTGGGTCGCCGCCGTCGGGGTGCTGGTCAATGCCGGCACGGCGCTGCTGTTCGCCCGCGGCCGCCACGCCGACCTCAACCGTCGCGGCGCCTATCTGCACATGCTGGCCGATGCCGGCGTCTCCGCCGGCGTGGTGGCCGGGGCGCTGCTGATCGACGCCACCGGCTGGGCCTGGATCGACCCGGTCCTCGGTCTCGGCATCGCCGCGGTGATCCTGATCGGCACCTGGGGGCTGCTGCGGGAGGCGGTGGACCTGGCGATGGATGCGGTGCCGCCCGGCATCGATCCGGCGGCGGTGCTGACCTACCTCCAGGCGGCCCCCGGCGTGGCCGAGGTGCATGACCTGCACGTCTGGGCGATCTCGACCACCGAGACGGCCCTGACGGCGCATCTGGTGCGCCCCGCGGCCGGGCTGGACGACGGTTTCCTCACCACCGTGCAGGAAGCGTTGCGGGACCGCTTCGGCATCGGCCATGCCACCCTGCAGGTCGAGGCGGGCGACCCTGCCCATCCCTGCCGCCTTGCCCCCGCCGAAGTGGTCTGAACCACCCGACAACCCCACCCGCCATGCCGCGTTTGCCCCTGGGACGGCCGCCGCGCCACGTGCCGGCCACGAGGGAGACAACCGCATGCGCGCACTCTGCTGGCACGGCAAGCAGGACATCCGCTGCGACACCGTGCCCGATCCGAAGATCGAGCACCCGCGCGACGCCATCATCAAGGTGACGGCCTGCGCCATCTGCGGCTCCGACCTGCATCTCTACGACGGCTTCATGCCGGGGATGGAGAGCGGCGACATCATGGGCCATGAGTTCATGGGCGTGGTCGAGGAGGTCGGGCCGGAGAACACGGTGCTGAAGAAGGGCGACCGCATCGTCGTGCCCTTCACCATCATCTGCGGCGAATGCGACCAGTGCCGGCGTGGCAATTTCTCGGTCTGCGAACGCAGCAACCGCAACAAGTCGCTGGCCGACAAGGTGTTCGGCCACGCCACCGCGGGGCTGTTCGGCTACACCCACCTGACCGGCGGCTACGCCGGCGGCCAGGCGGAATACGTCCGCGTGCCCTTCGCCGACAAGACGCATGTGAAGATCCCGGATGGGGTCACCGACGAGCAGGTGCTGTTCCTCGGCGACATCTTCCCGACCGGCTGGCAGGCGGCGGTGCAATGCGACATCCAGCCGACCGATACGGTGGCCATCTGGGGCTGCGGCCCGGTCGGGCAATTCGCCATCCGTAGCGCCGTGCTGCTCGGCGCGAAGCAGGTCATCGCCATCGACACCGTGCCGGAACGCCTTGCCATGGCCCGAGCCGGCGGCGCCACGACCATCGACTTCATGGCCGAGAGCGTGGTGGAGCGGCTGAACGAGCTGACCGGCGGCAAGGGGCCGGAGAAATGCATCGACGCGGTCGGCATGGAAGCGCATGCCACCGCCACCCTCGACAGCCTCTACGACCGTGCCAAGCAGGCAGTGATGCTGGAGACCGACCGGCCGCATGTGTTGCGGGAGATGATGTATGTCTGCCGCCCGGCCGGAACGCTCTCCATCCCCGGTGTCTATGGCGGGCTGCTGGACAAGGTTCCGTTCGGCATGGCGATGAACAAGGGCCTGACCTTTCGCATGGGCCAGACCCATGTGAACCGCTGGACCGACGACCTGCTGCGCCGCATCCAGCAGGGCCAGATCGACCCCTCCTTCGTCATCACCCATACCGTCGGACTCGAGCAGGGGCCGGAGATGTACAAGACCTTCCGCGACAAGAAGGACAACTGCATCAAGGTGGTGCTGAAGCCATGAGGGGCAAGGCGATGGCGAAGCGACGCAACACGCGGCCGGATGCGCTGGCCCAGGGCCTCGGCTGGTTCAGCATCGGGATCGGGCTGGTGGAGATGCTGGCGCCGCATGCGCTGGCGCGCGGCCTCAACCTGCGCGGCAACGAACGGCTGCTGGCCAGCTATGGCGTGCGGGAGGTGGCGACCGGCATCGGCATCCTCGCCTCGCGCGATCCCGAGCCCTGGATCTGGGGCAGGGTGGCGGGCGATGCGCTGGACATCGGCACCCTGGCGACCGGGCTGGACGGCCATGACGACCGGCGCGAGGGCGCGGGCATCGCCCTGGCGGCGGTGCTCGGGGTGACGGTGCTCGACGTGCTCTGCGCCAGCAGCCTCAGGGCCCGGCGCCGGGCGCGGGCGGTGCCGCCCGACTACAGCCGCCGCAGCGGATTGCCGCGGCCACCGGAGGCGATGCGCGGCGCCGCGCGGGACTTCGAGGTGCCGGCCGACATGCGCACGCCAGAGCCGCTGCGGCCCTGGGTGCCGGCGGCCTGACGGCAGTTGGCCAGTCGATCCGGCAAGGCGCGGGTTGCCCCTGCCTGCCATGCGTGGGCTTGGCCCGCGCATCCGCCTCAGCCGTGAAAGCAACAGGTTGGATGGTCAGGCCAAGCCCAACCATGACGGACCAGGGGCGCGCCGGCGGTCGGCCGCGAGCCCGCTAAACGACCTGATATCGCGCCTTGGCCGCCCGCTCGATCGCGCCGGCGATCAGCCGGTCGATGTCCATGGCGATGCGGAAATCCTGCAGGAACCGCAGCTCCCCCTGGGTCGCCTCGCCATCCGCCGCGGCGACCTCGCAGGCCAGCAGATAGGCGGTTTCGCGCAGCCGCGGCGGCAGCGCCTCGCGGATCAGGGTGCAGGCGCGGTCGAGCCCGTCCTCGCGCTCCAGCAGGCGGAGGCAGGTTTCGGTGACGCTGGCGATGCCGCTCGGGTGGAAGTCGCTGAACACCGGCAGGCTCTGCACCAGGCGGGACATCATGCCGAGCTCGGCATCCGACATCTGCCGGTCAGAGGCGCCCATGAGCACCATGGCGCAGACCAATGCCTCTTGCGGATTGAAACGGGTGTTCGGCATGGGTCCTCGCTTTCCAGGCCCGATCGCCGCGGTGCAGCCGTGGCGTGAAATCGAACCAACGCATGCTCCACGTCGCGCGATGCGGCGGTGACGTCAACACGCGGATTCGTCAGCGAGGAAGGCGCGGGTTTCCGCGACCGCTTCCGCCAGCCCCAGCCGGCGCGGCTGCACCCCCGGCGGCAGCCCGGCCAGCAGGCGGGAGGGGCAGGAGCGGTCGAGCAGCACGAACACCCCCTTGTCCTCGCCCCGCCGGATCAGCCGGCCGAAGGCCTGCCGCAGCCGGTGCCGCGCCAGCGCATCGTCATAGCCCTTGGGATCGCCGCCCGAGAGATGGATACGTCGTTCCCGGTGCAGGATGGAGGGCCGTGGCCAGGGGACCCGGTCGAACACCAGCAGCCGCAGCGACCGGCCTGGGACATCGACGCCGTCCCGCATGGCATCGGTGCCGAGCAGGCAGGCATCCTCCTCGGCCCGGAACACATCCACCAGCGTCGCATTGTCCATGGCGTCGACATGCTGGGCGTAGAGCGGGATGCCCGCCCGCTCCAGCCCTGGCGCCATGCGCTGGTAGCTCTCGCGCAACCTGCGGATGGCGGTGAACAGGCCGAGCGCGCCGCCGCCTGCGGCCTGGAACAGCGCCTGCATCGCCGCCGCCACCTGACCGCTGCGGGTCTTGTCCACATCGGTCACCACGAAGGCACGGGTGCGGCTGGCGTAATCGAACGGAGAGGCGACGGCGGCGCGGATCGCCGGCGTCGCCAGGTGGCTGGCGCCGGTGCGGGCCTCGGCGGCGGCCCAGGCGGCCTCCGGCTCCTCCGCCAGCCCCGCGTCGCCCCTGCGGTCCAGCAATGTGGCGGAGGTGATCAGCACCCCATGCGCCGGCGCGGCGACCGCCATGGCGAAGGGGGTGGTCGGGTCCAGCCAGTGGCGATGCAGCCCGGCATCCACCTCTCGCCCCTCGCGCCGGGTCAGCGCCAGCCAATCGACGAAGACCCGCCGCTCCCCCGGCACAGGCGGCGGTGCGCGCAGCGCCTGAAGCATCGCCTGCCAAGCCTTCAGCGGGATCAGCCCGCGCCGCTCGATGCCGCGGGCGGCGGTGTCCAGGCGGATGCGGTCGCCGGTCTCCAGCTCCTCCACCTCATCCTCCAGCCGGGCCTGCAGCCGGTCGCGCAGGGTGGTCAGCGGCTCCTCCAGCCGCTTCAGCGCCCGTTCCAGCGCCTCCGCCGCCTCGGCCATGTCCTCGCCCAGCGGGTGCAGGTCGCATTGCGCGTCGTAGAGCCCCTCCTCCTCCGCGGCGCGGGCCAGCACCTGCCGGCGGGCGGCGCGCAGAAAGACCTCGGTCGGGTTGGTCAGGCGTTCGGCCGCGGCTTCGCTCGCCGGCTCGCGCGGCTCCTCGGAGAGGCGGGCGACCCAGCCGAGGCCAGGCAGGGCGCGGGCGGCCTGCAGCGCCGCCTCCATCGGGGTCAGCAGATCGGGGGCGGTGCCGCCGCCCGACTCGCCGGCGAGTTCCTCGATCCGCCGCCGCATGCCGCGGGCGCGGCTGCGGCCACCCTCGGCGCCGAGCAGCCAGCGGCGCAGCTCCGCGGTCTCGGCACCGGTGATGGCGGCGCTGAAGGCGGCGTCGGCGGCATCGAACAGGTGGTGCCCCTCGTCGAAGACGTAGCGCAGCGGCCTTACATCCTCGCTCCTGCCCTCGGCGCCGCCGAGCGCCGCCTGGACCATGACCAGCGCGTGGTTCGCCACCACCAGCGTCGCGGTGCGGGCGCGGCGGATGGAATGCTCGACGTAGCATTGCTTGTAGCGCGGACAGGCGGAGCGGATGCATTCGCCGCGCCGGTCGGCCAGCGGCCAGATCGCGTGCGGACCGTGCAGCTCGGTGATCCAGCCGGGGAAGTCGCCGCCCATCAGGTCGCCGTCGCGGGTCGCCAACGCCCAGCGCGCCACCAGCCCCAGCGGCACCCCCATGTCCGGCTGGCCGGCCTGGCCGAGCATTTCCTCAAGGTTCAGCAGGCAGAGGTAATTCTCCCGCCCCTTGCGGATGACGATGCGCCGCCGCCGCTCCTCCGGCTCCGGGTAGAGCCGGCTGAGCTCCTGGTCGATCTGCCGCTGCAGGTTGCGGGTGAAGGTGGAGATCCAGACCGGCGCGCCGTTGCGTTCCGCCCAAAGGCTGGCCGGGGCGATGTAGCCGAGGGTCTTGCCGGTGCCGGTGCCGGCCTCGGCCAGTACCACATGCGGCTGGCCGCGGTCGTCGCGCGGGGCGAAGGCGCCGCTGGCGGCTGAGGCGTAGTCCGCCTGCTGCGGGCGCTGCTCCGCCCCCTCGCCGAGGATCTGGCCAAGCCGCAGCCGGGCCTCCGCCGGGGAGACATCGAAGCTGGCGGGTGGCTGGGCCGGTCCGGGGTCCTCCCATTCCGGCAGCCGGCGCCAGACCCGGTGCGCCTCCAGCGAGGGCTTCGTCTCCTCGGCGCCAAGGGCGGCCAGCACCGCCGGCGCCCAGGGCCAGCCGGCGGCCTTCTCCATCTGCGCCGCCAGGGTGGCGGCGTCGCGGTTGAGCGGCGTGCCGCGGCCGAGGGCCAGGTGCCGCAGCAGCGCCGTTGCCATCTCCGGCAGCAGCGCGGCGGCGGCGGCATCGTCGCGCGGCAGGGGCAGGTCCAGCGCCATGGCGAGGCCACGTGGCGTCGGCGCCGCCAGTTGGGCGGGGCGGCAGAAGGCGAAGAGCTCCAGCAGGTCGAAGGTCAGGTCGAAGCGTGGCAGGTCGAGCCGTCGTGCCGTTGCCGGGCCATGCACCAGCAGCGGCGGCGGCATCTCCTCCAGCGCCCGCGCCACCTCGGCGGCCGAAAGCTCCAGCAACTCGCCATCCGGCGTCAGCAGGGTGGCGCGGCCATGGGCGGCGACCAGCGCCGGGGCATCGGGCAGAAGCAGGCGGGGAGCGGAGGCCATTGCCCCTGGTGTAGCGCAACCATCACGCCCGGTCGCGGCCGATGGCACGGCGGCGGGCGGCGTGACCCGCCCGGCACGCAAGGCAGCGGCGACGTCGACGCCCGCAACCTTCGGCGCCGCCTCGGCTATGAGGCGCCCCGATTGGATGGGACATGGAGGGGCTGCGATGATCGACCGCCGCGGGCTGCTGGCCGCCGGAACCCTGCTGCCCTTCGCCGCCAGGGCGCAGGGCCGGGCGGAGACGCTCCGCTGCGTCATGGGCGGCAGCGTCAATTCCCTGGACCCGGTGCGGTTCGGCGCGACGCGCGAATCGACCGGCTGCGCGGTGCATGTGGCGGACACGCTGCTGCGCTTCGGCCGCAAGCCGCAGGGGACCGGCTTCATCTTCGACTACGACCGGCTGGAGGGCGCGCTGGCGGAGCGTTATGCGCTCAGCGCCGACGGTCTGCGGATCACCCTGCACCTGCGTCCCGGCGCCACCTGGCACGATGGCAGCCCGGTGACGGCGGAGGATGTCAAATGGTCGCTGGACCGGGTGGTCGGCGCCCAAAGCATGGCGCGGACGCAGGCTGAGACCGGCTCGATGACCAGCCCCGACCAGTTCCGCGTGCTGGGCGAGCGGGTGGTCGAGATCACCCTGCCGCGGCCGGACCGCATGGCGCTGCCCAACCTCGCCACCATCTTCATGCCGATGCTCAATGCCCGGCTCGCCCGGCCGCATGCGACCGCGGCCGATCCCTGGGCGAGCGAATGGCTCAAATCGAACACCGCCGCCGGCGGTGCCTACCGGGTGGAGAGCTTCCGCCCCGGCGAACAGCTCATCCTGCGCCGCAACGACGCATGGCGGTGTGGCCCGCTGCCCTTCTTCCGCCGCGTCATCATCCAGACCGTGCCGGAACCGGCGACGCGGGCCAGCCTGATCGAGCGCGGCGATGCCGATTTCTCGCTCGACCTGCAATCGAGCGACGTGATCGCGCTGGAGCGCCGCGGCCGGGTGAAGGTGGTGCAGATGCCGCAGCAGAGCATCATGAGTTTCCTCGCCTTCAACACCCGCCAACCCCCCTTCGACAGCATCGCGCTGCGCCAGGCAGTGGCGGCGGCGCTGCCCTATGAGGATCTTTTCCAGGCCGCGGTCTTCGGCCGCGGTGAGCGGCTGTTCGGCGCCACCTGGACCGGCGAGCCGGATGACGCGGTGTTCCCGCAGCCCATGCCCTTCCGTACCGACCCCGCCCTGGCGCGGGCGAAGCTGGCCGAGGCAGGCTTCGCCGGCGGGCTGCGCACCACGCTCAGCTTTGGCGTCGGCGCGGCGCAGGTGAACGAGCCGATCGCCACGCTGGTGCAGGAGGCGCTCGGCCGCATCGGGATCGAGGTCACGGTGCAGAAGCTGCCGGATGCGCAGATGGCCAGCGCGATGACGGAGAAGCGCCTGCCCATGCTGATCGAGACCTCCGGCGCCATCTTCCCGGCGACCGACTATTTTTTCCGCGTCATCTACAGCGGCGAGCAGCGCTGGAATTTCTCCAGCTGGCGCAACCCGGAGGTCGATGCGCTCGTCCAGGAAGCGCGGTTCGAACGCGACGGCGCGCGATTCCAGGCAATGGCGCGGCGGATGATCGCGCTGGCCGCGGCGGAGGTGCCGCTGGTGCCCTTGTGGAAGCCGGCGCTGAATGCGGTGATGGCGCGCGACATCGAGGGCTTCACCTACTGGTTCCTCCGCCAGCCGGATTTCCGCGACCTCAGCCGATCCGCTTGAGGCGCAGGCCAGGATGCGGCGCGAATTCCGCTATGCCCGCGGCCGCCGGGCATCGAGCAATCGCGCAACTCGTCCTAACATCCTCGAACCAATCTGCTGCCGGGTGCGACAGTGCGGGGCACGTCATCCCTGCGGTGGCAACGAAGATGGAGGAACGACAGAGTGCGATTCACATGCATGCTCCTGGGTGCGCTGCTGCTGGCGCTGACGGGGCGGCCGGCGGTGGCAGCCTGGCCGGAGCGGCCGATCACGGCCATCGTGCCCTTCGCGCCGGGCGGCGGCACGGATGGCGTGGCGCGAATCCTGGCCGACCAGCTCGGCCGCGCGCTGGGCCAGCCGGTGGTGATCGAGAACCGCGGCGGCGCCAATGGCACCATCGGTGCGACGGCGGCGGCGCGGGCGCGGCCCGATGGCTACACCCTGTTCCTCACCACCGGCACCACCCAGGCGATCAACCCGGCGCTCTATCGCAGCCTGCCCTATGATCCGCAGCGCGACTTCGTGCCGGTGGCGCGGGTTGGAGTCTTTCCGCTGATGCTGGCGGTCAATCCCGGCGTGCCGGCGCAGACCATCGCGGAGCTGATCGGCCAGGCCCGGGCGCGGCCCGGGGCGCTGACCTTCGGCCATTGGTCGGCGGTCTACCTTGCGGCGGGCAAGACCTTCATTCGGCAGATCGGCGCCGAGGTACTGGACGTGCCCTACCGCTCCTCGGCCAACACCATGACGGATCTGGTGGCGGGGCGGATCTCCTTCGCCATCGTCGATCTCACCGTTGGCCTGCCGCTGGCCCGCGCCAATGAGGTGCGGCCGCTGGCGGTCACCGGCGCGCAGCGCAGCGCGCTGCTGCCGGGCCTGCCGACGCTTCAGGAAGCCGGGCTGGCGGGCTACGACTTCAGCGCCTGGATGGGCGTCTATGCGCCGGCTGGCACGCCGGCCGAGGCGCTGGCCGGCGCCGCAGCGGCGGTGCGCCGGACCCTCGGCGATACGGCGCTGATCGCCCGGCTGGCGGAGCTGGGCTTCGAGCCGGTCCCGGGCGATGCCGCTGAGCTTGCGGCCTTCACCACCGCCGAGCAGCGGCGCTGGCGCGAGATCGTCGCCGCCTCGAACATCACGGTGGAGTAGGACGACGGCCGATTGCGGGCAGCCTTGGCTGCCCGCGGCACGAAGGCGCCATGTGTTGCAGAGCGGATTCACGCCTCCGGGCGATGCCGCCCTAAAGCAATATCCGATCGGGTGGAATCACCTGATCGGATCTCTTGCTCTAGAAAATACAAGAGCTAGAGCAGCTTATCTCCGACCTGATGGATCACGCCGTGATCCATCAGGTCGGAGGCTGCTCTAGGCTGGTGTTGCCGCCAGAACCTCTGGCGGCAGCGTCAGCCGGCAGCAGCCATCCTCGACCGTTCCGCTGCCGCCCGAGGCCTCGGCCAGGGCGGCCAGCGTCGCCAGGGCCGGCAGGCTCGTCCCTTGCGGTGCCACGATGGCGAGCTCACTGCAGGACTCGCGCCGGACAACGGCAAGGCGGATGCCGGAGCCGCGCGGCAGCGTCTCCGCCGCCTGCTCGGCCAGCGCCAGCAGCGCCTCCTCCAGGGCCGCGCGGTCGATGCGGACCGGCCTATCCTCGACGGCGATCTCCAGCGTCAGCGCGCCAGGGGCGGGCAGCAGCAGATGCAGCAACGGCTGCATCGCCGCGATCACCTCGGACAGCCGGATCGTCACCTCGCCGGCGGCCGGGCGGCGCAGCATCGACAGGATCGCGCGGCTGGTGCCCTCGAAGCGGCGCGCGGCTTCCTGGATGCGGTCGAGCTGGCGCTGCGGCCCGCCCGCGGCAGCGGTGCGCTTCAGCATCTCCAGATTGGCGAAGACCACGGTCAGCAGGTTGTTGATGTCGTGCTGCACCGGTCGGGCGAGGCCCGCCAAGGCCGCCATCCTTGCCGCCTTGCGCCGGAATCCGGCATCCTGAGCATCCATCGCAGATCCCTGCCCGCTCGATTCACTCCCCTGCGTAACGCGTCCGTGCAGGGAAGGCGCCCATGGGCAAGAAGATTCCGCCCCCATCGCAACCTGTAATAGGGTGACGGCGCCCAGGTTTCCACCAGGACCATATACCCGGTGGGTTACGAGGTCAGTAGCCGTCGTGGCCCGAATGGGTCTGGTCGAGGTCGCCGAAGCGGGTGAACTCACCCTCGAAGAACAGCTGGATGGTGCCGGTCGGGCCATGCCGCTGCTTGGCGATGATGAGGTCGGCCTTGTTGTGGACCTGCTCCATCCGCTGCTGCCACTGGTTCAGCGCGTCCTGGAACTTGTCCTCGCTCTCGTGGCCGACCTGCTTCGGGGCGCGCTGCGCCTCGTAGTATTCGTCGCGGTAGACGAACATCACCATGTCGGCGTCCTGCTCGATGGAGCCGGATTCGCGCAGGTCGGAGAGCTGCGGCCGCTTGTCCTCGCGCTGCTCGACGGCGCGGGAGAGCTGGGACAGGGCGATCACCGGCACCGAAAGCTCCTTCGCGATCGCCTTCAGCCCCTGGGTGATCATCGAGATCTCCAGCACCCGGCTTTCCGGCCGTGTCCCCGCCGCCGGCCGCATGAGCTGGAGGTAGTCCACCACCACCAATTCCAACCCGCGGGTCCGCTTCAGCCGGCGGCAGCGGGTCCGCAATGCGGAGATGGTGATGGCCGGGGTGTCGTCGATCACCAGGGGCAGCACCGACAGCTCCCGGCTCACCTCGACGAAGCGGTCGAAGTCGCGCTGGGAGATGTCGCCGCGACGAATCTTGTCGCCGGAGATGCGCGATGCCTCGGACAGCAGGCGGGTGGCGAGCTGGTCGGCGCTCATTTCCAGGGAGAAGATCGCGACGGTGCCGCGCGGCACCACCTCGACCCCCTGGCCCTCGCTCTTCTCCCGCGCCTCCCGCACCAGCGCCTGGGCGGCGCCGAAGGCGATCTTGGTGGCGAGCGCGGTCTTGCCCATGCCCGGCCGGCCGGCGAGGATCAGCAGATCCGAGGGATGCAGCCCGCCGGTCTTGGCATCCAGGTCGCGCAGGCCCGACGACAGGCCGGAGACACCGCCGGGCGTGGAAAAGGCCCGCTCGGCCGCCAGCACCGCATCGGTCAGGGCGCGTTCGAAGGTGACGAAGCCGCCCTCCGAGCCGCCATCCTTCGCCAGGTCGAACAGCCGCTGCTCGGCGGCTTCCAGCTGCATCTTGGCGTCGAGTTCGGGCTCGGCGCCGAAGGCGCGGTTCACCACCTCCTCGCCCACATCGATGAGATGCCGGCGCAGCCAGCAATCATGGACGATGCGGCCGTATTCGCCGGCGTTGATGATGCCGACCATCGCGCTCAGCAGCTGCGGCAGGTAGGCCGAGCCGCCCACCTCGTCGAGCAGGCCGGAATGCTCGAACTCCGACCGCAAGGTCACCACATCGGCCAGCTGCCCGGCTTCCACCCGACGCTGGATGGCGCGGTAGATGCGGCCATGCACCGGGTCGGCGAAATGCTCGGGGGCGAGGAATTCCGAGACCCGCTCATAGGCCTTGTTGTTCGCCAGCAGGGCGCCCAGCAGCGCCTGCTCCGCCTGCAGGTTGGAGGGCGGCATGCGCTGCGACAGGCCAAGCAGCCCGCCGCCGGCATCCCCGAAGGGGGGGGGCGAATCAATGGTGTTCATGCACCGACTCTAGCGCAGTTCTCCCCCTGTGGATTACGGGGATGGGTGTGGATCACGGGGATCATGCCGCCGTGCCGGCCTACCGTGTCCCCGGCGCAACGGGGCGCCGGCGAGCGCCCGGCCTCAGGCCGGCAGCGGGGCCCGCTCCGCCTTCAGCATGTAGTCCCGGGTCAGCGGCACCGTATCCGCCCGGGCCGCGAGCTGCATCTGCCAGACCATGTGGCCGGCGTGGCGGAAGGCCAGCTCGCAGCTCGCCAGGTAGAATTCGAACATCCGGCACAGCCGCTCATCGTACAGCGCCCGGATGGCGTCGCGGCTGGCGGCGAAGCGGTGGCGCCAGTGATGCAGGGTGGTGGCGTAGTGCAGCCGCAGGATCTCGATGTCGGTGGCCCAGAGGCCACTGCGCTCGACCGCCGGCAGCACCTCGGACAGCGCCGGGGAATAGCCGCCGGGGAAGATGTATTTGGCCAGCCAGGGGTTGGTCGCCTCCGGCCCGTGCGCCCGGCCGATGCTGTGCACCAGCGCCACGCCCTCCGGCTTCAGCGCGTCCCGGACGGTGGTGAAGAAGCGGCGGTAGTGCGGCACGCCCACCGCCTCGAACATCGCCACCGACAGCACCCGGTCCACCGGGCGGCGCCATTCGCGGTAGTCCATCAGCTCGAACCGCACCCGGTCGGCCAGACCTTCCGCCGCCGCCCGCGCCCGCGCCACCGCCAGCTGCTCGGCCGAGAGGGTGAGGCCGATGACCCGGGCGCCCCAGCCCCGCGCCAGGGCCAGTGCCATGCCGCCCCAGCCGCAGCCGATCTCCAGCACCTCCAGCCCCGGCCGGTCGAGCAGCAGCTTGCCGGCGATGTGCCGCTGCTTGGCCGCCTGGGCGGCTTCCAGGGTTTCCGCGCCGGTGCGGAAATAGGCGCAGGAATACTGCATGTCGGCGTCGAGGAAGTGGCGGAACAGCCGGGCGTCCAGGTCGTAGTGGTGCGCCACGTTGCGGCGCGACCGGCCGGCCGGGTTGTACTGGTCCAGCCAGCGGCGCAGCCGGCGCAGCCGGTCCAGCATGTCTGACACAGGGTGGTGGCCGGCCTCGGCGAGGTTGACGGCGAACACCTCGATCACCTCGATCAGGCTGCAGCGGAGCGGCTCCAGCGTGCCGTTCATGTACAGCTCGCCGCCGGCGAGGCCGGGGTTGAGCGCGAGGCGCCGGGCTGCGTGCCAGTTCTTCAGCGTCAGCCCGCCGCTGGGGCCGGGGCCGCCGCCGTAGCGGCGTTCCTGCCCATCCGGGTAGCGGACGGTCAGGGTGCCGATGCGGATCAGCCTGGACAGGAGGGGGTGCAGCAGCATCCGGTCGCTCGTCTCCGTCTTGTCAGGCGCGAAGTGTCAGCCTCGCGCCATGCTGAACGGAAATTCGTGTGTGGTGCGATTGCATTCGCGTGCGCGACGGTCAGCCGGCCGCCGAGCGCCCTGGCAGGGCCGCGCGCAGCCGCCAGGTCAGTGGCAGGGCCAGCGCGCAAAGCCCGGCCATCGCCCAGAACCCCGCCCCGCCAAACCGGGCATAGAGCGGGCCGGCGGCGAAGGTCAGCAGCCCGGAGGCGAGGCCAACGCCGATGGAGGCGTGCAAGGTCTGCGCCGTGGCGGCCTGGCCCGGCGGCATCCCGCCCAGCACCCGCATTGCCCCGAGATGCATGGCGCCGAAGCTCAGCGCGTGCAGCAGCTGCGCCCCGGCGAGTGCCGGCAGCCAGCTGGTCTCGGCCAGCACCGCCCAGCGCAGCAGCCCGGCGGCGGCGGCCAGCGCCGCCATCCCGGCCGCCCCCAGCCGTTCCACCAGCGGCTTGCCCCAGAGGAACAGTGCCACCTCCGCCACCACCCCCTCGGCCCAGAGCAGCCCGATGACCGAAGGCGAGAGCCCCGCCGCCTGCCAGTGCAGCGTGCCGAAGCCGTAGTAGAGAGCGTGGCTGCCCTGGATCAGCGCCGAGAGCGGCAGCAGGCGGCGGAAAGCCGGCTCGGCGAAGGGCGCGGCGAAGCCGGCGCGGCCGCCGCCCCCTGTCGGCAACGGCGGCAGCCCCCGCGCCGCCAGCGCGGTCAGCGCCAGGCAGCCGGAGGCGATCCAGATCACCGCGACCGGGCCGGAAGCCTGCACCGCCAGCCCGGCAACCACCGCGGCCAGGATGAAGCTGGCCGAGCCGGCCGAGCGCACGCGGCCATAGTCGAAGCCAAGGCGGCGGGAGGCGGCGAGGGCCAGCGCATCCGACAGCGGCACCACCGGCGCGTTCACCATGCTGTGCAGCATGGCGACCAGCAGCAGGGCGGCGAAGCCCTGGCCGAGGGCGAAGCCGGTGACGGTGAAGGTGGCGAGCGCCGCCGCCAGCAGCAGCACGTTGCGCGGGTCGCCGATGCCATCGGCGCCGCGGCCGATCGCCGGCGCCGCCAGCAGCCGCACCGCGGAGGCGGCGGCGAGCACCGTGGCGATCTGTGTCGGGGTCAGGCCCTGGTTGGCCAGCACTGCCGGCAGGAAGGGCATCAGCACGCCGACAGCGGCGAATTGCGCGGCGAAGAGCAGCGCGAAGCGGAGCGGGGGCGAGACGATCGGGGCGGGGTCCCGCAGCTTCGGCATTCTCCCCGCCTATAGCCCGCGATCGCCCGGGGTGGAAACACCCAGGCCGCGAGTCGATGGCCGGCGGCCCGCGCGGTTGCAAATCACGCCGTCCCGGCCCAAGGATGCGGGGCATGCCGAGCCCCTATCCCCCCATGTTCGATGCCCGCGTCAAGGCTGTGTTGGGTCCAACCAACACCGGCAAGACACATCTGGCGATCACCCGCCTGCTGGCACATGCCAGCGGCATCATCGGCTTTCCCCTGCGCCTGCTGGCGCGGGAGAACTACGACCGCATGGTCGCCGCCAAGGGTGAGAAGCACGTCGCCCTGATCACGGGGGAGGAAAAAATCATCCCGCCGGAGGCGAAGTGGTTCGCCTGCACGGTGGAGGCGATGCCGCTCGACCGGCGTGCCGAATTCGTCGCGGTGGACGAGATTCAGCTCTGCGCCGACCCTGACCGCGGCCATGTCTTCACCGACCGGCTGCTGAACGCCCGCGGCATGGTCGAGACCATGTTCCTCGGCGCCGAGACGATCCGCCCGCTGCTGCAACGCCTGGTGCCGCAGGCCGAGGTCGAGACCCGGCCGCGGCTCTCCCAGCTGACCCATGCCGGGCCGCAGAAGCTGACGCGGCTGCCGCCGCGCAGCGCCGTGGTCGCCTTCTCCGCCGCCGAGGTCTATGCCATTGCCGAGGCGATCCGCCGGCGGCGCGGCGGCTGCGCCGTGGTGATGGGCCGGCTGAGCCCGCGCACCCGCAACGCCCAGGTGGCGCTCTACCAGAACCGCGAGGTGGATTTTCTGGTGGCGACGGACGCCATCGGGATGGGGCTGAACATGGATGTGGACCATGTCGCCTTCGCCGCCTTGCAGAAATTCGACGGCCACCAGGCGCGGCTGCTGAATGCCCAGGAGGCCGCCCAGATCGCCGGCCGCGCCGGCCGCGGCATGCGCGACGGCACCTTCGGCACCACCGGCGACTGCCCGCCGCTGCCCGACGAGATCGTCAACAAGATCGAAGCGCATAATTTCGAGGCGCTGCAGACCCTGGCCTGGCGCAACGGCGAACTGGACTTCACCAGCGTCGATGCGCTGCTCGACAGCCTGGCGGCACCGCCGCCGCAGCCCGGCCTGTCCAAGGGCCATGACGCCGACGACCACATCACCCTCTCGATGCTGGCGCGCGAGACCGAGATGCGGGCCCTGGCCAGCAGCCGCAGCCGCGTGGCGCTGCTGTGGGAAGCCTGCCAGGTGCCGGATTTCCGCAAGCTGGCGGACGACACCCATGTCCGGCTCTGCGGCCGCATCTTCAAGCACCTGGCCGAGGACGGCGTGCTGCCGGATGACTGGATTGCCGGGCAGATCGCGCTCTGCGGCAGCACCGAGGGCGACCTCGACACGCTGATGGCGCGCCTCGCCAACATCCGGGTCTGGTCCTATGTCGCCGCCCGGGCCGACTGGACCCGCGATGCCGCCAGCTTCCAGGCCGAGGCGCGCAAGGCGGAGGATGCCGTCTCCGACGCGCTGCACGAGCGCCTGACCGCCCGCTTCGTCGACCGCCGCGCCGCGCATCTGATCCGCCGGCTGGATGATTCCGAGGGCGAGGAGCTGCTCTCCGCCGTCACCCGCAAGGGCGAGGTGGTGGTCGAGGGGCATACGGTCGGCCGGGTCGAGGGCTTCCTGTTCCACCCGGAGGCCGAGGCGGCCACCGAGGAGGAGCGCAAGCTGGTCCTCCGCGCCGCCCGCCGTGCGCTGCGGGAGGAGATGCCGCGCCGGGTCGCGGCGCTGGAGGTGGCGAAGGACGATGTCTTCGCGCTGACCGGCAGCCATCGGATCACCTGGAACAACCACGGCGAGCTGGCCGAGGTCGGCCGGCTGCGCCCGGGGCCCGAGCCCGCCAAGCCGCTGGTCGAGGTCATCCCCTCCGAATTCCTCGATGGCGCACAGCGGGAGCGGGTGCGGGCCCGGCTGGCGAAGTTCATCGAGGGCGTGTTCGGCCGAGAATTGGCCATCCTGACCACGGTCGAGGCCAAGGCGGAAGCCGAGGGCGCGCTGCGCGGGCCGGCCTATCTGCTGCGGGAATCCCTCGGCCTGGCGCCGGGCGGCACCGAGGGCAACATCGCCCCCGACCTGCGGCAGAAGCTGAAGGCGATCGGCGTCCGCGCCGGCCGTTACGCGCTGTTCGTGCCGGAGGCGTTGAAGCCGCGCGCCATGGCGCTCAGGGCGCAGATCTGGTCGCTGATCCGCAACATCGAGACGCCGGCGCTGCCGGCCCCCGGGCTGGTCGCGCTGCAATTGCGCGAGCCGGAGGAAGGGGAGGCCAATCCGCAGCCGCCGGCCGGCTGGCCGAGTGGCTTCGCCCAGGCAATGGGCTGGCTGCCGGCCGGGCCGGTGCTGCTGCGCCTCGACGTGGCGGAACGCATCGCCGGCGAGTTGGCCTATCTCACCCGCCGCGCCCCGGCGCCGCCGCCGAGCGACCTTGCCAGCCGGCTGGGCGTGAAGGCGGATATGCTGGGGGTGGCGCTGACCGCGCTCGGCTTCCGGCTGCTGGAGCCGGTGCCGCTGGAGGAGGGGCAGTACGGCCCGCCGATGCCGCTGCGCGTCGCCCAGCCGCGGCCGCAGCACCATCAGCACCAGCGCGGGCCGCGCCCAGGCGGGCATCAGGGCCAGGGGCACCGCGACGGCCAGCGCCAGGGACCGCGCGAGGGCCAGCGCCCAGGCGGCGGACCGCGCCCCGAGGGCCAGCCGCCGCGCCGGCATGAGGGGCGCGGGCCCGAGGGCAGGCCAGAGGGGCGGCACGAGGGGCGGCACGAAGGCCGGCCGCCGCGCGATCGCGATCGCCGGCCGATGCGCGAGCCGAGGGAGGCGCCGCCGCCTCCGCCGCCGCCGCTGCCGCCTGCGAACAGCCCGGCGATGATCTTCTACGGCCCGCCGATTCCACCCGAACTGCGCCGCGCCGTGCCGCAGCCGCAGCGCCGCGGCGGCCCGGGTGGCCCGCCCTGGCAGAAGGGCGGCCAGCATCGCCAGGACGGGCCGCGGCGCCCGGACCAGCCGCGCGGGCCGCGGCCGGACCGTCCGCCGCGCGACCAGGAGGACCGCCGCGACCGTCCCGCCGCCGCGGCCAAGCCGCCGGAGCCGCGCGGGCCGGACCCGGATTCGCCCTTCGCCGTACTGGCGCAGCTCAAGCTGCGGTAGCGCGTGGCTGAGGCGGGCGAGGATCGGGACTGGCAGCGCCTGGACAAGTGGCTGTGGTGCGCGCGGGTCGCCAAGACCCGTGCCGCCTGCGCCCGCCTGGTCGAGCAAGGAGGCGTCCGCATCAATCGCCAGCCCACGGTGAAGGCACATGCCAGGCTGCGGCCGGGCGATGTGCTGACCTTCGCGCTAGGCTCGGCGGAGCGCGGGGTGGTGCGGGTCTGGCGGGTGGTGGCGCTGGGTGACCGCCGTGGCCCGGCGCCTGAGGCGCGGCTGCTGTTCGAGGATCTGTCGGCGCCGCCCCCGCCCGAGCCGGAGGCATGATGTGGGCAGAACCGCCTTGCCAGCGGCTCCGCGCCGGGCCATGTCTCGCACCGCAACACCGCCCCTGGGCATCGCCGCCGATGGCGCCTCGCCAGGCCTGAAGGACCGCCTGCCGTGACTTATGTCGTTCTCGAGAATTGCATCAAGTGCAAATACATGGACTGCGTCGAGGTGTGTCCGGTGGACTGCTTCTACGTCGGCGAGAACATGCTGGTCATCCATCCGGACGAGTGCATCGATTGCGGGGTGTGCGAGCCCGAATGCCCGGCCGAGGCCATCGTCCCGGACAGCGATGACCGGGCGGCGGAATACGCCGAACTCAACCGTACCTATGCAGCGGAATGGCCGAACATCACCCGCAAGGGGGAGCCGCCGGCCGATGCCGAGGAATGGAAGGACAAGCCGGGCAAGCGGGCGCTGTTCAGCCCGGAACCTGGCAAACCCTGATTGGGTTCCGGCAACAAATCTGACCAAATGCTGCCCGCCGCCTGTGGCGGGCGCTGGGCGGGCGTGACTCTGCCAAAAAATAATGCTATGCTTTCAATCCGATGGCAGGGCTGGCTGGTGCTGGCTGGTTGCCGCCGGCGGCACCATGGCGGCGTAACGGTAGGACAAGTGAACCGGACGCGTCTTTGGCCGATAAATTGGTCTGGCTGAAGCGTGCTGGCGCGCAGGATGCAGTGTCGGCCACGCTCGGGCAGCGCCGCAGGAGAGTTGTCCGGCATGAAGGCACCCGCCCGCGCCAAAGGCTCGAAGACGAAGCGCCCGGTTTCCGGAAGCGCCCAGGCGCCTTCCCGGCCGGCGGCCAAGGCCAAGCAGGTGGCGCCGCAACGGCGGACCGCGGCTCCGGCCGCCAAGTCGGCGGCGAATCCGGGCACGACCAAAGCTGGCGTAACGAAACCCGCAGTGAAGCCTGCCGCCTCCAAGCCGGCAAGCCCGAAGATCCTGGCTCCGAAGACTGCGGCCCCGAAAGCCCAACCACCGAAATCCGCCGCACCACAGCCTCCGGCTGCGAAAGCCGCGCCAGTGAAACCGGCAACCCCACAACTGGCCGCACCGAAACCCGGTGCCGCTGCCGCCAAGCCCGCATCCGTGAAACCTGCTGCCGACAAGGCGGCGCCCGCGTCGCCTGCGGCTGCGAAACCCGCATCGGACAAGCCCATCCCCGTCAAATCCGCAGCCACCCAACCAGCGCCGGCCAAGCCGACGGAGGCGAAGCCCGCCGCCAGCCCTGCGATCCCGGCGGCCGCGCCGCCGAAGGCGGTCGGCAAGCCGCCCGTCGCCGCCGAGGCCAAATCCGGCGTCCAGCGCCCGGCACCCCGCCCCGGCGGCTTCGCCGAAGCCCAGGCCGCAGCGCCCGTGCCGCCCCCCATGCCGCCCGCCAGCGAGGCCGGCCGTTCCGCCGCCCCCGCCGCACCGCCCCCGGTGCGGCGCGAGGGTCCCTCTTTTCCTCCTCCGAGACAGCCCGCAAAGCCCGTGGAATTCAAGACTGGCGACCATGTCGTCTACCCGACCCATGGGGTCGGCACCGTGCAAGGCATCGAGACCATGTCCGCCGCAGGCCATGCCCTGCAGGTCATCGTCGTCACCTTCGAGGAAAACCGGATGACGCTGCGCGTCCCGGTCGGCAAGGCGGCCTCCTCCGGCCTGCGCAAGCTGACCGCGCCGGACGCCATCAAGGAGGCGCTGGAAACGCTGAAGGGCCGCGCCCGGATCAAGCGGACCATGTGGTCCCGCCGGGCCCAGGAGTATGAGGCGAAGATCAACTCCGGCGATCCGGTGGCGATCGCCGAGGTGGTGCGCGACCTGCACCGCAACGCCGGCCAGCCGGACCAGTCCTTCTCCGAACGGCAGATCTACGAGCAGGCGATGGATCGCCTGGCCGCCGAGGTCGCTGCCATCGACCGCACCGACAAGGTGCAGGCAACGGAGAAGCTATTGGCGCATCTGAAAGCCGGCTGAGCCGCCAGGGTAATGGGTCGGCGGCCCACCTTCATGCACGGGCTTGACCCGCGCATCTGATTTTATCGCAAGAACAGTGACTTAAGGATGGCCGGGTCAAACCCGGCCATTCTGGTCTCCGGACGCGCGCACCGCCGCGGCGTTCCACCGTGCCGGCGCCTATCCGACAACGGATCGCGTTCATGTCTGAACGCTGTTCCGCTGCAGCCTGTTGACTGCGGAACAGATAGGCGCTCCGGGACGTTCACGTCCCCTCCGCGATCCGCCCTATCGCCGCCCCAGCCGGATCCCAAGCGCCACGATCCCGGCGGCCGCCAGCGCCAGTGCCACCGGCGCCCCAAAGCCACCGATCGCCAGCCCGACCAGTACCGGGCCCAGCGACTGCCCGACGTAGAAATGAAAGGCATGCATCGCCACTGCGGAGCCGCGGGCTTCCGGCGCGACCTCCGTCACCCGGGTCTGGATGCTGTTATGGACCATGTAGAAGCCGGTGCCGAGCACCAGCCCGGCGGCGATGAACACCGCCGCCGCCGGGGCCAGGCCGAAAGTCAGCAGCGCCAACCCTGCCAGCCCCCCACCCAGCATCACCATGCGCGACTGGCCGATCCGTCCCAGCACCGGCCGCACCACCGCGGCATAGACGAAGCCGCCGCAGCCGAAGGCGGCGACGGCCAGCCCCGCCTCGAAGGTGGCGCCGGCGGCGCTGGCCAGGCCCTTCGCCTGCAGGATCGGGGCGAAATAGGGAAAGGTGCCGAACACCAGCACGCCCTCGATCAGCACCGCGGCGAACAGCAGCCGCGCCGCTGGCAGACCGAGGATCGCCCGGTAGCGGCCGAGGGCGCGGACCGGCTCGAATCGCCCGCGCGGCTCTGGCGGGCCGCCGAAAGGCACCAGCAGCAGCACCACCGAGGCCAGCAGCGCCACCCCGCCGCACAGCCCGAGCACCCCACGCCAGCCGAGCCAGGGCGCCAGCAACCCGGCCAGCGCGCCGCCGCCGATCTGCCCGCCAATGGCGAAGACCAGCAGCCGGCTGAGCGCGACCTGGCGTTCCTTCAGCGGCACCGCATCGCCGATCGCGGCCAGGGTCAGCGGCATGATACCGCCCGCCGCCGCGCCGGTCAGCGCCCGCAGCACCATCAGCGTGCCAAGGCCGGGGGCGAAGGGTGCCGCCAGGGCGAAGATCGAGAGCAGGAACAGCGACAGCCGCACCACCCGCCGCTTGCCGAGCGCGTCGCCGACCGGCCCGAGGATCGGCTGCACCAGGGCGAAGGGCACGGCATAGGCGCTGGCCAGCAGTGCCACAGTGTCGGTTGAAGAGGCGAATTCCTCGGCCATGGTGGCGACGAACGGGTCGGTGACCCGGCCGCTCAGCGCCCCCGCGAAGCAGGAGATGCCGAGGAGGAGAATGAGGCGCCTGGCGCGCGGCTGCGGTAGAGCGGGGTCAGGCGCCATCGGCGCCACTGTGCACCGCAGCGCGGAAGCCGTCCATCCGTGCCGGGGCCGAGCCTCGGCCCCGGCGCAGGGTTGGGACCCCCGCTCCTCCCTGGACCTACCGGCGCCCGATCAGCCCTGGCCCGGCGTGAATTCCCCGGCGACTTCCATGGTGATCCGCCGCCGCGTCACCCTGTCGCCCCAGACCCGGTCGAATTCGGCGATCAGCCCCGCCATGCCCGGCGAGTCCTGGATCGCCTCCGCCTTCCCCGCATCAGCGAATTCGTAGAAGGCGTAGTGCACGGTCGGATCGGTCAGGCTCCAGCAGCGCCAGCCGCGCAGCGCGCCGAAGGCGGCGACCGCCTCTGGCATATGTTCGGTCTCGTACCAGCGGTCGAAGCGCGGCCGGTCGGCCGCTTCCGCCAGGACCGCGCGCACCATGAGATGGGTCTTTGCCATGGGGTCTCCTCCGCTGCCGAGCCTATCGCGGTGTGTGCTCATATCGGAACGCCAATCCGCCGCAGACCGTTGTTCAGCCTCCGGTCACGCCGGTCTCCCGCACCACCGCGCCCCAGCGCACCCAATCCTCGGCGATGACCTTGGTGTAATGCGCGCGGCTGCCGCCGACCGGATCGGCGCCGAAGGTCTTCACCCGCTCGACCACCTCGGGCAGCTTCAGCACCGCGTCGATCTCGGTGTTCAGCCGGTCGAGGATCGGCGCCGGGGTGCCGCGCGGCGCCATGAAGCCACCCCAGAAGGTCACCTCGTAGCCAGGCAGGGTTTCGGCGAAGGTCGGCACGTTTGGTTGTGTCGGCGAGCGCTGCGCGCTGGTGATGCCGATGGCGCGGATGGTGTTTGATTCCAGCAGTGTGCGCGTGGCGAAGAGGGAATCGCTCGCCACATCGATCTCGCCGCGGACCAGCGCGGTCAGCGACGGGTTGTTGCCGTTGTAGGGCACCAGGGTGAACTCGACGTTGGTCTGCTTCATCAGCACCGCGAGCGACAGGTGGTTGATTCCGCCGACGCCGGGGTGGGAGATGGTGATGCGCCCCGGCCGCTGCCGCCCCAGCTCGATAAGCTCCCCCAGGGTCTTTGCCGGGAAGTCAGGCCGCGAGACCAGCAGCAGCGGCGAGGATTGCGCCATCACCACCGCGTCGAAATCCCGCGTCGGGTCGAGGGTGGAGGTGCGGTTGATCAGCGGCGTGATCAGGGTGGAGGAGGAGGCGTACATCAGCGTGTAGCCATCCGGCGCGGCGCGGGCGACGTATTCGGCGGCCAGCAGCGTACCGGCGCCGGGGCGGTTCTCCACCACGATGGGCGTGCCGGCCATGCGGTCGGTCAGCTTGGCGGCGACCAGCCGGGCCATGATGTCGTTGGCGCCGCCGGAGGCGAAGCCGACGATGATGCGGATCTGGCGGGACGGAAACGCCTGCGCCGCGGCCCGCCGCGGCAGCGCGGCCAATGCCAGCGGCGCGCCCAGCAACGCGCCTCGCCTGCCGATCCCGATCATCGCATCCTCCCGAGCTTAACTGCTTTGGCGGAAGCCTAGCGTAGCGCGGCTGCTACGGAAACCGGCGGGCTGCCGCGCCGCCGCGCGCTCCGTGATCTGGCGCACATCGGCATGGGTGATGCCGGGTACAGGCTGAGGAACCGGCCGGGCAGTTCCCTGCCGGGGATTTCAGCGGAGCATTCACGATGAACGAGCAACAGGCCAGCCAACTGGTCCAGCGGCTCTACGACAGCATCTTCACCATGCTGACCGGATCCTCCGAAGGCGGCCCCGCCGCCTATGATCCGAACAAGACCTTCATCACCCTCAACAAGGGCGGTCAGCTCATCAACCCGGCGGATTTCCGCAACCAATGGTCGCCGGGCAACCTCGACGGCAGCACCGACGCGACCCAGCGCTTCGCCGAGCTGGTGGACGACATCCCGAATTTCTCCACCATCCACACCGCCAGCGGCCGCCGGGTGTCGGAGATCTATCAGCAGCTGCTGCGGGCGACGGTGACCGCCGACGCCACCTCCGACCCGACCAAGCGCAAGGCCTATACCGACGCCTGGAAATTCCTCCACCAGACCATCACCGATGAGGAGACCGGCAAGAAGCGCGAGGTCGATTCCGACCTCGCCACCGACTACGACACCAACCAGGCGTTGTGGCGACAGAAGCAGGGCGAGTTCTTCGCCGCCTTCATGGCGGCGATGGCGACGCCGGAGACCAAGCGCACCTGGCCGATGCTGGCGCCCTCCCTCGCCGGGCCGGTGAAGACCGCCTTCACCAAATGGCGCACCAACAAGGCCGACCAGGTGGAGGCGGCGCGGGCGACCCTGCAGACCTCCGGTGTCGATCAGGTGAAGCGCGCCTTTGCCGATGCGCAATTCGTCTTCGACAGCTACGCCATCGGCACCGAGGGCGGCACCTCGGTCGCCGGCACGCGGCGCAGCACCGCCATGCCATCCAACTGGTTCACCTCGGACAACTTCAACAACTGGCCGACCTACAAGTGGGAGTACAGCAAGTCGGTCACCAACACGAACTCCGACTACACCAGGTACGGTGGCTCCGCGGGGTTCAGCGTGGGCCTGTGGTCCTTCGGCGCCAAAGCCGGAGGCAGCAGCGAGAATTTCCACTCGGACGCCAACGCTGAGCAGGTGAAGCTCGAATACAAATGGGCGCTGGTGAACATCCGGCGGCCATGGATGTCGCCCTTCCTGTTCAGCCTGCCCAACTGGAAGACGGATGTCGCGCGGAAGGGCGGCTTCTCCAACGGCACGCGCAATGGCCAGGGCAATTCGCTCTTCCCGCTGCTGCCAATGGCCTTCCTCGCGGTGAAGGACGTCACCGTCACCGCGAATTTCTCCCAGGCCGAGGTCGATCGCGCGAAGAAGGCGATCAGTGCCGGCGGCAAGGTCGGCTGGGGGCCCTTCTCGGTGGGCGGCAATTACGAGCGTGGCAGCAGCCGCGAGCATGTCGCCGGGACGGTCGGCAATGCCGGCTTCAGGATGCCCGGGGTGCAGATCATCGGCTGGGTGAACCAGATCATGCCCATGTGTCCGCCGGAGTGATGCCCATGCCCGGCCAGGACGGCTTCGTCGACGAACTCTACGCCACCGTCCTGGCCGGCACCGGCCAGGAGAGTGGCGGGGCATCCGGGCAAGGCTACATCTGCCTGGAATGGCCCGGCCTGCCGATCGAGGCGGGCGATTTCGCCAATGCGCTCACCGGGGAGAACCCCGGTGGGTCGCCGGCGGCGCTGGAGGCCTTCTCCACCCTGGTGGATGAGGTGCCGGCGCTGGCGCCGCTCTACACCGAGACCGGGGTGAGCCTCGAATCGGTGTACGGCATGATCCTGATGGCGACGGTGACGGGCGGCGGCGCGGTGGCGCAGGCTTTCGTCGGGGCCCGCGAGAAATTCGAATCCCTGCTGCGGGGGTCGGTCGAGAATGCGCTCGACATGTACCACCCCTCCTATGCGCAGCCGCGGACCTGGGCCGATCCGGCGGGCGCGGGTGGCTGGGTGAAGGTGGAGATCGGCGGGGGCGTGCCGGCACCGCCGCCGCCGCCGATCCTGCACACCCTGCCCATCGGCCTGACCAAGGCGGCCTGGCGCTTCAGTGGCGAGACGCCGCCGGTCGTGGTGCGGCCGAAGCCCGAGGTGATGCTGCGGCCGAAGCCGGCCGCGTCGCTGAGCGTCACCACGGCGCTACGGCCCGGCCTGGCGGCGCGGGCCAGGGCGGCGCCGCTTGCCGCCGCGCCACAGGCGACGTTGGTGAAATCGGTGGCGCGGCTGCCGCCGGCCTTGCAGGCGACGCGGCTCTCCACCGCGACCCTGCGGCCGGCGGCGCTGCCCACGGCGATGGCGGCGCCGTCGAGCGCCACGATGCGGGCCGCGGTGCAGCCGGAGGTGCTGAGGAAGCTCGGCACGGTGGTGGCGCAGAAGCCGCCGCCGATCCGGGCGCCGGTGGAACAGCCCACCGGCTCCACCGGCCTGAAGGCGACGCTGCAGATGATGCAGATCGGCATCAAGCGGCCGTGGTTCGACCCGCTGGTGATGCGGCTGCCAGGGTGGTCGCTGGAGGGCATCCCTTCCGGCTTCTTCTCCAACGGCCAGCCGGATGCCGACCCCGGGCTGTGCCCGCTGGTGCCGACCTCGATCATCGCGATCCGCGACGTCCGCATCACCGGCAGCTGGACCGATGCCGACCGCACGGCGGCGGGGAAGGCGGTGACCGGTGGCGCCCAGGCCAGCAGGCAGGCCGCCTTCGGTCCCTTCACCCTGGCGGCGGGCGGCCGGGTACAGGGGCGGTTCGACGGCTCGACGCTGACGATCCCAGGAATGCAGATCATCGCCTGGGTCTGCAGCCGGATGCCGATGCTGCCACCCTGAGTGGCGCCGGGGCGGCATGCATGTGCCGTCCCGGCGAACCACCCTACGGCAGCGCCTGCAGCCGCCGCTCGACCATTCCCCGCCACGGCGCCCCCTCCGGCGCATCGGCGAGCAGCGCGCGCCAGGCGCCGCGGGCGTTCTCCGGCCGGCCGGCGCGTTCCTCGGCGAGGCCGGAGAGGAAGCGCAGGCCGACATGCCGCGGCGCGCGCGGCAGGCTTTCCGCCAGCAGAAGCGCCGCCTCCTCGGTCCTGCCGTCCTCCAGCAGCACCTGAGCGAGCTGGCCGGCCAGCTCGGCGTCGAACTGCCCGGCCAGCGCCCGGCGATAGGCCTCGGCGGCGGCGGCGAGTTGGCCGCGGCTGCGCTCGGCATTGCCGAGCAGGGCCCAGCCCTCCCGCGCCTGCGGGCTCTCCGGCGGCAGCTGGCTGAGCCGGGCGCGCAGCATCGCCAGCACCTCATCGTCGCGCGCCGCCACCTGCTGGCGCAGGGAATAGGGCGCCGAGGGCATCTCGGGTTCGCCCTTCGGCAGGTAGATCGCCAGCGCCAACAGCGGCACCGCTGCCAGCAGCGCGCCGATCGCCCAGCCGCCACGGTGGGGCTGCGGCGGCCGTGCCTCGGGCGTCTCCTCCGGCGCTGCCAGCAACCGGCGCTGCAATTCCAGCAGCGCGGCGCGATGCGCCTCGGCGTCCAGCCGTCCGGCCTCGCGCTCGCGCTCCAGCTCGATCCGCTGCGCCTCGTAGAGGGTCACGTCGGCCTCGCGCCGGCCGCGGGCGCGGGCCGGGCGAAGCAGGGTGATGGCGAGCGGCAGCAGCGTCGCCGCGGCGGCGAGGCCGAGCAGCAGCCAGAAGGGCAGGGCGGTCACGCGGAGGGACGGTCCTTCAGCCTGGCCTCGAGCCGCGCCTGCTCGGCGGCGGAGAGCGCCTCGGGCGGGGCGGTGGCGGCGGCGCGGCGGCGCATCGCCAGGATCAGCAGCAGCCCGCCGCCGAGCGCCACCACCGGCGCGCCCCAGAGCAGCGCCGTCGCCAGCTTGAACGGCGGCCGCAGCAGGACGAAATCGCCGTAGCGGTCGTGCAGGAAGCGCATCACCTCGCTGTCGCTCCGCCCGGCTGCGACCTGTTCGCGGACGATGCGGCGAAGGTCGCGGGCCAGGTCGGCGTCGCTGTCCTCGATCGACTGGTTCTGGCAGACCATGCAGCGCAGCTCGCGGCCGATGGCGCGGGCGCGCTCCTCCTGCGCCGGGTCGCGGAGCTGTTCCGCCGGATCGCCGATGGCGGCCATGGCGGGGGCCGTCAGCAGCAGCAGCAGGGCCAGCAGGGGTGCGCGCAGGCTCATGCGTAGCGGCGCAGCAGCGGCTGAAGCTCGGCGCGCAGCGTGTCCTCGGTAAGCGGGCCAGCCCAGCGCCAGCGGATGATGCCCTCCTTGTCGATCAGATAGGTTTCCGGCACGCCGTAGAGCCCCCAGTCGATGGCGACGCGGCCGGGCTGGTCGACGCCGAGCCGGGCATAGGGATTGCCATGGCGACGCAGGAAGTTTTGCGAATCGTCCGGCTTGTCCTTGTAGGCGATGCCGAAGACCGGCACCCCGGCGCGCGAGAGCTGCATCAGCTGCGGATGCTCGATGACACAGGGCATGCACCAGGAGGCGAAGAAATTCACCAGCACCGGCCTTGCGGCGCCGCGCAGATCGGCGGCGGAGAGCGCTGGCCGATCGGCGCCTTCCAGCGGCGGCAGGGCGAAGTCGGGCGGCGCCTTGCCGATGAGGGCGGAGGGCACACCGCGCGGGTTGTAGCTGCCGGTGCCCATGCCGCGCAGCATGGCGAGGAACCCCACGCCGGCCCCGGCGGCGACGCCGAGCGGCGCCAGCAGCAGCAGCCGGCGGCGCCATGGGTTGCGCGGTGCTGCGATGGGGGCCTGTCCGGTCGCGCTCATGCCTGCGCCGCCTTGCCCATCCCTGGGGCCGCCAGCTTCGCCGCCGGCGCGGCGACGCGCATCCGCCGGTCGCTCAGCGAGAGGCCGCCACCCAGCGCCATGATGGCGGCGCCGGTCCAGATCCAGGGCGCCAGCGGGTTGTGGTGGAGGCGAAGGATTGCAGCGCCGTCGCGCTCCTCGCCCAGCACCACGTAGAGGTCGGACAGAACAGTGGTGTGGATGGCGGCCTCCGTCGTGGTCATGCGGCCGACGGGGAAGGTACGGCGGTCCGGCTCCAGCACGGTGACCAGCGCGCCGTCGCGGCGGATCTCGACGGTGGCGCGGCGGGCGGTCCAGTTCGGGCCGGTGACGTCGCGCACCGCATCCAGGCGGAACTCATAGCCGGCGAGGCGGGTGGTCTCGCCCGGCTTCAGCGCGGCAAGCATATCCGTTGCGATGCCCATGCCGGCGAGGCCGAGCACGGTGACGCCAAGCCCGGCATGCCCCACCGCCGCGCCCCAGGCGGCGCGTGGCAGCCCCTTCGCCCGCCCCCAGGCGGCGCGCGGCCGGCTGAACAGCGCGGTGCGGTCGGCGATGTCCGCGGCGGCGCCGGCGATCAGCCACACCGCCGCGGCGAAGCCGAGCGCCGGGCCGATCCGCGCGCCGGAGAGCGCCAGGCACAGCAGGAAGGCGGCCAGCGCGCCGAGCGCGACCCACCACAGCCGCTGGATCGCCGGGAAGAGCCGCGCCCGCTTCCAGGGCAGCAGCGGCCCGACCGCCATGGCACCGATCAGCGGCGCCGCCAGCGGCAGGGTGGCGGTGTTGAAGAAGGGCGGCCCGACCGAGATTTTTTCCGAGAGCAGCAGGTCGGCGAACATCGGATAGAGCGTGCCGACCAGCACCACGGCGGCGATCGAGCAGAGCAGCAGGTTGTTCATCACCAGCGCGCCCTCCCGCGACAGCGGGGCAAAGATGCCGGTCGGGGTCATGGAAGCGGCGCGCCAGGCGAACAGCGCGAAGCCGCCGCCGATGAAAGCCGCCAGCAGGGCGAGGATGACCACGCCGCGCTCCGGGTCGTTGGCGAAGGCATGGACGCTGTTCAGCACACCGGAGCGCACCAGGAAGGTGCCGAGCAGCGACATCCCGAAGGCCAGCAGCGCGAGGAACACTGTCCAGGTCTTCAGCGCCTCCCGCTTCTCGACGACGATCGCGCTGTGCAGCAGGGCGCAGCCGGCGAGCCAGGGCAGCAGCGAGGCATTCTCCACCGGATCCCAGAACCAGTAGCCGCCCCAGCCCAACTCGTAATAGGCCCACCAGGAGCCGAGGGCGATGCCGAGGGTCAGCAGGCTCCAGGCCGCGAGCGCCCAGGGCCGCACCCAGCGCCCCCAGGCGGCATCGACCCTGCCCTCGATCAGCGCGGCGACCGCGAAGGCATAGGTCACGGCGAAGCCGACATAGCCGAGGTAGAGCAGCGGCGGATGGAAGGCGAGGCCGGGGTCCTGCAGGATCGGGTTCAGCCCCTGGCCATCCACCGGCGGCGGCCAGACCCGGTCGAAGGGGTTGGAGGTGGCCAGGATGAAGCCGAGGAAGCCGGCGCCGACCAGCGCCAGCACCGCCAGCACCCGCGCCTGCAACGCCGAGGGCAGGTTGCCGCCGAAGCCCGCGACGGCGCCGCCGCAGAGCGCCAGGATCAGCACCCAGAGGACCATCGAGCCCTCATGGTTCCCCCAGGTGCCGGAGATCTTGTAGAGCAGCGGCTTCGCCGAATGGCTGTTCTGCACGACATTCGCCACGGTGGTGTCGTTCACCACGTAGCTCCACATCAGGCAGCCGAAGGCGAGGCCGACCGCGACCAGCACGCCGGCGGCGAGCGGCCCTGCGGCGGCCATCAGCCGCGCCTCGGCACGCTGCGCGCCGATGAAGCCGACCGCCGCCTGGGCCAGCGAGAGCGCCAGCGCCAGGGCGAGGACGAAATGGCCGAGTTCGGGGATCACGCGCCGCTCCGTGCCGCCTGGGTCATGACCCGTTCCGGGGGCGGCTGCGCTCCGGCTCAAGGGTATTCCAGCTTGCCGCCGGAGGCGCCGCGCCCTCGGCCGGGTTCCAGTGGCCGCTGCGCTTCAGCGCATCGGCGACCTCGGGCGGCATGTAGGTCTCATCGTGCCGGGCCAGCACCTCGGAGGCGCGGAAGACGCCATCCGGGCCGAGCTTGCCGAGGGTGACAACGCCCTGGCCCTCGCGGAACAGGTCGGGCAGCACGCCGGTGTAGGTGACGCTGACCGCATGGGCGCCATCGGTGACGCGGAACCGCGCCGCGGGGCGGCCGTCGGCCGCAGTCTCCCGTGCCACGCTGCCGGCCTCGACCAGGCCGCCGAGGCGGAAGGCGCGGTCCGGTGTCGGCGCCGCCTGGGCGATGTCGCTCGGCGAGCGGAAGAACACCAGATTGTCCTGGAAGGCGGTGAGGGTCAGGGCGGTAGCGCTGCCGAGCCCAAGCCCACACAGCAGCAGCAGCCAGAGCCGGCGACGCTTGCGGGTCATGCCGCGTCGCCCCGGGCCCGGCCGGCGCGTGGGTCGAGCAGCGCCAGCCGGCGCCTGGCCGCTGCATGCCGCAGCACGCTGGCCAGCGCCATGGCGGCGAAGCCGCCGAGCACCAGCGCGTACCCCGCCGCCACATGCGCCCAGTGCAATGACATGCCTACCCCGCCTCCGCCCGCCGCGCCGCCGCAAGCTGCAGCGCGCGGATCCGCCGTTCCATCACCGCCGCCCTGGTCCGCGCCAGCACCAGCGCCGCGAAGGCCAGGGTGAAGCCGAGGCCGCAGACCAGCAGCGGGTAGAGGATGTCGACATGCAGCCCCGGCGCATTGATCCTGGTCACGCTGGCCGGCTGATGCAGGGTGTTCCACCAATCGACCGAGAATTTGACCACCGGCAGGTTCACGGCTCCGATCAGCGCCAGGATCGCCCCCATCCGCGCGCCGCGTTCGGTGTCGTCGAAGGCGCGCACCAGCGCGGCATGGCCGAGCCACAGGAAGAACAGCACAAGCACGCTGGTCAGCCGCGCATCCCAGACCCACCAGGTGCCCCACATCGGCTTGCCCCAGAGGCTGCCGGTGGCAAGGCAAAGCGCGGTGGCGGCGGCGCCGACCGGCGACAACTCCCGGCAGGCGAGGTCGGCCAGCGGGTGGCGCCAGACGAGTGCCAGGACGGAGCCGATGGCGAGGCCGACATAGCCGCCCATCGCCAGCCAGGCCATGGGCACATGGATGTAGAGCAGCCGCACCGTCTCGCCCTGTTGCCAATCCGGCGGGGAGAAGATCAAGGCCCAGGGCAGCCCGACCGCCAGCACCGCCAGGGCGGCGGCGGTCAGCCAGGGCAGCACGCGCCCGGACAGCCGCAGGAAGCGACCCGGGTTGGCGAAACGGTGCAGCGAGCCGCCCCGGGGCAGGAGGCTGGCGGCTAGCGGCGGTAGGTTGGCGGTGTCCACACCCCCAAACTAGGGCCAGATCGCCACGGATTGAAGCATCCGCCGCGCGCGGTAACCTGCCGATACGGTTGCAGGGGCGAATCATGGCGTATTGGCTGGTGAAGAGTGAACCCGACGCATTCTCCTGGGACCAGCAGATGGCCAATGGCATCGAGCCCTGGACCGGGGTGCGCAACGCCCTGGCCGCCAGCAACCTGCGCGCCATGGCCAAGGGTGACCGCGCCTTCTTCTACCATTCCAATATCGGCAAGGAGATCGTCGGCATCGTCCAGGTGGTGCGCACCGCCTATCCTGACCCCTCCGACGAAACCGGCCGCTGGGTCTGCGTCGATGTGAAGGCGGTGCGGCCGGTGCCGAAGCCGGTGACCCTGGCCGCCATCAAGGCGGAGCCGGCGCTGGCCGAGCTGGCGCTGGTGCGGCAGTCAAGGCTTTCGGTCATGCCGGTCAGCGAGGAACATTGGACGATGCTATGCCGGATGGGCGGCATCCGGGTGAGGTGACGCCGACGGGCCGGATGCGAACCCGGCACCTGTTGCCGCTGTTCTGGCATGCTTGCCCGGAGGGAGGAGACGGCGATGCGGCTTGAAGGGTCCTGCCACTGCGGCGCGGTCACGTTCCGGCTGGAGAGCCGCCACCCCTACCCTTACCAGCGCTGCTACTGCTCCATCTGCCGCAAGACGCAGGGCGGTGGCGGCTATGCCATCAACCTCGGCGGCGATGCGGATAGCCTGCGCGTCACCGGCCGCAAGAATATCTCGGTCTACCATGCCAGGATGAAGGAGGAGGGCGAGGCGCGGGCGCATCGCAGCCCGGCGGAGCGGCATTTCTGCAGCCGCTGCGGCAGCGCCCTGTGGCTCTATGACCCGCGCTGGCCGGAATTGATCCACCCCTTCGCCTCGGCGATCGATACGCCCTTGCCGGAAGCCCCGGACTCCACGCACATCATGCTGGCGTTCAAGGCGCCCTGGGTGGTGGTCGAAGCCGGTCCGAAGGACCGGCAGCACGACCAGTATCCCGAGGAGAGCATCGCCGAATGGCATGAGCGGCATGGCCTGGGGACCACCGAGGGGGCGTGATGGCGGAGGCGGATGCGGCGGAGCGGGTGCTCTGCCGGTTGGAAGACATCCCGGAGGGCGCGGCGCGCGGCTTTCCCGCGGCGCCTGGCGGCTTCACCGGGCTGTTCGCGGTGCGGCGGGGCGAGCAGGTCTTCGTCTACGTTAATTCCTGCCCGCATATCGGCCTGCCGCTGGAGCCCCTGCCGGACCGGTTCCTGGATACGAAGAAGCAGGTGATCATCTGCTCGGCGCATGGCGCCCGCTTCCGGATCGAGGACGGCATCTGCATCACCGGCCCCTGCATCGGCGAGGCGCTGGAGAGCGTGCCGGTGCGGATCGAGGACGGCCGGGTGGTGGTGCCGGCCGACGCCGGGCTTTAACGTTCCGTACCAGACCGTTGCACGGTTTCGGGACCGGATTGTGTCTCCAGCCCGGTCCGCCTGGACCGGAGCGGGAACAGCCTTAAATTCACCATCTTAATTGATGGCTTAATTGATGGCAACCTCCACTCGTTCCGAAGCGTTTCACCGGCCTCATCCGACACGTCCGGATGCAACAGCCGAGGAGGCCATCGCACTCATGACCAATCGCCAGCAACTGCTCGCCATGACCGCTGCCGCCGGGCTGCTCGCCCTGCCTGTGATGGCCCAGCAGGGCGGTAGTTCGGGCGGCGGCAGTTCGATGCAGCCGCAGACCACCCAGGACTCGCCCACCGTGCGCGGCGGGCCGAACAGCACCACCCAGGCGCAGCCGCGCGATGCCTCCGGCGGCACCATGGCGCAGCGGGACGGCACCCCAGGCAACCCGCCCAGCACCGCGACTCAGCGCGGCGCCGATGCGGTGACCGGCAACCGCACCCCGCCGGATGGTACGCCCGGCAACCCACCCGGCACCGCCGCCGGCCGTGCCCTGGGCACCACCGACAATGCGAGCGGCGCCGGCGCCACGACCGGCCCGCTGGCGGTGGACAGCGCCGCGGTACGCAATGGCCGCCGTGCCAGCAAGGTGATCGGTGCCAATGTCTACAACGAGAACAACGAGAGCATCGGCGAGGTCGACGACATCATCATCCCGCCGGGCGGCGCCCCGGTGGCGGTGATCTCGGTCGGCGGCTTCCTCGGTATCGGTGCGAAGCTGGTGGCGGTGCCCTATGAGCGGCTGCAGAACACCAACAGCAGCCGCTGGACCCTGAGCGGCGCCACGAAGGACAGCCTGACCAGCCTGCCGACCTTCAGCTACGACGCGGCGGCGGAGCGACGCGGGTAGCGGAGAGCGGCCCTTTGCGTCATGGCCGGGCTTGACCCGGCCATCCAGGATCTTGATTTTTTGAGAAAAGTTGCGCGGGACGAGCCCGCGCATGATCGGGTGGCGGGAGCGCGCTTTCGGGGCGCTCCCCGGGACAAGGCGCGGCCGATCACGGCTGGTTACGAAATCCGCACCGCGGGTACGGAATTCCTTCGCCATGGTTTGACGCGGCCGCCGGTTTGCGGCCAAATCCACGGCTTCCCCGAGAAGCCAGGGCGGCAGTCGCCCTCGCAGGGGGAAGTCTGGAGCCCAGGCCCGTGATCCCCGCCCTGATGCCCACCTACAACCGTGCCGACCTCGCCTTCGAGCGGGGCGAGGGCGCTTGGCTGTGGACGGTGGATGGGCGACGATTCCTCGATTTCGGCGCGGGCATCGCCACGACCTCGGTCGGCCACGGCAACCCGCATCTGGTGCAGGCCATCGCCGAGCAGGCGGCCAAGGTGATGCACACCTCGAACCTCTACCGCATCCCGCAGGCGGAAACGCTGGCGGCGCGGCTGGTGGAGACGAGCTTCGCCGACAGCGTCTTCTTCGCCAATTCCGGCGCCGAGGCGAATGAGGGGATGATCAAGGCGGTCCGCAAATACCAGGCGGAGAACGGCCACCCTGAGCGCTTCGTGACCATCTGCTTCGAGGGCGCCTTCCACGGCCGCACCCTGGCGACCCTGGCCGCCACCGGCAACGAGAAGTACCTGGCCGGTTTCGGCCCGCCGGTGCAGGGCTTCAGGCATGTGCCCTTCGGCAACATGAACGCGCTCCGCGACGCCATCGACGGCACCACCGCTGCGGTGCTGATCGAGCCGATCCAGGGCGAGGGCGGGGTGCGCCCGGCCAATCTGCAATTCCTCCGCGACCTGCGCGCCGCCTGCGACGAGTTCGGCATCCTGCTGGCGCTGGACGAGGTGCAGACCGGCATGGGCCGCTCCGGCAAGCTCTGGGCCCATCAATGGGCCGGGATCGAGCCGGATGTCATGTCCTCGGCCAAGGGAATCGGCGGCGGCTTCCCGCTCGGCGCCATCCTGGCCAAGGAGAAGGTCGCCAAATACCTGAAGCCCGGCACCCATGGCAGCACCTATGGCGGCAATCCGCTGGCCTGCGCCGCCGGCAATGCGGTGCTGGACGTGATCCTCGCCCCCGGCTTCCTCGATGGCGTGGATCGTGTGGCGCGGCACCTGTGGCGCGGCCTGCAGGGCCTCGCCCAGCGCCACCCGAAGGTGGTGGAAGGCGTGCAGGGCGCCGGGCTGCTGCTCGGCCTCCGGCTCAACCCCGAGGTCGCCAATGGCGACATGCAGAACGCCGCGGCGGCCGAAGGCCTGCTGACCGTGGCCGCCGGCATGAACGTGCTGCGGGTGGCGCCGCCCCTGGTGATCACCGAGGCCGAGGCCGATGAGGCGATCCGCCTGCTCGACCGCGCCTGCCTTCGGTGCACTCCGGGAGCGGAGAAGGCAGCGGCGCAATGAGCCCATTGGCGGCCGTCGAGACCGATGCGGGGGGGGTAACTCCCCCCCGCCACTTCCTTGAACTCATGGACATCAAGCCGGCGGTGCTGCGCCGCATGCTCGACCTCGGCGCAAGGGCCAAGCGTGGCGAGGTCGCCGGCAAGCCGCTGGCCGGCAAGACCGTGGCGCTGATCTTCGAGAAGCCCTCCACCCGCACCCGCGTCTCCTTCGAGGTCGGCATCCGCCAGCTCGGCGGCGATGCCATTGTGCTGTCGTCGAAGGACATGCAGCTTGGCCGGGGGGAAAGCCCGGCGGACACCGCCCGGGTGCTGTCGCGCTACGTCGATGCCATCATGCTGCGCACCGACAATGTGGCGAAGATCCGTGAGCTGGCGCACTACGCCACGGTGCCGGTCATCAACGGCCTGACCGATGTATCGCACCCCTGCCAGCTGATGGCCGATGTGATGACCTTCGAGGAGCATTGCGGCCCGATCGCCGGGCAGGTCATCGCCTGGACCGGCGACGGCAACAACGTGGCGCAGAGCTTCATCCAGGCCGCGGCCCGGTTCGGCTTCACCCTGCGCCTGGCGACCCCGCCGGAACTCGCCCCGCCGGCCCGGCTGGTGGACTGGGCGCGGGCCGAGGGGGCGAGGATCGAGCTGACCACCGACCCGGTGGCTGCGGTGCAGGGCGCCCGCTGCGTCGTCACCGATACCTGGGTCTCCATGTCGGACGAGACCGAGGGCCAGAAGGCCAGCCGCCACAACCTGCTGGCGCCCTACCAGCTGAACGAGGCGCTGCTGCGCCAGGCGGCGCCGAACGCCATCGTCATGCACTGCCTGCCGGCGCACCGCGGCGAGGAGATCACCGAGGCGGTGATGGACGGACCGCAATCGGTGGTGTTCGACGAGGCGGAGAACCGGCTGCACGCCCAGAAGGGCGTGCTGCTCTGGGCGCTCGGAGCCGGATAGCCGCCCCGGCCGCTGGCCGGGAATGGCAGGCATTCGGCTGACGGGTGTGCGGCGGGATCGTGGGCGCCTATCTATGCCCGCAGTCCCTCCAAGGTTTTTTCGTCTTGCCCGATCCGACCCAGCCCTCCGCCACGCCGGATTTCCTGCAGCATGACCGCCCGCCGGTGCCCGATATCGTGGTGCCGCGCGGCCTGCTGCCCTTCCACCTGCACCAGAAGCCGGTGCGCGGCCGGCTGATCCGGCTCGGCCCGCTGGCCGATGCCCTGCTCGGCCGGCATGACAACCACCCCGCCGTCACCCGCCTTACCGGTCAGGCGCTGGCGCTGACGGCTGGCCTCGCCGGGGCGCTGAAGTACCGCGGCAGCTTCTCCCTCCAGGCCAAGGGCGACGGTCCGGTGCCGATGCTGCTGGCCGATTGCACCGATGCCGGGGCGCTGCGCGGCTACGCCAGGGCGGAACCGGAGGCGCTGCGGGCGGCGCTGGTGGAGGCCGAGGCGCCGGAAGCCGGGGCGTTGCTCGGCAAGGGCTATCTGGCCTTCACCTGCGACCAGGGCCCGGAAATGGAACGCTATCAGGGCATCGTCTCGATCGAGGGCGCCAGCCTGGCAGAGATGACGGACCACTACTTCCGCACCTCCGAACAGCTTCGCACCCATGTCCGGCTGGCCTGCGACCTGACCCCGAATGGCTGGCGCGCCAGCGCCTTCATCATGGAGCGGGTCGCCGGCGAGGGCGGCATCGACCCCGACCTGGATCAGGAGGCGCAGGAGGAGGCCTGGCGCACCGCCCTGGCGCTGGCCGGCACCCTGACCGATGCCGAGCTGCTGGACGATGCGCTCGCCTCGCCGCAACTGCTGCACCGGCTGTTCCATGCCGAGGGGCTGGCGCTCGACCGGCCGCGGGCGCTGTCCTACGGCTGCCGCTGCTCCCGCGCCCGGCTGGCCGGGGTGCTGCAGGGCTTCCCGCCGGATGACCTCGACCACATGGCGGAGGATGACGGGGTCATCACCATGACCTGCGAGTTCTGCAACCTGGGCTTCCGCTTCGACCGGGGCGAGATTCGCGGGCAAATTCCGGGGTAGCGCGAGACGCGCCCTGGCCGTTACCCTCGCCTCCGCATCGTTCCAGCGCTGGAGCCCCCTCATGCCGCGCCGGCGTACCCTGCTGCTGCTGCCCATCCTCGCCACCGCCTGCGCCAACCGGGATCCGGTTCCGGTGCCGCCAGTGCCGATCGGCTATCGCCACCTGATTCCGCTGCCGCTGAACGTCGCCAGCATCGAGATTGCGGAGGTGGTGCCCGTGCCGCCGCCCGGCGACATCGGCGCCCGGCTCTCGCCCACCCCGGCGGAGGCGGTGCGGATCATGGGGCGGGACCGGCTGCTGCCGGTCGGCACCGAGGGCAAGGGCGTATTCACCGTCACCACCGCCTCCCTGGTCCAGGGGCGGGAGGCGCTGTCCTGCCTGATCGCCTGCCGGCTGGAGGTGCTGTCGCCGATGGGCAGCCGGCTTGGCATCGTCGAGGCGCAGAGCCGCCGCGGGGTGAACGGGCCGGATGCAACCCGGCCGCGCGCCGATGAGGCGCTGCTGCGGCAGACGCTTGACGACCTGAACGTGGAATTCGAGTTCCAGGTGCGGCGGAGCCTGAGGGATTGGCTGTCCACCATAGCGCCGAACCCGGACGGCACCATCCCGGCACCCGGCCCGGCGCCGGTGACGCGGGAGGAGTTGCCGCGGACCTGACCCTGCCCCGAGAAGGAGTGGAACGATGCCGATCACCTTGTCCAGCCCGCCAACCGTCCATGCGCCCGGCGCCTATTCCCATGCCGCGCTGGTGACCGGCGCCACCGAGCGGCTGGTGCTGTCCGGCCAGGTCGGCACCAGGCCGGATGGGACGGTGGTGGAGGATGCGGCGGCGCAGATCGACCAGGCGCTGGCCAATATCGCGGCCATTCTGGCGGCGCATGGCATGTCCCAGGCCAATCTGGTGAAAATGACGGTTTTCCTGACCGACCCGGCGCTGATCGGCGCCTGGCGCAGCGCGCGGGCCGCCTGGCTCGGCGGCCACCGGCCGGCCAGCACGCTGCTGGTGGTCGCCGGCCTCGCCGACCCGCGCTTCAAGGTGGAGATCGAGGCGGAGGCGGCGGGCCCGGTCTGACCGCCGCCTTCAGGCGCTACGGGAGGCGGACAACGCGCCGGTCCAGTGAATCGGCGTGGCGCCTCAGACCAGCGGCACAAAGCTTCCTATCATGCCGGGCGCCCGAAGGGACGCCACGCCAAGTAGCGCGTAGCCAAGCTTCGCGGAGCAAACCGCCCGGCGATTGAGGCGGCGGTTGATCGGTCACGATCAACCGCCGTTCGCGTCAGTGCAGCCGGGCGCTGCGTGGACGGCGCGGAGCGGACTGACCAGGCACGGGCGCCTCTGCCGGCCCCGGCATCATCGCCGCGGCCAGGGCGGCGTGACGCGCGGCTTCGGTCGCTCCGAGCCGCAGGCACTCCGCCTCGACATAGGACAGCATCAGGCGAAGCGCCGCCTGGTCGACGGTTTCAGCTTCAACTTCGACGGCCTTCGGCACGGCGCGCATCCTGCGGCTCCGGCTAACGTGATCGGTGTGCACACATACTCTTGAGCTTGCGGCAGGAGCAAGTCGGAAGTCGTTGCATTTGCATAAAACCTCATTGGGAAGCCCAGGAATTACCTGGGCTTCGCCTAATGGGCGTGATGCTTCGGCGACGCTTTCCAGTCCTGCGTTCGGCCCGCTGATGATCAATTTACCTGTTGCCGATGATCACGTGCATATCGGTTCCATTTTATCACCTTGAGTTGTTCAGAACCGCTCCACCCAGGGTCGGACCTCGATCTCCCAGGACCAGGCGCTGCGCGGCTGGCGGATCAGGTGCAGGTAGGTCTCGGCGATCGCGTCCGGGTCCAGCAGCGTCGCTTCGCCGCTCTCCGGCCGCCGGGCGCTGCGGATGCCGCCGTCGATGACGATGTGGGCGACATGGACGCCCTTCGGATGGAGTTCCCGCGCCGCGGACTGGGCCAGCCCGCGCAGGGCGAATTTGCCCATCGCGAAGGGCGCGCTCATCGGGTAGCCCTTCACCCCGGCGCTGGCGCCGGTCAGCAGGATGGTGCCGCGCCCGGCCGGCTCCATCCGCCGCACCGCCTCCCGCACCGCGAGGAAGGCGCCGAAGGCGCAGACCTGCAGGCTTTTCTGCACCTCCGCCGGGTCGAGTTCGGCAATCGGGCCGCGGGTGCGGTAGCTGGGGTTGTAGACCACCACCTCGGCATCGCCCTCGGCGGCGAAGAGCGCGGCGATCTCGGCCGCATCGGCGGCATCGGTCTGGTGAGTGGTGGCGCCGGTCTCGGCGGCGAGCGCCGCGAGCTTCCCGGGGTTACGGGCGGCAAGGGCCACGCCATAGCCCTCCCGCGACAGCAGCCGGGCGAGGGAGGCGGAAAGCCCGTCCCCCGCGCCGATGATGAGAGCCTTGGCCATCGGATGCACCTCCTGGCGCTGATCCTGTCGCCTTGCCGAGCCGCCGGACAGGCGGGCCCACTGCCGCCGATCGCGTCATGGTCGATGCGGTTGTCCGCAGGCACCTGCAAGCCCAGGCCGGGCCTGGGGACGCCCGTCCCCCAGGGCTCGGGGACAGCGCCCCCGATTTTCCGCCCCTCAGACCACCTCCACCAACACCGCCATCCCCTGCCCGCCACCCGCGCAGGCCCCGGCGACGCCGCGCTTCAGCCCGCGACGCTTGAGTTCCAGCAGCAGCGAATACACGCAGCGCACGCCTGTCGCCGCCAGCGGGTGACCGAAGGCGATGGCGCCGCCATTCACATTGAAGCGGTCGTGCGGCACGCCGAGGGTCCGGCGCACCGCCTCGGCCTGGGCGCCAAAGGCTTCGTTGATCTCGAACAGGTCGATGTCCCGCGCTGTCAGGCCGAAGCGCTGCAGCAGCGCCAGCGCCGCCGGCACCGGGCCGATGCCCATCACCTCCGGCGGCACGCCCGCCGAGGCGGCGCCCAGTACCTTGCCGAGCGGCGCCACACCGGTGCCGGCCGCCGCCGCCGCGTTGGTCACCACCACCGCCGCCGCGCCATCGACGATGGCGCTGCTGTTGCCGCCGGTTTGCACTCCGCCGAACACCGGCTTCAGCTTGGCCAGCACCTCCAGCGGGGTCGGGCGGATGTGGCTGTCGGCGCTGACCTCCCCGGCTTTGCGGGCCAGCGTCATGCGGCGGGGCTTCATCCCCTCCGCCTCGAACACCGCGTCACTGATCGGCGCGATCTCCTCGGCGAAGCGGCCGGCCGCCTGTGCGGCAATCGCGCGGGAGAAGCTTTCGGCGGCGTAGGCGTCGGTTTCCTCGCGGCTGATGTGGTGCAGCCGGGCCAGGTTCTCCGCCGTGCCGCCCATCGCCGTGCCGCAGCCGGAATCGAGCAGACTCTCCCAGAGGAAATCCTTGAACTCCACCTGGCCCAGCGGGAAGCCACCGCGATGGGTGTAGGCGGCGATCGGCGCCCGGCTCATGCTCTCCGTGCCCACCGCCAGCACCGCCTCCGCCTGGCCGGTGCTGGTGGCGCGGGCGGCCTGGGCGATGGCCTCGAAGCCGGTGGTGCAGAGCCGCTGCACCCCATGCGCCGGGCGGTCGTTCCGCATCCCGGCATAGAGGCCGATGTGCCGGGCGAAGAACAAGCTGTCGAAGCTCGCCTGGGTGCAATTGCCGGCGATGGTGGCGCCCAGCCGGCCGCCCTCGATGCCGGCGCGCGCCAACGCGGCGCGGGCGGCATGGATGCCGAGGTCGGTCGGCGAGACCGGGGCCAGCGCGCCGTTGTAGTCGACGAAGGGGGTGCGGGCGCCGCCGGCGATGGTAGCATCGGCGAAGGCTTCGACCAGGGCGCCTGCGGCGTAGCGGGTCCAGTCGGGGGTCTCGGTGATCGGCAGGGCGTCTGGCATGGCGTCGCGTTCCTTATCGTTCAGTCCTGGCATCGACAGGTGCAGCATGGCACGGAGCGGACAGGGGTGGGAGGCGGCGATGATCGGCTTGCCGGACGGGCGTCGGCTGGAGGCGCAATGGTGGGGCCCGGGGCCGGAGGCCGCGCCGAGCCTGGTGCTGCTGCACCAGGGGCTCGGCAGCGTTTCGTTCTGGGGCGAATTCCCGGCCCGGCTGGCGGCGGCCACCGGTTGCGGCGTGCTGGCCTACTCTCGCCTCGGCTACGGCCAGTCGGACCCGCGGCCGCTGCCCTGGCAGCCGGGCTATTTGCATGACGAGGCGCAGATAGTGCTGCCGCGGCTGCTGGATGCGGCGGGGGTACGGCGCTGCGTGCTGCTCGGCCATTCCGACGGCGGCTCCATCGCTGCGATCCATGCCGGCACGGTGGAGGACGCGCGGGTGCGCGGCGCCGTGCTGCTGGCCCCGCATTTCATCGTCGAGGAGATCACCCGCGCCGGGGTGCAGGTGGCGCGGGCGCGGTGGGAGGCGAGCGGGCGGATGCGGGAGCGGCTGGCGCCGCATCACCGAGACCCGGACCTGGCCTTCCACGGCTGGAACGACGCCTGGCTCGATCCCGGCTTCGCCGATGGCTTCGACCTGCGGCCGGAGTTGGCCGCGCTGCGGGTGCCGCTGCTGATCATCCAGGGCGAGGCCGACATCTACGGCACGCCCGAGCAGCTCCGCATCGCCGAGCGCGCCGCTCCGGCGCTGGTGGAGACGCTGCTGTTGCCTGGGATCGGCCATGCGCCGCAGGAGGAGGCGCCGGAGGCGGTGCTGGCGGCGGTGCGGGGATTCCTCGCCAAGGTGCTGCCGCCCGGGCCAGGCTGAGTCAGCCTTCCCGCTGCGCCGCCGCGACCAGCGCGCCGATCGCCCAGCGCTTCACCGCCCGTGCCTCCTCCGGGTCCAGTTGCAGCACGTCCCGGAACACCACCATTGCCTCGGTGCCGACGAGGAAGGCCACCGCCTTGGCCAGCCGGTCGAGCGCCGCCGGCGCGAACGCCCCTCGGCTTGGCTCCAGCGCCATCTCGATCAGCGGCGAGCGCCGGTTCTGCCGCTTCGGCACCCCGTCATCCGCATCCTTCAGGCCGCGTTGCAGGGAATGCGCCAGCATCATCCGCAGCGCCGCCTCATTGGCGAGGGACATGTCGTGCAGCGCCCCATCGACCCGGTCGAGCCGCGCGGCCGGGTCGTCCGGGGCATCGCGGAAGATCGCCTCGGTGTCCGGGACGGCGAGGTCGAGCGCCGCCTCCAGCAGCAGCGCCTCGACATTCGGGAAGTAGCGGTAGGCGGTCGCGCGCGAGACCAGCGCCGCCTCGGCGATCTCCTCGAGGCTTGGCGAGCGCCCTTCCTGCATCAGCCGCGCCGCGGCCTGGAGCAGGTCCTTGCGGGTTCGCCGCTTCTGGTTCGGCCGTCCCGGCCGCCCGGCATCCGCCATCCTCAATCCTGCGGCAGTTGGCGGATGATGGCGGCGAGGTCGATCCAGACATTCTCCCGCCGGATATTGCCGTCGCCGGCGAATTCCATGACGTGCAGCAGGCGGAATTCCAGCGGGCGGCCACGGCCTTCGAGACCGAAGGGCCGGCCGGGCGCCTTGCCGCGCCAGAGCGATTCATCGACCAGGAAATCCTCGCCGTAGAGCCGCTTCAGGCATTCGACCCGGCCGTCGGACAGGTCGGCGAACAGGCTCTCGTAGAAGGGGCGGGCACCGTCGCGGCCATGGGTCGGCCCGGTGGGCATGCCAACGATGTCGTGCTCCACCTCGGGCGACAGCGTGGCCAGCACGCCCTCCACGTCGTCCCTCGCCTCGAAGCCGAAATGCTCATCGAGCTTATGGTCCATCTGCTCGCGGGTCAGTGCCATGGTTGTCCCTCCTCCTGCACCCGTTGCAACGGGTGCAGGAGCAAGTTAATGAGATTCACGTCTCATGGCAACATGAAAATCTTAGATCAGGCCGGCAGCGCCGCCGCTGACAGCTCCAGCGATGCCAACAGCCGTCGCACGCGGTCGAACCGCGGATCCGGCTCGCCGGCGTAGCGGAAGGTGCCGCTGGCCCGGAGCACCGGCGCGCCATCCGCCGTCACCAAGCATTGGCCAAAGACGGTGCTGCGGGTCACCTTCAGTACCTCCGGCCGCGCCTCCAGCCAGGCACCGATGCGGGCCGGTGCGATGAAGTCGGTGGCCAGGGTGATGGTGGTCAGGAAGCGGCTGAGCTTCGCCACATGATTGCAGCCGCCGGTCAGCACGATGTCGGCGAAGGCCACCAGCATGCCGCCATGGCAGAGTTCCACCGGGTTGCAGTGCCGCAGCTCCACCCGGAAGCCATAGGCGATGCCCTCGCCCGCCGGGTCCGGCCGAACCCAGAATGGCCCGACCAGATGGTTGAACACCGGCAGGGCGTGGTCGGGCAGGCGCAGCCAGCCCTCCGGGGCCGCGTCGCCCGCGCCGTCGTCCGGCATCAACGCAGCGCCGCCGCGGTGCGCTGGCGCAGCTCCGCCAGCAGCTTCGCCGGCCCGCCGTCGCGCAGGATGGCGGTGAATTCGGCGCGACGGCTGGCCAGCTCGCTGATCGTGCCGGTCAGGTAGATGTCGACGATCCGCCAGCCGCCGCCCGCTTGGCGCAGCAGATAGTTCAACTGCACCGGCGCATCATTCGGCCGCACCAGCCGGGTGCGCACCAGCCGGTCGCCATTGGCCAGCGGGCTTTCGCCCAGGGTCTCGAAACGCTCGCCGGAATACCCGTCGAAGCGGTCGGCATAGGTGGCGATGGACCAGTCGGCGAAGGCGGTGGCCAGCGCCTGCTGCTGGTCGGGGCTCATGCCGGTCCAGGCCGGGCCGATGGCGATTCGCGCCATGGCCGGCAGGTTGAAGGCCGCCTCCATCACCGGTCGCAGCCGCGCCTCCCGCCCGCGCGCTCCAAGTGTGCGGGCGTTGCGCATGAGCTCCAGCAGGGTGGCGTGGAAGCCTTCCACCACCGGCACCTGGGCGGCGGCGGGCCGGGCGGTTGACAGGGCGATCAGGGAAAGGCCGATAAGGCCGCGACGCGTCAGCATGACAGCGCCATAACATGGGGCCAATCGGCCGGCGATGCCGGGTTCGTTACACAAGCTTCGACCAGCAATGTCGCGACGCTGCATCGCGGCGCGAAACTCCCCAGGAGACCCATGCCAGAACGCGTGATGCTTACCGGCGGCACCGGCTTCCTCGGCTCGGCCATCGCCCTGGCGCTGCAAGCCGAAGGACATGCGGTGCGGGCCCTGGTGCGCCCCGGCACGCCGCGCGAGGTGTTGGCCGGGCTGCCGGTGGAGTTCATCCCCGGCGACCTGACCGATGCCGGCTCCATTGCCACCGCTGTCGCGGGCTGCGATTCCGTCATCCATTGCGCCGCCGATTATCGCATCTTCGTGCCCGATCCGGCCCGGATGACGGCGGTGAACGTCGCCGGGACCGAGGCGGTGATGCGCGCCGCGCTGAAGGCTGGCTGCCGCCGCGTGGTCCATGTCTCCTCCGTCGCCACGCTGAAGCCGAGCGCCAACGGGCTGCCGGCGACCGAGGCGGATGCGGCACTGCCCGAGGAATGCATCGGTCCCTACAAGCGCAGCAAGACCGAGGCGGAGCAGCTGGTGATCCGGCTGGTGGAGGAAGCGGGATTGCCGGCGGTGATCGTCAACCCCTCCACCCCCATCGGCCCGCGCGACCGGCGGCCGACGCCGACCGGCCGGATCATCCTGGAAGCGGCGCGGGGGCGGATGCCGGCCTATCTGCCGACCGGGCTGAACCTGGTGCATGTCGACGACGTGGCGCGCAGCTGCGTCGTGGCGCTCACCCGGGGCACCATCGGCAAGCGGCACATCCTCGGCGGCCAGGACGTGCCGCTGGCCGAGCTGCTGGCCCGCATCGCCAACATCTTCGGCCGTCGCCGGCCGATCCGGCTGCCGCGGACGCCGCTCTGGCCGTTGGCGCTGCTGACCGAAGGCTTCGGCCGGCTGACCGGGCGGGAGCCGATGCTGACCATCGACGGGCTGCGCATGGCCGGCACGCCGATGTATTTCTCCTCGGCCAAGTCGGAGCGGATGCTGGGCCACCGGGCGCGGCCCTGGCAGGAAGCGGTGGGCGACGCCATCGCCTGGTTCCGCGAGCAGGGGATGCTGCGATGAGCTTCGCCCTGGCCGTTGCCTTCGCCGCCTGCCTCGCCTGGGCGGTGCTGCTGCTCGGCCGCGGCTTCTTCTGGCTGGCCCGCGACGACGACCGCGATGCCCCCTTGCTGCCGGAGCCGGCGCAATGGCCGGCGGTGGCCGCGGTGGTGCCGGCGCGGGACGAGGCCGGGACGATCGCCGAGACGGTGCGTTCGCTGCTGGCCCAGGACTACCCCGGCGACCTCCGGCTGGTGGTGGTGGACGACCGCTCCACCGACGGCACCGGCGCCCTGGCGCTGGCCGCCGCCGCGGGCGACCCCCGCCTCATGGTCGTGCGGGGGGAGGCGCGGCCGGCAGGCTGGACCGGCAAGCTCTGGGCCTTGCAGCAGGGCCTGGCGGCGGTGGGGCCCGAGGCCGGATACCTGCTGTTCACCGATGCCGACATCCGCCACGCGCCGGACAGCCTGCGGCGGCTGGTGCAGCGGGCGACCGGCGCCTCGCCCCACCTCGTGCTGGTCTCGCTGATGGCCCGGCTGCGCTGCGCCAGCCCGGCCGAGCGCTGGCTGATCCCGGCCTTCATCTTCTTCTTCCAAATGCTCTACCCCTTCCGCTGGGCGCGCGATCCGGCCGCCCGCACCGCCGCCGCGGCCGGCGGCTGCGTGCTGCTGGACCGTGCCGCCTTCGACCGCGCCGGAGGTCTCGCGCCGATCCGTGGTGCGCTGATCGACGATTGCGCCCTGGCGGCGCGGATGAAGGCGGTGGGGCCGATCTGGGTCGGGCTGACCGAGCGGGTGGAGAGCCTCCGCCCCTATGCAGGGGCCGGGCCGATCCGACGGATGGTGGCGCGCACCGCCTATGCCCAGCTCGGCTACCGGCCGGAGGCGCTGTTGGGAATGCTGCTGGCGCTGGCGCTGGTGTTCCTGGCGCCGCCGGTGCTGGCGCTGCTGGCCTCGGGCGCGGCGCAGGCGCTGGGGGTGCTGGCCTGGATGGCGATGGCGCTGGGCTTCGCGCCCACCCTCCGCCGTTTCGGCCTCTCGCCGCTGCGCGGGCTGGCGTTGCCGGGAATTGCCCTGGCCTACATGGCCTTCACCCTGGATTCCGCCCTGGCGGAATGGCGCGGCCAAGGCGGGATGTGGAAGGGCGAAGCCGGTCCGCGTGCGGATCGAGCCACAGGGCCGCATTAATCCTGCAACACCTGCCCCGGGATGCCTTCGCAACTGCGAGGCAAAGCCCTATTCGGTACATGCGGTGGAATTTGCCCGGCTCCTGGCTGGGTGCCGATGGGGGATTGCTGGTTTTGTCGCTGATTCAGAATCTCGGCGAGACGGCGCTGCCGCCGGAGCTTGCGGATACCGGCCTGCCGGAGACATCGCGCCTCGCCACCGACCTGGCCATCGACCGCGCGGTGGAGCACCTGCTCGCCCGCCAGCGCCCGGATGGCCATTGGGTGTTCGAGCTGGAGGCGGATGCCACCATCCCCGCCGAATACGTCATGCTCCGCCGCTTCTTCGCCCGGCCCGATGCGGCGCGGGAGGCACGGATCGGCCGTTACCTGCGCCGCCTCCAGAGCGAGCAGGCGGCTAATTGCAACGGTGGCTGGCCGCTGTTCCACGGCGGGCCGATCGACATCTCCTGCTCGGTGAAGGCGTATTTCGCCCTGCGGCTGATCGGCGACCCGGAGGAGGCGCCGCACATGCTGCGCGCCCGCGACGCCATCCTGGAGGCTGGCGGGGCGGAGCGGAGCAACGTCTTCACCCGTTCCACCCTGGCGCTGTTCGGCGAGGTGCCCTGGCGCGCCGTGCCGGTCATGCCGCCCGAGATCTGCCTGCTGCCGCGGCGCTTTCCCTTCCACCTCTCGAAGGTCAGCTACTGGGCGCGCACCGTGCTGGTGCCGCTGACCGTGGTCATGGCGCGGCGGCCGAAGCCGCTGGCGCCGACCGGCGTCTCGCTGCGCGCGCTGTTCCGCACCCCGCCGGAGCAGGTCCGCCGCTGGCCCGGCGGCGACCATGCGGCGGAGCCGTGGAAGACCCTGTTCGGCGCGCTCGACCGGGTGCTGCAGCCGACCCATGGGCTGGTCCCGGCCGCTGTCCGAGCCCGCGCCGAGGCCCGCGCCGAAGCCTTCGTGACCGAACGGCTGAACGGCGAGGACGGGCTCGGCGCCATCTACCCGGCGATGGCCAATGCCATCCTGATGTACCACTGCCTCGGCGTGCCGGAAGACGACCCGCGCCTCGTCACCGCCTGGTCGGCGGTGGAGAAGCTGGTGCAGGACCGGCCGGAGGCGGATGAAACCTACGTTCAGCCCTGCCTTTCCCCGGTCTGGGACACCGCCCTCGTCTCCCATGCCCTACTTGAGGCCGGCGGCGGGGAGGCGGAGGGCGCGGCGCGGCGCGGCCTCGACTGGCTGCTGGACCGCCAGGTGACCGACATGGTCGGCGACTGGGCCGAGACGCGGCCGGATGTGCGGCCCGGCGGCTGGGCCTTCCAGTACGCCAACCCGCACTACCCGGATGTGGACGACACCGCGGTGGTGGTGCTCGCCCTCGACCGCGCCGCCCGGCAGACCGGCGCGGCCGACCCGCGCACCCCGCAGGCGATCGACCGCGCCACCGAATGGATCCTCGGCATGCAGTCGAAGGGCGGCGGCTGGGGCGCCTTCGAGGCCGACAACACGCACCATCACCTGAACAGCATCCCCTTCGCCGACCATGGCGCGCTGCTGGACCCGCCGACCGTCGATGTCTCCGCCCGCTGCCTCGGCATGCTGGCGCAGCTCGGCCACGCACCGGGCAGCGCGGCGATGCGCCAGGCGGTGGACTACCTGCTTGCGGAGCAGGAGGAGAACGGCGCCTGGTACGGCCGCTGGGGCGTCAATTACGTCTACGGCACCTGGTCGGCCCTCACCGCGCTGAATGCCGCCGGGCTGTCGCCGGACCATCCGGCGATGCGCCGCGCCGTCGCCTGGCTGGTCGCGACGCAGAATCCGGATGGCGGTTGGGGCGAGACCGGCGACAGCTATCCACGCCGCGGCGGCACCCGCCCCGATCCAGACATGCGGCGCGGGCCGAGCACCGCCAGCCAGACCGCCTGGGCGCTGCTGGCGCTGATGGCCGCCGGCGCGACCGAGACGACGGCGGTGGAACGCGGCGCGGCCTGGCTGCTGCAGCACCAGGGCGAGGATGGCGGCTGGCCGGAGCCGGACACCACCGGCACCGGCTTTCCCCGGGTCTTCTACCTGCGCTACCACGGTTATGCGCGACTGTTCCCGCTCTGGGCGCTTGCCCGGCTGCGCAACCTCCGGCGCAGCAACCTGAAGCGGGTGCAGCACGGGTTGTGATGCGCCGGGCGCGCGGGGCGCATTGAAGGTGTGACTTTGGGCACGCGGCATGTGGCCGGCGTGCCGCATCCGGCCTTCTTCCAGCGCCAGCGATGGTCTAGTGTGCATCGCAGCAAAGGAGGCGCCGCGATGAATCCCTCCTCGGTCCTCGCCGTGGTCGGCATGCAATCCGAGGCGAAACTGCTGCCGCCGGGCATGCCGGTGGTGGTCAGCGGCGGCGATCCGGTGCGGCTGCGCGCGCTGCTGCGCCAGGTGCCGGAAGGGATCGGCGCGGTGCTGAGCTTCGGCATCGCTGGCGGCCTGGATCCCGATTTGCTGTGCGGTGATCTGGTGGTGGCGACGCGGGTGCGCGGCCCTGGCGGGGCCTATGCGGCGCATCTGGGCTGGTCGGCGGCGCTGGCGCGGGCCTGCGGGGCCCGGCTTGGCATGGTCGCGGGGGCGCCGGCGGTGGTCGGCGAGCCGGCCCGCAAGCGGGCGCTGCGGGCGGCGACCGGAGCGATGGTGGTGGACCTTGAGACCGAAGCGGCGGCTGCCTTCGCCGCCCGGCTCGGTTTGCCTTTCGCGGCGCTGCGCGCGGTGGCCGACACCGCTGAGGAAGTGCTGCCGCATGCCGCCGCGGTCGGGCTGACGCCGGACGGGCGGCCGGCCGCCGGGCGGGTGGCGATGGCGCTGCTGCGCAAGCCGAACGAGCTGCCGACGCTGCTGGCGGTGGCGAAGCGCAGCCGGGCGGCGCTGCTCGCCCTCGGCAGCGCGACGCGGCGGGTGAACGGGGTGCTGGCGCCGGCGGCCTAAGGGGCTGCCGAGACGCGAAGGGCAAGAGGCTTTGTCCCTTGGGCGCCGATTTCAGGGAAGTTGGGCCGCCCTCAAGCCCTCGCTGGGGATGGCAAGCCACTCCAGACCCAGCCTGAGTTTCGGACCTGCCGGTTGCACCTGCGGGATCGGGCAATACCCCGAAGCGTCCTTCCAACCTGTACATCCAAACCCATGCCGGGCCTGGAGGGCGCGTTCCCCCGGAAGGGAGGGGCAGCGCCCCCGAACCCGACTCTTCGGCTCTACCGAATACCTCTCAAAGCCAATGCCTACCGCGTGGCCCGACGACTAATGCGACCTACTCCGCCGCAACCTGTGGCGTCTGGCCGGACCCACCGTGCTTGGCGCCGCGCTTCGGCGGCTGGTGCGGCATCTCGGCCATCGCCTTCTCGACATGCCGGCTGAACACGTATTCCGCCGGGCGCTGACGGGTCAGGTCGATCTCCGGCGCCATCGCGCCCTCGGTCAGCGGCCCGCGCAGCTGCACCGCCAGCGCCTTCCAGGGGCGCTTCACCGCATCGACCACCGCGGTTGCCTCGAAGCCCGAGTGCACCATGCAGTCGGCGCATTTCTCGTAATTGCCGGTGCCGTACTTGTCCCAGTCGGTCTCTTCCATCAACTCGGTGAAGGTCTTGGCGTAGCCCTCGCCGAGCAGGTAGCAGGGCCGCTGCCAGCCGAAGATGTTGCGCGTCGGGTTGCCCCAGGGCGTGCAATGGTAGGTCTGGTTGCCGGCAAGGAAATCGAGGAACAGCGGCGAGTTGCCGAGCTTCCACCCCTTGCCCTTGCCGCGCGCGAAGATGCCGCGGAACAGCTCCTTGGTCTTGCGCCGGTTGAGGAAATGCTGCTGGTCCGGCGCCCGCTCATAGGCATAGCCGGGCGAGACCATGATGGCGTCGACGCCCATCTCGGTGACGCTGTCGAAGAACTTCGCCATGCGCTCCGGCTCGGCGTTGTTGAACAGCGTGGCGTTGATGGCGACGCGGAAGCCGCGCGCCTTGGCATCGCGCAGCGCGGCGACGGCGCGGTCGTAGACGCCGGTCTGCGACACCGCCCAGTCGTGCTGGTCCTTGTCGCCATCCAGGTGGATGTCCCAGGTGAAGCGCGGATGCGGCTTGTACTGCCCGATCCGCTTCTCCAGCAGCAGGGCGTTGGTGCAGAGGATGATGATCTTGCCGCGCGCCAGGATCTTCTCGACGATCTCCGGCATCTCCTTGTGCAGCAGCGGCTCCCCGCCCGCGATGGCGACGACCGGCGCGCCGCATTCATCGACCGCATCGAGGCATTCCTGCACCGAGAGGCGCTTGTTCAGGATGGCGTCGGGGTAGTCGATCTTGCCGCAGCCGGCGCAGGCCAGGTTGCACTTGAACAGCGGCTCCAGCATCAGCACCAGCGGGTAGCGCTTCCGCCCGGCCAGATGCTGCCGCAGGATGTAGGCGCCGACCTTGATCTGCTGCCGCAGCGGGATACCCATACGCCCTTCGCTCCTCAACTCGCCGCGCTGGCTTCCGGTTCGACCAGCGCCGCGGGCAGCTTGAACTGCACATCCTCGATGATGCCCGGCAGGGTGGAGACCTCGATCGGGCCGAGCCGCCCGAGCGCCGCGATCACCTCCTGCACCAGGCTTTCCGGTGCCGAGGCGCCGGCGGTGATCCCGACCGTCTCGACACCGCGCAACCACTCCGGCTGCACCGCGCCGGCGTCCGGGATCAGGTAGCAGGGCACCCCTTCCTCCGAGCCGATCTCCTGCAGCCGGTTGGAATTGGAACTGTTGGCCGAACCTACAACCAGCAGCAGCTCGACCTGCCGTGCCAATGCGCGGACGGAGGATTGCCGATTTTGCGTGGCATAGCAGATGTCCCGCGTATCAGGCCCGACAATATCCGTGAAGCGCTGCCGCAGCGCCTCGATCACTGCCCGCGTGTCATCGACCGAGAGCGTGGTCTGGGTGACATAGGCGATCGGCCGGTCGGCCGGCAGGGGCAGTCGGGCGACCGCATCGGCGGTGTCGACCAGATGCACCTCTCCGGGGATCTGGCCGAGGGTGCCCTCCACCTCCGGATGGCCGGCATGGCCGATCAGCACCACCGTCCGGCCCTGCGCCAGGTAGCGTCGGCCTTCGGCGTGCACCTTGGAGACCAGTGGGCAGGTCGCGTCCAGCACCGGCAGGCCCAGCGCCGCGGCATGCTGCTCCACCGCGCGGGAGACGCCATGGGCGCTGAACACGGTGACCGCGCCCGGCGGCACCTCGTCCAGCTCCTCGACGAAGCGGGCGCCCTTGGCTTCCAGCGACTGGACGACGCGGCGGTTGTGCACGATCTCATGGCGGACGAAGACCGGAGCGCCGAATTTCTCCAGCGCCCGTTCGACGATGTCCACCGCCCGCACGACGCCGGCGCAGAACCCCCTTGGCTGCGCGAGTATGATCCGCATCGGCCCGTCCCCTGGATTGACGCCCTCATGGCATCGGTCCAGACCCCCCGGACCGAATCGTTTCGCATCGCAGTATCTTGCGCAGCATAAGTTTTGCTGCACCTTGCCGCCCTGTTGCAACAGGGAGTGGCGTAGAGCTGCCCGTTCCCTGGCCGCGTGGCGCCATCCAGAAGGAGTTCGGCTTGTCCCTGCACCGCCTCTTGCGCCGCAGCCTGCTCGGCGCCACGGCGATTCTTCTGGCACCGCGCCCCGCCGCCGCACATGCGGTGGTGGTGACCTCGGAACCGGCGGCAGGCGCCGCGCTGGCGGCACTGCCGCCGGCCGTGACCGTTCGTTTCAACAGCCGCATCGACCACGCCCGCAGCCGGCTGACCCTGGTGGCACCGGCCGGCACCCAGTCCGTGCTGGAACTGGCCCCGGACACCGAGCCGACGGTGCTGGAAGCCGGCGTGCCGTCCCGGCTGGCGCCGCAGCCCGGTGCCTGGCGGCTGCGCTGGCAGGTGCTGGCGATCGACGGCCACATCACCCGTGGCGACGTCCCCTTCACCATCGCCGCCCCCTGACAGCGGCCGATGGAACAGCTTCTCGACCTCTACGGCTTCGTCAGCGTGCTGCTGCAGGTGGCCGAGCTGGTGGCGCGCACCACCCTGCTGGGCGGCGTGGCCTTCTGGCTGCTGGTTGGCTTGCCGCTGGCGCCGTTGATGCCGCCAAGTGATGCGGCGCGGCTCAGGGCGCTGGCGCGGTGGGCGGTGGTAGTTTCCGCCTGCGGCGGCATCGCTGCGACCCTGACGGCCAGCGGGCTCGGCATCGCCGCATTGGCGGCGACGCTCGACGCCTCCCCCGCCTTGCTGCTCGGCGCCGATTTCATCGTCGCGGCGGGGCTGTCGCTGCTGGCCCAGGCGGTGCTGCTGGCCCTGGCGCTGCCGCGCGGCGTGCCGGGGCCGGCGCGGCAGGCGGCGCTGGGGCTCGGTGCGCTGGCGCTGCTCGGTGCGGTCACCGCCGGCAGCCATGCCATTGCGCGGGAAGAAGGCCGGACCATGCTGCTGGCCGCCACCGGGCTGCACCAGGCGGGCGCGAGCTTCTGGCTCGGCGGCCTGCCCGGGCTGCTCGGCGCGCTGCGGCTGACCCCGGCCTCGGCGCGGCTGGTCGGGCGGCGCTACTCCTGGCTGGCGGCGTTCGGCGTCGGGCTGATCCTGCTCGGCGTCGGCGGCTTCTGGCTGGGCTACATCGGCGAGGCGGAGGCGGTCTACGGCACCGCCTATGGCGCCATGGCGGCCACCAAGCTGGTGCTGCTGGTGCTGCTGCTGGCGCTGGGGGCGGGAAATTTCCTGCTGCTGCACCGGCTGCAGGCGAAGCCGGACGGGCTGGCCTGGGTCCGCCGCTTCGTCGAGGCGGAGATGGCGATGGGGCTGGCGGTGCTGGCCGTCGCCGCCTCCCTCACCTCGGTCCCGCCGGCGGCCGACCTGCCGGACGACCGGGTCACCTGGGCCGAGATCACCGAGCGCTTCACCCCCGCCTGGCCACGCTTCTCCTCCCCGAGCCACGAGGATCTGGCGATCCCCTCGCTGCAGGCGGAGCTCGACAGCGAATGGCAGCAGCGCCAAGCGGCGCAGCGGCCGCAGGCCTATACCCCGGGCGAGGGGCTGCTGCCGCCGCGCAACGCCCAGGATATCGCCTGGAGCGAGTACAACCACCATTGGGCCGGGGTGATGGTGCTTCTGGTGGCGCTGGCGGCGCTGCTGGACGCGACCGGGCGGGTGCCGCTGGCGCGGCATTGGCCGCTGGTCTTTCTCGGCCTGGCCGGCTTCATCCTGCTCCGCTCGGACCCCGAGGCTTGGCCGCTCGGCGAGATCGGGCTGGTGGAAAGCCTGCGCGACCCGGAGGTGGTGCAGCACAAGCTGGCCGCGCTGCTGGTGGTGGGCTTCGCCATTGCCGAATGGTGGGTGCGGCTGTCGCGCGACCGTCGCGGGCAGCGCCCGAGCCGGCTGCGCTTCGTCTTCCCCTCCGCCATGCTGGCCGGCGGCGTGCTGCTGCTGGCGCATACCCATGCGATCTCCAACCAGAAGGAAGCCCTGCTGGTGGAGCTGTCGCACCTGCCGCTGGCGGTGCTGGCGGTGGTCGGCGGCTGCGCCCGCTTCGCCGAGCTGCGCGGGCCGGAACCGCTGGCGCGCAGCGCGCGCTGGATCTGGCCCGGGGCGCTGGCACTGATTGGGTTGTTGCTGATCCTTTATCGTGAAGCCTGAACGACGCTCCGCCGCCACCATCGCCGCCGCCCTCGTCGGCTTCAGCATCCGCTGGCCGCGGCTGGTGCTGCTGCTGTCGCTGCTGCTCGGTGCCTGGTCCTGCTGGGTGGTCGCCACCCGCTTCGCCATGGACACCGATGTGGTGCACCTCTTCCCCTCGGATCTGCCCTGGCGGCAGACCGAGCGGGCGATGGATGCCGCCTTCCCGCAGCGTGCCGACGTCATTGCCGTGGTGGTGGATGGCGTGACGCCTGATGTCGCCGACCGCGCCGCCACCGCGCTGGCCAAGGCGCTGGAGGGGCGGCCGGCACTGTTCCGCGGCGTCAGCCGGCCGGATGCCGACCCATTCTTCCGCCGCAACGCTCTGCTGTTCCTCGCGGAAGACGAGGTCCGTAGCGCGACCGAACGGATCATCGCCGCCCAGCCCATGCTGGGGACCTTGGCCGCCGATCCCAGCCTGCGCGGCATCGCCCGTACCCTCGAATTGCTGGCCGAGGGGCTGAAGCGCGGCGAGGCCGATCCGGCGGTGGTGCGCCCGGCACTGGCGGAGCTGACCTCGGCGGCGGAGGCCGCGGCGGCCGGCCGCATCGCGCCGCTCGATTGGGCCGCCCTCTTCACCGGCCGCCCGGCCGACCCGCTGGCGCTGCGGCGCTTCATCCTGCTGCGGCCGGTACCGGATTACGCCGCGCTGGCCCCCATCGCCGAAGCCATCGACGCGGTGCGGGCCGAGGCCGCGCGGCTTGGCCTGACGCCGGAGCACGGCGTGCGGGTGCGCCTCACCGGCGACCTGGTGATGGGCGACGAGGAATTCTCCACCGTCTTCGGCGGCGCCATCGCCGAGAACATCCTGTCGCTGCTCTCGGTGGCGCTGCTGCTCTGGCTTGGCCTCAGATCCGGCCGGCTGATCTTCCCCATCCTCGGCACGCTGGTGCTCGGCCTGCCGATCACCGCCGCCTTCGGGCTGCTGGCGGTCGGGCCGTTCAACCCGCTGTCGATCGCCTTCGCGGTCCTGTTCATCGGCTTCGGGGTCGATTTCGGCATCCAGTACGCGGTCTGCCTGCGCGAGCAGCGCCACCTGATGCAGGACCAGCCGCTGCCGGCGGCCCTCGTCGCCGCGGCGAGGACGGCGGGGGAGGGGATCGCGCTGGCGGCGCTGGCGCTCGGCGCCGGCTTTCTGGCCTTCCTGCCGACCGACTACCGCGGCCTGTCGGAACTGGGGCTGATCGCCGCCGCGGGCATGCTGATCGCGGTGACCATCAGCCTGACGACCTTGCCCGCCTGGCTGGTCTTCACCCGACCGAAGCCGGAGCCGGAAGGGGTGGGCTACGCCATGCTGGCGCCGCTCGACCGCTTCCTTACCCGGCAGGCGCGCAGCGTCACCGCGGCGGCGGTGCTGCTCGGCCTCGGCTGCGCCGCGCTGCTGCCGCTGCTGCGCTTCGATTCCAACCCGCTCAACCTGCGCAACCCGAACACCGAGGCGGTCTCCACCTTCCGCGAGCTGATGCGGCAGCGGGAGACCACGCCGAACACCCTGCAGGTCTTGGCCCCCGACCTGCCCGCGGCCGAGGCGCTGGCGGGGCGGCTGGCGGCGCTGCCGGAGGTCGCCGGCACCCTGACCCTGGCCAGCTTCGTGCCGGAGGCGCAGGCGCCGAAGCTGGCGCTGATCCGCGACGCCGCCGACCTGCTCGGCCCGACCCTTGATCCGCCGCTGACCGAGCCGCCGCCGACCGATGCCGAGGCGGCCGCGGCGCTCGGTCGTGCCGCCACCGCGCTGCGCCCGGTTGCCGAACCGCTTGCCGCGGCGCTCGCCCGTCTGGCCGAAGGCCCGCCCGAGGGCCGCGCGCGGCTGGCCGCGGCGGTGCTGCCCGGCCTCGCCGATACGCTGGCAACCCTGCGGCTGGCGCTGCAGGCGGCGCCGGTCGGCCTTGCCGATTTGCCGGACAGCCTCCGCGCCGACTGGATCGGCCGCGACGGGCGCTACCGGGTGGAGATCCAGCCGGCCGACCTCTCCGACAGCACCGAGGCCATGGCCCGCTTCGCCGGCGCAGTGCAGGCGGTGGCGCCGCAGGCGACCGGCACCGCGATCTCGGTCCAGGCCAGCTCCGCCACCATCCGGCAGGCCTTCCTTCACGCCGGGCTCATCGCCACCGGGCTGACGGTGCTGCTGCTGCTGGTGACCCTGCGTTCGCTGCGGCTGGCGCTGCTGGCAATGGCGCCGCTGGCGCTGGCCGGGCTGCTGACCCTGGTGACCTGCATCGCCATCGGCATGCCGCTGAATCTGGCCAATATCATCGCCCTTCCGCTGCTGTTCGCGCAGGGGGTGGCGTTCGACATCTACTACGTCGCGGCCTGGCGGCACGGGCAACGGTCGCTGCTGCCCTCATCGCTGACCCGGGCGGTGCTCTACAGCGCGCTGACCAACGGCACCGCCTTCGGCACCCTGGCCCTCTCCGGCCACCCTGGCACCGCCAGCATGGGCGTGCTGCTGGCCATGAGTCTGCTCTACGCGCTGGTGACGGTGATGCTGACCCTGCCAGCGTTGCTGCCGTTGTTCGCGGGGTCGCGGGGAATGAAATAATAGGACATTCCAGGTGCTTTGCCCCTGGAGCCCGTTGGGGCCGAGGCCCGGCCCCCGCCATAAGCAGGAGATCCCAAGGGGTACTCCTGGACCCAGGCCGGGGGGCCAGGGGGACGCTGGTCTCCCCAGCGGGAGGTCGAAGGCGGAGCCCTCAATCCATTATTCTGGTTTGCTTGGCATTTCTGGATGCCACCCATGGGGATACGCAACCCGCTGCTTGCCCCCGCCGCGGCGTTGGCGCTACGCAACAGCGTGTTCCTCCCCCTCCTCGATCGGCTGAGCGCCCTGTCCTGGTGGCGCCAGCTCCTGGTTGCCTTCGGGCTTGGCCTGTTCTCGGCGCTGGCCTTGCCGCCGGTGCATGCGGTGCCGGTGCTGCTGGTTTCCATCCTCGGTCTGGTGGCGCTGGCGGCGGCGGCGCCGTCCTGGCGGCGGGCGGGGTGGATCGGCTTCGCCTGGGGCTGGGGGCATCACCTCGCGGGCATCTACTGGGTGACCCATGCGATCCTGACTGATGTCGCCACCTTCTGGTGGCTGGTGCCGCTGGCGGCGCCAGGGCTGGCGATCCCGCTGGCGCTGTCCGTGGTGCCGCCGGTGCTGGTGGCGCGTGCCCTGCCGCCGGGCTGGCCGCGGCTGCTGGGCTTCGCCGGCGCCTGGGTGCTGGCCGAGCTGGCCCGTGGGGTGGCCTTCACCGGCTTCCCCTGGAACCTGATCGGCACGGTCTGGGCCTTCGCCGCCCTGCCGGTGCAGGCCGCCTCGCTGGTCGGGGTGCACGGGCTGTCGCTGGCGACCCTGCTGCTGGCCGGCCTGCCGCTGCTGCGCGGCTGGCGGCCCTGGGCGGGTGGGGCGCTGGCGCTGGCGGCGCTGGCCGGCTTCGGCGCTTGGCGGCTCAACATGCCCCTGCCGCCCGACCAGGCGGTGCAGATCGTGCTGGTGCAGGGCAATGTCGGGCAGGAGGTGAAATGGCGGCCGGAGCAGCGCCTGCCGATCTTCCAGCGCTATCTGGAGCTGACCGCCACCGCCGCCCGCCAGGTGCCGCCCGGTACCACCGTCGCGGTGATCTGGCCGGAGACCGCCAGCCCGTTCCTGCTCGCCCAGGACCCCGAGGCCCGCCGCCTCGCCGCCGAGGCGTTGCCACCGGATGCGTTGCTGCTGGGCGGCACGGTGCGGGCCGAATGGCGGCCGGATGGCACGCTCGACCGGCTGTTCAACAGCCTGGCGGTGCTAGACCCGGCCGGCCGGGTGCTGACAGTGTATGACAAGGCCCACCTCGTGCCCTTCGGCGAGTACATGCCGCTGGCCGGGCTCATCCCGATCCGCATGGTAACGGGCGGGATGGATTTCTCCGCCGGACCAGGACCGGTGGAGCTTGCCCCGTCCGGCCTGCCGCCCTTCGGCGCGCTGATCTGCTATGAGGTGATCTTCCCTGGCGCCGTCACCCCGGTGCCCCGGCCGGATTGGCTGGTGAACATCACCAACGACGCCTGGTTCGGCCATTCCGCCGGACCCTGGCAGCATCTGGCGGCGGCCCGGCTACGCGCGGTGGAGGAAGGGCTGCCGCTGGCCCGGGCGGCGCAGACCGGCATTTCCGTCCTGTTCGATGCGCGTGGGGAGCGGCGGCTGATGCTGCCGCTCGGGGCCACCGGCACCTTGTCCGGGCCGCTGCCCGGGGCGCTGCCGCCGACCCTTTTCGCACGCGTCGGTGTGGCGTTGCCGGCGGCGCTGGCACTGGTATGCCTCGTCCTGGCGGTGCTGGCAGGCCGGTGCGGCGGGCGGCGTGTGCAGCAACCGATTGACTTGGTTTAGTAAAATTTCCGTGATGTAACTGGTTGTATCTGCTCCTGCCACGCCGCTCGCCCCGCGAGTGCAATCTTTATTGAGAAATCTCAAAAGTATTGACGCTTCCCTAACGCTCTCGTAGAAGAGGCGCAGCGCGAGACGCCAGACGGATCACGGGTCAAGGTGAACGTCGGGCATCTCTCCGGTTGGTGATCGTCGGCGCTTTCAAGCAGGCCGACACGCAGGTGGGATGGTCGGCGATGGCAAGTGGAGAAGGCGTGGACCGCAGCGAGCGCGAGCATCGGCCAAGTCCCATTGATGTACATGTCGGAGGTCGGGTCCGCCTGCGCCGTACCCTGCTCGGAATGAGTCAGGAAAAACTGGGCGATGCCCTCGGCCTGACCTTCCAGCAGGTACAGAAATACGAACGCGGGGTGAATCGCATCGGCGCCAGCCGGCTGTTCGACCTGGCGCGGGTGCTTGATGTACCGATCGGCTTCTTCTTCGACGACATGCCGGACGCCCTCGGCGGCAGCATGAACACGGTACGCCGCGCCATCGGCTTCGCCGAGCAGCAGGATGGTTTCGAGGACGACACCCTGCACCGGCGGGAGACGCTGGAACTGGTGCGTGCCTACTACCGCATTACCGATACCTCGGTCCGCAAGCGGGTCTTCGAGCTCATCAAGAGCCTGACCCCGACCGATTGACCGGGTCGCCGCCCGCGAAAGCGGGCGGTCGCCGATGGCCAGGGCTTCTGGGTTGCCGCCGGCTGGCATGATTCGCGCGATTCGTCCCGAACGGCCAGTTGATTGCCGATCGACTCAACCGAAGCGCGATCCCGGAACGGAACTCACCCGTCTTCCCGGAGCTGCGGATTGTCGAAAGCCGGCTCCCGCCACCGCCGCAGCGCTGCCCCGAGGGCAGCGGCAAGATCACGTTTCTGCGCTTCGCCGAGCAGCTGGCCCACCTCAATCGCCTCGCCGCGCCGCTCCAGCACCAGCAGGCTGACGCGGCCGGGCCGTTCCTCCAGCCGCAGCCGGGCCCAGTAGGGGTCGAGCGAGAATTCCCGCTGCCGGCCTCGCGCATCGGTGCGGCGGATGGTCAGGCTGCCCTCGGTCAACAGCAGCACCTCCATCGACCGCTGCGACCAGCGCCGGTGCAGGCTGACAAGGAACAGCACCAGCCCTGCTTCGATCCCGGCGAAGCCGAGGACCGGCCAGGCGCCAAGCGCCAGGAACAGCCCGCCGGTCGCCGCCGCGCCGCCCAGCAGAGCGACGCTCAGCATCACCATGCCGCGCCGCCCGAGGCTGCGGGCGGGCGTGCAGATCGCTTCGAACAGGACCGGCCCGGTACGAGATGACATGCGACCGCTGATCTAGGATAGGCAGAGGATCCTGTCAGCGCCGGATCCCGCGAAATGCCCCGACCCCCCGCCAAGGCGATGCCCCGACCCGCTGCCCCGAAACCGGCGGCGGCGCTGCATGGCAGCGCCCGCGCCCCGCGCCGGGCGCGCCGGATGTCGGCCGAGCAGGCGGTCGCTTTCCTGCAGGCGCTGGCCGTTGCCAACCCGGCGCCGGAAACCGAACTGCTTTACGACAACCCCTTTACCCTGCTGGTCGCGGTGGTGCTCTCCGCCCAGACCACCGATGCGGCGGTGAACAAATGCACCCCGGCGCTGTTCGCCGCGGCGCCGACCCCGGCGGCGATGGCAGCCCTCGGCGCCGAGGGCATCGGCCCTTACATCCGCCGCATCGGGCTGTGGCAGGGCAAGGCGCGCAACGTCGCCGCGCTCGCGGCGCTGCTGGTCGAACGCCACGGCGGTCAGGTGCCGAACGACCGGGCGGCGCTGGAGGCGCTGCCAGGGGTCGGCCGCAAGACCGCCAATGTGGTGCTGAACGTCGCCTTCGGCGAAAGCACCATGGCCGTCGACACCCACATCTTCCGCCTCGGCAACCGCACCGGCCTGGCGCCGGGCAAGACCCCGCGGGAGGTGGAGGACGGGCTGGTGCGGCGCTGCCCGCCGGCGCTGCTGCGCGATGCGCATCATTGGTTGATCCTGCACGGGCGCTATGTCTGCAAGGCGCGGGCGCCGGAATGCTGGCGCTGCGTCGCCGCGGCGCATTGCAATTACCGCGACAAGGTCTTCGCCCCCGGCAACGGCCTCGCACCTCCGGGCGCTTCCCGTTGAGCCGCCGCCGCTGAACCGGGCGGGGAGAGGAACCCCGGGCGCTGCCCCGGCGTTGAGGCGGTAGCGGCGGCCCTCGACCTTAGCATCCACGCCACCGGCGAAGGCGATGCAACAGGGCCCGCCCTGCCCTTGGCGTCCGCCATGCCGAGGGCTCCACGGCGCATTGATGGTGAAGGAATCCCGTATGACCGATGCCCCGCCGGGCAGCGTCGCCCCGAGTTTGCCCCGTTCCCGCTCGTCCCGGCGGCCCTTGCTGCTCTGCTTCTCACATCTGCGCTGGGACTTCGTCTTCCAGCGCCCGCAGCATCTGCTGACCCGTGCCGCACGTGACCATGAGGTGATCTTCTTCGAGGAGCCACTCTATCGCCCCGGCGCCACTCCGCGCCTCGACCTGCATGAGACGCCGGAGGGCGTGACCGTCGCCATCCCGCTGCTGCCGGAAGGGCTGAAGGGTGCCGCCGCCGTCGCCGCGCAGCGCGCGCTTCTGGACGGGTTGCTGGCACCCGAGGCCGGGCGGCCGATGATCGCCTGGTTCTACACCCCGATGGCGCTGGAATTCGCCACGCACCTGCGGCCGGACGTCACCGTCTACGACTGCATGGACGAGCTTTCCGCCTTCCGCGGCGCACCGCCATGCATGATGGACATGGAGCGGGCGCTGCTGGCCCGGGCCGACCTGGTCTTCACCGGCGGACGCAGCCTCTACGAGGCGAAGCGCAACCGGCACCCGCGCGTCTCCTGCTTCCCCTCCTCGATCGATGCGGCGCATTTCGTCACCGCCCGCACCCCCCAGCCGGCGCCGGCCGACCAGGAGGGTATCCCGGGCCCACGCATCGGCTTCTTCGGTGTGGTCGATGAGCGCATGGATACCGAACTGGTCGGCGCCCTGGCGGCGGCGCGGCCGGACTGGTCCTTCGTGATGATCGGCCCGGTGGTGAAGATCGACCCCGCAGCCCTGCCGCGGTTGCCGAACATCCATTGGCTCGGCGGCAAGCGCTATGTCGAGCTGCCGCGCTACCTCGCCGGCTGGGATGCCGGCTTCATGCCCTTTGCCCGCAATGAGAGCACCCGCTTCATCAGCCCGACCAAGACCCCGGAATTCCTCGCCGCCGGCCTGCCGGTGGTCTCGACCCCGATCACCGACGTGGTCCGCGACTGGGGGCCGCGGGAGGGCGCCGAGGGGCTGGTCGAGATCGCCGCAGAGCCGGTGGGCTTCGCCGCCGCGCTGCAGCATGTGCTGGACCGGCCGCGCGCCGCCTGGCTGAAGCGGGTGGACCGGAGGCTGGCGCAGCTTTCCTGGGACCGGACCTGGGCGGAGATGCAGGGGCTGATCGCCACCGTCCGGCGTGGCGCGGTGAGGGCCGAGGTGCCGGTCGGCGCGGCGTCCACCGTGCGGAGTGGCCCCTGATGTTCGACTGGCTCATCGTCGGCGCCGGCTTTGCCGGCAGCGTGCTGGCCGAGCGCTTGGCCAGCCAGCGGAACGAGCGGGTGATGATCATCGACCGCCGCCCGCATATCGGCGGCAATGCCTATGATCATCTGGATGCCGCCGGGCTGCTGATCCACCGCTACGGCCCGCATATCTTCCACACCAACGCGCAGCAGGTGGCCGACTATCTCTCCCGCTTCACCAGCTGGCGGCCGTATGAGCACCGCGTGCTGGCCGAGGTGAAGCGGCCCGGCAGCGGCGAGACGTTGCGCGTGCCGATCCCGATCAACCTTGACACCATCAACCGCCTCTACGGCCTGTCGCTGACCGAGGCGGAGGTCGAGGCCTGGATGGCGGCGCGGGCGGAGCCGGTGGCGGAGATTCGGACCAGCGAGGATGTCGTCGTCGGCAAGGTCGGCCGCGAGCTCTACGAGCTGTTCTTCCGCGGCTACACCCGCAAGCAATGGGCGCTGGACCCGAGCGAGCTGGACAGGAGCGTGACCGCCCGCGTGCCGACCCGCACCAACCGCGACGACCGCTACTTCACCGACAGCTTCCAGGCCATGCCGGCCGAGGGCTACACCAAGATGTTCGAGCGCATGCTGGCGCATCCGAACATCACGATCCGTACCGGTGTCGACTACCGCGCCATCCGTGACCAGGTGCCGCACAGAAAACTGATCTGGACCGGCCCGGTGGACGAGTATTTCGGCTTCCGCTTCGGCAAGCTGCCCTACCGCTCACTGCGCTTTGAGCACCAGACGCTGGACCAGGAATGGCACCAGCCGGTCGGCACAGTGAACTACCCCGCCGAGGACGTGCCCTATACCCGCACCAGCGAGTACAAGCACCTGACCGGTCAGGTGCATCCACGCACCAGCATCACCACCGAATACCCGAGCGCCGAGGGCGACCCCTACTATCCGATCCCCCGCCCTGAGAACCAGGTGCTCTACAAGCGCTACGAGGCGCTGGCGGATGCGACGCAGGATGTCTGGTTCGTCGGCCGCCTGGCGACCTACCGCTACTACAACATGGACCAGATCGTCGGCCAGGCGCTGGCGACCTTCCAGCGCATCGCGGCCGGGGTGCCACGCGCGAGCGCCGTCGTGGCGGCGGAGTGACGACGCGGCCTCCCCGCCTGCGGGGAGGCCGGGCGCAAATGCGACGGGGCCGGTGCCGCTGTGGTATGGCGGCATTCCGACCGCTGAAGGACCGACCGGGTGATCAGGCGTCTCGTTCTCGCCGCGCTGCTGCTTCTGCCCATGTTCGCCGCCCATGCGCAGACCGTCATGGTCATGTACCGAAACGGCGCGGTGCGTTTCGCCTACCCGGCGGGAGAGGGCGGGAATCTTTACATCATGCACCCGGACGGTAGGAGCTCGAACATCTATCCCCTCGCCGGCGGCGCCTTCAGCATCGTCGATCCGGACGGGAGCATTAGCCTCGCCTTCCCGCAGGGTCCCGACACGCTGGTGGTGACGCGAACCGGGCTGCGCGCGGAGGATCTCAAGCGGCTCGGTTACTAGCAGGTTCCCGATCCGCGTCATGCGGGGCTTGCCCCGGGCATCCGAAGATCCAGAAAGCCAGGTGGTTACCGGGAGCTTGGCTCTAGCCCGGCCATGACGGAAAGGTAGCACCCCCGAACCACATCCAGGTTTTCCGCAGCCTGCCGGAGCGGCCCGCATGTTGGCCCCGGCGCTCCCGCTCAAACCGAATCCGCCGGCTGATGTTCTTCCTGATGCCTGGGGCCACCAGACAGGAGGGAACACCATGGCCGTCGTAAAGGTGATCGAATTGCTCGGCGAGAGCACCGAAAGCTGGGAGGACGCGACGCGGCAGATCGTCGCCGAGGCCACGCGTACCCTCCATGGCGTCACCTCGGTCTACATCAAGGAGTTCCAGGCCACGGTCGAGAACGACAAGGTGAAGAACTTCCGCGTCAATGCGAAGGTCTCCTTCGTCCTCGAACGGGACTAGGTCCAACGGTACCGGCCGGCGCCCGGGCAGGCGGCTCGGGCGCCAAGGAGGATCACCATGGCAGACAAGCAGTCCTCGGGTCAGCACCAGAAAGCGGGCGGCCAGCCGCAGGGTCAGCAGCAGCGCGGCCAGATGTCGCACGACGATCGGCGCCAGGAGAGCGGGCGGATGGGCGGCGAGCCGCCACGCCAGGACGAGCAGCCGGGCAAGCGCAGCCAAATGGAGCGCGAGAAGGCGAATAAGGGCAAGGGCAGCCCGGCCTGAGATCTCGACACGGCGAGGGCCCCGGAGCGTGGGACAAGCACCCGCCGGGGCCGCCGCTGAGGCACGGGCCGGACCCGTGCATCCGGATGCGCTGCGTAAACAATGAGTTGGACAGCCCGGCCATGGCGGGTGGAGAGCACCGGCGCCTCCCGTCCACAACTGGCTGATGAGCAAGTCGCTCAGGCGAGCCGCAGCCGTGGCGAGCCCCGCCGCCGGTCTTCGTCCGCGCGGAAGGCTTGCTACGCCACCTCCCGCTTCGCCTGCTTCAACTCACCCACGAAGCGGGCGTATTCCCGTGCCTTCGCCTCGGCATCCGGCAGCCGCAGCAGGTAGCTCGGGTGCACCGTCGGGAACAGGCGGATGCCGTCCGGCGTCTCCATCACCTCGCCCCGCGTCTTGCCGATCGCCAGCGGCTTGCCGGTCAACGCCCGGAGTGCGGTGGCGCCGAGCGAGACCACAAGTTGCGGCCCGATGATCTCGATCTCCCGCTTCAGGAAGGGGCGGTAATAGGCGATGTCGCCGGCATCCGGCGACTGGTGCAGCCGGCGCCGGCCGGTCGGCTTGAATTTGAAGTGCTTCACCGCGTTGGTGACATAGGTGGTGGGGCGGTCGATGCCCGCCTCCACCACCGCGCGGTCGAACAGCCGCCCGGCCGGGCCGACGAAGGGGCGGCCAGCGATGTCCTCCTCATCGCCGGGCTGCTCGCCGACGAAGAGCAGCGGCGCGCCGGGCGGGCCCTCGCCGAACACCAGCTGCGTTGCCTCCGCGGCCCAGGGCGGCAGGTCGTTGCGCCGCGCCAGCTCCTCGCGCAGGGCGCGGAGCGCGGCGGTGGGGTCATCCGGGCTGGAGAACAGGTCGTGGGCCATGTCCTCGGCAACGTCCTGGGCCGGAGCGGGATGCACCGCCCGCTGCCGCCGCGCCGCCGGCGGGGTGGCCCCGCGCGCCAGCATCGCCGCCTCGCGTCGGCGGGCCTCGGCCATCAGCCGGGGGATCTCGCGTGCCTCGGGCAGGTTCTTCCAGTACTTCACCGGCATTTCCGCCCGCATTGCCGCGGGCTTCAGCCGGGCAGGGTTGAAGATGCTGGCGTAGTAGGCGCGCCAGAGTTCCTCATGCGCATCCTCGGGCGGCGCCGCGGCGCGGGTGCTGCCGCGGCCCATGCGCAGCGTCACGCCATCCCAATGCGCGCTCGCCTCCGGCGTCAGGATCGACCAGCGCAGCGCGGCGAAGCGGCGGATGAAGAAGCCGGCCTCGGCTTCGAGGATGTGGTGCTCCGGCTCGAACCAGGCGATGTAGCGCTCGCCTTCCCCGGTGTTGATGGCGCGGAAACGCAGGAAGGCGTGCAGCTTGTGCGCGTCGCGGGCGACCGCTTTCGCCATGGCGTTGAGACGGAGGACATCCGGGTCCGTCGCCACCTCCAGCAGCCCGTGCTCGCCATGGGTCAGCCGCCACAGGACGCGATAGAGCACAGAAAAGCGCTCGGGGTCGCGGTGGCGGATGGCGACCTCCGCGTGGTCCAGGAAGGCACGCGGCACGACGGCGGCGGGCGATGCTCCGGCGGGTGGCGGCACGGCGCCGGCGAACAGCCCGGGAGCTTCCCCGGCGATCCGCCATTCCACCCGCTCCGGCGACACCCCGGCCGCGAGCAGCCGCCGCGCCTGCTGCCGCCAGGCGGCGAAATCCGCCGGCCCCGGCAGCAGGATGCCGACAATTCCCATCAGAGCAGCGCCAGCTGCGTTGAGGGGCCGAAGCCGCGCCGCGGCGCGACCAGCCGGCGCAGATCGGCGCGGTCCAGCACCCCGCCGCGCGGGTGGTGGTCGGCGGTGACCAGGAAGGGCAGCAGTTTTCCGAGTGGCAGCCGCAGCCGGGCCAAGTCCTCGCTGCGGATCGCGCGGTGCCGGCGGGCGGAGAGCAGCCGCTCCACCGTCCTGGCCCCGAGGCCCGGCACCCGCAGCAGCATCTCCCGCGGCGCGCGGTTCACATCCACCGGGAAGCGCTCCCGATGCTTCAGCGCCCAGGCCAGCTTCGGGTCGATGCCAAGGTCGAGCATGCCATCGGTGCCGCCCGCCAGGACTTCCTCCGCCTCGAAGCCGTAGAAGCGCAGCAGCCAATCCGCCTGGTACAGCCGATGCTCCCGCACCAGCGGCGGCGGCGCCGGCGGCAGCAGCCGCGAGGCATCCGGGATCGGCGAATAGGCGGAGTAATAGACCCGCCGCAGCCCGTAGCTGGCGTAGAGCGTGGTAGTGGTCTGCAGCACCGTGCGGTCGTCCGCCGCATCGGCGCCGATGATCATCTGGGTGCTCTGCCCAGCCGGGGCGAAGCGCGGCGCGGCGGCACGGCCCTCTCCGCGCTGCGCCTCCCGCGCCGCATCGATGCGCTGGCGCATCCGGGCCATGGCACGGCGGATGCCGGGGCCGTCCTTCTCCGGCGCCAGCGCCTTCAGCGAGGCCGCCTGCGGCAACTCGATGTTGATCGAGAGCCGGTCGGCGTGGCGCCCGGCCTCTTCCAGCAGCGCCGGATCGGCGTCGGGGATGGTCTTCAGATGGATATAGCCGCGGAAGCCATGCTCCTCCCGCAGGCTGCGGGCGACGCCGACGATCTGCTCCATGGTGTAGTCGGGGGAGCGGATGATGCCGGAGGAGAGGAACAGCCCCTCGATGTAGTTGCGCCGGTAGAAGGCCAGGGTCAGCGTCACCAGCTCCCGCACCGTGAAGCGGGCGCGCTGCACGTTGCTGGTGGCACGGTTGATGCAGTAGGCGCAGTCATAGACGCAGGCGTTGGTCAGCAGCACCTTCAGCAGCGAGATGCAGCGCCCATCCGGCGCATAGGCATGGCAGATGCCCATGCCCTCGGTGCTGCCGAGGCCCCCGTCGCGCGAATCCCGCTTGGCGGTGCCGGAGGAGGCGCAGGAGGCGTCGTATTTCGCCGCATCGGCAAGAATCTCAAGCTTTTGGCGCAATTCCATGGCTGGCGGCAGGCTCCTGCGTCCAGGCGGTTAAGTTCACTATATGTTCTGTGCCTTGCCGCACTGCAACCGCCCCGGCTGGAACCATCCGGCCGGCACGGGATTATCCTGCGCATGCGCATCGTCCTGACCTTCCTGCTGCTGCTCGCAACCTCGGCCCTGGCCCAGGAGCCCGCCTGGCTGACCCCCGACCAGGTACGCATCGTGCTGCAGGCGCGGGGCTTCACCGACATCGAGGGGCTGGAGCGCCAGGGCAACGACTTCGTCGTCCGCCAGGCGAAGCGCTATGGCACGCCGGTGCGCGACCTCCGGCTGGATGCGGTGACCGGCCAGCCGCGCGAGGCCCCGCTGCTGACCGAGGCCCAGGCGCGGGAGATGCTGCGCGACCGCGGCTACACCGAGGTGACCGAGATCGGCCGCGAGGGCGATACCATCCATCTGCGCGCGGTGCGCGAGGGTACGCCGACCGAGATCAGCATCGACGCCCGGACCGGCGTGGTGAAGCGGTAGCGCGCCGTCGCCGCCATCCCATCTGTTACGGCGTGAACCACGCGCACATCAACCGCATCGCCACCGCCGTGCCTCGGCACGAGGTGCATGAGGCCTTCCGCGTCTTCGCCGGACGGCAGATCACCGAACCCCGTATCCGCACCGCCTTCGCCCGGCTGGCCGAGCGGTCGCAAATCGAGCAGCGCTTCTCCGTGCTGCAACCCGACGCCGAGGCCACCGGCACCACCGACGGTTTCTACCGGCTGGACCGCTTCCCCTCGACCGGCCCGCGCATGGCACGCTTCGAGGCCGAGGCGCCCGCCCTGGCCGAGGCCGCCTGCGACGCGCTGGGGCTGGAACGGGAGGGGCCGGGCATCACCCACCTCATTCTCGCCACCTGCACCGGCTTCGCCGCCCCCGGCCTCGACCACTGGCTGATCCACCGCTACGGCCTGCCTCGCCATGTCGAACGCAGCGTCGTCGGCTTCATGGGCTGCCAGGCGGCGATCAACGCGCTGAAGCTGGCGCACCACATGGTCCGCAGCGATCCGCGCGCCCGGGTCCTGGTGCTGAACCTCGAACTCTGTACGCTGCATCTGCAGCCCTCCACCGAGATCGAGCAGCTGCTGTGCTTCCTGCTGTTCGCCGATGGCTGCAGCGCCGCGCTGGTGACCGCCGAGCCGGAGGGGCTGGCGCTGGAAGGCTTCCATGCCGCGCTGCTGCCGGAGGCGGCCGACCAGATCACTTGGCGGATCGGCGATGGCGGCTTCGACATGACCCTTTCGGGTTTCGTGCCGCTGACCCTGGCACGCGCCCTGCCGGGCCAGGCGGCGGCGATCCTGGCCGGCGCGCCGGCGGATGCGTTCGACCTCTGGGCGGTGCATCCCGGCGGCCGCAGCGTGCTGGATGCGGTGATGCACGGGCTCGGCCTGCCGGCGGCGGCGCTGGAGACCAGCCGGGCGGTGCTGCGCCAGCATGGCAACATGTCCTCCGCCACGGTGATGTTCGTGCTGGCGCGGATGCTGGCGGCGCCGCGCGGCCAGCGCGGCTGCGCGCTTGCCTTCGGACCGGGGTTGTCGGCGGAGACCATGCGCTTCCGGGTGGCGTGATGCTGAAGCACCGCAGCGACGCGACGGAGTGGATGGACGAGGCGGCGGCCGGGGAGCCGGAATTCGCCGCGGCGCTGCGCGACCTGGCGCGGATCAGCCGGATGACCATGGCGCATCGGCCGGTGCTGCGCTTCCTCGACCGCCTCGTCGCCGAGACCGGCGCCAGCAGCCTCTCCGTGCTGGATGTCGGCTGCGGCGGCGGCGACCTGCTGGCCGAGATCGATCGTTGGGCGGCGAGGCGCGGCATTGCCGTGGCGCTGACCGGGTTGGACCGCAGCCGCTGGGCGGCGCGCTACGCCACCGCCGCCGGCGTGCCTGCCCGTTTCATCACCGCCGACCTCTTCGAACTGGACCCGGCGGAGCGCTTCGACGTGGTGGTGTGCAGCCTGTTCACCCATCACCTGCGGGACCCGGAGCTGGTGCGCTTCCTGCGTTGGATCGAGGATCGCGCGATCCGCGGCTGGCTGATCTCCGATTTGCACCGGCACTGGCTGCCCTGGGTCACGGTGTGGCTCGGCTTCCGGCTGCTGCGCTTCGCGCCGATGGTGATCCACGACAGCACCATCTCCTTCGCCCGCGCCTTCACCCATGCCGATTGGCAGCGGCTGCTGGCCGAGGCGGGAGTCACTGCCCGCATCCGCCGGGAATTCCCCTTCCGCTGGATCGTCTGGCGGTGACTTTGGTGCTCGGCGCCGGCCCGGCCGGCTGCGCCGCGTCCATCGCCCTGGCCCGCGCCGGGGCGAAGGTGCTGCTGCTGGAACGCCAGGCGGCGGCGCAGGAGAGCGTCTGCGGCGAGTTCCTGGGGCCCGATGCCGAAGCGGCGCTGCGCCTATTGGGGCTGGACCTTCCGGCGCTGGGCGCGGTGCCGCTGCGGCGCCTGCGCATCGGCGCCGGGGCGCGGGAGGCGGAGGTGGCGCTGCCATTCCCGGCCTGGGCGCTGCCGCGCCGGCTGCTGGACGGCGCGCTGCGCGCGGCGGCGGAGACCGCTGGGGTGGAGCTGCGCAGCGGCATCGCCATCGCCGCCGCCGAGCCCGCGCCGCAGGGCTGGCGGCTGCGCTGGCCGGGCGGCAAGGCAGTGGCGCCGCGCCTCATCCTCGCCACCGGCAAGCATGGGTTGCGCGGCCACCCGAGGGCCGGAGCGCCACAAGGCGCACTCGGGCTGAAGCTGCACCTCGCGGGGGTGGAGGCCGGCGATGCGGTGGCGCTGCTGCCCTTCGCCGGCGGCTATGCCGGGTTGCAGCCGCTGCCGGGCGGCGGCGCCAACCTCTGCGTCGCGCTGCATGCCGAGGGGGGTGCCGCGGCGCGCGACCCGGCGGCGCTGCTCGAACGGGTGGCGGCGGGCTCGGCGCTGGCGGCGCGGCTGCTGCGCGGGGCGCGGCCGCTGTGGGACCGGCCGCTGGCGGTGGCCGCGGTGCCCTATGGCTTCCGCCAGGGCGCGGACGGACCGGAGGGGCTGTATCGCATCGGCGACCAGGCGGCGGTCATCGCCTCCTTCACCGGCGCGGGCGTGGCGCTGGCGCTGCACTCCGGGCTGGCGGCGGCGGCGGCGGTGCTGGCGGGCGACAGCGCGGCGCGGTTCCACCTGGCATGGCGCCGGCGGAGCGCCGGGCCGATGCGCTGGGCCGGGCTGGGGGCGCTGGCGCTGCGCCGGGCGCCAGCGGGCTTCGCCACGGCGGCGGCGTTCGGCCCCGCGGCGCGCTGGATGGCCCGCGCCACGCGCCTGGAAACAGAAGCAAAATGGTAGGATCGGGCGCCAATCCCCCAGACCCCGGCCTGGGTTTAGGCTTAGCGGCAGGAATGAACGTCTCGGCGTTGCCCGGAGCTGTGCCGTGAAGCTGCGGGCTCAGCCGACGGATCTGAAACCCGGGCCAGGATCTGGGGTGGCGCTTGCCACCTCAGCGGGGGCTTGGGGCTGGCCCCCAACGGGGCACGCCTTCGGCAGCTCAATCGATACTGAGGTTCAGCCGCGCCACCATCCGCTTCTCGTACTCCACCCGCTCCTTGGCGAAGGCCAGGTAGTCCGCCGGCGGGAGGTATTCCTGCGGCATGTCCCAGCGGCGGATGATCGCCTGGCTCGCCTCATCCAGGTAGGCCTTGTGGAAGGCGCGGTGCAGCATCTCCACCAGCTCCCCCTCCATCCCTTTCGGGCCGACGATCCCATAGGGCGAGGTGACGACCATGTCGTAGCCCAGTTCCCGCAACGTGGGCGCCTCGGGGAAGCTTGCCAGCCTGTCGCGGGTCCAGACCGAGAGCAGGCGCAGCTCCCCGCTCTCCACATTCGGCCGCCAGGATTGCGCATCGGCGACCACGTCGATCTGCCTGCCGAGCAGCGCCGTCACCCCTTCCTGCGCGCCGCGGAAGGGGATGTGGGTCATCTGCACCCCCTCACGCGCGCAGAGATCCTCCATGGCGATGTGGTTGGTCGTGGCGATGCCGCTGGTGGAGTAGGTGATGCGGCCGGGCTGGCGGCGCGCCGCCTCGATCAGGTCCTTGAAGGTCTTGTACGGACTGTCGCTGCGCACTGCGGTGCCGAAGGTGAAGCCGCTGAGCTGCATGATGTAGGTGAAGTCGTTGACCGGGTCCCAGGTCGGCTGCTTCGTCAGGAAGGGGTGGCGCAGGATCGAGAGGTGGTGGTGCGCCAGGGTGTAGCCGTCCGGCCGCGCCTGGTTGATGAGGAAGATCGCCGCCTGGGTGCCACGGGCGCCGGGGCGATTCTCGATCACCACCGGCTGGCCAAGGTCCTTGTTCATGATCTCGAACATGGTCCGGTGCAGCGCATCCAGGCTGCCGCCGGGGGGCCAGGGGATCAGGAAGCGGATCGGACGGTTGGGAAAGCGGCCCTGGCCGAGGGCGGGCCCGGCCAGCGCGGCGCCTGTCGCGGCAAGCATGGCGCGGCGACGGATCGACATCATCATCTCGTCGTTTCCTCCCGTTGCAGCGGCTCCCGGAGGGATGGGCTGGCCCATCGGGGGGCTTCTGGTTAGGCAACGCGTGGATACTCGCCCACCCTGACCTGTGGGCGAGGCCCGGGCCGGCCCGGAAAGGATCAGTCGATCCGCAGGTTCAGCCGCTGCGCCATCCTCTTCTCGTATTCGGCGCGGCGGGCGATGAAGCTGCGGTAGCCCTCGGTGTCATAATACTCCAACGGCATGTCGAATTGCGCCCGCACCTTGGCATTGGCCGGGTCGAACAGCGCCGCCTTCAACGCATCGTGCAGCACCCGGACCACCCCGGGGTCCATCCCCTTCGGCCCGGACAGCCCGTAGGGCGAGGTCACCACCATGTCGTGCCCCAGCTCCTTCAAGGTCGGCGCCTCGGGGAAACGTGGCGACCGCTCCCCGGTCCAGACGCAGATCAGGCGAAGCTGCCCGCCGTCCACCAGCGGCGCCCAGGCGGAGCTGTCGGCCACGCTCATCACCTCGCCCGAGGCCACGGCGACCGCCGCCTCGTTGGAGGCACGATAGGGCACGTGGACCAGCTCCAATCCCTCTTTCGTCGCCAGCTCCTCCATCGTCAGGTGGTTGGTCGTGGCGATGCCGGAGGTGGTGTAGGTGAGCCGCCCGGGGTTCGCCTTGGCATAGGCGATGTAGTCGGCCCAGGATTTGATCGGGCCATCCGACTTCACCGCAATGCCGAACAGCCAGCCGGTCATGCCGATGATGTGGGTGAAGTCGTTCACCGGATCCCAGGGCGGATTGCGGACGATATAGGGCCGGCGGACGACGGAGAGATGCATCTGGCTGATGGTGTAGCCATCTGGCCGCGCCTGGGTGGTGAGGTAGAGTGCCCCGAGGGTGCCGGACGCCCCGGCGCGATTCTCCACCACCACCTGCTGGCCCAGGCTGCGCCCGGCGATCTCCGCCGCGGAGCGAAGCTGTGCATCCGCCGACCCGCCCGGAGGCCAGGGAACGATGAGGCGAATGGGGCGGTCGGGATAGCGGGATTGGGCGATGGCCGGGGCGGCGAGCGCCGCGCCGGCGAGGCCAAGCAGGATGCGGCGTGGAGTTCCCTGAAGCACGTTTCTTCCCTTCGGTCTGTTGCCGGAAGGTCAGCTTAGCAGGGGAGTGGTTACAATTGGGAAGGCCGGAGAGGCCATCCCCGGCGCCGCGGCGGGTCCGGGGCGCTCACCCGCCTTCGGGCGTCGCCGCGTCGGTGAGCGGGAAGGGCGTGCCGGGCAGGTAGGTGGTGACGGGGCGGATCTCGTAGACCGCGGTGGGATTGACGCGTTGCAGGTCGCGCGCGACCTCAACGGCGGCGGCGCGCGTCTCGCACTCCACCACATAGAAGCCCAGAAGCTGCTCCTTGGTCTCGGCGAAAGGACCATCGAGGACCAGCCCGGGGCCCCGCAGGGTAACGGCCTGCCGCGTCGCCCCAAGCCGCGCCGCCGGGCCAAGCTGGCCCTCCTCGTGCAGCCGGTCGTGGACCCGGTGCAGATCCTTCATCAGCGCGGCGTCTTCCTCCTGCGTCCAGGAGGTGACCACCTCTTCAACATGGTAGGCCAGGATCGCGTAGAGCATGGGGCTTCGCCTTTCTTTCGGGGCAGGCAGAAATACCCCAAGGACGTTCTGGCGATGCCTGTCCCGACAGAGCTTCAGCCGGGGGAATACCCAGCTGCGCCCCGGCCAGCGCTAAAGGCGGCGCCGATGGGCGCTGCCCCCGATCTTCGACCCTTGCGCCACCTACCTACCCAGCCCGTCCCAGAACTCCTTCACCTTGGCGAAGAACCCCTCGCTCTCCGGGCTGGACTTGCCGGTCCGCGTCGCTTCCGCCTCGAAGGCCTCCAGCAGCTCCCGCTGCTTCGGCGTGAGGTTCTGCGGCGTCTCGACCGAGACCTGCACGAACATGTCGCCCCGCGCCGCGCTGCGCAGCACGGAGAAGCCCTTGGAGCGCAGGCGGAACTGGTCGCCCGCCTGGGTGCCGGCGGGGATGGTGACCTTGGCCCGGCCACCGTCCACGGTCGGCACCTCCACCGATCCGCCGAGCGCCGCCTGGGTCATCCGCAGCGGGACGCGGACGTAGATGTTCGCCCCGTCGCGCTGGAAGATCGGGTGCTGCCGCACGCCGATGTCCACGTAGAGGTCGCCAGCCGGTGCCCCGCGCAGCCCGGCCTCGCCCTCGCCGGCCAGGCGGATGCGGGTGCCGTCCTCCACCCCGGCGGGGATCGAGACGTTGAGGGTGCGGTCGCGCTGCACCCGTCCGGCGCCCTGGCAGACCTTGCAGGGATTCTTGATGATCCGCCCCTGGCCGGAGCAGGTCGGGCAGGTCCGCTCGATCAGGAAGAAGCCCTGCTGCGCCCGCACCTTGCCGGCCCCCTGGCAGGTCGGGCAGGTCTGCGCTCCGCCGCCGCTGCCGGGTTCCGCCCCGCTGCCGCTGCACGCCTCGCAGCTGACCGAGGAGGGCACCTTGATGGTCTTCTTGGTGCCGGAAAAAGCTTCTTCCAGCCCGATCTCGACGGTGGTGCGGAGGTCGGCGCCGCGGCCGCTCGCCTGGCGTTGCCGGCCGCGGCCGCCGCCGCCGCCGAAGCGGCCGAACATCTCCTCGAAGATGTCCTCGAAGCCGGCTCCGAAGGGGTTGCCGCCCTGGAAGCCGCCGCCGCCCGGCCCGCCCTGTTCGAAGGCGGCGTGGCCGTAGCGGTCGTAGGCCGCGCGCTTCTCGGCGTCCTTCAGCACGTCATAGGCCTCGTTCAATTCCTTGAACCGGCCCTCGGCCTCCTTGTCGCCCTGGTTGCGGTCAGGGTGGTACTTCATCGCCAGCCGGCGATAAGCCTTCTTCAGGTCATCCTCGGTCGCCTCGCGCTGCACGCCGAGGATGTCATAGTAATCGCGCTTGGCCATGGCCTGGCTCATACCCCATCCGGGAGTAAGTCATGCCGCGCCCCGCACAGGACGACGCCCGGCCCCTTGCGGGAACCGGGCGCCGAACATCACACGGAAGCGCAGCGGTTCCGAAAGCTTAGCCCGACTTTTTCTTGTTCGGGTCGACTTCCTCGAAGTCGGCATCGACCACCTTGTCGGAACCGCCACCCGGCTGCGCGCCACCGGCCGGCCCCGCCCCGGCGCCGCCCGGGGCCTGCTGCTCGGTCGCCTGCTGGGCCTTGTACAGCGCCTCACCCATCTTCATCCCGGCCTGGGAGAGGGTCTCCCCGGCGCTGCGGATGGCCTCGGCGTCGCCGCTCTCCATCGCGGTGCGAGCGGCGGCCAGGGCGGATTCGACCTCGGCCTTTTCCGCCTCACCGACCTTGTCGCCATTGTCCTTCAGCGTCTTGTCGGTGCTGTGGATCAGCGCATCCAGCTGGTTGCGCGCCTCCACCGTCTCGCGCCGCTTCCGGTCGGTCTCGGCATTCGCCTCGGCCTCCTTCACCATGCGCTCGATGTCGGTCTCCGACAGGCCGGAGCGGGCCTGGATCTTGATCTGCTGCTCCTTGCCCGTCGCCTTGTCCTTGGCCTGGACCGAGACGATGCCGTTGGCGTCGATGTCGAAGGTCACCTCGATCTGCGGCACGCCGCGCGGGGCGCCGGGGATGCCGGTCAGGTCGAAATTGCCCAGCAGCTTGTTGTCCGCCGCCATCTCACGCTCACCCTGGTAGACCTTGATGGTGACCGCGGTCTGGTTGTCGTCGGCGGTGCTGAACACCTGTGACTTCTTGGTCGGGATCGTGGTGTTGCGGTCGATCAGCCGGGTGAACACGCCGCCCAGCGTCTCGATGCCGAGGGACAGCGGGGTGACGTCGAGCAGCAGGACGTCCTTCACCTCGCCCTTCAGCACGCCGCCCTGGATGGCGGCGCCGATGGCGACGACCTCGTCCGGGTTGACATTGCGGGCGGGCTCGCGGCCGAAGAACTGCTTCACCGCCTCAATGACCTTGGGCATGCGGGTCATGCCGCCGACCAGGATCACCTCGTCGATCTCACCGGCGCTCACGCCGGCGTCCTTCAGCGCGTTCCTGCAGGGCTCCAGCGTGCGCTGGATCAGGTCGTCCACCAGGGCTTCGAGCTTCGACCGCGTCAGCTTCATCACCAGATGCTTCGGCCCGGAGGCGTCGGCGGTGATGAAGGGCAGGTTGACCTCCGTCTCCTTGGCGGAGGAGAGCTCGATCTTGGCCTTCTCGGCGGCCTCCTTCAGACGCTGCAGGGCGAGCTTGTCGCCGCGCAGGTCGATGCCCTGCTCCTTCTTGAACTCATCGGCCAGGTAGTCGATGACCCGCGCGTCGAAATCCTCGCCGCCGAGGAAGGTGTCGCCATTGGTCGACTTCACCTCGAAGACGCCGTCGCCGATCTCGAGGATGGAGACGTCGAAGGTACCGCCGCCGAGGTCGTAGACCGCGATGGTGCCGCCCTTCTTCTGGTCCATGCCATAGGCGAGCGCGGCCGCGGTCGGCTCGTTGATGATGCGCAGCACCTCGAGGCCCGCGATGGCGCCGGCTTCCTTGGTGGCCTGGCGCTGGGCGTCGTTGAAGTAGGCCGGGACGGTGATGACCGCCTGGGTCACCTTCTCGCCAAGGTAGGCCTCGGCGGTCTCCTTCATCTTGGTGAGGATGTTGGCGCTGATCTGCTGCGGCGCGTATTTCTGCCCCTCGACCTCAACCCAGGCGTCGCCGTTGTCGGCGCGCACGATGTGGTAGGGGACCAGGCCGATGTCCTTCTTGACCATCGGATCATCGAAGCGGCGGCCGATCAGGCGCTTCACGGCATAGAGGGTGTTCGTCGGGTTGGTCACCGCCTGGCGCTTGGCGCTCTGGCCGACCAGCCGCTCACCGTTCTTGGCGAAGGCGACCATGGAGGGGGTGGTGCGGGCACCCTCGGCGTTCTCGATAACCCGCGTCTCCTTGCCTTCCATGATGGCGACGCAGGAGTTGGTGGTACCGAGGTCGATGCCGATGACTTTGCTCATCCGTAACTTCTCCTTTGCGGCGGGCGAGGGCGGCCCGAAACAGGCACCGCGCCCCGTCCCCTGATTGCGCCCGGGGATGGATTCCCTGAGAGGCGACTTCGGATGCTGGGGATCGCCGGCCGAACGGCCGACAACGCTGCCGATGTATTGGCCCCGGGGCGACCGGACAAGGGTCCATACGCCCGGGTGATGAAAATTTAGGCGGCGTCAGGCGTCACGGCGGCGCTCATTCCGCTCGCGCCGCCGGCGGCGACATTCCCGCGCCGCCAGCGGCGACCGTCACTTGCTCTGCGTACCACCGCCGGCCGCGACGACGACCATCGCCGGCTTCAGCAGCCGCCCGTTCAGCGTCCAGGCCGGGGTCCAGGCCTGGATCACCGTGCCCGGCGCCACGCCCTCCGGCGCCGGCTGCTCGGCCATCGCCTGGTGCAGTTCGGGGTCGAAGGGCTGGCCCTGGGCATCCTTGCGGGCAATGCCGTTACGCTCCAGCACGCCGAGGAAGCTGCGCTCAACCCCCTCGAAGCCCTCGCGCAGCTTGGTCAGCAGCTCTGGCTCGCCCTCCTGCTGCGGCGGCAGCGCATCGAGACCACGGCGCAGGTTCTGCGCCGCCTCCACCACGTCGCCGGCGAATTTCTGGATGGCGTATTGCCGCGCGTCCGCAACCTCGCGTTGGGTCCGGCTGCGGAGGTTCTGCATCTCCGCCTCCGAGCGCAGCCAGCGATCGCGGAGTTGCTGGACCTCCGCCTCCAGCGCGGCGATGCGCTCGGCGTCGGTCTGCGGCGCTGCATCCTGCGGAGCTTCGGGGGGTGGTTCCGCGCCAGGGATGTCCGGCAGCTGTTCGGCTGGATCGCTCATGGTCTCTTGCATGCTGAGGGGAGGGCCCGCGCAGGGGCCGGGATTGCCACATCAGGTAGTCGCTGTGGGTGGCAACAGCAACCAGCGGCCGGTGCCAACCTGTCCTACAGCAGCACCAGCCCCGCCCGCGCCCCGCGCGCCACCGCATCCGCCCGGCTGCTGGCGCCAAGCTTCTGCAGCACCGCCGCGACATGCGCCTTGGCGGTGTGGAAGGACAGGCCGAGCCGCCGGGCGATCACCTTGTTCGAGGCGCCGGCGGCCAGCAGGTCCAGCACCTCACGCTCCCGCCGCGTCAGCCCGACGTCCGGCGGCGGCGTCTCCCGCCCCGCCAGTACGGCGAGCAGCCCGGGCGGCACTACGGCCAGCCCGCGTGCCGCCGCGGCAAGGCCGGCGGCCAGCGTCGCCGCCGGCGCGTCCGGCGGCAGCACCCCGGCGGCGCCGGCCCTGAGCGCCGCCCGCACGGCGGCGCCCTCGTCGGCCAGTACCAGTCGCGGCAGGCCGCCCGGATCGGTGCCTGGCGACTGGGCCAGCACCACCTCGGCCACTTCCTCCTCCACCAGCCGGAGGCTGGGCAGCGCCGCCAGCCGGGCGGCGAGGGCAGGGTCGTCCACCCGCAGCGCCACCCGCAGCGGCGGCGCCGGCGTCGCGGCGGCGCGACGCCGTTCGGCAAGGGCCTGCATCATGGCGTGCCACCCCGCTCGCGCCCCTGGGCGCCAATGTCGATCAGCATCATTCGGCCACCGCCCTTTCCCGGATGACCACCGGCAGGCGCCGCGGCAGCCCGGCGCGAATCAAATCCAAGGTCACCTCCCGCCCGATGCTATCGGGGTCGAGCCGCGCCAGCATCTCCCGCACCGAGGTCAGCGGCGTGCCATCCCAGCCCACCAGCACATCGCCCAGCAGCACCCCCGCCTGCCCGGCCGGGCTCAGCGGGTCGACGCCGACGGTGATCAGCCCGCGTCCATGCTCCGTCCGCACCGGCTGCAGCGCCAGGCCGAGGTAGCCGCGGGCAATGCGGCCGGTGGCCTTCAGCGTCTCCACCACCCGGCCGATGGTCTCGGCCGGGATCGCCAGGGCACGGCGCCTTGGCCCCGGCACCGCCATGCCCAGCAGCCGTCCGGCATGATCCAGCACCGCTCCGCCTTCCGCCGCCGGATCGAGCCGGAAGCCGAGCTGGATGCGGCGCTCCAGCCGCCCGCCGCGCAGCGACCGCCATGGCCCGGCGAGCTGCGCCACCATGCCGAAGGCGGCCAGCGGTCCATGCTCCCCCCGGCCGACGGTCAGCACCAGATGCCCGGCCGCCAGGCTGCCGGCGGCACCGGCCGGCGGGGCGAGATCGACCGGCGGCACCGGGCCGGTCGCGGCGCGCAGCAGCGCCACATCCGTACCGGGATCGCGCCCGGCCAGGGTCGCCGCCACCCGGCGGCCGTCCGGCAGGGTGAGGGCGAGCTCGTCATCACGCTCCAGCGCTTCCTCCGCGGTCACTACCAGCCCCTCCGCCCAGAGCAGGCCGGAGCGGGCCCGGCCGTCGCGGCCATGCACGGTGGCGGTCCGGGCGGCGGCCAGGGCGGTGAGGGCCGCGAGGCGGTCGGAGAAGGCGGCGAAGAGGTCGGGGGCGCTGGTGTCGTTCATCGGCGTGTCCTCATCTGGGGATGATGTGCGGCGACGACGAGGGCACCACCATTGACCGGATGGCGAGAGCCGAATGGCCGAGTGGCCTAGCCCGGCGCTGCTTCAGCGCAGCGACCGGGCCATCGCGTGGCGCCGCGGCGCCCCGCCGAAGCGGCCCCGGCCTTCCTCCCCCGCCGGCGCGAACTGCCGCGCCGCGCCGAACATGAAGGAAACCCATACCGCAACGAACAGCACCGCCATCGGCAGGCTGAGGTCGATGCCGACCAGCCGCCCGTCGGTCCCCCGGCCATTCAGATCGTAGAACAGCAGCAGGTTGGCATTGGCCATTGCTGCCAGCAACGCCGCGATGGTCCAGTTGGAAGGGGAAGGCGCCAGCGCCGCCAGCAGGAAGCCGAGCAGCAGCGGGGTGAAGAGGTGGTTCTCATGCACCCCGGTGCTCAGGATGACGTAGCCGAGGAAGGCGGTGATAGCGTAGAGGATCGTCGGCGCCAGGCCCTTGGGGCCACGGACGGCCATCAGGATGGTCGCCGCATAGGCCAGGTAGAACAACCCCTTGTGCAGCCAGATCACCGGCCGGCCGACATTCGCCATGAAGGTCGCCGGGTCGCCGAGCCCGGCGCTGCCCTCCACCAGGGTGCGCCAGAGGTACTGCTCCAGCCAGGCGAGATTGGGCACGTTGGCGCTGAGGAAGGCGTTGTGGGTGGCGCGGTGCAGCGCCGGCAGCGGTTCCCGCCCGAAGCCCATGAAGATCACCAGGGCAAGCCCGGCGGCGACCAGGGCGACCCGGCGGAACAGCGGCGTGCGCACCACCGCCAGCAGCGCCTGCGGCCGCAATGAATCGATGCCGAAGATGTGGATGGCGAGGAAGGGCGCGATCAGCAGCGGCTGCCATTTGGTCAGGGCGCTGAGGCCGAACAGCAGCGTCCCCAGCACTGGCCGGCCTTCCCGCAACGCCCAGAAGGCGCCGAGCAGGGTCGGGGCGACGAAAAGGTCGAGATAGGCGAGGCCCATCCCGTTCAGGGTGACGCCGGCGCTGAAGGCGGCAGCCAGCATCGGGCTGCCGGAGATCGCCAGTACCAGCCCGGTCGAGAGCAGCTGGACCAGGAAGATGGTGGTCTTCAGCGCGGTCAACGCATCCCAGTCCATCACCTGGCCCAGGTGATGGGCGAACCGGAGGATGACGAAGCTGAGCGGCGGATAGTCGCTCTCGGCAGCCGCATAGGCGGCGCCGGTTCCCAGGCTGTCGATGTGGTTCATCCAGGGCAGCCAGTAGAGGCCGACATCGGTGGTGCCGGGGGAGCCGATCAGGGAGAGCGAGACGAGGCCGGACATTGCCAGCAGCAGCCAGGCAGCGACGCGGGTCGGGGGCTCCGGCGGCGCGGCGTAGGATGGCTCAGCCACGCAGGCGGTCCGGGTTGGGCAGGCGGCAATGGGGCATGCGAAGGGGCCCTTGGTTGAGGCTGGAATCGGGTGGCCGGAGGCCGGGATGAATGCGGCGCGGCAATGAACGGAGTGCGGCCGGCGCGCGGAACATGGTCTGGCGATCTGGCAACGCGGCCATCGGCGGGCCGGTTGCTGCGGTGGTCAGGATGACCCGACGGCGGCATGCATCGGCCGCGGCCACTCAACCGGGCTTCGGGGATCGACGGCAAGGGGAGATGCCGTGGTGGAACGGGTGGGGTGCGGGTCCGGCGGCACATCGGAGCGCCGAATGGGAGTCCGGATGCGGAAGGCGCGACGATGCATCCGCTGCGGACGGCGCCGGTTCTCGGAATGCAGATCAGGTCAAACGGCCGGATCGTCGCCTCCATCCCCGGTTGAAGGCATGGGTTCAACCCGCCTGGTCGAAAATGGCTCGCAACCCCATGAACAGCAGGTTCACGGAAGGCAAAGGCGGTTGGACGTATTGCGCCCAACGGGAATGTCCTCCCCCGTGCTTACGTCCTGCCCCTTTGGAGAACGCCGCCCCGATGGACACCCCTGAATCCACCCTCGCCACCGTCTTGCGCGCCGCTGTCTTCGCCGCCCGCGTCCACGCCACCCACACCCGCAAGGGCGCCGCGGCCGAGCCCTACGTGAACCACGTGCTGGAAGTTGCCGCCCTGCTGGCCGAGCATGGCGCCCCGCCAGCCGCCGTCATTGCCGCCCTGCTGCACGACACGGTGGAGGACAGCGACGCCGACCCGACGCCCACCACCCTGGCCGACATCGAGGCCGCCTTCGGCGCCGAGGTAGCCAGCATCGTCGCCGAGGTGTCGGACGACAAGGCGCTGCCGAAGGAGGTCCGCAAGGCCAACCAGGTGCGCCAGGCGGCGAAGAAATCCGCCGCCGCCCGGCAACTCAAGCTGGCCGACAAGATCTCCAATCTGCGCGCCATTACCGACAGCCCGCCGCACGGCTGGGACCATGCGCGGCGGGTGGAGTACCTGGGCTGGGCTGGGCGGGTGGCGATCGGGTTGAAGGGGCTCAACCCGGCGCTGGATGCGCTGTTCGAGGCCACCTACCGCGAGGCGCTGGCCCGGTTGGCGGCGGAAGCATGAAGGGAAAGCGGAACGCCGGCTGCGCCAGGGGGGGATTGCCTCGGTGCCGCCCAAGGGGGGGGAGGCGACACCGCGGGGCGCAGCCGGCGTCCCGTGCATGGCAATATGGCATATTCGCGGCCTGACTGCATCGCCTGTCCGGTGGATATCGACCCACGCCGGCAACGGTTGCGTGAGCGGCGGGGCATTTCCGCCGGGCCGTTGCAGGGTGCGTCCCGCCGCCCCGGGCCTTGCCCGCACCGGCATCCAGCCCCGATATTCAGGCGTAACGCCAAGCAAGGCGACAGCCAGGGAGCCTCCGAGAATGCTGGGCCTGATCCAGGACCGTCCGCTGCTGATCTCCTCCATCCTGGAGCATGCGGCGCGCAACCACGCCGGGGCCAAGATCGTCTCGGCCCGGGCGGATGGCACGCTGGTCCGCCATAGCTGGCCGCAGATCGCCGCCCGCGCCGCCCAGCTTGCCCATGCATTGAAGGGGCGCGGGGTGAAGCAGGGGGAGCGGATCGCCACCCTGGCCTGGAACGACCACCGGCACCTCGAAGCCTATTACGGCATCTCGGCGATGGGCGCGGTGCTGCACACGGTGAACCCGCGGCTCTTCCCCGACCAGATCGCCTACATCCTGGCCGATGCCGAGGACACCCACCTGTTCGTCGACCCCACCCTTCTGGCCGGGGCGGAGGCGCTGGCGGACAAGCTGCCGCCCAGCCTCACCACCATCGTCATCATGGGCGAGGCGTCGCAGATCCCGGCCGATTGCCCGCTGCGCGACCGGTTCGAGGTGCTGGCGCAGGAGGATCTCATCGCTGGCCAGCCGGCAAGCTACCCCTGGCCGGAGCTCGACGAGCGCGCTGCCTCCTCGCTCTGCTACACCTCGGGCACGACGGGCGATCCGAAGGGGGTGCTGTACAGCCACCGCTCCACCGTCATCCACGCCATCTCCACCCTGCAGAAGGACTGCTTCAACATCGGCGCCGCCGATGTGGTGATGCCGGTGGTGCCGATGTTCCATGTGAACGGCTGGGGCATCCCCTATTCCACCGCGGCGGCCGGCGCCTCCCTCGTGCTGCCAGGACCGAAGCTCGACCCGGCCAGCCTCCATCGGCTGATCGAGGAGGAGGGCGTCACCTTCTCCGCCGGCGTGCCGACCATCTGGACCGCGCTGCTCAACTGGATGCGGGCCGAGCCCGCGCGGCGCTTCAGCGCGCCGCCGCGACTGGTGGTCGGCGGCACCGCCCTGCCCACCGCGATCAATGCCGGCTTCCTGAAGGAATACGGTGTCTCCATCCTGCATGCCTGGGGGATGACCGAGATGAGCCCGCTCGGCACCACCAATTCGCGCAAGCCGGAGAATGCGGATTGGGATGCCGACCGCTTCCTCGACTACGCCCGCAAGCAGGGGCGGCCGATGTTCGGCGTGGAGATCCGGGTGCGCGACGGCGAGGGGAAGGAGATCCCGCATGACGGCGTCGCCTTCGGCGAGCTGGAGGTGCGCGGGCCCTGGGTCGCCAGCGCCTATTTCAACCGGCCGGGCGACCCGGCACACACGCCGGACGGCTGGTTCCGCACCGGCGACGTTGTGACGGTGGACGCGCTCGGCTGCATCGAGATCGTCGACCGCGCCAAGGACGTCATCAAGTCGGGCGGCGAGTGGATCAGCTCCATCACGCTGGAGAACCTCATCATGGGCCATCCGGCGGTGGCCGAGGCGGCGGTGATCGCGATCCGCCACCCGAAGTGGGACGAACGGCCGCTGCTGCTGGTTCAGCCGAAGCCGGGCACCGCGCCGACCGCCGAGGAGATCCTCCACTTCTACGAAGGCAAGGTGGCGAAGTGGTGGATCCCCGACCAGGTGGAGTTCGTGGAAAGCCTGCCGCACACCGCGACGGGCAAGCTGTGGAAGGCCGAGCTCAAGCAACGGTACAAGGACCGCTTGGCGGGCTGAGCGGGCTCACGCCCCGGCCAGCGCCAGTTCCGGCGGCCGGGCGGCGAGCATGGTGGTGAAGGCCTCGGCCGTCATCGGGCGGCCGAACAGGTATCCCTGCACCTCCTCGCAGCCCTCGCCCTTCAGCAGCGCCGCCTGGCGCTCATCCTCGACGCCGCCGGCATGGGTGCGGATGCCGAGGGCGCGGCTCATGCCGAGGACGGCGCGGATGATCGCCATGGCCTCTCCCTCCGGGCGGAGGCCCTGGACGAAGGACCGGTCGATCTTGATGCGGTCGAAGGCGAAGCGGCGCAGCGTGCCGAGGCTGGAGCTGCCGGTGCCGAAATCATCCATGGCGATGGAGACGCCGAGGCTGCGCAGCCGGGCGAGGCCGGCGATCACCGCCTCGGTGTCGACCAGCAGCAGGGCTTCCGGCACCTCCAGCTCCAGCCGCTGCGGCGGCAGGCCGGTTTCGCGCAGCGTCCTCTCGACCATGGCGACGAAGCCGGCGCGGCGGAACTGGCCGGCGGAGATGTTCACCGCGATCCGCGGCAGCGACGGCCAGGCGACGGCCTGGCGGCAGGCCTCGGCCAGTGCCCAGGCGCCGATCGGGCCGATCAGCCCGGTCTCCTCGGCCAGCGGGATGAACTGGGCGGGCCGCAGCGGGCCATGGGTCGGGTGGTCCCAGCGCAGCAGCGCCTCCGCGCCGACCAGCCGCCTTCCGTCCAGGTCGACCTGGGGTTGGTAATGCAGGGTGAACCGGCTTTCCGCCAGGGCCCGGCGCAAATCGGCCTCCAGCGCCTTGCGGGCCTGCAGCCGGCGGTTCATCTCGGCTTCGAAGAAGCGCCAGGTGCCGCGGCCGGCGTCCTTGGCCTGGTACAGCGCGACATCGGCTTCCTGCAGCAGCAGCGCCGGATCGACCAGCGCCTCGGCGCCGGCGCGCAGCGCGATGCCGATGCTGGTGCCGACCACCGCCTGGTGGCCGGCGAGGTCGAAGGGCTCCGCCAGCACCGCCACCATGCGGCGGGCGAGAGTCTCGGCGTCCTGCGGCTGCCGGGAGTCGCACTGGACCACGGCGAACTCATCGCCGCCGAGTCGCGCCAAGGTGTCGGTGTCGCGCAGGCAATCGGCCAGCCGTGTCGCCACCTGGGTCAGCAGCCGGTCGCCGGCGGCGTGGCCCAGCGTGTCGTTTACCTCCTTGAAGCGGTCGAGATCGATGCAGTGGACGGCGACCGTTCCGCCTGCCCGCCGGGCATGGGCCAGCGCCTGGTCCAGCCGGTCGCGGAACAGGGCGCGGTTGGGCAGCCCGGTCAGCGCGTCATGCGTCGCCAGATGGGCGACGCGGTCCAGCATCGTGGCCGCCATGGCATCCACCTCATCGCCCCGCGCGGCATTGGCCAGCCTGGTGTCCAGCCGGCCTTCGGAGACGCCGCGGATGGCGTCGTCGAGCCGCGACAGCGGCTGCAGCAGCCGGCGGGTGAAGGCGATGCCGAGCAGCACCGCAAGGCCGATGCCGCCGAGCGCCGTCGCCGCCAGGGCCAGCAGCAGCTGCCGGGCCGCCGCATCGGCCCCGCTCCGCGCCTCGGCCTCCAGCTGTTCGGCCAGGGCGGCGGTGCTCGCCAGCGCCCGGGCAAGGTCGTCATCCGCCTGGCGCAGCGCCCGTTCGCCCTGGGTCACCGCCGCCGCCGCGGCCAGCGCGGCGCGGCGGTAGGCGAAGACGCCATCGCCGCCGAACAGCGTGGCATCGAACTCCGCCACCGCCGCGGCCAGCCGGGCCTCGGCCGCCGGATCGCGCGGCATGTGGCGGCCGGCCGCGGCCAGCCGGTGGGTCAGCGCGTGCAGCGCCGAGGTGGTGGCGCCCAGCGCCTGCCGCGCCGCCTCTTCCCGTGCCGCCAGCGCCGCGGTGTCGGTGACGCCGAGGAAGGCATCGGCCTGGGCATTCAGCCCGAGCCGGGCCTGGATCAGGATGGCGACCGCACGCAGCGCCGGCTGGAGCACGCCAGCCATGGTGTCGGTCAGCGCGATCTGCTGGCTGGCCGGCAGGCGGCCCTCGGCGGTGCCGCGCCGTAGCTGCCGCGCCGCCTCGGCCATGCCGTGCTCGATGGCGGTATTGATCTGCAGGGTGGCGAAGCTGAACGCATGGTTCGCCGCCTCGAAGCGCCGGTGGCGGGCGCGGGCCTCGTGCGTCGCCGCCCGGCGCTGGCGGTGCGCCGCGACCATCCCGGCCATCAGCCGGATCTCCTGCCCCGCCGCCGCCGCATCCTCAAGCGGCAGGGCGACGCCGGCGCGGGCAGCGAGGCCGCGCATCCGCTCAAGCGCCGCTTCGGCGTCGCGGCCCAGCGCGGCGAAGGCCGCGAGCTGGGCATCCAGCGCGGCGTCGTCGGTGTCGCGGCTGGCCAGTGCCGCCAGCAAGGTCGCCTGCATCTGCGCCGCGGTCAGCCGCAGCTCCCCGCTCTCGATCCGCAGCGGCGTCGCCACATCGGCCAGCAGGCCGATGCTGGCCCGGCCGCGCAGCGCGAGGATGCCGCTCGCGGCGCCGGACAGCCCGACCAGCAGGGCGATGGAGAGGAAGGCCAGGATGAGCCGGGCGCGCAGGCCGAGCCGTCCGGCCCGGCGCACGAACCAGGCCGGCGCGGCGGTCGCGGGTAGCCGCGTCACGAACGGACGTCTGGGCGGCGGCAGCGGGGCACCGGTGCGGCTTCCTTGCAGGTGGCGCCGTACCCTAGGCTGTTCCGGGTTAATCAACCGTCGCCGCAAGCTCTGGCCCGGCTGAAGCCGCCGACAACCTGCCCTGCCGTAAGCAGGCACCGTGCCGGGCGGCCGTGGATCAGGTCCGGCCATGACGGTGTTCGGCGTGCCCACGCCCGGAGCCGCCGCATATCCGGCATCCGCGCAGCCGCTTGCCGAGGGATTGCATTCCAGCCTGGACGCAATCCATCGCAGGCGCCATGTGGCAGGGTCAAAGGAGCCCTGCCCATGCCGCCTGCGATCATCCTGCTTGCCCTGCTGCTGCTGGCGGCCTGTGGCCCCGGGGGGCTGCGCGCCGGCGGGCAGTATTCCGGCGTGCCGGACACCACCGTGGGGGATTGGCGGTCGCCGCTCGGCACCTTGTCCACCGGCGGTACCATCACGCTGAACCGCGAATTGCCGCCGCGCCTGTAACCCGGGCAGTCGCTGCCGCAGCCTTCATCACCGGCCGCCGGAACACCCGCAGGACCCCGGCATCCCGGCTTGCACGATCCTTGCATTGCCTGCCGTGACAACGGAACGGGGGATGGATCAATATGAGGGTTCTCCAGCGCGCCGCGGGGCTTGCCCTGGCGGCGCTGGTCGCGGGCGCCTTGCCCGCCATGGCGCAGCAGAAGACGTTGCGCATCGCGATGACCGCGGCCGACGTGCCGACAACCACCGGCATGCCGAACAACGGCTTCGAGGGGATGCGCTTCCTCGGCTACCCGATCTTCGAGGGGCTGGTGCTCTGGGACCTCTCCCGCGCCGACCGGCCGGCAACGCTGCGGCCCGGCCTGGCCGAGCGCTGGGAGCAGGCGCCGGACGATCCCAGGACCTGGATCTTCCACCTGCGCCGGGGCGTGCAATTTCACGACGGCACGCCCTTCACCGCCGACAGCGTGATCTGGAACCTCGACCGCTATTTCAAACCCGACAGCCCGCAGTTCGAGCCGGCCGGCAGCGGTATCACCCGCGCCCGCACCCCGATCATGGCGAGCTACCGCAAGCTCGACGATTTCACCGTGGCGATGACCACGACGCGGGTCGCCAGCTACTTCCCCTACATGGCGGTCTACATCCTGTTCACCAGCCCGCAGAGCTTCGAGCGGGCCGGCCGCGACTGGGCCAAGGTGGCGGAGCTGCCGGCGGCCGGCACCGGGCCCTTCCGCCTCGGGCGCTTCACCCCGCGGGTCTCGGCCGAACTGTTGAAGCACGCCGGCTACTGGGACCAGGCGCGGGTGCCGAAGCTCGACCGGGTGCTGTTGCTGCCGATCCCGGAGGCGAATTCGCGCCTCGCCGCGCTGCGTTCCGGCCAGGTGGACTGGATCGAGGTACCGCCGCCGGATGCCATCCCGAGCCTGCGGCAGGCGAATTTCAACGTGGTGACCAACTCATACCCGCATGTCTGGCCCTGGCTGTACCAGATGGGCGGCACCACCTCGCCGTTCCGCGACGTAAGGGTGCGGCAGGCGCTGAACTACTGCGTCGACCGCGCCGGCCTGGTGCAGCTGCTGAACGACACGGCCGAGCCGAGCGTCGGCTGGCTGAAGCCCTCCGACCCGCATTTCGGCGCGCCGCAGCACCGCTACGGCTTCGACCCGGCGCGCGGCAAGGCGCTGCTGGCCGAGGCCGGCTACACCGCGCAGCGGCCGCTGTCCTTCAAGGTGATGATCTCGGCCAGCGGCTCCGGCCAGATGCTGCCGTTGCCGATGAACGAGTACATGCAGCAGAACCTGAAGGAGGCCTGCGGGGTCAACGTCGCCTTCGAGGTGACGGAATGGAACACGTTGCTGACGGCGATCCGGCAGGGGCCGGATGCGCCGATCCTCAACGGCTCGACGGCGACCAACCCCTCCTCGCCCTCCTCCGACCCGGCGGTGGCGGCGCGCTACTTCCTGCAGGCCTTCGTGCCACCGAACGGCTTCAACTGGGGCCAGTACAACGACCCGGAATTCGAGGAAGCCTTTGCCGCGCTGGAGAATGCCCGCGACGAGGCGGCCTATGACGCCGCCTACGCCAGGGCGCATGCGCGGCTGGTGGACAACCCGCCCTGGCTCTACATCGTCCACGACCTCAACCCGCGCGCCATGTCGCGCCGGGTGCGGGGGTTCGTCTCGGCGCAATCCTGGTTCCAGGATCTGGTGACGGTGGATTTGCAGTAGGGGCGTTGGTGCCGGGGGCTAGCCTCGGGCCCTGCTGGGGTGGCGGGCGCCACCCCAGACCCCGGTCTGGGTTCGCGGGGTCTTGTAGGTCGAGCTTGAATCTCAATAAATCAATAACTTGAGAAGTTACCGCTAGGCTGGTCAACGCTTCGGGCCGCCCTGTACCCGAACTCACGCCGGGGCGTGGGCCGGGGCGTGGGGAAGGCTTGTCCCCCCAGCGAGGACACGGGGGCAGCGCTTCCGCCTGTCTGCATCCATAGGTTGTCCACAGAAATTCGCGCTCTGGTTCCGGCCAGAACTTGTGGCAGGTGCCCGCGTTGTCCTACCGTATCTAGTAGGCGGCTAGATCTGGTATTGCCAGGCAGGGGAGCACCACATGGACTGGACGTCTGAGGCGATCGACCAGCTGCGCGCATTCTGGGACGAAGGCCATTCGACCGCCGAAATCGGCCGCCGGATGGGCATTTCGAAGAATGCGGTGGTTGGCAAGGCGCATCGCTTGAACCTGCCGGCCCGGCCGAGCCCGATCCGGCGCGAGGCGGAGCCCAGCCTGCGGATGCCGGCCCAGCCGCGCCAGGCGCCGCCGACGCTGCCAGCACCGACCCACGCCCCGGCCCCGCCGCAGCGCCGGCTGGAGGAGCGGCCGCCGGCCGCCCCGCCCCGCCCCGCCCCGGTCGCGCCGCCTGCCCCCCTGGCGATGGTGCGGCCCTTCCCGCGCGCCGCCTCCCGCACCTGCTGCTGGCCCATCGGCGAGCCCGGGACGAGTGGCTTCCGCTTCTGCAGCGGCGATGCGACGCCCGGGAAGCCCTATTGCGCCGAGCATGCGGCGCTTGCCTATGTGAAGGTGCGCGACCGCCGCGAGGACGCGGCCTGAGCCGAGCCGGATGGGGTGGTCACCCGCCGGTTGCCGCATGCCCCGCCGCCACCCGCGAGGGGTTGCGGCGCGAGCCGCGGCCGATGAAGTTGTGCCATGCCTGATCACCTGCTCGGCCGATGAATGGCCGGCTTGCCGGGGCCGCCCTGATCCTGGCGGCCCTGCTGCTTTTCGTCTGCATGGATACGCTGCTGAAGCTGCTGACGGCGCAATTCGCCGTGCCGCAGCTGATGTGGGCGCGCTTCCTGTTCAGCCTGCTGGCGGTCGCGTTGCTGTTCCGGCTGACGATGGGCCGGCTGCCCTGGCGGACCCGGGCACCCTGGACGCAGATGATCCGCAGCCTGCTGCTGGCCGGCGGGAATTTCCTGTTTTCCTCGGCGCTCGTGCACATTCCCTTGACCGATGCGACGGCCATCGGCTTCGCCTCGCCGCTGCTGACGGTGGCGCTGGCCGCGCTCTGGCTGCGGGAACAGGTGTCGGCGCGCCGCTGGATCGGCGTGTGCATCGGGCTGGCCGGAGTGCTGCTGGCGCTGCGCCCGCCCTTCCTGACCGGCGGCGAGCCGATCCATTGGGCGACCCTGCTGCCGCTCGGCACCGCCGCACTGTTCGCGGTCTACCAGATCCTGACCCGCCGGCTGGCGACGATCGACGACCCGCGCACCACCATCCTCTACACCGGCTTCGCCGCCTCCCTGGCCACCAGCCTGGCGCAGCCCTTCTTCTGGAGCTGGCCGGCACTGTCGGATTGGGCGCTGCTGGTGGCGCTCGGGGTGCTGGGGGCGGCCGGGCACGGGCTGCTGGTGCTGGCCTATGCCCGCGCCCCGGTCAGCCTGCTGGCGCCGCTGTCCTACACCCAGCTGGTCTGGGCAACCCTGGCCGGGGTGCTGGTCTTCGCCGATTGGCCGGATGGCTGGACCCTGGCGGGGGCGGCGGTCATCGCCATCGGCGGGGTGCTGGTGGCGCTGCCGGAACGGCGGCCTGCCGGCGCCGTTGGGCTGTGACGCTCTGCTTGCGTCGCAGCCCCCGTTGGTCTAGCGAGCCGCATTAAGAATTCAGGAGGGGGATCATTTCCCAGGCAAGGCTCCAGCTGGCCGAGCGCACCGGCCACCCGCGCGCCGCGCTGGATGCCGAGGCGGTGCGGGAAGCGTATCGCCGTTGGGCCGGCGTGTACGATGGCGTGTTCGGTGCGATCTCCGGCGCCGGCCGCCGCCGCGCGGTGGAGGCGGTGAACCGCCTGCCCGGCCAGCGGGTGCTGGAGGTCGGCGTCGGCACCGGCCTCGCCCTGCCGCTCTATGCGCCGCAGAAGCGGGTGGTCGGTATCGATTTGTCGCGCGACATGCTGCAACGGGCGCAGCAGCGGGTGCGTGAGGACCGGCTGCGCAACGTCGCCGGGCTGGTCGAGATGGATGCCGAATCCATGGCCTTCGCCGATGACAGCTTCGACATCGCGGTGGCAATGTTCACCGCCACGGTGGTGCCTGACGCCCGCCGGCTGTTCCGCGAGATGCGCCGGGTGGTGCGGCCGGGCGGCGAGCTGCTGTTCGTCAACCACTTCGCCGCCGAGGGCGGGCTGCGCTGGTGGGCCGAGCGCACCCTGGCGCCACTGTCCCGGGTGCTCGGCTGGCACCCCGATTTCGCCCTCGGCGATCTGCTGGACGACCCGCGCCAGGCGGCCGAGATCGATCCCTGCAGGCCCTTCGGCCTGTTCACCCTGGTGCGGGTGCCGAACCTGGAGTTGGCGCCGGCCTGAACCGGCCCGGAGCGGCTTCACGCATTTGACAGAGGGGTGCGTGGCATAACGGCACCGGACATCAGATCCGGCTGCGGCCGCGCTCTGAAAGGTGGTCCCTTGCAGGACCGCCATACTCCTGGAGCGCCATCGCGTCAGGCCAGGCACTCACCGCACGGCGAGGTTGTGCAAAACCAGGCCCGAGCGAGCCGGCGCTTGGCAGGGCAAGGGATGCGGGCTCCGGCACATCCACCACGGACAGGTGCCGCCACTGAAGAAGGATATGTGCGACCAGCCAGGATCCCCGGGAGGAGCGTGGTCAGATTGACCGAGAAGGAGTCGGTGGGGCTCGCATCGCAATAGAGGGCAAAGTCGTTCGTCTGGTTGATCGCGAAGGAATGCAGGACCGGGTCCCCGGGTGGCGCGCGCGTGGATGAAGCCGAACTCGTTGAAGCCCGGATCGTATTGGCGTCCGGCACCCTGAGCAGAGGTTTCCGGAGGTGTCCAGCTGCCCAATCCTCGCAGCCGACGTGTTCGACACAATCGGTGGGGAGCGAGCCTGTGGCTGAGGCTGGCCCGCAACCGACCTGCTGCCCGATCCCTCGGCCTACCGTGATGGCGTTCCTGGCCAGTCCCGCGGCGCCATGCGGAGCAGGGCGTAGCCCAGCAGGCCGGAGAGGAGGGAGCCGCCAAGGATGCCGATCTTCGCTTCCGCCTGAAGAAGCGGGTCACCGGGGAAGGCCAGAAGGGTGATGAAGAGGCTCATCGTGAAGCCGATGCCGCAGAGCAGCGCGGTCCCAGCCATCTGAAGTCGCCCGGCGTAGGCTGGCATGTCCGCCAGCCCGAGGCGGATGGCCAGCATGGAGAAGCCCAGCACGCCGACCACTTTGCCGACCAGCAGCCCCAGCCCGACGCCGAGCGTGACAGGCGCCGCCAAGGCTTCAGCGGGCATGCCGAGGAACGGCACCCCGGCGTTGGCCAGCCCGAAGATCGGCACGATCAGAAAGCCGACGGGCAGGTGCAGGACATGCTCCAGTCGGTGTAGGGGGCTGCTGTGTTCGTTGTCCGGTCGGCCGGGGGTGCCTTGTAAGGGAATCGTGAAGGCGAGGATCACCCCGGCGAGCGTGGCATGGACACCGGAGCGCAGCACCAGCACCCAGAGCACCAGCCCGAGGAGGAGGTAGGGCGTCAGGCGGCGCACACCGAGCCGGTTCATCCCGACCAGGACAGCAATCACTATGGCGGCGCCCGCCAGATCCGGCAGTGAGAGCCCGGCCGTGTAGAACAGGGCGATGATGACGACGGCGCCGAGGTCGTCGATGATGGCCAGCGCCGTCAGGAAGACTCGTAGCGAGGCGGGAACCCGCTTGCCAAGCAGGGAGATGACGCCAAGGGCGAAGGCGATGTCGGTGGCGGCCGGGATAGCCCAGCCATGGGCCGTGGGGCCGGAATTGAATGCCAGGTACACCAATGCGGGCACCGCCATGCCACCGGCGGCCGCGATTCCCGGCAAGGCGCGGCGCGACCAGGTGGAAAGCTGGCCATCCAGCGCCTCGCGTTTGATTTCGAGGCCAACGAGCAGGAAGAATACGGCCATCAGGCCGTCGTTGATCCAGTGTTCGACGGACAGTGGCCCGGCATAGGTGTGTAGGAGGGCTTCATAGCCCGGCCCGAGGGGCGAGTTGGCGATCACCAACGCCAGGACGGCCGTCCCCATCAACACCAATCCTGCGGAGGACTGGCCTGCAAGAAAACGGCGCAGGGCGCTCGGCTCGGCGTGGTGGTGCTGGGCCATGCGGGCGCCTCCGGGCACATGTTTCCACCGCTGGCGGCCCGACCAACGCTAACCCCTGCCCGGCCCATCCAGACACGAACACCCAAGGTCTCTATCGCATCAGATGAAATGGGTCGCAACCACACCCAGGGCTAAGTTATCGTTTCAAAATCTCCACTTTCAGATCAAGGATGACAGCGAGACGTGGGACGGTTCCCGTGCCTCGCACACCCGTCCCGCCAGGGAAGAACTCGCCTGGGGTGGCGGCAGCGACGGTTCGGTGGGCCCCGGGTATCGGTTTCATCCACTGGAACACCTCCAGGCTGGCCGGTACGGCCGTAATGAAGGTGTTCTGGAGGCGCTTGCTTCCAGGGCAGTTTTTCCGCGCCGGCTGTTTCCAGTCCGCGTGGAGCGGCCCTAGCGCCGTGCCGGTCGACAGGCCAGCCGCGGCCTTGGCGCGCCGCGCCGCATGACCAGCACCGGCTGCCGCCCGGCGGCGCAGAGCCCGGCCGCCGCGCGCAGCGGCACCGCTCCCCCGCCTGCGGCCCAGGCGGCGCCGAGCCGGGCCAGCACCACCTTGCGGTGATAGGCGGTGCCGCGCAGCCCGTCGGCCGAATGATAGTCGGCGATCGCCTGCCCCCAGGAGCCGCTGCGGGCGTGGAGGGATTTCAGAAAGCGGATGGCGTAGCGGACGCTGGCCGCCGGGTCGAAGCCTTCCTCCGGCCCGCTGAAGGCATCCGGGTGGTGCAGCAGGTTCACCTGCATGCAGCCGATGTCGACGGAGCGGCGCCCGGCGGCGAGCAGAGCCCGCACCTGCGCCACTGCCGCCTGCCGGGTCGGTGCATGGCCGGGCTCTCCCTCGACGTTCCAGGACCAGGGCCAGGGCTCGTAGCGGCCGGTGCGGGTGTCGCTGCGGCCGGTCTCGACCAGGGCGATCGCCAGCAGCAGGCCGGGCGGGATGCCGGAGCCGGGCTCGGCCGCGGCGATGGCGCGGCGGCAGGCGGTCCAGGCTTCCTCCTGCGCCGCGGCGGGGGTGGCGGCGAGGAGCAGGAGGGGGAGCAGGAACAGGCGGCGCATCCGCCCTAGATGGGGTGGCTCAGCCGGTCAGCACGTCCCACAGCAGCTTGAGGTTCAGCGCCACCACCACCGCCGTGGTCGCCCAGCCCGCGACGAGCTGCCAGCGCGGCGCCGTAAACGCGCCGAGCCGCCGGCGGTCGCTGGCGAAGAGCATCAGCGGCACCACCGCGAAGGGCAGCTGGAGGCAGAGCACCACCTGCGACAGGATCAGCAGCTGCGCCGTGCCCGAGGTGCCGTAGAGCGCGGTGACCACCACCGCCGGCACGATCGCCACCAACCGGGTCACCAGCCGCCGCACCACCGGCGGCAGACGGAGGCCGAGGAAGCCCTCCATCACCACCTGGCCGGCCATGGTGGCCGTCACCGTGGCGTTGATCCCGCAGAGCAGCAGCGCCACGGCGAACAGCGTCGCCGCCGCCGCCGTGCCGACCATGGGCGCCAGCAGCGCATGGGCGTCCTGGATCTCCGCCACCTCGGTTCGGCCGCCGGCGTGGAACACCGCCGCGGCGGTGATCAGGATGGCGGAGTTGATGAGCAGGGCGAGGCAGAGGGCGACGGTGCTGTCGACCGAGGCGAAACGGATCGCTTCCCGCTTCGCCGCCGTCCCGGCCCCATAGGCGCGGGACTGCACCACCGCGGTGTGCAGGTAGAGGTTGTGCGGCATCACCGTGGCGCCGAGGATGCCGATGGCGATGTAGAGCTGGTCCTGGTCGGTCAGGATCGAGGCGGCGGGGATATAGCCGTTCAGCACCGCAGCCCAATCCGGGTTCGCCCAGGCGAGCTGGACCGCGAAGCAGCCGAACACCATGAAGATCAGGCCGGCGACCAGCGCCTCCAGCCAGCGCACCCCGCGGTTCTGCAGCCAGAGGATCAGCAGCGCGTCCAGCGCGGTCAGCACCACTCCGGCCAGCAGGGGGATGCCGAACAGCAATTGCAGGGCGATGGCGGTGCCGATCAGCTCGGCCAGATCGGTGGCGCAGATCGCGATCTCCGCCAGCGCCCAGAGCCCGAGGTTCACCGGGCGGGGAAAGCGGTCGCGGCAGAGCTGGGCGAGGTCACGACCCGTGACGATGCCGATCCGGGCGCAGAGCGCCTGTAGCAGCATGGCCATCAGCGAGGAGACCAGCGCGACCGAGAGGAGGGTGTAGCCAAAGGCCGAGCCGCCGGCGAGCGCCGTCGCCCAGTTCCCCGGGTCCATGTAGCCGACCGCGACCAGATAGCCCGGCCCGACAAAGGCCAGCAGCCGGCGGAGCCAGCCGCCTGCATTGGGAATGCGGACGCTGCGGTGGATTTCCGGCAGGCTGACCGCCGGTTCTGGCGCGGCAGCCTCGGTCAGGTCCGGCCGCGTCAGCATGGCCGCACGCCGGAGGGGACGCGTGAACACGTCTTCAATTGTTCAGATGCCCCTTGTTTTTCAGTTGCTTAGAGTGGATGAGGAGGTGCGCTCGCGCTGCATCCGTGTCAAGCAGTGGGTCGCGGGCCTGGACGGTTGCGCGAGTCCGGGTTGCAAGCAGAAGGGCTGAGGGCATGCGTGGGCGCGTAAGGATCGGCGATGACCAGGTTGTCGAATTGGCCGAGATGTTCCGGTTGATGAGCGACCCGACGCGGCTGAAGATCATCCTCGCCTGTCTCGATGCCCCGGCGGCGGTCGGCGAGATGGCGGAGCGGCTGGGCATCTCGGCCTCCCTGGTCTCGCACCATCTGCGGCTGCTGCGCGCGGCGCGGCTGCTGCAGGCGGACCGCCGCGGTCGGCAGGTGTTCTACGCGGTGCAGGACGACCACGTCCGCTCCATGCTGTCGGACATGGTGGACCACGTCGCCGAGGTGGATGCAGAGACCGAGACCGGCGGCTGAAGCGCCGTATCGGAGGGCTGGCTTCACGGCATTCGCGCCGGGCCTCACTTGTGACCATGCTGCGGCGCGACTATGGTCCGCCCGCACCGCCAACCCCGGGCTCGCCGGGGCAACGCGGCGCGTCGGCCGACCGGTCAGGGATGGCGGGTCGCGGCGGCTGGGCAGGCATCAGGGCAACGCGCGCCGCGCGCGTGCGGGCGGGATACAGGATGCATCGGTTGATCGGTCGGTGGTTCGGTAAGGCATCGGGTCTGGCAGTCGCCGCCCTGATGAGCGTGGGTGAGGCCCTGGCCCAGAGTGCCCCAGACCCGGGCACTTCCGGCGGGATAGTCGGTGAGACGCATTCGAGCATCGGTGCGCCGACCCCCTGGGGGATTGGGCTGCAGCCTGCCGCCGGGCCGGTGAAGGAGGCGATCCACGACTTCAACACGCTGGTGCTGTGGATCATCATCGCCATCACCATCTTCGTGACGCTGCTGCTGGCCTATGCGGTGTGGCGGTTCCGCGAATCCGCCAACCCGACCCCGTCGCGCACCAGCCACCATACCATGCTCGAAGTCGCCTGGACGGTGGTGCCGGTGCTGATCCTGGTGATCATCGCCATCCCCTCGTTCCGGCTGATCTACTACGAGGACCGGGCACGCGAGGCGGATCTGACCATCAACGTCCAGGGCCGGCAGTGGTACTGGCACTACGCCTACCCCGACAGCGGCGATCTGGCCTTCGACAGCCGGCCGATCCCGACCGAAGAGCTGCGCGACGGCCAGCCGCGGAACCTCGCGGTCGACGAGCCGCTGGTGATCCCGGTGGGGGCCAATGTCCGGGTGCTGACGACCGGGCAGGACGTGATCCACAGCTTCTTCGTGCCGGCGCTCGGCGTGCAGAAGTACACCATCCCTGGCCGCACGCTGGAGACCTGGTTCCGCGCCGACCGGCCGGGCACCTTCTACGGCCAGTGCAACCAGATCTGCGGCACCAACCACTGGTTCATGCCGATCGAGGTGCGGGCTGTCCCGCAGGCCGAGTTCCAGGCTTGGCTGGAGCAGGCGAAGACCAAATACGCCGCAGCCCAGCCCGCGGCGCCGGATGCCGCCCGGCAGCTGGCGGCGCTGGCCCCGGCGGACCCGACGGCAGTGGCAACAAGCGAGACGAGGCGGGACTGATCCCATGGACACCGCAACCCACCACGGCGCCGCGCATGGCCACGGCGACCATCACGACCACGTGCCGGGCTTCGTGGACCGCTGGTTCTTCAGCACGAACCACAAGGACATCGGCACCCTCTACCTGATCTTCTCGGTCTTCGCGGCGGTGATCGGCGTCGCCCTGTCGGTGCTGATGCGCATGGAGCTGCAAAGCCCCGGCATGCAGATCTTCGCCGATGGCCAGGTGTGGAATTCCGTGGTCAGCGCGCATGGGCTGATCATGGTGTTCTTCGTGGTCATGCCGGCGCTGATCGGCGGCTTCGGCAACTGGTTCGTGCCGATCATGATCGGCGCGCCGGACATGGCCTTCCCGCGGCTGAACAACATCAGCTTCTGGCTGCTGGTGCCGGCCTTCATGATGATGGGCGCCGCGCTCTTCGTCGGCGAGGGGCCGGGCGCGGGCTGGACCATCTATACCCCGCTGTCGGATGCCCAGTACCACCCGGGGCCGGCGATGGACCTGGCGCTGTTCGGCCTGCACCTGGCCGGCGCCAGCTCGATCCTCAGCGCCTCGAACTTCATCGCCACCATCTTCAACATGCGCGCACCGGGCATGACCCTGCACAAGATGCCGCTGTTCGTGTGGTCGATGCTGGTCACCGCCTTCCTGCTGCTGCTGGCGGTGCCGGTGCTGGCCGGTGCCATCACCATGCTGATCACCGACCGCAACTTCGGCACGGCGTTCTTCCGGCCCGAGGGCGGCGGCGACCCGGTGCTGTTCCAGCACCTGTTCTGGTTCTTCGGCCACCCCGAAGTCTACATCATGATCCTGCCGGGCTTCGGCATCATCAGCCACATCATCTCGACCTTCAGCCGCAAGCCGGTGTTCGGCTACCTCGGCATGGCCTATGCGATGGTCGCCATCGGCGTGGTCGGCTTCATCGTCTGGGCCCACCACATGTTCACCTCGGGCATCGACGTGGACACCCGCGCCTACTTCATGGCGGCGACGATGGTCATTGCGGTGCCGACCGGCATCAAGATCTTTTCCTGGATCGCCACCATGTGGGGCGGCTCGATCAGCCTGAAGACGCCGATGCTTTGGGCGATCGGCTTCATCTTTCTATTCACCGTCGGCGGCGTCACCGGTGTGAAGCTGGCCAATGCCGGCGTCGACGTCATCCTGCACAACACCTACTACGTGGTGGCGCACTTCCACTACGTGCTCAGCCTGGGCGCCGTTTTCTCGATCTTCGCCGGCTTCTACTACTGGATCGGCAAGATGAGCGGCCGGCAGTACCCGGAGTTCTGGGGGAAGGTCCATTTCTGGATGCTGTTCGTCGGCGCCAACCTGATCTTCTTCCCGCAGCACTTCCTGGGCGCCCAGGGCATGCCGCGCCGCTACCCGGACTATCCGGATGCCTTCGCCGGCTGGAACCTGATCTCCTCGCTCGGCTCCTACATCGCCGCGGCGTCCATGCTGGTGTTCTTCTACGTCGTCTGGCGGACCTTCACCTCGAAGGAGCATGTCGCCGACAACTACTGGGGCGAGGGTGCGACCACCCTGGAATGGCAGGTCAGCTCGCCGCCGCCCTTCCACACCTTCGAGGAGCTGCCGCGGATCCGCTGATCCGCGCCGCTTCCGAAACCAAAGGAACGCCATGCCGAAAGGCATGGCGTTTCCGCTGTTGAGGGCCTAAATCCGCTGTCATGAGCGACGTCACCGCAGCCACGCAGCCCGACATCTCCGAAGTCGCCGACTGGGTCGCCCTGCTCAAGCCCCGGGTCATTTCGCTGGTCGTGCTGACCGGCCTTTGCGGGCTGCTGGTGGCGCCCGGGCATCTGCACCTCACCCTGGCGGTGGCGGCGGTGCTCTGCATCGCCCTCGGCGCCGGCGCCGCGGGTGCGATCAACATGTGGTACGACCGCGACATCGACGCGGTGATGCGCCGCACGCAGCGCCGGCCGATCCCGGCCGGGCGCATCACCCCGGGCGGCGCGCTCTCCTACGGTGTTGGCCTCGCCGTCGCCTCCGTCGCGATCATGGGGCTGGCGACCAATTGGGTGGCGGCCGGGGTGCTGGCGCTGTCCATCGCCTTCTACGTCGTCGTCTACACCGTTTGGCTGAAACGCCGGACGTCGCAGAACATCGTCATCGGCGGTGCCGCCGGCGCCTTCCCGCCGGTGATCGGCTGGGCCGCCGTCACCGGCAACGTGACCCTGGAGCCGCTGCTGCTCTTCGCCATCATCTTCTTCTGGACGCCCCCGCATTTCTGGGCGCTGAGCCTCTACGCCCATGCCGACTACGCCAAGGCCGGCGTGCCGATGCTGCCGGTGACCCATGGCGCGCGGGAAACCCGCCGGCAGGTGCTGCTCTACACCATCCTGCTGGTGCCGCTGACCCTGCTGCCCTGGGCCTTCGGCTTCTCCGGCCTGCCTTATGCCGGGGCGGCGGCGGTGCTTGGCGCAGGCTTCCTCTACCATGCGGTGCGGGTCTGGCGCGACCGGCAGGACGAGAGCGGCCGCAGCCTGACCAACGACGCGCCGGCGCGGAAGGCCTTCCGCTATTCGCTCGGCTACCTGGCGCTGCTGTTCCTCGCGCTGGTCGTCGACAAGCTGTTGCTTGGATGACCGCTATGGAAATCACCACCATGACGCCGGAGCAGCGGGCCGCCTTCGAGCGCCGCCGGCGGCAGAAGAACTGGGCGGTGCTCGGCGTGCTGATCGCGCTGGTGGTGCTGTTCTTCTTCATCAGCACCGCCCGCGTGCTGCGGGGCTGAACTTCCCCGCGCCCATCCTCACCTGGACCGAATGATGGAACCGTCCCGCAGCGCCGCCATCCGCCGTCGCAACCGCATGCTGGGGCTTGGCACTGCCGGCTTCGTCGCCGGCATGGTCGGTCTCGCCTTTGCCTCGGTCCCGCTCTACCGCATGTTCTGTCAGGTCACCGGCTACAACGGCACGGTGCAGGTCGGCGGCCCGGCGGCGCCCGGCGCTGGCGACCGGGTGATGACCATCCGCTTCAACGCCAATACCCAGCCCAACCTGCCCTGGCGCTTCGCCCCGGCGCAGGCCGCCACCTCCCTCCGGGTGGGGGAGGAGGGGGTGGGCTTCTACCGCGCCACCAATACCGCCGCGGTGCCGGTGACCGGTGTCGCCACCTACAACGTCACCCCGGAGGTGGTCGGGAAGTACTTCCACAAGACCGCCTGCTTCTGCTTCGAGCAGCAGACCCTGGCGCCGGGCCAGGAGGTGGACATGCCGCTGGCCTTCTGGGTCGATCCGAAGATCGCCGAGGACCCCAACACCCGCGACATCCGCACCATCACCATCAGCTACACCTTCTTCCGCAGCCTGGACGACGCCGAGCGTTCCGGCGCACTGGCCAGCGCCGGGCCGCATGTCGGCGGCGCGCGGCGTGGAACGCCTTGAAAATCGCCGCGTGGGCTTGATCACGGCGGGGTTTTCGGGATTGATGCGCCCCGACCGGCCTGCCCCGCCCGGGGTCGCGGCCGCATCATTCAGGACGTGAGATGGCCAGCACCACCGATCTGACGGCGAACGCGGAACCCGCACCGCTGCACAAGCACCCCTACCATCTGGTCGATCCCTCGCCCTGGCCGCTGGTGGGCGCCTTCGCCGGGGCCGCGCTGCTGCTCGGCATCATCCTGTACGCGCATTACAACATCCATTGGATGCTGGGGCTCGGCTTCGTCGCCACCCTGGCGACGATGTTCTTCTGGTGGCGCGACGTCCTGCGCGAGTCACGGACCCCCGGCCTGCACACCCCGGTGGTGCGGATCGGCCTGCGCTACGGCATGACGCTGTTCATCGCCTCCGAGGTGATGTTCTTCGTCGCCTTCTTCTGGGCCTATTTCCACTTCGCGCTTTACCCGGGCCATGTCTCGGGCGCCGAGGTCGCGGTCTGGCCGCCGCAGGGGACCCTGACCTTCGACCCCTTCGGCCTGCCTTTCCTCAACACCATGATCCTGCTGCTGTCCGGCTGCACCGTCACCTGGGCGCATCACGGCCTGCTGCACGGCGACCGCAAGGCGCTGGTCCAGGGCTTGGCGCTGACCGTGCTGCTCGGCGTCACCTTCACCTTCTTCCAGGTGGTCGAATACGCCGAGGCGCCCTTCGCCTTCACCGGCGGCGTCTATCCCTCCGTCTTCTTTCTCGCCACCGGCTTCCACGGTTTCCACGTGATGGTCGGCACCCTGTTCCTGCTGGTCTGCCTGATCCGCTCGATGCGCGGCGACTTCACGCCGCAGCGGCATTTCGGCTTCGAAGCGGCGGCCTGGTACTGGCACTTCGTCGACGTGGTCTGGCTGTTCCTGTTCATCTGCATCTACTGGTGGGGTGCCGGCGAGATCATGGAGCATTGATCAGGGGGTTCATGGGCCGTTGATCGGGGAGATCATGGGACCTTGACCGAGGCGTCTGCCAGGCCAGCCCCGCTGGTCCGGGCCGCCCTGCTGGGCCGCTGTCCGCGTTGCGGCAGCGGCCCGCTTTTCATCCGGGGGCTGGAGGTGCGGGAGGAATGCCCGCAGTGCGGCCTTGATCTCCGGGCGCATGACGCCGGGGACGGCCCAGCGGTCGCCGGCATCTTCCTGGTCGGCGCGATTGCGGTGATCGCCGCGCTGATGATCGATTCCCGCTTCCAGCCGCCGCTCTGGGTCCATGCGCTGCTCTGGCCGGCGCTGGTGCTGCCGCTCACCCTGCTGGTCATGCGGCTGGCCAAGGCGGCGCTGGTCGGGCTGCACTACCGCCAGCGCTCCGGCGCATGACCCGACGCACCCGCCTGCTGCTGCCGGTGCTGGCGGCGCTGCCGGTCCTCCTGGTCCTCCTCGGCCTCGGCACCTGGCAGGTCCAGCGCCTCACCTGGAAGACCGCGCTGCTGGAGCGCATCGCTGCGGCCGAGGCCGACCCGCCCGCCCTGCTCGGCGCGGCCGTGCCGGAGCCCTATACGAAGCTCCGCGCCACCGGCCGCTTCGACCACGAGCGGGAGGCGCTGCTCGGCATCGAGCTGCGCGGCACTACCCTCGGCGCCCATCTGCTGACGCCGCTGCTGCGGCCGAACGGGGTGCCGCCGCTGCTGGTGGACCGCGGCTGGGTGCCGCTGGAGCGCAGTGCCCCGATCGACCGGCCAGAGGGCGAGGTGGCGGTCACCGGCTATGCTCGCGCCGCCGACAGCCGCGACTGGAACAGCCCGCGTGACGATGCCGCCGGACGGCGCTTCTTCCTGTTCGATCCGGCGGCGATCGGCGCCGCGCTCGGCCTGCCGCCGCCGGCGCCCTTCGGCCTAGTGGCCCTGGCGGAGCCGGGGACGCCACCCGCTGCCCTGCCGGCCGCCGCCCGCAGCATGCCGCGGCCGACCAACCCGCATCTGGGATACGCCATCACCTGGTATGGGCTGGCCGTCGCCCTGCTGGGCGTGCTCATCGCCTTCCTTCGCCGCATCGCCCGGGAGCCCGCGCCATGAACGCCGCCTGCCAGCGCCTCACCGCGCGCTTCGCCCGCATCGCCACCCTGGGCGAGGCCAGCGCCATGCTCCACTGGGACGCCAGCGCCATGATGCCGCCGGGCGGCGGCCCGGCGCGCGGCGAGCAGCTGGCGACCCTCGCCGGCCTGCAGCATGAATTGCTGACCGCGCCGGAGGTGGCGGAGGACCTCGCCGCCGCCACTGCCGAGGGCGAGTGGGGGGTCGCCAACCTGACGCTGATGCGCCGCGCCCATGCCCGCGCCACCACCCTGCCGACCGCGCTGGTGGAGGCGACCGAGCGGGCCAATGCCGCCTGCGAGAAGGTATGGCGGGAGGCCAAGGCGCGTGCCGATTTCGCCCTGGTGCGGCCCTACCTGGCCGAGGTGGTGACGCTGCAGTGGGAAACCGCCCAGGCGCTGTCCGCCGCCCTCGGCCTCTCCCCCTATGATGCGCTGATGGATGGCTACCAGCCCGGCATTGCCGCCGCCGATGTCGAGCCGATCTTCGCTGCCTACGAAGCCTTCCTCGCCACCGCCCTGCCCGAAGCCGAGGCGCGGGAGGCACGCCTCCCGCCGCCGCTGCCGCTGGAAGGCCCCTTCCCGGCGGCGGTGCAGCGCGCCCTCTGCCGCAGCTTGTCGGAGCGCATCGGCCTCGACTACACCCATGCCCGGCTCGACGAGAGCCTGCACCCCTTCTGCGGCGGCACCTCCGCCGATGTGCGCATCACCACCTTCTATTCCGAGGCGGAGGTCGGCAAGGCGCTGCTCGGCGTGCTGCACGAGACCGGCCATGCGCTGTATGAGCGCGGGCTGCCGGCGGAGTGGGCGCGCCAGCCGGTGGGGCAGGCAGCCGGCATGGCAGCGCATGAATCCCAGTCGCTGATCATCGAGATGCAGGCCTGCCGGTCGGATGCCTTCCTCGGCTTCCTCGGCGGCGAACTGCATGCGGCCTTCGGTGGGGCCGCGGCGCCCTATGCGCGGGAGAATCTGGTGCGGCACTGGCGCCGGGTGTCGCGCAGCTTCATTCGCGTCGACGCCGATGAGCTGACCTATCCGGCGCATGTCATCCTGCGGTTCCGGCTGGAACGCGCGCTCATCGCCGGCGAGTTGGAGGTCGCCGATCTGCCTGGCGCCTGGGCGGAGGGGTTCCGGCGGCTGCTCGGCATCACCCCACCGGATGACGCGCAAGGCTGCCTGCAGGATATCCACTGGCACGACGGCGCCTTCGGCTATTTCCCCAGCTACACCCTGGGCGCCATGGCGGCGGCGCAGCTGATGAAGGCGGCGCGGCTGGCGCTGCCGGGGTTGGATTCGGCCATGGCGCGGGGCGATCTGCTGCCGCTGCTCGGATGGCTGCGGGAGAAGGTGCATGCCCAGGGCTCCCGCCTCGGCTTCCAGGAGCTGCTGCGCTTCGCCACCGGCAAGCCGCTCGACCCGCAGGATTTCCTCGATCACCTGCGTGGCCGCTACCTGGGGTGACAGCCACTCTTGCCTTGGCGCGGCGGTAGCGGGAGGCTGGCGGGAAACAGGGGAACGCCGCCATGACCTGGACCCACACGGTCACCGCCCGCAACCTCTCGGCGCAATCCGAGAATCGCATCCACGACGACACCATCGCCCGCCGCTTCGGCTTCCAGGGCGCGCTGGTGCCGGGGGTGGAGGTCTATGCCTATGCCGTCCATCCTGCTTTGGCACGCTGGGGCCAGGAGTGGCTCACCGGCGGCAGCGCCGGGATCCGCTTCCAGCAGCCGGTCTATGACGGCGATGCGGTCCAGGTGGCAGCCGAGGCGGCGGAGGATGGGTTGGCCGTCACCGTCCGGGTCGGCGACCGTCACTGCGCCAGCGGCCGGCTCGGCCCGCCGCGCCCCGGGCCGGCGCCGGACCCGGCCGGCTATGCCTGGCGCACCCCGCCAGCGGAGCGGCCGCCGGCCAGCGAGGCCAGCCTCGCACCTGGCACCATCCTCGGCACCGCGCCCTTCCCGCTGACCGAGGAGGCACTCGGCGCCTATCTCGAGGCTGTGGGGGAGGCGGGCTCCTTCTACGCCGCCGAGGGCATCGCCCATCCCGGACTGATCCTCCGCCAGTGCAACCAGGCGCTGGTGCAGAATGTCGCGCTCGGCCCCTGGATTCACACCGGCAGCACGGTGCGCAGCCTCCGCCCAGCACGACTGGGGGAGGCTCTGACGGTGCGCGCCCGGGTGGTGGCGAATGAGACTCGCAAGGGCCACCGCTTTGTCGAGCTCGATGCGCTGGTGCTGGGTGGCGACGGCATGCCGGTGGCGCAGGTGGCGCATACCGCGATCTGGCGGCCACGGCAGATGGATGCGGCGGCGTAGCAGCGAATCGGCGCGGGTCCCTGGAAAACCGCCATGCCGGATTTGATCTGGCCATAATCCCGTTGTTCTGAGGCGGATGCGCGGATCAAGTCCGCGCATGACGGGGGCGGGGAAAGGGGTGGCGTCGCGTCGGATGCCGCCCGCCGCTGCCCTACCGCCGCCGGAACACCAGCAGGAAATTATTGGCCGGCATCGGCTCGACCAGCGGCACGGTGAAGCCCTCGGCCGCTTCGATCACCGCTTCCAGGTCACGCACGCCCCATTCCGGGTCATGCGCCCGGAGATCCGCGTCGAAGGCGGCGTTGCTCGGCGTGGTATGCTTGCCGCCGCGCCGGAATGGCCCATAGAGGATCAGCGGCCCATCCGGCGGCAGCAGCCGCGCCGCCCCCGCCAGCAGCCCGAGCGTCGCCGCCCAGGGCGCGATATGGATCATATTGGCGACGAAGATCGCGTCCGCGGCGTCGATCGGCCAAGTCTCGGCGGTGGTGTCCAGCGCCAGCGCCGGGCGCAGGTTGGGCAGCCGCGCGGCACGGACCCAGGCGTTGATGCTGGTGCGGGCGCGCTCGTCCCGGTCGCTCGGCTGAAAGAACAGCGCCGGCATGCTGGCGGCGAAATGCACCGCATGCTCGCCGGTGCCCGAGGCGATCTCCAGCACCAGCCCCTCCTGCGGCAGATGCCGCCGAAGCGCTGCAAGGATCGCATCGCGGTTGCGCATCGTTGCTGGCGCATGGCAGCGCGCATCCTGGCGCAGCTTGGCCATAGACGTTTCTCCAATCTGTCGGAAGTGTTGTGCAACCCTTCCCTTGCTCGCAAGTTGAGCAATGCCGCCCGAATGCGCCAGTCCTAATGTTACGCTTGCCAGCTTCGGCCGGGGCCTATGGCCGTCATCGCCGGTCCATGGATGCTGGTGGAATCGACGGCGATCCGCCGATGGCCGCGACATCCGAATTCCGCTCTACCCCCGCCCGACCGAAGACCAGCCCGTGCCGGGCGACGAAGGCCTGCAGCTTGTCCGCCTCCTGCTCGGCCAGGGCCAGGGCGACATGCATGTCGGGCCGCAGGAGATAGGCCGCGTCGCGCCGCAGCCCGGCCTGCCCGGCGGCTTCGGTCCAGGGGAAGGCATCCAGCGGCAGGCCGAGCCGGGACGCCGCCGCGCTCAGCCCCGGCTCAGCCGTGCCATACACATGCAGCCGCCAGTCGAGCCCAGCGAGGGAAGCGAAATTGTCGCCCGCCGCCATCGGCACCCAGGGCAGCCGGTCGCCGCCCGCGACCTCGCCCGCTTTGCCCCCGCTCAGCGCGCTGTCCGCGTAGGCGATGCGGATCTGCGAGACGGTGCGGAACAGCAGCCTTCGCACGGCGGCGAAGCCGGTGAGCGCGGGCAGCAGGTTCGGCACCAGCCAGCCGCGCAGGAAGCGGCTGCCCGGCCCGCTGCCGACCAGCCCCTGGAAGGCCCGGTCGGTGGTGGCGACCAGGCTGCGGGCGAAGGCGATCCGCTCGGTCTCATAGGTGTCGAGGATCGCCGGCGCAGCCCGGCCGCCCAGCACCTCGGCCAGCTTCCAGGACAGGTTCACCGCATCGCCGATGCCGGTGTTCATGCCCTGGCCGCCGGCCGGGCTGTGGATATGCCCGGCGTCGCCGGCAATGAAGGCGCGGCCGATGCGGAAATGGTCGGCTACGCGGTGGTGCACATGGTAGGTTGAGAACCAGTTCACCTCAGTCACGCGGACGCCGAACACCGCCTCCGCCGAGGCCCGCACATCCTCGAACTCGAGCCGGTCGCGGTCGCCGAGCCCCTCCGACACGCTTTTGCCCGCGGCCTCCGGCACGATGCCGATGAGCCGCTGCATGCCGCTGCTGCGCACCGGGAACATCAGCGCCAGCCCGTCGCGGTCGACATTGGCGTAGATGTCGGTCTTGAACCCGCCCTCGACCGCCACGTCGGCGACGTAGAACAGGTGGCGGTAGGTGCCGCCGGGGAAACCGAGGCCGAGGCTCTCCCGCACCTGGCTGTGGGCGCCGTCGCAGCCGCAGATATAGGCGACGCGGCAGCGGGTCTCGCGGCCGCCCTGGACGAGGGTGGCCTCGACCCCCTCGGCATCCTGGGTGAAGCCGCGCAGCTCCACCCCCCATTCGACGACGGCACCGGCGGCTTCCAGCCGGGCGGTGAGGAAGCGCTCGTGGTCGTCCTGCGGGAAGCAGAGGGCGAAAGGGTAGGGACTCAAGGCCGCGCCGAGCTCGGCGAGCGGGATGCTCGCCACCTCCTCCCCATCCTCGCGCAGGTGCACGGCCCGCATCGGGATGCCGAGCGCCACCACCGCGTCGGCGAAGCCGAGCTGGCGGTAGAACTCCAAGGTCCGGGCCTGCACCGCCACGGCGCGGGAGGCCTGGCCGGGGCCGCCGTTGCGGTCGATGATGCGGAAGGGCACGCCATGGCGGGCCAGCCGCAGGGCGAGCACCAGCCCGGTGGGGCCGGCGCCGACGATCAGGACCTTGGTGCTGGTGCTGGACATCGGATTTCCTTCGCTGCTGTCGCCATATCCGGCCACGCGGCCCGCAGAATGCGGCCCGGATGCGCCTTCCCATGCCGCTGCCCCGCCCACCGCTGCCTGGAGCGACCGAGGCCGCCTCCGCTCCCGGCTTCGCGGAACCCGCTCATCGGCGGGCCGCGTCCATGTCTGAAAGTCGCTCCGCCGTAGCCGGTCGTTGTGGAGCGGCTTCGCTCCTGGGCGTTCACGGCCCTCCGAGATCCGCCCTAGCATTCTGATTTTGCGAGAAAATTACGCCGCCCGAGGTGTTCCACCCGGGTGCAGTTTGCTCTAGCCTCCGCGTCATGCGCTATCTCAGCACCCGCGGCCAGGCCGCCCCCCACGACTTTGAAGGCGTCCTGCTGGCCGGCCTCGCCGAAGATGGCGGGCTGTTCATGCCGGAGAGCTGGCCGAGCCTCTCCCCCGCCGAATGGCGCGCCCTGCGCGGCCTGCCCTACCCGGAACTCGCCGCCCGGCTGATCCACCGCTTCGCCGGCGAGACGCTGTCGCTGGAGACGCTGCGCGACATGACCACCGCCGCCTACGCCGGCTTTGGCCACCCCGCCGTGGCGCCGCTGGTGCAGCTGGACAGCCGCAGCTTCGCGCTCGAATTGTTCCACGGCCCGACCCTCGCCTTCAAGGACATGGCGATGCAGCTGCTCGGGCGGCTGTTCGACCATGTGCTGGCCCGGCGCGGCGAGCGTATCACCATTGTCGGCGCCACCAGCGGCGACACCGGCTCGGCGGCGATCGAGGCCTGTCGCGACCGTGGCGCCATCGACATCATCATCCTCCACCCGGATGGAAGGACCTCGGAGGTCCAGCGGCGGCAGATGACCACGGTGCTGTCGCCCAATGTCGCCAACCTGGCGCTGAATGGCACCTTCGACGATTGCCAGGACCTGGTGAAGGCGATGTTCAACGATGCCCCCTTCCGTGCGGAGATGCGGCTGGCGGCGGTGAACTCCATCAACTGGGCCCGGGTGGCGGCGCAGATCCCCTATTACGCCCATGCGGCGCTGGCGCTTGGCGCGCCGGACCGGCCGATGGCCTTCAGCGTGCCGACCGGCAATTTCGGCAATGTGCTGGCGGCCTGGGCGGTGCGGGCGATGGGGCTGCCGGTGGAGCGGCTGATCATCGGCGCCAACCGCAACAACATCCTGGCGCGGTTCCTCGCGGCCAACGACATGTCGATGCGGCCGGTGGAGCCCAGCCTCTCGCCCAGCATGGACATCCAGGTCAGTTCGAACTTCGAGCGGCTGCTGTTCGAGCTGCTGGGTCGCGACGGCGCCGCCACGGCCGAGACCATGCAGCGCTTCCGCGCCGAGGGCAGGATGCCGGTGCCGGACGCCGCCTGGCGGCGGGCGACCGGGCTGTTCCGCGGCTTCACCCTGGACGATGAGGGGACGCTGGCGGAGATCCGCCGGCTGTGGACCGGCCAGGGCTACCTCGCCGACCCGCACACCGCCATCGGCACCGCCGCCGCCCGTGCCCATGCCCCGGAGGACCGCTCCATTCCGGTGGTGGTCGCCGCCACCGCCCATCCGGCGAAATTCCCCGATGCGGTGGAACGCGCAACCGGCAACCGCCCCCCTCTGCCAGCGCGCCTCGCCGACCTATATGAGCGGGAGGAACGCTATGCCGTGCTTGCCCCGGAGCTTGCGGACGTCGAGGCTTTCGTGCGCGCCCATGCCCGCCGCAACACGGCCTGAGGGTTCCGGACGAATGCCTGTTGGCCTGGAGCACGGCGGGAAGGCCCAGCGAGCCTCGCTGGCACCAGGCCGATCGCGTTTCCATCTCTGAGGAAAGACACTCGCAACAATGTCCGATGCCGTCCGCGTCACCCGCCTGCCCAATGGCCTCACGGTCGTCTCGGAGGTCATGCCGCGGGTCGAGACCGTGTCCTTCGGCGCCTATGTCTCGACCGGCACGCGCAACGAGACCGCGGCGGAGAACGGGGTCTCCCATTTCCTTGAGCACATGGCCTTCAAGGGCACCGAGAAGCGCGACGCCGCCGCCATCGCCCGCGAGATCGAGAATGTCGGCGGCCATCTGAACGCCTACACGGCGCGGGAGAGCACCGCCTACTACTGCAAGGTGCTGAAGGAGGACCTTGGCCTCGCCGCCGACATCATCGGCGACATCCTGACCCACAGCACCTTCATCCCGGAGGAGCTGGAGCGGGAGCGGGGCGTCATCCTGCAGGAGATCGGCCAGGCGAACGACACGCCGGACGACATCATCTTCGACCACTTCCAGACCACCGCCTACCCGGACCAGCCGATGGGCCGCCCGACCCTCGGCACCGAGGAGATCATCCGGGGCATGAAGCGGGAGACGCTGACCGACTACATGCGCCACCATTACGGGCCGGAGCGCATGGTGGTGGCCGCCGCCGGCGCGCTGGACCATGACCGGCTGCTCGATCTGGTGCAGACCCATTTCGCCGACCTGCCGCAGGTGGCGCCGCCCGAGCCCGAGCCCGCCCGCTATGCCGGTGGCGAGTTCCGCGAGGAGCAGGATCTGGAGCAGGTCCATATCGTCCTCGGCTTCCCCTCCACCGGCTACCGTGATCCGCTGCACTACCCGACCCTGCTGCTGTCGACCCTGCTCGGCGGCGGCATGTCCTCCCGCCTGTTCCAGGAGATCCGGGAGAAGCGCGGGCTGGTCTATTCGATCTATTCCTTCGCCCATCCCTTCCGCGACGGCGGCGTCTTCGCGATCTACGCCGGCACGGGCGAGAAGGAAGTGGAGGAGCTGGTGCCGGTGACGCTGGCGGAGCTGCGCAAGGTGCAGACCACTGTGACGCAGGATGAGCTGGACCGCGCCAAGGCGCAGTTCCGCGCCAGCCTGCTGATGTCGCTGGAGAGCACCGGCAGCCGCACCGAGCAGCTCGCCCGGCAGATCCAGGTGCATGGCCGCGCCATCCCGGTGGAGGAAACCAAGGCGAAGATCGCCGCCGTCACCATTGAGCAGGTGCAGCAGGCCGCCGCCGCGGCCTTCCGCGGGGCGCCGACCCTGGCCGCGCTCGGCCCCGCCGGCAAGGTGCCGGGGCTGCGGCACATCACCGGGGCGCTGGCGGCATGACCCATCCGGAAACCCTGCAGGCGCTGGTCGCCGCGGCCCGTAAGGCGGGCGCCGATGCGGCGGATGCGCTGCTGGTCAGCAGCGCATCCCTCTCGGTTTCCCGCCGCCTCGGCAAGATCGAGCAGTTGGAACGGTCGGAGGGCTTCGACCTTGGCCTTCGGGTCTTCGTCGGCCAGCGCCAGGCGATCGTCTCCTCCACCGATCCGGCCCCGCGCGGCTTCGCGGCGCTGGCCGAGCGCGCCGTTGCCATGGCCAGGGCGGTGCCGGAGGACCCCTTCGCCGGGCTGCCGGATGCGCCGGACGGGCTGGTGGCGGTGGACCTCGACCTTGCCGATGCCGCCGAGCCGGCGGCCGAGGCGTTGATCGCCCGTGCCGCGGCCGCGGAGGAAGCAGCGCTGGCGGTTGCCGGGGTGAGCAATTCCGAGGGCGCCGAGGCCGGCTACGGTCGCTACACCATCGCTCTCGCCGCCAGCAACGGCTTCGCCGGCCAGTACGTCCGCACCAGCCATTCCATCTCCGCCACGGCGCTCGCCGGGCAGGGGACGGGGATGGAACGCGACTACGATTATTCCAGTGCCGTCCATCTGGCCGATCTGGAGGATGCCGCCGCCATCGGCCGCCGCGCCGGGGAGAAGGCGGTGGCCCGGCTGAACCCGACCAGGCCGAAGACCGCGCGCCTGCCGGTGGTCTACGACCCGCGTGTGGCATCCTCCCTGCTCGGGCACTTGGCCGGGGCGATCAATGGCGCCGCGGTCGCCCGCGGCACCAGCTTCCTGCGGGACAAGCTCGGCCAGCGGGTGATGGCGCCGGGGCTTTCCGTCATCGACGACCCGCTCCGCCGCCGCGGGCTGCGCAGCCGGCCCTTCGATGGCGAGGGCATGCAGGGCACCCGCCGCGCCATCGTCGAGGATGGCGTGCTGACCACCTGGGTGCTTGACCTGCGCAGCGCCCGGCAACTCGGCATGGCCTCCACCGGCCATGCCAGCCGCGGCACCTCCGGCCCGCCCAGCCCCTCGCCGACCAACCTCTACCTGGAGGCCGGCACGCTCACGCCGGCGGCGCTGATGGCGGATATCCGGGAAGGTCTCTACGTCACCGAGCTGATCGGCATGGGGGTGAATGGCGTGACCGGCGACTACAGCCGCGGCGCCGCCGGCTTCATGATCCGCGACGGCGCCCTGGCCGAGCCGGTGAGCGAGCTGACCATTGCCGGCAATGTGCGCGACATGCTGCTCAACCTGACCGCCGCCGACGACCTGCAATTCCGCCGCGGCACCGACAGCCCGACGGTCAGGGTCGAGGGGCTGACCCTGGCGGGCGGCTGATGCCGCCCGTAGCCGCCTGCGACGGGCGCTACAGCGGATTGCGTTCATGTCCGAACGCCAATCCGCTGTGGCCTGTTCCTTGCAGCGCGGAGTCCTGCCCCGGGGTGTTTACGCCCCTCCGCGGTCCGCTCTAGCCATGGCCACCGCCGAATGGCGCAAGCCGCGCGCGACGATGCGGGCCGAGGCCATCACCACCATCGCCGAGCTCACCGTCTTCAAGGGTGGCGACGCGTCGCTGCGCGAGATGGCCGCCCGCATCACCATCACCGCCCACCAGATCCCGGTCCTGGTCGAGATGGGTGCCTTCCGCGAGGGCGACCTGGACGACGAAGCGATGGGGGCCATGGCGATTGTCGTCGACATAGCCGCGGGCTGGGACGACGAGGCGGAGTCGATCGAGGAGTTCGTCGACACCCTCGACGACCATGACCTTGCCCGCCTCGCCGGGGCGGCGCGGCTCTGGGCGCATGGGGTCTGGGAAACCATGGTGCCGCTCAGCCCGGCCGAGAAGCAGGCGACCCTGGCGGCATTGCGGCACTGAACGGCCGCGCCTCGCCGCAGGTCCGCGCTTGCATTGCCTGTAGCCTGTCGTTTGCAAAGCGGCCGAAGACTACGGGGGCGTCATGCCCCTCCACGATCCGTTCCGGCAAGGGATCCCGGATGAGGCCACACTCGATCGCGACAGGGTTTCGGCCCAGATGGTGACGTAACGCACTGTATCACGACGGCCCGCTCGACCAACGTTCCCTTCCGTTGATGGTGGGGGCAGCCATGTGGAGCGGGATTGCATCAGCGGAGAGGCCGAACGTCCCGGTGCTGCGCCGTCTGGCCACCGCGCTCCGCGCCGGCGCACTGACCGCGGCGCTGCTGCCGGGTCTCGGCTTGGCCGGCGAACCGCCCGACACCGAGGTGCTGCCGCGGCCGGAGGCGGTGCAGGCCCCCGGGGTGTCCGGCCTGCTCTCGCTGCCGCCTCCCATGGCCAGGGGTGCGGCCAGGGCGCTGCCGGCGGTGCTGGTACTGCATGACGCGCTCGGGCCCGACAGTCGCAGCGAACCCTATGTCGAACAGTTGCTCGGCGCCGGCATCGCCGTGCTGGACGTCCGGGCCGAGGCGCCGGATGCCTTGGCGCGCATGGCTGCGGTGGAGCTGCTGCTGGCGGATGCGCGGATCGACTCCCGGCGCCTCGGCGTGCTCGGCTTCGGCGCCGGGGCGGTGACGGCGGCGGCTTCGCCCCTGCCTGCTCGGGCGCTGCTCTACCCCGGCTGTGCCAGCCTGCCGCCGGCCGGACCGATCCCGGGCGCGGTGCTGCTGGCGCATGGCGACACCGATGCCGCCAACCCCGGCGCCGCCTGCGCCGCGGCGGCCGAGGCGCTGGCGGCGGGCGGCGCACGGGTGCGGCGGGTGGAATACGCCGGCGCCGGCTATGCCTGGGACCGGCCGGCCTTCGCGATCGGGGAGCGGGCGCTGGTTCCGGCACCTGGCGGCGATGGCCGGGTGCTGGTGCGGCCCTGGCCGGCCCTGGCAGAGATGGCGTCGGCCCAGGTCGCCGGCTTCTTCGCCGCCGCCCTGGCGCCATGACACCTCGTGCCCGGCCTTGACGTGTCAGGCGGGCGCGGTCGCGCCTTTTTCGACACCATGTGGCTGTGCTGGCTGTCGCGCGATCGCAGGTCGCAATTCGTGCGTTGACGCCCTATATACGTGACAACAAGTTCATGTCGGAGAAACTCCACCCATGCGTCGCCCTGGCTTCCTGATCGCGGCCATCGCTGCCGCAGCCCTCGCGCTCGCACCTGCCTTGGCGGAGGCTCGTCCGGGCGGTGGCGGCGGTGCCGGCAGCCGTGGCAGCCGCACCTTCAGCGCGCCGCCCAGCACCAGCACGGCCCCCGGCACCGCCCGGCCGATGGAACGGACGATGCAGCCGAACCAGCCGGCGAGCCCTGGCGTCGGGCAGACCGCCCGGCCGCCGATCGGCCAGCCGAACCCGGCGGGCGGCTTCTTCTCGCGCTCGCCCTTCATGGCGGGGCTGATGGGTGGCCTGATCGGCGTCGGCCTCGGCGGGCTGCTGTTCGGCAACGGGCTGTTCGGTGGCTTCAGCGGCTTCGCCAGCATCCTCGGCCTGCTGCTGCAGATCGGTCTGATCGTGCTGCTGGTGCGCTTCGCCATCGGTTTCTTCCGCCGCCGCCAGGCGCAGCCGGCAATGGCCGGCGTGGCGCCGCAAGGCGGCATGGCGCGGGCGATGGACGGCCATGGCCGTGGCCCAATGAGCGGCGGCGGTGGCGCCCCGGCGACCGCGCCGCTGGAGCTTCGGCCTGAGGATTTCAGCAGCTTCGAGCAACTGCTGAAGGCAGTGAACGATGCCTGGTCGCGCCAGGATGTCGGCACGCTGCGCCACCTGGCGACGCCGGAGATGGTCCGCTACTTCAGCGATGACCTCGCCAATCTCGCCGCCCGCGGCTGGCACAACCAGACCCGGGAGGTGACGCTGGAGCAGGGCGACCTGGCCGAGGCATGGCGCGAGGGCGACCGCGAATACGCTACCGTGGCCATGCGCTTCTCCCTGGTGGATGTCACCCGCCGCCTCGCCGATGGAGTGGTGGTGGAGGGCGACCCCGACCGCCGTACCCAGGCGGTGGAGCTCTGGACCTTCGTGCGGCCCGCGGGCGGCAGCTGGCAGCTCTCGGCGATCCAGCAGACCGAGAAATAGGCTGGCCTGGCGCGCCCGCTGCAGCGGGCGCGGCGCAGTTCAGCGTTCACATTCGCGCCGCCCTGGCCATTCGGCCTGGGCGGCGTTCTCGTAATTGTGGCGGATCGTGACCAGATCGTGGCAGGATGATGGCAAGAATGCCTCATACGAATCCTGCCGGAGGTGTGTTGATGGTCCCGCTGTGCTGCATCGCCGTTATCGCTGCCCTCAGTGGCCTTGCCACCGTGGTGCTTGCGCTGGCGGTGGCCGGCCTCGGCGCCACCGCTCTGCTGGCCGCGCCGGCCTTCGGCGCGGTGTCCCTTGCGGCGGGGCTGGCGGCGGCGGTGGTGGCGATGCGGCGCTACGGCTGAGCCGAGTAGGGCGGCTCAGCCGAGCCGTGGCCCTTCCGGCAGCCAGGCGATATGCGTCACCTTGCGCCGCCCATGGGTGCGGACGGAGAGCGGCGCCGCGGTGTGGCGGTTGTCGTGCACCGTGGCCAGGCCGAAGCCATGGCTGTGCAGCAGCAGGAAGTGGTCGGTTACCCGCAGCAGGTACCAGCCGCGCGGCAGGCCCTCACGCACCAGCCGCAGCAGGCTTGGCCGGTGCTCCGGCAGGTCGCGCTTCACATGCGGAACGCCCAGGCGGTCCAGCACCGCCAGCAGGTCGCGCCAGTAGGCGGTGACGACCGGGCCCTCGGCCGGGTACCAGCCAGGGGCGATGGAGCGCAGCAGGTCGCAGGCCTCGCCATAAGGGCGGCCCGCCGCCAGGGCCAGCGCCGCCGGGCCGCACCAGGGCGTCAGGCCGCCATTCTCGGCGGTGAGGGCCAGATGGCCGCGAGTTTGGGAGAGGCGGAGGTCGGGGGCCATGGCGCGATCCCTTCGGCGCCGAGAGAAGAGCCCGGCCGTACTCACAGGATCGCGATAAATCACATTGTAGTCAATCTACAAAATGTGAAACTAGGCGTAACGCTTGCGCCGTGGCCGCATCCGCCGGCAAGAAAGCCTCAATCGCCAGCTCTGCCAAGGTGACATCCACGGGCGTACCGAACACCGTGGTGGTGCTGAGGAAGCTCAGCACGCCATCGGCGCTTCGCAGTCGGAACGGCACCGCGATGGCCGTTGCCTCCACCGCCGGCGGCGGCACCCGTGGGGCGGGGTAGCGGCGCAGCTCCTCCAGCAGCGCCGCCAGCACGGGGTCGGCCGAAAGCTCCACCTCGCGCCGGAGCCGCGCCAGCAGATGCGCCCGCCACTCCGCCAGGTTGTCGATCCGCGGCGCCAGCCCTTCCGGATGCAGCGACAGCCGCAGCACGTTCACCGGCGGCGCCAGCAGCGCCGCGCTGGCGCCGGTGAGCAGCGGCGCCACCGCCGCATTGGCCGAGACCAGTTGCCAGTGCCGGTCCACCGCCAGCGCCGGGTTTGGCGCATGCGCCGCCAGCACCCGCTCGATCGCCTCCCGTGCCGGGGCCAGGGCGGGGTCGTCCAGCCTGCGCTGCGGGAAGACCGGGGCGTAGCCGGCGGCCAGCAGCAGCCGGTTGCGCTCGCGCAGCGGCAGCTCCAGCGGCTCGGCCAGGCGCAGCACCATCTCCCGGCTCGGCACCGCCCGGCCGGTCTCGACAAAGCTGAGATGACGGGTGGAGATCTCGGCCTCCAGCGCCAGCGCCATCTGGCTCAGCCGCCGCCGCTGGCGCCATTCGCGGAGCAGCTCGCCGAAGCCGGTGGTTTCGGATTGCATGCAGCCGAAACTAGCCTTGCTGCGGCGCGACGGCCATGACCTCCGGGGTCGTGGGATCATACCAGCGGCCCCAGGCTCTGATACGTTCAGGATTCCTCGAACGTTGGGCATCGCGCCGTAAGGCGCGCCTTACGGCGCGACGCTCCAGCTTGCCTGGCTTCGCCGCATTGGCGGCAGGCCGCGTTCCGGGACCCCGTGGAGGTTGCGCGGCGACGCCCATGGCCACCCGTCGCGGCCTCGGGCGGGTCAAGAAGCCGATCCGGGGGGATCAGTCGCGCGGGACCTTGGCCTGCTCCACCACCTCGGCCCACATCGCCATCTCGCGCTCCACCACCGCCCGCAGCGCCTCCGGCTCCGATCCCACCGGCTCGAAGCCCAGCTCATCCAGCCGGCTGCGCAGGGAGGGGTCATGCATCGCCCGGGCGATCGCCCGTTGCAGCCAGGCGATCCGGTCCGGCGGGGTGCCGCCGGGGGTGAAGTAGCCGAGCCAGGCCACTGTCTCCAGGCCCTGCACCAGCCCGGTCTCGGCCATGGTCGGGACGTCGGGCAGGCCGGCCATCCGATTCGGGCCGGTGGTTGCCAGCGCCCGCACCGTGCCGGCATCGATGAAGGGCTTGGTGCTGCCGGAGACGGCGATGGTCCAATGCGCCTCGCCCTGCGCCACCGCCTGCACCGCCGCGCCGTCCCCGCGGTAGGAGACATGGGTGCCGGGTGGGATGCCGGCGCGCAGCCGGAACAACTCCCCCAGCAGATGCACCGTGGCGCCGACGCCGGAGCTGGCGACATTCCACGCGTTGGGGTTCTCCTTCAGCCAGGCGATGAACTCCTCCAGCGTCTCCGCCGGCACCTTCGGGTTGGCGACCAGCAGGAAGGGGCCGCTGCCGGCGATGGTCACCGGGTCGAAGGCGGTGCGGACGTTGATGTCGCGGGAGAAGGCCCGGCTCATTACCGGCAGGATCACGAAATTCGGTCCGCCGTAGAACACCGAATAGCCATCCGCTGGCTGGGCCGCGGCATGTCGGGCGCCGATGGCGCCGGCGGCGCCCGGCCGGTTCTCGACGACGAAGGTGGCGTTGGTTTGCCGGGCCATCAGATCGGCCAGCAGCCGGGTCAGGATATCGACGCCGGAGCCCGGCCCGGCCGGCAGCAGCAGGCGGATCGGGCGATTGGGGAAGGGCGCGGCCTGGGCACGGGGCGCGGCAAGCGGCAGGGTGGACAGGGGCGGGGCAAGCAAGGCAGCGCCGAGCAGCCGCCGCCGCGTAGCGTCAGGCATGGCCATTTCCTCCAGACCCGGCCGTCTCCGCGACCGGTTCCCCGAAGGCTAGGACAGCTTCGGCCCGAGCGGGAACCGCTTTGACGTGAATGCTGCGGGCCGTGGCCCTGGAGCGAAACTCATGCGACCAACCAACAAGGCTGGAGCCTGAACGTGCTCTGAGAGGCTGCGGAAAAGCACAAGAGGGGGTGGGGAGAGCCGCTTCTCCGTCATGGCCGGATTTGATCCCGCCTCTCTAGCCTATGATTTTGCTGGGTATCCGGGTGCGCAGGCCAAGCCCGCGCCGATGGGGAAGCAAGGGCGCATCGCCCTTCTCCGCACCCTGCTAGCGGCGGCCGCCAGCGACCTCGCCAACCACCGGCCGCGGTTCGGCCGGCTCGCTATCCGCCAGGATGATAACGCCAAGGCAGACCATCAGCAGCCCGATGACCTTCAGCATCGTCAGGGCTTCCTGGAACAGCGCGATCCCGAACACCGTCGCCGCGATGTAGGAGACGGCGGTACAGGGCAGCGCCACCGACATCGGGATCCGCCGCAGTGCCACCACATAGAACAGCGTGCCGCTGGCATAGAAGCCCAGGCCGACCAGGGTTTCCCAGCGCAGTATCTGTGCCAGAAGGCTATCCAGGACCGCGGTCGTCGGCGGCAATCCGGTGGCGCCCAGCTTCAGCAGAACCTGACCGATTTGGGACGCGACTATAGCCACTCCGAGTGACACCCAATGTGCGCGTTCAGGCCGCGCGCCACCGAACCCTGCCAACCGCAACTCCTGTGCGAATTACTGAGATGTGGTGAAATTTTATTTACGAAGCCAGTAGACAAACTTGTGTGATAAATATTTAGTCAAATCTTGCTAAATCCGATAGCGAAGTTTTCGTGAGTTACAACCGCACCGTCACGGCAGCGGTTGCGACTTCGCCGTTTCGTGTATTTGCCGCACCGGCGAAATCCCTGACATCTCGCAATGTTCCAGCAAGCGGGAGACCCGATGCCGCGCCGTCCAGCCATTGCCCTGCCAGGATGGCACCCTGCCGACTGTGTTCCGGCGTGGAATCGCCGGTCATGGAAATGCTGACGGTGAATGGCCCGGCTGGCCAGGCCGGCGCCCTCCCGCCAGCCCCGGCTGTGGCCTTCAGCCTGTCCTCCCGCCGCATCCTGGCCGGGCTTGGCCTGGTGACTCTCGCCGCCATCGCCCTCCGGCTCTGGCGGATCGACGCCGCCGGCTACTGGAGCGACGAGCTGTTCAGCATCTTCTGGGTGCGGCAGGGCCTGGATGTGCTGTGGGGCGTCGGGCTGCATGTCGAGACCACGCCGCCGCTCTACTATACCCTGCTGAAACCCTGGACCGCCGCCTTCGGCGAGACCGAACTGGCTGGCCGCGGCTTCTCCGCCCTGTTCTCCGCCCTGGCGGTGCCGCTGACCTACCGGCTGGCGCGGGAATTCGCCCCGCCCGGCGCGGCGCTGCTGGCCGCCGCGCTGCTCGCCCTGTCGCCGCTGCAACTGCTCTATGCGCAGGAGGCGCGGGCCTATGCCATGCTGCCGGCGCTCTATGCGCTGGCGCTGCTCGGGCTGGTACGGTTCTGCCGGTCGGGCGGCGCCGGCGCGCTGGCGCTCTACGGCGTCATGGCGCTGCTGCTGGTCTATACCCATGCGACCTCCGCCTTCACCCTGGCGGCGCTGAACCTCGTGGGCTTCGGCTGGCTGCTGCTCAGCCGCCCGGCCGGCTGGGCGGCAGCGTTCCGGCTCGCCGCCGTGAATGTGGTGGTGGTGGCGCTGTCGGTGCCGCAGATCCTGGCGATGATCGGGCAGCAGGGCCGCTTCGACCTGGCCTGGATCCCGAAGCCGGACCTGGTCGGGCTGTTCGGCCTGGCCGGTGCGCTGCTGGCCGACCCGACCCCGGCGCTGCGGCTGCGCCATACCGCGCTGCTGGCGCTGGCCATCGCCGGGCTGCTGGCGGTGCTGCTGTGGCGGGTCTGGCCGGGCCGCCGGGCGATGCTGTTCCTGGCGGCGCCGCCGGCGATCTTCCTGGCGGTGACCCTGCTGCTGAGCCTCTGGTCCCCCTTCTTCCTGCCGCGCATCGCGGTCTGGGTGACGGTGCCGCTGGCGGTGCTGCTGGCGATGGTGCTGACCTCGCCCGCGGCGCCGGGCTGGGCGCGCGGCGGCCTTGCCGTGGTGCTGGCACTCGGCATCGGCTTCGGGCTGCGCGGCGTGCTGGTGACGGCGCCGGCGATGAAGGAGGATTTTCGCGGCCTTGCCGCCGCCATGGCGCCGCAGGTGGCGCCGGCGGATACCATCGCGCTCGGCCCGCGCACTAATCTGCTGGGCCTCGCCTTCTACCTGGAGGAGAGCCGGCAGCAGGCGCGCTGGCAGCCGGCAGGTGCGCCGGAGATCCAGCTCGCGCCCTTCTCACCTGAAGGTGTACCGGATGCCGTGCCGCTGCCGAGCGCGGCGTTGGCGGCGCGGGTGCGGGCGGGACAGCGGGTCTGGCTGGTGCTGAACCCGCGCGATGCCGAAGAATTCCTGGAGGCCGCCCTGGTCGTGGTGCCGGAGGTCCCGCCATCGGTCGACCGCCGCTGGCCCCTGCTGACGGTGCTGTTCTGGGATCCGGCCGGGGCACGATGAGCCCCGGCCGCCCGTAAGGCGCTGGCCGCCCGCAACTGCGAAGGCTATAGGCCGCCCATGCTGGATCAGACCCAGGCCCAGGTGGCGCCGTCGCCGCTCTACATTTGCGACGCCGCCCAGCCTCGGCGCCGCGCCGCGGCGATCGAAGATCTCGCCACCGGCCTCAGCCGCTGGCGACTGCCGGCGGCGCTCGCCCGGCTCGACATCCGCAACCGCTATCGCGGCTCGGTGCTCGGGCCATTCTGGCTGACGCTCTCGACCGCTGTCATGGTGGGCGGGCTGGGGCTGCTCTACTCCTCGCTGTTCAAGCTGCCGCTGGCCGATTACCTGCCTTTCCTCGCGGTCAGCCTGATCGTCTGGAACATGATCGCGCAGATCGTGGCCGACGCCTGCATCAGCCTGACCAGCGCCGAGGGCATCATCCGCCAGCTGGCACTGCCCTACAGCGTCCACATCACCCGTTGCGTCATGCGCAACGCGCTGATCGCGGCGCACAGCCTGCCGCTGATCCTCGTGGTCTTCCTTGCCTGCGGCGTGCTGCCGGGGCCGGAGGCGCTGCTGGCGCTGCCGGGGCTGGCGCTGGTGGCGGTGAACGCCTTCGCCGTGGCGTTGTTCCTCGGCATGCTCTGCGCCAGGTTCCGCGACATCGCGCCGATCGTCGCCTCCGCCATGCAGCTGGCGTTCTTCCTCTCGCCGGTGCTGTGGAAGCCGGAACTGCTGGGGGAGCGCCAGGTCTGGCTGCCGCTGAACCCCTTCTACGTGGTGATGGAGACGGTGCGCGGGCCGCTGGTGGAGGGGGGCGCCTCGGCGCTGGTGTGGCTGTCGGCGGTGCTTTACACCGCGCTGGCCTGCGCCGTGGCCTTCGCCTTCTTCGTCCGCTTCCGCGGCCGCATCGCCTTCTGGGTGTAGCCGCCCGATCGCGTCGCCCGGCGGCGTGAATCGGCCGGCTGGAGAAGCCTATGCCCTATGTTTCGGTGCAGAACCTCACCATCGAATTTCCGCTGTACCACCTCGGTGCGCGGTCGCTGAAGAAGCGCATCCTGGCGCGCTCGCCGTTGCGGCTGCGGCAGGATGCCTCGAACCGTGTGGTGGTTTCGGCGCTGCGCGAGCTCGACTTCCGCATCGGCCCCGGGGAGCGCGTGGCGCTGATCGGCGGCAACGGCGCCGGCAAGACCACGCTGCTGCGCACCTTGGCCGGGATCTATCAGCCGGTCAGCGGCCGGCTGGAGGTGCAGGGGCTGATCGGCGCGCTGATCGACCCGGCGGCAGGCATGGACCAGGAATCGACGGGTCGGGAGAACATCATCCTGCGCGGGCTGTTCCGCGGCCTGGACGAGGCGACCAGCGAGAGCATGGCGGAGGAGATCGGCGCGTTCAGCGGGCTTGGTGAATTCCTCGACGTGCCAGTGCGCAGCTATTCCGCCGGCATGCAGGTGCGGCTGTCCTTCGCCATCGCCACGGTGATGGAGCCGGAAGTGCTGCTGATGGATGAGTGGTTCCTGGCCGGCGACGCCGACTTCCGCCAGCGCGCGCGGGAGAAGCTGGAACGGCTGGTCGAACACGCCGACATACTGGTTCTGGCCTCGCACGACATGGGCGTGGTGCGCGAATGGTGCACCCGGGCAATCCGGCTGGAGGCCGGGCGGATCGTGGCGGACGGGCCGGTGGAGGCGGTGCTGGCGGCCTGAGGGAAGGGGCTGCCCTTCCGTCCAATGCCATGCGCGGGCTTGACCCGCGCATCCCGCCTCCGCTGCAAAAAAAACGAGGCGTTGGATGGCGGGTCAAGCCCGGCCATAACAGGAGGCGGTGCCGAGGCACCGCTTGCGCCGCGCCCGCCTAAAGCGCCCGGTGAGCGATGTCCCGCCGGCAGAAGCCCTCCGGCCAGTCGATTGCCTCCACCGCCCGGTAGGCTGCGGCGCGCGCCGAGGCCACCGTCTCCGCCATCGCGGTCACGCCCAGCACGCGGCCGCCATTCGCCACCACCGCGCCATCCTCCCGCCGCGCCGTGCCGGCGTGGAACACCTCCACCCCCGGCACTGAGGCGGCGCGCTCCAGCCCGCGGATCACCGTGCCCTTGGCGTAGGCGCCGGGGTAGCCGCGCGCCGCCATCACCACCGTCAGGCTCGGCCGCGGGTCCCAGCGCAGGTCGAATTGCGCGAGCGCGCCGTCGCAGGCGGCCAGCAGCGCGGTCAGCAGGTCGGAGCGCAGCCGGAGCATCAGCGCCTGGCATTCCGGGTCGCCGAAGCGAACGTTGAATTCGATCAGCTTGGGTCCGGCATCGGTGATCATCAGCCCGGCGAAGAGCACGCCGCGGAAGGGCGCGCCGCGCCGCGCCATCTCGGCCAGGGTCGGGCGGATGATCTCCGCCATCACCTGGTCCTGCAGCGCCGGGGTGAAGATGGGCGGCGGCGAATAGGCGCCCATGCCGCCGGTATTGGGGCCGAGGTCGCCGTCATAGGCCCGCTTGTGGTCCTGCGCCGCACCCAGCGGCAGGGCGGTGGTGCCATCGCAGAGGGCGAAGAAGGAGACCTCCTGCCCCAGCAGGCATTCCTCGATGACGACACTGGCGCCAGCCGCGCCATGCACCCGGCTTTCCATGATGTCGGCGATGGCGGCCTCGGCCTCCTCGACCGTGGCGGCGACCACCACGCCCTTGCCGGCCGCCAGCCCATCCGCCTTCACCACGATGGGCGCGCCCTGGGCCCGGATATAGGCGCGGGCCGCATCCGCCTCCTCGAAGCGCGCCCAGCGGGCGCCGGGGACGCCGGCGGCATCCGCCACCTCGCGGGTGAAGCTCTTGCTGCCTTCCAGCCGGGCGGCGGCGGCGCTCGGGCCGAAGCAGCGCAGCCCGGCCGCGGCGCAGGCGTCGGCTAGGCCGAGGGTCAGCGGCGCCTCCGGCCCCACCACCACCAGATCCACCGCCTGCGCCTGGGCGAAGGCGACCAGCGCGGGGATGTCCTCGGCGCCGATCGGCACGCATTCGGCGACCTCGGCGATGCCGGCATTGCCCGGCGCGCACCACAGCTTCGTCAGCAGCGGCGAGGCCGCCAGCGCCCAGCACAGAGCGTGTTCCCGCCCGCCGCCGCCGACCACCAGGAGTTTCATGCTTCCGGCCTCCAAACCGGCGGCGGCCTAGCATATCCTGCGGCGATGGACAGCACTCCGCCCAGAGCCGCCACCGCCAACATCCCCGAATTCGCCGTCTCGGAGCTTGCCGGCGCCATCCGCCGGACCCTGGAAGGCGCCTTCGGCCGGGTCCGGGTGCGCGGCGAGATCACCGAGCTGCGGCGCTACCCGTCAGGCCATATCTACCTGGCGCTGAAGGATGAGAACGCCAAGCTCAAGGGCGTGATCTGGAAAGGGACCGTCGCCCGCCTCGGACTGAAGCCGGAGGAAGGCGTCGAGGTCATCGCCACCGGCAAGATCACCACCTATGGTGACCGGTCCGAGTACCAGCTCGTCATCGACCGGCTGGAATACGCCGGCGCCGGGGCGCTGCTGGCGCGAATTGAGACCCTGCGGCTGAAGCTGCTGGAGGAGGGGCTGTTCGCGCCCGAGCGCAAGCGCCGGCTGCCGCTGCTGCCGCGGGTCATCGGCGTGGTCACCAGCGAGCGTGGTGCGGTGATCCAGGACATCCGCACCACCATTGCACGGCGCTTCCCGCGAAGGCTGATCCTCTGGCCCGTCGCGGTGCAGGGGGCAGGGGCGGCGGAGCAGATCGCCGCCGCCATCCGCGGCTTCGGCGCGCTGCCGGCGGGTGGGGCCGTGCCACGGCCCGACGTGATCATCGTGGCGCGCGGCGGCGGCAGCCTGGAAGACCTGATGGCCTTCAACGAGGAGATCGTCGTCCGCGCCGCCGCCGAAAGCCCGATCCCGCTGATCAGCGCGGTGGGGCATGAAACCGACACCACGCTGATCGACTTCGCCTCGGACCGCCGCGCCCCGACGCCGACCGCCGCGGCGGAGATCGCCATCCCGGCCCGGGCCGATCTGCTGGCCGATCTGGCGCAGCGCCAGGCCCGGCTGCTGCAGCTCGGCCGCGCCATCACTGAACGCGCCCGCCGCCGGCTGATGATGGCGGAGCGCGGCCTGCCGGACCTGCCCAACATCCTCGGCGCGCTGCGGCAGCGGCTGGAGGACCGCGGCGAAAGGCTCGGCATCGCCATGCCGGCGCTGCTGGAGCGCAGGCGCGCCGCGCTCGGCCGGATCGCCCCGAAGCTGCCGCATCCGCGCGAGCAGATCGCCGCCAGGCGGGCGGCTCTGGCGATGCTGGCGGCGCGGGCGGAGACGGCATGGCATCGTGCCCAGGCCCGGCGCAAGGCCGCGGCCCCGCTGGCGCGCTTCTCGGCGACGCCGGTGCAGGCGCTGCTGCGGGAGAAGCGGGTGCGGCTGGAAGGTCTGGCGGCGCGGCTCGGCAGCGTCTCCTACCAGGCGGTGCTGGCGCGCGGCTTCGCGCTGGTGCAGGACGCGGAGGGCGCGCCGCTGACCACTGCCGCCGCGGTGCCGCCGGGTGGGCACCTGACCCTGACCTTCGCCGACGGCCAGATCGGCGCCACTGCGGATGGGGCGAAGCCGACGCGCCGCAAGCGGGATATGCCGAGCCAGGGGGCGCTGCTGTGATGCGCCGCCGTGCCGCCCTCGCCCTGCCGGCCCTGCTGCTGGCCCGGCCCGCCGGGGCGGTGGCGCTGCCGACATCCGGGCTGACCCAGGGCGGCTTCGTCACCGGCCGGGTCGCCCCCGGCACAAAGCTGGCGTTGGATGGTCGCGCCCTGCGGATCGGTCCGGGCGGCGAGTACGCCTTCGGCTTCGGCCGCGACCATGGGCCGGAGGCGGTACTGAGCGTCACCCCGCCCGGCGGCCACCCGGCGGCGCAGCGGCTGGCGATCACCAAGCGGCGCTGGAACATCCAGCGGCTGGAGGGCCTGCCCGGCGCCATGGTGACGCCGCCGCCCGAGATCATGGCGCGGATCACCCGGGAGCGGGAGCAGCTGGCCGCGCTGCGCCGCCAGGACACCGCGGAGACCTTCTTCGCCGCGGGGCTGATCTGGCCGGCGCACGGCCGGATCAGCGGGGTCTACGGCAGTCAGCGGATCCTGAACGGCGAGCCGCGGGCGCCGCACCTCGGCCTCGACGTGGCGGTGCCGGTCGGCACGCCGCTGCGGGCGGCGGCGGCGGGGCATGTCGTACTGGCGGAGGAGCTGTATTTCACCGGCGATACCATCATCCTTGACCATGGGCATGGGGTGCAGACGCTCTATGCGCATATGTCGCGGCTGGATGTGGCGCCGGGCCAGCGGATCGCGGCCGGCGCGCACCTCGGCGCCAGCGGCGCCACCGGACGGGTCACCGGGCCGCATCTGCACTTCGGCCTGACCTGGTTCGCCACCAGGCTGGACCCGCAGCCGGTGCTGCCGGCGGTGCAAGGATAGCAGCGCGCCGCGCGGGGGGTGAAACCGCCGCTCCCCCCGGCGGGTTGAGAAAGCCACCCGATGGAGAGCACGCGATGAGCGGCACGGACAACTTCGCCCGCTACCCCAGCCTGAAGGATCGCGTGGTGATCATCACCGGCGGCGCCAGCGGCATCGGCGCCTCCATGGTCGCGCATTTCGCCGCCCAGGGTGCCCGCCCCGTCTTTCTCGACTTCGACCGCGAGCACGGCGCCCGGGTCTCGGCCGAGACCGGCGCGCTGTTCCTGCCCTGCGACCTGCGCGACATCGCCGCCCTGCGCGCCGTCCTGGCCGAGGTCCATGCGAAGCTCGGCCCCGCCAGCGTGCTGGTGAACAACGCCGCGCGCGACGACCGCCACGGCTGGGAAACCGTGGAGCCCGAATACTGGGACGAGCGCATGCACACCAACCTGCGCCACCAGTTCTTCTGTGCCCAGGCGGTGGCGCCGCAGATGAAGGCGGCCGGCGCCGGCTCCATCATCTGCATGGGCAGCGTGTCCTGGTTCAAGGCACAGGGCGGCATGCCGGCCTACACCACGGCGAAGGCGGCGGTGCATGGGCTGTCGCGTGGGCTGGCGCGCGACCTCGGGCCCTTCGGCATCCGCTGCAACGTGGTGGTGCCCGGCTGGATCTTCACCGAGCGGCAGCAGCAGCTCTGGGCGACGCCGGAGTCGGTGGCGGCCAATCTGGAACGGCAGTGCCTGAAGGAGAAGCTCTACCCGCCCGATGTCGCCCGCATGGTGCTGTGGCTGGCCGCCGATGACAGCCGGATGGTGACGGCGCAGAGCTTCGTGGTGGATGGGGGGAGCATCTGACGGCGGAACGCCGGGTGCGGAGCCCCCGGCCCGCCCCGATCAAAGCGTCGCCGCCAGGGTGAAGCGCACGGCAAACGGCTCCGCCGGGTGGAAATGCCGGTCCTCCACCCCCGCCGCCGGCTCGCCCGGCAGGCGGGAGGCGTAGAAGTAGTCGATCTGGCTGGCGCGGGTGTTGAACAGGTTGAAGACGTCCAGCGAGGCCTGCATGCCGTTTGCGAAGCGGTAGCCGATACGGGCGTTCACCAGCGTGGTCGGGTGGGAGCGGGCGCTGTTGTCTTCGGCCAGCGGCCGGGCGCCGAAATGCCGCAGCCGGGCGGTGCCGAACCAGCCGAGACCCTCGTCCAGCGTCACCCCGGCGCTCATCACCAGGTTCGGCGCGCCGGGGATGTGGCGGCCCTCGCCGTCGGAGTCGGTGAAGCGCGCCCGCGTCGCCGCCATGTCGAGGTCGAAGCCGAGCCAGGGCTTTGGCCGCCAATGGTTGGTCCATTCGATGCCGATGCGGCGGCTCGGCCGCCCGGCTTCCGTGGTGCCGGCGTCGCCGACGAAGAGGATCTCCGAACCAAGCGTCAGCACGAAGACAGCCAGCCGGGAGTCGAGCCCCGGCACCGCGCTGGTGGCGATGCCGACCTCCGCCCCCTTCGCCCGCACCAGCAACGGCACGCGGGACAGCGGCGTCAGCCGGTCGGTCGGGTCCACGCGGATGGTGGCGCCGCGCAGGTCGTTGCTGTGGAAGCCGGTGCCGGCGTTGAGGAAGACCTCCGTCGCCCACCAGGGCCCGAACACGATGCCGGCCTTGGGGCTGGCGATCCATTCGCCGGCACTGCCGGAATTCGCCGCTGTGCCGCTGTTCACCCGCCCGCCCATCCAATCGGCGCGGAGCCCGCCGGTCAGCCGCATCCAGCCGATGGGGCGGATCACCGTGTCGGTGAAGAAGCCGACGCTGTCCTGCCGCAGTGCATCCTCCCGCACCGGGGAGAGCAGCGCCCGGCTGGCGGTGCGGAACAGGCCGAGGCGGATGTCGTCATGCCGGATCTGCACCCCGAAGCGGGTCTCGGCGGCGCGGCCGAAGGCGGTCCAGGGGATGGCATGCGCCACCTCCCCGCCCAGCACCCAGCGGCGGTCGCGCTGGAGGAACTGGTCGCCGTTCACCGGGTCGTCGAGGACGTAGGTGAAGTTGCTGTAGAGATCGAGCGTCGAGCGGATGGCATAGGCGCTGACGCTGGTGGTCCCGAAATCCCCGGTCGTCGCCCAGCGGCCGGAGAGGCTGAATCGCTGCGACCGGCCGCCATCGGTCGGGTCGAGGGTGCCAAAGCGGTCCAGATTCCCGGCGGAGACGGCGCGCGCCGGCACCTGGTCCGTCGCGCGCCAGTGGCCGTTGTAGGCCATGCCGGTCAGGGTGAAGCCATCCCGCGCTGTGCCCTGGCTGTAGCGCAGCAGGCCGTTCAGCCGGACCAGCGCCTCGGGCCGCTGCCAGGGGCCGTCATAGCTGGCGGCCTCGCCAGCGCCGAGCAGCGTGCCGGCGCCGAGCGCCATGGAACCGGCGGCAAGGCCACGCCAATAGCCGAAGCTGCCGACCGTGCCCTGCACCAGCGGCCGGTCCAGCCGGTTGATCAGGTCGAGCCGCAGTGCGCCGGCGGTGGCGAAATCCCCCTCATCGGCGAAGTAGGGACCCTTGCGGACATGGATGCCGTCCAGCAGCTCGGGGATCAGGAAGTTCAGGTCGGCATAGCCCTGGCCATGCGCGTGGCTGCGCATGTTCAGCGGCATGCCGTCGAGGCGGATGGCGAGGTCGGTGCCGTGGTCAAGGTTGAAGCCGCGCAAGAAATACTGGTTCGCCTTGCCCTCGCCGCTGTGCTGGGTGACCACCAGCCCGGGGGCGGCTTCCAGCACCTCTCCGGTGCGGGCGATGGGGCGGGCGGCGATTTCCTCGCGCGGGACCTGGTGCTCGCTGGCGCTGGCCTCGGCGGCGGGGGGCGGCGCGGTGACCAGCAGCGGCGGCAGGGTCGCTGTCTGCGCCATTGCCGGGCCCGCCAGCGCCATGCCCAGAATTACCGCCGCTGCCCGCATGCCTGCCTCATACCAATTGGTAGAAACATCACACGCAGATTGCGCCGGGGCAAGGTGGCGGGCAGGATGGGCGGCCGCAGTCGTCCGGGTTCAGGAATCACGCTTCGGCATCCCAGGGGAGCCCCGCCATGCAGCGCATCACCATCACCATCGACGATGATCTGCTGGAGACGGTGGACGCGCTGGTGGCCCGCCACGGCTACGCCAGCCGGTCGGAGGCGATGCGCGACCTGGTGCGGGAAGCGGCGAAGCGCGAGGCGGCGGCGGAGACGCCCTGCATCGCCACCCTAAGCTATGTCTATGACCATGCGGTGCGGGAACTGCCGCGTCGGCTGGCGCAGGCGCAGCACGCCCACCACGATCTCAGCGTCGCCAGCCTGCATGTGCACCTGGACCATGACACATGCCTGGAGGTGGCGGTGCTGCGCGGCCCCTCGGGCGCGGTGCGGCGCTTCGCCGATGAAGTCACCAGCCAGCGCGGGGTGCGCCACCATGGCCTGCATCTGGTGCCGGCGCGGGTGGAGGAGGCGCGGCATGACCATGGCGCGGGTGCCCACCGGCACCCGCATGTTCATGTGTGAACTGGCCGCTTACCGCAGCGGCAGGGCGTAGAGCAGCCCGCCCGGCTTCGTCCACAGCTCGTTCGGCCCGCGCTCCAGCCCCACCGGCGTGTCGGGGCCCATGGTGCGGTTGTACAGCTCCCCGTAATTTCCGATGGCGCGGATGACGTTGTAGGCCCAGGCGCGGTCGAGCTTCAGCGCCTCGCCCAGCTCCGGCGTCACACCCAGCAGACGCCGGGTATTCGGGTTGGTGCTGGTGCGGCGCTGCTCCTCGGCGTTGGTCGAGGTCACGCCCTGCTCCTCCGCCTCGATCACCGCGTAGGTGTACCAGCGGACGATGTCGAACCATTGCGCATCGTCGCGCCGGACATAGGCGCCGTAGGGCTCCTTGCTGAAGCGCTCCGGCAGGATGGTCCAGTCGCGTGGGCTCGGCATGGCGGCGCGGACGCCGGCGAGCTGCGAGGCGTCGGTGCCGAAGGCGTCGCAGCGCCCGGCCTGCAGCGCGGCGGAGGCCTGATCGGTGCGCTCGAACAGCACCGGCCGGAAGGGCGTGTTGATGCTGCGAAAATAATCCGCCGTCACCTGCTCGTTCGTCGTGCCCTGGATCAGGCAGATGGTGGCGTCGCGCATCTCGGCCACCTTGGTCACGCCGGAGTTGGCGCGCAGCATGAAGCCGTGGCCATCGTAGAAATAGGTGACGGCGTGCCGCAGCCCGAGGGTGACGTCGCGCAGCATGGTCATGGTGCTGGTGCGGAACAGCACATCCACCTCACCGGAGCCGAGGGCGGTGAAGCGGGTGGAGGAAGAGAGCGGCATGAACCGCACCTTGGAGGGATCATTGAAGATCGCCACCGCCAGGCCGCGGCAGAGATCCACGTCCAGCCCCTGCCAGACGCCACGGCTGTCCGGCAGGGCGAAACCGGCGACGCCGGTGTGGATGCCGCAGACCAGCTGTCCGCGGGCCCTGATCGCCTCCAGCGTCTGCTGTGCAGAGGCGGTGGCGGAGGTCAGCAGTGTGCAGGCGAGTGCCGCCGCGGCAACAATGCCTCGTCCCAGCATGATGATGTGCCTTCCTGTTGAGCCCGCATCGATCCTCCTTGTGCGGTGGGACGGCTGTCAACGACGGTCTGGCGCCGCTTCAGCCCGCCCGGACCGGTTCTGCCTGCGAAGCGGGCACAATGCGCCCATCTTCCATCGCGACGATGCGGTCGGCGATGTCGAGGATACGCGGATCATGCGTGACCAGCAGGATCGGCACGCCGCGTTGCCGCGCCAGGTCGCGCAGCAGCCGCACCACCTCGCCGCCGCTCTGGCGGTCGAGCGCCGCGGTGGGTTCGTCGGCCAGGATCAGCCCGGGGTTGCCGGCCAGGGCGCGGGCCACCGCCACCCGCTGGCGCTGGCCGCCGGAAAGCTGGTCCGGCCGGCTCTCGCCGCGGTCACCGAGGCCGACCTGGGCCAGGATGGCGTCGGCGCGCTCCAGCCGCTCCGCCTCGGAGGTCGTGCGGTCCAGTTCCAGCGCCATCGCCACATTCTGCCGGGCGGAGAGGAAGCCGAGCAGGTTGTGCTGCTGGAAGATGAAGCCGATGCGGCGGCGGAGCGCGACGCGCTGCGCCTCGCTCGCCCCCGCCAGCTCCTGGCCGAGCACCTGGGCGCTGCCCTGCTGCATGGCGCGCAGCGCGCCGATCAGGGTCAGCAGCGTGGTCTTGCCGCTGCCGGAGGGGCCGGTGAGCAGCACGATCTCGCCGGGCGCGACGGCAAGCTCGACATCGCGCAGCACCGGCCGCGCCAGCGCGCCGCTGCCGAAGGCGTAGGTGACGCCGCGCAGCTGCACCGGTGGCGGCGGACGGCTGACCCGGGATCCGTCCATCAGAACATATCCGCCGGATTGGCGTCCCGCAGCTTGCGCATCGCCAGCAGTCCGGCGAGCGCGCACATGGTGAAGATCATGGCGAAGACGCCGAGGGCGCGGCCCGTCTCCATGCCGAGTGGCAGGAAGGTGCCCTTGCCCACCACGTCGTACAGCACGGCAGAGATGGCGAAGCCCGGCAGGAAGCCCAGCACCGCCAGCAGCAGCGCCGCGCTCAGCACGACGCGGCCGAGGTAGAGGTTGGAATAGCCCATCGCCTTCAGCGTGGCGTATTCTCTCAGATGGCTGGCGATGTCGCTGAACAGGATCTGGTAGACGATCACCATGCCGACGATCAGCCCCATCAGGCTGCCGAAGGCGAAGATGAAGCCGATCGGCGTCGCGGTTTCCCAGTAGTTCCGCTCATGCGCGACGAGCTGCGGCTGGCTCAGCACCATCACATCATCCGGCAGGAGCTGGCGCAGCCGGGCCATCGCCGCGTCGCGGTCGGCGCCGGGCACCAGCCGGATGGCGACGAGATCCACCGCCGAGACCTGCCGTTCCTTCACCACGCGGCGGAAATTCAGCTCCGACATGACGATGTTGCCGTCGGCGCCGAAGGAGGGGCCGATCTCGACCAGCCCGGCCACCTCCATCATCCGGTTGCCGACCTGCACCGGCAACGGCCCGCGCTCCCGCAGCAGCCGGCCGATATCACCGAATTCGGGACGGGAGCGCAGGTCGAAGGCAATGGTGTCGGGGCGCTTCAGCGTGTCGATCAGCGGCGCCAGGCCGGGGAAGTCCATCACCCCGGATTCGGTGTCGAACCCCACCAGCTGCACCGCGCGGCGGGTGCCGTTCTCCGGGTTCCGCCAGGTCGCCTGGGCCAGGTAGACCGGCACCGCCGCCTGCACCTCGGGCAGCGCCATCGCCTGGCTGGCGCGCACCCGCGGCAGGGTTTCCGGCTTGAAGCTGACCAGGGTCATCGGGTGCATCAGGAAGATGTCGGCCCGCATGGCGGAGAGCAGCGCGGTCGCGCTGTCGAACAGCGCCGCGCGGAAGCCGAGCTGCATGAACACGAGCACGCAGGCGAACATCACCCCGGCGATGGCGGAGGCCAGCCGCGCCTTCTCCCACCGCAGCTGCCGCCAGGCGAGGCGCAGCGGCAGCCACAGCGCGGCCAGCGGCGAGCCGCGGCGGACGGGTGGTCGAGTAGGGGGCGGCGCCTCATCACCCGCGTCATCGCCGGTCCGCTCCGGCGCCCAGGGCAGCAGCGTCTGGCTCAGCAGGCCTTCGCGGCGAAGGATCAGGGTCATGGCCGGATCGCCACCTGCACCTGCATGTTGGTCCGCCGCCGCAGCGCCTCCCGCGCTTCATCCGCAAGGGTCAGCCGCACCTCCACCGTGCGGGCATCGACGGCGGCGACAGGGTCGGTGCCGGCCTGGGTGGTGCGGCGGACCAGCCAGCCGATCTCGCGCACCGTCGCCGCGTAGCGGTGCGGCTCGCCGGGCACCACCACCTCGGCCGGCGCGCCGGGGCGCAGCCGCGGCAGGTCGGTCTCGTAGACATCGGCGACCACATCCATGCGGTCGAGGTCGGCGAGGTCGAGCAGCCCGTCGCTGCCCACCTGGTCGCCCGGCCGGGCGTAGATCTTGAGGATGGTGCCGGCGATCGGCGCCACCACGCGCGACAGCACCGCATCGGCGCGGGCCCTCAGCAGCGCCGCCTCCGCCGCCGCCAGCTCGGCCTCGGCCACCGCAAGATCCTGCGGCCAGGGCTGCAACAGCCGCTGCAGCGTGGCTTCCGCCTCGGCCCGCTCGGCCGTGGTGCGGCTGGCGGTGAAGCGGGCGCGCTCGGCGGCGGCGCGGCCGCCGGCGCCGGAGGGTACCAGTGCCTCCGCCCGTTCGGCATCGCGCCGGGCACTGGCCTCGGCGGCGCGCAGCGCCTCGATCCGGGCGCGCTGGGCCGCCACCTCCTCCGGCCGACCAGCGGCCCGGATGCGGGCGAGGGCAGCGCGCGACTGGGCGGCGGCGGCCTCGGCCTGGGCGATGGCGGCGTCCTTCTGTGCCGCATCACCGAAGACGGCGAGCAGCTGGCCGGCCTCGACGCGGTCGCCTTCCTGCACCAGCAGCCGGTCCAGCCGCGCGACGGCGAAGCCGCCCGGCTGGTTCAGCCGGCGGATGCGCGAGGCCGGCTCCACCCGGCCGAGGGCGCCGACGCCGATCGGCCCGGCGTCGGCCGTTGGTTCCGGCGCGCGGTCGGCGGCGCCGTGGCGGGTCAGCAGCATGGCGCCGCCGGCGATGCCGGCGACCAGCAGCAGGATCAGCAGCAGGCCACGGTTGTTCATGGTGGCGGCTCCGCGACATCCTCGAGCATCGCCAGATCATCCGCGTCGAAGAGCGGGATCGGCGCGGCGCCGGCTATCTCCGGGCAGCCGAGCAGCAGGCCCAGCACGCCGAACAGCTGGGGCGTCGCCGGGGTGAAATGGGTGGCGGCGCCGGCGCCGGCGGCCCCGGCCAGCAACAGCATGGCGGCACCGAACAGTGCGGCGCCGAGCCCGCTGCCCGTGGCGCGCCGGTTCAGCGCGTCGCGCCCCTTGGCGTTGCAGCCGGCTTCGGCGTCCGGGTCGCTGGACCGACTCATGTCGCCGGCTCCAGCAGATGGCAGAGCGCGGCATGCATCTCGGCCCGCTCCACCTCGGTCGGGGTATAGAGGCCGAAGACGCGGGCCATGAACAGTCCGTCGCCGGCGGCCATGATAGCGCCGCCATGGCCCGGCTTCAGGCCATCCGCCGCCACCGCCGCCCGCATCCGGGCGATCACCGCGCGAATCGGGCCGAGCAGCGCCGGATCATGGTGGAAGGCGGCGAGGAACACCGCGGCGGCGCGGTCGCAGCGCTCGTTCACCGCCTCCGGCGTCAGCTCGAAGGCCCAGGCCAGCATGGCGCGGGCGACGCGGCCGGGGCCTTCCGGCTGGCTGGCGACGCAAGCCTCGAAATCCTGCCCGATCCATTCGGCCAGGCGGGCGAGCAGCCCGGTCAGCAGCGCCTCCTTGGACGCGAAATGGTAGAGCAGCCCGCCCTTGGAGACCCCCGCCGCCTTCGCCGCCGCATCCAGGGTGAGGCCAGCGACGCCGCGAGCGCGGACGATGGCCTCGGTCGCGTCGAGGATGCGGGTGCGGGCGTCGGGCTGCGGGGCCGTTGCGGCAACGGTGGACATGTTCCAAAGCTATACCGTCTGGACGGTCAGTCAACCGTCCGGACGGTACAGCACGTATAGTTCACCACGGACGCGGCGGATCGAGACCCCGCAAAGCTACCGCGGCACCCGCACGGTCACCAGGATCGCCGCCCCCACCGCCAGGAACACCACCACCGTCGCCATGCCGGCGCGCTGGCTTGCCGTCAGCGCGGTGACCCCGGTCAGCACCAATGGGCCGAGGAAGCTGGTCGCCCGGCCGGAGAGGGCGAACAGCCCGAAATACGCCGTCACCTCCGCCGGCGGGGCGAGCCGGGCCATCAGCGTCCGGCTGGCGGCCTGGGCCGGTCCGGTGAAGACGCCGAGGCACAGCGCCAGCACCCAGAAGGTCGGCTTGCCCACCGCCACCAGAAGCCCGCTGCTGAGCAGGATCAGCGCCAGCAGCGCCAGTAGCACTGTGCGCTGCGAGCCCATCCGGTCCTCCAGCAGCCCGAAGCCGGCGGCGCCGAGGCCGGCGGTCACATTCAGGGCGATGCCGAAGACCAGGATCTCCTCGAATCCCATGCCGAAGACGCCGGCGGCGTAGATGGCGCCGAAGGCGAACAAGGTGTTCAGCCCATCGGTGTAGAACAGTCGGGCGAGCAGGAAGCGCGCCATTACCGGGTTGCGCGGCAGCAGCCGCAGCACGCTGAATATCTCCGCCAGCCCGGCCCGCATCGCCACCCCCCAGCCCAGCTTCGGGCCCGGCGGATCGGGCAGCGCCAGCAGCACCGGCCAGGCAAACAGCGCCACCCACAGCGCCACCAGCAACGCCGTCGCCCGCACATGCTCGGCGCTGTCGCGATCGAGGCCGAGCGGCGAGGGGTCCGGCCGCACCAGCAGCAGCAGCGCCACGACAAGGCAGGCGAGGCCGCCGGCATAGCCGAGCCCCCATGCAAGGCCGGAGACGCGGCCGATCTCACCCGGTCGCGCCACCTGCGGCAGCATCGCATTGTAGAACACCGTCCCCAGCTCGAACGCCACCGTCGCCACGCCGACGCAGAGCAGCGCCCAGAGGGTGAAGCCGGGGTCCGGTCGGGCGAACCAGATCCCCGCCGTTGCCACCACCATCACCCCGGTGCAGGCGCCGAGCATCCGTCGCCGCCGCCCGCCGACATCCGCCACCGCGCCGAGCAGCGGAGAGAGCAGCGCGATCGCCAGCCCTGCCACGGTCTGCATCCATCCCCATTGCGCCTGGCCGGTGGCTGGGTCCGGGGCGATGCCCTGGGTGAAATAGGCGGCAATGACGAAGCTGGAGACGAGGGTGGGGAAGGCGCTGTTCGCCCAGTCGTAAAGGGCCCAGGCCCAGGCCTTGCGGCTCATGCCGGCAGCGCCGCCGCGAAATCCGCCCAGGCCTGCCGCTGCCGCCGCCAATGGCCATTGGCCGCCGAGGGCGAGGGCAGCACATGCACCGGCGGGAAATCGGCAATCACCGCCGGGCCGAAGCTGATGGCGCCAAGCGGCCGGCCGAGCGCAAGGCTGGCGGCGCGCTTGCTGGTGAAGGCGACGGCGCCGGGCCGGCAGGCGCGGATGGCGGCGAAGAAGCGGGGCAGGTCGAAATCCTCCGGCGTCAGCCCCTTGTCCATCCCATGGGCGAATTTGGCCAGATCGGTGAAGCCGATCCCATGCCTCGCGGCCTCCAGGAATCGCTCCGGCGGCAGCGGCGCTGGGATGAGGCCGAGTTCCGCCAGGGTCGGCCAAAAGCGGTTGCCCGGCCCGGCGTAATAGGCGCCGATCCGGGCGGAGCGGGTCCCCGCGGCGGTGCCGCAGAACACCACGCGCAGGCCGGGAGGCAGCACATCGGGCAGCACCTCCCGCCGCCCTGCCGTGCCACGGTCCGGGGCGCCGCTCATCCGAGTGCGCGCAATCCCCGCACCGCGACGCCGATGGCGGCGAGGTCGCCGGCCAGCACCGCCTCCTGCGCCAGCGGGGCGAAGCCGCCGGCGGGCGGTGCGGCGCCGCGCAGCCGTGCCGCCGCCAGCCGCGCCTGGGCGGCGCCGAGGTCCTCCAGCAGCGCCGCCCGTACCCGCGGGCCGAAGCTGCCCGGCGCCGGCGCGGCCAGCGCCGCCTGGCGCAGCGCCTCGATGTGAAAAGCCTCGCCAACCGCGCCCCAGGCGGCGGCGGCCTCCTCCGCCGCGGTGCCGGTCGCCGCGGCCAGGCGCAGGATGATCGGCGCCGCCGCCAGCCGGGGCGCGGCGGCCGCCAGCGCCACCGCCTCCTCCGGCAGCCCGGCGGCGCGCCAGGTCGCGGCCTGCGGGGCTGCCGCCGCACCCGCGAGCAGGGCGGCGATGCCGGGGCGCAGCGCGGCGAGGCTCGCCTCAAGCCCCGCCTCGGCATCGTCCAGCAGCGCCAGCGCCGCATCCTCCTGCAGCCGCCGCAGCGCCAGCAGCAGATCGAGCCGCGCCGCGGGCGGGGCGGTGCTGGCGTCGGCGGCATCCGCCGCCTGCGGCAGGCCATAGGCCTCGGCGGCCAACCAGGCGGCGCGCGCCGCCCGCACCGGGTCGGCCGCCGCCACCAGCCGCGCCAGCCCGGCGCAGCCGAGGCGGTTGACCACGGCATTGGCCAGCGCCGTCGCCACCAGCTCCCGCCGCAGCTGGTGGCGGGCGATCAGCTCGGGGAAGCGCTGCTGCAAGGGCTTCGGGAAATAGCCCAGCAGCAGCGGCATGAAGGCCGGGTCTTCCGGCAGGCTGCTTGCCGCGATCGCCTCGGTCAGCCAGAGCTTGGCCAGCGGCAGCAGCGCGGCGATGGCCGGGCGGGCCAGCGCGTCGCCGGCGGCGATGCGGGCGGTGAGGGAGGCGGCATCGGGCAGGCCGGCCACCGCGCGGTCCAGCACGCCGGCCGCTTCCAGCCGGTCCATCAGCGCCGCCTGGGCCGGCAGCGCCGCGGCGCCGGCACGCTCCTCCAGGCTGACCGCCAGGGACTGCGCCGCATTGTCGCGCAGCACCAGCGTGCCGACCTCCTGCGTCATCTCGCGCAGCAGCGTGTCGCGCTGGCTGCGGGTCAGCCCGCCGCCGCGCTCGGCATCGGCGAGCAGGATCTTGATGTTGACCTCATGGTCGCTGGTCGAGACGCCGGCCGAATTGTCCAGCGCATCGGTGTTGATCCGGCCGCCGGTGCGGGCGAACTCCACCCGCCCCGCCTGGGTCACGGCAAGGTTCGCACCCTCTCCCACCACTCGCGCCCGCAAGGTGCCGCCGTCGACGCGGATCGGGTCGTTGGCGCGGTCGCCGGCCTCGGCATGGGTCTCGCCGGTCGCCTTCACATAGGTGCCGATGCCGCCGAAGTAGAGCAGATCCACCGGCGCCCGCAGGATGGCGCGCATCACCTCCGCCGGCTCGGCCCGCTCGGCCTCCAGCCCCAGCATCGCCCGCACCTGGGGCGACAGCGGGATGGTCTTCTGCGTGCGCGGGAAGACGCCGCCGCCGGCCGAGATCAGCGACTGGTCGTAATCCGCCCAGGAGGACGCCGGACGCCCGAACAGCCGGGCCCGCTCGGCATAGCTGGTATCCGGGTCGGGGTCGGGGTCGAGGAAGATGTGGCGGTGATCGAAGGCGGCGACGAGCCGCGTCTTCCGGCTGATCAGCAACCCATTGCCGAAGACGTCGCCGGACATGTCGCCGACGCCGGCGCAGGTGAACTCCCGCGTGAAAATGTCGTGGCCCGCCTCCGCGAAGTGCCGCGCCACCATCACCCAGGCGCCGCGCGCGGTGATGCCCATGCCCTTGTGGTCGTAGCCGGCGGAGCCGCCGCTGGCGAAGGCATCATCCAGCCAGAAGCCGTATTCCGCGGCCAGGCCATTGGCGATGTCGCTGAAGCGGGCGGTGCCCTTGTCGGCGGCGACGACCAGATAGGGGTCGTCGCCGTCGCGCCGCACCACCTGCGGCGGCGGTACCACCCGGCCCTCGACGAGGTTGTCGGTGATGTCGAGCATGCCGCGCACCAGGATGCGGTAGCATTCGGTGCCCTCCGCCTGGAACGCTTCGCGCTCCGTCGGGATGTGCTTCAGGATGAAGCCGCCCTTGGCGCCGGTTGGCACGATGACGACGTTCTTCACCCGCTGGGCCTTCATCAGCCCGAGGATCTCGGTGCGGTAATCCTCCCGCCGGTCGGACCAGCGGATGCCGCCGCGCGCCACCGGGCCGGCGCGGAGATGCGTGCCCTCCATGCGCGGCGAATGGACAAAGATCTCCCGCCATGGCCGCGGCGCCGGCATCTCCCCCGCCGCGGCGCTGTCGATCTTCAGCGACAGCCACGCCTTGTCCTGGAACCAATTGGTTCGCAGCACCGCATCCAGCAGCAGCCGCAGGCGGGAGAGGATGCGGTCCTCGTCCGGGTTGGCCACGCCATCCAGCAGCGCCGCCCATTCTTCCCGCAGCGCCGCCTCGTCGCGCCCGGCGGCATCCGGGGCGAAGCGGGCATGGAACAGCGCCACCAGCAGCCGCGCCGCTTCGGGATGCGCGGTCAGCGCCGCCTCCACCGCCTCCTGCGCGAAGCCGAAGCCCACCTGCTTCAGCCAGCGGAACATCGCCCGCAGCAGCCAGCATTCGCGCCAGGAGAGGCCGGCGCGCAGCACCAGCCGGTTGAACCCATCCGCTTCCGCCCGGCCTTCCAGCAGCGCCGCCAGCGCCTCCAGCAGCAGCGGGAAGCGCGCCTCCTCGGCCGGGACGCGCGGCTGCAGGGCGAAGACATGCAGCACCAGCGGTTCCGCATCGGCCGGCGTCAGCCGGTGCGGCACCTCCTCGATGGCGCGCAGGTCGAGGCTTTCGAACAGCGGCAGGGCATCGGCCAGCGGCAGCGGCTCGCGCGGGCTGGCGAGGCGCAGCACCAGCCCGGAACTGCCCGGCGGTCGGTCCAGCGCGGCGGCGGGGCGGCCCTCGGCCAGGGCGCGTTCGGCCAGCGCCAGGTCGGCGACGCCCTGCTGGCCGGTGGCGGTGTCGCGGTAGGCTGGCGGGAAGGCGTCGCGCCAGCGGGAAAGCGCCGGCGCGGCGCCACTCTCGCCGCGCTCGGCCGCCAGCGCCTCGCCCAGGCGGTCGGGGAAGCTGCGGGCCGCCTGGGCGATGGCGGATTCCAGCGCCGCGTCGTCCACCACCGGCGTCACCGCCGGGTCGGTGCCGATGATGTAGTGGATGCGGGCCAGAGGCGCGTCGCCGAGGGCGATGTAGAAGGCGCTGAGATGGCCGCCGAAGGCCCGCGCCAGCATCCCCCCCACCCGCTCCCGCAGCCTGGTGTCGAAGGTGTCCCGCGGCAGCCAGGCGATGGCCGAGACGAAGCGGCCGAAGGGGTCGCGCCGCAGCACCAGCGCCGGGCGCGGCCGGATCTGCAAATCGAGGGCGCGGCGTGCGGCGGCCAGGATTTCCGCCTCCGAAGCCTGGAACAGCTCGTCGCGCGGCCAGGTGTCGAGGATGTTGCGCAGCGCGCGGCCGTCATGCGCCTCCGGGTCCAGGCCGGCGGCGGCCAGGATGCGGGCGACCTTGCCGGCGAGCATCGGGATGCTGCGCGGGTTGCGGTTGTAGGCCGCGGCGGCGAAGAGGCCGAGGAAGATCCGCACGCCGGCGACCCGCCCATCGGCGCCGAAGGTCCGCGTCGCCACCACATCGGCATGCTGCGGCCGGTGCACGGTGCTGCGCATATTGGCCTTGGCGACGGTGACCGGCACCGGATCGGTCAGCGCCGCCCGCACCGCGGCGGAGGGCGAGGCCGGGTTGCGCAGCGCATCGAACACCGGCAGCGCCGGGTCGCGCAGCAGGCCGAGGTTCTCCGCCGCCACCGCGGTGACACCGCCCTCCGGCGCCAGCGCGAGCCGGCGGTGGCCGAGCAGCACGTAGTTGTCCTCGGCCAGCCAACGCAGGAAGGCGGCGGCCTCCGGTTCGGCGCCGGGCGGGGCGGCGGCGATCTCCCGCTCCGCCTCGTGCAGCAGCGTCGCCATGGCGGGGAAGTCGGCGACCGCCTGGCGGGTGTCGGCCATGGCGCGGGCCAGCGCCGCCTCCAGCGCCGACCAGTCGCCGGCGGCCTGGCCGGGCAGCAGCGCCGCTGGTACCGCACCGAGGGTGATGCGCATCAGGCTCTCGGGCGGAGCGCCTGGGGCCTCCAGCGCCAGCAGCCTGCCTTGGGCGTCGCGCTGCGCCGGCAGCACCGGGTGCAGCAGCTGCCGCACCACCCGCCCCTGCCGTGCCAGGGCGCCAAGGGCGCTGTCCACCAGGAAGGGCATGTCGTCGGTGACGATCTCGGCGACCGCATGCGGGCCCTGCGCCGGGCCGGGCGGCAACACCCGCACCCGGGCGGTGCCCGGCGGCCGTTCGCGGGCGAAGGCGAAGAGGCTGGCGGCGGCGCCGGCCACCGCCTCGGCCGGCAGGGTGGCCAGCTCGGCGGTCGGCACCCCCTCATGGAGGGCGTGCAGCAGCCGGACCGTATCGGGCGGAAGGTCCGGCGCCAGGCGGTGCAGCGCCTCCTCCGCCACCCGGAGCAGCTCGCGCCGGGCGGTGTCGCCCGCCATTTCCGCATTGGCGGCAAGATCGGTCATCGGTGTTCCTCCGCTGCGAGGCCATCTGCGGTGGCGGGGCGGCCGTCTCAAGCCCGGATGTTGCGGAGGGGAGGCGCGACATGCTGGCCACACCTCCGCTGCACTTTCGCCACAGCCGTTGCTGAAGTGACTAAAGGCCGCGGAATCCGCTACCCTCGCGCCATGACAATGACGCTCGCCGAGCTGCTCGCGCCGGTCACGCCCGAGCAATTCTTTACCGAATACCATGACCGCAAGCCGCTCTGCATTCGCGGCGGGCTGGCGAAATTCGCCCATGTGCTGTCCTGGCGGCAGATCAACCGGCTGCTGGACATGACGCATATCTGGTCCAGCCAGTCGTTGCAGCTGGTGCTGGACGGCACGCCGGTGCTGGCCGAGCAGTATTGCGGCCGCGCCACCAGCCGCGACAACACCCCGGTGCTGCAGCCTGAGGCCGCGCGGGTGCAGGACTGGGTGAAGCGCGGCGCCAGCCTGGTGCTGAACGACGTGGACAGCCTGACCCCGGGCCTCGCCGCCGTCTCCGCCGCGCTGGAGAACGCCGGGCTCGGCAAGGCGCAGGCGAATGTCTACGTCTCCTGGCAGAGCCACAAGGCCTTCCCGGCGCATTACGACACCCATGAGGTCTGGGCGGTGCAGGTGGAAGGCGAGAAGAGCTGGAATATCTGGGACGGCCGCGCCGAATGGCCGATCCCGCACCCGGCCTTCCGCAGCCAGAGCCAGGCCCATCATGAACAGGCCAAGGGCCGGCTGCGGGAGAAGCTTCTGCTGAAGGCCGGCGACCTGCTCTACCTGCCGCGCGGCTGGTATCATGACGCGCTGGCCGAGGCGCCGGCCTCGGTCCATGTCACCTATGGCGTGCATGCGCCGCTCGGGATCGACCTGCTGACCATCCTGATGGACCGGGCGCTGGGCGATGCCGAATTCCGCAAGGCGCTGCCGCGGCAGGATGGCAGCGCCGCCGCCCGCTTCGCCCTGACCTCCCGCGCCGGCCAACTCGGCCAGCGGCTGGCGGAGCTCTGCCGGGAGCCGAAGGTGATGGCGGTGCTGGAGCAATTCGTCGCCGATTACCGCTTCCGGCGGGGCGGCAACGACCTGCTGGCGGCGCGTGGGCTGGCGCCGGCCACCGTGGCGGCGGATGCCGAGGCGCCCGCCTTCCGGGTGCTGGCGCCCGGGGCGAAGCCGGTGCGGCGCGGCGCCGATTGGGTGCTGAAGACCGCCGCCGGAAGCCTGCCGCTGGCGCCGCAGGAGGCCGAGGCGGCGGGCTGGATCCTCGCCCGGCCGGATGTGGCGGAGCCGGAGCTGCGGGCGGCCCATCCGGCAGTGGATGCCCCGGCGCTGCTGGCCCGGCTGCGCGACGCCGGCCTGCTGGTGGGGGCATGATCCCGGCGCTGGTCCTTGCCGCCCTGCTGCTGCCAGGCGTGGCCGCGGCGCAGCCGCGCCCCTTCACCTGCGTCGGCGCCGAGCAGCTGGAGGAGGATGTCTTCGCCATCCCTTTTCCGCGCGGCGCCGCGGCGCCGAATGAGAGCGCCCGCGCCAATCTCGACGCCGCCGCGGCGCGGGCGAAGCAGGAGCCGGACCGGATGCTCTGCGTGCTCGGCCATGCCGGGCCGCAGGAGGGCGGGGCGCAGAGCGGCTTGCAGCTCGCGGCGCGGCGGGCCGGCGCGGTGGCCGAGCGGCTGGCGAAGCTGGGCGTGGAGCGCGACCGCATCCGCGCCGAGGCCCGCCGCGCCGCCTTCGCCCGCGGCGCGGTGCCGGAGGAGCGCAGCGTGACGGTGGTGCTGCTGCCGGCGGCGCCGTCCCAGCCGGGGCAGTAGGCTGGCCACCTTTGCTGTGGGACTGGGATAAAAACCAATCAACAGTGGCTGCTGTAGGTGGGCAGCGGTGCGCGAGTCAGCGGCTTGCTGTTGCCTGCCATGCATCGATTTGAGCAGGAAGATCCTTGAGCGTTGGCACCACGCGGCTAGCATAGCGCGGCACAGCGTTCTTCAGTAATGCTGCAAACCGACGGTCACCACGCCAAAAATCGACATGCGGCAAGTAGAGAGCATGCATGAGATCGCCACCAAAGCTGTGCTCAATCTTTGCTTCGGCCCCACCGATTAGTCCGGTGATCTGGCTTACATATGCTTCGCATACTGCGCCGACGATCTCGCACGTCTGTACTTCCGATGCGAGCAACGGTTCCGTCGAGAACCGCTCGGCCAGGGCCGCATCGACGCCAAACTCTGCTGTGTCGTCTAGGGCAAGGCTGATCATTGTTTGGCCCAATTTCCTTGCAGTTTCAATGAGCATCGCTTGGATGAGCGTTCTTGAGGTATCTATACCCATGGAGGGCTGCAGCTTGCCGCGAAAATCAAGCAGAGCGACTTGCAAGTCCTCCCCCGATTTGCTCATCCATTGGGGCAGCGCTCGGTCGGACTCGATTATTTCGAAATAGGTTCTTACGAAGCTTACCGGCTCTGCAATGCAGGCGAACAGCTGTCGACTTGCCTCGGCCGATGAAATTGTTCCGCGAAGTAGTGCCGTGATGGGTCCGATGATTGCCTCGACGGAAATTCCATAATTCGCCGCAATCGCTTGCGCCGCGTCGCGCGCAGTCTTGTTCAAGTCTAGCTGGCGCGCTTGTCTGGCTGCGCGGCGGCGGAGCGCTCGCGAAGGAAGCGCTGCAACCTCTGTTTCCAAAGCTTCCTTTATCGTAGCACCCAGGTCACCGAAGGTGCTGGCGGCATTCGGGTACCAGTAGCGGTCAGCCCATAACACATTTGGCTTCACTGAAGTCGACAAAAGTCCCAAGCGATTTGCCGCCATGGCGATTTCAGCCGCAATAAGGCGGGAAGGATAAGAAAGCGCCCAGCCACCGCAGAGCCGCTCAACCGCTTCGGCTTTCTTAAGCGTCGTTTCACGAAAATCGGCGTTATACTGCAGAAGTTCTCCAAGGATCGGCATCGATAACGCGAAAATTACATTGCCTGACCGCTTTCGTGCTTCGAGCATGTTGAAAATTTTTTCGGTGGATATATCGGCCTTGCCTCGGAGGACATCGCCAAACCGGGAATAATCCTGAGTGTCAAGGTAGACAATCGGCAGTGACAGCACGGGAGATCTCGCGCGGTTAAGATTGTAATCCAGTTCGAATAAAATACGTTCATAATCCCCCGTTGCAAACATTAAGATGAAGTCAAATTCTGAGAGGTTCACTTGCAGTGTCGAGCGGACTCAGCAATGCAGAGCCCGCTATGCGGCGTTCTCGCAAACGCATATTTTTAGCCGATAGCAGTCGTTTTTGATTGGGTTTGCACCCTAGCTTTACCCCAGCGCCGGCCAGCGCTGCGCCCAGGGCTCCGCCGCCTCCCATTCCGCCGCGATGGCGCAGAGCAGCCCATCGGCGCCCGCAGGGCCGACCAGCTGCATGCCGATCGGCAGCCCGCTCGCCGCCGGGGCGATCGGCAGGGCGATGCCGGGCAGGCCGGCGATATTGGCGAAATTGGTGAAGACCGCATGGCCGCGCGGCCCGACCGGCTGTCCGTCGATGGCCGGCGGCGCCACCTGCTCCGCTGGCCAGGGCAGCGCCGCGGCGGCCGGGGTCAGGATCAGGTCCCAGGCGCCGAAGAATGCCGCCATGCGGCGGCGGAAAGCGGCGATGCGGTCCAGGGCGGCGAACAGCGCGGTGCCCGCCAGGGCGCGGCCGGCCTCGGCCATCTCGCGCAGCATCGGCGCTTCCGGCGTGCCGCCCTTCTCCGCCAGCAGCCAGGCGAGTCCGATCTGGCCGACCGGGCCGAAGATTGCCGTCGTCTCCTCCACGGTGAAGGGCGCCTCGCCCGTCTCCACCTGATGGCCAAGCGCGGCGAGCCGCGCCGCGGCGACGGCGGTTGCGGCGGCGATCTCCGGCTCCACCGGATGCGCGCCGAGGCGGGGGATGAAGAGGATGCGCCGGCGCGGCGCCGCCGCCGGCACCGCGAAGGGCGGCAGGGCGCGGGAGGCCGCATCCCGCGCATCCGCCGGTGCCAGGATCGCCAGCAGGGCGACGAGGTCGGCGACGGTGCGGGCGATCGGGCCGATCTGCTCGAAATCCAGCAGGATCGCCGGCAGCCCGTCGCAGCGCGGCACCCGCCCCGGCGTCGGCTTCAGCCCGACCAGCCCCGCATGCGAGGCCGGGCGGCGGATCGAGCCGCCGCCATCGGTCCCGAGGGCCAGCGGCCCGAAGCCCGCCGCCACCGCCGCGACCGCGCCACCGGAGGAGCCACCGGGGGTCAGCGCCAGGTTCCACGGGTTGCGCGTCGGGCCGTACACCGCATTGTCGGTGTAGCCCTGCAGGGTGAACTCCGGGACATTGGTCTTGCCCAGCACGATCAGCCCGGCGGCACGGGCGCGGGCCACCGGCAGTTCGTCGCGCTGCGGCACGAAGTCGCGGAACAGCGGGCTGCCCCAGGCGCAGGGCAGGCCGGCGACCGTGATGTTGTCCTTCACCGTCAGCGGCACGCCATCCAGCGGCGAGAGCGGCACGCCCGCCCGCCAGCGCGCCTCGCTGGCCCGGGCGGCGGCGCGGGCGCCGGCCTCATCCAGCGCGACGATGGCGTTGAGCCGCGGATTCAGCCGGGCGATGCGGGCCAGCACCGCCTCCAGCGCCGCGACCGGGGAGAGCCTACCCTGGGCGAAGCGGCCGGCGAGCGCGGTGGCCGGCAGCAGCGCCGGGTCCGCGCTCATCCGAAGCTCGCCCGAAGCCGGGCGACCCCGGCCGCCGCCTCCGCCACCATGCGGGTGATGATGGCGCCGGCGGATTCGACCCCGTCGATCAGCCCGACGCTCTGCCCGGCCCAGACATAGCCGCCCTCGAAATCGCCCTCATCGGTGCCGCGGGCATTGGCGGCGCCGGCGATCATCGCCACGATCTCCTCCTTCGGCGCCCCGGCGGCCTCGGCGGCGAGGATGCGCTGCGCATAGGGGCTGTTCAGCACCCGGCCGGGCATGCCGAGGCTGCGCTTGATGACCATGGTGTCGGTAGGCAGCGCCGTGGCCAGCGCCTGCTTGTAGGCGGGGTGCGCCTGGGCCTCCGCCGCCGCGACGAAGCGGGTGCCGATCTCCACGCCTTCCGCACCCAGCGCCAGCGCCGCCAGCAGCCCCGCCCCGGTGGCGATGCCGCCGGAGGCCAGCACCGGGATCTTCACCGCGGCGACGGTGCGCGGGACCATCACCATGGTGGTCTCATCGGAGCGGCCGATATGGCCGCCGCCCTCATAGCCGACGGTCGCCACCATGTCGGCGCCGGCCGCCTCGGCCTTCCGCGCCAGCTCCGGCCCGGCGGTCAGCACCAGGGTCTTGGCGCCCACCTCCAGGCAGCGCTTGATGTAGGGCGCGGGGTTGCCGGCGGTCAGGGCGATGATGCGCACGCCTTCCTCCAGCGCCGCTTCCAGCCCGGGCCAGATGTCCTGCCGGCCGATCGGGAAATTCACCGCGAAGGGCTTGTCGGTCAGCGCCCGGCAGCGGCGGATCTGGTCGCGCAGCGCTTCCGTCCCGCCGAGCCCGGCGGTGCTGATCTGGCCGAGCCCTCCGGCATTGGAGACGGCGGCGGCGAGGTCGGCATAGGCGACGCGCGCCAGCCCCCCCTGCACGATGGGGTAGCGGATGCCGAGCAGGCGGGTGACGCGGGTGTCGATGGCGGGAAGTGTCATGCCGCCATGCTGGCCTCGCGCCCCGTTGCGCACCAGGGGCATTCTGCGCCGCGAGAGGCGCGGGAGAAGGGAGCGGCCCGATGGGCGGCGTGGTGCCGCGCGCCTTGTATTCATCGCAAGGCGTTGCGTACCATCCCCGTATCAACAAGGACGGGAAGCCCATGCGCGCGCTGCCGGCGCCCAAATGGCTGGTCATCGGATGCGCCCTGCTGCTCGGCGCCTGCAATGGCTGGCGGGAGCAGCCGCCTGCGCCCCTGGCGGGCGAGGTGCCCTGGTCGTTGCCGGCGGAGCCGGCCGCGGTGCTGCCGCAGGGCTGGAGCCCGGAGCTTGCCGCGCGCGTCCACTTCACCGCCCAGGGGTCCCGGCTGATGCCGCGCGCCTGGTTCGTCGCGCTGGAACGGGCCGAGGGCGACGGGTTCTTCGCCGCGCCGGACAACCTGGCCGGCTACGGGCTGCTCTTCGCCGATGATGCCGGCACCGGGCTGAACCCGGACCGGCTGCCGATCGGCTTCGCCATCGACCCGGTGCCGCAGCCGGTCACCGGCCAATGGGTCGGCCTCACCTGCGCCGCCTGCCATACCGGAGAGGTGACGCATCGCGGCGCCCGCATCCGGGTGGAGGGCGCGCCGGCCAACTTCGACTTCGACCGCTTCGTCGCCGAACTCGACGCCGCGGTGCAGGCCACCGGCCGCGACCCCGTCCGCTTCGCCGCCTTCGCCCGCCGCCTTGGCGCGACGCCGGAGGCGCTGCGCGAGCCCTACGCCGCCTATGCGGCGCGGAGCGCCCGCCACGCCGCGGTGCAGCGGCCGGCGGTGGTTTCCGGCTTCTCCCGCGTCGATGCGCTGGGGCAGATCATCAACGCCATCTCCGTGCTGCAGCTGGATGCGCCGGCGGCGCTTGTCGATGCCAATCGCCAGGCACCGCGCGCGCCGGTCTCCTACCCCTTCCTCTGGACCGCGCCGCGCCAGGAATGGGTGCAATGGATGCCGATCGCCAGCAGTCCGATCGGCCGCAACGCCGGCGAGGTGCTGGGCGTGTTCGGCGAGTCGCGGCTGACCGCCCCCGGCACCCCGGACCGCTTCGGCTCCTCCGTGCAGTACCACAACCTGGTCGCCATGGAGAAATGGCTCAACGACCTGCGCCCGCCAGCCTGGCCGGAGGAGCGCTTCGGCGCCCTCGACCGTACCGCCTGGGCGGAAGGCAAGCGGATTTTCCAGAAGGAATGCCAGGGCTGCCATAACATGCCGCCCTTCCGGTTGACCGACCCGCGGCAATCCGCTGACGGCAACCGCTTCATCCGCACCAGCGGCGTGCCGCATCGGATCGTCGGAACCGACGCCGAATACCTCCGCGCCCTGCAGGGCTGGCGCATCCGGAGCGGGCCGCTGCGCGACCAGATGGCGGATATCGGCGGAGAGACGGTGGCGGCGACCGACTACTTCCTGCGCACGGTGAAGCTGGTGGTGGAGGCCGGCACCGCCCAGGCCGGGTTGTCCCGCATCGCCCTGATCGACACAGGCGAGGCGCGCGCCTGCCCCGGCCATACGACGCGGCGGATGGTCAACCAGATCCCCCGCCCGACCGGCGCCTTCGAGGCGCGCGACGTCTGTGCCATCACCGACCGCAGCGGCATCCGCCGGGCGCCGGAACGCTGGGCGCTGCCGCCCTCCTTCCTCGACAGCCTGAAGGCCGGGCCGCTGCTCGGCCTCTGGGCGACCGGGCCGTTCCTGCACAATGGCTCGGTGCCGACGGTCTATGACCTGCTCTCGCCGCCGGCCGAGCGCCCCGCGGTATTCTGGGTCGGCGGGCGGGAGCTGGATACCGGGCGGCTCGGCTTCGTCTCCACCGAGGCGCCCGGGCTGTTCCGCTTCGACACCACCCTCCTCGCCAATTCCAACCAGGGCCACGCCTTCCCGCGGCGTGGCCTGACGCCGGCGCAGCGGCTGGCGGTGGTGGAGTTCCTGAAGGACCCGCTGCGCTTCGACCCGGAGGGATTGCGATGAGCCATCTCGATCGCCTGGATGCGACGCCGGAAGCCGAGCGCTTCCCCCTGGTCTGGCAATGGATCAACAGCGAGGATCCGAGACCCTTCTTCGCCGAGTTGCGCGAGCGGCGGCCGGTGCTGGCGACGCCGGTCTGCACTCTGGTGGCGCGCTTCGACGACGTGATCGAGGTGCTGCGGCTGCCGGCGGTCTTCACCGTGCAGCCCTATGTGAACGCGCTCGGCACCTACATGCTGGCGCAGGACGAGACACCGGACCATGCGCTCGACAAGAGCGTGATGACGGCGATGCTGGACCGCCGCGACCTGCCGCGGGTGCGCGCCTTCGTCGCCGCCGAGACCGACCGCGTGCTGGATGGCGCGGGAGAGCGGATCGAGCTGGTCGGCGGCATTACCCGATACATTCCGGTGCGGCTGGTGCAGGAGTATTTCGGCTTCGCGGAGTCGTCCGCCGCGAAGCTGCAGGAATGGTCCTACTGGGCGCAGATGGACGGGTTCCACAACTACCCCTGGGACCTCGGCGCCGACCATGAGCGCATCCATGCCGAGGCGCGGCGCGGCCTGACGGAGATGAAGGACTACCTGACCGGGCTGCTGCAATCCCGCGCCGCCGCGCTCAAGGCGGGCAGGTCGCTGCCGGATGACATCGTGGCGCGGCTGCTGCAGTCGCGTATCGCCGGGCCGGTCGGCTTCCCGCCGGAGAAGCTGCTGCTGAACGTCGGCGGGCTGCTGATCGGCGCGGTCGAGACCTCCTCCCAGGCGACGGCGCAGGTGATCGAATGGCTGCTGCAGCGGCCGCCGCGGCTGGACGCCGCCATCGCAGCGGCGCAGGAGGCCGACCCCAAGACCTTCGATGGCCATGTCTGGGAGGCGCTGCGTTTCGCGCCCATGTCGCATTACCTGTTCCGGAAATCCGCGGCGGCGCATGTCTTCGGCCGTGGCCAGGCGTGGGAGACGACCATCCCGGCCGGCACCCATGTGCTGCCGCTGATCGGCAGCGCCGGCTTCGACCCGGCGCGCTTCGCCAGGCCCGATGCCTTCGACCCGACCCGGCCGATCCACAGCGCCTTCCACTTCGGCTGGGGGCACCACGCCTGCCTCGGCGGGCATATCGCCGAGGTGCTGATCCCGGAGATGGTGCGCCGGGTGCTGCTGCGCCCGGGCATCAGGCTGGAAACCCCGATTGACCGGCGCGGCGGGCCGTTTCCGGAAAGCCTCGGGGTGGCCTGGGCCTCCGGCGGGGCGGTGTAGCGGCGGCCGGTGAATTGACTCTCTGTTAACCCATGCTGCGGATGTTGGAGGCCGCTTGAGGGAGCCACGACCCTAGCCGCCGCTTCATTTCGTAGCTATGAGCTTCCTCCTGGCGGAGTGCAGTGTGGCGCCTGTGGGCCGAAAGGGTGATACATCCGAATCGGGAACCCGCCGACCGGATACAGGACGCAGAGGATCCTCGTTGGCGACCGAGACAGCCGCGCCGGAGATCGCCGGCCTTGCGCCACCCGCCGCGGTACCGGCCCCGATTCGTGTCCTCCACCTCCATCGCCGTTTTCATCCGGACTACACCAGCGACGGCATCCGCTTCGTTCGGGTGATGGCGCGCCTCGCCTCCCGGGGGATCGGCAGCGAGGTCCTGGCCTATGAGACCACGACACCTGGCGGCGAGACATTGGCCATCCACCAGGGCCTGCCCGTCCACTACATCGCCAACCGGCGCGGCCAGCCGTCGTACCCGGCGCTGCTGCGCTGGCTTCTCGCCAACCTCCGGCGATTCGACGTGCTGCACCTCCACGCGCATGCCGACCGGCAGTTCATCTCCTGCCTCCTGGCCCGGCTGTTCGGCGTGCGGGTCCTGTTCTCCGGCACGCAGGCCGACGGCCCGGCCGAACTGGTGGAGGCTTATCGGCCGCGCAATCGCTGGCTCGTCGGCCTGCTGCTGCACGCGATCAACGCCTTCGTCGTCACCAGCCCGCGCCTGTTCCGCCGCTCGCTCGAGAGCGTCGCGGCAGCCCGGCTCTGCTTCATTCCACCGAGCGCCAGCCTGGGTGAGCCGCCGGTCCCGGCCGCCGACCGGGCCGCGGCGCGCGCATCCCTCGGCCTCGCGGCCGATGACCTGGTCCTGCTTCATGTCGGCTCGGTGTCCCGCCGGGAGAACATCGCCTTCCTGGTCGAGGCCCTGGCGCGGACCGCCGATCCCTCGGTCAGGCTCGTGGTGGTCGGGCCGGTGCTGGAGGATGACTACGCCACCGAGATCGAGGCGCAGATCGCGGCACTCGGGCTGCGGGACCGGGTGATGTTCACCGGCTTCCAGGACGCCCACACCCCCTACTACACAGCGGCGGATGCCTTCGTCTTCGCCTCGGCCGCCGAATGCTTTCCCGATGCCTGTCTGGAGGCGATGGCCAAAGGCTTGCCGATCATCAGCCATTTCCTGCCGGGGCTGACCGATTTCATCGTGGATCACGGCCGGACCGGCTTCCTGGCCGGCTCGCTCGATCAATTCGTCGAGGCGATCGAGCACATCCGGGCCGACCCGGCCCTCCGCGAGTCCATGGGCCTGGCGGGTCGACGCTTCGCCGAGCGCAACCTCGACATCGGCAGCATCGCCGACCGCTACGCGGAGCTTTATCGGAAGACCAGCCGGCACGCCTCGCCACCGCACGCCGCGCCGCCCGCCTGTCCGAACCTGCATATCCGCTTCAGCGGCGCCCTCGCCGAAGGCCCCGCGGCGCTGGGCCTCGAGGAGTTCGACACCCCCACCCACTGGCCGCCGCTGCTGCAGGTGGTGATCGACACCGAGGCGGATTTCGACTGGGACCGCGGCATCTCCACCGATGTCGGCCGCGTGGTTTCGATCTCCGGGCTGGACGAGAATTTCGACAGCTTCCGCAAGCACGGCATCCGGCCGTCGCTGGTGATCGATCACCCGGTCGCCACCCATGCGGAGGGCGGTCGGATCGTCCGCCGGCTGGCCGAGGAAGGCTGCGAGATCGGCGTGCACCTGCACAGCTGGACCACGCCGCCGATGGTCGAGCCGAGGGACGACTGGCATTCCTTCTCCGGCAACATGGGCGCCTGGCTGGAACGCCGGAAGCTGGCGACGCTGACCCACCGGGTCGAGGCGCTGACCGGCCGCAAGGCGCGGATCTTCAAGGCCGGCCGCTACGGTCTGGGCCCGAACACCGTAGACGCGCTGGAGGCTGAGGGCTTCGAGATCGATCTCAGCATCTGCCCCTGGTACGACTACTCGGCGCTCGGCGGGCCGGATTTCTCCCGCTTCACCGCGCGGCCGGGCTGGTTCGGCGCGTCGCGCCGCCTGCTCTCGCTGCCGACCACCGCGGCGCCGCTCGGCTGGCTCGGCCCCCAGGCGCATCTGGTCACCCGGGTCACCCGCGGCGGCCTCGGGCGGCAGCTCGGCCTGGGGCGGATCGCCGCCCGGGCCAATGCCTTCTATCCACTCCGTCTCTCGCCCGAAGGCGCCGATCTGGGCCAGATGATCCAGGTCACCCGGCAGTTGCATGCGCGTGGGCTCAGGGTATTCACCCTGAGCCTGCACAGCCCCACGCTGCAGGTCGGCAATACCCCCTATGTCCGCTCCGTGGCCGACCTTCGTGAATTGCTCGGCCGGATCGACCGCTACTGCACCTTCTTCCGGGACGAGCTGGGCGGCGTCTTCTCCGACCCTGCCGACCTGCACCGTCGGCTGAGCGGCCTGTCCGCAACGCAGCCCGCCGCTGGCAGGCCGCGGCCGTGAGCCGCGCCGCCACCCTGCCGGACCCCGCTGCCCCGGGGGCGCGCGGCCCGGCGATCCGGCTGCTGACCTTCAGCACGCTCTATCCCAACGCCGCGCAGCCGAACCACGGCGTCTTCGTCGAGAACCGGCTGCGCCACCTGGTCGCCGGCGGCGCGGCGGAGAGCACGGTGCTGGCGCCGGTCCCCTGGTTCTCCGGGCGCGGGCCGCGCCGTGCCGCGGTGCCGGCGCAAGAGACCCGGCACGGCCTCGTGCTGCACCATCCGCGCTATGCGGCGCCGCCCGGCCTCGGCATGTGGACCAATCCCTTCACCCTGCACCAGGCGTCGCGTGCCGCCCTGCGCAGGCTGCTGCGGGGCGGGCTGCGGGTCGAGGCGATCGACGCGCATTACCTCTACCCCGATGGCGTCGCCGCGGTCTGGCTCGGGCAGGAATTCGGCCTGCCGGTGGTGATCACCGCGCGCGGCTCCGACACCAGCCTGCTGCCGCGATACCGGGTGCCGCGGCGGCTGATCCAGGGGGCGATCGCCGGCGCCGATGCGCTGATCGCGGTCAGCGCCGCGCTGCGGGAGGAGCTGCTGGCGCTCGGCGCGCCGCCGGGGAAGGTGACGGTGCTGCGCAACGGCGTGGACCTTGGCCTGTTCCGCCCGCCTGCCGACCGCGCCGCGCTGCGCGCCGCGCTGGGGGTGGAGGGGAAGGTGCTGCTCTCGGTCGGGCTGCTGATCCCGCGCAAGGGCCATCATCTGACCATCGAGGCGCTGGCGGCGCTGCCGGGCCACACGCTGCTGGTGCTCGGTGAGGGGCCGGAGCGGGCGGCGCTGGCGGCGTTGGCGGCGCGCTGCGGCGTCGCCGACCGGGTGCGGCTGCTGGGCGCCCGGCCGCATGCCGAGTTGCCGGCGTTCTACGGCGCCGCCGACGCCATGGTGCTGGCCTCCAGCCGTGAGGGCTGGGCCAATGTGCTGCTCGAATCCATGGCCTGCGGCACCCCGGTGGTCTCCAGCCCGGCCTGGGGCAGCCGTGAGGCGGTGGCGGCGCCGGAGGCCGGGCTGGTGCTCGACACCGCCACCCCCGCCACCATCGCCGCCGGGGTGCGGCAGCTGCTGGCCACGCCACCCGATCGCGCCGCGACCCGGCGCTATGCCGAGGGCTTCGGCTGGGACGAGACGACCGCCGGTCAGCTGGCGCTGTTCCGGCGCGTGATTGCGGGAAGGCAGCCGGCCCGGTGAGCACGCCCCAGCCGATCCGCCGCCGTCGCCTGCCGCTGCTGGACACCGCCCCGCCATCGCAGCGCCCCGTCGCCGCCTAGAGCGGTTTCGAATTTTGCGGGCTCAGCGGAGCGGCGAGGGGCACCGTTGGACCGCCATGGCCGGACGTGTCCCGCCGCTTGGCCGGTGTCCCGGGTCCAGGTGATCCGCCACCGCACCAGGCCGGCGCCGTGGTCCGGCTGCCGCCGATGCCCTGCGCCACCCGCCCGGGCGACATCGCCGGCAATGCTGCTGGAGGACAACGGCACCACCACGGACACCATCATCGTCTTCAGCCAGGCCTTCAGGCCGGGTGACCTGCCGCGCGGCCGCGGCCTCGCCGCCCGGACGATGGGGGACGCCGCTGCGCGCCCAGTTGAATGTGAAGACCCGCCACCCCGATGGCTCCGCTGGTTCGACGTAGCGAGCCTGGCCGCTGCGCAGCAGCGCCCGGCTCGGCGTGGTGCTGTCGGCTTCGGCCAGTGCCGCCGCGCCGCCGCTCGGCGCCCGCATGGTGCACCAACCCACCGTAGCGCAGCCGAGTGGGCGGGGTGCTCAACCTCAGCTTCGAACCCGCCTGCGCGTGCCGCCTTCAGGGAAGATATATTCAAGTATGGCTACGCCCGCACCAACCGCCATGAACGCAACCGCAAACCTGAGAGGAATGCCGTCCAAGGACGTGCCCAACAGTGCCCCGCCGCCGAAGCCGTTAAGAACTCCTGCAGTAATGGCCGAAATGAAAATTCGCATTTTGTAATTAAAATACGGACGTCCGGTAACAAAAAACAGAAATACGACCAGAGCGACCGCAAGAACTCTGTATAAATTTGTGTAGATATCGTACATATCAATTCCTTTCGGTGCTGCCGGCTGCTGCCTGAATTATCTTGTGATGGTTGTTGGATTAGGCGTGCGAGCCGCCTGCTTTCCAGAGAATTGCAAGGCTGCACAGAGTTGTGCATTCGAGCCCGCATCACTGGTTGAGCGGCGTGGTAGTGAGGGCGGCCGCCTTGTATCCGGACCCGCGGAGGCGGCTGTTCCGGGTGGATGGGCAGCGCGGTGCTCGCCACGATTCGGCGGCTACCACAAGCCGCTGCCTGCCGGGTACAAGGACCTGCCGCGTGAGCTGATCCGCGGCGTTGCACGTACTCCCGATGCCATGGTCAGCCTGCGAGGCAGGCGGCCAGCTCCCGCGCCGCCCAGCGCAGCGCACCGGGCGCATGGCCGGAGAAGCCGAGCATCAGCCCCTGCATCGGCGGCGCGGCCAGGAACATCGGGCTGACCGGCCGGGCGATCACGCCACGTCGTGCCGCCGCCGCCGCCACCTCGATGTCCCGGCTTCCGTCGCGCAGCCGGGCAACCAGCTTCATGCCCTGTTCCGGCGCCTCCACCTCCAAAGCCGGGATGCCGGCAAGCGCCTCCACCAGCGTGTCGCGGGCGCGGCGGTAGTGCTGGCGCATCCGCCGCAGGTGCTGGGCGAAGTGGCCCTCCGCGATGAAATCGGTCACCACGGCTTCCGGCAGCGCCGCCGGGTGCCAGTCGCTCAGCAGCCGGGCGCCGAGCACCGCATTCAGCAGCGGCTGCGGCAGCACCGCGTAACCCAGGCGAAGGCCGGGAAACAGCACCTTGCTGAAGGTGCCGATGTAGATGACACGGCCGGCGTCATCGATCCCCTGCAGTGCCGCCAGCGGCCGGCCGGCGTAGCGGAATTCGCTATCGTAATCATCCTCCACCACAAAGGCGCCGGCCTGCCGCGCCCAGGCCAGCAGCTCCAGCCGCCGCGCCATGGAGAGCACCACGCCGAGCGGGTATTGCGAGGAGGGGGTCACATAGGCGAGCCGCGCCTGGGGCGAGGCGGCGATGCCGGCGGCCACAACCAGCCCCTGCGCATCCACCGGCACCGGCACGATGCCGGCCCGCGCCGCGGCCAGCGCGGCGCGCACCGCCGGGTAGCAGGGGTCCTCCACCCAAACCGGGTCGCCCGGCTCCACCAGAACCTTCAGCACCAGATCGATCGCCTGCTGCGCCCCGGCGGTGACGATGATCTGGTCCGGCTCGCAGCGCACCGCGCGGGCGGCGCGGAGATAGCCGGCGATCTCGGCACGCAGGGCCAGGCTGCCGCGCGGGTCGGCATAGCCCAGCATCGCCGGGTTGGGCGCCTGCAGGCGGCGCAGGGTCAGGCCGCGCCAGACCAGGGCGGTGCGCTCCTCCCAGGAGGTGCGGCCGGTGTTGCAGGGCTCCGTGCCGTAGGAGCCGACGGCGGGGACCGCGGTGGCGTAGCGCTGGGCGGCGCGCGGCAGGGCGCCCGGCGCGGCGGGCGCCGCCGACCCTTCCTGGCGCGGCGGCGGTTCCAGCCCCTGCGGCAGGTCGCGCGAGACGTAGCTGCCCGCGCCGACCCTGCCCTCGATGATGCCTTCGGCGAGCAACTGGTCATAGGCCGCGACCACGGTGTTGCGGGCGAGGCCCAGCCGGGCGGCGAGCGACCGGCTGGGCGGCAGCCGCGCCCCCGGCGGCAGCACGCCGGTCAGCACCGCGCGGCGGATCTCCAGATAGACCTGGCGCAAGGCCGGCACGCCGCTGCCGCGGTCAATGGCGAGCAGCAGCAGGTCCGAGAGGTCGTGCGTCGGCTTCATGCCGCAGCCTATCGCCTGCCTACCGGATTGGACCAGTGGATAGCGGCCGGATTGGCCCTCGCGCGGGGCCAATCACCCCGGGCATAGCAGCCTCGGAACTCCCTCCCCGAAGGCCAGACGATGTCCCAGACCGACGCCTATCCGGTTTCCGAGCGCAACAAGGTCCGCCGCCTGCACGAGCGCGGGCGCTACGACCGGGAGAGCGTGCACGCCATCCTCGACGCCGCGATGATCTGCCACATCGCCTATGTCATCGACGGCCAGCCCTACTGCACCCCGACCGCCTTCTGGCGGGAGGGCGAGCATCTCTACTGGCACGGCTCCTCGGCCAGCCGGATGCTGCGGAGCCAGAAGCCGGGCCTGCCGGTCTGCCTGACGGTGACGCATCTCGACAGCCTGGTGCTCGCCCGCTGCGGTTTCAACCATTCGGTCGATTACCGGTCGGCGATGTGCTTCGGCACGGCGCATATCATCGACGACCCGGCGGAGAAGGCCCGCGCCCTCGATTCCATGATCAACCGCTTCTACCCGGGCCGTGCCGCGGAACTGCGGCAGAGCTCGGCGCAGGAGCTGAAGGCGACGATGCTGGTGGGGATGCAGATCGAGCAGGCCAGCGGCAAGATCCGCTCCAAGGGCGTCGCCGATGAGGAGGAGGATTACGCCCTGCCGATCTATGCCGCGCGCTTCCCGGTGCGCCAGGTGATCGGCGCCGCCGAGCCCTGCCCGCGCATGCCGGAGGGGGTGGCCTACCCGCCGGGGCTGGCCGGCTTCATCCCGGACCGCCGGCTGGACGAGGTCATGCTGGAGAGCTTCCGCACGACCTATGGCGATTGAACTGCCCTACCAGCGCAACCCGCGAATCGCCGCCAGCGGATCCACCCCCTCGGCCAGCGCCACCTGGCGCAGCACCTCAGGGTCCGGGTTGTCGCCATGGGCAAAGGCGGCCAGGCCGGTCAGCGCCCAGAGCGCGTCCAGCCCGGCGGCCTGCGCTCCGGCCAGATCGGTGTGCGGGGTGTCGCCTATCGCCAGGACCCGGGCGCGAGGAATCGGGCCGATGATCTCCATCACCGGGTCGTAGACCGCCGGGTCCGGCTTGCCGACCTCGAAGCACTCGCCGCCGAGGGCCGTATAGATATCGGCCAGCGCGCCGGCGCAGATCAGCCGCTCGGCGCCGACCATCACATGCCGGTCGGGGTTGACGCAGACCATCGGCAAGCGGTGGCGCGCCGCGGCCTCCAGCGCCGGGCGGTAGGCCTCGGCATCCTGCGAGCCGCGTTCGGGGTCGGGGCCGGTGTTGAGCAGGAAATCCGCCGCCGCCGGGTCTTCGACCAGCGTGGCGACGCCGTCCTCGACCACCGAGAGGTCGCGCTCCGGCCCGATATGCACCGCCCGCAGGCCGAGCCTGGCGAAGAACGGGTGGCTGCGTGCCTTCAGCATGCGCCAGGCGATCTCGCCGGAGGAGATGATGCCGTCATAGAGGGCCCGGTCGAGCCCCATGCGGTCCAGCATGCCGGCGATGAACCACGACCGGCGCGGCGCATTGGTCAGGAAGACGATGCGCTTGCCGCGGGCCTTCAGCTGCCGCAGCGCCTCCGGCACCTCCGGATAGGGGTGCTTGCCGTTGTGCACGACACCCCAGAGGTCGAGGACATAGCCGTCATAGCGCTCGGCAACCGGCGCGATGCCGTCGAGGATTTCCATCTGCGCTTCCTTCAGGCCGCGCCGCCGACGGCGACGGAGCACTCAACCATGGCCGGCATCCACGCCGACCGCATCCGCTACCCGCGCGAAGCCGTCGCGCTGCAGCAGCGTCGAAAGCTCCGCCTTCAGGCGCGGGATCAAGGCCGGCCCGGCGTAGGCGAAGCCGGTGTAGAGCTGCACTAGGCTGGCCCCGGCCCTGAGCTTCGCCAGCGCATCGGCGGCCGAGGCCACGCCACCGACGCCGACCAGCGTCAACCGGCCCCGCGCCAGGCGGAAGCAGTGCCGCAGCAGGGCGGTGGAACGGTCGCGCAGCGGCGCGCCGGACAGCCCGCCGGCCTCGCTGCGATGCGGCGAGCGCAGGCTGGCGGGCCGGGCAAGGGTGGTGTTGCCGATGATCAGGCCGGCAACGCCCTGGGCGACGCAGGTTTCGACTAGCGGCCCGAGCGCATCCTCCGCCAGGTCGGGCGCGATCTTCACCAGCACCGGCGGCTGCCGCGGCAGTCCGGCCCGCGCCGCGGCGATGGCGCCGAGGATGCCGGCCAGCCGCGCCTCCCCCTGCAGGTCGCGCAGGCCAGGGGTATTGGGGGAGGAGATGTTGACGGTGACGTAATCGGCCAGCGGCGCGATGGCGCCGTAGAGCGCCGGGTAGTCCCGCTCCGGCTCGGCGCCTTCCTTGTTCACACCGATATTGGCGCCGATCACCGCAGGCAGTGGCCGCGGCAGGGCGGCCAGCCGGGCCCGGTAGGCCTCGATCCCCTGGTTGTTGAAACCCATGCGGTTGATGACCGCGGCATCCTCCGCCAGCCGGAACAGCCGTGGGCGCGGATTGCCGGGCTGCGGCCGCGGCGTGACCGTGCCGGCCTCGACATGGCCGAAGCCGAGCCGCATCAGCGCCGGGATCGCCGTTGCATCCTTGTCGAAGCCGGCGGCGAGGCCGATCGGGTTGCGGAAGGAAAGGCCGAAGGCGGTGGTCGCCAGCCGTGGGTCGTCCGGTGCCGCATCCCGCCCGGCGAGGCCGGCGGCGAGGGCGCGAAGGGCCAGCTCATGTGCGGTTTCGGCGTCCAGCCCACGCAGCAGGGGCATCAGGGCGGAAGCGAGTTTGGGGGTCATCGCGGGGCTGTGTGCCTGAGTGCCGCGTCCATGGGAAGCCGCCATGGTGGCGGCGCACCGCCGTCTCGGTTGACGGCATGGGTCGGCCCCGCGACAAGCTACAGCGGATCGCGTCCATGTCTGGACACCGATCCGCTGTAGCCTGTTGTTTGCGGAGCGGATCGGCGCTCCGGGGCGTTCGCGCCCCTCCACGATCCACTCTGACGGCAAAGCCTTGGGAGGAAGCGGTTGAAGGGCCCGGCGTTGCTGCTGGCCGCCATCGCGGTGTTCGGCGTGCTCGATGCGAATGGCAAGCTGCTGTCCGGCGCATATCCGGTCGGCCAGGTCATCAGCATGCGCTACATCGTGCTGCTGCCGGTGTTCTTCGCCCTGCGCGGGCTTTGGCCCGGCCTCGGCGGCCGGTTCCGCACGGCGCATCCGGGGCTGCACGCGCTGCGCATCGCCTCGATGATGGTCTCGGCCGCCTCCTTCTTCCTCGGCTTCCGGCATGTGTCGCTGGCCGAGGGCTATCTGGTGTTCTTCACCGCACCCTTCATGACCCTCGCCCTCGCCGCCCTGGTGGCGCGGGAGCCGGTGCCGCGCGCGGCCTGGTTCTGGTGCGCGGTCGGCTTCGGCGGGGTGCTGGTGGCGGTGGTGCCGAAGCTGGGCGGTGGCGGCTCGCTGCTGGGCTTCGCCTGGGTGCTGCTCGGCACCATCGGCTTCTCGGTGACCCAGACGGTGAACCGGCAGCTCAAGGGGGAGTCGGGGCTGGCCATGCTGGTGGTCTGGCCGGGGCTTGCCGGGCTGCTGATCTTCGGCCCGCTGGCGGTGCGGGACTGGGTGGCGCCGCCGCCGCTCGACCTCGCCATGCTGATGGCGAACGGGCTGCTGGGCGGGGCGGCGGTGGTGCTGAGCGCCGCCGCCTACCGGCACGCCGATGCGGCCCGGCTCGGCACTTATGGCTACGCCGCGTTGCCGGTCTCAGTCGCGCTGGATTTCATCATCTGGGGGAGGGTGCCGGATGCGGCGACGCAGCTCGGCGGCGCCGTGGTGATCATCGCCTGCGTGATGAGCGAGCGGGCGCGGCGGCGTACGCTTTCCGCGGCTCAAGGCACCTCGGTGGGAAACCGGTGCGTGCCGTCCGGCATCAACGGCAAGGGGGTGACCGCGCGCACCGCGGCCAGCGGCAGCGGGCCGTAGAGGTGCGGGAACAGGCCCGGCCGCCTGCCGCCTGCCGCCGGTTCCCAGCGCAGCGCCTCACCAAGCGATGCCGGATCGACGCTGACCAGCAGCAGGTCGGCCTCGCCGGCGCGGTGCTTGGCGGCGCTGGCGCGGAGTTGCCCGGCGGTGGAGAAATGCAGGAAGCCGTCCCGCCGGTCATCGGCGCTTCCCTCATAGGCTCCGGCGGCTTCGGCCCGGCGCCAGTCCGCGGCGCGCACCATGGTGTAGATCGGCTGGTCCATGGCGACGGTGTAGCGCCGGCCAGGGATGGGTGGAACAAGGCCAGCGCAGGGGCGCGGGCTCAGCCCACCGGCAGACGGTAGAACACCAGCCCGCCGATCTCGGCCGTCGGCACCAGGCCGAGCGCCCAGCCGGGCAGCTCATCCGCCGCATGCCAGTGGGTCGCGCCGCCGGTCGGGTCGGGCAGCGCCCCGGCCGCCGCCCGGGCGGCGATGCGGCGGCAGGCCTCCAGCATCGTGTCGGTCCCCTCGGTGGAGGCCTGCATCGCCAGCAGAAGCGCCCGGCGCCGCGGGTTGCGCGGCATCCAGCAGCCGAACAGGAAGGGCACCCGGCAGACCAGGCCGAGCAGCGCCGCCAGGCCTAGCCCCGGCCTTGCGCCAGGCGCAAAGCGCAGCCCCGTGGCGGCATCCATCGCCGCAAGCCGCGCCCGGTTGACCGCCAGTGCCGCCACCGCCTCGATCGCCCGCACCGGGCGCCCGCCGGCTTCCGCGCGCAGGGTCAGCGCGAGGATCTCCGCGCCGGTCACGGCGCGTCCCCATCGGCATGGGTCCGGTCGCGCACCCGCAAGGGGGGCGCGCCGAGCCGCTTCACCTCCTCGATCTTCTCCTCGATGCGCAGCAGCTGCTGCGACAGGCGGCGATCCACGTCGCGAATCAGGGAGAGCGGCACGTAGCTGCGCGCCACCTCCAGCTTGAACTCGGCCAGTTCGTCGCGGGCGCGGCCGACCACCTCATTCTCACGCTGGTCGCTGCGGTCGATGCGCTCCTGCATGTCGCGCCGCAGGCCATGGAGCATGTAGAACAGCGCGGCGACGATGGGAGCTTCCACCGCGCTGATCCACCAGGTCGCTTCAATCTGCATGGGGCTCCTCGCTGCCTCCTTGAAGGGGTAGGTGCACCGGCCCACCCTCCTGGCCGCGCGCCAGACGTGCCGGGCGTGAATCAGGCGAAGCAGGACGGGGGACGATGTCCGTGGATGGATGGAATGAGCCCTATCTCGAGACCTGCTGCCGGGCCGCGCTGCACCGGCTGATGCTGGTCGGCGCGGTGGGACGGCCGGAGGGGCTCAAGGACGGACCCTGCCTGCTCCGGCTGCAGGGCATGGGGCTGGCGGCGCAGCGCCCCGACGGCCGCTTTCTGGCGACCGCCGAGGGCACCGCCCGCCATGCCAGCGAGATCCTGCGGCGCACCGGCTGAGCCGATCAGCCCACCCCGCGCCAGGACGGCCCGCGCGCGGTCGGGACCGCCACGGGCAGCCGTACCGGCTCGGCCAGCAGGCAGCCGGCCAGCGCGTCCAGCGCATCGTCGCGGCTGCCCGGCGCATCGGGCCGCCAGCCGGCCATCTCCGCCGGGAAGGGCGTGCGGAAGACCGCCTCGTGCGCATGCAGCCGGCGGGCCGCCAGCGCCGGTTCCAGCGCCGAGAGAATGCGCTCGGCCTTGCCCCGGCGGCTGGCGTGCTCGATGACGCTGCAGGACGCCCCGGCCCGCGCCAGCTCCCGCCGCAGCAGCGCCGGCAGGAAGCGGCCAAGGCCGTTGGTCTCGACCCGCACCACCGGCAGCAGCAGCTCCCGCGCCAGTGCCGCCACGCTGCGGCATTGCTGGGTCGCGGGATCCACCTGGCCGTCCGGTTCATGGGTCAGCCAGGCGATGCGGTGCAGGTAGTGGTTGCCCTCGCCATCCGCATAGGTGGCGGCGAGCACCGAGCCATCCCCGCCGGCACCCTTGCCGGGCGGCCGGCCGAAGGCCGGGTCCCAGAAGCCGCCGCCCGAGACCAGCCGCCGGCCGAGCAGCGAAAGCTGCGCCCTGCCGCTGGCCTCGCGGAACGCCGGCTCCTCGGCGTAGCGGATGATCAGCGCCGGATCGAGCCGCAGCGCTTCCTCCGCCACCGCCTGCAGCAGCATCTGCCGGGCGAAGCGCAGCGGGCCGACGCGGCTGCGCAGCGCCTCGATCATCGCGCCGTCGAAGCGCTCCGGCCAGGCGCTGTTGCCGCCGGCATCCAGCAGCGGCACGGTCAGGCGGTGGTAGCCGCCGAGGAAGGCCTCGCCGCGCGACGGGTGGAGGTAGAGCGTCTCGGTGCAATGCGGCGTGCCGACGAACAGGATGGTGCCGCCCGGCACCAGCACGAATTCGATCTCGGCCAGCCTTGCCCGCAGCTCCTCCCGCTTGCCGGGCGTGTCGCAGTTGCCGGCGACCTCGACATCGTCGCAGATGATGATGTCGGCGCGGGTGCCGGTGATGTTGCCGCCGAGCCCCTGCGCCAGCATCGACGGGTCGCGCAGCACGGCGTCGCGGGCGACGGTGAAGCGGTCCATCGCCCAGGCTTCGGCGGCATCCGGCAGAAGCTGCTGGCACAGCGGATGCCGTTCCAGGATGCGGCGGACCTGGGCGACCATCTTGGTGGCCAGGGCCTGGTCGGCCGCCAGCACCAGAATCCGGGTATCCGGCGCCCGCAGCAGCCGCCAGGCGCAGAACAGCCCGACCAGGGTCGATTTGCCGCAGCCGCGGAAGGCCATCAGCAGCAGCCGCCGGTCGCCGCCGTCCCAGCGCGCCTGAAGCCAGCGGGCGATGCGGCGGTGCGGGGCTGGCGTGCCCTGGTTCTGCTGGGTGTTCCAGATCCAGACGAATTCGATGAGGTCAGGGTGAAGGTCCATCGCCCTCCGTGGCCTCCTTTGCTTCGATCGGCGATGCCGCGGGGATGACCCGGCGGGTGTCGAGCAGCAGCGCCTGGCCGTTTCGGCCGGTGTCCTCCTCCGGTTTCTCGCCAGTCAGCTTGAGCAGCTGTTCGAGATGCGCGAGCGCGGATCTGGCGGCGGCGTGGCGTGCGCCGAATTCCTTCGCCTCCTCCGGCGCGGCCGTCGCATCGGCCTGGCGCAGGAAGCCCCGGTATTCCGCCAGCACCTGACCGACCGCCGCGGCGAGCCCGTGGGCGACCGCGGAGCCTCGCCGGCGCTTCAAGACTTCACCACCCTTGCCCGGACGATGCCGGGGTTCAGGTCGATGGGCTGGGTGCTGCGGTTCCAGGCGGTGACGGAGACGATATCCGCCGCGGCGACCTGCGCCAGGAACACCATGCCGGAGGTGGCGAGGCTGAAGCTCGCCGCGGCGAAATCCCCGGGCCTCGCGCCGACCAGCGGCACATTGACCTGGGCCGAGGCGCCGGCCGCGACCGAGGGCGCATCCCAGGCCACTTCGGCGCTCAGCTCCCGCCGGCCGAAGGGCAGGTCGGGCAGGCCCCAGAGCGCGGCCGGCGCATGCGCCGGATCGCAGGCGAGGCGCAGCGCACGCACTTCATAGTCGGTGCCGATGCGGGCGACGCCGATGATGGCATAGGCCACCGCATCGGCCAGCCGCACCACCTGCAGCCGGGTCAGGTCGGCATCCTTCAGATCGGCCGAGCCCTGCCACCAGCGCGGCGCCGCCGACCATTGCATCGACATGCCGGAGGCCCGCACCAGCTCGCCGCCCGCATTGGTCAGCAGGTTCATCGACGCGTCGAAGCATTGGACGACGAGGCGCGGGTCGTCGGCGTCGACCGCCAGCGCGAATTCCTTGCAGACCCGGGCATCCACGACGAAGCCGATGCCGCGGCCGCCGGTGAGCAGCAGGCCACGGTCGGTCAAGGTGTAATCCTCAAGCGCCGGGAAGGCGAAATGCGCCAGATGCGTCGGCGTGCCGGAGACATTGGTGGACAGGCAGGCCAGCCGGTCGAAGCCGATTTCGGTCTTGCTCCAATGGAAGGCGGCGGCGCGCAGGTTGGGCACCGCGACGATCTCGCGGGTCGCTGCGCGATGGCCGGCGGCCTGGTGCAGCGCCCGCACCACCGAGCCGACGCGGGTCGCCGTGCCGGTGTAGTCGATGCCGACGGCATAGCCCTGGCTTGCCCAGGCCACCTCATAGACATGGTCCTGCGCTGCGCCGGTATGCCGGGCAACGTAGTCCGAGCATCCTTCCATGCGCATCGCACTGACGATGATCGAGCGGCTGCTGACCTCGCTCAGGAAGGGAATGCCGCTGATCGGCCGGTTGCGGGCCTGGAGCTCGAAGGCCGGGCCGTAGAAGACATGCCGGTTGTGCGCGACATAGGCGCCGGGCGCGGCGGAGAGGCGGATGCCGTAGCGATCCTTGTCGGTGTTCACCGTGCTGCCTGCGGCGAAATGACCGCCATGATAGCGGACCGAGGTGTTCCAGCCGGTGGCGGTGGCGGTGTGGATGTCGAGGCCGATGGCGTTGTTGACGATGCGGCCGAGGATGACGGTCGAATCCTCGAAGCCACGGCCATCGCCCAGCGTCCGCAGCCCGATGGTGAAGCCTTCCACCTGCCGCAGCTCGACCAGCGAGGAATCCTGGTTGCGGATGACGATGCCGATGTCGGACTCGTCCAGCCAGTCGGAGAGGGTGGCGCGCAACACCCGAAGGCCCTGGTACAGCTTCACCGCATTGCGGGTGGTGCCGCCGTCGCCAAGGGTCAGCGCCGCGACGCCGCCGGCGCCGGCGTAGAGGATGGCGCCGCGCATCGTCAGCCCGGCCGCGGCGCCCGGCAGCACCAGCGGCAGGGTGGTGCGGAAGCTGCCCTCGCCGATCTCGAGGTGCTTGCCGCTGGCGGCGGCGGCGTTCATCGCCGTCTGCAAGGCCGTGGTGTCGTCCGTCACGCCGTCGCCGGTGGCACCGAAGTCCCGCGCCGAGAGACGTTCCGCCATCTTGTCCTCGACCGTGCGCGGCACCGCGCCGGGAAAGGGCAGGCTGATCGTGCCCTCGCCGCGATCAAAGACGGTGATGTCGCCGATACTGTCGAAGCCCAGCAGCTTGTTGGTGCGGGCGCCGCGCAGCGGCAGGGTGGTCGAGCCGCCGAGCTCCGAGGGGTCGAGACGCAGCGCGCTGCCGATCTCCTCCTTCACCTCCTGCAGCGCGGCGACCTGGTAGTCCAGCTCGTCGTTCAAGGTGCGAGCGCGGAGGATGCCGTTTTCCTGGAAGTCGGTGGTGCGGGCGACCACCAGGTTGCGGCGCAGCGTCACCCGGATGCCGCTGGCCGGCGGCTGCAGGAATTCGACGCTGCCGCCGCTGCTCTGGCCGGCGCCGGAGACAAGATAGCCGGAGGCCTGGAGCAGCCCGTCCAGCCGGACCTCAAGGTCGGTCTCGGTGAAGATCGGGAAGGGATAGGTGAAGCTGATCTGGACGCCGTCGGCCAGGTACTGCACGCGCGGCGCGACGTCGCCGATCCTGATGTGCTCGTCCATGAGGGGCTCCGATGCGTGTCGCGCAGCAGCGCGCGGTGAAATCGCGCGACGGTGCGCGGTGAATTCATGCGGCGGCGCGCGGTCAATCCAGCAGGCTGCGGGCGGCGAGGCCGAAGGTGCGGCCGCTTTGCAGCAGGGTGGTGACGGTGCCGTCGGGGCTCAGCAGGCTGCTGCGGCCCTGCGCCAGCCGGGCCCGGTAGGCCGCATCATCGGCGCCCTGGGCCGCTGCGGCATCCTGGCGCAGGCCCGAGGTGACCGCGGCGCCTGAACCATCGTCCGGTTGCAACCCGCCGGCGGCGAGGCGGGCGCGGGTGGCGGCCAGGGTGCGCGCCAGGGCCTGCTGCCGCTGCCGCATCTGCTCCTCCTGCTGCACCCGCAGCGCGTCCTGCCGCGCCGCCTCCTGCGCCTGGCTGACCTGCGCCTGGGCGCGGCTTGCGGAGTGCTGCGCCTGGACCTGGCGGACGGTGCCGTAGACGGAGGCGCCCGTCCCGACCAGGGTGGCGAGCGAGGCGAGTGCGGCCATCAGTCGGTGATCCTCGTCTCAGTGGTGACGGAAAGCAGGGTCATGGGCAGCGGCGTATCGTCCGCGATGCGCCAGAGCGGCTTCATCGCATCGCGCTGCCAGCCGATGGCGCGCAGCCGGACATCGCCGGTGAAGCGCTGCGGCGCCGCGTCGAGCAGCGGCGTGCCGAGCCGGCGGAAGGCGACCGGCGCGCTGCCGCGGCCGAGGTCGACCGACAGCGCCGCCGTCTCCAGCAGCCGGAAGGTGACCGAGACGAGCCGCAGCGGCGCGGCGCGGGTGCCGACGGCCGAGGCGAGATCCGGCGGCAGCGGCTCGATCACATGACGGAAGCCGAGGCCGGCCTGCAGGGTCAGCGCCGGCGGGTCGAGCGCCACGGCGCCGCCGGCGACGATCGCACCCGCGCGGGGCGCGCCATCGGCCACGAGGCCGATGCTGCGGCCATCCAGATGGTCGAGGCCGGACCAAAGCGCCCGCGGCGTGGTGGCGCTGCCGGTCAGTGCGGCATCCAGCGCCACCGCGTCGTCGAAGCGCTCCAGCCGCGGCGTGCCGCCGCGTTCCACCACAGCCCAGACCGCACCCTCGATCTCGGCGAGAGCGCGGAAGGCGCCATCGGTTTCCTGTCGCGTCCAGGCGGTGACCTGCTCGGCGCGGTAGAGCGTCAGCGTCGCCAGCGCGCCATCGGCCATGGCGACATGCAGCAGCCGCCTTGTCTGGTCGTAGCAGAGCGCTACCGGGTCGCGGACCAGGTGCTGCGCCGCCAGCGCCAGGTCATTCGCCTGGTAGAGCTGCTGCAGATCGGTGTAGGCGAATTCGAAGACGCCCCTGCCGCTGCGCGAGACGAAGATGGTCGCGCCATCGACATCCACCGGCGGCAGCATGCGCGCGACCGGCGAGCCGACCCTTGTCTGGCGATTCAGCTGGATGCTGGCCGGGGTCAGCGGCGCGCCGCTCACCATCCACTCCGCGCCGGAGGTGAAGACCTGCAGATGCAGGCCGGAGAAGACGGCGCGGATCGCATTCACCTGGTCGGAGACCAGGCCAAATGCGATTCCCTGGTCGTCCAGGCCGGTGCCGGTATCGAAGTTGAACAGGTCGCCTGATTGCGACAGCCACAGCCGGTTCGGCAGATCGCGTGAGCCGCCGATGACCAGCCGGTCCTGGTGGAAGCAGAGGCAGACCGGCCAGCCGCGCACCGGGGAGAAGGCGGCCTCGTCCCAATCCGCCGTCGCGGCGGTCCCCGCCAGCGCTTCTTCCACCGTCGCACTCGCCTGGGTGGCGGAGGCGACGGCGGTGAGGCGCAGCCGCTTGCCGCCGATGCGGAAGCGGGTGCCGACATGGCCGGGCTGGAATGCGGCGGTCGAGGCTGTCAGGCCGATGCTCCCGGCGGTGGCGGAGGGCGTCAGCGTGACGGCGCCATCGGCGAAACGGTGGAAGGGCTCGTAGAAGAAGGCCCAGGGCGCGATGCTCCAACTCGTGTGGCTGGTGCGGGTGATCCGCTGCGGCACCATTTCCGGATGGCAGATCAGCAGCGTGTCGGCGCTCTGGGTGAAGGCGAGCTGCGGCAGCATCGCCGCCGTCCAGGCGCCAGCGACCTGCGCCACCTGCGCATCGCCGACGAAGACCTGCAGCTGCCCCGCGGTCAGCACCAGCAGGTAGGTCTGCTCGGTGTTGAATTCGAAGGCGATCAGCCGTGCGGCGCCGGGCAGCAGGGCGACATGGCGCAGCCCGGGGCGGCGGGTGACGCCGCCGGTCGGCTGGATGAAGACGTTGCGCAGCATCCGGGCGCCATTGGCCCAGGCCCGCAGATCCGGGCGGCCGAGCAGCTCCGGCGCCACCTCGCCGGCAGTGAAGCTGGTCTTGAGGGTGCGGGACTGGGCCATGCTCAGCCTCTCGCGCTCAGCAGCGGGAAATCCTCGATTGCCCGCGGGGTGGCCTGCTGGCTGTCGGCCAGACGCGCGGCGCGCAGGTCGTTCTCGGCCTGGGCGAACAGCAGCTGGGTGCGGGACGTGTTCTCGGTCAGCGGGATGCAGAACTCGGCGGCGAGGCGCGTCGCCAGCGCCGCTGCGAAGAACGGCGGAAAGGCGCTCTCGGCCGGACGGAAGATGTAGGAGAGCGTGACCTGCGCCGCGCTGCAGTGCAGCCGGTCCTCAAGGATGCGGTAGACCAGGCCGCGCCCGGCGCCCGGGCTGCCGGCCGACAGGGCGCGGAGGAAATCCGCCGGCAGCTGGAAGGCGTGGTCGAAATCCGCCGCCGGTCGGGCCGAGAGGCGCGGCAGGCTGGCCTGCGCCGTGGCGAAGCTCCAGGGATGCAGCGAGAGCAGCGCGTCGCGCATCGCCGGATAGAGGTTGGCCGCGACCTCGGCCTCGGCGGTGCCTTCGTCGAGCGAGGCAATCGGCTGGGCGCCGATCTTCAGCAACGCGCGCGAGCAGAGCGCGAGGGCGGAGAGGGCCATGGGGGGCTCCGGACTGGGAAGGGAAACAGGCGCACCCCCACCCGGCGGGCGGGGGTGCCGGCGCACGCGCGGCGGCGGCGCGCGTCAGTGCGGCGCCGGGCCTTTGCGCGTATCCGTGGACTATTCCTTCGCGCGCATCCGCACGACGCCGGCGTTGTCCACCAGCACGGCGCCCTGGCTCATCATGGTGTTGACGAAATGCGCGGCACGGTCGCCGTGCCAGGTCACGTCGGTGGTGATCTCCGCCGCCGCGGCATGGCCGATGGCCGTCCTGTGATAGAAGTAGCAGTAGCGCAGCGCGCCGTTCCTGGTCAGGCCGCTGTGCGGGATCCAGAGCGCGCCGAGCCAGCGCTTCGCCTGGGTGCCCTTCCACGGCAGCTCGTCGTTGCCGATGTACTGGGCATTGGCGAATTCCTGGATGGCCAGCAGCTCGCTCCACTGCTTCCAGCCGACCACCGCGAAGCGGTTGCCGTCATCCGGCACATCGGCGTCGCCGAGCGCCTGGAAGGCCAGCAGCACCTTGGCGCGGGTCAGCCCGTCGTTGTCGGTCTCGCCGCTGTTGGTGCCGGTCGCCTCATTCGTCGCGCTGTCGAGGGCGGCGATGATCAGCTCGTCGGTCTTGCGGCCGAGCGCGTAGGCTCCGGCATTCGCCGCCACCGCACGCTCGTCGATGTTGGTCTTCAGCTCGTCCATGCGGTCGACCCAGTCGCCGGCGTAGTAGTCCTGCAGCAGGCACTCGACAGTGGTGTGGTCGATGTTCATCACCGGCACCACGCCGTTGCGCGCCTTGGCCGCCGCGGTGCCCTTGCCGACCTTCTGGAAGACGGTGGAGGCGCCGCGCACCTCGGTCTTGCTGCGCACCGTCGGGCGCAGCTTGCTGCCCTGGCGCTGGTAGGCCTCCTGCACTTCGGCTTCGTACTGCTTGATGAAAGCCTGGTCGATGGAAGCGGACATGCGTCCTTCCTTTCAGGATCGGGTTGCAGGCGGCGCGCCGTCGCGGTTGGCCGCGGTGCGCGGACCGCGACGGCGACGCGGGGCCACGGCCCCATCCGGGGTTGGTCGTGGCCGCAAGGGGTGGGGGCGGGCGATGCGGCATCGGCCGGAAGGCCGGGCACCAGCCCGCCCCCCGGGCGCCACGCGGCAGGGCCGCGGGCGCCCATGCGGCGGGGCGAGCGCGTGCGGGGGGGACCACGCGCTCAAGCCCCGCCGGGTCGTCGCAACCGGCCGCCGGGCGGCCGGTTGGCTTCAGCTTCCGGCCAGGCGGCGGAAGCCTTCGGTGACGCGGCGGATGAACTCCGGCTCGCGGGTCCGCCAGTAGCGCGGGTCGCGCATCATCGCCCGCAGCTCGCCCTCGGTCTCGGCGGATTGCGGCACCGCATCGCGGGCCAGGCCCGGCTCACCCTTCCGCATCATCTGCTCAAGCGCGAGCACGCCCTCGGCGGTGCTGGAGAGCGCGGCATAGACCGGCTCCGGCAGCTTCGCCCGGCCCCAGGCGGCAAGCTGCGCCGCGATCTGGCGGAACCGCTCCTCGCCGCCGAAATGCTCGGCCAGCTTCTCGCGCTGGCGGTCGGCTTCGTACTGCGCCGCGGCCTCGGCGATCAGCGGCAGCAGCCGCTCGGCGGCGAGGTCGTAGACCAGCTGCGCCTGGTCATTGCTGAAATGCGCCGCATGCAGCCGGCTGTTCACCGCCGGATCGGCGCAGCACAGTTCATGCGGCGCGGTAAGGCTGTAGCCCTCCGGCGCCTCCGGAATGCCCATGGCCTGGCGGAAGCGCAGCAGCTCCTCCGGCGCCGCATCGGCAGCGGGCGGGGCGGCGCGCTGCGACAGGCGCCGCTCCAGCTCGCGGTAGGATTTCAGCAGCGCATCGGTGCGCAGCGTGCCGGTCTCGGCGTCCCAGAATTTCTCCGGCACCTCGGCGGGGCGCTGGAAGGGCCTGTGGCCTTCTGGCGACAGCGAAGGGGCCGGCGGCTGCAGCAGATCCTCGGGCATGCGGGGTCACTCCCGGTTGGGCAGGGGTTGGGCGGTCGGGCTGGGCACCAGCACCTCGGCGGGGGCGCCGAGCGTGCGGGCGAGCCATCGCGTCGCCGCGACGGAATCCACCTGGGCGGCGGCCGCGCCGCCAAGCTGGCCGACCGCCTGCAGGAACAGCAGCGTGTTGGCGGCATCGGCGCGGCCCTGGACGCGGGCAAGCGGGCTTTCGTAGCGCAGCGTGATCTCCCGCCCATCGGCGACCAGCAGCGGCGGCAGCTCGCCGCGCCGGCGCAGGATGGCGAGGCAGCGGGTGACCAGCGGCGTCAGCAGCTCCGCCTGCAGCCGGCCATAGGCGGCGCCGAGCAGCCGCGCGGTCTGGGCGCTGCGTTCCAGCACCTCGGTCGCGGTCATCCGCGCATCCTGCGGCGTGCCCAGCCGGTCGGCGAGCAGCGCGCCGCGGATGCGCCCCCGGAGGTCCTGCAGCACCAGCTGCGAGACATCGAAATTGCCGGGCGCGGCGAGCGGGGTGAGGCCGGCGCTGCCCGGCGCCTTCGGGATGATCGCGCCCGGCACCAGCTTGATGGTGGCGGGGTTCAGCACGCCGTCATCCTCGGCCTGCCAGATGCCGGTGGCGGCGATGGAGGCGTTCTTCAGGATCAGCTCGACGACCTTGTTCGCCGTGCGGATGTCGGGCAGCGCCTTCATCACCGGGCCGCGGCCGTAGAGCTCGCCCGGCACCTTCAGCCAGCGGAAGGCGATGCAGGGGCTCTCGGCGAAGCGGCCCTCGGTGAGGGTCAGCGGGCGGGAGGAATCGGTGGTGAGCAGCGCGACATAGCGCGTGCCGCCACGATCGGGTGTCACCACCTCCAGCACCGGATGGGTCGCCGGGTCATCCGCCGCGGCAGCGCGCAGCAGGTCGGCTGGCAGCTCCGCCGCGGGGAAGCGGCGGCGCAGTGCCGCGGCGGTCAGCCGGGCCTGGCGATAGACGGTGGAAAGCCGGCCATCCGGTCCTTCCTCCAGCACCGCCGTCCGCAGCGGCACGGCGGTGAAGCGGAAGGCGGAGGCCTCGCCGAGCGGCGCCTCCTCGACCATCAGCAGCCCGGTTCCGGCGACCACCAGGTCGAGGAAGGCCTGGTGCATCTCGACGGCGAAATTGGAGCGGTCGAAATGCCCCTGCAGCGTCTCCGCCGCATCCTCCAGCGCCAGCGCTGCCTGATGGCCGCGGGGCGTGTCCTGGAACGGGCGGCTCGGTGTCAGGCCGAACCAGCGCGACCAGGGCGGCGTCAGCTCGGCGAGGAGCGAGGCGGCCAGCTGTTCCGCGGCATCGGCAGCGGTGGCGTCGAACAGCGCCGCCCCGCCGACCGGCGGCAGCACATGATCGTAGCACGCCTGCCAGACAGGCTCGATCGGCCGGCGGCGGTCGAGCGCGCGGCCATGGCCGGCGAGGATGGCTTCGGCATCCATGCGCGTCACTCCCCGAGCAGCGATTTGCGGCTGGCGGCGCGGAGGGCCGGCAGCGGGTCCAGGACACCGCGCGGCGAGGTGGCGATGGTGCCCGCGAGGCCGCGGCTCGCCCGGGCACGCGCTTCGGTCCGCGCCTGGCTCGCCTCCTGCTCCGGCGTCGAGGTTGCGGCGGTCGTGGTGGTCGGTGCCGGTTGGACGATCATCGGCTTCGGGGCGCGGAACAGGCCACCCATGCGCATCCTCTCCTGTCTGCGGTGCACGCCCGATCCGGGCCTGAAAAGGCTGCGGCCCCGGCGCCTCCAAGGGGGGAGGGACCGGGGCCGCAGAAGTCGCAGGGGATCGGGAGGAAGGCCGACGGGCGCAAATCGCCCGTTGGCAGAGGTGATTTATCCTAGGTTCCCGGATAGATCAAGATTTTTTTCTTATAAAGCCGAGATTATTGCTGCTGTGACCTCTCGGACGGGCACGCAGGCCGCGATACAGGCCGAAAGGTGTCAGCGCGAAAGGGGCCGCGGCCCCCAGCACGGCGCGGCAGAGTGCCACGCAACTCATCGGCAGCAGTGGCGGCAGCGCCGACCAGCGCGGCTCTCCCGGCAGGAACGGCCCGAGCACGGTGAAGCCGGCCCGGGCATAGAATTCCGGCAGGTCGGACTCCGGCGGCAGATCGAGTCGCGCCACCACCAGCCGGCCGGAGAGCGGGTCCAGCACGGTCCAGCCGGCGGCATCCGCCAGCGCGGCGAAGCAGTGACGGAAGCCTGGGCGCAGCAGGCGCAGCCAGAGCAGATCCGCCTGGCCGCCGAATACGACATAGGCGCGCTGCTCCGCCTCGGCCGCGGCGCGGCGATGGGCAGGCCTCCGGAAGGGGACGGTCACGCCCCGCCCCCAGGGAAGGCGATAACCTCGGCCGGCTGATGGGCCGGCAGCACGCCGGCGACAATGCCCTTGACCCGTAGCGACCAGTCGAGCCGGGTCATCGCCTCCCGCCACAGTCGCCAATCACCCTTCTCGCCGAGGTGGCGCGGGTCGGGCGTGGTTTGCCGTTCGCCCCAGATCCGCAGGATGCGGGCATGCTGCAGGTCGATCCGCCGCTGGCGGTACAGCCGGTCCAGGCATTTGATGACATCGTCCGGCTCGCAGGGGCGCTGGACCAGGCCAGCGCCCGAGACGATGCGGGCCCCGTCGCGCCGGGCGATGAGCGCCGCCATGGTCCAGAACCAGGCTTCGTCAACAGTCTGGAATGGCTGCATCTTGCTACTGGTGTTGCGGACGGGGGCGTGTCCGGGGCGGGCGGCGGTGGTCATCGGGGGCTGTCCTTCGCGCCAGGTGTGGAACATTTCGAGAACGTAAACCACAGGTTGTTTTCGGCGCAAGAGGCAGCGAGGAATATTCGCCTATTGCTTGGCGACTCCGAACCTAGGATGTTATGCCCATGAAGCGACCCCCCAGATCTAGTGCATGCCAAGCCATCCCGAGCCCAGGAGCGGGCCGTGACCCATGACGACATCTGGCGCGCGCTGGACGCGCTTGCCGCCGAGCATGGGCTCTCCGCCTCCGGCCTGGCGCGCAAGGCCGGGCTTGACGCCACCGCCTTCAACCCGTCGAAGCGCGTCGGTGCCGATGGCCGGTCGCGCTGGCCCTCCACCGAGAGCCTCGCCAAGGTGTTGAGCGCCACCGGCACCGGCATGGCCGAATTCGCCGCCCTGGTCACCGGCATGCCGGCGCTCTCGCGCTCCGGCCGGCAGCCTTCGGCCCGCCGCATCCCGCTGATCGGCCTGGCGCAGGCCGGCGGCGAGGGCTATTTCGACGATGGCGGCTATCCGGTGGGCGGCGGCTGGGATGAGATCTCCATCCCCGAAATCGGCGATCCCAACGCCTATGCGCTGGAGATCTCCGGCGAGAGCATGGAGCCGGTGTTCCGCGACGGCGACATTGTCATCGTCTCACCCGCCGCACCGCTCCGCCGCGGTGACCGCGTGGTGGTGCGGACCCAGATGGGCGAGGTGATGGCCAAGGAACTGAAGCGCCAATCCGCCCGCCGCATCGACCTGCGCAGCCTGAACCCGGCGCATCCGGACTACGCCTTCGACCTGTCCGAGATCACCTGGATGCACCGGATCGTCTGGGCGACCCAATAATGTCAGCGGCCTGCCGAAGGACCGCTCTCGACTCGAAGCAACCCCCAGAACCATGGGCCGAAGGCAGGACAGGCATTGATCGGTCGCCCCTGGAGCACTGATTAGCCCCGGGCTGGCCTATTTCGTCTCCCCAAGTACCCGCGCGATAGCGCCCAGGACCTCCTCGGCGGTGTAGGGCTTGCGCAGGATGGCGGCGGCGCCATTGGCGCGGGCACGGATGGTCGTCTCGGGCAAGGAGCTCAGGACGATCGCGGGTATCCCCGCCAGATCGGGGTCGGCGGCCATGGCCTGGAGCATCTCCGCCCCGCTCATGACCGGCATCATCATGTCGGTCAGGACGAGATCCGGGCACGGTGCCTCGGCCAACCGCTCCAGACCCTGCCGCCCATTGGCCGCGGTCACGACCCCATAGCCCGCATCTTCCAGCACCGCCTCCAGCGCCATCGCGATCAGCGGCTCGTCTTCCACGACAAGGATGGTGATCATTGGTCCTCCGTCGTCACGGAGGTTTGGTCCATGGTGGGGCGGTCCCGCGCGAAGCCGCTCAGCAACTCCTCGGCACCGTCGAAAGTCCCGGCGAGCGAGAGGCCGCGGCCGCCTTCGATGACGAATTCGCGCAGGCGTGGGTCAAAGCTGTTGCCGCGGACCTTCACCACCGACAGCAGCCGCCGCGCCCGCGCGTGGCGCTCGACGTAGCGCAGTGCGATCAGGTTCTCCACCATGGAGGAGATCCCCGTTATGGGCACCTCGATGCCTGGGCCGACCACGTCCCGCGTCTCCATGGTGTAGAGCGTGGTAACACCACGCGCCCGCAACTCGTTCACCAGCAGGGCGAAGAAGCGGGCCAGGCGATCGGGCTCGACCGATGCCTCCATGAAGCCGCCGAGCCCGTCGAGGAAGAGTCGCTTCACGTCGCGCCGCCCCACCGCGTCCAGCAGCCGGTGCGCCAGGGCGTCCTGGAGGTCCTCGCCCTGCGGCTGCCAGACGATCTCGACCTCGCCACGGTCGACGGCGCCCGCGAGATTGAGGCCGATGCTGGCCGCTTGCTGCAGCAGGCGGGGCGGCGTCTCATAAAAGCCGAAGAACAGCCCCGGCTCGATCGCGCTCGACCTGCAGAGATAGTGGAGGCCGAGCGTCGTCTTGCCGATGCCTGACGGGCCGAGCATGCCGGTGACCGTCCCCTCCGGCAGGCCGCCGCCGAGCATCGCGTCCACGCCCTCGACGCCGATCGACAGCTTGCCTGACCGGGCCTCGTCGGGTCGCGTGGTGGTGCGGAACGCCGCCTCCACGCGCGGGTAGACCACCAGGCCCTGTTCCGTGATGCGGAAGGGATGGCGGCCGGGCAGGTAGTCACTGCCGCGAAGCTTGTTGACGAAGAGCCCGCGCTCGGTACGTGAGCCGAAGCGGACATCGGTCAGCTCGACGATGCCGTCCACCATCGTGTGCTCGGGCGGAACGGCTTGGCCCTTGGCGGTGGTGAGCAGGAACACCGTGCAGCCGTGCAGCCCGGCCTGGACCTGGAGTTCCTGGATGAAGGTCTTGAACTCGGTGTCCGACGCCGCCTGATCCTCCGCCGCCACCAGCCCGTCCAGGATGAGAACGCTTGCCTTGTGTGTCGCGACCTCGCGTCGGAGAAGTGTCACCAGCCCCGGCAGCCCGTCGGCCTCGAGCGCACCGAAGCCGCTGATGTAGGCGATCTGGTCCGGCAGGCGATCGGCGTCGAAGAAGCGCATGGTGCCGAGGTGCAGGAGCATCCGGGTGTGGGTCTCGGACAGGAGCGTGACGTAGAGCGCCCGCCCGCCCGCAGCGGCGTGGTGATAGCAGATCTGGTTGCCGAGCGTGGTCTTGCCCGACCCAGGCGTGCCCTGGAGGATGTGGATGCCGCCTCGCGGGAAGCCGCCACGGAGGACGGTGTCCAGCCCGGGGACACCGCTTGCCACCCGCTCGATGGCGTTCACTTCGGTCATGTGCCGCTTGTCTCCTGCTGCTCGGCGCTGCCCTGGGGCAGCGAGACCGTGAAGGTCGTCCCCTCGCCAGGCGCACTCTCGACGGCGATGCCGCCGCCCATGGCCGTGACGAGTTGGTTCGCCAGCCACAGGCCAATGCCGAACCCACCATGCTCGCGCCGCGTTACGGCACGCTCGAACCGCCCGAAGATGCGGGCGCGATCCGCCTCGGAGATGCCAATTCCACGGTCGCGCACGGCCAGCAGGGCAGTACGGCCGTCGGAGGTCAGGGCAATGCTCACGGGCTTGCCCGCACCGAATTTGATGGCATTCGAGAGCAGGTTCTCGGTCACCTCTTCCAACGAGAGCCGGTCCCAGATGCCCATAACGCCCTCTTGCAGATCCGCCTCCAGCGGACTCCGTGCCATCCGCGCTGCGATGCCCGCGCGGTCGACCACGCGGCGGACAACGCCGGTGAGGTCGACGTCGGCGAGTTCAAGACGAACATTCCCCGCCGCGATGCGCGAGACATCGAGGAGCGCGGTCGAGCGCCGCACGAACTCCCGCACCGCGAGTTCCAAATTCTCCAGCCGCGGCGCGAGCAGCTCCGGGCGGCATCGGCGTGGGTCCCGCGCCGCCGCGAGCAGGCCGCCGACCTGCATCAGGATGGGCGTCATCGGGTTGCGCAGCTCGTGCGCAGCGATGGCGACGAACTCGTCGCGTGCCTGGACCGCCTCGCGCAGCTCCTTGATGAGGCGGTCCTTGTCCACGTCGTCACACGGTCCGTCCCGGCTGCTACCGGCTTCGGTCATTCCAACTCCAAGCTATCAACCGGTCGAGGGGCGTGGGTTGAGTCGCCATAATCCCGCTCCAGGCGACTACCTGACCGGTCCCAAACTGCACCCACACGGGCATTGGTGCGAGTGCGAAGTTTGCGTATCGATGGGTTATCCAGGCCGGTAAACCGTCTGTGAGCGTTGCTTCGGCAATCTTGGCCGGGCAGAAACCCTGGGCTTGCTCGAACGCCGGATAGAATTGGATGTCTGGTTTCCGCCCTGAGCGATCATGCGGCAGGGCGGTTGGTGCAAGGCTTACGCTGCGAGATTGTTCCCGGCCGCCTCGGCTTCGCGTTGCAGGGCCGGCGGCAGCAGCGGCAGCAGCTTCTCCAGGTCGCGTTCCGCCCGCAACGCCAGGTAGGTCGGCGGCGCCCCGCCCAGCGGCACCGCGGTCAGCCCGATATCGCCATAGACCCGCAGCAGCCCGTCGCCCACGCGCCAGAAGGCCGGGTCGACCCCCGCCCGGTCGCACAGGTCGCGGAAGCGCCAGATGGCGGAGATCGTATCCTCCCGCTCCCCGGCCGGATCGCCCAGCGCCAGCCAGATGCCGTCGCGCTTGAGGAAGGCGAAGCCGGCCCGATCCGCCTCGCCGAACACCGCGCCATCGGCCTCCGCCGGGGCCAGGGCGCCGAGCCGGGCCAGCCGGGCCCGCGTCTCGGCATTCCAGGGCGCCGTCGCGAAGCGGGCCGGGCGCAGCAGCCGCACCATGCCGGCCAGCAGCAGCACGCCGGTCAGCCCAACGGTGAAGCGAAGCGAATCCGGTGCCAGCGGCGATAGCACCACGGCCCACCAGCTCTCATCGGAGACCCTTCCGCCATAGGCGACCAGCGCCAGGGTGATGCCGCAGGCGGCGACCGCCAGCAGCGGCACCAGCGCCTCGGCCGAGAGCGGTTCCCGCACCAGCCGGCTGCTGCGGTAGAAGGCGCCGCGCAGGCTGGCGACCAGCGCCGCCAGCAGCAGGAAGGCACCCCAGAGCCACCAGGCCTCTCCGCGCATCCAGGCGATGCCGGCACCGTTCAGCAGCAGGAACAGGGTGAGGCTCCAGGCGATGGTCAGCCGCCGCAGCAGCCCATAGGCCATCACCAGCAGCAGCGAGCCGACCACCGAGGCGGCGAAATGCGAGGCAAGCGCGGCGAGATGTCCGGCCCATGCCTCGATGATGGTGTCGCGAGTCGGCAGCGCGCCGAGGAAGATCAGCAGCGCCCCGGCAAGTGTGACGAGGGAGGCGATGGCCGGCACCTCCAGCGCCTGGGTGCCACGGCCGACGGCGGTGATCCGATGCAGCGCCGCGCGGCGCTGGCCGATCTCGAAGCCGACGAAGAGCGAGCCGGCGATGAACAGCGGCACGATGTAGTAGTACAGCCGGAACACCAGCAGCGCGCCGATCACCTCGGCCGCCGGAAGGTAGGGCTGCAACCCGAGCAGGATGGCGCCATCGAAGACGCCGATGCCGCCCGGCACATGCGCCAGGATGCCGGCGGCATAGGCCGCCAGGTAGATGCCGACGAAGCGGATGAAGGTGAGCCCCTCGGCAGCCGGCAGCAGGGTGTAGAAGATCGCCGCCGTCACCGCGACGTCGACCGTCGCCAGCATCGTCTGGGCCAGCGCCATGCGCGGGCTCGGCAGGGCGATCTCATGGCGGAAGATGCGCACATGCCGGACGAAGCGGCTGAGCACCACATAGGCCAGCACCGTGCCCCACAGCGGCACCGCCAGGGCCTGCAGCGCCCAATGCGGCAGGTGGGTGCCGAACCAGGGCACCACCTCCGGCTCCACCACCAGCACCAGCCCGCCGAGCGCCATGCCGCCGAGGCCGAAGGTCAGGCTGGTGAAGCCGACCACCTTGGCGATCTCGAGCGGCGTCAGCCCCCAGGCGGAATACAGCCGGTAACGCACCGCGGCGCCGGAGACCGCGGCGAACCCGAGGTTGTGCGCCAGCGAATAGCCGCAGAAGGACGCCAGCAGCGACTTCGTCCAGGACACCGGCCGGCCGGCGTAGATCGAGCCGAGCTTGTCGTAGATCGCCAGCACCAGATAGGCGAGCACGGTGAAGCCGCCGGCGACCCAGAGCGCCGCCGGGGTGATCGCCGCCATGGCGGTGCGGATGTCGGCGACCGAAAGGCTGCTGAACTCGCGCTGCACGACATAGAGCGCGCCGATCAGCAGCACCACGCCGAACACCGCCGGCCCGTGCCGCCTCAGAGCGGCGAAGCGCTTGTTCGGACCTTCGCCCCCCGCCGTGGTGCTTCGGTCGCCGGATGCAGTCACGCGGCCGATGCCTCGCGCGCCAGGGCGGCCTCAATCAGCCCGATGGTGCCGGGGATGCCGTAGAGCGCCACGAAGCCGCCGAAGCGCGGGCCTTCCTGCTGGCCGAGGAGCACCTGATAGAGGCACGAAAACCAGTCGCGCAGGTTGGCGAAGGCGTGCCGCTTGCCGACCTCGTAGAGCAGCGCCTGGATGGTCTCGGCGTCGGCATCCGCCGGCAGGCTGCGCAGCCCTTGCAGCAGATCCTCCAGCGCTGCGTGCTCCAGCGCGCTCGGCGCGCGGTGGCGCTTCTCCGGGGCAACGAAGTCCTGGTAGTAGGCGACCGCATGCTCCGCCAGCCGGGCCAGCATCGGGTGGCTCTCGGCGGTCACGCCCGGGGCGTAGCGGCCGATGAAGCCCCAGAGGATCTCCGGCCCATCGGCATTCACCACGCTGGCGAGGTTGAGCAGCATGGCGAAGGAGATCGGCGAGCCGGGGTCGTTGCTGCTGCCGTTGTGGATATGGAAGGCCGGGTTGGTCAGATCCGGCTGCGCTTTCAGCTTCTCCAGATTGGCGAGGTAGTCGTCCACCGCGCGCGGGATCACGTCGAAGAACAGCCGCTTCGCCCGCTGCGGCGTGCTGTACATGAATTGCGACAGGCTTTCCGCCGGGGCGTAGCGCAGCCATTCCTCGATGGTCAGGCCGTTACCCTTGGACTTGCTGATCTTCTGACCCTTGTCGTCCAGGAACAGCTCATAGGTGAAGCCGACCGGCGGGGTGCCGCCGAGGATCTGGCAGATCTGCCCGGACAGCCGCACCGAATCGATCAGGTCCTTGCCCGACATCTCGTAGTCGACGCCGAGCGCGTACCAGCGTAGCGCCCAATCCGCCTTCCACTGCGCCTTGCAATGGCCGCCGGTGATGCGGGTGCCGTGCCGCCTGCCGGTGTCGGGATCGATCCAGACCAGCAGATCCTCCGCGGGCCGCACCTCCTCCATCGGCACCTGCATCACCACCCCGGTTTCCGGGTGGATCGGCAGGAAGGGCGAATAGGTGGCACGGCGGTCCGGCCCGAGGGTCGGCAGGATCACCCCGCGCACCTGCTCATGCCGCTCCGCCATGCGCAGCAGCGCCGCATCGAACCGCCCGCCGCGGTAGTAGTCGGTGGAGGAGGCGAAGGCGTAGTCGAAGCCGAAGGTGTCGAGGAAGGCCTGCAACCGCGCGTTGTTGTGCGCGCCGAAGCTCGGGTGGGTGCCGAAGGGGTCGGGGATGGCGGTCAGCGGCCGGCCCAGATGCTCGGCGAGCATGGCCTTGTTCGGCACGTTGTCCGGCACCTTGCGCAATCCGTCCATGTCATCGCTGAAGGCGATGAGGCGGGAGGGCAGACCGGTCAGCCGCTCGAAGGCGCGGCGTACCCAGGTGGTGCGGGCCACCTCGCCGAAGGTGCCGATATGCGGCAGGCCGGAGGGGCCGTAGCCGGTCTGGAACAATGCCCCTTCAGGTTTCGGCGCCGCGGCGAGCCGATCGGCGAGTTTGGCGGCTTCCTCGAAGGGCCAAGCCTTGACACTGCGGAGGGATGGATCGGCGTTCATGAGGGCGAGGCATGGCAGGGGGCGGCGGCGTGGTCAACGCGGCTGCAACGCGGCCAAGTCGGCGATTCTCGCCTGCTGGTGCAACCCGGTCTAGCTTCCACCTTCGGGAGAGTGACCGCGGTCTTCGGCTGGTGCCGCCAGCGTTCACGTTCCAACGCCAGGAGACACCCCACATGAACCTTGCCCGCTTCCCCCGCATCCGCCTCGGCCATCTGCCGACCCCGCTCGAGCCCATGGAGGCGCTCAGCCGCCACCTCGGCGGGCCAAAGCTCTGGATCAAGCGGGATGACTGCACCGGCCTGTCCACCGGAGGCAACAAGACCCGGAAGCTGGAGTTCCTGATGGCCGAGGCGCTGGGCCTGAAGGCAGACATCGTCATCACCCAGGGCGCCACCCAGTCCAACCACGCCCGGCAGACCGCCGCAGCGGCGGCCAAGCTGGGCCTCGAATGCCTGATCCTGCTGGAGGACCGCACCGGCTACGCCGATCCGGCCTATCGGATGTCGGGCAACGTCCTGATGGACAAGCTGCACGGCGCCCAGGTGTCCCGCCGCCCCGGCGGCGCCGATATGCAGGCGGAGATGGAGGCGGTGGCGGCCAATCTCACCGCCCGTGGCCGCCGGCCCTATGTCATTCCGGGCGGCGGTTCCAACCCCGTCGGCGCGCTCGGCTACGTGAATGCGGCGCTGGAACTGGTGGCCCAGGCGGCGGAGATCGGGCTGCGCATCGACCATCTGGTGCATGCCACCGGCAGCGCCGGCACCCAGGCTGGGCTGGTGGCCGGGCTGGTGGCGCTGAACAGCGGCATCCCCGTGCTCGGCATCGGCGTCCGCGCCCCGAAGCCGCGGCAGGAGGCCAATGTGCTGGCGCTCGCGGAACGCACCGCCGCCCATCTCGGCCTGCCCGGGCTGATCCGGCCGGAGCATGTGGTCGCCAACTGCGACTACGTCGGCCAGGGCTATGGCATCCCGACCCAGGGCATGGTGGAGGCGGTGCGGCTGGTGGCGGAGAAGGAGGGCATCCTGCTGGACCCGGTTTATTCCGGAAAGGGCATGGCCGGGCTCATCGACCTGATCGGCCAGGGCCGCTTCGGCAAGGAGGAGAACATCGTCTTCCTCCACACCGGCGGCCAAGCCGGGCTGTTCGGCTACCCGGAGGCCTTCGGCCTGCCGCCCGAGCTGGGCTGAGCGCAGGGGGGGGTTAACCCGGTCTTCACCCGCCCCATCGCAGCCTGCCGCCGCCGGCGGATGGGGCGGGACATGACCATGCAGGATGCATCGGGGGCAGGGGTGTCGGGTGGGCGGCTGCCGCGCCTTGCCATCCTCGAATTGCGTGGGCTGGAGCATTTCCTGCCCGATCTCGTCCGCGGCCTCGCCGCCTCCGGCGCGGTCGAGCCGCGCCGCTTCACCATCACCGGCCCGGATGATCTGGCCGCGGCGCTGGCCTGGACCGACCAGCCGGCGCGCGACACGCTCTGGTTCGAATTCTGCTGGCCGCCCTTCCCGGCGCTGATCGCCCGCGCCGATTTCGGCGGCCGGCGCGTGATGCTGCGCCTCCACCGGATCGAGGCCTATGGCAGCAATCACGCCGCCGGCGCGCCCTGGGCAAAGATCGACGACGCCATCGTGGTCGGTCAGGACATGGCGGAGCGGCTGCTGCGGGCAGTGCCCGGGCTGCCTGCGACGACCCGGCTGCATGTGCTGCACAATGGCATCGACCTTGGCCGCCACCCGCCGGCCGCGGCGCCTGACCCGTTCCGCATCGGCTGGTGCGGCTGGCTCTCGCTGCACAAGAATCCCAATCTGGCGCTGGAAATCCTTCACCGGCTGCTGGCGGAGGATGCGCGCTACACCTTGCACCTCGCCACCAAGGGCGGCGACCCGGTGGCGGTGGACAGCTTCGCCCATCTCGCCCGCCGCATGGGCCTCGACCAGGCGATTCATGTCATTGAGGGCATCCCGGGCCACGCCATGCCGGCATGGCATGCGCGGAACGGCGTGCTGCTCTCGACCAGCGTCTATGAAAGCTTCGGCTACGCCATTGCCGAGGCCGCGGCGATGGGCTGCGACCTGGCGGTGCTGGACAACACCGCGGCGGGCGAGTTCTGGCCGGAGGCGGTGCGCTTCGCCACGGTGGAGCAGGCGGTGCAGCTGATTCGCGCCGCCCGGCCGTACCGCTGGCGATCCCTGGTCGAGGTCCGGTTCAGCCTGGAGCGCCAGGTGGCGCAGGTGCTCGCGCTGCTGCGCGACCGCGCCGATGGCCGGCGCGGCGAGACGCTGGTGCCGATCGCCCATGGCGCCTGGCGCCTGGCGCGGCCGGCTGCCGCTGCGCGACCCGTCCGATCACATCCAGGCGGCGGTACTCGCCACCGGTGGCTTCTACGAGGCCGGAATGCTGGAGGATCTGCGCCGCCGCCTGCCGCCGGGGGGGCTGTTCGTCGATGTCGGCGCCAATATCGGCAACCACAGCCTGTTCGCCGCCGGCGTCTGCGGCGCCAGGGTCCTGGCCTTCGAGCCGGCACCGGAACTCGCGGACCATTGTGCGGCCACCCTGGCGGCGAATGGCCTCGCCGCCTCGCTCGACCTGCGCCGCCAGGGGGCGGGGGCTGCGCCTGGCTTCGCTACCCTGCGGTCCGGCCCGGCGGGCAATGCCGGCATGACCGCCCTGGTACCCGCCGCCGCTGGGGCGGTGGAGGTGGTGCGCCTCGACGATGTGCTGCGAGAGGCGCCGGCGGCGGTGAAGATCGATGTCGAAGGAATGGAATACGCGGTGCTGGAAGGCGCCCGCGGCCTGCTGCAACGCTACCACCCGCCGCTCTACGTCGAGGCGGCGACGGAAGCCTCGCTCGCCGCCATCACCGCCCTGCTGCGCCCGTTCGGCTACCAGCCGGAGGCGCGGTTCAACGCGACCCCGACTTGGCTGTTCCTGCCGGAAGCCGCTTGATCAGCAGGGGTTGGGCAGCAGCGCCAGCTCCTGCAGCTGGCCGTTGACGCTGAATTCGCCGAATTCCATCGTCAGCTCGTCGGCCACGCCGTTCTCGAAATAGCGCAGCCCGACCTCGTAATCCGGCGCGCTGGCGCCGCCGCCGCTATCGGCCGGGTTGCGGTCGAAGAAGGCCACCCGCATCCGCGCGCTGCCAAGCTGCGCCAGGGCCGGGAACCGGCCGGCGGCCTGGACGCTCCCTTGGGTCCCTCCCTGGGGCGGCTGCCAGGCGGAGATCACCGTGGTGGTGTCCTGCGCGCCATCCGGGCTGGTGCCGTCGAACAGCGGCACCACCAGCATGCGGGAGCCGGCACGCGCCGCGGCCAGGCTGCGGATGGTGTGCAGCATCGGCAGCAGCGTGCCGCGCGGCAAGCTCTCCTGCTTCGCCGCGGGCTCGGTGTAGGTAACGGTCCCGCCCTCGGCGTCCAGCTTCGCCTCGCCGGCAACGCGCTGGGAAACGGCGCCCTGGCTGGTCTGGGTCAGGCTGAAGCGGATGCTCCGGCCGTCCTTGGTCTCATAGGTCGAGTAGTCGGAAGTGGTCTCGATCTCCTGCCCGTCGCGGTCGGTCAGCCGAAGCTGGAAGCGCTGGCGGGTGGCCCAGCCGTCGCAGGCATCCACCACCTCGTACAGCATCGCCCCCTCGGCGCGGGCGATGTCGGCATTGTCCCGCACCCGGTCGAGGCTCAGCCGGTAGGCGGCGCGATGGCCGACCATCGCCTCCACCCCCGGATCCGCGGCATGGGACGACGGAGCGGAGAGCAGGGCGGCGCCGGCGATCAGGCCGGCGATGAGGCGACGGCGCAGCGGCATCGCAGAGGGTCCTCGAAGGATGTCGGCGGTATCTAGGAAGCCTTCGGCCCGGCCGCACCCTTCACGGGCGGCAGGTCGAGGCGAATATGCAGCTCCTTCAGCCGCGCCGGCTCCACCGGCGCGGGGGCGCCCATCATCAGATCCTGCGCCTGCTGGTTCATCGGGAAGAGGATGACCTCGCGGATGTTCGGCTCATCCGCCAGCAGCATCACGATCCGGTCGATGCCGGGGGCCGAGCCGCCATGCGGCGGGGCGCCGTAGCGGAAGGCGTTCAGCATGCCGCCGAAGCGCTCCTCCACCGCCTCCGCCGAATAGCCGGCGATCTCGAAGGCGCGGATCATGATGTCCGGCCGGTGGTTGCGGATGGCGCCGGAGGAAAGCTCGATGCCGTTGCAGACGATATCGTACTGATAGGCCTTGATGGTCAGCGGGTCCTGGGTGTTCAGCGCCTCCAACTCCCCCTGCGGCATGCTGAAGGGGTTGTGGCTGAAGTCGATCTGCCCGGTTTCCTCGTTCAGCTCGTACATCGGGAAATCGGTGACCCAACAGAAGCGGTAGGCGTCCTTCTCGATCAGCCCGAGCTCGTTGCCGAGCCGGGTGCGCACCTGACCGGCGAATTTGGCAGCCGCCTCCACCTTGTCGCAGGCGAAGAACACCGCATCGCCGTCCTTCAGGCCGCAGGCCTCGCGGATGGCGGCGGCGCGGTCGGCTTCCAGGTTGCGGGCGATCGGCCCCTTGGCCTCGCCCCCCTCGAAGGTGATGTAGCCGAGGCCGCCGGCGCCGCTCTCCCGCGCCCATTCATTCAGCTTGTCGAAGAAGCTGCGCGGGTTGCCGCCGGCGCCAGGGGCGGGGATGGCGCGGACCACCGAGCCCTTCTCGATGTTGCGGGCGAACAGGCCGAAGGCGCCACCGCGGAATTGCTCGGTCACGTCGCGGATGCGGATCGGGTTGCGCAGGTCCGGCTTGTCGGAGCCGAATTCCAGCATCGCCGTCTCGAACGGGATGCGCGGGAAGGGCGCCGGCGTCACCGCCCGCTTCGTCCCGGAGAAATCGGAGAATTCCTCGAAGACGCCATGCAGCACCGGCTCGATGGCGGCAAAGACGTCCTCCTGCGTCACGAAGCTCATCTCGAAGTCGAGCTGGTAGAACTCGCCCGGGCTGCGGTCGGCGCGGCTGGCCTCGTCCCGGAAGCAGGGGGCGATCTGGAAGTAGCGGTCGAAGCCGGCGACCATGGCCAGCTGCTTGAACTGCTGCGGCGCCTGCGGCAGGGCGTAGAAGGTGCCGGGATGCAGCCGGGACGGCACGAGGTAGTCCCGCGCGCCCTCCGGGCTGCTGGCGGTCAGGATCGGGGTCTGGAATTCGGTGAAGCCCTGGTCGACCATCCGCCGGCGGATCGAGGTGATGACCTGGCTGCGCAGCAGGATGTTGCGGTGCTGCTTCTCCCGCCGCAGGTCGAGGAAGCGGTAGCGGAGGCGAAGGTCCTCGGGGAATTCCGCGTCTCCGGCCACCTGGATGGGCAGCACCTGCGCCTCGGACTGCACCGCAAGCTCCCGCACCCGCAACTCGATCTCGCCGGTCGGGAGCCTGGGGTTGATGGTGCCGGCCTCGCGCCGGACCACTTCGCCAGTGACGGTGATGACGCTTTCCGGCCGCAGCCGGTCGGCCGCTTCGAAGACGGGGGAGCCCTGGGCGATGACGCATTGCGTCAGGCCGTAATGATCGCGCAGGTCGATGAACAGCAGCCCGCCGTGGTCGCGCTTGCGGTGCACCCAGCCGGAGATGCGGGCGGTGGTCCCGGCGTCGGAGGCGCGGAGCGCGCCGCAGGTATGGGTGCGATAGGCGTGCATGGGGGCTGACCTGTAAGAACGGCGGAAGCGGGTAAGACGCGCCAGGGGGTGTCGCTGTCAAGCCGCCCCACCATTTCCCCGGCTTTCCCCCGGCCTCCCCCGGGGGTAGAAGCCTCGGGCATGAGTCGTCGCCAGCCCGGCACCGCGGATGCCGATGCATCCGCCCCCGCCCTGATCACCACCACGGAGGCCCTGGCCGCGCTCTGCGACCGGCTCCGTACCGAACCCTTTGTCACGGTCGATACCGAGTTCATGCGGGAGCGGACCTATTGGCCCGACCTCTGCGTGGTCCAGCTCGCCGGGTCGCAGGATGTCGCGGTAGTGGATGCGCTGGCCGAGGGCCTCGACCTCGCCCCGCTCGGCGCCCTACTGGCGGACCCCGCGGTCACCAAGGTGTTCCATGCCGCCCGTCAGGACATCGAGATCTTCCTGCTGAAATTCGGCGCGGTGCCGCAGCCGCTGTTCGACACCCAGGTCGCCGCCATGGTCGCCGGCTTCGGCGACCAGGTGAGCTACGACCAGCTCTGCCGCGCCCTGGCCAATACCCAGATCGACAAGGCCCACCGCTTCAGCGACTGGTCGGCCCGGCCGCTCTCGGCCTCCCAGATCCTCTATGCCGCCGGCGACGTGACCCATCTGCGGCGCATCTATGTTGCGCTGAAGGAGCGGCTGGAGCGTGAGGGGCGGCTGGAATGGGTGGCGCAGGAGATGGCGGTGCTCAACCAGCCCGCCACCTACCGCACCGAGCCGGAGAACGCCTGGGAGAGGCTGAAGCCGCGCACCAGCAACCGCCGCTTCCTTGGCCTGCTGCGCGCCGCCGCCGCCTGGCGGGAGCGCGAGGCGCAGCGCATCAACATCCCCCGGCAGCGGCTGGTGAAGGACGAGACCCTGCTGGAGCTGGCCGCCACCGGCCCGGAAACCCCGGCCGAGCTGTCGCGCGCCCGCGGCATCTCGGAGGGCTTCGCCAAGGGCCGCAGCGGCGCCGGGCTGATCGCGGCGCTACAGGCCGCCAAGGCGCTGCCCGACAGCGAACTGCCCGAGGTGCCGAAGGACCGCGGCGGTCCTTCGCCCTCTCCGGCGCTGGTGGCACTGCTGAAGGTGCTGCTGGCCGCCAAGTCGGAGGAGCACCACGTCGCGCCGAAGCTGCTGGCCAGCAGCGACGACCTCGACCGGCTGGCCACCGAGGCCAACCCCGACCTGCCGGCGCTGTCCGGCTGGCGGCGGACGGTATTCGGCGAGGCGGCGCTGGCGCTGAAGGCCGGACGGCTGGCGGTTGGTGTCGAGGGGCGCCGGATCAAGCTGATCGCCGCTGGCTGACGCCAGGGCTGTGTCACGCAGGTCGTTCCAGCCTGCGTAAACCGTTCTATCAGCCTGTTGGGCGAAGCCCATGGCGCTCTTGATGATGTCGAAGGTGGGTTCGACGGTCTGCTTGCGGCAGGCCTGGAGGGCTTCGGCTGTCAACGCGGCAATGTCGGCGGCCTGCTGGGCCCGCAACGCCAGCGCCCGGCCTCGCGCGACGCTCGAAATCGTTCAGCCCCACCCGATCCACCGCTGCCACCACGACATGCGCCCGATTGTCCGCCGGAAGTCAGTCCTTCATGTCAGGCGGCAGCAGGAACGACTAGTCGCGGCTGAATGGCACAAACATTGCCGTCCCAACAGCTTGCACCATTCATCCGGCGACGAGAATCCGGCAGCCTGCTAGAGCATTCCAGCATCCCGGGGGAGATCGGCACATGGCAACCCGTATCGGCATCACCGGCATCGCCGGCCGCATGGGCCGGCTGCTGGCTGAGGAGGTGGCGGCGGCCGGTGCCGCCCTGGCCGGCGGCACAAGGCGGGGCGAGGATCCCGCTCCGCTCTTCGCCGCCAGCGATGTGGTCATCGACTTCACCCATGCCACCGCCGCCACCGCCCATGCTGCGGCTGCGGTCGCCGCCGGCAAGCCGCTGGTGCTCGGCTCCTCCGGCCTCTCGCCGGCAGAGGAGGCGGCGGTGGCCAAGGCGGCGCGGCAGGTGCCGGTGGTCTATGCGGCGAATTTCGCGCCCGGGGTGAACCTCTTCCTCGCCATCGCCGAACGCATGGCCGCCGCCCTGCCGCCGGAGCAGTACGACGCCGAAATCGTCGAGATGCACCACCGGCAGAAGGTGGACGCCCCCTCCGGCACCGCCGTCGCGCTTGGCCGGGCGGTGGCACGCGGCCGCGGCACCACGCTGGAGGCGGCGGGGATCGAGAGCGGGCGGGACGGCCATACCGGCGCCCGCGGCACCGGCACCATCGGCTTCGCCGCGCTGCGCGGCGGCCAAGTGGTGGGCGAGCACACGCTACTTTTCGCCGCGGGCTCCGAGCATATTGCTTTGACCCACCGCAGCTTCGACCGCCGGGTCTACGCGACCGGGGCGGTGCGGGCCGCGCTCTGGCTGCAGGGCCGTGCACCCGGGCTTTACGACATGAAACATGTGCTCGGCATGGAATGAGCCTCGCGAGGCGACCGCGGGCACCAATCCGGAGACTGAAACGCGGGGTTGATCCGCCGCATAAGCATGTCTTTATATGATCACCCTTGACCCCTGCCCCCCGAGCCTGCGAAACACCCCCCGCGCCATGCGGGTGCAGCCAGGCCGGGGCGACCGGTTCTCCGCGACAAGAGGCCGAATCACGCCATGCGCGACAAGGGCGAATATCTTTTCACGTCTGAAAGCGTCTCCGAAGGCCACCCGGACAAGGTGGCGGACCGCATTTCCGACACCGTTCTGGACGCCTTCCTCTCCGCCGACCCTGTTGCGCGCGTCGCCTGCGAAACGCTGGTGACCACCAACCGCATCGTTCTCGCTGGCGAGACCCGTGGTCCCGACAGCGTGACCCCGGCGATGCTGGAGGACCTCGTCCGCGCCGCGGTGAAGGACATCGGCTACGACCAGGAAGGCTTTTCCTGGCGCAACGCCGCCTTCGAATGCCACCTGCATGCCCAGTCCGCCGATATCGCGGTGGGTGTCGATGCCGCCGGCAACAAGGATGAGGGTGCCGGCGACCAGGGCATCATGTTCGGCTATGCGACGAACGAGACGCCGGAGCTGATGCCGGCGCCGCTCACCTACGCGCACAACATCCTGCGCGTCATGGCCGAGCTGCGGCATGCCGGCGACAAGCGGGCGAAGGGCCTGCTGCCTGACGCCAAGTCGCAGGTCACCCTGCGCTACGTCGATGGCAAGCCGGTCGGCGTGACCTGCGTGGTGATCTCCACGCAGCACGAGGACGGCATGGAGCAGGCCGAGATCAAGGAACTGCTGCGGCCGATCGTGAAGCAGGTCCTGCCCGCCGGCTGGACGGTGCCGGAGGCGGAGTTCTACGTGAATCCGACCGGCAAGTTCGTCATCGGCGGCCCGGACGGCGATGCCGGCCTGACCGGCCGCAAGATCATCGTCGACACCTATGGCGGCGCGGCGCCGCACGGCGGCGGCGCCTTCAGCGGCAAGGACCCCACCAAGGTCGACCGCTCCGCCGCCTATGCCGCGCGCTACGTGGCGAAGAACGTGGTGGCGGCGGGCCTCGCCGACCGCTGCACCATCCAGGTGAGCTACGCCATCGGCGTCTCCAAGCCGCTGTCGGTCTATTTCGATCTGCACGGCACCGGCCACGACGTGGATGAGGCGAAGCTGGCTAGCGTGGTGCAGGAGATGGTGAACCTCTCCCCGCGCGGCATCCGCGAGATGCTGCGGCTGAACCGGCCGATCTACGTCCCGACCAGCGCCTATGGCCATTTCGGCCGGACGCCGGACCTGGCGAAGGACAGCTTCACCTGGGAGCGGACCGATCTGCTGGCGCCGGAGCTGAAGCGCGCCTTCGGCCGGTAAAATCCAACCCTCTCCCCGACTGGCGGGGATGGGCGTTCATGGGGGTGGCTCCAGGGCCATCCCCATTTTTTGTTCAGGGTACCGCATGACCGCCGACCGCCCGCCCCTCGCCGAGGGCATCCCCGACCGGCTCTACGGCCGCCGCCGCGGCCATCCGCTGCGGCCGCGGCAGCAGCGTCTGCTGGACGAGACCCTGCCGCGGCTGCGGCTTTCCCCGGAAGCGGCGGCCGATCCGCGCGCCGCCTTCGGCATCCCCGTCACCGCTGTCTGGCTGGAGGTCGGCTTCGGCGGCGGCGAGCATGCGCTGGAGCATGTCCGCGCCAACCCCGGCATCGGCTACATCGCCTCCGAGGTATTCGAGAACGGCCTCTGCTCCCTGCTCTCGCGGCTGGTGGCGGAGGGCGAGGAGGCGAGCGGGACGCTGCCGCCGAACCTCCTCCTCTGGCCGCAGGACGCAAGGCACCTGCTGGGGCTGCTGCCGGCGGGCTGCCTCGACCGGCTGATGCTGATGTTCCCCGACCCCTGGCCCAAGGCCCGGCACGCCAAGCGCCGCTTCGTCAACCCGGCGCTGCTGCCGCTGGTGGCGCGGGCGTTGCGGCCGGGCGGCGAATGGCGCATCGCCTCGGACGACCCGACCTATCAGGGGTGGATGGCGGAGGTGCTGGCGGCGCAGACGTTGTTCACCGCGCCGCCGCCGGCCACCGCCCGGCCCGCCGGTTGGCCCGGCACCCGTTACGAGGCCAAGGCGCTGCGCGAGGGGCGGCAGCCGCTGTACTGGACCCTGGAACGGCGGGGTTAGCCTTCCCCCAAGCCCAGGGAAGGAAGGCCGCAGTGGCCATCGACCGCTGCACCGCGCGGGCGCTGCCGTCCGGCCTCGCGCGGACCTCGAAAGCATCCAGCTCCTCCGGTCCACCGCCACACGGCATGCGCCAGAGCGTCCGCCGGAAGCCAGTCCTTCAGGTCAGGCGGCAGCAGGAACGACAGTTCGCGGCTGAACCTGCCGGTCCGCCCGAAGGTCGTGCTCTGGCGGCCGGGCACCGCGCCTGCGGGAACGGGCCGGCCAGGGTGCCGGCCGGCCCGTTGGCGTTTACCGCACCAGTGCCGCCGGTTCCCCGAACAGCCGCGACGACAGGTTGTCGAACAGGTTGAACAACCGGTCCACCGCATAGCCGGCCAGCAGCGCGAAGCCTGCGAGGGTCAGGGTCTCGGTGCCCTCCATGGTCTGCAACTGGCCGACGAACAGCCCGATCACCGCCCCGGCCAGGACGCCGAGGATCACCGTCATCCGCATGCCGCCATGGTCGGAGATCGACAGCGCCTCCGCCTGCACCCGCTGGCCGAGCCGGCGGAACATCGAGGCCAGCGCGCCCAGCACGGCGTAGAGGCAGGGCAGGAGCTGGGCCAGCATGCCGCCAGTGAACACCTCCGTTCCCACCGCACGGACATAGAAGGTGGCGGTCGGCGCGACCTCCGGCGGCGGCTCGCGGAAGCCGCCGCGGGCGGGCAGGAAGCTGCAGGACGGCCGCGGCGCATTGGCCGGGGTGTCCAGCAGCGCCCGGTTGGCCCAGACACGGGCGATGCAGGCCTGCTCATAGACGATGCCGTAGACCTCGCCCGGCAGCCGCAGCAGCCCGACCACCGGGCCGATGTCGCCATACCAGCGCTGCATCGATGCCTGCAGCGCCGCGGCGCGGTAACGCAACGCCTCACCCTCGTCGCACAACCGTTGATGGTTGAAGTCGAGGAAGAAGGTGCGACCCGGCGATGGATCGCTGACCCCCATGGCGGAGCGGTCGCCGGCGCCGCCGCCGGCTACGGCCAGCAGCTGCGATGAATGGACGTTTATCTTGTAGTCGCAGTAGCGTTGAAAGCCGGGCTGGCTTTCCAGGAAGCGCTCCTCGCCCAGGTGGCGTGTACGCAGCAGCGGGATGGCCTCGTCGCTGGCCTTGCGCAGGTTGGTCTCATGCGCCGCCCATTGCGTGGCGAAGCGGTTCGCTTCCAGCACCAGGCGCTGGCCGACCAGGGTCTGGAAGGACAGCCAGATGGTCACCGCTGCCAGGCTGACCAGCATGAACTGATAGCGGTCCCGCCGGGACGCGATGCGGCGCCCGTAATACACCGCGCGATCTTCCTCCGGCCCGGTCGGGCCGGCACCGTGCACCCAGGCGATCGCCCGCCGCCAGAGCGGCTGCCGCAACCTCTGTCGCTCGGCACAATAGGATTGGGTGACGCGGATGGTCTCGACCGAGGCCGGCCAGGCGATGGCGCTGAGGAAATCCCGCGCTGCCAGCAGGAAGGCGATCTCCGTCGAATCCACCGGGAAGGTGCTGGCCAAGGTGTCCCGTACCTGGCTGCCGATGGTGGTCAGCCTCGCCAGGAAATCCGCCTTCGAGTGGGTCTCGGCGGGCGGCGCCGCCATCCGTGCCGGCGGGGTGCCGCTGGCCCGGCCGCGGGTCTCCTCGAAGCACCAGTCGAGCCGGGCGTCCGGCATCCGGCTGAGGTAGTCGAGCAGCAGGGTGCAGTCGTTCACCAGCCGCTCGACGCCACGGCGGGAAAGGGGGTCGAAATTCGTGTCCTCGGACATGGCGTTTGCCTGAGCGGCCCTCCTGGCATGACCCCGGTACGGCGGAGCCTCGCCGAAGAGCGGCGGAACCGATGTGCCCTTGGTCACATGTCCGTCCGGCGGCCGGTCACACCCGCGTGGTCAGGCCGCGGCCTCGACCATTGCTTCCAGCCCGAGCGCGGCGCCCAGCGCCTCCACCCGGCGCAGCACGCTTTCGCCGGCAAAGACGCCGCTGCCTTCGTTCATCCGCAGCACCAGCCGACCGCCGCGGCGTTCCAGCGCGGTGCCGGCCAGCAGCGCCGGAGTGCCGCCGCAGAGGGTATAGGCCAGCCGTAGCGCCGCCCCCAGCGCCTCCGCCCGGCGGATGGCCGGCACGTCCAGCAGCACCCGGGTCGGCGCCAGGAAGGGCGAGCCCGGCTCCGCCTCGTAGCGCAACGCCGCGACCAGGGCGAGGAAGGCCCGGGCGTGGTGATCGAGTCCCGCGCCATGCTGGCGAAGGACCCGCAGGAACGCCTGTTCGGCCCGGTATTCCGGGTGGTCATGGCTGCCGATGTCGGAAACCCAGCAGGCCGCTTCGCGCAGGCTCCGCGCCACCCCCTCGGGCTCGGGGAACAGCGGGTCGGTCCAGGCCAGCAGGGCCGGCGGCAGGCCGGGGTCGCGGCCCCAGTTCATCGCCAACTCCCGCGCCGCGGCCAGCATCGGGTCGGTCTCCCGCAGCGCCGGCGGCAGCAGGGCCGCGTACCAGCCCTCCCGCAGCCCGTTGGCCGAGAACACCACCCGGCTGGCGCCGGTCGCCCGCAGCAGCCGGCGCAGCGCCACGGCGGCGAAGGGCAGGTCGCCCAGCCGCTTCTGCGGCGCCCCCACCATGCGTTCCAGCACCCGGCGGGAGGCCGCCATGACGACGCCGGCCAGGTCCCGCGCCTCCTCCCGCCGCAGCACGTAGTGATGGACGATGGTCAGCGGATAGCCGGTCTGGGCGATGTGCATCCGCGCCAGCGCCCGCCAGGCGCCGCCGACCAGGTACAGGTCGCGGCCGCCGCCTTCGGCCAGCCAGGGGTGCCGGGCCAGCTCCTGCTCGGCGATGGCCCGCGCCCGCACCATGTCGCCGCCGGCGCGCTCGGCGAGCCGGATGGCACCGATCGGCAGCGAGGCGGCGCGGGTGACCTGCCCTGCCTCCAGCCGGACCACCTCCAGGCTGCCGCCGCCGAGGTCACCGAGGATGCCATCGGCCTGGGGGAAGCCGAGCAGCACGCCATCGGCCGACATCCGGCCCTCCTCCTGGCCGGACAGCACGCGCACCGGCACGCCGGGCATCCGCTGCTGCAGGGCGGTGACGAAGTCGGCGCCGTTGGTCGCATCCCGCACCGCCGCGGTGGCGACCACTTCCAGCGGGTCGGCCTGCATGGCACGGGCGAGGGCGTGATAGCGGGTCAGCACGGTCAGCGCCGTGCCGATCGCCTCCTCATTCAGCTGGCCGGTGCCCTGCAGCCCGCGGCCGAGGCCGAGCACCGCCTTCTCGTTGAAGATCGCCTGCGGGTTCCGGCCACGCCCCTCGAACACCACGAGGCGGACGGAGTTGGAGCCCAGGTCGACGACGCCGCAGCGTGGAGGATGCCCAGTAGGGAACAATTCCGCTGTCCCATTCTTCCGGCCGGAGAAAACCAGCCTGGCCAAAAAATCGGTGCCCGGGCTTCAGTCCTGGGCGATCCGGTCGGGCCGGGCGCGGCGCGGCGCGGCGCTGGCGCGGGCCGCCCGGTGCAACGCACTGCCACGGCCTGATAGCGAGGGGTTGGTCATGAAATAGGCGTGCGCCGAAACCGGCTGGACACCGGCGGGCAGTCGCTTCCACGTGCCGTCGGCATGCAGCTCCCAGCTTTGCGCCGTGTCCTTCAGGTTCACCACCATGATCTGGTCGAGGATCTGCGCATGCACCGTCGGGTTCTCCACCGGCACCAGGGTCTCGACCCGCCAGTCCATGTTGCGCGCCATCCAATCGGCCGAGGAGATATAGACCCTGGCGCGCCGGCTGGGCAGGCGGTGGCCGTTGCCGAAGACGCAGATGCGCGAATGCTCGAGGAAGCGCCCGACGATCGACTTCACCCGGATATGCTCCGACAGCCCGGGCACGCCGGGCCTGAGGCAGCAGATGCCGCGGACCACGCAATCCACCCTCACCCCGGCCTGGCTCGCCCGGTACAGCGCGTCGATCAGCTGGGTGTCGACGAGGCTGTTCATCTTCAGCCAGATGCCGGCCGGCTTGCCCTCCTCGGCGAAGCGGATCTCCTGCTCGATCAGGCCGAGCAGCGTCGGCCGGATGGTGAGCGGCGAGAAGGCGAGGCCGGCCATCTTCGCCGGTCTCGCGTAGCCGGTCATGTAGTTGAACAGCCGGGCGGCGTCGCTGGTCAGCCCTGGGTCGGCGGTGAAGAAGGACAGGTCGGTGTAGATGCGCGCGGTGATCGGATGGTAGTTGCCGGTGCCGAAATGGGCGTAGCTGCGCAGGGTGCCGCCCTCCCGCCGCACCACCAGCGACACCTTGGCGTGGGTCTTCAGCTCGACGAAGCCGAACACCACCTGCACCCCGGCGGCTTCCAGTTCCCGCGCCAGGGCGATGTTCCGCTCTTCGTCGAAGCGGGCCTTGATCTCGATGACGCCGGTGACCGATTTGCCGCCTTCCGCCGCCTCGATCAGCGCACGGGCGATCGGGCTCTCGCGGCTGGTGCGGTAGAGCGTCTGCTTGATGGCGACCACATTCGGGTCGCGTGCCGCCTGGCGGAGGAATTGCACCACCACATCGAAGCTTTCGTACGGGTGGTGGACGACGATGTCCTTGGCGCGGATCGCGGCGAAGCAGTCGCCGCCATAGTCCAGGATGCGTTCCGGGAAGCGCGGCGTGTAGGGGGTGAAGAGCAGGTCCGGGCGGTCGTCGACGATCACCTGCTTCAGGTCGTCCATGCCGAGCAGCCCGTCGACCACGACGATGCTGCTGCGCTCGGCGTCCAGCTCCTCGACCACGAAATCGACGATGTCGGTCGGCGTCGCGGCGGTGACCGAGAGGTGGATCGCCCGGCCGCGGCGGCGGCGCTTCAGCGCGGTCTCGTAGCTGCGGACCAGATCCTCGGCCTCTTCCTCGAACTCCACATCGGTGTCGCGGATCAGCCGGAACAGCCCCTGGTCGGCCGGGATGAAGCCCGGGAAGATGCGGCGGAGGCTGAGGGTGATCAGGTCCTCCAGCAGCACGAAGCGGATGCCGGTGGTGCCTTCCTCCGGCGGCAGGCGGATGAAGCGCGCGATTTGCGGCGGCAGCGGCAGCAGCGCCCGCATGGTGCCGCCATCCTCCTCCCGCACCAGCTTCAGCACCATGCAGAGCGCGAGGTTCTGGATGAAGGGGAAGGGGTGGGCCGGGTCCACGGCCAGCGGCGTCAGCACCGGGAAGACCCGTTCCATGAACCACTCGGCCAGCCAGGCGTGATCCGCCTGGGTCAGCTCGCCCGGCGTGCAGACGGCGACCCCGGCCTCCCGCAGCAGCCCGGCCAGGGTCCGCCATTCCGCCTGCTGTGCCTCGATCAGCACCTGGGCGCGGGCGTAGATGGCGGCAAGCTGCTGCGCCGGGGTCCGGCCATCCGCCGCCTTGCTGGCGATGCCGGCGCGTTCCTGCCCGATCAGCCCGGCGACCCGCACCGAATAGAATTCATCGAGGTTGGAGGCGGAGATCGCGACGAATCTCAGCCGTTCCAGCAGCGGATGCGCCGGGTTCGCCGCCTCCTCCAGCACCCGCGTATTGAAGTCGAGCCAGGAAAGCTCGCGGTTGATGAAGCGCTCGGGCGCATCTGGCACCGAGGCGGTGGGAGCGGCCTCGGCCGGGGCCGGTGGCCTGATGTCGAGCGGGGTCATGCCCCCACCCTACAGCAGCCTGGGGGTGTCGGTGGAGGGCAGGTCCTGGTTCGCCATCGAATCGTCATCCTCGCCGCCTGCGCCGAAGCCGGGCAGGCTCGCCAGCACCTCCCGGGCCAGCGGCCGGGTCACCCGCCCGCCGGCGGCCAGTGCGGCGCGGTCGAGCCGCGCCGCCGCCTCCACCATCGCCGCCGCTTCGCGCGGCAGGCGCAGCAGAAGCCAGCTTTGCAGCGCCTCATCGACCCGGAGCTGCCGGGCCGAGAGGTGCTTGCGCAGCAGTGCCGCCAGCAGCGCATCCCCTGGCGGGTGGACCGCCACCGCGGTCATCGCCCGCAGCCGGCTGCGGAGGTCGGGCAGCGCCACCGGCCAGCGGGCAGGCGCAGCCCGTCCCGCCAGCAGCACCGGCTGGCGATGCTCGGCGCAGAAGTTCAGCAGGTGCAGGAGCGCTGTCTCCTCGGCAGCGCAATCGGCATCGTCCAGTACCAGGCCGCGGCCGGGTGGCACATGCGGCAGGCCGCGCAGCATCAGCCCGTCCAGCGCCGGCCAGCCGAGCTGGGCCGCGAGGCCTTGCAGCATATGGGTCTTGCCGGTGGCGGCCGGGCCGAACAGCGCCAGCCTGCCGCCCGGCCAGCGGTCCGGCCGGCGCAGCCAGGCCAGCGCCGCGGCATTGCTGTCATCCTCCAGCAGCGCCCCCAGCTCGGGCGGCGGCAGGGCCAGGGGCAGGGCGAGCTGGCGCATCATGCCGGCGGGCGGGGGGACATGCATGAAGCGGTCATTCCGCCACTATCCGGTACGTGGCGGGTCCAGGTACAGCGGGCTTTCCAGGTAGCGCCGCAGCCAGTAGCGGACAATCACCCCGGCGAAGGCGGCCAGCGGCACCGCCAGCAGCACGCCGAGGAAGCCGAAGGCGACGCCGCCGGCGAACAGCGCGAAGATCACCCACACCGCATGCAGCTCCACCCGGTCGCCGAGCAGCCGCGGGTAGATGATATAGCCCTCGACCACCTGGCCGAAGACGAAGATCGTCAGCACCACCAGCACGCCGTTCCAGGTGCCGTATTGCGCCAGCGCCAGCGCCAGGGCGGTGACCAGCCCGGTGATCGAGCCGATGTAGGGGATGAAGGACAGGATGCCCGCCATCAGCCCGACCGTCAGCCCGAGTTCGAGCCCGATCAGCGACAGTGCCGTCGCGTAGTAGATCGCCAGCAGGGCGCAGCATAGCAGCTGGCCGCGCAGCCAGGCCGAGAGCAGCCGGTCGGTGTCGCGCGCCATCTGCCGCAGCGTGGCGGCGGAGCGGCGCGGCAGCCAGGCATCCAGCCGCGCCACCATCCGCGGCCAGTCGCGCAGCAGGTAGAAGGCCACCACGGGGGTGACGGTCACCAGGGTGAACACGTTGAACAGCGCGATGCCGCCGCCGAGCAGCCGGGCGATCGAGGTGCCGAGATAGGAGATGATGGCCCCGGCCTGGCCCACCGCCAGCTCCTGCAGCCGGTTGTCGACCACGTCGGGGCCCAGCCGCTGGGCCAGCGCGGCCAGCGCTTCCCGGACCGCGGCGCCGATGCCGACGACGTAGCTCGGCAGCCGCTGCAGCAGCACGCTCACCTGGGAGATCAGCAGCGGATAGAGCAGCAGCAGGCACAGCAGCGCGACGCCGACCACCGCCAGGATCATCAGCAGCGAGGAGAGGCCGCGGCCAATGCCCAGCCGGACCAGACCGCTGGCCGGCGGGTCGAGGAAATAGGCGATGACCGCGGCCAGGACGAAGGGCGTCAGGATCGCCGAGAAGGCCCACAGCCCGACCAGCAGGAAGGCCGTCAGGCCAAGCGCAAGGCCGAGCCGCTGCGCCCTTGTCGCGGTCTGCGGCGGGCGCGGCACCGGCCGGCCCGGCAGCGGCGGCTCCGCCATCACCCGCGGCGGGTCGGGCCGGCGCGGCCGGTCCGGCGGCGGCAGGCTCACCATCTTATGCCTCCGGTACCGCGGCGCAGCGCCGCGGCGACATAGGCGATGCCGGAAGCGAGGGTAGTGCCAGCCACGATCCATACCAGCGCGGTCTGCAGGCCATCCGCCTGCAGATGGAAGCCTGCCAGCAGCAATGCCAGGGCCGCCAGCCCGATCTGCATCGCGGTGTTCAGCTTGGAAACCAGCAGCGGCCGGATCGCCGGCGGATGCCCCAATACCCAGAACACCAGCACGCCGCCGACGATCACCAGGTCGCGGAATACCACCATGATCGCCAGCCAGTCCGGCAGCACGCCGACCGCCGCCAGCGTCACATAGACCGAGACCAGCAGCGCCTTGTCCGCCACCGGATCCAGCAGGGCGCCGAGGGCGCTGCGCGAATTCGTCACCCGCGCCAGCCAGCCGTCGATGGCGTCCGAGATGCCGGCGCCGATGAACAGGCCGAAGGCGATGTCGAGCCGATGCTGCAGGATCAGCCAGATGGTCGCCGGCACGGCGCAGAGCCGGGCCAGGGTGATGAGGTTGGGCAGGGTGACCAGCGCATCTCTGCCCCCGCCGGGAGGGCGGGCGGGCGGCGGCGTCGGCCCGGGCGAGGCCGGCGGTGGTTCAGCCGCCGCCGGCAAGGCCCACCCGCCAGGCCGGCCCGGCATTCGGCCCGGCCGCCGCACCGCCCGGCGCCAGCGTCACGCCGAGGCCGGCGAGATCCGCCGCCGCCACCTGCGGCGGCGCCCGCAGCCCGACCCGCAGCCGGGCCGCATCGACCGCGATGCCGAGGATGCTGACCGAGGCGACCGGCCCGGCCGCCTTCAGCCGGCGGTGCAATTCAAGCCACTCTGCCATGGAATGATAGGTGGCGACGGCCTCCACCCAATTCGAGGCCGGCCCGGCCGGCGCCGGCGCGGCACCCGCCCCGGCGATGGGCGCAACGCCGGCCGAGCCGCGGCCCAGCGCGCTGCGCACCCGGCTGGCGCTGAAGTTCACCGTGATGCGGCCGCTGTAGCGGGTGGGCGCGGTGCGTTCCTGCTCGATCACGATGGAGCTGACCATCTCCTCGATCTGCTGGTCGGAGAGGCTGGTGCCGGGCTGGCCGGCCTCGGCCAGCAGCCGTTCCCAGGCGATGCGGCGGCCGGCGGCCAGCGCCCGTTCCCGCGCCAGCACGCCGTTCTCGGCGCTGGCCTCGGCCGGGATGCCCCGTTGGGTGAGGTTGATGCCGCCCGTCGGCTCCGCCGCGGCCTCGAAGGACTGGGCCCCGGCCGGCGCGGCGGCGGTGAGCAGCAGGGCGGTTCCGATGGCGGCGGCGCCGGCTAGGGCAACCCATGTGCTGCGCGCCATCGTGCTTCCTTCTATGTCTCGCCCGAGGCGCCGCGATTCCGGCGCCTCGGTCCCGGCTGGCCCGGGACGGCCGCGGCGCTCTGCGCTAGAAGCACCTGGACACCAAGACCCCTTAGCCGATCGGAGGCTGCCCTGACCAGTTCCCCCAAGACCAGCCTGACCTACCGTGATGCCGGGGTGGATATCGACGCCGGCGACGCGCTGGTCGAGGCGATCAAGCCGCTGGCGCGCGCCACCGCCCGGCGCGGCAGCATGGGCGGCCTCGGCGGGTTCGGCGCGCTGTTCGACCTGAAGGCCGCGGGCTTCACCGACCCGGTGCTGGTCAGCAGCACCGACGGCGTCGGCACCAAGCTGCGGGTCGCGATCGACGCCGGGCAGCATGCCACGGTCGGCATCGACCTGGTGGCGATGTGCGTCAACGACCTGGTGGTGCAGGGCGCCGAGCCGCTGTTCTTCCTCGATTATTTCGCCACCGGCCGGCTGCGGCTGGAGCAGGCGCGGGATGTCGTCGCCGGCATTGCCGAAGGCTGCCGCCAGGCCGGCTGCGCCCTGGTCGGCGGCGAGACCGCCGAGATGCCGGGGATGTACGCCGCCGAGGACTACGACCTGGCCGGCTTCGCGGTGGGGGCGGCGGAGCGCGGGGCGCTGCTGCCACGCGCGGATATCGGGCCGGGCGACGTGCTGCTGGGGCTGGCCAGCAGCGGGGTGCATTCCAACGGCTTCTCGCTGGTGCGGCGGGTGATCCAGGCCGGCAATGCCGGGCTCGGCGGCCCGGCCCCCTTCGCCGCTGGCCAGAGCTTGGGGGAGGCGCTGCTGGCGCCGACCCGGATCTATGTGCAGCCGCTGCTCGCCCTGCACCGGGCCGGGCTGCTGAAGGCGGCGGCGCATATCACCGGCGGCGGGCTGCCGGGCAACCTGCCGCGGGTGCTGCCGAAGGGCGTCGCCGCGGCGGTGGACGGCGCGTCCTGGCCGGTGCCGCCGGTGTTCGGCTGGCTGGCCCGCACCGGCAATGTCGCCGCCGAGGAGATGCTGCGGGTGTTCAACTGCGGCATCGGCATGGTGGTGGTGGTCGCCGCCGACCAGGCCGAGGCCGCCACCGCCCTGCTGGCCGGGGCGGGCGAGGCGGTGTTCCGCATCGGCGTGCTGGAGACGGCGGGCGGCGAGGCGGAAGTGCGGATCGACAACCTGCCCGCCGGCTGGCCGTGACCCGCCGACGCACCGCGGTGCTGATCTCCGGCCGCGGCTCCAACATGGCCGCGCTGCTGACGGCGGCGCGCGACCCGGCCTATCCGGCCGAGATTGCGCTGGTGCTGGCGAACCGCGCCGATGCCGGGGGCCTCGCGCTGGCCGCCGCCGCCGGAGTGCCGACCGCGGTGGTCGAGAGCCGCCCCTTCCGCGGCGACCGCGCGGCGCATGAGGCCGCGGTGCAGGCGGTGCTGGAGGCGCATGACATCGGCCTGCTCTGCCTCGCCGGCTACATGCGGCTGCTGACGCCCTTCCTGGTCGGGCGCTGGGCCGGGCGGATGCTGAACATTCACCCGAGCCTGCTGCCGGCCTTCCCCGGCCTCGACACTCATGCCAGGGCGCTGGCGGCCGGGGTGAAGCTGCACGGCTGCACTGTCCATCTGGTGACCGAGGAGATGGATGCCGGGCCGATCCTCGCCCAGGCCGCGGTGCCGGTGCTGCCGGGGGATGACGCGGCCAGCCTCGGCGCCCGGGTGCTGGCGCAGGAGCATGTGATCTACCCGATGGCGCTGGCGCTGGTGGCCGGTCGCGCCGCTACCCCGCCTGCGGCCGATGTGGCGCTGTCGAACCCCTTGCCGACGCCGCCGTCGCTTCCTAAACCCCAGTCCAGCAGCGAATGAGGAACCGGGCCGTGGCCGAACAGCAGCACTACGAGTTCTCGGCGGTCGAGGCGAAGGAAATCCTGGCCGAGCGCGAGCGTGGCTGGGAAGGCTTCACCCAATTCCTCACCTGGGGCATCGTCATCACGGCGGTGGTGCTGATCGGGCTGCTGGTCTTCGTCGCCTGACGGTGGGCCTTCCCGCCCGGGAAGGCTGAAGCGCGTCGTCGGTACCCGGCTGCCGCCCGCCGGAGCTGGCGAGGCGGCGGTGCGTCAGGCCTTCTCCAGCGCCCCCGGCGCATTGCTCATCACCAGTTCATGGATGCGCTCCGGGTCGGATTGCTCCATGACGCGCCGGGCGAACCGGGCGCAATCGGCGATGTCGAGGGCGCGGATTGCCTGCTTTACCCGTGGGATGGCGCTGGCGTTCATGCTCAGGCAGCGGATGCCGAGGCCCAGCAGCAGCGGCACCAGCCGGGGGTTGCCGGCCATCTCGCCGCAGACGCTCACCGGCATGCGCAGCCTGAGCGCCGCCTCGGTGGCGAATTGCATCAGCCGCAGCACCGCCGGGTGCAGCGGATCGTACAGATGCGCGACATCCACCTCGGCCCGGTCCACCGCCAGCGTGTACATGGCTAGGTCATTGGTGCCGATGGCGAAGAAATCCGCCTCCAGCGCAATGGCGTCGGCGGCCAGCGCGGCGCCCGGCGTCTCGATCATGGCGCCGAGGTCGGGCAGCGTCTCCGGCATCGCCACGCCCTTGCGGCGCAGCCGGCGGGCGACGCGCTCGTAGATCTCGCGCGCCTGCTTCACCTCGTTCGGATTGGTCACCAGCGGCAGCAGGATACGAACCGGGCCGCGTTCGGCGACGCGCAGGATGGCGGCGAATTGCGCCTCCAGCAGCTCCGGCCGCTTCAGCAGCAGGCGCAGGCCGCGCAGGCCGAGCGCCGGGTTCGGCCCGGTATGCGTCGGCGCGATGCCGGAGGCCTGCGCCTCCATGTCCTTCTCGCCGCCCCAGTCCAGCACCCGGATGGTCACGGGGTCGCCGCCCATGGCGTCCACCACCTGGGTATAGGCGGCGAGCTGGGCCTCCTCGTCCGGCAGGTCCTCGCGGTTCATGAAGAGGAACTCGGTGCGCAGCAGGCCGATGCCCTGGGCGCCGGACTGGGCGATCAGCGGCAGCTCGGCCGGGATCTCCAGATTGGCCTGCAGCTCCACCGGCTCGCCATCCGTCGTCACCGCCGGCAGCCGGCGCAGCTTGGCCAGCTTGGCGCGTTCCTTGGCGAAGGCGGTGAGCGACTCGCGGCCCTTCTCCAGCGCCTTCTCGCCAGGGCGCAAGACGATGACGCCGGTGCTGCCGTCCAGCACCGCCTGGTCGCCCCGCATCGCGCTCTCGCTGAGCCCGGAGACGCCGAGGATGGAGGGGATGCCGAGCGCCCGCAACATGATGGCGGTATGGCCATCCGCGCCGCCCTCGTCGGTCGCCACCCCGGCGATGCGTGAGGGGTCGAGCAGCGCGGCATCTGCCGGGGTCAGCTCCTCGGCCACCAGGATGGCGCCCTCGGGCACGCCCTTCAGGCTGCGGAAGGGGGTAGCCGTCAGGTTGCGGGTCAGCCGGCGGGCGATCTCCCGCACCTCGCCGGCGCGGCGGTTAAGCCCGGCCTTGTCATCGTCCCGCGCCGCCAGGATGACGACGGCGATCGCCTCCGCCTCGTCCTGCACCGCGGTTTCGGCGGCCAGCAGCTCATTCTCGATCCGCTTGCGGGCACCGCGCAGCAGCCGGGAATTGCCCAGCATCATGACATAGGCGTCGAGCAACGGCGCCAGCTCCTCCTGCGCTTCCTCCGGCAGGATCGAGAGCCGCGATTTCAGCTTGATGATCTGCTTGCGGGAGAGGGCGACGGCATCCGCCAGCCGCTGCTTCTCCGTCTCCGCCTGATCGGCGGCGATGCGCCGGCGGGGCGCTTCGGCGGGAACCTCGGTGGTATCGAAGATCGGCCCGATGGCGATGCCGGGGGAGACCGGGATGCCGCGGATGACATGCTCGCGCGCCTTGCGCGCCGCCGGCTTGCGCGGCGTCTCGGCGGTGCCGGCGCCTGCCTTGGTGTCGGGCCGTTCGGACTTCTCAATCTTCATGGAAGCCGGCCTCGACCAGGCCGGCGACCGCCTCGAGCGCTTCCTTGGCGTCCCAGCCCTCGGCTTCGATGGTGATGCTGCTGCCGGCGCCGGCGCCGAGCATCATCAGGCCCATGATGGAGCAGGCCGGCACCCGCTGGCCGTCCCGCAGCACATGCAGGCAGGCGGAGTAGCGCTCCGCCAGCGTTACCAGCTTGGCCGCGGCGCGGGCATGCAGGCCGCGGCTGTTGCGGATGACGATGTCGCGCCTGAGCACCATGCCGTCACCGCCGCATTCGGCCGCCGCCACGGCCGGCGGGACGGCCTGGCCGGTCGCATCGCTCATGGCTTGGTTCCTCCATTGCCGCTGCCGTTCGCCCGCGCCATCCCGTTCGGGATGTCGCCCGCGGCCGCGATGTATTTGCGCCCGGCCGCCGCGGCATGGTCGACCGCCTCGGCCAGCGGTTCGGACGAGCGGATCTTCGCCAGTTTCACCAGCAGGGGAAGGTTGACTCCCGCGATCACCTCGACCTGGTTGCGGTCGGCGAGCGAGACCGCGAGGTTGCAGGGGGTGCCGCCCATGATGTCGGTCAGCACGACGACACCATCACCCTGGTTCACCGCGGCGATGCTGTCGCGGATGTCCCGGCGGCGATCTTCCATATCGTCGTCGGGACCGATGCAGACGGTGGCGACGGCGCGTTGCGGTCCGACCACATGCTCCATGGCAAGACGCAACTCGTCGGCCAGGCGGCCGTGGGTGACCAGGACCAATCCTATCATGGGGTGCTCGAAAGGGCCTCCCGACCCTCCTGGCTGAAGCTATGCGAGGCATTCTGGGCGGCTTTCGCCGTCGGCTCCGCTGGCGGCGTCATGCCGGAAGGGGAGCTGCCCAGGCCAAGTTCACGATGCGTCACGTCCGCACGCCAGCCCAGGCTCCGCAAATGGTCAGCCAGACGCTCCGCCACAAGGACCGAGCGATGCCGGCCCCCGGTGCAGCCGAGCGCGACCGTAAGGTACTTCTTGCCCTCCGCAACGTATCGCGGCAAGAGCGGATCGATGAATCCAGTGAGACGTGTCCAGAATCCTGCGAAATCCGGGTCGGCTTCGACATAGGCAGCCACCGCCGGGTTTGCCCCGGTGAGCGGCTTCAGCGCCGGCACGTAATGCGGGTTGCGCAGGAAGCGGACGTCGAAGACCAGGTCGGCCTCGCGCGGCAGCCCCTTGGGAAATGCGAAGGACAGCAGGTGGAGGGCGAGGCCCGGCGGGCCTGCTGGCTGGAACCGCCGCTCGATCATCTGCCGCAGCGCCGGCAGCGGCAGGTCGGAGGTGTCGACCACCATGTCGGCGGCGTCCCGCAGCGGTACCAGCAGCGCCTGTTCCCGGGCGATGCCATCGGCGACCCGGCTGCCGAGCGAGCCGCCGGGCGCCAGCGGATGGCGCCGCCGGGTTTCGGTATATCGGCGCAGCAGCACCGAATCCTCGGCGGTCACGTAGACCAGGGTGACGTCGATGTCCCGGCGCTCCCGCAGCCGGGCCAGGGTGGCCAGCGCCTGGGCCGGGGCGAAGCCACGGGTGCGGGTGTCGATGCCGGCGGCGAGCGGCAGGTCGCCATCGCCCACCAACTCCTCCAGCAGGTCGAGCGGCGGGTTGTCGACCGTCTCGAAGCCCAGATCCTCGATGATGCGGAGGACGGAGGCCTTGCCCGCCCCCGAAAGCCCGGTGACCAGCACCACCGGCCGTGGCACGGCCGGGGCATCCCCGGTGTCGGCGCTCATGCCGGGAGGCTCATTGGAAGGCGCCCGCGGTGCAGCCGAGGCGGCCGCAGGCCACCTCCAGCGCCAGGGCCAGCCGGGCCGGGGCGGCGGCGTCGAAGCCGTGCAGGCGGATCGCCGGCACCGCCACGCCTTCGGCCGACCAGCGTTCCGGCTCGGGCAGCCGCGGCACCGCCTCGCGCGGCACCAGCATCACCGCCAGCCGCACCGCGGGGTCCGGCGCTTCGACCGGCAGCGGCCCGAGCACGCCGAGGCCGCGCACTTCCAGCATCCCGTGCAGCGCCGCGGGCGCGCTGGCCCGCAGCACGCCATGATCGGCCCGCAGCATGACCTGGTCATCGGCGACCAGCCGCCATCCCACATCGATCATGCGCAGCACAAGGTCGGACTTCCCTGCCCCGGGGGCGCCGAGCAGCAGCACGGCGTTCCCCTTCCGGGCGACAGAACTGGCATGAAGCAGCATCGGGGCCGCCTGCAAACAGGCAACTGACCTTGCCAGAAAGCCGATGCCCTTCCAAGGGTATCCACGGTTGCAGGTCGCGGTGGGCGGTTGCACCGTCGCGCCGCCCGTTGCGGCCGGCAGCGACGCATGCCACCTGCCGGCGGCATGACAGTGAGCATCACCCGCGAGGCCATCCGCGCCGCCGCGCAGCGGATCGCCCCCCATGTTCGCCACACCCCGCTGCTGCGGCTGACGGGCGCCGAACTCGGGCTTGGCCAGGATGTCACGCTGAAACTTGAATTGCTCCAGGCCTCGGGCAGCTTCAAGCCACGCGGCGCCTTCAACCGGATGCTCTCGGCGCCGCTGCCGGCGGCCGGGGTGATCGCCGCCTCGGGCGGCAATCATGGGGCGGCGGTGGCCTATGCGGCGCGGGCGCTCGGCATCGCGGCGGAGATCTTCGTCCCGGAGATCACCGGCGCAGCCAAGCGGGCGCGGATCGAGGGGTATGGCGCCCGCTTGGTGGTCGGCGGCGAAGCCTATGACGCGGCCCGCCAGGCGAGCGAGGCGCGCGCCGCGGAGACCGGGGCCCTGATGGTGCATGCCTATGACCAGGCGGAGGTGCTCGCCGGCCAGGGGACCGTCGGGCTGGAGTTCGAGGCGGAGGCCCCCGGCCTCACCGATGTGCTGGTGGCGACCGGCGGGGGCGGGCTGATCGGCGGCATGGCGGCTTGGTATGCCGGCAGCGGTACCCGGGTCATCAGTGTTGAGCCGGAGGGCTGCCCTGCGCTGCACGCGGCGCTGCGGGCCGGCCGTCCGGTGCCGGCACCGGTCGGCGGGGTGGCGTCCGACAGCCTCGGCGCCCGCCAGGTCGGCGCGGTGATGTTCCCGATCGCCGCGCGGCATGTGGCGCAGGCGGTGCTGGTGCCGGATGCGGCAATCCGCGCCGCCCAGCGCCTGTTGTGGGAGGCGGCGCGGCTGGTCGCCGAGCCGGGCGGCGCTGCGGCGCTGGCGGCGCTGCTGTGCGGCGCCTATGCGCCGCCGCCCGGGGCGCGGGTCGGCGTGCTGGTCTGCGGCGGCAACACCGACCCGGCCGGCGTCGCATGACCGAGGGCCTGCGCCGCCGGATCGTGGCAGGTGCCCGCCACCGCCGCGAAACGGTCCCGCCGTGGCCACCCTGCGGCCATGCGGCGGACGCAATCGGTGGCCAATTCGATGCCGATGGCCGGGGTCCGGCCGAACACTGCATCGAGGTCCGCGATGTTTCTCCGTGGTGTCCTGAACCGCCTTCGCCACTGGCTCCGCTACCGGCCGGAGCGGTGCTACATGGGGGGCGCCGCACGCCGCGCCAGGCCGACGCCGCACGGCTGAGCGCACCGGCACCGGCCTCGCCGGCCGAGATCGATTCTTCGCTGCTGCGACCGGCGATAACAAAGCGTCAACACGAAATCGTGAGGGTGGCGGCGACCGATCCTGCCGTTGGAAGCCGCCGCCGATGCTTCAGTGTCTTCTCCTGCGCCTTCACCACTGGCTCACCTACCGGCCGGAACGCCGCTACATGCGGGGCCGGGCGTGAACCGCCGACCGTAGCGGGCAGCGGAAAAAGCGAAGCGCTTCCCATTTCCGGCATGCGCGGGCCTGGCCCGCGCAGCCGGATGCCCGGCGACATCAGGCGGTCAGGGATGGCCGGGTCAAGCCCGGCCATGACGCGGAGGTGGCGCCCCCGGATTTTGTCAGCGCTTTTCCGCAGCCGGCTAGCGCGGGGCCGGCGCCCCGGGATCCTCCAGCACGTCCAGGCTTTCGGTGCTGGTGCGGCCGAGTTCGGCATCGCGGTTCTGCCGCCACAGGCTGCGCAGCCGGGCATAGAGGTCGAGCGAGGTGGCCTTCAGCTCGTCCAGGGTTTCGATGTTGCGCTCCCGCTCATCCAACCCTTCCAGCGCGCCGCGGCCGAGGTTGGCGCTGACCGGCATGACCCAGCTGATGGGGTTCATGAAGCCATTGCCGATCAGCCCGGTGAGTTCGCGCGGGTTGGACGGGCCGGCGACCGGCAGCATCAGGAAGGGCCCGTCCGGCACGCCCCAGACATAGAGCGTCTGGCCAAGGTCGCGCAGGATCCGTGGCGGCCCGCCAATCGACTCCAGGTCGAACATGCCACCGAACCCGCCGATGCTGTTGATGACGAAGCGCATGGTCGCCTGGCCGGCATCCAGCGGCCGGCCCTGCAGCAGGGCGTTGGCCACCACCGTCGGCTCGTTCAGGTTGCGCAGCACGTTGCGGATCCGGGTGCGGGTCCAGGCGCCAAGGCTGTCGCGGTAGAACACCGCCACCGGCCGGAACACCGCGTCATCCAACTTCAGGTTGAAATCGAGCACCTGGCGGTTGGTCGCCTCCAGCGGGTCGTTGGCATCGGTAACCGGGCCGGAGGCGGTGCCGGCACAGGCGCCGAGCAGCAGCGTGAGCAGAAGGACCAGGGGAGCGGTACGGGGCATCAGCGGGACCGGACAGGGCGCCGGACCCTAGCCCAGGCACCCGGCTTCGGGCGACCCCGTTTCCGCCTGCCCCGCTCTTGCCGGCGTCACGATGGCTGAGGCGTTGCTCCTGCTGCCGGCGCTGCTGGCCCTGGCCGGTGCGGCCTGGGCGGTGCTCGCGGCCCGCGCGGTGCGGCGCCTGGCCGCGCGGCCGCCGGCCACCGTGCCCGCCCTGCCTGCCGCGATACTGAAGCCGCTGTACGGGGCGGAGCCGGGGCTGCGGGAGAATCTGGCGTCCACGCTGGCGCAATCCCATGCGGCGCCCTTCACGGTGCTGGCGGCGGTGCGCGACGCGGCCGACCCGGCAGTGGCGGTGGCCGAGGCCGCCTTCGCCGCCAGCCCCGGTGTGGCCACTCTTCTGTTGCGCGACCCGCGGCTGCATGGGCCGAACCGCAAGGTCTCCCAGCTGGTGAATCTGGCCGAGGCGGCGGCCCAGCCGGTGCTGGTGGTGGCGGATGCCGACATGCGGATGCCGCCGCACTGGCTGACCGCCGTCACCGCGCCGCTGGCCGACCCGGAGATCGGGCTGGTGACCTGCCTCTACCGGGGCGAGGCGGCGGATGGCACGGTCTGGTCCCGCCTCGCCGCCCTCGGGATCGACTGGCAATTCCTGCCGAGCGCAGCACTGGGCGAGGCGATCGGCCGGGCGCAGGGCTGCTATGGCGCCACCATGGCGCTGCGGGCGGAGACGCTGGAACGGCTCGGCGGCTTCCGATCCCTGGCCGGGCTTTTGGCCGATGACCATGCGCTGGGGGCGGCGGTGCGGCGGCTTGGCCTCCGGGTCGTGGTGGCGCCGGTGCTGCCGGCGCATGTCATGGCGGAGCCCGGGCTGGTTGCCCTGGCGCGGCATGAGTTGCGATGGATGCGGACCCTGCGGCTGCTCGACCCCAGCGGCTATGCCGGCATGGGCATCACCTTTCCGCTGGTGCCCGGGCTGGCGGCGGCGGCGCTGCATCCGGCCGGCTGGGCGGCGCTGGCAGTGGCGCTGGCGGCTCGGCTGGGCCTTGGGGTGGCGGTGGACCGGGCGCTCGGCCGCCGGTTGGCGCCGCACCGATTTCTGCTTCTGCCGCTGCGCGACCTGCTGTCCTTCGCTATATGGGCGGCTGGGCTGGCCCGCGGCACGGTGGTGTGGCAAGGCCGGCGGTACCGGATGGACCGCGACGGCCGCATGGCCGAAGCGCGTGCAAGGGATTGATGCCCGTGACGATGCGCACCCTGTTCCTGCAGGCCCCGTCCTTCGATGGCTTCGACGGTGGTGCCGGCTCCCGCTACCAGGCGCGGCGGGAGATCAAGAGCTTCTGGTTCCCGACCTGGCTGGCGCAGCCGGCCGCTTTGGTCGAGGGATCGAAGCTGGTGGACGCGCCGCCGCACCGGCAATCCCTGGCCGATGTGCTGCCGATGGCGCGGCAGCATGATCTGGCGGTGCTGCATACCTCCACCCCCAGCTTCGCCAGCGACGTGAAGGTGGCGGCGGCGCTGAAGGCTGGGAATCCGGCGCTGAAGATCGGGCTGATCGGCGCCAAGGTGGCGGTGCAGGCCGAGGAATCGCTGCGCGACGCGCCGGTGATCGACTTTGTCGCCCGCAACGAATTCGACTTCACCGTGAAGGATGTGGCGGACGGCCAGACCTGGGCCGGCATCAAGGGCCTGTCCTACCGCAACGCCGAGGGCGTCATCGTCCACAACGCCGATCGCCCGGTGCTGGAGGACATGGACCGCCTGCCCTTCGTCAGCCCGATCTATCGCCGCGACCTGGACTACCAGAAGTACTTCATCGGCTATCTGAAGCACCCCTACGTCTCGATCTACACCGGCCGCGGCTGCAAGAGCCGCTGCACCTTCTGCCTGTGGCCGCAGACGGTGGGCGGGCACCGATACCGCACCCGCAGCGTCGGCAATGTCATCGAGGAGATCCGCTACATCCGGGACAACTTCCCCGGGCTGAAGGAGATCTTCTTCGACGACGACACCTTCACCGACGACCTGCCGCGCGCCGAGGCCATTGCGCGGGAGATGGGCAAGCTCGGCGTCACCTGGTCCTGCAATGCCAAGGCGAATGTTCCACGGGAAACGCTGAAGGTGCTGAAGGACGGCGGGCTGCGCCTGCTGCTGGTCGGCTACGAGAGCGGCAACCAGCAGATCCTGCACAACATCAAGAAGGGCATGCGAATCGAAGTCGCCAAGCGCTTCACCAAGGATTGCCATGAGCTGGGAATCGCCATCCACGGCACCTTCATCCTTGGCCTGCCGGGCGAAACCAAGGAGACGATCCAGGAGACCATCCGCTTCGCGATCGAGACCAACCCGCACACCGTGCAGGTCTCGCTGGCGGCTCCCTATCCCGGCACCTTCCTGTTCGACCAGGCGCAGCGCGAGGGTTGGCTGGACACGGCGCATACCGAATATGTCGACGCGCATGGTGTGCAGATCGCCCCGCTGGCCTACCCGCACCTGAGCCACACCGAGATCTTCGACAGCGTCGAGGCCTTCTATCGGAAATTCTACTTCCGGGCGCCGAAGATCGCCTCCATCTGCGGCGAGATGATCCGCGACCGGCAGATGCTGGTGCGGCGGCTGCGGGAGGGGGTGGAATTCTTCCACTTCCTGCGCGAGCGGAAGACGGCCGGGGCGGAACGGACGGCGGCGTGAGCCCATGCCGCCCCGCTTCGACCCGGCGGAGGTGGAGGCCCGCCTCCGCCGCGCCTGGTCTGCCGGCTCGAGCAGCCGCTGGCGGCCGGACAACCCGGCCCTCGGCCAGTGCAGCGCGACCGCGCTGGTCCTGTACTCCATCTATGGCGGCGAGCTCCTGAAGACTCCTGTCCCCTTCGAGGGTCGGATGGCGCCGCATTTCTACAACCGGATCGCCGGCCGCAGCTTCGACGCCACCGCCAGTCAATTCGCCGCACCGCCCGCCTATGCGGACGAGCCGAGCACGCCGGAGGAGGCGCTGGCGGATACCTCTTCGTCCCAGGTCGCGCATCTGCTGGCGGCCTTCCGCGCCGCGTGACTTGCCGCCTCATCCTCAACGCCGACGATCTCGGCCTCGCCTCCGAGGTGAACGCCGCGATCGAGCAGGCGCACCGCGAGGGCGTGCTGACCGCCGCCAGCCTTATGGTCGGCGAACCGGCCGCCGCTGAGGGCGTCGATATCGCCCGTCGCAACCCCCGCCTCGCCGTCGGCCTCCACCTGACGCTGACCGATGGCACCCCGACCTTGCCGCCCAAGCGCATCCCCGCCCTCGTCCAACCAAATGGCCGCTTCCGCGACGACATGGCCGGGCTCGGCCTCATCCTCGCCACCTCCCGTGCCGCCCGCGCCCAGCTGCGCGCCGAGATCGCCGCGCAATTCGCTGCCTTCCGCGCAACCGGCCTCGCCTGCGACCATCTGAACGCCCACAAGCACTACCATCTGCACCCGGTGATCGCCGCCATCGCCTTCGCCGAGGCCGCGCGCCATGGCATCCGCGCCGTGCGCATTCCCTGGGAGCCGCCCGCCTTGGTGCCCGGTGCCGGCCGCGCGCTCTGGCCGCTCACGGCTTGGCTCCGCCGCCTCGCCGTGTGTCACGGCCTGCGCGCGCCGGACCGCGTCATCGGCCTTGCCTGGTCCGGCGCCTTCACCGCGGATCGCCTGGCCGAGGTGCTGCCGCGCGTCCCCGCCGGCGTCACGGAGATCTACCTGCACCCCGCCACCGCCGGCGGCTTTCCCGGCGCCGCGCCCGGCTACCGCTACGCCGAGGAACTTGCCGCGCTGCTCGACCCGCGAGTCCGCGCCGCCTGTGCGGCGTTCGCCACCGGCGGCTACACCCGGATGCTCGCGGCATGATCCGGCTTGGCCCGCTGCTGGCGCTCGGCGGCTTCGCCGCGGCGCTGCTGCTGCTGGCGCAGCAGGATCTGTCGGAGGTCGGTGCGCTGCTGCATGCGGCCGGCTTCGGCCTGGTGCTTGCGGCGCTGGCGCACATCCCCTCCATGGCGCTGAACGGCCATGCCTGGCGGATCCTGCTGCCGCGGCGGCGCCGGCCATCGCTGGCGGCGATGACCGCCAATGTCTGGATCCGGGAATCGGTGAACGGCCTGCTGCCGGTGGCCCGGGTTGGCGGCGAGATCGCCTCCTACCGGCTGCTGCGCGGGGAGGGGGTGGCGGTGGCGCCTGCCGCCGCCAGCCTGATGGTGGACATGGCGATCTCCATCCTCAGCCAGCTCGGCTTCGCCCTGCTTGGGCTGGCGCTGCTGGCTTGGGCCGGCGCCGGCATCGGCTGGGGCGGCATCGCGCTGGCCATGCTATCCGGCGTGGCGCTGGCCGGCGGCTTCATCCTGGCGCAGCGGGCCGACATCCTCTCCCGCGTCGCGCGCGCCTTGAACGCGGTGGCCGCCGGTCGCTTCCAGGCCTTCGCCGCCCACTCGGAGAAGATCGACCGGATGACCCGGCGGCTGTGGCGGGTGCGCGGCGCCATCGCCGGCTGCTTCCTATGGCAGCTTGCCGGCTGGATGGCGGGCGCGCTGGAAATCTGGCTGGCGCTGCATTTCCTCGACAGCCCGGTGACGATGGCCGAGGCGCTGGCGATCGAGGCGCTGATCCAGGCGGTCTCCTCCGCCGCCTTCCTGGTGCCCGGCGCGCTGGGATTGCAGGAAGCGGGCTTCCTCGGCCTCGGGCTGCTGCTGGGGCTGCCGCCGGAGGTCGCGGCGGCGCTGGCCATCGCCCGCCGGCTGCGCGACCTGATCATCTTCCTGCCGGGGCTGCTCGCCTGGGTCTGGGCGGAGCGGCGGATGGCGGAGGCCCCGATGCAGGCGTAGGATTCGCGCCCGAATCCCGGAGACTGTCCGTGCCGACACGCCGCGCCGCGCTTGCCATGACCTTCCTGCCCTTCATGGCCCGGGCCCAGGAATTTCCCAACCGGCCGCTGCGCATCATCGTCCCGGCGGTCGCCGCCGGCGGTTCCGACACCTCCACCCGCATCCTGATTCCGCGTTTTTCCGCCGAGCTCGGCCAGCCGGTGATCGCCGACAACCGCCCCGGCGGCTCCGGCACGCTGGCGAATGACCTGCTGGCGCAGGCGCCGGCGGATGGCCATACGCTGCAGATGGGCACCATCGGCAATCTTGCGGTGAACCCGCTGATCCAGCGCAACCTGGCGGTCGAACCGCTGCGCGACTTCACCCATGTCTCGCTGGCGGTGCAGGTCACCAACCTGCTGGTGGTGCCCGCCGACCGGCCCTGGCGCAGCGTGGCCGAGCTGGTGGCGGCGGCGAAGGCGCGGCCCGGCAGGCTGGCCTATGGCTCCTCCGGCGTCGGCTCGGCCGGGCATCTGGCCGGGGCGCTGCTCGACCAGGTGGCGGGCATCGAGAGCGTGCACGTGCCCTATCGTGGCGGCGGGCAGCTCATCACCGACATTCTGTCCGGCAAGCTCGACTTCTCCTTCGCCACCGCGGCGACGACCTTGGAACATGTGGAGACCGGGCGCCTGCGGGCGCTGGCGGTGCCCTCCGCCGAGCGCTCCGGCCTGGTGCCGAATCTGCCGACCATGGCGGAGACCGGCGTGACCGGCTACGCGGTGTTGAACTGGTACGCGCTGGTCGGGCCACGCGGCCTGCCGCCGTCCATTACCGCCCGGCTCAACGCCGCGCTGCGGGCAGCGCTCAGCGACCCGGAGGCGGTGCGCAAGCTGGCGGCGCAGGGGATCGAGCCGCTGCCGAGCACGCCGGAAGAGGCCACCGATTTCCTCCGCGCCGAGGTGGCGAAATGGCGTGCGGTGGTGCAGGCGGCGCGGATCGGACAGGATTAGAGCGTGACCGCTTGAGGTTGGAACGACCGAAGGCGTCAATCGCACGACCAGCTCGGAGGTGCTCGGCGCCGGATCTGCCAGCGGATCGCCCGCTTCGTCCCCGATCATCCGGCCGCCACCCGGGCTGATCCCTTGTTCGAGGCAATGCGGACGGCAGGCGTTCCACCTGTCAGTCTATTTTACAGATCATCTTCCAACCGCGCGGCACGAGTTCGTAACTTCTTGATTTCCTAGTGCCGCTACAGCTGGCACAAAATTCGCAGCCTAGTATTGCATGTACATGAATTGCGCTGCCGGTAGGAACTGCCCGACTGCAACCAAGGGATCAGCACTCCTGCCCCAGTGCGCATCCTGCCGCGCGAAGGGCTACTGACATGACTGGCTCAGGGTCCACTCCCCCCGCGACCATACGCCGCAGCCGCCGGCTGCAGGATACGATCCTGGCCGCGGTGCATCGTGCTTGTGACGACGGCCAGCTTGACCTTGCCGCCAAGCTGCTGCGCGTCGGCGAGGAATCCATGGCTGTGGAGTCCGACCTCCGCCGGCGCCGGCAGGATCTGTGGGGGCTGATCGCGGCGCATGAGCGGCTCTGGCATCTGCGTCACGATGACTGCGAGTCCTCTGCGCTCACGCATCTGCACAGCGCGGCTGACATGGGCTTCGGCGCCGCTCTGGCGGGTGATTAGAACAGGCTCTGTCCAGGCCGGCTCATACCAAAGGCCCCACACGCATGGCGTGCGGGGCCTCGCATAATAATAGTGCCTGTCAGTCCCGGATGCGTCCTGGTGTCCTTCTGCGGCTGCGCCGCAGAAGGCGTGCCGCAGCGCCGAATGGAAGGGAGCGTCATGGCTCGGGAGCGCCTCCCAATCCGAGCGGACAGGCGGCGCAACCGTGAGGGTCTAGGTGAAAGCCTAGGCGTGCGCCTATGTCAAAGCCCATCGAGCGCGTGGAAATCATCACCGGGTATACAGGCAGCGCCATGGGGCCATGGTTTCATCCGCATCGGATCGAAGCCGGGCCGAGAAAAAGATCGATAGATCTTAAGCAATAATTCCCATGGCGCTGTAAGCACAGGCTGATCGCCTCACGCTCCTGACCAAGCAGTTCGCCACATCGGCTCCGCCTGCGCAGCGTTCCGCAAGACGCATATGGCTCCGCAACATTAACACGCTGGTAACAGTATCGCGAACATGTGCCTGAACGGCCTCGTTTCCTATCGTTATCGGCGAAAATTGTCTATCGATACCCCATTGGGTTGTGTGCGTGGTTGGCGACACACCTCAATTCTGGGGGCTCCGGAACGACAGGCCGGCGCTTCACGCATTGCCGGTAAGGAAAAGAGCAGGAGTCGTGATGAACGCGTTGGACGAAGCCTATGGGCTGCCACATGTACTGCGCGAGACGATCCTGGCCATGGTCAGGCGTGACGGCGCAGACCTCTCCGCACGTCAGCTTGCGGTACTGTTGACGGTCTATCTCACCGAAGGCCCACATACCGTGCGCGGCCTGGCGGCGGAACTGCGGGTCTCGAAGCCCGCGATCACCCGGGCGCTGGATCGGCTCGGCGAGCTGGACCTGGCGCGCCGCAAGACCGATCCGCTCGACCGGCGGAGCGTCATCGTGCAGCAGACCGCCGCGGGCCAGACCTTCCTGCGCGAGTTGCGGGCCGCCATGGTCACCGCATCCAAGGGGGAGGCGACACGCGCCGCAGCATAACCGCTGCGCCGCGGGGGCTTGGCTCCGGCCCTCGCGGCTGCGGTCGCGCAGCGCACCATTACTGCGCCGGACCCGCTGGACGTTCTGCCCCAGTCGCGCCACGCTGCCGCCAAATGAGGTGGAGGACGCGGCACCGATGGCGCGGAACAAGATATTGGACAGCTTTGCCGCGGCAATCGCGGATATTCCCGATGGCGCGACCGTCGCCTTCGGCGGCTTCGCTGGTCCCGGCACCCCGTACAATCTGACCAAGGCGCTGCTGGAGCAAGGCGCGAAGCGCCTGACCTGCATCGCCAACACCACCGGCGGCGCGCATCAGCCACGCATGCCCGACATCGGCATGCTGGTGGAGAACGGTCAGGTGGCGAAGGTGGTGTGCAGCTTCACCGCCGCGACGCGGCCGACCGACGTGCTGCCCTTCACCCCCTATTACGAGCGCGGCGAGGTCGAGGCCGAACTCGTGCCGCAGGGCACCCTGGCCGAACGGCTACGCGCCGCCGGCGCCGGCATCCCCGCCTTCTACACCCCGACCGCCGTCGGCACCGAGCTGGCCGAAGGCCGCGAGACCCGCGTCATCAACGGTCGCGAATACCTGCTGGAATACGCGCTGCCTTGCGACTACGCCTTCATCCGCGCCTGGCGCGCCGATGCCGCCGGCAACCTGCAATTCCGCCTGGCGCAGCGCAATTTCTGCCCGCTGATGGCAATGGCGGCGAAGACAGTGGTGGTGGAGGTGGAGGAGGACATCCTGCCCGCCGGCGCGATCGACCCTGACCAGGTGCATGTCTCGGGCATCTTCGTCCAGCGCCTGGTGAAGATCCCCCCGGCGCCCGAAGGGCTATGGACCGTCCGCCGGCAGGAGCGCGCACGATGAGCAGCACGGAAACGAAGGGCTGGGACCGCCAGCAGATGGCCGACCGCTTGGCGCGCGAGTTCCAGGACGGCTGGATTGTCAACCTCGGCGTCGGCATCCCGACACTCTGCAGCAACACCGATATTGGCGACCGCGACATCCTCTACCACGCGGAGAACGGCGTCATCGGCTACGGCCCGGTGCTGCCGGCGGGACAGGAGGATCTGCATCTGGTGAACGCCGGCGGGCAGAATGTCTCGCTGAATCCCGGTGCCGCCATCGTCCACCACGCCGACAGCTTCGGCATCATCCGCAGCGGCCGCATCGATGTGACGGTGATGGGCGCCTATGAGGTTTCGGCCGGTGGCGACTTCGCCAATTGGAAGGTGGGCAGTGCCAAGGGCGGCGGCATCGGCGGCGCCATGGACCTCGCGGCCTGCGCCAGGCGGGTGTTCATCATCCTTGAGCACAACACCCGGAAGGGCGAGCCGCGGCTGCTACGGCACTGCACCCTGCCGGTGACGGCGCGCGGCGTGGTGACCTTGGTGGCGACCAACCTCGGCCTCTTCGCCCCGAATGGCGATGGCTTCGCAGTGCGCGAGCTGGCACCCGGCATCAGCTTCGAGGAAGCCCGTGCGAAGACCGGCGCACCGCTTACGGAGGAGGGCCGCGCATGAGCCTGCACATCGACTACTACGCCTCGCTCAACTCGCCCTGGACGCATCTGGGCGCGGCGCGGATCGAGGCGCTGGCGGCGCAGCACGGCGCCTCCCTGCGCATCTGGCCGGTCGATTTCGGCACTATCTTCGCCGGTTCCGGCGGGCTGCCGCTGCCGAAGCGCAGCCCGCAACGCCAGGCCTACCGGCTGCAGGAACTCGCCCGCTGGCGCGAGCATCTCGGCATCCCCATCCACATCCGGCCGAAGCACTTCCCGGCAAGGGAGCTGCCGGCGGCCGCCTGCGTCATCGCGGTGCGGGAGACGATAGGTGATGCGCCGGCGATCCGCCTCGCCCATCGCGTGCTGAAAGCCTGCTGGGAGGATGAGCTGGACCCCGGCGACCCGCCGACCCTCGCCCGGCTGATCAATGAGATTGGGCTGGATGGGGAGGCCGTGCTCGCCCTCGGCCAGGAGCCGCGCTGGGCGGAGCGGCGGGAGGCCGATACCGCGGCGGCGCTGGCCCGCGGCGTCTTCGGCGCACCGAGCTACGTCATCGGCGAGGACATCTTCTGGGGCCAGGACCGGCTGGAATTCGTCGCGAAGAGGCTCGCGCGGGGCTAGCGCCGGGCCATACTCTTCCCCGCAGGACCGGGGGACGGATGATGGCGGCACTGGCAATGACGCTTGAACGAATCAGGCGACAGGAGGCGTGCCGCCCTGGCCCGGTTGCCGCCGCAGTGCGGCCGGGGGCGCCGACATGAGCGGCGAATCGCTCCGCCGGCGTGAGGATGCGCGCTTCCTCACCGGCCAGGGCCGCTACACCGGCGACCTGATCCCCGCCGGTGCGCTGCATGGCATGGCATTGCGCTCGCCGCATGCGCATGCCCGCATCCTCTCGATCGATGCCGCCGTGGCGCGGGGGATGCCCGGGGTGCATCTGGTGCTGACCGGCGCCGACCTCGCCGCCGAGGGGCTCGGGCCGCTACCCTGCCCGGCGCAGGTGGCGACGCTGGCGCCGATTATCATCCCGGCGCGCCATGCTCTGGCGCGGGATGCGGTGAAGCATGTCGGTGAGCCGGTCGCCTTCGTCGTCGCCGATACGCCGGCGCTGGCGCGCGACGCCGCCGAGGCGATCGCGGTGGAGTACGAGGCGCTGCCCGCCGTGGTCGAAAGCCGTGCTGCGCTCGCCCCCGGCGCGCCGCAGCTCTGGCCTGAGGCGCCGGGCAATTGCGCCTTCCGCTTCGAGCGCGGTGACCGTGCCGCGACCGAGGCCGGCATCGCCGCCGCGGCGCATGTGATCGTGCTGGAGCTGATCAACAACCGGGTCCACGCCATCCCGATGGAGCCGCGTACCGCTGTTGCGCAGTACGCCGATGGCCGCTTCGACCTGCTGCTGTCCGGCCAGGGGGTGCATGGCATCCGGCGGCAGCTGGCGAAGGATGTGTTCCACCTGCCGGAAGCGGATTTCCGCCTGCATTGCCCGGATGTGGGCGGCGGGTTCGGCGCCAAGAATTTCCTCTTCCCCGAATATGTCGCCTTGCTCTCCGCCGCGCGCCGGCTTGGCCGCGCCATCGCCTGGACCGGCGAGGCGACCGAGGAATTCCAAGGCTCGGTGCATGCCCGCGACTACCGCGGCACGGCGCGGCTGGCGCTGGATGCGGAGGGGCGCTTCCTCGCGCTGCATGCGCAGATGGTCGGCGACCTCGGCGCCTATTGCTCGGCCAATGGTCCGGCCTGCCCGACCAATTCCGTCTCCACCGCCATCGGCGGGGTCTATGCGATTCCGGCGATCTTCCTGGAAGTGACCGGCGCCTTCACCAACACCCTGCCGGTCGATGCCTATCGCGGCGCCGGCAAGCCGGAGGCGAATTACCTGACCGAGCGGCTGGTCGAGGCGGCGGCGCGCCACCTTGGCCTCGATCCCATCGAGATTCGCCGGCGCAACGCCATTGCCAGCTTCCCCTACCGCAGCGCGACCGGGATGCTGATGGATACCGGCCGCTTCGGCGGCAACCTCGCGGATCTGGAGGTGCTGGCCGACCGTGCCGGCTTCGCCGCGCGCCGCGCCGCCAGCGAGGCCCGCGGCCGGTTGCGCGGCCTCGGCATCGCCTGCTTCCTCGAGACCTCGCGCGGCGCACCGCATGAATGGGCGGCGGTGCGCTTCGCCGCGGATGGCATGGTCGATCTCGCCATCGGCACGCAATCCAACGGCCAGGGGCATGAGACCAGCTTCCCGCAGATCGCCGCCGCCCAGCTCGGCCTGCCGGCGGAGCGCTTCCGGCTGGTGCAGGCGGATACCGATGCGGTGGCCTTCGGCAATGGCCATGGCGGTGCCCGCTCGCTGCACGTCGGCGGGACCGCGCTGGTGATGGCGATGGATACGGTGCTGGCCAAGGCAAGGCTGCTGGCGGCGCATCTGCTGCAGGCCGCGCCCGAGGAGGTGGCCTTCGCCGCCGGCCGCTTCACCGTCGTCGGCACCGAGCGCGGCATGGCGCTGGAGGCGGTGGCGGAGGCGGCGCGCGACCCGGCGATGCTGCCGGAGGGCATGACCCCGGGCCTCGACGCCGAGGCGAAGAACCTGTCGGAACTCGTCACCTTTCCCTCCGGCGCGCATGTCGCCGAGGTGGAGATCGACCCGGAGACCGGCGCCGTCGCCCTGCTGCGCTACCAGGCGGTCGACGACTACGGCAGGCTGATCAACCCGCTGCTGACCACCGGCCAGGTGCAGGGCGGCTTGGCCCAGGGCATCGGCCAGGCGCTGCTGGAGGAGGTCGTCTACGACCCGGAGTCCGGCCAGCTGCTCTCCGCCTCCTTCATGGATTACGCATTGCCGCGGGCCGAGGATCTGCCCGACCTGGAGGTCGCGCTGCGTGAATTGCCAACCCTGTCGAATCCGCTCGGCGTGAAGGGGGTGGGCCAGGCGGGGGCGATCGCCGCGCCGCAGACGGTGATGCATGCGGTGCTGGATGCGCTGCGGCCGCGCGGCGTCAGCCACATCGACATGCCGGCAACGCCGGAGAAGATCTGGCGAGCGCTGCGGGCCGCCGCGTGAGGTTCATACCAGCGGCCTGAACACTGACAGGTTCAGGCCCCCCTCAAATGCCGGGTGTCGCGCCATAAGGCGCGCCTTGCGGCGGTGACCCTTCGGTTTGCTTGGCTTCGCCGCACCGGCGGCGGGCCGAGTTCCGATACCCAATGGCGGTTGCGCAGCAACGCCCATGGGCACCCGTCGCGGCGTCGGATCGGCCCGTTGGTGTCAGATCACAAAGTTGAGCGGCTCCACCGTCGGCCGCTTCACCCCGGCGGCGGCGGCGCGCTTGATCAGGTCGGCGATGGTCAGGCGTGCCAGATGGTCGCGGCACAGCGCTTCCATCTCGCTCCAGAGCGGATGCACCACCGCCGCCTGCAGCCGACCAGCGGGGGCTTCGCCGCCCGCAGCATCGTCATCGAGAGCTGTGGAGACGATCTCGGCCAGTCGCAGGTCGCGGGCGGGATGGCCCAGCCGATAGCCACCCTTGGGACCGCGGATGCTGTCGAGCAGGCCGGCGCGCGACAGGGCCTGCAGCACCGGCTCGATGCCCCGGCGCGCCTGGCCCAGCCGTTCGGCGATGTCGGCGGCGCTCACCGCCTCGGTCCGCCCGGCATGGAAGGCTACATCGAGCATGATGGCGACCGCGGTCATCGCGCGTTCCCGCCGCAGCAACATGCCTATCTCCTCCAGCCCGATTCACGCAGCATTGCCGTGATTATGTGCCGGGGAGACGAGCAGGACCAGCCCTGCGCGGCGCGTTCGTCCCGCGCAGCTTCGGGCCGGCGGGCCCATGGGCCCGCCTGGCCTGTCAGGCCTTGGTCAGCGAGGAGGCTTCGGGGCCCTTCTTGCCCTGCACCACCTGCATCACCACCGCCTGGCCCTCGCCGAGCGGGGTGAGGCCGCTGCGCTCCAGCGCCGTGGCGTGGACGAAGACGTCGCGCCCGCCGCCATCCGGCGAGACGAAGCCGAAGCCCTTCTCCGCGCTGTACCATTTGACGGTGCCGCGCACTTCCTCGGCCGGGCCGGAGGGTACGAAGCCGCGGCCACCGCCGCCGCCGCCACCGCCCATCCCGCCTGCGCGCGGGCCGCCGCCGAAGCCGCCGCTCCGTGGCGGCGGGGCCTCGCCCTCGGCGATCTCCAGCACATCGGTCACCTGCTGGCCCTTCTGCCCGGGCCCGACGCGGACGCGCAGGTTGGCGCCGGGCGCCACCGCGTCCGCACCGGCTCGCTGCACCACCGAGACATGCAGGAAGGCATCGCCCGAACCGTCACCCAGCTCGACGAAGCCGAAGCCCTTCTCGGCGTTGAACCATTTGACCACCGCCTTGATCTCCGGTCCGGAGGAAAAGACGGAGGATTGCCGCAGCGGCGGCGGAGGGCCGCCACCGGCTGCGGGAGGAGGCGGTGCCCAACCGCCGAAATCCGGACCATCGTCATCGAAGCCGCGCTTGCGGGACTTCCGGGGGCGCCAGCTCTCGTTCTTGGCCATATCCTGAACTCTTCGGGCTCCTGCGGCGCTGCCCAGATGCGGGCAGCGACCGATCCTTACAATCCCCTTTGGAGAGCAGGACGCGGCAATTGGCAAGCGCCTTGGTGGGGCGATCTGCAAATATCACGAATACTGCCGCAAGGGACCATCCTTGCAGGCCAAAATTTCAGGCAATTGGCGTATTGCAGTCTCATAGTTTGATGGCATGGCGGTTGCTGCGCCGCAAGGCAGGTGCCCTGCCGATCAGCCGGCCCGGGATCGCCCGCTGCGCCCCGGCCGCATACCAGCGGCATGAGTCTTCCATTCATGCCGGGCGCCCAGACAGGCGCCGCGCCGAGTGCCGTGCAGCCAAGGCTGCGGCGCAAACCGCCCGGCGATAGGGGCGGCACTGATTGGCCACGATCAATGGCCGTTCATATCGGTTGCCCACCGGCCCCGCTCCGATCCAGCAGGGATGAGAACCGGCTGCGGCCTCAAGCTGACGGCGCCATCGAGGTCGAGCGGCCCACGCCCCCGGCAGTGGCGGGGCTACCGCTCCGGTGCTTGGCCGCACCAGCCGGTAAAGCACCGCCTGGGCGGTCTGGTCGAAGGCGATGCCAAGACCAGTGACCGCGGTGATCGCCAGCGGCAGTGCCGCCCGCAGCCCCAGCACCCGGTGCCAGTTCGCCTGCCGACGCCGGGCGTCATTCCCAGACAGCGGTGCAGCCGCCGCATTCATCCCGTCCCGTGCCAAGGCACGGCAATTCAGGCGAGGCTTCGGCATCCGGCCACTGACACCGGCGTGACCCTATTCCGCTGCCACCACCCCCGCGGCCGGCTGTCGGCGCGAACTCCCCCGCGCCCCGCCGGCGCAGAGCAGGGATAGGCCGAGCAGGCCGGCCACTACCGGCAGCACCAGCCAGGGGTAGCCCATGTCGATCAGGAACCCCATCGGCACCGGCACGATCGCCGAGCCGAGCGGCAGGCTGGAGGAGACGAAGCCGAACACCTTGCCCATCTGCCCCGGTGGGCAGGCATCCTTCAGCATTACGTCGCGCGGGGCGCGGGAGGTGCCGAGGGCAAGGCCGGCCAGCCCGGTCACCACCGGCAGCACCGCCTCCGGCAGCGGCAGCAGGCCGGGGATCAGCAACAGCGCCATGGCGGCCGCGGTCAGCGCCATCACCATGCCGAGCAGCCCGCCCTTGGCCTTGTCGGCAATCCAGCCGCCGACCAGCGTGCCGGAGGTAGCCCCGACCATGTAGCCGGTCAGCGCCGCCGAGGCGGCCAGCACTGGCGTGCCCCAGAGCTTGCCCAGCACCGTCACCAGCCAGGCCTGGATGCCGGAGCCGGCCATCGAGGACAGCAGGAAGAAGGCGAAGAACAGCAGCATGGGGCGGGACAGCAGCAGCTCGCGGCCGGCAGGCCCGGCCTCCGCGGGTTTCGGCTTGGCCTGGTCCTGCAGCACCCGGCTCTGCAGCAGGATGGCGGCGACCACCGGCACGCCGACCAGCCCGACCGTCAGCAGCGCGCCGCGCCAGTCCATCAGGGTCAGCAGCAGGGCGATGACCGGCGGGGCGAGGGCAAAGCCCAGGTTGCCGGTGAAGGTGTGCAGAGCGAAGGCGCGGCCCATGAAGGATTTGGTTGCGCTGCCGGCGAGGATGGCGTAATCGGCCGGGTGGATGACGCTGTTGCCGACGCCGGACAGCACCGCCAGCGGCAGGATCACCCAGAAGCTCGGTGCCAGCGCCATGGCGGAGATCGATAGCGCCATGATCAACGTGCCGCCGATAAGGAAGGGCCGCGCCCCGTAACGGTCCACCCAGAAGCCGACCGGGGTTTGCAGTGCTGCCGTTGTCGCCGACATCAGCGCCACCGAAAGCCCGAGGGTTGCGTAGGAGACCTCGAATTCCGTTCGCCAGGCGAGGAACAGCGGCGGCAGGCAGAGCATGTAGAAATGCGACAGGAAGTGCCCGGTGCCGATCAGCGCGATGATGCGCGCGTCGCGGCCGCCGGAAGGCGCGGCATCGGCTGCGGAAGGCTGGCTCATCGCAAGGCCCCGATCATTCTGGCCGCGCCGCAGGGCGCTGGCGGTATCCGGCAGCTTCCGGTTAGCCTTGCCGGAAGCGGCGTGCAACCGGGTTCACGCCGCCATCGGCAGCCGCGCCTTGCCCAGTGCCTCGCGGATGAAGCGCACCAGCGGCTCGACCAGCTGGGTCCGGCCGGCGGCATCGCCGAACACCGCCATCTCCGCCACGCCCAGCTCCGGCAGCCCGTCCAGCTCCGCCAGCCCCTCCGGCAGCCCGGCGCGGCCCAGCACGGTGACGCAGAGCCCGGCCTGGGCGGCGGCGGCGATGCCGAGCAGGCTGGCCGAGGTGAACACCACCTCGAAAGCCAGCCCGGCGCGGGCCAGCCCGGCCAGGGCGCGTTCGCGGAACATGCAACCCTGCGGCAGCATCGCCAGCGGCAGCGGCCTGCCATCCGGCGCCAGCCAGCCTGGGGTGGCGACCCAGACGATCGGCTCGGTCCAGATCGGGCTGCCGATGGTTTCGCCATCCCTGCGCTTGCCGAGCACGAGGTCAAGCGCCCCCTTCTCCTGCGCCGCGCGCAGCTCATGGCTGCGCCCGACCTCCACTTCCAGCCGCAACTCGGGGAAGGTGGCGGCGAAGCGGGCCAGCACCGGGGCCAGGCTGCGCGGCAGGAAATGGTCGGCGACGCCAAGCCGGAGCCGGCCGGTGACCGGGGGCGCCACCATGCGCCGCACCGCCTCGTCATTCAGCGCCAGCATGCGCCGGGCGTAGGCGAGCAGCGTCTCACCGTCCCGGGTCAGCGCGACGGTGCGGCTGGTGCGATCCAGCAGGCGGCGCCGAACCAGTTCCTCCAGTCGCTTGATCTTGAGCGAGACCGCCGATTGCGTCAGGCCGAGCGCCTGTCCTGCAGCGGTGAAGCCGCCGCGCTCCGCGACAGCGACGAAGCCGCGGAGCAGGTCGAGGTCGAGGTCAGGGATGCGCATGGCATGAGTTTCCCTCATGCCATGCGCGGTATCAATGAGCGCGCAGCCTGGGGAGCGGCGCTAGATCTCTTCGTCGTATCCGCCGCCGGCGTCATCCATGCTGCCGCCGGTATCGTAGCCGCTGTCGCTGTCATAGCCGCCGGCCGAGGCGTCCTGGCCGTCGTAGCCCTGGCTGCCTTGGGTATCGCCCCAGCCCTGGGAGGCTGCCGCGGCGCCCGGGTCGGTCCAGGGCGAGGAGGTCGGCACCGCTTCCTGGCCGAAGGCGCCACCCCCGTCGGCGGCGGCCGTCGCCGCCTGCGCCGCGCCGCCATGGCCGGAGAGGGCGCCCATCAGCATGTTGCCGAGCACCATGCCGCCGGCGACGCCAGCCGCGGTGGTCAGTGCCGTGCCGAGGAAGCCGGAGCCGGCGCGCTGCGGCTGCAGCATCCCAGGGTTGTAGCCCGGCGGGTAGACCGGCTGCGGCGGCGGCGGCATGGGCGCGGCCTGGCGCGGGGCGCCGCCGCCGCCGAACATGCCGCCGAACAGCCCGCCGCGCTGCGGCTGCTGCGCGGTCTGGGCCTGGCGCTGGGCGTTCTCCACCTCCCATTCCAACTGGCGGATGCGGTTCTGCGCCTCGACCAGCGCCGCTTCCTGCACGAAGGCGGTCTGGGTGATGCGATAGCGCGCTTCCGGGTAGCGGCTGAACAGGTCGGTGATCAGCGCATCCGCCTCGCGGTCCACCGGCGGCAGTGGCGGCCGGGTCTGCGGCACGCTGCTGCCGCCCCAGGGGCCGGCGGATGGGCGCGCCGCGGCGGGCGCCGCGCCGGCGATCCGCTCGACGAACTGGGTGATGATCCGGCGTTCTTCGTCGTTCATGGGTCCCGATGTCTCCCTGGACCGCGCAAGGCGGCCGCGCCGGCGAAGTGGCCCGGCGGCCGGGAGCTTTCAAGCGGCGTCGCAGCGAAATATGAACTTCAGGCAATGTTTGAGCTATGCCACGATCCGTGACGGCAGGCCGAGCCGGCGCCATTCGATCACCGGGCAGCGGTCCTGCACGAAGCGCAGCCCGGCCGTCCGCGCCCGCTCCCCTGCGGCATCGTCGACCACGCCGAGTTGCAGCCAGACAGTCCGGGCGCCAAGACGAATGGCCTCGTCCACCACCGCGCCGGCATCCTGACTGCGGCGGAACACATCAACCATGTCGAGCGCCCCGGCCTCCGCCAACCGGGCGACCACGGTGCTGCCGTGCAGGTCGCGGCCGGCGATGCCGGGGTTCACCGGGGTAACGGCATAGCCGCGGCTTACCAGGAAGGCACTGACTCCGAAGCTCGGCCGGTCCGGCCGGTCCGAGGCGCCGACCACGGCGATCTGCCGGGTGGTCAACAGGATGTCGCGGATCTCGTCATCAGTCATGCGGCGTCTCCTTCCACCCCAGGTAAGGGCGGCAGGGCGCCGCTGCAAACCGGGGTGGTTGGCGCATGGCGGTGAAATGGCCCAGGGCGGCGCTTGCCATCCGTGCGGCTGCCCGGCATGTCTCGGGCCGGGGGGCCTGTAGCTCAATGGTCAGAGCGGACCGCTCATAACGGTTTGGTTGCAGGTTCGAGTCCTGCCGGGCCCATCCCGCCAGTCGCCCGCCCTGATCGGGCCGGCGCTGCGCCGCGGTAATGCGCCGTGTGCCGGCGGCGGCCATCCCCGCCACGCCACGTCGTAGAGGAGGTTGGCGAGGTTGGAGAAGGTTGCCCTGCGCTCCGCGTCGGTCCGCGCGGCATTGCCGCCGCCTTGGCCCGATGCCCCCTGAAGGCTAAGTAACCGGCCAAACTCTCGTTAGGATGCTTCGGCCATGGCCAGCTACCAGTACGCCTATGTGATGAAAGACCTGACGAAGTCCTACCCGGGCGGGCGCGAGGTCTTCAAAGGCATCACCCTATCCTTCCTGCCGGATGTGAAGATTGGCGTGCTCGGCCCGAACGGCGCCGGCAAATCGACCCTCATGCGCATCATGGCCGGGCAGGACAAGGAATACGGTGGCGAGGCCTGGGCGGCCGAGGGCGTCCGCGTCGGCTATCTGTCGCAGGAGCCGCACCTCGAGCCCGATCTCACGGTCGGCGAGAACGTCATGCTCGCCTTCAAGGAGATGAAGGCCCATCTCGACCGCTTCAACGAGATCTCGATGAAGTTCGCCGAGGAGATGTCGGACGACGAGATGAATGCCCTGCTGGCCGAGCAGGCCGACCTGCAGGAGAAGATCGACGCCGGAGGCGGCTGGGAGATCGACCGCAGCATCGAGATCGCGCTCGACGCGCTGCGCTGCCCGCCGGCCGAGAGCGCCGTCACGCATCTTTCGGGTGGTGAGCGCCGCCGCGTCGCGCTGTGCCGGCTGCTGCTGGAAAAGCCGGAGATGCTGCTGCTTGACGAGCCGACCAACCACCTGGACGCCGAGAGCGTCGCCTGGCTGGAGAAGACGCTGCGCGACTACACCGGCGCGGTGCTGATCGTCACCCACGACCGCTACTTCCTCGACAATGTCACCAACTGGATCCTGGAGGTCGATCGCGGCCGCGGCATTCCCTACCAGGGCAACTACTCCGCCTACCTCGAGCAGAAGCGCAAGCGCCTGCAGCAGGAGGAGAAGGAGGAGAGCACCCGGCAGCGCCAGCTGGCCGAGGAGCAGGAATGGATCGGCCGCAGCCCGACCGCCCGCCAGGCGAAGAGCAAGGCGCGTATCCAGGCTTATGAGGAGCTGCTGGCCAGGAGCCAGGAAAAGGCCCCCGACCCGACCGAGATTCAGATCCCGCCCGCACCCCGGCTCGGCAACACCGTCATCGTCGCCGAGGCGCTGCGCAAGGGCTTCGGCAACCGGCTGCTGATCGATGACCTGTCCTTCAAGCTGCCCCCCGGCGGCATTGTCGGCGTCATCGGCCCGAACGGCGCCGGCAAGACCACGCTGTTCAAGATGATCACCGGCGCCGACAAGCCGGATGGCGGCACGCTCACCGTTGGAGAGTCGGTGGAACTCGGCTATGTCGACCAGAGCCGCGACAGCCTGGATGACAAGAAGACCGTCTGGCAGGAAATCTCCGACGGCATGGACATGATCACCATGGGCAAGCGCAGCGTGCCCAGCCGGGCCTACTGCGCCGCCTTCAACTTCAAGGGCGGCGACCAGCAGAAACCGGTCGGCGTGCTGTCGGGCGGCGAGCGCAACCGGGTGCATCTGGCGAAGATGCTGAAGCACCCGCACAACGTGCTGCTGCTGGATGAGCCGACCAACGACCTCGACGTGGACACGCTGCGGGCGCTGGAGGAGGCGCTGGCGGATTTCGCCGGCTGCGCCGTGATCATCAGCCACGACCGTTGGTTCCTCGACCGGCTGGCAACCCATATCCTGGCTTTCGAGGGCGACAGCCATGTCGAATGGTTCGAGGGCAACTACCAGGCCTATGAGGCGGATCGCCGTCGCCGGCTCGGCGCCGCGGCGGACCAGCCGCACCGGATCAAGTACCGGCCGCTGACCCGCTAGCGCCGGCGCGGCGCGTGCTGGCGCGCGCCGCCTGATCCCTGTTGCGAGTGGTCTGCCAGGGGCGTGGCTGCTGCCATGCGGCGCCTCGCGGCGTGATGATCGGTAACCGGAGGCTGAACGCGGCAGGCTTCAGCGCCGCTGATATGAGTCCTGGTCCAGCGGATCTGTGCCGCAGGCAGTATCGAAGTGATTGGAAATATTCTGGTTATCTGTGCCGGCTCTTTTGGTAGCGACAGGTCCAGTGAGACGATGTTTCAATTTTGCTTCTGTTGAGCCATGCAGCACCTTGGGCGCGACAGGCCGTAATAATCCGCGTAATGGTACGAAGCTCTGCCAGGTATTCTGCCTTGGCGGGATAGAGTCCGGGGCTCTCTTCGCATGCACCACGGCCGCCCAATTCCCCAGCTGGCGCGGATCATCCGCACCGATCGGCTGACCATGCTGCCGGTGGGACTGGAAAATCTCGCCGATCTGGTCCGCCTCAAGGGTGATCCGGCGGTGTTCTCCACCATGCTGCATGGCCCCCGCGCCCCCGAGCGGACGTTGGAGGAGCTGGAGGACGACATCGATTTCTGGGAGGTGCGGGGCTATGGCATTTGGTGCATCTTCCGTATCCGGGATGGAGCCTTCCTCGGCATCTCCGGGCTGATGGAACGCCCGGATGGCCGCGGCGTCGCGCTGCGTTACGCGTTGTGGCCGGAGGCGCGCGGCCAGGGCTATGCGCGGGAGGCCGCCCGCGCCGCGCTGGAGTTCGGGCATCGGGCCGGGCTGCAGCGGATCATCGCCGTGGCGCGCGAAACCAACACCGCCTCGGTCGCCGTGCTGAAGGCGCTGGGGCTGCGGCAATGCGGTGAGTTCCGCAACCACGGCCACCGGATGCTGGTGTTCGAGAGCCTGGCGGCCGATCGGGCAGGGAACGCCGCCAGGGAGGATTGAACCCTCGCCTGCCGGCACGCCCTGCTGCGCCGCCGGCCCGCGACCCGCACTGCACGGCCCCGCTGACGGAGGAGAAGAGTCCCGCCCCACCGGGACGAATGGCCTTCATGTCACGGAAACGGTTTCATGGTGTGCCCTCGGACACAGCCGACAGGTCACGACCGACCTAGGGTCCTGCCGCCGCATATCGCGGCGCAGGAGGACACACCATGATCACCATGCTCACACGGACCAGGGTTTCGTCCGCGCTCGGCGCAGTCGCACTGGGACTCGTCGCGGCCGCTGCCATCAATCACGCTGCCCGTGCCGAAGGGAACGACGGCATGGGCACCGAAGCGGTGGTCGAGGCGCTGCGGCAGGAGACGATCCAGCACGATGTATCGCGCGGCTGGAGCAATGGACAGGCGACTCTCGAGCAGCAGGGCGGGGATTACAGCCTGTCCTACGCCGGTCCGGCCCATGGCGGGGTTGGCATGCGCGGCCTCGCGTTCATCATCGATAACGGCGACGGCAACCCGGTGATCGAATACCGGTCCGCCCCAACCGCGATGGCGCTGACCCGCCGGTGACGCTTCGGGTGTTCCGCGCCGGTCCGGAGACCGGCTCACGGTGCGGGACGGCGAGCCGTGTTCCGGCGGAATCCGGTTCGCCGCGCTGCCGGCGAGCGCTTTATCCCGGCTGCGCGGGAGCCACGCATGCCCATGCGGACCGCCGGCGGCGTGACGATCAGGCGAGGGCGTTTTCGATCGCATCCTCCGCCCGCTCCAGCCAGACGAATTCCAGCCGGCTGCGGGCATCCTCCGGGATCTCCTCATAGTCCCGGCGGTTGCGCGCCGGCATCAGCACCCGCGTCAGCCCGGCCCTGGCCGCCGCGACCGCCTTCTCCCGGATGCCGCCGACCGGAAGCACCAGCCCGCGCAGGCTGATCTCGCCGGTCATCGCGGTGTCATTGCGCAGATTGCGGTTGGTGAGCAGCGAGACGAGCGCGATGAACATCGCCACCCCGGCGCTCGGGCCATCCTTTGGTGTCGCCCCTGCGGGCACATGGATGTGGATGTCCGATTTCTCGAACAGCGCGGGGTCGATGCCGATCGCGGCGGCGCGGTTCTTCACCAAGCTCAGCGCTGCCTGCGCGCTCTCGCGCATCACCTCGCCCAACTGGCCGGTCAGGATGAGCCGGCCGGTGCCGGGTGCGCGCGTCGCCTCGATGAAGAGGATGTCGCCGCCGACCGGCGTCCAGGCCAGGCCGGTGGCGACGCCGGGCACGGAGGTGCGCATCGCCACCTCGCTCTCGAAGCGCGGCGGGCCGAGGATGGCGCCAAGCGTCTCGGCGCCGATGTGCACCGCGGTCACCGTGCCCTCGGCAATGCGCACCGCGGCGTGACGCAGCGCCCGGCCGATCTCGCGCTCCAGCGCGCGTACGCCGGCTTCGCGTGTGTAGTCCCGGATGATCGACCCCAGCGCGTCGTCGGTGATCTCCACCTGCCCGGCTTGCAGCCCGTTCGCCTCGCGCTGGCGGCGCACCAGGTAGCGTTTGGCGATCTGCAGCTTCTCCGCCTCGGTGTAGCCGGTGAGCTCGATGATCTCCATCCGGTCGCGCAGCGGCCCGGGGATGGTATCAAGCATGTTCGCCGTGGCGATGAACACCACGCGCGACAGGTCGAATGGCACGCCGAGGTAGTTGTCGCGGAAGCTGTCGTTCTGCTCGGGGTCCAGCACCTCCAGCATGGCGGCCGAGGGATCGCCCTGGATGCCGCGCCCCATCTTGTCGATCTCGTCCAGCATCATCACGCAGTCCCGCGTGCCGGCCTTGCGGATGGCCTGGATGATGTTGCCCGGCAAGGCGCCGATATAGGTGCGGCGATGTCCACGGATCTCCGCCTCGTCGTGCACGCCGCCGAGCGAGACGCGGACGAACATCCTTCCCATGGCGCGGGCGATGGATTGGCCGAGCGAGGTCTTGCCGACGCCGGGCGGGCCGACAAAGCAGAGGATCGGCGCCTTGCCCTGCGGCGCGAGCTTGCGCACCGCGAGGTATTCGACAATGCGCCGCTTGATCTTGTCGAGGCCGAAGTGGTCCTCGTCGAGGATGCGGCGCGCCTCGGCGATGTCGATCGGCTTCTCCTCCGGCAGCCGCCAGGGCAGGTCGATCAGCCAATCGAGATAGCTGCGGATCATGCCGTGCTCGGGCGAGGCTTCCGGCATGCGTTCCAGCCGCCGCAGTTCCTTGCGCGCCGCCTGCTCCACCTCGGCCGGCATCGCCGCCTTCTCGATCGCTTCGGTCAGCTCCTTCAGCTCGACCGACTTGCCGTCGTCCTCGCCGAGTTGCTTCTGGATGGCCGCCATCTGCTCGCGCAGCAGCATCTCGCGCTGGCGCTGGTCGAGGCTGGCGCGGGTCTGCCGGCCAATCTCGGCGTTCAGCCGCAGCACCTCCAGCCGCTGCGCCAGCGCGGCCGAGACGCGGTCGAGCCGCGGCGTCAGCTCCAGCGTCTCCAGGATCTCCTGCTTCTCCGCCGCGCCCAGGTCGAGGTAGGCGGCGACGAGGTCGGCGAGGGCGGATCCCGATTCCAAAGCCTGGACGGTTTGCACCAGCCCTTCCGGCACCTGCGGCAGCAGTTGCAGTGCCTCCAGCGCCTGGCCCCGCAGATGCATCACCCGCGCCTCGATCTCCGGCGTCCGGGTCTCGGGCTCTTCGATCCGCGCGATGCCCGCCGCCAGGAAGGGGTGGCCGCCGATCCAGTCGAGCACGCGGAAACGCTGCACGCCCTGGCAAATGAGCTGATGCGTGCCGTCGGGCGCCGTGATCCAGCGCAGGATGTTCGCGACCGTGCCGGTGCGGTGCAGCTCCGCCGTGCCGGGTTCGGCCAGCTGCGGATCTCGCTGCAGCAACAGCCCGATCTGCTGGCCGTCGCGCATCGCCTGCTGCACCGCGGCGACCGAGGTCGCCCGGCCGACTGACAGTGGCATGACGGCGCCGGGGAAGAGCACCGCCTCGCGGACCGGCAGGATGGCCAGCGCATCCGCCGGCAGCCCGGCGCTGTCCCCGCCGCCCGGCGCGGTGCCGAGGTCCGGGGCATAGACACGGCGCTCGCGGTGATTGGTCATGGGAGCTCCCAGTTCAGCCGGCCTTCTCCAGCCTGACCAGCAGGCAACCGTTGACGAGGCTGTGGCGGATTGGCGTGGCATAGCGGCCGGGTGGCAGCGGCACCCGGCGCTCGAACCGGCCTTGCGGCAGTTCCAGCCGGTGGATCGCGGCCAGGCGCAGCTCGGGCGGCAGCAGGCGCAGGCCGGCGACGCGGAGCGCGCCATCCTCGATCACCGCCTCCACCGCCTCGGGGCTGACGCCGGGCAGGGCGACCAGGATCAGCACCTCCCGCTCGGTTTCCAGCACATCCGCCGGCGGGTGCCAGACCGGCAGCGACGACGCGGCGTGCCGCGGGACGAAGAAGTGCCGGTGCAGCCGCTCGGCGCGGCTGAGCAATTCGCAGGCCTCCGCCCACATCGAAGCCTGGTTGTCGTTTCGTGCTGCCATGGCACAGGTTCAGTTCCGATGGTTCTGGGCATTCCTTGTCCGCGGCGGACAGGGCAGGGGCCCGGTGGTGGCCAAGGGGCATTCCCGGTCCACCCGTGTTGCTACGCGGGGGCGCGCCCCGGGTTCACCGGCCAGGTACCGACGGAGGCGGTCCGGACAGACGATCCGCAGGCGTGCGTGAACCGGCCCCGGCCCCGGCGTTGCTTGGAAGCCCCGCCTGGGGAGGGAGTCCTCGCCGATGACCGAACGCCGCCAGCTCCTCTCCATCGCCGGCCTTGGCCTGGCCACGACCGCAGGCCAGGCCGCGGCTGCCGCGCCGGAGGCCGCCGCCCGGCCGCTGGCCGGCCGGACGGCCCTGGTCACCGGCGCCGCCCGCGGGATCGGCCGCGCCACGGCCATTGCCCTGGCGCGCCAGGGCGCGGCGGTCGGGCTGCTCGACATCGCCGATCCCGATGCCATTCCGGCCCTGCGGGGCTACCGCCTCGCCAGCCGCGCCGATCTGGACGAGGCCACCCGGCTGGTGCAGGCGGAGGGCGTGCCGGTGGTGCCGCTGGTCGCCGATACCCGCGATGCACGGGCTATGCACGCGGCGGCGGCGGCATTCGGGCAGGCGCTGGGCGGCGGCCCCGACATTCTCGTCGCCAATGCCGGCATCGTCATCGATGGCCGGCTGGCCGAGCCCGACCCGGCGGCCTGGCAGGCGCTGCTGGAGGTGAACCTGACCGGCACGCTCAACACCATCCAGGCGGCGCTGCCCGGCCTGCGCGGCCGCGGGCCTGGCGGGCGCATCGTTATTGTTACCTCGGTCCAGGCCCGCATGGGCGTCGCGACATCGGGCGCCTATGCCGCGACGAAATGGGGTCTGACCGGGATGATGAAGTCCCTCGCCGCCGAACTCGGGCCGGAGGAGATCACCGTCAACGCCGTGGCGCCGACCGCAGTCGAGACGCCGATGATCCATCGCGGTCGTGGCGGCGGAGCGACGGACGCGCGCAGGGCCGCCGCCAATGCCGGCCATGCGCTGCCGATCCCGGTGCTGCCGCCCGAGGCGATCGGTGCCGCCATCGCCTTCCTCGCCGGTGCGGAGGCGGCTTTCGTCTCCGGCATGACGCTGGACGTGAACGCCGGCCGCTCGGCGCAGCTGACCGGCTGAGGTGGTGGCTGGCGCCGCCGGACGGGAGGCGAGGCGGGATGCCGCTGCGGTTTGCTGAACATGCGCGTATCGGTGCGGGTCTGGCCGGATGCGCAGGGCAGCGCGGGAGTGGTGCCGCGAAGCGGGCGTCGAAGGCCAAGAGGCACTGGCTACGCTCTGATTGTCGGTAGATCAATGGCTTAGAGTGGTGCTGCCAGAGAGGATTGAACTCACCTCTAAGCGGCATACCTCAGGCAAAATCAATAGCTTACGGCCCCTTCAGGCTCAAACTTTGTATCACCCATTTGGGCACCTGGCTAGGTCTAGACGAGGCCGTAGCCCGGCACGCTGGCACCATGGGCTATTCAGAGCGGGAACCAACGAGTGCCTCCTAGAGGCTTCCGATGATTTCCCTGCGCTTGGCGTCATACTCGACAGCGGTGATCAGCCCTTGGTCGAACAGGTCCCTTAGGGCCTTCAGCCGCCGGGCAGTTTCGCTTCCCTCAGGTCCGACCCCTGAGCGGCTTGCGGCTATGGCACGAGGCATGACGCTGACGACCTCCACAGCCTTGCCAGTGCTGTCCGCAGCCGCCTGAAGGGTATTGCCGAAGTTGGCGTTGGCGATGCCCCCTGAGATACCAGCGGTGCCGCTCCCAGACACTTCGAACGTGTAGCCGTCCACCGTGGTCCCATCGGCGCGCCTTCCAGTGACAGGCTTGATGAGGACCTGTTGGGTGAAGGTGTCTAGGACCATGCGGGTGTACGTGGAGTAGCCTCTGACGGGTCCGTTGATCGTCTCGATCTGCCGCCCTGGGAAGCTCGACACGATGGCCCCGTGGGCGACGGCATCGGCTTCGGTCTCGGTCAGAGCGTAGATGCGCTGGGTTCCTGCTCCTGAGTCACCGCCAATCGACTGCTGGCGGGAACACGCTCCTAGCGATAGGACGACGAGGAGGATGCCAAGCGTTTTGAGCGAAGTGATCATGAAGCCCCGCAACCAGCACGCTCCAAGTCATGCCAGATACAGTCCGGCAAGTCAGCCAGGAAGGTCTCGTAACGATGGGACCGATTGCGCTCCTTGCGAGAAGAGGGACCCTGTCTGACGTAACCGCAATAACAACAATAAAGACGCCCCGACCTTTGCGAACGTGGGCCGGGGGGTGTCGAGAGGGAAGCCAAAGGGGACCCTAGCCTGGTCCACAGGGAGGATATGCCGATTATTTAGCCGGGCACTGTACTCTATGTTCCGATATCGGTATGAAATGGTCGCCTCAGGATCGAGGCGTGGGGAGACCATCATGCGCCGAGTGGTTCTGTTGACGTTGGCCGGGTTCGCTCTTGCGGGTTGCGCGGGGCAGCAGATCGAGAAGGGTATGAACGAGCTGATGGGGCAGCCTGCGCCCGTTCTCTTCAGCCGACTTGGCTACCCGGATGCCGAAACGGTGGTCGCAGGCCGGAAGGCATATATCTGGGGTAACCGAAGGATGGGCGCGATGCCAATCTACACGCCGACGACGACCACCGGCTTTGTCGGCACTCAACCGGTTACCATGACAACTTCCACCATGAACATGGTCCCTGTGGAATATGCTTGTCAGATTCGAGCCATCGTGGACGCTGAAGACCGGATCACGACATGGGATTACCGTGGGAACCAGGGTGGCTGCGCACCCTATGCACGACGGCTAAGGCAGTAACTGGCCGATACGCCGTTCAGGAGCCGAAGCCAGGCTGTTAGATTATCACCGCGATGCTCGATAGACCGTCGCCTCCAATCTCACGGCGCCCGACTTAAGGCTCCCCTTGAGACAATAGATTCGCGGCTCCTTGGCGAACCCGTAGACCCGGTAGAGCAAGTAGGAATCGGCACGATCCTCCGAGACGCGAACCTCATTGGCAGTGACATAGAATGGCGTCTCGGCCGGGCCGTTGGTTGTCTTCACCTCGATCAGCCGCGGTGAACCATCGGCATCAAAGGAAGCCACGTCAAAGCCTGCGCCGTCGCCTTCGTCTAATGCAGTATGGATCACCCTGGCTGCCAGGTCAGATCGTCCCTCAGCGGTCAGCCTGCGTCGCTCAACGGACACGACAAACCGTTCACCCTGCTCGCCAAGAGTGCGGTTTCGAGCATCGGAAGCAGCACGGTTCCATTTCTGGACTCGAACAGGGGCAGCGGACGGGGACTTGGGAATTGACAGCTCCGGTGGTTCGGTGAAGACCCCGGAGACCGAAGGTGGCACTGGCGGCGGCTCGGGAAGCGATGGCTCCAGCTTGTCGGCAAAGCCTTGGTGGGAACCGAGGTAGCCTTCCAGAGCATCCTTGATCGCGCCAACCTGGCCGTGACCTCTCGGCTTGTATCCGGCGATCCATTGAAGGCCCATCGAATCGAGGACGGCGCTGAGGTTCTGGAACTTGAACTCCACGGACCCTTTTGAACGCCCCGTCGCTGCTCTGACCTGCTCATTGAAGGAGGACTTGGTGTAGGGGCTGCCCTGGGCCTCAAGGCGCATCATGGCAAAATAGGCGCTTACCACTGCTTCGACTTGCGCTGGCGTCCAGTCCTCTCCTACGCGACCAGATGCGACAGGCTGTTGGCCAGCAAGGCGCTTGTCTAACTCCTCCGCGATTTGATCGGGAACGCTGTAGCCGCTTGCCATGGCATTTATAAGCTGTCCCGGCACAACGTCTTCGATGGCTTCTAATGGCAGCAGAAACCCCTTCGTGGGGTCTACGAGCCGGTTAAAGCCGACAAGGGCACGATGGCGTGGCCTCTCATCGTCTGTATCGGTCGCAAGGAACTTAGGCCCGTCGATGATCGTGCCGATGCCGAAGATGCCGCGCGGATGGTCGCCTTGTTTGAACAGGTAGATGCGGTCACTGATTTTGGCAGACTGATGGGACGCGATTCGCCACCATTCCGTCGCTGTAGCTGGATCGGATTCAAAGCGCCGCAGGAGGTCCTGCAAACGCTCAACGGGCCATCCCCTAGGCGCACTTGGGCCAAGGGGCTTGAAGGTCATCCAGTATGCAGCCATCGCTTCTACCGCCGAATCTCATTAAGCAGCCCGACATGCAGCGAACCTAGCTTGGACGGCTGGAAGCTCAATCCAGAGCCTTCACTCGGCGCGTGGTAACTCGTCAGCTGTAGGCAGGGGCATGTTCGTCCATCTCCACCGGAGAGAATCCACATGAGGTCCTGACGGTAGATGCCGAATGTCAGGTTTGCTGATTCGAAGGTCCGCCAAGGAATACCCATCTCGCGTTCTCAAGGTGCGAGTCTCGGGTTCAATGGCGAAGAGGACTCCGTCGAACATGCGATGATGAAGGACGCAAAGCGCCAGCCCATTGCGTGCATCATCGGACCCGTTGGCTTCCTTGGGCACTACGTGAGCCGCCTCCAGAACTGGCAGTATCGACAGGTCACACACAGCGCAGCGTGCCCCCTGCTTTTCCATAACCTGCCGCCTGAAAACTTGCTGCTGGCCACGATCCCGAACTAGGCGCAGGTGAGCTTTCAGGCCCTCTGAGAAGGCGCTGAAGTCGGTCTGCAGGTCCACAGGGTAGGTGGCTACCTGCGTCATCACCGATGCGAGGAACGTCTCTTCGTTGACCGATGGGGAGGCCGCGACACGTTCTGCCGACAGCCGCATGGTGTTGCCACGCATGTGGTAGTTTGCGTCGAAGCTGAAGTGTTCCACGAACGCAGACCAAGGGTATGCGATCATTTGGCCCTGTAGCAGCACGATCAGAGGGAATCGCTGCTCACCCCAGATGTGATTCGATAGGTCCCAACACGGCACGGACGCACGATGGATGACCTGGCCAACGTAGCGAAAGTCCTCTGACTCAAGCAGCATCAGCGAGTCACCGGTACCCATCTGCTGCAGCACCCGTTCGGCGCCTGATGGGATACCCCAGACCTGGAAGCCGGTAGGGGCGAACTCACCGATCTTCTCTCGCATCACCGCTTGCTCGACAGGATCGACTGGCCCGAGGAATGGCAGAATGTCGCTTAACGAAAAGCGCTTCAGCCCGCCATCGGCAGTACCAATGCTGCGGGGTCCATCCCGTCGCCATAGCTCACGCCCGATGTGCTGGTAGTAGATCGCCATCTGGTCCCCCCATGCTCCGCTTACCGGGACCCCTGATCGTCAAGGGCACCCTCTCCAACTGTCCATAATAACAATAAGCAAGACGTACGGCTTTTTCTGAATTGGGTACCGGGGGGCCTCCGATCCCGAACCCGCAATGCCGGTATGTGGAGAGCGTATCATCAGCCCATCGACGTCCGTTGGTCGGCTGAGCGCACTCCATCCCGACAATCGGATAGGAGCAACCACCATGGCATCGCCATCGGGGGACCATGCGCGCACGTTCATCGCCTACCTTCGTGTCAGCACGGATCGGCAGGGCAAATCAGGGCTTGGCCTGGAAGCGCAGCAGGCAGCCATCCAGGGCTTTCTCAGGACTACTGACAGGCTGCTTGTCACCTTTACTGAGGTGGAGAGCGGGAAGAATGCAGGCAGGGTGGAGCTTCACAAGGCCCTTGCCCGCTGCAAGGCGGCGGGGGCAACCCTGCTGGTCGCCAAGCTGGACCGCCTCAGCCGCAACCTGCCGTTCCTCCGTAGCCTAATCGATGGCGGTGCTGATGTAGCGTTCTGCGACATGCCTCAGGTTCCGGCAGGGGCCATGGGTAGGTTCATCCTGACGCAGATGGCTGCCGTGGCTGAGCTTGAGGCAGGCCTGATCAGTGAGCGAACTAAGGCTGCCTTAAGTCAGGCCAAAGCCCGTGGAGTGAAGCTTGGGGGTGACCGTGGCTATAGACCTGCGGCGCCACCGAATGCGATCAAGGGCGCAGCAGCGTCGGCAGAAGCGAGGCAGGCGAAGGCGGCAAGGTTCAGGTTCGGGCTGCTACCGATGGTTCAGGAGATGAGGAACCGGGGTGACTCGCTCAGGGCCATTGCGGCTGCCTTGGAGTCGAAAGGCATCGTTACCTCGCGCAGCGGGAAATGGACGGCAATGTCGGTGCAACGGGTGCTGCTGACTGAGCAGGAATAATCGCTTCCTAGTCGTGCCGGGTCTGCCTAAGGGGCCTTAGCTCCTCCTACTCACGCTGCCATCCGCTCGATTCCGTTGACGCCCGGCTGCGGCACTGACGTGGACTAGACTTGCCGGGCATGTTTAATCTAATGCCAAATCAGAATGGACTAGCCATGTCTCTGAATCGATCTGAGTGGGACGACCTTTTCGAGAGTTTTCCAGCATGGCTGTGTCCTACGTGCCAAATGGGGCGACTGAGAGTTAAAGCGCCAGTGCCCGTGTGTGAAACTGGACCATCCATTGCAGCCAAAGATGACCCAAACTGGCAGCCCGATTGGGTAATCAAAAGGTTCGCTTGTTTCGCTGAGTGTAACGATGGCGACTGCAAGGAAGTCGTTGCGATTTCTGGAAACGTTGTCCGGCCGGATGTATACAACGACAAATATGGTTTCGTTCCGGGGGGAGATTACTACAAGATTGCCTCAATAGTGCCAGCACCCCTTCCTTTCATGTTAGGCGAGGAAGTGCCGTCGGACGTAACGGCAGCAGTCAAAGCCGCATCCACCCTAATCTGGGCGGACTCAGAGGCGGCGGCGAACAAAATACGTATCGCTGTCGAGCATTTTTTAAACGAAAGAAAAGTACCGAAATCCACTATCAACAAGAAACGGAAGAGACAGTCGCTTTCTCTCCACACCCGAATCGAGAAATATAAGGCAAAAAATAAGGATCTTGCCAATCATCTTATGGCGCTCAAATGGATTGGAAATAATGGAAGTCATACAGCGGCATTGAAGCGAAAAGATGTTTTGGATGGATTTCAGATACTTCATCATATTATAGACGAAGCCTACTACAAGACCCGGATAAAACTAACCGAGTTATCAAAAGATATTATCAAACGCAAAGGGCGACCGAAGGTCCGTCGTAAGCTGAAGCCTCTTTCTAGAACCAGCAGAAAAAGGTCTGTCTAAGAGATAGCAAGGATGTTGCTCAGAGACTTCATCCTTAACCGCATGAGGATGGGCCACGTCTACCAACCGGTCATGCTCAAGGCTCTCCTCCAAGGCAACGGCAGGGTATCTCTACGCGACATCGCAGCGGCCTTCCTCGCCCTCGATGAGGCTCAACTGGAATACTACGAAGAGATCACCAAGCGGATGCCGGGGCCTGTCCTCAGCCGCCATGGCTTGGTGGAGCGGGAGGGAGACGGCTACCGACTTAAGGTGGACCTTAAGTGACCTGACCCGCACTGTGACGGACCAACGGCTTGTGGGCTGCCACCCGACCCACCATCCAACCGGGCTGTTCCGACATCGCACAGGCAGCTACCCTATCAGTTGCTGTGTTGCATGAGGCGGGGCTACGGAATGCGTGACGAGCTACAAGAGGTTATCACCCTTCAGCGCCAGTACAGCCCGAAGAACACGCTCCCGATGCAGCGTCGGGGAGACCTCATCAGGCGCGCCATTCCAGGACAGCTCGCCACCGTATCAGCCCGCCTGGCCCGCGCCCTAGGTTCGTATGGACAAGACCTAAATTTCGAAGGGCGAGATGGGACCGGCCTCAAGACCTACGTGCCTTGGGTGCGCTACTTCTCCCGTTCCGAGTCACCTAGCGCTCAAGAAGGCTGGTACTGCGTGTACCTCTTCGAGGCAGGCGGCAAAGGCGTGTATCTCACACTGGCCCACGGCTCCACGACGTTCGAGGACGGAGCGTTCAAGCCGAAGCCTGCCGAACAGCTCGCGGAATACGTAGCTTGGGGCAAGAACACGCTTCACGAGGCCATTGCGACCGATCCAGCATTGGCAGCGCCGATCATGCTTGGGGGGAAGCAACTCTCAGATGCCTATGAGCGCAGTACAGTGTTGGCTAGATGGTATGCTGACGGGCAACTCCCTGACGATGAGAAGCTCTACCGAGATGTGGAGCAGTTCGCAGGGTTCTTAAGGCAAATCTATGAGGCTGACCGGCTAGGACGTGCGCCAAGGAGTCTGCCGCCCGAGGTGATCGCTGTAGAACGAGCTGCGGCAGGCCCTGAGAAGCGCACAAGCACCCAAGGATTTGGTCTGACCGCTGCCGAGCGGAGCGTTATTGAGCGCCACGCGATGGCAATGGCGAAGCAGCATTTGCGCCAGAAGAGATGGCAGGTCCAGGACGTGAGCGCAGAGCGCTCTTATGACTTCCTATGCCGGCACCAGGGCGAAGAGATAATCGTTGAGGTAAAGGGTACTACGTCGGCGGGCAGCCAAATTCTACTAACGCGAAACGAGGTTCAGGCGCACCGGCGACACCATCCTCACAACGCCCTTGTCGTCGTCCACTCCATTGAGCTGATTAGGGAAGCAAGCGGTCCGACTGCTTCAGGTGGCGAACTGCTTATGGTGTCGCCTTGGCTGATTGAGGACGACCAGCTGACCCCGATAGCTTACCAATGCCGCCTACCGGCTTGAGCGGACTGTTGTCGATGGAGGGCACTCCAACCGCTGAAGATCGACGGCTTTATAGCCTATTAGATCCAGGACAGCTGTTCACCCCACCTGAGGTCCTGAGCAGAAGGTGCCCCGTCCCTCACGTACCTGGAGCTTACGCCTGGTACTTCGATGAGGTCCCGCCTGGGGTGCCCACGGATGGCTGCCACACGTTCAGCGGCTTCACCCTTCTGTATGTCGGCATCGCGCCAAAAGCACCGCCTACCAACGGCAGGAAGGCCAGCGCAACACACCTTCAGCACCGCATCGGGTACCACTTCCGGGGCAACGCCGAGGGATCGACGCTGAGGCTCACCCTTGGTTGTCTCCTGGCATCCCGCTTGAACATCCAGCTTCAGCGCGTGGGCAGCGGCAAGACGAAGACATTCACGAACCCTGGGGAACAGCGGCTAGACGTCTGGATGGCTGATCATGCACGGGTCGTATGGGTGGCGACGGACCAGCCATGGCAGCTTGAGGAGAGGCTGATTGCAGACCTCAGTTTGCCGCTAAACCTCGCTGGGAACAGTAGGCATCCATACAGCAAGACGCTCAAGGCGATCCGCAGCGAAGCCAAGGCGAAGGCAGCGATGATGCCCATTGCGGAGCGAGGGGGAGCGAGGCGCCTCGATGCAGGAGTACCCAGGCCAACATAGAGGCGTGACCATGCCTCGCTCAGCTACGCCTGCAACCAGGAGAGAACTTTGAAAGCGACAGCGAAAATCGCAGCGCCAATAACAGGGGATAAGCTGTACCAAAAGCGCGCAAGGGAGGCTCTGCCGCTTCTCGTGCGTCAGGCTGAGGCGGAGGAAACGGTCTTCTACTCGGACCTCGCGGCTGAGCTTGGGATGCCAAATGCCCGCAACCTGAACTTCCCGCTGGGCAGCATCGGAGAGACTCTTGAGCGGCTATCGAAGGCTTGGGGCGAAAAGATTCCCCCGCTGCAATGCCTCGTCGTGAACAGGCGGGAGAATCTTCCCGGTGAAGGCATAGGATGGTTCTTGATAAAAGAGGATGACTTCGCGTCGCTCCCGATGAGCCGCAAGCGGGCCATCGTGAAGGCTGAGCTTGCGCGAGTGTTCAACTACGGTCGCTGGCATGACGTGCTGAGAGAGTTAGAGATTCCTTACACGCCCAAAGACTACTCTGCTCTCTTCAAGGCGGCCTCGACGGGGAATAGGGGAGGCGAAGGACCCGAGCATGAAGCACTGAAGAACTTCGTTGCGGCGAACCCAACGGTGATCGGTCTGTCTCCGAAGACGGCCAAGGGACAAACCGAGTTCAAACTTCCTTCTGCCGACACCATCGATGTTTCGTTCACCCTCGACGACGAATGGGTGGCCGCTGAGGTAAAGTCTCGAATCTCACAGGAACCCGATGTTGTCCGAGGCATCTTCCAATGCGTGAAGTACCAGGCGGTGATGGAAGCCGTCCAGAGCGGCCGTGGGGAGCGCCGTGCTGCTCGCGCAGTCCTTGTCCTTGAGGGGAAGCTTCCCGCAGACCTCCTGCCGTTGAAGAACGCCTTGGGTATCGAGGTCTTTGAAGGGGTCAAGCCCGCTTCCAGTGCGGTAAAGGCGGCCTGAACATGACCCAAGCCTTTCGCGCCACCAGCGACCTCCTGGCCTCCCACCCTGCCGCCGCTGGCGTGCCTGAGCATCGTGCTGAGGAAGCTCTTGGGGCAGTCCGGAAGGTTGTCGGCGCCATACCAGACGGGCCTCGATGGGGTGTGCTGAGGTTGGACATAGCGGAAGTCATAGATCGAGCGCTGAGGGCTATCTGCGAACCCACCAGAGGCAAGACTTAAGATGACCTACCTCAACATCTAGAAAGCAAATGTATGTAAATCGAAACCAATATGTACGATTTTGTAGAAATACATGAATATGGTTCTTATGAAGAACATTACACCATACTCCTTGATTGATTGGTAACATTCCTGATTCGGACTAGAAGAGGCTATGGTCTCTTCGAATCCTATGCAGATAACGCTTAACGTCTTGAGTATAGATAATGGGTCTCTCAATGTATGGAACTAGACGGCCTCTATGACCTCCCAGAAGAGCTACCCCAAGGCTCCTATGATCTGGCTGTCAGACTGAAATTTAGGGTTGAACCCTGAGATGCTCTCTTGGTATGCACTCAGGATCGGCAATGGGACATCCCCCACTGCTTCTTGGAAGGGAGGATAGTCTGGTGTCAAAGTCTGGAACCATGATCCTCTCCAAGGTATGTAATCTGACGTCATGATCCTAGTTTAGTCTAAAATGTATGGCCTAGGGTCAAGGCCTAAGGACTCCGTCTGGTCCTATCATGACTCCCTTCTAGAACCCCCTCAGACAGTCGCTGGAGAATCCTTCAATCCATTCTCAGGGGTAACCCTGTGCATGTACTTGGGGTGTGTCTGCTGTGCGTGTAATTTGGGGTGTGTCTGCGTGGGAACCCACTTATCTATACACAATACTGTAAGAGCTGAAGCGAGTCCTGTCCCTGGTGATCTGAGGGAAGCTGCCAAGGGGCTGGTCACTGGTCAGCCTATAAGTCCTTTGGGAGAAGCCCTTGTAGGTGAGATCCTAGGCAAGGTGGAGGAAGAGGAAGCTCTCACCCGAAGGCGAGGCCGTGGGGAGAAGCAGCGCTCCAAACTGAAGGATGCCGTGGCTGCTATCTTAGCTGACCTTCTGCTCAACCACCCAAGGCTTACCCGCATCTCGACCAACTCCGTCAACTTCAGCGGTCAAGCGGTAAGCTTTGACGCCTTCGGCAGTGCAGCGAAAGCGATGCTGCAACTCGGTTTCATAGGGATCAGCAAGGGCTTCCAGGGGCCGGATAGGTTCTGGACCCAAGGTGACCCGGTGAGCTTCCGAGGCCGATGGGCGACTAGGTTTTGGCTCACACCCAAGCTGATAACCATGGCTGAAGCCTTTGGGGTCCTTCCGGATGCCTCAGCGCATTTCGTCAGGCCTCCTCGCAACATCACCCGAGGGCATCTCGTGGTCCTGCATGAGAGGGGCGAAGGGTTCGGTAGGGCGAAGACCAAGGGCAGGCCGATGGCGCTCCCCCAAGGGCGTCACCTGGAGCGGCTACGTGATGAGGTCGAGGAGGTGAATGGGCACATCGCTGCCGGGGACGTTCAGGGATGCGAACCTGTTGTCCTGATCCGGGACTTCACCCTGAGCTTGGGGAACGACAACGCTCCGGCGCTGCATGGCCGTTGGTATGCTCCACAGGTCGGCTCCTACATGCAGATACGCAGTAACCGTCGTCCCGCCCGCACGGTGAGCCTCGGCTGATCTGCCTTTCGGCTGGTTTCTCGGGCGCATGATGGCGCGGTAGCCTGAGCGCTCCGGCGAGACGGGGTGGAGATGGCGGTCGAGGACGA
>NZ_JACOMF010000030.1 GCF_014283215.1 Siccirubricoccus deserti
CGCTGACCAGCGCCTTCAGCTCGGCCGGCGACAGCGCGTCAGGATCGGCGGGCGGGACCATGCGCCCGAGCGAATCAGACCAGCCGCCACCTGGGAAGGGCAAACTGCACCCTCGCCACAGGTTTTGCCCCTCTTACCTTCGTTAAGCCCAAGCCCCTGATTTTGTTCAGCGTGCGCCGGTTTTGTTTTCCGCTCCAAGTGAGGTCCTGTCCGATCTGCCCTAGCGCCGGCCGACCAGCAGGCCCAGGGCAAAGCCCAGGGCGCCGGCGCCCAGCAGCGCGAGCAGCGGATCCGACCTGACCAGTCCGCCGACATACTCCCCCGTCTGAGCGCCTTGCCGATACACCTGACTACCCGCACGCGAGAGACTCGCCCCGGCATTCCTGGCCATGTCCGAGGCGGATGCGGCGGCCTCGCTCGCCGTGGCCATCGCGTCCTCCGCCACCGTGCGGGCGCCGCCATCGCTCTCCTCCGATTTGACGGAGCGGTCCTTGTCCATGGGCCGTTCATCCGCGCGTGACTGCATGGCGTCCTTGCTGTGAGCGCCTACCGCCGATGCTGCCGTACCCTCGATCTGGCCACTCATGCGACACCCTCGCCTGTTCGATTGCGCGGGTAGAACGCGGCAGCCCGCTTCCGGTGCCAGGGCCATGGTCGGCTTCATCACGCCGGCCGGCATCAGCGCACGCAATGGAAGCCTGGAGGTCAGCCACACCCTGCCTGCGTCCTGCACGAGAGCGGGCACCGAGGCGGTGGCTGATCCTGCACGGCGGCGAGGAGCGCATTGCGCCGGTGCTGATGACGCCGTTATCCGCTGGTCTCGCGCTACAGCGGATTCACGCTCCGGGGCGTTCACGCCCTCCACGATCCGCTCTACCCCGCTGCTTTCCGGCACTGGCACCTCCGACCGGGTGATGGTGCAGGCCGGCAGCCGGGATGCGGCTGGTGTTCACCAACGCGCCCGGCCACGCGCACCGGGTATCGGGCAGTTCAGGCCAGGACAGCTGCGACAAGGGCCACTGCACCTACGACGGTCACGCCCATTCCGGCCAGGCGACGGTGCCGCGTTGCTCCATCCAGCAGTCCGAAGCGTCGCGCCGCCGCCATGGCGGCCAGGCCGATCGCAACCTGGACCGCAACCAGAGTGGCAAGATACGCCATGACGGGCACCGGCCCGGCGCCCACGACGGCCTCGGCATAGGCTTGGCCGTGGAAGAGGCCGGCTGCCCCGAATGCCGCGGCGAGCCACACCAGAGCCTTCCCCCGGCGGCGGGACACCGGGGCCAGCAGCGCCATGCCCGCGAGCAAGACCGAGAGCGCGACCGCGGCTTCGACTGGCCCCAGGCCTGCCCCGGCGAGGTGGAGAAGCGCCCCGACCAGACCGGCACCGAGAAACGCGGCGAGCGCCCAAAGTCCGCCGAGGCGCGGGGCGGTCGCGGCCAGGGTGCCGGCAGCCAGGAGAAAGGCGAGATGGTCGAGCCCGATCACCGGGTGGGCGATCCCGGACGCGATGCCTTCCCAGGCTGTCGCGGGGACCGCCCCGTCCATCGGGTGATGGGCGAAGCCTCGGACCGGCAGGACAGTGGCCAAGGCGGCGATTGCGGGGAGCAGGCGTCGAGGCATGCGGCATTCCTGGCACTGGGTTTTGTCCGATGTTCGCGCCTTCCCAGCGCCCCAGCAAGTGCATGCCCGACGCCCGGGGCATGGGCGCGCCCGGACCGGCATCCACTTGGCCCGCCCCACGCAGAGTGCGCGAGGCTCTGTCAGGTCCCGAGGCAAAAGTCGGCACCCGTCTTCAGACTGCCCGGAAAGTGCCAGCCGACAAGGATGATCCGTCATGGCGAGGCATCACTGCGGATCCGCCCGATACTTCCAGCTCGACCGCGCGGTTTCGACCTCCGCTGTCCCGATACTGCCGAGACATTGAGATGAGGAGGCTATCTGACACATCGATAGTGACGGACGCCGTTCCCGGCAGCCACGCAACCAGCAAGCTGGCGATGCACCTGGTGCAAAGACAGCCCTTGCCTCACTGAGCAGGAGTGGAAGATGGCGGCAAATCATCCAGGCCTCCCCGCAGGCTCTGCCCCTGTCTCGTGATGCGGTCTAAGCCCGCCTCGGGGTACAAGCCGGCATCACGGCGGTCGGCGGCATTCTTTTTAACGCCACCATGCTCGCGTTTTATTAGTTGTGCTTTATGGGAACTGGCGGATGGGGTGGGATTCGAACCCACGATACGCTTTTGACGTATACGCACTTTCCAGGCGCGCGCCTTCGACCGCTCGGCCACCCATCCATCGCCACGCCATCCAGGGGCGCAGGGCGGCGGACCATAGTCAAACCGCCCCGTCCCGGCAACCCGGCCTAATCCTGGAAAATTGCCACCGCCCGGGTCCAGCCGGCCGAGCCCTGGTGCACCTTGACCGGGAAGCAGGCCACCATGAAGCCATCCGGCGGCAGCGCCTCCAGGTTGTGCAGCTTCTCGATGTGGCAGTAGCCGATCTCGCGCCCGGCCCGATGTCCTTCCCAGATGATTTCAGGCGAGGCGCCCTCGGCCAGGCGCTGCTTCGTCACGCTGAACGGAACGTCCCAGGACCAGGCATCGGTGCCGGTCAGCCGCACCCCCTGCTCCAGCAGCCACAGCGTCGCCGCCTTGCCCATGCCGCAGCCGACGTCGACGTAATCATCCTCGCCATAGCGGGCGCCGGCCGCGGTGTTCACCACCACGATCTCCAGCGGCTGCAAGGTGTGGCCGATCCGTGCCAGCTCCCGCTGCACATCCTCGGGCTGCACCGTGTAGCCATCCGGCAGATGGCGGAAATCCAGCTTCACCCCGGGCTGGAAGCACCAGTCGAGCGGCACCTCGTCAATCCGCATCGAAAGCCGCCCGCCCGGCACCAACCGCTCGTCCTGGCGCGGAAAGAAATGATAGGGGCTGTCCAGATGCGTCCCCGCATGGGTCGAGATCTGCACCTGCTCGCGCGCCGCGTAATTCCCCTCCGGCAGCTGGTCGAGCGAGATGCCGAAGTACTCCGCGATCGGCGGCGCCGTCATCTTGTGGTCGTGGTAGTCGATCTTCGGCAGCGCCCAGGGCGGGTCGGATTTGATCCCCGCCCTGAGCGGTACGGAAAGGTCGACGATACGGCGCGGCATGGGCATCCCCTATGGTTCGCCGGCACGGTAGGAGCGCCCCAAGGGGCGGTCAAACCTACTCCGGCTGCACGCCGAGCGATTGCAGCAGCTGGCCGTGACTCTCGAAATCCAGCGCGATGCGACGGGCGAAATCGGCGCGGCCCAGGTATTCCGGCAGCAGCAGCGCGGCCAGCAGTCGCGGCATCAACCCCCTCCCCTATTGCCGCCGCACGCCCAGACCGTGCAGCAGGCTGGCGAAGCCGGCGGAAAGCTCGGCCAGCAGCGCATCCTGTTCGTCCCGGCCACGGAAATCCACCACCACGCCATTCGCCCACGCCACCCGGCGGAACAGCGGATCATCCACCGCGACCCGGCAGGCCGCCTCCAGCCGGTCCAGCACCGGCGCCGGCGTGCCGGCCGGGGCGTGCACCCCGGCGAAGCTGCGCTGCACCACCGCCACCCCCTGTTCCTGAACCGTAGGCGTCTCCGGGAATTCCGGATGCCGCCACGCCGAGACCACGCCGAGCAGCCGCAGCCGCCCGGTCCGCAGCATCTCCCCGGCCGAGGCGACGACGACGGCGGCGAAATCCAGCCGTCCCGCCAGGGTCTCCAGGATCGGTTGCTGATCGCCGCGGAAGGGCACGTGCTCGTAATCGCCGCCGGCGGCGGCACGGATCCGCTCCACCACGATCTGCGGCGCCGAATTCGGCCCGGGCGAGCCGAAGCGCAGCGCCTTCCGCCGCGCCGCCGCCACCAGTTCCGGCACGTCGCGGTATGGGCTGTCCGGCGCCACCACCAGCCCCAGCACATTCTCCGCCACGTTGCAGACGCTGGCGAAGCTGGCCCGGGTGTAGCCGATGCTGGGCAGCAGATGCGGCTGCACCACCAGCGGCGTCACCGCGGTATAGGCCAAGGTGTGGCCATCCGGCATGCTCGCCGCCAGCACCTGCATGCCGACGACGCCGGAACCGCCGTCCCGCGCCACCACCACCACCCGCTGCCCCAGCGCCCGACCCATGGCATCGCCCAGCGCCCTGATGGTCGCATTGACCGAGAGCGCATAGGGGCTGATCAGGGTGATCGGCCGGTCCGGATGGGCGCCGGCGGCGCCGGGCGCCAACAGCACAGCCAGGGCCAGCAGCAGTCGCCTCATTCTGGCTGCACCCGCAGGTCGCGCAGCACCGAGCCGAGGCTCTGGAACTCCTGCGCCAGCAGCCGGCCGAACTCGGCGCGGCCGCGATGGTCGACGACAATGCCGAATTGCGCCACCGCGCGGCGGAAGGGTTCGGAGTTCATCGCCGCGGCACAGGCCGCTTCCATGCGGGCGAGGATCGGCTCCGGCGTGCCGCGTGGCATGATGATGCCGGCGTAGCTCATTTGCTCGGCGGCGATACCCTGTTCCGGCAATGTCGGAACGTCGGCGAATTCCGGGTAGCGCCGGTCGGCGAAGGCGCCGATCAGCCGCATCTCGCCGGCGCGGATCTGCGGCGTCGCATTGGCAATCAGCGTCGCCGCGAAATCCAGCCGCCCGGCCAGCACCTCGGTCAGCGAGGCGCCGTCGCTGCGGAACGCCACCGACTGGTACTCCCCGCCCGCCGCCGCCCGCATCCGGTGCACGCCGAGCGCGGTGAGCGAGACCACGCCGGTCGCGCCATACAGCAGGGTGCGCTGCTTCGCCGCGGCGACGATGTCCGGACCGGTCCGCCACGGGCTGTCAGCCCGCACCACGATGCCGAGCATGTTGGCCGAGACATTGCACACCGGCGCCACCGCCTCCGGTCCAAGACCGGTGTCGCGCACCAGATGCGGCTGCGAGGTCAGCGCGGTCATCGGCCCGATCAGCAGCGTGTAGCCATCCGCCGGGCTGGCGGCGAGCGCCCGGGCGCCGACCACGCCGGCGGCGCCGTCGCGGTTCACCACCGGGAAGGGCCGTCCGAAATGCGCGGCGAAGGCCTCGGCGATCGAGCGCGCGGTGGCGTCCGAGGCGGTGCCGGGGCCATAATTATGGATCACGGTGACGGGCCGGTCGGGGTATTCGGCCCTCGCCGGCACGCCGGCGCATGCGAGCAGCCCCAACGCCAGGATGATCGGGCGCATCGGTCTCCTCCCTCGCCGGCCGTGCCGGCATCGTTGCGGCCAGCCTACATCCCCCCCCGCCGCTGACAAAGCACCGATGGGGGCCTATCTTCCGCGCCTTGGGAAGGAGACAACACCGATGCTCGATGCCCTCGCCAAACTGCCGCTCAAGGATCCGGAGCTGTTCCGCCAGGCGAATTGCATCGGCGGGCAATGGGTGCAGGCGGACAGCGGCAAGACCCTCACCGTGCGCAATCCTTCCACCGGAGAGGCGGTCGGCCAGGTTCCCGCCATGGGTGCCGCCGAGACCCGCCGCGCCATCGAGGCAGCGCACAAGGCCCAGCCGGCCTGGCGCGCCATGCTGGCCAAGGACCGCAGCGCCATCCTGCGCCGGCTGTTCGAGCTGATGCTGGCGAATACCGATGACCTGGCGGCGATCATGACCGCCGAACAAGGCAAACCGCTCGCCGAGAGCAAGGGCGAGATCGCCTATGCTGCCAGCTTCATCGAATGGTTCGCCGAGGAGGGGAAGCGGGTCTACGGCGACACCATCCCGCAGAACGCCAAGGGCCGCCGGATCATCGTGACGAAGGAGCCGATCGGCGTCTTCGCCGCCATCACGCCGTGGAATTTCCCGGCGGCGATGATCACCCGGAAGACCGGCCCCGGCTGGGCCGCCGGCTGCACCGGCGTCATCCGCCCGGCTTCGCAGACCCCCTTCTCGGCGCTGGCGATCGCCGTGCTGGCGGAGCGCGCGGGCATGCCGCCCGGCGTCTGCAACGTCATCACCGGCCCCTCAGGCGAGACCGGCAAGGAGCTGACCTCCAACCCGCTGGTGCGCAAGCTGACCTTCACCGGCTCCACCGATGTCGGGCGCCTGCTGCTGGCGCAATGCGCGCCGACCATCAAGAAGACCAGCATGGAGCTCGGCGGCAACGCGCCCTTCATCGTCTTCGACGACGCCGACCTGGATGCCGCGGTGCAGGGCGCCATGGCGAGCAAGTACCGCAATACCGGCCAGACCTGCGTCTGCGCCAACCGCATCCTGGTGCAGGACGGCGTCTATGATGCCTTCGCCGCGAAGCTCAAAGCCGCCGTCGAGGCGCTGAAGGTCGGCGACGGGATGGAGCCCGGCGTCACCCAAGGCCCGCTCATCAATGGCGATGCCGTGGCGAAGGTCGAGGAGCATGTCTCCGACGCGCTCTCGAAGGGCGCCAAGGTGGTCACCGGCGGCAAGCGGCACACGCGCGGCGGCAATTTCTACGAGCCGACAGTCCTGGCGAATGTCCCGCATGACGCGCTGATGTTCCGCGAGGAGACCTTCGGCCCGGTCGCGCCACTGTTCCGCTTCAAGACGGAGGAGGAGGCGATCGCCCTGGCGAATGACACGCCCTTCGGCCTCGCCGCCTATTTCTACGCCCGCGACGTCGGCCGCATCTTCCGCGTCGCCGAGGCGATCGAGAGCGGGATGATCGGCATCAACGAGGGGCTGATCTCGACCGAGGTGGCGCCCTTCGGCGGCGTCAAGGAAAGCGGCCTCGGCCGCGAAGGCAGCCATCATGGCATCGAGGAATACCTTGAGGTGAAGTACCTCGCCCTCGGCGGCATCGGGACGTGAGCGGCGGCGCCGTCCCGGCGCAGCAGGCGGCGCCGATCTACCTTGAGGACCTCATCCCGGGCCGGCGCTTCACCGCCGGCCCGGTCACCGTCTCGGCGGAGGAGATCATCGACTTCGCCCGGCAATACGACCCCCAGCCCTTCCATCTCGATGATGCAGCGGCGAAACAGCACATCTTCGGTGGCCTTGCCGCCAGCGGCTGGCATACCGCGGCGCTGACCATGCGCATGGTGGTGCAGGCGCTGGCCGGGCTGCCCTGGGGCATCGTCGGCGGTGGCGGTGACCTGCAATGGACGAAGCCGGTGCGGCCGGGCAACTCGCTCCGCCTTGAGATCGAGGTGCTGGAGGTGACGCCCTCCCGCTCTAAGCCCGACCGCGGCACCGCGCTGGTGCGCAACCGCACGCTGAACGCGGCGGGCGAGGAGGTGCAGGTCTTCACCGTCCGCCTGATGGTGCCGCGGCGGCCAGAGACGACCCCGGGCTGAGGCGCCGGGCGCGGCTCGACAGCACCGCTCCACCGTCTTGGCCGGACTCGACCCGGCCACCCGAGGCATTGATTTTAGCTTACTCTTCGGCACGCGGGTCCAGCCCGGGCGCGGCGGACAAGGTACAGTTCCACGGTCAGCTGCCGTCAGCTGCGGCTGGGCGCCTGAGCCATGCAACAGCGGCAGGTCGGGGTTTCAGCCTTCGCCCGTCCTGTCATGGTGAAACTGCCGGCCCGCACGGCCATGTCCCGCGCTATAGTTCGGTGACCGGGAAAGCCATGTCCGCAACGACCCTTGCTGCTGCGCCGCTGCCAACGCGGCGCATCGCCATCAACACCCCTGCCGCACTCGGCGCCGGCGCCCTGCTGCTGCTCGGTGCGCTGGCTATCGGCCAGGCGGTCAGCCCGCGTCAGGCGGCGCTCTACCTGCTTGGCGCGGCGCTCGGCCTGGTGCTCTACCATGCCGCCTTCGGCTTCACCTCCGCCTGGCGGGTGTTCATCGCCGACCGGCGCGGCGCCGGCCTCCGGGCGCAGATGGTCATGCTGGCGGTGGCCACCCTGCTATTCTTCCCGGTGCTGGCAGCGGGGACGCTGTTCGGCCAGCCGGTGCAGGGGCTGGTGGCGCCGCTCGGCGTCTCGGTGCTGTTCGGCGCCTTCATCTTCGGCATCGGCATGCAACTCGGCGGTGGCTGCGCCTCCGGCACGCTCTATACCGTGGGCGGCGGTTCGACCCGGATGCTGCTGACCCTGGCTGCCTTCATCGCCGGCTCGGCACTGGGTGCCGCGCATCTTCACTGGTGGGCGGCGCTGCCGCATCTGCCGCCGATCTCGCTGGTGAAGACATGGGGCCCCTGGCCGGCGCTGGCCGCCAACCTCACCGTCTTCGCCGGCATCGCCGGGCTGACCCTGGTGCTGGAGCGGCGGCGGCACGGCCGGCTGGTGGCGCCGGAGGCCGCACCGCGGGCCGGCCTCGCCCGGCTGCTGCGCGGGCCCTGGCCGCTGGTCGCCGGCGCGGTGGCGCTGGCGCTGCTGAACTTCGCCACCCTGGCTCTGGCCGGGCGGCCCTGGGGCATCACCTCCGCCTTCGCCCTCTGGGGCTCCAAGGCGGCGGCGCTGATCGGCTTCGACCCGGCAAGCTGGCCCTTCTGGTCCAGCCCGGCGCAGCGCGCGGCGCTGGAGGGCAGCGTGCTCGCCGACATCACTTCGGTAATGGATTTCGGCATCATTCTCGGTGCGCTGCTGGCGGCCGCGCTGGCCGGGCGCTTCGCCCCGCGCTGGGGGGTGCCGCTGCGCTCCGCCCTGGCGGCGGTGGCGGGCGGGCTGCTGCTCGGCTATGGGGCGCGGCTGGCCTATGGCTGCAACATCGGCGCCTATTTCTCCGGCATCGCCTCCGGCAGCCTGCATGGCTGGGCCTGGATGGTGGCGGCGTTCTTCGGCAATGTCCTCGGCACCTGGCTGCGCCCGGCCTTCGGGCTGGAGGTGGAGCGGCTGCCGCGGCAGACCGGCTGCTGATGCCCCGGTTTACCTTCCGGCCCGGGCGGACGCATATACTGCGGAAGATTCCGGCTCCGGCCGGCGCAAGGAAGGGCGGACCATGGCCTATGACTTCGACCTCTTCGTGATCGGCGGCGGCAGCGGCGGGGTGCGCTGCGCCCGCATCGCCGCCGGGCATGGCGCCCGCGTCGGCGTCGCCGAGGAGCGGTTCTGGGGCGGCACCTGCGTCAATGTCGGCTGCGTGCCGAAGAAGCTGATGGTCAATGCCGCCGAGTACGCCGGTTGGGCTGAGGAAGCCGCCGGCTTCGGCTGGGACATGGAGGTGCGCGGCTTCGACCTGGCGAAGCTCGCCGCGGCGCGGGATGCCGAGGTGGCGCGCCTGTCCGGCATCTACGGCCGGCTGCTGGCCAATGCCGGCGTCACCAGCTTCGACGCCCGCGCCAGCTTCATCGACGCCCATACCCTGGATGTCGGCGGCAGGCGGGTGACCGCGGAGAAGATCGTCATTGCCGTCGGCGGCCGGGCGGTGCGGCCGGAACTACCGGGTGCCGAACTCGGCATGCTCTCGGATGATGTCTTCACCCTGAAGACCCTGCCGAAGCGGCTGATCGTCGTCGGCGGCGGCTATATCGCCCTGGAATTCGCCTGCGTCTTCCAGGCGCTGGGCAGCCAAGTGGAGCTGGTCTACCGCGCCGACATGCCGCTGCGCGGCTTTGACCAGGACATCCGCGTGGCGCTGAAGGCGGCGCTGGACGCCCAGGGCATCCACCAGCATGTCGGTCACCACCCTGCCCGGCTCGACCGCCAGGGCGACCATCTGCGGCTCAGCCTGCTGGGCGGCGGCGCGGTGGAAGGCGATGCGGTGCTCTTCGCCACCGGGCGGGAGCCGAACACCCAGGGGCTTCACCTCGACGCCGCCGGCGTGGCCTGCACCGCCGGCGGTGCCATCGAGGTGGATGAGGACCACCGCACCACCGCGCCCAACATCTGGGCAATCGGCGACGTGACCGACAAGCTGAACCTGACGCCGATGGCGACCGCGGTGGGGCATGCGCTGGCCGATACGCTGTTCGGGAAGACTCCCCGCCGCGCCAGCTACCTGAACGTGCCGACCGCGGTCTTCACCTCGCCGCCGATCGGCACGGTGGGGCTGACCGAGGCGGATGCCGCGGCCTGCGGCCCGGTCGACATCTACCTGGCGAGCTTCACCCCCATGCGCCATACGCTGAGCCAGCGGCAGGGGCGGAAGACCCTGATGAAGCTCATCGTCTGCCAGGAGACCCGGAAGGTGCTCGGCGCCCATATGCTGGGCGAGGATGCGGCGGAGATCATGCAGGGCATCGGCATCGCCGTCGCCGCCGGGCTGACCAAGGAGGATTTCGACCGCACCATCGGCATCCACCCGACCGCGGCCGAGGAATTCGTCACCATGCGGACCCGCACCCGCGAGGCCGGGCTGCGTGCGGCAGCGGAATAGAGCAGATCGCCGGAATGCTGGAAGCCTGAAGGCATGACGCTGCTCTGAAAGAAGGCTGGAGCGGATCGCACTCCGGCTAGGACAGCGATCCGTTTCGGTCGGCGGCGCTCCGGTTCATCTGTTGCGACGGGTTGAACCCACCGGGTTCACCTGCCTGCCCACCTCGGCTATGGTCGGGAATTCCAAGGGAGAAAGCAGAGTATGGTTGCGCGCGCCTGGCACCCGGGAAGCTGGCGGGACATGCCGATACGGCAGGTTCCGGAATACCCGGACGCGGCGAAACTCGCCGAAGCGGAAGCCCGCATCTCCCGCTGGCCGCCGCTGGTCTTTGCCGGCGAGGCGCGGCGTCTGCAGGCCGCACTGGCCAAGGCCGGCGACGGCCAGGGCTTCGTCCTGCAGGGCGGCGACTGCGCCGAGAGCTTCTCCGACTTCACTGCCAACGTCATCCGCGACACCTTCCGGGTGCTGCTGCAGATGGCGGTGGTGCTGACCTTTGGCGGCGGCACGCCGGTGGTGAAGCTCGGCCGCATGGCCGGGCAATTCGCCAAGCCGCGTTCCTCGGACACCGAGACCAAGGACGGCATCACCCTGCCCTCCTACCGCGGCGATATCATCAACGGCCCCGACTTCACCCCGGAGGCCCGCATCCCCGACCCGTCGCGGATGGAATTCGCCTATATGCAGTCGGCTGGCACGCTCAATCTGCTGCGCGCCTTCGCCACCGGCGGCTACGCCGACCTGCACCAGGTGCACCGCTGGAACCTCGGCTTCGTCGAGCGCAGCCCGCTGGCCGACCGCTACCAGGATCTGGCGCACCGGATCGACGAGACCTTGGGCTTCATGCAGGCCTGCGGCATGTCCGACCTGCCGCAGGTGCGGGAGACGGATTTCTACACCTCGCACGAAAGCCTGCTGCTGCCTTACGAGCAGGCGCTGACCCGCGTCGACTCCACCACCGGCGACAGCTACGCCTGCTCGGCGCATTTCCTCTGGATCGGCGACCGCACCCGGCAGCCGGATGGCGCGCATGTCGAATTCCTGCGCGGGGTGAAGAACCCCATCGGCATGAAGGTCGGCCCGAGCATGGCGCCGGACGAGCTGGTGCGGCTGACCGAGATCCTCAACCCGGCCAATGCCAAGGGCCGGCTGACCCTGATCTCCCGCATGGGCGCCGACAAGGTGGAGGCCAAGCTGCCGCCGCTGCTGCGGGCGGTGAAGCGGGCCGGCCGCAACGTGGTCTGGCTGTCGGACCCGATGCACGGCAACACCACCACCGTCGGCAGCTACAAGACCCGACCCTTCGATGCGGTGCTGACCGAGGTCCGCCGCTTCTTCGACTGCCACGCGGCGGAGGGTACCCAGCCCGGCGGCGTGCATGTCGAAATGACCGGCCAGGAGGTCACCGAATGCCTCGGCGGCGCGCACCGCCTCTCCGAAGCCGATCTGGCGCTGCGCTACCAGACCTTCTGCGACCCGCGGCTGAACGCCGAACAATCGCTGGAGCTGGCCTTCCTGATCGCGGCGGAGCTGAAGGCGCGCCGCACCCCGGTCCAGCCGGCCCAGGCCGCGCAGTAATGGACCAGCGGCCGCCGCCGAGCGGGGAGGCGCCGGGCGATGCGGCGATCACCGCACGGACCGATGCCTATTTTAACCGGACCCGGGCCATCGTCCGGCGCTTCGGCGATTGCCATGTCACCTACGCGGTCTTCCTCCGCCGCCCGGTGGTCAGCGCGCCGCGCCTGATGCTGGAATGGCTGGAGGGGGTGGCGCGGTCCCGCGGCACCCGCTTCGACATCGAGGTGATGCACCCGGAAGGCACCTGGGTCGGCGCCGGCGATCCGATCCTCTATCTCTCCGGCTCGCTGGTCGAGCTGTCGGATCTGGAAACCCTCTATCTGCAGAAGCTGGGGCCGCCCTGCGTCGCCGCCCACAATGCCTATCAGATGTGCCTGGAACTGCCGCAGGTCGCCTTCCTGGCGATGGATGCCCGCCACTGCGCCGGCGCCGAGATGCAGGAAATGATGGCCTATGCCGCCAGCGTCGGCAGCGAGGCGGCACGCAAGGAAGGCGCCAAGGGCTTCATCGGCAACGCCACCGACGCCACCGCACGCTGGTTCGGCGCGCCGCGTGGCTTCGGCACAATGCCGCATGCGCTGATCGGCTATGCCGGTTCCACCCTGCGCGCCGCGGAGATGTTCCACGAGACCTTCCCGGATGAGGCGCTGACCGTCCTGGTCGATTATTTCGGCCGGGAGGTGACAGATGGCCTCGCCGTCTGCCACCGCTTCCCCGAATTGGCCGCCGCCGGGCAGCTTGCCTTTCGGCTGGATACCCATGGCGGCCGCTTCCTGGAGGGGCTGGACCCCGCCGAGAGCTACGCCGTGCTGGAACGCCACGCCCCGGGCGCCATCCGCCGCTACCGCTCTGAGACCGAGCTGCGCCACCTGGTCGGCACCGGCGTCTCCGCGGCCGCCATCTGGCGGATGCGGGAGGCGCTGGACGCCGCCGGCTTCCCGCGGGTGCGGATCGTCGCCTCCTCCGGCTTCGGGGTGCAGAAATGCCGGGTGATGGCGGATGCCAAGGCGCCGATCGACGTGGTCGGCACCGGCAGCTTCCTGCCCGATATCTGGTCCGAGACCTACGCCACCGCGGATATCGTCGCCTATGACGGCGAGCCGCGGGTGAAGGTCGGCCGCGAGTTCCTGCTGCGGCGGAACGGCAAGCGGAAGCGCAACGGGCCCTCTCCCGCCTGAGCGACGAGGGCCCGGCGGCCGTGGGGCTCGTGCCGATGCGGCGGGAACGCCTCGTCGGCTGGCTCTGCGCCGGGCTGCTGCTGGTGATCTGGGTCGGCTTCCACCTGATGTCGCGGCTGACCGCCAGCCAAGCGCTGACGCCCTGGGATGTGGCGGCGCTGCGCTACGGCGGCTCCTTTGTCGCGGTGCTGCCGCTGCTCGCCTGGCGCGGGCTGCCGCGCATCGCCCCGGCGCGGCTGCCGGTGCTGCTGGTTTCGGCCGGCTTCGGCTTTCCGCTGATGGCCGGCGCCGCGCCGCTCTACCTGCCGGTGTGGTGGCTGGCACTACCCTCCGCCATGGCGGAGGCGCCCTGGCGGGTGGTGCTGATCCAGGGGCTGTTCCATGGCCTCGGCGCCTCGGTCATCGCCATGCTGCTCTGTACCAGGGCGGTGGCGGCGATCGGACCCGGGCCGACCACCATGGTGGGGGCGGTGGTGCCGGCCCTGGCGGCGCTGATCGCATGGCCGTTGCTGGGCGAGGCGCTGCCGCCGCTCGGGCTGGTGGCGGTGCTGCTGGTCTCGGCCGGGATGCTGCTCGGGGTGCTGTGGCCGGCCCGGTCGCGTTGATCCGCTCGCGATGCGGCCCTAGCTTCGTCCCGACATGTCCGACACGATCCGCATCGCCCTCGCCCAGCTCAACCCGCATCTCGGCGATCTGCGCGGCAATGCCGAGCGCATCCGCGTGGCACGGGCGGAGGCGGCGCGGCTCGGCGCCGATCTCCTTGTCACCGCGGAATTCTCCATCGCCGGCTACCCGCCGGAGGATCTCGTCCTCAGGCCGGCATTCAACGCCGCCGCCGCCGCGGCGATCGAGACGCTGGCGGCGGAAACGGCGGACGGCGGGCCGGGCCTGGTGCTCGGCGGCCCCTGGGTCGAGGGCGGCCGGCGGTACAATGCCTTGTTCGTCGCGGACGGCGGCCGGATCATCGCCCGCCGCGCCAAGCATGAGCTGCCGAATTGCGGCGTGTTCGACGACAGGCGCCTCTTCGACGCCGGCCCCGCCCCCGGCCCCGTCGCCTTCCGCGGCTTCCGCTTGGGCCTGATGATCGGCGAGGATGGGTGGTTCCCGGCGGTTTCCGAGACCCTGGCCGAAACCGGTGCCGAGGTGCTGATCAGTATCAACGCCTCGCCCTTCGAGATCGGCAGGCCGGAGCGGCGCGTCGACCTGGCGGTGCCGCGGGTGGTCGAAACCGGCCTCGGCCTCGTCTTCCTGGGCCAGCTTGGTGGCCAGGACGAGCTGGTGTTCGACGGCGCGAGCTTCGTGCTCAACCCCGACCGCAGCCTGGCGGTGCAGATGCCGCTGTTCGAGCCGGCGGTGATCCTGACCGAATGGCATCGCGCCGAGGGGCGGCTGGTCTGCGCGCCACAGGCACTGGCGAAGCTTCCTTCCCGTGAGGAGCAGATCTGGCAGGCGATGATGCTCGGGCTGCGCGACCATGTGGAGAAGAACCGCTTCCCTGGCGTGGTACTGGGGCTCTCGGGCGGCATCGAAAGCGCCGTCTCCGCCGCCGTCGCCGCCGATGCGCTGGGGCCGGAGCGGGTACGGGCGGTGATGATGCCCTCCCCCGGCACCAACCGGACAAGCCTGGAGGACGCCGCCGCCTGCGCCGCGCAGCTCGGCATCCGCTACGAGACGATCGACATCGGCCCGGCGATGGCGGCCTTCCAGGCGATGCTGGCGCCCGCCTTCGCCGACCGCCCGGCCGATGCCACCGGGGAGAACATCCAGTCCCGCGTCCGCGGCCTGACCCTCATGGCGCTGTCGAACACGTCCGGCGAGATGGTGCTGACCACCGGCAACAAGTCGGAGATCTCGCTTGGCTATGCCACGCTCCACGGCGACATGTGCGGCGGCTATTCGGTGCTGAAGGACCTCTACAAGACCCAGGTCGTCGCGCTTGGCCGCTGGCGCAACGCCCATGTCCCGGCCGGCGCGCGCGGGCCGCGGGGGCCGGTGGTGCCGGAGCGGGTGATCACGAGGCCGCCCTCCGCCGGGTCCAGGCCCGGCCAGGACAGCCTGCCGCCCCATGTGGTGCTGGACGCCATCCTCGAAGGGCTGGTGGAGCACGAGCGCGACATCGATGCGCTGGTCGCCGAGGGGCATGACCGGGCGACGGTGCTGCGGGTCTGGCGGATGCTGGACCGGGCGGAGTACAAGCGCCGCCAGGCGCCGCCGGGCGTGAAGATCGGCCCGCGTGCCTTCGGCCGTGACCGGCGTTACCCGATCACCAACGGATACACCAACCTCATCGCATGAGCCGTTGCGATAGCGGGATCACGATGGCCGTGCGGCCAGGGGGATTCCGCCGCGATGGCGGGGAGCGCAGCGTGGCCAGCAACGAAGATCCGATGTTCGACCGGTCGCAGTTCGGGGCGGAGGGCGGCTATGCCGTCCGCATCATGGACCTCTCGGGGGGCAATGGCGCCGACCCGGTGGAGGTCATCCGCGGCTTCGGCACCCTGGAGCATGCCAACGCTTTCGCCCGGCGCTATGTGCGGGACAGTATCGAACGCTGCCGGACGTCTGGCATGGCGCCGGAGGAGGTGCTGGCCGCCTGGTTCGCCTTCGGCGAGGACGCCGAGGTGATGGGCGGCGCCGAGCACGCCTGGCACAGCGCCGCGGAGCTGAATGATTTCGTCGCGCGCCCGGCGTTGGATCCTGAGGACCGCAGCTGGCGCGCCCTCGACCCCCGCCGCGACGAGGATGCCGCGGAGGAGGAGGAATGACCCGCGCCGGCGGGCGGCGGCAGCCGCGCCAGGATCTTCCCGCGCCGCGCCATGCCGCTAGCTTCAGCGTGCGATGCGGCGAGCATGGCGATGACGGGGCGGACCCCGATGACGCCTGGCTGGTTGAGGGCTTCGCCAGCGCCGAGGCGGCGCAGGACTACGCCCGCCGCTTCATCCGCGCCCAGATCGAGGATCTGCGGCAGGATGCGGCCTCGGCCGAGGCCCTGCGCGCCGCCTACTACCGCTTCGGCGAATACGCCCGGGCCGAGGGCCTCGACCACGTGGCCTGGGTCGCGCATTGCATCGCCACCCCGGCGACGCGGAAGCAGGACACCGACTACCAGGCGCTGGATCCGCAGCGGTGAGCCGGGACGCCCTTCTTTCCTTCCGCGTGCCCTCTGCCGTCCTTCCGCGGCTTTGCCGCGGAAGGCGTGCCGAAGCGTCGACCGGGAGGAATCATCGGAACCCCCGTGAAGCGGCGAAGCGGCTTCACGGGGCGTTCCTACACCTGCAGGGTCTGGATCAGCCGCGTGTTATACCGCTCCGCCAGCCTAGGAATCAGCAGCCCATCCACCAGCCACCAGAGTCCGAGCACCAGATACCCCAGGAAGCCAACCGCCACCACCGTCAGCAGGGTGGACGCCAGGAAGACCAGCAGCATGAGGATGCCGCTGCCGGTCGCGCCGAGGTAGAAGCGATGGATGCCGGCGAAGCCGAGGAAGAACCACAGCAGATAGCCCACCAGCGCCGATTTCTTGGCCGCGTCGTAGCGCATCATCGCCAGCGCATCGGCGGACACCGGCCCGGTGGAACCCGGGGGAAGTCTGGTCGGCATCGGCGGTGCTCCGTCTGGTCGGGCCAGCAGAAGCCGGACCGAATCATGCCGTCAAGCATTGGAACACCATGAAGCTTCGCTTTGCCCCCTCGCCCACCGGCCTGCTGCATGTCGGCAATGCCCGAGCGGCCCTGGTGAATTGGCTCTTCGCCCGGCAGCGCGGCGGCACCGTGCTGCTGCGGCTGGACGACACCGACCTCGAACGCAGCAAGGCGGAATACGCCGTGGCGCTGGAGGAGGATCTGCGCTGGCTCGGCCTCGACTGGGACGAGAGCTTCCGCCAGTCCGACCGGCTGCCGCGCTACGCCGCCGCCGCCGAACGGCTGAAGGCCAGCGGCCATCTCTACCCCTGCTTCGAGAGCGAGGAGGAGCTGCGCTCCAAGCGCGAGCAGCAGCTCCGCCAGGGCAGGCCGCCGATCTACGATCGTGGCGCGCTGAAGATGACGCCGGACCAGCTCGCCCGCGCGCTCGCCAACGGCAAGGTGCCCTATTGGCGCTTCAGGCTCTCGAACCGCAGCCCGGAATGGCAGGATGGCGTGCTCGGCCGCCGCGCGGTGAAGCTGCCCAGCCTGTCCGATCCGGTGCTGGTCCGCGCCGATGGCTCGCCGCTCTACACCTTCACCAGCGTGGTCGACGACCTGGAGGGCGGCGTCACCCACATCATCCGCGGCGAGGACCATGTCACCAACACCGGCGTGCAGCTCGACATCTGGGCGGCGCTCGGCGGCGATCCGCGGGCGCTGTCCTTCGCCCATCTGCCGCTGCTGACCGATGCGGATGGCGGGCCTCTGTCGAAGCGGCTTGGCTCGCTCTCGCTCCGGCAGCTCAGGCGGGACGGGGTGGAGCCGGCGGCGCTGGCGGGCTATCTGGCGGCGCTCGGCACCTCGCATGATCCGGTGCCGGCCATGCCCGCCGCGCTGGTTACCGGCTTCGACCTGACCGCCATCTCGAAATCCCCCGCGCGCTTCGATGTGCAGCAGCTATTGGCGCTGAACCGGCGCCACCTCCACACCGCCTCCTTCGACAGCGTGCGGGCACAGCTGCCGGAGGGTGCGGACGAGGAATTCTGGCTGGTGGTGCGCGACAACCTCGACCTGCTTGGCGAGGCGAAGCTGTGGTTCGAGGTGGTGCGCGGCACGCTGGTGCCGCCGCCGCAGCCCGGCGAGGCGGAATACCTCCGCGCCGCCCTCGCCGCCCTGCCGCCCGAGCCCTGGGATGCCACCACCTGGGGCGCCTGGACCGAGGCACTGAAATCCGCCACCGGCCGCAAGGGCAAGCCGCTGTTCCTGCCGCTGCGCCTCGCCCTGACCGGCGAGGAGCATGGCCCGGACCTCAAGACCCTGCTGCCGCTGATCGGGCGGGAGAAGGCGGCGCTGCGGTTGCGGGTTGCGGCGGAGGGTTGAGCGGGACCTCCTCCGCCGCCCCTGCTGGCGCCATCTTGGCGGCGCCCTCGAAAAAGCTGCCCAGCACTCGCACCGAAAGGCTCCCCGCCCGCCAGTCGTAGAAGCCGCAATGCCCGCCGCCGGCGATGGCCAGCGGCAGCACGGCGGGGCAATCGGTCCAGTCGATGCCCTCCATGCTGGCCAGGGGCACCAGCGGGTCGTCGGCGGCCAGCATCACCAGGGTCGGGATGCGCAGCCTCGGCAGCACCGCGGCCGGGCGGTTCAGCTCGCAGAACACGGCGTAGGAGGGGTAGCCGAAGCGCGGCGCGGTCACCTCCGCCTCGAACTCCTCCAGGCTGCGGGCGGCGCGGGCGGCGCGGCGCAGCGGCTCCGGCAGGTCCTTGGCCGGCACCGCCAGCACCTCGCGCCGGTAGAGGGCCAGCAGGGCGCGGCCGAGGATCGGGTTGGTGTCGATCGCCGCATGCGCCAGCTCCGGCTGCAGCGGCGGGCAGATGGCGGCCGCGGCCAGGATGCGGGGCATGCCGGGCGCCGCCGCATGGCGATCCAGCAGCAGCAGTGCCAGGGCGCCGCCGAGCGACCAGCCCGCCAGCACCACCCCTTGCCGGGTCAGCGCCCCGGGCAGCGCCTGCAGCGCCGCGGCCAGATCCTCGCTGCGGCCGAGGTGGTAGTGGCTGGTGCTGCGCGGCAGCGACCGGGCACTGCCGCGCAGGTTGAGCCGCAGTACCGGGAACCCCCGCCACAGCAGGGCCTGCGCCGCCTCTCGCAGGTAGGGGTCATCCTCGGTGCCGGCGAGGCCGTGCACCAGTACCGCCAGCGGCTGGTCACCACGCGCCCCCGGCAGGTGCAGCATGGCAGCGAGCGCATCGCCATCCGGCAGAGGCAGCCATAGCCGGTGGCCCGGCGACAGCGCCGCGCGGAACGGGTAGCGCAGCGCGCGCAACGTCTGCAGCGTGCCGCCGATCCAGGGCGGGCGGGCGGTGAAGGGCGTGAGCGGCGGGACCATCCAGCGCCAACGCGCGGCACGCCGCCGGGATCATCCGGCGCAGGCGGTCGCGGACGCTGCCCACAAAGGGAGAAGCGCTCGTTTCCGTCATGCACGCACATGAGCCGTGCATCCGGCGGAAGGTAGGGGAACCCGGCGGATGGATGGCCGGGTCAAGCCCGGCCATGACAACGCGGTGGCGCCGAGCTGCGCCGCCTAAAGGATGCCCTTCTCCCGCAGCGCGGCGATCTCCGCCGCCGAAAGCCCCAGCATCCCGCCCAGCACTTCCTCCGTGTGCTGGCCGAGCACCGGCGGCGGGCTGCGATAGTCGGGCGGCGTCGCCGAGAGCTTCACCGGGTTGGCGATGACCTTCACCGTCTCGCCCGAGGCATGCGGCATCTCGACCACCATGTTCCGCGCCACCACATGCGGGTCGGCGAAGACCTCCTTCAGCGTGTTGATCGGGCCGCAGCCGATCTTCTGCGCCTCCAGCAGCCCGATCCATTCGGCGGTGGTCTTCGACTTCATCACCGGTGTCAGCGTCTCGGTCACCAGGTCGCGGTTGGCGACGCGGATCGGGTTGGTGGCGAAGCGCGGGTCGCCCAGCAGGTGTTCCTGGCCGAAAGCCCTGCAGAAGCGCTCGAAGGTCGGGTCATTGCCGACCGCCAGGATGATGTAGCCATCCTTGGTCGGGAATTCCTGGTAGGGTGCGATGTTCGGATGCTGGTTGCCGAGCCGCGGCGGATTCTCGCCGGTCGCCAGGTAGTTCATCCCCTGGTTGGCCAGCCAGGCGACATGGGTGTCCAGCATGCCGATGTCGATCTGCTGCCCCTGCCCGGTCGCGTGCCGGTGGTTCACCGCCGCCAGGATGCCGATGCAGCCGTAGAGCCCGGCGAAGAGATCGGCGACCGGCACGCCGACCTTCTGCGGCGAGCCCTTGGGCTCCCCGGTCAGCGACATGACGCCGCCCATGGCCTGGATCAGCGCGTCATAGCCCGGCCGCGGCGCATAGGGGCCGGTCTGGCCGAAGCCGGTGATCGAGCAGTAGATCAGCCGCGGATACTGCTTGCTCAGCTGCTCCCAGCCGAGGCCGTATTTCGCCAGCGCGCCGACCTTGAAATTCTCGACGAGGATATCGCACTGGGCGAGCAGCTTGTGGATGATTGCCTGGCCCTCGGGCTTGGCGATGTCGAGGGTGACCGATTTCTTGTTGCGGTTCACCCCGACGAAATAGGCGCTTTCCTTCGTGTTCGGCACGAAGGGCGGGGCGAAGCCGCGGGTGTCGTCGCCGGCCTCCGGCCGCTCGACCTTGATCACCTCGGCGCCGAGGTCGCCCAGCATCTGGGTGCAGGTGGGGCCGGCCAGCACCCGGGTGAGGTCGAGGACTCGAAGACCCTTCAGGGGGCCGCTCGGCTCAGGCATCATCATCTCCTTCCCGGCACTCCGGATCGCCGCTGTCATGCCCCAGATGCGGCGTGCGGCATAGGCCGGTCGGCGTTCCCCGCAAAACCGCTGCGCAATTTCCTGGAGGCCCGGCTTGCCACACGATCCGCGCCCCGGCTCAGCCTTCCGCAGCAAAGCCACGGAAGGACAGCGGAAAATGACGGCCCCCTACAGCCCGGCTCAACCCGCTTTCGCCGCCCCCCGCTCCTCGCCGCCCAGCAGCCGGCCGAGGGCGAAGCGCCCGGCCGGGGCTGGCCGCGGCGGCGTCAGCAGCACCTCCACCGCCGGCGAGCGCGCCACTTGGCCGGAGCGGATGAAGGCCTCGTGGTTCGCCTCGATCGCCTCCCGGTCATAGAGGTAGTTGACCATGATGCCGTAGCTCTCCTGCAGCCCGCGGGCGGCGCGGTTGCCGAGCCAGTTCACCCGTTCCAGCTGGGCGCCGTTGCCAAGGTGGAAGCGCGCGACCGGGTCGATCCCGCCCATGCCGGCATTCGGCCGGGTGAGGTAGGCGGCAGCCAGCCGCAGCAGCACCGGGCGCAGCGCCGCCTCCCGCGCCGGGTCGTCCGGCCAGCCCTCGGCGGTCAGCGCCTGGAAGGCCTCGACCGGCTCCGCCACCCCCGCGGCGGCGGTCAGGGCCGCCGCTTCCTCGGGCAGGAAGGCACCCTCCTCCGGCGGCGCGGCGAGGCACCGTTCCAGCCAGCGGCGAAAGCCCGGCACCGGGGAGAGGGTGGCGAAGCGGGTCAGCTGCGGCAGCTCCGCCTTCAGCTCCTCCACCACCTGCTTGATCAGGAAATTGCCGAAGGAGATGCCGCGCAGCCCCTCCTGGCAGTTGGAAATGGAATAGAAGATTGCGGTATCCGCCCGCGCCGCATCGCCGCCCCGGCCCCCATTCCGGCTATCGCGGCTGAGCAACGGCTGCACCGCGGCGGCCATGCCCTCCACCAGCGCCACCTCGACGAAGATCAGCGGCTCCCCTGGCAGTGCCGGATGGAAGAAGGCGAAGCAGCGGCGGTCGGCGGCGAGGCGGCGGCGGAGGTCGTCCCAGCCCTGGATCTCGTGCACCGCCTCGTAGTCGATCAGCTTTTCCAGCACCGCCGCCGGCGTCTGCCAGTCGATCCGCCGCAGCTCCAGGAAGCCGCGATTGAACCAGGAGGCGAAGAGGTGCCTGAGATCCGCGTCCAGCGGGCGCAGGTCGCATTGGGCGCGGAGCAGGCCAAGCAGTTCCTTGCGCATCCCGACCAGCGCCGCGGTACCGCCGGGACAGTGGTTCATCCGCCGCAGCAACTCCTGCCGCGGCGGCTCGGCGGCATCGGCCAGGCGGGCGGCGGTGGCGGCGTCGGGGCTGGCCAGCCAAGCCTCGGCGGCGGCGCGCAACCGCTCCACATCCGGGGTGAAGCCCTCGGCGATGAACCGGTAGAAGCCCAGCCGTTCCTCGGCGCCGAGGCTGGCGAGGGTATCCTGCAAGGCCCGGGCGACGGCGGCGCCGGAGGCCTCGCCGCGCTCCGACAGCAGGGTCTCTGCCAGCCGGCGGGCGCGGTCGAGCGGCGGCAGCGAGGCGGCCGGCACATCGGCATAGGCGCGGCCACGGTCGGCGACGGAGGACCAGATGCGTTCGAGCCAGCCACGGGGATCGACAAGACCGGGGGCAATGGACGCCATGCGCTGAAATGCTCCTGTTCAGCCGATAGTCTAGCCCGGCCCCGGCGGTACGGCCCACCTTGCCGATCGCAGCCCGGCGGCCCATGGTCGCCGCCCCTGAATGCTCCCCGGGAGGAGAACCCATGCTCGACCGGCCCCACCCCACCCCGGCCCCCCCGACGCTTGATCCCTTCGCGCTGGCGAAGTCGATGTCGGGCTTTCATTTCATCGGCGGCGGCTATGTCCCCGGCCGCAACGGCAAATCCTTCGCCGTGGTCAATCCGGCGACCGGCGCCGAGGTGGCCCAGGCCGCCGAGGGCGATGCGGCGGATGTCGATGCCGCGGTGCAGAATGCCGCCCGCGCGCAGAAGGAATGGGCCAAGGTTCCGGCCCGCAAGCGCGGCGCCATGGTGCATGCCTGCGCCGCCCTGCTGAAGGAGCATGTCGAGGAGCTGGCGAAGCTCATCGCGCTCGAAACCGGCAAGGCGCTGCGCACCGAGAGCCGGGTCGAGGCCGGTGTGGTCGCCGACATCTTCGAGTTCTTCGGCGGTCTCGGCTCCGAGCTGAAGGGCGAGAGCGTGCCCTTCGCGCCGAACGTCCTCAGCGTGACGGTGCGCGAGCCGCTCGGCGTGGTCGGCGCCATCATCCCCTGGAACGTGCCGATGCTGCTGATGGCGCTGAAGGTTGCGCCGGCCCTGGTCGCGGGCAACAGCGTGGTGGTGAAATCGGCCGAGGAAGCGCCGCTCGCGGTGCTCCGCATCTGCGAGCTGATGAACCGCATCCTTCCGCCCGGCGTGTTCAACATGGTCTCCGGCTTCGGCCCGGAATGCGGCGCGCCGCTCGTTTCCCACCCGCTGGTCCGCAAGGTGACCTTCACCGGCAGCGTCGAGACCGGCAAGATCGTCGCCAAGGCGGCGGCCGAGAAGCTGATCCCGGTGACCCTGGAACTCGGCGGCAAGTCGCCGATGATCGTCTTCGCCGATTGTGACTTCGACAAGACCGTCGCCGGCGCGCTGACCTCGATGCGTTTCACCCGCCAGGGGCAGAGCTGCACCGCGGCCTCGCGCATCTATGTCGAGCGGCCGATCTTCGACCGCTTCGTCAAGGCGATGAAGGATGCGGTCGACCGGATGGTGATGGGCGACCCGCTGGATGAGAAGACCGACATCGGCACTATCGTCAGCCAGGGCCAGCTGGAGAAGGTGCGCGGCTTCATCGAGGAGGGCACGAGGACGCCCGGCGCCACCGCCCTGGTCTGCTCTGCCATGCCGAGCGACCCTGCGCTGAAGAAGGGGCTGTTCATCCAGCCGGTCATCTTCACCGGCCTCGGCGCCGACAGCCGTCTGGTGCGGGAGGAGATCTTCGGCCCGGTCACCGTCATGGCGCCCTTCGACGACCCCGAGGCGGTGCTGGCCGAGGCGAATGACAGCGAATACGGCTTGGCTGCCAGCCTCTGGACCAACAACCTGAAGGTGGGGCTGGACCTCGCGCATCGGCTGGAGGCGGGGCTGGTGCAGATCAACCAGAACCTCGTGGTGCAGGCCAACCTGTCCTACGGCGGGGTGAAGAGCAGCGGCCTCGGCAAGGAGGCCTCGCTGGAGGCGATGCTGGAGCACTTCACCCACAAGAAGACCATCATGGTGAACATGGACTGACCTGCCGCCGCGGCATCCCGCTGGAGCGATACTTGCGGCATGGATGTTCCATTCATGCCGAGGCCGTGGCGGGTGCCGCGCAGACGGTTTCCAGGGGGTCGCGCCTGGTGGCGCGACGTCCGGCATCGGGGGCCGGTTGGTCGGGCGCGATCAACCGTCGCCAGTATGGGGCGGAGGGGCCGGTCCAGGCGGGTGTCCACGCGTCCTGCCGGCAATCGCATCCGGCGACCGGCTGTGCGCCAGGACACCGACCAGACGGCATGGCGTCGTCATGGTGCGGGCCTTGCCGCAGCCGAGGCCGCCATGACATCCCAACCTCCCCACGCCCAGCACACCGTCGAGCATGCCGATATCTCGCACCCGGCGCAGGGCGCCTCAGCCACCCCGAGCCTCTGGTTCTCGATGGCCGCCCGCTGGATCGGCAGTGGCAAGACGGCTCCGCCGCCGCCTCATTCGCTGCCGATGACGGAATGCGGCGCAGCCTGAACCCGGCCGCGCCGGGCACAGGCCCCATGCGTCTCCGGCAGGACGCAGAAGAACGCCGAAGCGCAGCGTCCCCGTCATGCGCGGACTTGACCCGCGCCTCCGGTTTCCGGCTCGAAAGCAAGGGGTTGCATGGCCGGGTCACGCCCGGCCATGAGGGGACTGAGTGCGCTTGCGCCCGGCCGCGGGTTCTTCCGCAGCCTGCTATATCAGGAACACGCCCTTCCCGGTATTCTGCTGGTCGAACAGCTTATAGGCCTCCTCTGCCTGGTCCAGCTTCCACTGGTCGGTGAACAGGCTGTCGACGTTCAGCTTCCGGTCGATGATGAACTGCGCGCACTCCGCCTGGCCGACATTGGAGAAGGTCCAGGAGGCGATGACGGTCGCCTGCCGCCGCAGCATGTCGGGCGAGACGTCGATCGTCACCTCGCCGCCCTCGCCGACGAAGCAGCAGGTGCCCCAGACCTTCAGCGCACGGATCGCCTGGATGCGCGCCTGCGGCGAGGAGGAGGTGTCGAGCGTCAGATCGGCACCGAGTCCGTGGGTCAGCTCGCGGATCGCCGCGACGGGATCGACGTTCGAGGGGTTGATCGTCTCCGCCGCGCCGAAGGCCCGGGCGCGTTCCAGCCGCTGCGGCGAGATGTCGAGGGCGATCACCCGCGCGCCCATGGCGGTCGCCAGCTGCGTGGCGGACAGGCCCACCGGCCCCTGGCCGAAGATGGCGAGGGTGTCGTTGCCCGAGACATTCATCCGCCGCAGCGCGCCATAAGCGGTGCCGGTGCCGCAGGAGATGGCGGCGCCCGCGGTGAAGCTCAGTTCCTCGGGCAGCGGCACCAGCGTATTGGCCGGGACGCACATGTAGTTGGCGTGGCCGCCGTGGTTGTTGTTGCCGTAGACCTTCACGCTGGTCTTCTGGCAGAGCTGCTGCCAGCCGGTGCGGCAATGGCCGCAGGTGGTGCAGCCCTGGTAGTGGTGCACCATCACCCGCTGCCCGACCTGCGCCTGGCGCGGATCGACGCCGGGGCCGATGGCGGCGACCACGCCGCAGGGCTCGTGCCCGGCGATCACCGGGCCCTCGGCGGCGGCGAGGCCGTTGTTCTGCCGCACGCCGCGCGGCCGGCGGTAATGCTTCAGGTCGCTGCCGCACATGCCGGAGGCCTTCATCTCCAGCACCACCTCGCCCGCGCCCGGCGTCGGGTCGGGAAAGGTCATGATCTCGAGCTGCCGGTCGCCGGTGAACACCACGCCACGCATCGCGCTTCCTCCAATGGTCTTGCCGCCATGCTAGGCCGAGCCGGCACCGCGCGTGAAGCCCGGGGACCGCCGGCGTCACCCGATGGACGAAGCCGCCGGAGGATGCGCATGGTGCGTCACATGGATGGACGCCTCACCGCACCGCCGCCCTCCGGCCCGCCGCGCCGGCCTGGCAGCAGCACACCCCGCGCACGCCGGCCGCGGCATCGCCACCGCCGGCCGCGGCCGGTGCTGCGCTGGCTGAAGCGCGGGCTCGCCGTGCTGCTGTTGCTGCCGCTGCTGGCCCTGGCCGGCGGCGCCGCGGCGCTGTGGTGGACCCTGCCGGCGACGCAGGAAACGCTGCGCCTGCCCGGCCTCTCGGCTCCGGTCCAGATCGGCTTCGATGCCGCGGGCATCCCTCGCATCGCCGCCGCCATCGAGCGCGACGCCGCCATGGCGCTTGGCCTGCTGCATGCGCGGGACCGGATGTTCCAGATGGAGATGATGCGCCGCGGCGCCACCGGCCGGCTGGCGGAGATCGCCGGTGGCAGCGCGCTGCGCAGCGACCGCTTCACCCGCACCCTCGGCCTGGCACAGCGGGCGACGGCCGACCTCGCCACGCTGCCGGCCGAGACCCACGACCTGCTGGAGGCCTATGCCGAGGGGGTGAACGCCTGGATCGCCGCGCGCGGCCGCTTCGTCGCGCCGGAGTTCCTGCTGCTCGGCGCGCCGGAGCCCTGGCGGCCGGAGCACAGCCTGCTCTGGGGCAAGGTGATGGGCCTCTGGCTCTCGGGCAACTGGCGGCAGGAACTGGACCGCGCCCGGCTCGCCACCCTGCTGCCGCCGGAGCGGCTGGCCGAGCTCTGGCCGGAGGACACCAGCCCCGGCCAGCCCGGTGCCGTCATCCCGGACCAGGGCGCGGCGCTCGACCCCGGGCATCTGGTCCGGCTGGCCGCCGCCCTGCCGCGCTTCCCGGAGCAAGGCACCCTGCCCGCCTCCGCCAGCAACGCCTGGGCGGTGGCGGCGCGGCGCTCCGCCTCCGGCGCGCCGCTGCTGGCGAGCGACCCGCATCTCGGCTTCCAGGCGCCGATCCTGTGGTACCTGGCGCGGATCGACCTGGCCGATGGCGCCATGCTGGCCGGCGCCACCAGCCCTGGCGTGCCGCTGCTGGTGATCGGCCGCAACCGCCACCTCGCCTGGGGCTTCACCACCACCCATTCCGACACCCAGGACGTCTTCGTGGAGCGGCTGGCCGGGCCGGATGCCTACGAGACTCCCGATGGCCCCCGCCCCTTCACAATACGGGAAGAGGTCATCGCGGTGCGCGGCGCCGATCCGGTGGTGCTGCGGGTACGGGAGACGCGGCACGGGCCGGTGGTCTCCGACCTCGATGCCGATCCACCGCGCGACGCGGTGCTGGCGGTCGCCATGGCCAACCTCGCCGCCGGCGACACCGCCGCCGCCGGGCTGCATGCGCTGAACCGGGCGCAATCGGCCGCCGAGGCGCGGGCTGCGGCGGCGCTGATCACCAGCCCGTCGCAGAACCTGACGGTGGCGGATACGGCGGGGCGGATCGCCCTCTATCTCACCGGCCGCACGCCGCTGCGGCGGGCCGGCGACGGCACCCTGCCCGCCCCCGGCTGGGATGGCGGGCATGACTGGACCGGCTGGCTGCCCTTCGACACGCTGCCGCATGTCGAGGACCCGGCCAGCGGCGCGCTGGCCAATGCCAACAACCGGGTGGCGCCGGCGGACCACCCGGCCTTCCTCGGCCGCGACTGGTTCGAGGATTGGCGGTTCCGCCGGATCGGCGAGATGCTCGGCGCCGCGCCGACGCACGACGCCGCCGGCTTCGCCGCCATGCAGCGCGACACCGTCTCCCTGCTGGCGCGGGATGTGCTGGCCCCCGACGGGATGCTGCGCAGCCTGCCGCGGCCGGCCGGCACCGCCGGCACCGCGCTCGACCTGCTGCTGGGCTGGGACGGCGACATCAGGGCAGAGCGGCCGGAGCCGCTGATCCTGAACGCCTTCCTGCGCCAGCTTGGCCGGCGGGCGTTGGCGGCGGGGGGCGTGCCGGCCGGGGCCTGGACCGCACGGAGCGGCTTCCTCCGTCTGGTGCTCGCCCCGGATGGCCGCGGTGCGCCGTGGTGCGACGGCGATTGCCGCGGCCTTGCCGGCCGGGCGCTGGAGGAGGCGGTGGCGGGGCTGGCCGCCGACCTCGGCCCCGATCCGGCGGCCTGGCGCTGGGGGAAGGTGCATGTGGCGCGATTCGAGCACCCGCTGCTGCGGCTGATCCCCTGGCTCGCCGACTGGGCGCGGCTGGAGGCGGCGACCGGCGGCGATGAATGGACCGTCTCGCGCGGTGGAGTCGGCCCGAACGGCTGGGCGCATGTTCATGGCGCCGGGCTGCGGCTGGTGGCCGACCTCGCCGACCCGGACGCCACGCTCGCCAGCATCGCCACCGGCCAGTCGGGCAACCCGCTTTCGGCCCATTGGGGGGATCTGCTGGCGGGCTGGCGCGACGGACGGCCGACCCGGCTGGGACGGCTGCCGGAGGGGGCGGGCGGCCATCTCGCGCTGGTTCCATGAGGGTTTGCTGAACCCGGCGGCAATCCGGCGGTTGATTCCTGCGCCAGACGCCCCGAGACTGAAGACACCAATGCTCCATCGCCCCAACCGCCGGCCACAATTCTTCTACACCACCGCGCCGCTGCCCTGCCCCTACCTGGCTGGCCGGACGGAACGGAAGATCGTGACCGAGTTGACCGGCCCCGAGGCCGAGCCGCTGCACGACCGGCTGTCCCGCGCCGGCTTCCGGCGTAGCCACAACATCGCCTATTCGCCGGTCTGCCCCGGCTGCACCGCCTGCATCCCGATCCGCATCATGGTGCCGCAATTCGAGCCCAACCGGGCACAGCGGAAGCTTGCCCGGATCAACGCCGATGTCGGCGGTTTCGAGATGCCGGCCCGCGCCACAGCCGAGCAGTTCGCCCTGTTCCAGCGCTACCAGCAAGCCCGCCACGGCGACGGCGACATGGCGGCGATGGGCTTCTACGACTACCGCGCCATGGTCGAGGACACGCCGATCACCACCGGCATGATCGAATTCCGCGACCCCGAGGACCGGCTGCTTGGCGCCTGCCTCACCGATTGGCTGAGCGACGGGCTCTCAGCGGTCTACTCCTTCTTCGAGCCGGTGGCGGCGCGGCGCTCGCTCGGCTCCTGGGCGATCCTTTGGCTGATCCAGCGGGCGCGGGCGCTGGCCCTGCCCTATGTCTACCTTGGCTACTGGGTGCCGGAGAGCAACAAGATGGCCTACAAGAGCCGCTTCCGCCCCAGCGAGGTGTTGATCGGCGGCACCTGGCGGGTGCTGCAGGATCCGGAGGCCCCCCCGGCCGCGGAGGCAGCCGCCGTGGCGGTGAAGGAATCCGCAGGCTAGACGGAAAGCGGCGCCGCCGGATTGCAGGCCGCGCCCAGGGGCATTCCGCTAGCGATACGGCATGGCGGCGCGCTGGCGGCGCAGCCTGTCGGGGCCAGACCGAAACGGAACAAATATTAAACTTTTCCCTCCGCCGGGTGGCGCCACCGGCGCCGCGGCGGCACATTGCGGCCATGGCTTTCCGTATCCGCGTGGCGGCGGCGCCCGATGGCGCCCTTACCTACGCCATCCCCGTGCCGCCCGAGGCGCTGCCCGACGTCCCGCCCGGCGAACTGCTCTCCGCCTGGACCCTGGCCCGGCGGGCGGCGGCGCTGCGGCAATGGGGACCACGGCGGGTGCTGGTCTTCCCCCGCCCGGATGGCGCCCGCACCGAGATCGCCATCGCCGACCCCGACGCCGGCTGCTGGGCGGAGGCGATAGACCGCGCCACCGGGCTGGACTCCCTGCCCGGCCTCGCGCTCTGCCTCAGGCTGCTGGCATTGATCGAGTTGCTGACCCGCGCGCGGGCCCTGGCCGGGTTCTTCGACGTGACGGCCGAGGGCATCGACCTGCACCCCTCCCTGCTGGCGGCGGCGGCGACGGTGCCGCTCAACGCCGCGGCGCGGTTCGACGAATCCAGGGTGACCCGGCTATTGTCGCGAACGCTGGCCGATGGCGGTGCCCGTCACCGCATCGCCTGAGGTCGGCGCAGGCTATCCCGGCCGCTGCCGCGGACGGACCTCTCCTGGCGACCCGACCTTCACACCTGCCAAGAAGAACCGCGCATGACCCGCCCGACACCCCGCCCGCTTCCCCCTGTCTGCCTCGCGGTGGTCGCGCTGCTCGGTCTCGTCGCCTGCGGTGGCCGGGACCCGGCGGTCGTTCCCGCCTCTCCGACCTTCGCCGAGCCGCGCCCGGGCGTTGCCACACCGGCCGCGCCTGCCCGGCCCTACGTCGCCCCGGCCCCGGACCAAGCAGTGCGCGACCAGGCGGCGCTGGCCGCCGCCTGCCGGCGGGATGCCGACCGCATCATCACCACCCGCGACCGCGGCCAACTGATGCGGGAGGATGAGCGCGACAGCCGCATCGGCTCCCAGGCCAGCATCTACGCCCAGCGCACCGAGACCGACCGGCTCGGCCGGATCTTCGAGCGTGACCGGATCGCCGCCGACTGCGTGCAGGAGAACACCCGCACCGCACCGCAGCGCTAGGGCCGGGGCCCCCGCGTGGCCCTCGGCTTCGGCGCGCTCGGGCGCGCGCTGTCGCATCGCGACGCCCGTCTGTTTTTCGTCGCATCGGTCGTCTCCTGGACCGGGCTCTGGGTCCACCGCATCGCGGTGACCTGGCTGGCCTGGCAGATGACCGGCAGCGCCTTCTGGGTCGGCATGGTGGCGTTCTGCGACCTGGCGCCGGCCGTGGTGTTCAGCCCCTTTGCCGGGGCCATCGCCGACCGGGTGGACCGGGTGCGGCTGACCATGGTCTCGCAGATGGCCATCGCCGCCCAGGCGGCGACGGTCGGGCTGCTGCTGGCCGCCGGCGAGCTGACCATCGGCCTGCTGCTGGTGCTGGAGGTGTGCTCCGGCATCGCCGCCAGCTTCGCCCAGCCGGCGCGGCAGAGCCTGATGCCGGCGCTGGTGCCGCGGGCCGACCTGCCGGCGGCGGTGGCCTGCAATTCGCTGTGCTTCAACGTCGCGCGCTTCATCGGGCCGGCGATGGCCGGACCGATGATCGCCTGGGGCGGGGTGGTGCCGGCGGTCGCCTTCAACTGCCTGGCCTATCTGATGGCGACCTTCACCATGCCGCTGCTGCGGGTGCCGCCGGCGGAGCGCCGCGGCCATGCGCCGGAGGCAAGCGTGCTGGCCGATACGGTGGCCGGCTTCCGCTACGCCGGACGGCATCCGGGGATCGGCCCGCTGCTGATCTTTGCCGCCGTCGCCAACCTGCTGGTGCGCGGCGTGCAGGAGATCCTACCGCCTTATGTCGACCGGCTGTTCAGCCGCGGCCCCGATGGGCTGGCGATGCTGACGGCGGCGATCGGCATCGGTGCCCTGATCTCCGGGCTGTGGGTGGCGAATCGCGGGCGGCTGACCGGGGTAACGCGGCTGGCGGTCGGGGCGATCGCGGCGCAGGCGGTGTTCACTGTGGCCTTCGTGACCTCACCGTGGTTCCCGCTGGCGCTGGCCTGCGCGGTGCTGATGGGGGCTTCGACCTCGATGCACGGCATCTCGGCACAGACCCTGGTGCAGAGCGCGGCGGATCCGGCGATGCGCGGGCGGGTACTGAGCCTCTGGGGCCTGATCGTGCGGGCCTGCCCGGCGACCGGGGCGCTGGCGCTGGGCGCGGCGGGGGAAGCCTTCGGGCTGAAGGGGCCGACGATCGTGGCGATGTGCCTGGCGCTGTTGGTAGTGGGCTGGGGGATCACCCGGATGCCGGTGATGGTGCGGGAGCTGGAGGGGGCGGCGCCCGCGCGAAGGCGAGGGCAAGAGTAGCATCGATATTCTGTTTCGAGACAGTGGCCGAGGATCAGATGAAGACGGAGTATCGCGCCCCGCAGGTTGAATTTTCATTCTAATCTTGGAAGAAGATGCGGATGACCGCTTTGTGGGTGCCATGGATGCTGCCGCTCTGGCCACAGTTTGATCTGGCGACTGATTCCCTCGGGCGTGACTACCCGAGACGGGATAGCTGAAGTAGGTGTGCCCGCAGGCGTCGGACCGGGTTCAGCCCTGGCCGGTGGGCTGGAGCGGCAGGTGGATCACTACCTCAAAGCCGTCCGGGCATCACTGGCATTGTCATCCACGCTGTATAGGGCAGAGGTTGAGGTAGTTCATCTAAAGACCACGCAGGACCACCGATAGAAAATGATCAAGCTGCTTTTCATCGACCTTGAAATCAGAACGATGACGCGCCTTCGCTTCCTTGACGATATCACCGCAGAACAATTCATTCCAAACTAGGCCACGCATTGCGCATAGACCAAAGAAAAAACTATCCCCAAACCAATGCGGTGTAATGGAAATTACCGATGAACCTTTCGAACCAAATAGAATATTGGTGAAATCACTTCCAAGAACCCCACAAAAGACACCACCCCTCCTCCAATGCGCAACCTGGGAAATGAAATCCTCTTCAGCAAGCTTTTTTAAAGTAAATCCGTTAGAATGAATTAAATTTCGTATCGAATCCGCGTTGACCATACCCCTGCCATATTGTTCTGGACGATCAATATAGATTCGATTCAAGGAGCATTTATTTTCATTTTCTTCAGAACATGAGATACTTTTGTACTCCTTGTCCGGCGCATCAAAGACCTCCAAGGCGGCGGGATGAAGAATTGGACCGCGATGTATCGCATTGATAAAGACGGCGTTTTTGATTAGGTAATTCTTCTCGCGGTCGATCTGGATGACCTGTTCCGGTCGCAGGCCAAGTGCGAAGGCGGCCTGGCCGAAATTGCGGAATCGTCCGGATCCAAAATAGGATCTTGGCAGCGCCACCTTACCATTCGGAACCGCCTTCACGAATATCAGGCATTTCGGCAGTATCTGAGCCAACCAATGCCCCCAGGTGCCACTACCAAAGTTGTTCGCGAGTAGGACGCATTCGTCATCGGCTACTGTAAAGTCGGCCTCGTCGGGCTTCCCCGCAAATCTTGAGGCGGCGGTGCGAAGCCGGTCCGCCAAGCCGGATATTGCGACAAGATCATTTGCCGTGGAGATAAAATTATCGACGATGAATCGACCATCTTTTATCACAATTTTTTCGTTATGGAGAATGACATTCTTTACAATGCACATTTGAATTGGATCGAATTTAGAAAATATTTCTCTGTCGACTCTGCGAATATTGGAATTTTTAGCATTACTTACGTGCCCCAATATGGGCTTTACCATGACATCCCCAGCCGGATGGAGGAGGATTTTGTCGTCAGCGATGATCGAATCATTCGCAGTGACGAGCTGAACAGGCAAAGTTCCAGGATGGATATGTCCCATATAGGCATGATATCGATTTCCTTCGGCTATCGCACTAATTTGTTATCCGGAAAATTCCGCGGCTAACGGCATACACTTCAACGCATGGACCCGCTGCCCGGTGAACTGACGCCTGGGCCCGGGGAGGCGCCTGCCTCCTCAGTGGGAGGGTTCCGGGGGTAAAGCCCCCCTGGACCACCCCTCCGCCGCACAGCATGCTTCCCCCACATACCCAGGAACCAATCAGGATGCTGAACGCGGCAATCATAGGCATGGGCCGCTGGGGCCGCGTGCTGGTCGAGAGCGTGCAACGCAGGAACGACGCCGGGCTGCGCTTCGTCGCCGGCACCACCCGCACCCTGGCCAAGGCCGAGGGCTGGGCCGCCGAGCAGGGCATCCGCCTGCTGCCGGATTACGAGGCGGTGCTGGCGAACCCCGAGGTGCAGGCCGTGGTCCTCGCCACCCCGCATTCCCAGCACGCCGAGCAGATCATCGCCGCGGCGAAACTGGGAAAACATGTCTTCGTCGAGAAACCCTTCACCCTGAACCGCGCCAGCGCCGAAGCCGCGGTCACCGCCTGCCGCGCCGCCGGAGTGGTGCTGGCGCTCGGCCACAACCGCCGCTTCCTGCCGGCGACGCTCGCGATGAAGCGGCTGCTGGCGGAGGATGCGCTCGGCACCGTGCTGCATGCGGAGGGCCATATCAGCGGCCCCGGCGCCTTCGAATGGCAGCCCGGCATGTGGCGCGCGGACCGTGAGGAAAGCCCGCTCGGCGGCATGGGTGCCATGGGCATCCACATGATCGACATGCTGATCAACCTGATGGGGCCAATCGCGGAGGTTTCGGTGCAGTCCTTCGCCCGGGTCTCGACCCATGTGGACGACACCACGGCGATGCTGGCACGCTTCGCCTCCGGCGCCACCTGCAGCTTCGCCACCCTGTCGCTCGCGCCGCGCTACTGGCGTGTGGCGCTGTTCGGCACCAAGGCGCTGGTGGAGATGCAGGGGCAGGAGCGGCTGGTCTTCACCCCGGTCACCGGCCAAGGCTGGACGAAGGATTTCCCGAAGACCGACATCGAGGCGGCGGAGCTTGCCGCCTTCGCCGCCGCGGCGGCCGGCGGCCCGGCCTACCCGCTGCCGCTGGAGCAGGCGGTCCACGGCATCACGGTGTTCGAGACGATGATCGGCGCCGCCGCGGCGGGCAGCCGCTATGCGGTGCCGTGATCACCAAGGCCCGCGGGTGTTTCCACCCCGGGCAATCGCGGGCTAGAAGCGTCGATCCGCAATGGAGGAGTTCCAACGATGGCCAAGATCACCCGCCAGGGCAGCAACGCCATTCTTTCGAGCGCGGTCGAGTACCACAACTTCGTCTTCCTGGCCGGGATGACGGCCGACGACCTCAGCCTCGACATCACCGGCCAGACCAGGCAGGTGCTCGAGAAGATCAGCGCCGCGCTGGAGGCCAATGGCACCGACAACACAAGGCTGCTGAGCGCGCAGATCTGGCTGAAGGACATCCGCGACCGTGACGCCATGAACAAGGTATGGGTGGAATGGCTGGGCGATGCCGGCCGCCCGGCGCGCGCCTGCGTCGAGGCCAACATGGCCGACCCTCGCCATCGGGTCGAGATCATGGTCAACGCCTGCCGTTGATCGCCTGCCGCCGCGGCGGGTGGCGCCCGCATCCGGATGCGATGCGCCGCGGCCTTGCGGCACGGTCTGAGCCGCGCGGGCCAGGCTGAAGGCTGCGGCGCCCGGAACCGTCCGCAATCCCGCTCTGGCGAAGGCGCCCGCCGCCTGCGCCCGTCGAGGGACCGGCCATGGCATCGCCAACCCAGGTGAGGCGCCGCCAAGCTTCCGATGTGAACTCCTGCGAGAAATACTGCGTTAATGCTTTTCTCGCAGGTTGCATCAACTTGGACCGGCGAATCCTCACGGTTGCGTGTACAGATCGATCTCCAGTGTGACATTCCTGCAAGCACACCGTGGCTTCGTTCAATTTTGCGACAGACCCTAGGAGTATAGTCGGCTCCCTAGTCTGCAACCCCAGGCCGAACCAACGAATCACGCGCCGTTGCCGCTTGTTTCACCGCCCAGGATTGCCGCCTCCCGCACCGGCTTGTTACGCCGGATTTCAGCGGCGCGCTCACGACGCCGCGAAGGGTGGCATGAAGGATGGCGACACCATGCGGGTGAAGGGAGCAGCCCTGGCATTCTGTGTCCTGATCGGCGCCACGGCGCCCGGCGCCAAAGCCGCCCCAGAGCAATCCGGTTCCACCAAAGCAGAACGCGCCGCGGCCCAGCGGCAGCACCGCGCCACGACGCCACGGACCGCCGCCCGTCCGGCGGCCCGGGCCATGCTGCATCGGGTCTCCCACCGCCCGCCGCACACCACGGCCACCTACGCCGGCATCTCCTGCGTGCCCTACGCCCGCGCCGTCTCTGGCATCCAGGTCACCGGCAATGGGGGGCAATGGTGGCACAATGCCGCCGGCCTCTATGCCCGTAGTCAGCGGCCGGAACCCGGCGCGGTGATGGCCTTCCGCTCCTCCGGCGGCATGTCGCGCGGTCATGTCGCGGTGGTGCGCCAGATCCTCGGCCCGCGCGAGCTGCTGATCGATCATGCGAATTGGGCCGGCCCCGGCATCCGCCGCGGCAGCATCATGCAGAATGTCATGGTGGTGGACGTCTCCGACCGCAATGACTGGACTGCGGTGAAGGTGCAGGTCGGTCACGACCAGAGCAGCTTCGGCCGCACCTACCCGATCTACGGCTTCATCCACAATCGCCCCGACACCGAGACGGTCTTCGCCGGCCTGCCCTCCCGCCGCACCGACCGCTTCGAGCAGGTGGCGGAGATGCCGGATGCGGCGCCGCGGACAGCGCGCGCCGAGGCGGCCCGCCTCCGCTGATCCGGCGCCGCAGCGCATCGCGCTACGGCACAGCGTCAGGGCTTGCGTCAGGCTGCCGGCATGGCAGCCTTGCACCATGACCTGGTCCATCCTGGCGCGCGATGCCACCACCGGCGAGCTTGGCGTCGCCGTCGCCACCTGCTTCTTCGCGGTCGGCGCGATCTGCCCAAGGGTCGAGGGCGAGGTCGGCGCCGTCGCCACCCAGGCGCTCGTCAACCCGCTGCTCGCCCCCCGCGGTCTCGACCTTCTGCGGGCCGGGGAGGCACCACAGGCGGCGCTGGAGGCGGTGCTCGCCACCGATGCCGGGCGCGACCACCGGCAGCTTCACCTGCTCTCGGCCGATGGCCGCATCGCCCAGCACACCGGCGCCGCCTGCGTCGAGTGGTGCGGCGCGGTGCAGGGCCCGGATGTCTCGGTCGCCGGCAACATGCTGGCCGGGCCGGAGGTGGTCGTGGCGACGCGGGATGCCTTCCTCGCCAGCGCCGGCCAGCCCCTCGCCCTCCGGCTCATCAGCGCGCTCGAGGCGGGCGAGGCGGCGGGTGGCGACAGGCGCGGCAAGCAGGCCGCAGCCTTGCAGGTGGCCAGCCGCGACCCATACCCCGACCTCGACATCCGCACCGACGACCACCCGGACCCGCTGGCCGAGCTGCGCCGGCTGCACGCGGTGGCACAACGGCATTTCGTGCATTTCCGCCGCTTCCTGCCCGGCCGCGACCACCCGGGCGTGTTCGACCGGGTGGTGCTGGAGCGGCTGGTCGAAGCCGCCATGACGGAGGCGAAGGCGCCTTGAGCGTCCCGACCGGCAAGCCGATCGCCAACGCCACGCCCAGCCGGTGCCGCAGCGCCGGTCCATCTCCGCCCTACCCCGGCTGGCCCTTCTTATGCGCCACCAACGCCATCAACCGGCGGTCGCGCCAGCCGCTGCGGTCCTCGATGCCGGCCAGCGGCAGCGCCGCGCGGCGCTCGGCGGTCACCGCCTCCACCGTCGGGGCGTCGTAGTCGTAGGGCGTCTGCTCCTCGGTGATGCCGCCCATCAGCGGGCCGAAGCGGCCGACGTAATCCGCGACGCCGCCGGGGGCGTTGAGGTCGATGGTCTCGAACGGCCCCATGAAGGACCAGCGCAGGCCGAGCCCGTCCTTCACGCAGCGGTCGACATCCTCGGCCGACATCACCCCGTCCCGCACCATGCGGAAGGCTTCCGCCACCAGCGCCGCCTGCAACCGGTTGAGCACGAAGCCCCTGGTTTCCTTGAAGGCGGTCACCGGCACCTGGCCGACCCGCTCCATCAGCGCGCGGGTGCGCGCCACCACCGCGGGATCGGTCCAGGGTGCGCCGACCAGCTCCACCAGCGGCACCAGATAGGGCGGATTCACAGGATGGGCGACGAGGCAGCGGCCGCGGCCGGGCAGGTTGCCGGTGAACTCGCTGGCCGGGATGCCGCTGGTGCTGCTGGCCAGCACCACCTCCGGCGGGCAAAGCCGGTCCAGCTCGGCGAACAGCTCCTGCTTCGGGGCCAGGCGCTCCGGCCCGTTCTCCTGCACATGGATGGCGCCGGCGACGCATTCCGCCAGGGTGGCGGCCGGGGTGATGCGGGCAAGGATCGCCGCCGGCGCCTCGCTCACCAGCCCTGCGGCGTGCAAATCGGCCAGCCGGTCGCGGATGATGCCCAAGGCGCCCTCCGCCACCCCCGGCACCTTGTCCCACAGGGCGACGGCAAGCCCGGCCCGGGCAAAGACCATCGACCAGGCCCGGCCGATCAGCCCCGCCCCTACTACCGCGATGCGCTCCATTCCCGCTCCCTCCCCCGATTGTCACGTTCCGTTGCATGCCCCCCGCTTGATCGGGGCCGTCCGGGCGGCGATCTAACGGTGCGTGACCGAGCAACGCAACGTGACCCCTGCCGCCGAGCCGCCGCCACTCCATACCCCGCTGGTCTGGGCCTGGGGCGGCGCGCTGTTGACCGCGACACTGTGGCTCACCGGCATGATCGCGGTCGTGCAAAGCTTCATTAGCTGGTTCAACTGATGCCGCAGCGCATCCTCGGTGCCTGGATCGGCCTGCGGGGCCGCTGGCGCGGCTACGGCCTGCCGATCTTCGCCTCGCCCTTGCTGCTCTCCGCGCTGATCGGGGCGATCGGTGGGGAGGACCGCATCGTTCTCGGCAGTTGCCTCGGCTTCGGGCTGACACTGCTGGCCGCCCGGGTGCTGCGCCGCGGGCGCCGCGGCGACATCGACCGGGCCGCCTGGCTGGTGGCGGCGGCAACCTGGCTGGCGGCGCATTTCGCCGCGAAGCTCGGCATCTGGTTCCCCTTCGTCCTCGCCCTCGGTGCCTTGTTCGGCACCCGTATGATGTACCGGGCGCTGCCCGAGGCCGCCCTGCCCCCGCCGCCCGCACCTCCGCCGCCGCCGCCCGGCCCGATCGAGGAGAGCCGCGCCCGTCTTGCCCGCATCGAGGCGACGGCGCAGCGGCTGGCCGACCCACGCCTGCAGGGCGTCGCCGCATCCATGGAGGCGGTGCTGGACGATCTCGACGCCCATCCCGACCGGCTGCCCCGCGCCCGCCGCTTTCTCGCCGTGCATCTGGACGGTTTGGAGCGCATCGCCGGGCGGCTGGAAGCCGGCGCCACCCCGCCCGCTACGCTGACCCCGCTGCTCGAGGAGCTGTCCCGCACCGCGGGGGAACTCCGCGAACGGCTGCGGCGTGAGGAGAGCGAGGCGCTGGAGATCCAGGTGAAGGTCCTGTCGGACCGGCTGCGCGAGGAAGGCTTCCAATGAGCACGACGACCAACGTGACCCCGGCCACCGAGAACGCCGCCGCGGTGCGCGACGCCACCGCCGCCAGCCTGGAAGCCGCGGTGGAGCAGCTGCCGGAAACCCGCCGCGCCGAGGTCGAGGCGCTGGCGGCGCGGCTCGACATCAGTGACCCCGGCAACATCCTCCGCTTCGGCCAGGATGCGCAGAACCGCGCCACCGCCGCCGCCGACGCGATGCTGGAAGGCGCCCGCAACCGGGAGGCGGGGGAGGCCGGCGTCACCCTCTCCTCGCTCATCGGCACCTTGCGCGGCTTCGACATGTCGGGGCTCGGCGAGAAGCCCAGTTTCTTCGCCCGCATCTTCAGCCGTTCCGGCGCCGAGGTGGCGAAGGTCGTCCAGCGCTACGAAACCATCAAGGGCCAGGTGGAGGCGGTCGGCGACCGGCTCGACACCCACCGCACCCGGCTGCTGGAGGATGTCGAGAAGCTGGAACGCCTCTACGGCGCCACGCTGGAGTGGTTCCACGCCCTCGGCGACCACATCGCCGCCGGCGACGTGGTGCTGCAACGTGTGGAACAGCAGGCGATCCCGGCGCTGGCGCGCGAGGTGGAAGGCGGCGACAGCGTCGCGGCGCAGCGGCTGCGCGACCTGCGCAGCGCCCGCGACGAGCTGGAACGGCGGGTGCACGATCTGCGCCTGACCCGGCAGGTGGCGATGCAGGCGCTGCCCTCCATCCGGCTGATCCAGGAGAACGACAAGGCGCTGGCGGCGAAGATCCAGAGCGTCATCGCCAACACCGTGCCGCTCTGGCGCCAGCAGCTGGCCCAGGCGCTGGCGATCTCCCGCATGCGGGATGCCGGGCGGACGCTGAAGGAAGCGACCGACCTGACCAACGAGCTGCTGACCGCCAATGCCGAGCGGCTGCGCCAGGGCAATCTGGAAGCGCGCACCCAGCTGGAACGCGGCGTCTTCGACATCGAGGCGGTGAAGAAGGCCAATGCATCGCTGGTGGCGACCATCGAGGACAGCCTGCGCATCGCCACCGACGCCCAGGCCCAGCGCGCCAGCGCGACCAAGGAACTGGAGAAGGCCGAGGCGGAAATCCGCCGGGCGTTGACGGCGGCGCGGGCGACGCGGCCGGTGGAACGGCGGCCTATGTAGCAGGGGCTTTGCCCCTGCACCCCAACAGGGAGACAAGCGTCTCCTCGGGCCCGGCTTGAGGCAGGGTTCCAGCGGTTCAACCCGCCGACCCACGGCGGGGTCCGGGGACGAGCTTCGTCCCCGGTGGGGGTTCGGGGGCAAAGCCCCTGGTCTCGTCTTCCCGCCTACTGCAACGCCACCCCGACCCCTTCGCCGAACCGCCGCGCGGCTTCCAGGATATCGCCGTATTTCCTGTGTCCGGCGCAATGCTGGGTACAGGCCAGGAGCAGCCGGTCGCGTTGTGGGCTGCGGTTCTTGGCGAAATCCTCCAGCATGTTCTGCGGGATTTCCTGGTTGTGCGGGTCGTTACCGATCTTGCAGGAGGCGACGGCCAGCGCCTGCACCAGCGGTGCCCGATCGGCGATGTTGTCCAGATAGGCCTGCACCCAGCCTTGCGCCTCGTCGGTCTGCTGCAGGCAGATCGCCTGGTCGATGCGCGCCAACAGCTCCGGTTTGCTCAGCCGGTCGGCGCCGGCGGGTGCCGGCACCGGGCGCGGGATCATCTCCCCGGTGTGCTTTTGATGGTGCGCGGTCATCGAGATGAACTCCGCCGCGACATACAGCAGCCGCAGCCGCCGCGGGTGATCGAAATTGTCGAAGAACCAGCCGAGCGCGTTGCAGTACTCGTAGCAGTGCATCGGCATGGAGAAATTATTCGGATCGTGCGTGTCGATGGTGAGCTGCGCCGCGGCGATCTGCATCGCATCGATGATCCGGCGGGGATCCTTGCCGGCTCGCAGCAGCAGGGTGACCGCCCTGGTGTTCTCCGGCTCCGCGCCATGCAGCAGCGTGCGGATCAGCGCCTCCTCCTCCTCGCGGCTTAGCGGCGCGGCGTTGCGCAGCATCGCGCTCTCGGCCTCGGAGACGCCGCCATAGGGGATGGCGCGCAGGGTCTGGCCTTCGATGTCGGTCTTGATGGTGTTGCACGCCATCTCATAGACCGAGTACCAGCGCGGCCCGACCGCGATGTCGAGCGCCCCGGCGTAGATCACCTGATGCGCATTGTCCCAGCCCAGCGCATCGCCAAGCTCGACCGTCGCGCGGGCGCGATAGCCCTTGTGCCCGGTGGTGTAGGAGCGGTTGAGGTACATCCGGTCCTGCACATCGATCATGCCGGCGAAGACCAGCTCGGCCAGCACCTCGCGCCGGTTCGCCTTGTCTTCCATCAGCCCGAGGAAGCTCCGGTAGGCTTCCATCACCTGCCCGCGATGTACCTGGGTCATCCAGTGGCCCAGCCGCTCCTTCAGCGGCCCTGCCTCGCGCAGCGGCTCGCTGTCCGGCCAGTAGATCGCCGGCGCCGGCGGGTTCTCGATCTTGCCCTCATACGCGCGGGTATAGTGGCCCGGCGCCTTGCCGATCTTCTGGTTCCAGACATCAAGCCCGGTCGGGATGTACCAGATGGTCTGCGCCATCGGCAGCATCGCCAAGGTCTCCGGCACCATCCGCGTCAGGTTGATGGTGGCCCGGGCGCTGAGCAGGCAATGGTCGTTGTTGACGAAGTTCACATAGCCATCGTCGATGCGCTCGTGATACGGCACATGGGTATAGGGCGCGTGGATGCGCACTGCCTCGGCGAGGATCTCGTTCAGCGGACGGCCCGCCTTCACCACCTCGTAGAAGGCCTGGCTGGCGCCGACCTGGTCGCGCGCGAGCATGCGCTCCTCCATCCGGTCGTACAGCGGCGCTGCGGCGTTGTTGGTGCGAGCCTGGCTGTGCGTGGGCATGGTGCCGAGCTTCCTCCCTTGCTTCGATCCTGGACGGGTTCGTGGCCGCTGTTCAGGGCAGACCGAAGACTAGGCGCATGTTCCCGCCCGCCGCAACGCCTGGGGTACAGCCGGTCCGATCCCATTGCCCGGCGCCGCGGTGCCGGCCCGTCCACCTCCGCAACAACCCACCAGGAGGACCCGCACCTGCCCGGCCCGCCGCAGCATCCTCAGCGCCACCATCGGCGCGCTCGGCCCTCCCCTGCCCAACCGGGACTGCCGCGCTTCACGGCATCCGGCCTTCCTGGCGTGTCGGCGGAGGCCCTCGGGAGGATGCTCGGACCAGCCGCGGTGCCGGCACCGGTCATCGCACGCTTCCATGCCGCGCTGGCCGATCCCGCCATGAATCAGCGGCTGGACACCGGCCAGGGCGCCGACATCTTCGCCTCCTCGCCCACCGCCATCGGCGACTTCCCGGCGGCGCAGGCGGCGATACGGGGCAGGTCGAGCGCGAGCGGAACATCCGCGGGGATTCGCGCTGGATGGCCACCGCACCCCGCTTGACCCGCGTCGCCCGCCGCTGTCCCATGCGGACCCGATTGATCCGTGAGGAGGAAGCCATGCGCGCCTGGGCCGTCGTCGAGACCGGCAAGCCCCTGCAGGAACTCGAGATGCCGACGCCGGAGCCGACCGGTGCGCAGGTCCTGCTCGAAGTCACCCATGCCGGTGTCTGCCATTCCGACCTGCATATCTGGGAGGGCGAGTACGACCTCGGCAGCCGCGGCAAGATGCGGCTGACCGACCGTGGCGTGGTGCTGCCGCTGGCGATGGGGCATGAGATCGTCGGCCGCGTCGTCAAGCTGGGCCCGGATGCGGCGAACCAGGGCAGCAAGGTCGGCGACCTGCGCGTGGTCTACCCTTGGGTCGGTTGCGGCAAATGCGCCACCTGCCAGCGCGACGAGGAGAACATGTGCCTGACGCCGCGCTCGCTCGGCGTCTACCAGAATGGCGGCTATGCGACGCATGTGCTGGCGACGCATGTGAAGCACCTGATCGACATCGAGGGTGTCGACCCGGCGCTGGCGGCAACCTACGCCTGCTCTGGCGTGACCGTCTATTCGGCGATCAACAAGCTGATGCCGCTCGACCCGAATGAGGCGATCGTGCTGGTCGGCGCCGGCGGGCTGGGGCTCAATGCCATCGCCATCCTGAAGGCGCTCGGCCACCGCAACATCGTCGTCGTCGACGTCGACGAGAAGAAGCTTGCCGCGGCGAAGGAGCAGGGCGCGACGCAGACGGTGCTGGCATCCAAGGAAGGCACCGCCCAGCGCATCGTCGAGGCAGCCGGCGGTCCGGCCGCCGGTGTCATCGACCTGGTGAACGGCACGGAAACCGCGCGCTTCGCCTTCGACGCGCTGCGCAAGGGCGGGAAGCTGGTGCAGGTCGGACTATTCGGTGGCGAGATGAACATCCCGCTGCCGCTGATGCCGATCCGCGCCCTGACCATCCAGGGCAGCTACGTCGGCAATGTGAAGGAGCTGCGGGCGCTGATCGACATCGCCAAGCAGGGCAAGATCCCCGGCATCCCGGTGGAGACCCAGCCGCAGAACCAGGCGGATGCGGTGCTGAACCGGCTGAAGAACGGCCAGATCACCGGGCGGGTGGTGCTGGTCGGCGCGGCGGCCTGAGGCGAAGTGCGGCGTGATGGATGGCCGCGCCGCTCAATGGTTGCGCCGTTCAGCGGGCCCGCTGAACGGCGTTTTCATGTCCGGCGTCATTCGATGGCGTAGGTGAACTCGCCGCCCTCGACGCCGACATGCACGCGGCTCACCGCCTGGCCGTCCAACATGCGGTTGAGGAAGGCGGTGCTGATCGCCGGCAGCATTGTGTTGGTCAGGATGGCGTCGATCATCCGGCCACCGCTCTCCGGCTCATTGCAGCGGCTGGTGATGAGCGAGACCACCTCATCGGAGTAGGTGAAGGGCACCTTGTGCTGTTCCTTCAGCCGCCGGACGATGCGGCCGAGCTGAAGCCGGATGATCTCGCCCAGCATCGCCTCGCTCAGCGGGTAGTAGGGGATGGTGATCAGCCGCCCCAGCAGGGCCGGCGGGAAGATTTTCAGGAGTGGTTCCTGCAGGGCCTTGGCGATGTCGTCCGGCTCCGGGATCAGCTCGGGGTCAGCGCAGAGCGACATGATGAGGTCGGTGCCGGCATTCGACGTCAAAAGGATCAGCGTGTTCTTGAAGTCGATCAGCCTGCCCTCGCCATCCTCCATGATCCCCTTGTCGAAGACCTGGAAGAATATCTCGTGCACATCGCTGTGCGCCTTCTCCACCTCGTCCAGCAGCACCACGGAATAGGGTTTGCGGCGCACCGCCTCGGTCAGGATGCCGCCCTCGCCGTAGCCGACATAGCCGGGTGGTGCGCCTTTCAGGGTGGAGACAGTGTGCGCCTCCTGGAACTCGCTCATGTTGATGGTGATGAGGTTCTGCTCGCCGCCGTAGAGGCTTTCCGCCAGCGCCAGCGCTGTCTCGGTCTTGCCGACGCCGGAGGGACCACAGAGCATGAACACGCCGATCGGCTTGTTCGGATTGTCCAGCTTGGCGCGGCTGGTCTGCACCCGCTTGGCGATCATCTCCATCGCATGGTCCTGGCCGATGACGCGCTTCGACAGCGTGCCGGCAAGCTGCAGTACCGCCTGGACCTCGTTCTTCACCATCCGGCCCACCGGGATGCCGGTCCAGTCGCCGACCACCGCGGCCACCGCCTGGGCATCCACCGCCGGCATGATCAACGGCGATTCGCCCTGATGCTCCGCCAACTCCGCCTGCAGCCCGCGGAGCTCGGCGACCATCGCCGCGCGTTCCGCCGAGACCGGTGCTTCCGGCTGGTCCACCGCCGCGGCGCCCTCGCGCAGGGTCGCGCGCAGCGCCAGCACCTTGTCCACCAGCAGCTTCTCCTGTTGCCAGCGCGCCTCCAGGCCCACCAGCGCCTCCTGCTGCGCCGCCAGCGCCTCACGGGCGGACGCCTCGCGGTCGGCGGCGTCGATGCCGACGGCGGCCTCACGGCCGATGATCTCCAGCTCCGTCTCCAGTGCCTGGATGCGGCGGCGGCAGTCATCCACCTCGGCCGGCACCGCATGCTGGCTGACCGCGACCCGGGCCGAAGCGGTGTCCAGCAGGCTGATCGACTTGTCCGGCAGCTGCCGCGCCGGGATGTAGCGGTGTGAGAGCCGCACGGCCGCGTCAATCGCCTCATCGAGGATCTGCACCCGGTGGTGCTTCTCGAGCGAGGAGGTGATGCCGCGCATCATCAGGATCGCCTTCTCCTCGGAAGGCTCATCCACCTGCACCGGCTGGAAGCGGCGGGTCAGCGCCGGATCCTTCTCGAAATACTTCTTGTATTCGGCGAAGGTGGTCGCGGCGACGGTGCGCAAGGTGCCGCGCGCCAGTGCCGGCTTCAGCAGGTTCGCCGCGTCGCCGGTGCCCGCCGCGCCACCGGCACCCACCAGCGTGTGCGCTTCGTCGATGAACAGGATGATCGGCCTGGGCGAGGCCTGCACCTCCTCGATCACCTGGCGCAGCCGCTGCTCGAACTCGCCCTTCATGCTGGCGCCAGCCTGCAGCAGGCCGACATCCAGGGTGCGCAGCGTCACATCCTTCAGCTGCGGCGGCACGTCGCCGGCAACGATGCGCAGCGCGAAGCCCTCCACCACCGCGGTCTTGCCGACACCGGCCTCGCCGATCAGGATCGGGTTGTTCTGCCGCCGCCGCATCAGCACGTCGACGACCTGGCGGATCTCCTGGTCGCGGCCGACGATCGGGTCGATCTCGCCGTTGCGGGCCTTCTCGGTGAGGTCGACGCTGAACTGCTTCAGCGCATCCTGCTTGCCCATCTGCGCCGGCGCCACCGCGCCGCTGGCCTCGCCCGGCGCGCCGACCTTCGATCCATCGGCCGAGGCCAGCGCCGCCTCCGGCGAGCCGTCCAGCAGCTTGCGGAACTCATCGGCCAGCGCCTCGGCCCGCAGCTTCGCGAATTCACGGCTGATGCCGGTGAGGGCATTGGCCAGCGCCTTGGTCTTCAGCATGCCGACGACGAGATGGCCGGTGCGCACCTGATTCTCGCCGAACAGCAGCGTGCCATAGACCCAGCCGCGCTCCACCGCCTCCTCGATCAGTGGCGAGAAATCGGAGATGGCGGTGGCGCCGCGCGGCAGCTTGTCGAGGCTCGCGGTGATGTCAGCAGCCAGCCGTGCCGCATCCAGGCCAAAGTGCCGGATGATGCGATGCATGTCGCTGTCCTGCAGTTGCAGCAGCTGGTGCAGCCAGTGCACCAGTTCCACATACGGGTTGCCGCGCAGCTTGCAGAAGACGGTGGCGCTCTCCAGCGCCCGGTAGCCCACCGGGTTGAGCTTCCCGAACAGGGCGGATCGACTGATCTCGGTCATGGCACGTCTTCCAGGGAATGGGGTTGCGGAGCCGCTGACTCCTCTTGCGGCGTCATGCGGGAATCGATGTCGCGGGCACCGCTGTCGGCCCCCGCTTGCAGGAACAGATCGCCGGCATCCGCCAGGCCGCGACGCGGCGTCAACCAGGAGGTCCAGCCGAGCTGGCCCTGGTGGCCCAGCCGGATCGGCGGCACCTCCGTGCGCTTCAGGATCAGGTTCACGTCAAAGGCCAGCGTATCGCCCACGTAGTTGCGGACGATCGGCACCAGCCGCCGGAAGCTGGCGCCGCCCGGCAGCATGCGCTGGTAGTCGCTGAGGCTCAGCGGGCCGAAGACGATGCGGAATTTGTGCTGCCGGCTCCACACCCGCCGGCCGATCGCCGCCGACTGCCCGAGGGCCGCGACGGTCGCCCCGCCGCCGAGCCGTGACAGCCCGTCATCCGGCAGCACCAACCAATCGCCGATGAAGTTCTCAATCCGCGCAGGCATCTTGAAGAAGTCGGTGAGGATGGAGGCGAGCCCCTCGGCATGCCGCGTCCGTCCCACCAGATGCCCGGCGTAATGCTGCTTGGCGAGGTCGGGCATCGCATCCCGGTCGCGCAGCCCGGGCATGCCGATGCCGACGAGGGAGGCGACGAAGCGGCCGTAATGATCATCCTCCGGCCGGTCGAAGCTGACGGTCGGCTGGGCTTCCGCCCAGGCGCGGTAGAACAGCGACAGCGCGCGGTGGTGGAAGACATCGGCGAAGCGGCGGAAGGTTTGGTCGCGCGCATTGCGCTCGCGGTCGCGGGCGTATTCGGTCAAGTGCAGCGGCAGCGGCCCGCCGGGGCCGAACAACCCGAAGAAATGCACGATCAGCCGCGCTGCGCGCTGCTCGGTGGCGATGTCGAAATCTGCCAGGGTCGAGGGCGCGAAGACCAGCGAGGGCTCCTGCCCCAACCGCACCGGATCCTGCATCGGCCGGATGCTGCGGCCGAAGCGCGGGCTATCGCGGTGCAGCGCTTCCAGCCGGCGCATCGCCTGGTAGAAGCCGAAGCTCCACGGCGCTGCCTCCAGCCGCTGGTGCAGCGGCGGTGCGGCAGGCCGACCGTCACCCGCCGAGGCTTCCCCTTCGGGGAGCTCGCCGGCAACGGGCTCGGCTAGAGCGTCGGCTGCCGGCCTGTCCGGATCGGCCATCGGGCAATCTCGCCGCGTTCGGTGGTAGTCAGCACCGTCTCGGTGAAGGCGTTGATGGAGACGTATTTGGCGAAGAAGCGGTCGAGCACCGAGCCCAGCACCACCGCCCCGGCACCGCCGAAGGCCGCCTCATCCACCTTCAGCGTGACCTGCAGCCCGCGCCCGGCGGTGAGCGGCCCGGCACCGGGGATGCGCCGGATGATGGGCTGCGACGCGGTGGAAAGCAGCCCTTCCAACTGCCGCGCCTGGTGCGAACTGGCCGAGGGCACATAAAGGCTGAGCAGTTCGCGCAGCGCCGTCGCGCCATGGATCGCGTCATTGTCGACGAGGCTCAGGTAGTTCAGCCCGAGGTGGCTGATGAAGCGCCAGGCATACTCGCCATCCGATCGGCAGGGCCTTGGCGCGGTCGGCCCGACCAGGCAGCGCACCGAGGCGACCGGCGCGCTGGCTTCCATGGTGAAATCGGTACGGCCCTTGCCGACCGACATGAACAGCGGCAGGTCACGGTTGGTGCAGAGCAGGTCGAAGCCAAGCTGGCGCAGCTCCGTGCGGAACGGCGCGTGCTCGGGGTCGACGAGGGAGATGTAGACCTCGTGGCCGATGTAGCTGCTGCGCGGGCCGCGCTGGCGGGAGCGTGCCGAGAGCTGCCGCGGCCGTCGCCGCAGGATGTAGTAGCTGCGGTGGTCGGCATGCCGGGTCAGGTCATTGGCAGCATAGAAGGGCAGGAAGGGCTGCGGCTCGCCACCGTCCGCGGCGAAGCCCTCGACCTCCTGCACGCCGAAAATCTCGAAATCCACCGGCCGCATTCGATCGGCGACGATCTGGTGCTCCACCTCCCGCTCGCTGAGATTCAGCCGGTCGCCGCGCTTCGGGAAGAGGTTGATCGCCGGGGTGCAGAACAGCCGGAACTGGTCACCGCCGAAGCCATTCGCCAACAGTGTGTCGCTGCGGCCGAGCAGGAAGATGACGTCGAGCTCGGTGCCGGTGGTGCGGGTGACGGCGCTGTCGAGGCCGTTCAGCCGCACCGAGAGGAAGCGCTCCGGCATGGCGAAATATTCCTGCAGCAGCCGGTACCCCTGGAAGGTCAGCGGAGTCGCCGGCAACAGGGCTTCATCATCCTCGAAGCCCTGCGCCTCCAGCGCGGTCTTCGGCAACAGCTCCTGCCAGGGCAGCGGCCGGGCGGTCGGGCGAATGACGATACCAAGGAGATCCGCCACCAGCTGCTCATGCAGCCGGAAGCGGGTGCTTTCGGCGCCGGCGAGAAACAGCGGCAGCCGCGCCAGGCCGATCTCGGCGAAGGGGATGTTGCCCAAGGTGCGCAGGCGCAGCCGGATGGCGGCCTTGGCACCACGCTGATCCGGCAGATTCAGCGCCGAGACCGCCGCCGCCGCGGGCAGGTACTCCGCCTCGGCGATCTCGATCGGCAGCAGCTGCACCGGATGGGCGGTGCGGAACTCGCAGTTGGTGTCGTCATCGGCGCCGAGGATGCTGCGCAGTACCGTGCCACGCGGCAGATCGACACCGAGCGGCGTGCCGCGGATCGCCGCATCGGGGTTGAATTGCACCACCGCCATGGCCGGGGTCGGCGCCAGGTAGTGGGGGTAGACCATCTGCAGCAGCGACTGGGTGAAGGTCGGATATTCCGCTTCCAGCTTCAGCTGGATCCGCGCGGTGAGGAAGGCGAAGCCTTCCAGCAGCCGCTCCACGTAGGGGTCGGCGACCTCGGTATTGGCCAGCGCAAGGCGGCCGGCGATCTTTGGGTATTCACGGGCGAATTCGGCGCCCATCTCCCGGACGTGGCGAAGCTCGGCCTCGTAGTGGCGCAGCAGCCGCGGGTCCATCAGCCGCGCTTCCGCGATTCCACCACGGAGACGTTCTGCGTCTCTGGCTCGATCGAGGTCTCCAGCAGGATGCGGAGCGGCACCGGCTGCGCCCAGAGCTCGCCATGGATCTCGAAGACCAGCGCGCCATCCGGGTTGTCCGCCTGCATTCCGCGCAGTCTTACCCTCAGTGTCTCCGGCAGGATGCGTGGCTCGAACACCCGGATCGCCTCGGTGATGGCAGCTTCGAGGCCGGCGGCGCGGCCGCCCGAATGGGTCAGGCCGGTGAAGCCCGGCAGGCCGTAGTTGATCACCGAACGCGCCGCTTCCGGTGCGAGGTCCAAGGATTCCAGCGCCTCCAGCCTGGTGGTGGCGAACAGCCAGCCGAGGTCACGCAGCACGCCCTGGCGCAACTGGGTGATGGTGAGGCTCTGCTGGTCCGGCGGGTCCTGCAGCCGGTCCGGCGCATTGTCGGTGAGCCGGTCGAGGAGCGACGGCTGCAGATGCTCGCGGCTGGTGAACTCCACCATGGCTCAATCGGTGGCCGGTTCGGCCGGCGTGGTGATCTCGAGCCGCCGCAGGTCGAGCAGCGGCACATCCGCCTCGGCGCCGATGGTCAGCATCCGCTGGCCAAGACCCAGGAACCAATCCCCCTGGTCCCGCCACTCGGTGCGACGGCCGAGCAGGATGGCCGGATCGGCCGAGGCTTCGGAGCCGGGATAGCGGGCCGGCAACAGGGCCACGGTGGCACCGCCGTTGCTGAAGGTGAGCTGCGCCGGCAGCCAGACCGAATCGCGCAGGTCTGCGGGCGGCTCGACCTCAAGCCCACGCAGCCGGTGCAGCGGCAGCCAGAAATACTTGCCGTCGATGATGGCTTCGAGCACCGGCCCGAGCCGCGGGTCGGCATCGGCGATCCAGTCGAACTCGGTGCCGTCGACCTTGCCGCTGCTGGCCGGCGCGGCGTCGAAGGCCTGGTCGCGCAGCGCCGAGGCATCCCGGGTGGCCCCGGCGACGAGCCGTCGATTGGCCTCAAGCAGCAGCGACATCCAGGGTTCCGGCTCGCCGAAGAAGGTCGGCTGGCGTTCGCCGGCGAAGACCTTGGCGCGCAGCACCTCGCAGCGGATGGCGGCACGGTAGGTGGTGACCATGGGCAGCGCGAGCTTGTCGAGCCCCCCGACCACGGTCAGCTGGGTCAGCGCCCGGTCCCATTCCCCGGTGACGCAGAACAATTGGAACAGGAAGGTGCGGAGGCGCGGGTCGCGTGGCGCCTTCCGCACTTCCTGCTTCAGCCTCTCGAGCGCCGCGCGGGGATCACCCGAGCGGAGCAGCCCACGCGCATCCGACACGGCTGCATCCGTGGTCATGCCCTGCCCCTTTCCCCGCGCGCCGCCCGCATGGCTCAGATCTGCACGTTGCGGATGCGATCCCAGCCGGCATCCTTCGAGGATGCCTCGAGCGAACCGTCCGGCTTCTGCGGCTTGTACTGCAGCTGCACGGAACCGTATTCGAAGGTCACTTCCTCCTTCACCGCCTCATCGCCGTCGGCGCCGGACCAGGCGACCGTCTTGATGCCGCAGAGCTTGAAGTTGAAGCGCAGGAACACCTCGCCCGAGGTCGCGCCGCCGGTCGACTTGCGCAGCGCCAGCACGACATCCTTGAAGTGCTTGCCGCTGCAGCACATGCGGAAGAAGTCGGGTGAGGACTTGTCGATCTTCCGGCTGAACTGGAAGGGGTTGAAGGTCGGCTTGCCGGCGCCGACGCCGGAGGAGGAGCTGCCGATGTTCAGCACGTTCTCAAGATCGAAGCTGAAGTCGTCGATCTCGAAGGGCTTCGTGCCCTTGAACTCGCTGATGAACGGGTCGCTGCCGACGGTGAAGTCGGTCTGGGTCTCACCCTCCAGCGCCTTGCCGGTATCGGCGGGGGTGAACAGCATGAAGGCGTCGAAAGCCATGGTCTTCTCCTGCTAGGAATCCAGCGTTCCAGTGATCTTCGGTCCGTCGGGTCGCCCGTTGCTCAGCCCGAGGGCAGCCGCGAGACAAGGCGCAGCGACACGGTCAGACCTTCCAGCTGGTAGTGCGGCTTGAGGAAGAATTTGGCGCTGTAGTAGCCCGGGTTCTCCTCGTTCTCCTCCACCACCACCTTGCCTTCGGCCAGCGGATGGGTCGCCTTGTACTCCTCGGTGGAGCTGTCGGGAGAGCCGTCCACATACTGGCCGAGCCACTTGTCGAGCCACTCGGTCAGTTGCGCCTTGCTCATCGTGCTGCCGATCTTGTCGCGCACCATGCACTTCAGGTAGTGCGCGAAACGGCAGCTGGCGAAGAGATAGGGCAGACGGGCCGAGAGGTTCGCATTCGCGGTCGCCGCCGGGTCCTGGTATTCCTGCGGCTTCTGCAGCGACTGCGCGCCGATGAAGGCGGCGAAGTCGGAGTTCTTCTTGTGGATGAGCGGCATGAAGCCGTTCTTCGCCAGCTCCGCCTCGCGGCGGTCGCTGATCGCGATCTCGGTCGGGCACTTCATGTCGACGCCGCCGTCGTCGGTCGGGAAGGTATGCGCCGGCAGGCCCTCCACCGCGCCGCCGGTCTCGATACCACGGATACGGGTGCACCAGCCGTACATCTTGAAGGAACGGGTGATGTTGGTCGCCATCGCATAGGCCGAATTGGCCCAGGTGTACTTGCTGCTGTCGGCGCCCTCGACCTCCTCCTCGAAGGCGAATTCCTCAACCGGCTCGGTCTTGGCGCCGTAGGGCAGCCGCGCCAGGAAACGCGGCATGGTCAGGCCGATGTAGCGCGCATCCTCGCTCTCGCGCAGCGAGCGCCAGGCGGCGTATTCCGGGGTCTGGAAGATCTTGGTCAGATCGCGGGGATTGGCCAGTTCGCTCCAGCTGTCCATCTGCATCACCGTCGGCGCCGTCGCCGAGATGAAGGGCGCATGCATCGCCGAGGCGATGGCGGCGATGTCGCCGAGCAGCGCCACATCCTGCGGGCTGTGGTCGAAGTAGTAGTCGCCCACCAGCATGCCGAAGGGCTCGCCGCCGAACTGGCCGAACTCCTCCTCGTACAGCTTCTTGAAGACCGGGCTCTGGTCCCAGGCGGTGCCGCGGAACTTCTTCAGCGTCCGCGACAGCTCCTTCTTCGAGACGTTGAACACCTTGATCTTCAGGAATTCATCGGTCTCGGTGTTGCTGACCAGGTAGTGCAGCCCGCGCCAGGCGGATTCCAGCTGCTGGAAATCCTCCTGGTGGATGATCTGGTTCACCTGCTCGGTCAGCTTGGCGTCGATCGCGGCGATGATGCCCTCGATCGTCTTCAGTGCCTCGCCGCCGATCAGCGCGGTATTGGCCAGCGCCTGCTGCGCCAGGGTCTGCACCGCATTCGCGACCGCGTCGCGCGCGGCATCCGATTTCGGGCGGAACTCCTTGGTGAGCAGAGCGGCGAAGTCGCTCTGCTCGGCGGTGGCGACGCCGAGGGCGCCGGCGGATTGCAGTTGCTCGGACATCGACTAACCCTCCGAAGAGCCGTTGCCGCCATCCGCCTTGGGCGCGGAGGCGAGCGCCTGCAGCAGCGCGGGGTCCTGCAGGACCTTGCCGATCAGCTCCTCGGCGCCGCTCTTGCCGTCCATGTAGGTCAGCAGGTTGGAAAGTTCGGTGCGCGCGGTCAGCAGCGTGTTCAGCGCATCGACCTTCTTCGCCACCGCGGCGGGGGAGAAATCCTCCATGCTCTCGAAAGTGATGTCGACCGCCATGCTGCCTTCGCCGGTCAGGGTGTTGGGCACCATGAAGGCGACGCGCGGCTTCATCGCCTTCATCCGGCTGTCGAAATTGTCGACGTCGATCTCCAGCATCTTGCGGTCGGCGACCGGCGGCAGCGGCTCGGCCGGGTTACCGGAAAGGTCGGCCATCACGCCGGCGACGAAGGGCAGCTGAACCTTCTTCTCCGCGCCATAGGTCTCGACGTCGTATTCGATCTGGACCCGCGGCGCGCGGTTCCGGGCGATGAACTTCTGGCTGCTCGCTTTGGCCACAGTCTACCTCGCTATCGTCTCTGGTTGCTCGCACGGGTCGGCAGCCAGCCGGCGTCCGACGGCATGTCGTCTGTCACTCGTTCATTCCCACGATCATTTGCGCCTGGTGCACACCGTCGGGCGCCAGGTCGCGCAGAATGTCGAGGAAGTTCTTGTCGGCCAGGCGCTGCGCGCGGCGGATCAGCATCGGCAGCGGGCTCGACGGTTCGTAGCGCTCGTAGTAGCCGCACACGATTTCCAGCAGGTGAAGAGCTTCCTCCCGCGTACCGACCTCGCGCAGCGCCATCACCGAGGCGAAGCCGCCAGCGCCGGCGCGGCGCACGCCGGCGGCCGGCGCCGCGAAGGGCCCGCCATCCGCCGGTGCCTCCTCGTCACCCTCCTCCGGCATCTCCTCGAGCAGCGGCGCCTCCGCCGGCACCGCCTTGAAGCGGTCCATCACCCGCTGCATGTCGGCGACCTGCTTCTCCAGCCGGCTCAGGTCGGGGCTGGTGCCGTAGCCGGCCTTTTCCTCGAAGGCGGTGTTGATCGCCTTGAGGTCGCGACCCAGCCCGGCGACAGCGTCCCGCACCGCCTGCAGCCATTCGGGGTCGCTGTCGGCGAAGGCGGCGGTCACTGCCGCCTCGGTCGGCGGCGCCTCCGCCTCGGGGTCGGACTCGATCAGATTGAGCGCCAGGGCGATCTCGCGCCAGCCGAACGCCCCGGCCCGCCGTGAACGCGCCAGCGGCACCTCGCGCAGCAGCTTCAGCACCCGGCCCGGGTGGCCGATGCCGAGCACCGCATTCGCCCGCATCGTCGGGTCGTTGTCATCCTCCGGGTCGAGCCGCGGATGGACGGTGTCCCAATGGCTGTCGAGCAGGTTGGCGATCAGGCCGACGCCGGCGGCGAAGGCAACCAGCCCCTGGGTGTGCAGCCGGGCCACGGACAACTGGGCAATGATGCGGATGTCGCGCGACCGCTCCAGCAGCGCCAGCGCCTGCGCCTCCACATCGCGCCAGTCGGGATCCTCGGCCGGGACGATGGTGTCGCCGAATTGCTGCTCCGGCTTGCCCTGCGCCGCGGCCTGGAGCGCGCCATAGGCGCGGTCGAATTCCAGGTCGTCGCCGGTTTCGGAATCGGCGAGGTAGGCGTCGAACTCCGCCATCTAGCGTTGCCCGCCGCGGCCTGGGCATGGGTCAACGCACAGCGCCAGGCCGCACTCCGTGTTTGGCTGCGCCATCTCGGACATATGCGTGTCTTTCTCCTGGCGGACAGGTTCCCCGATCCGGCTGGATCGTTGCTGAACATTGCGACATTGTCCAGCACTCTCAACCTGGAGGGGAGTCTTGATCGGACCCGTGCCACCATCGTTTGTTGCAACCGCAGGTTTTTACGGCAAGCTGCCCGGGCGGGGTGATTTCGTTGGCCACGGCCTCTCGGCCAGCTTCATCCGGCCTTGGGACGACTGGCTGCAGGTGGCGATGACCGGCGCCCGGCAGCAGCTCGGGGCGCGCTGGGATCCGGCCTGGATGCAGGCGCCGATCTGGCGCTTCCTGCTGCCCGCCGGGATGTGCGGGCCTGTCGGCATGCTCGGCCTCTGGATGCCGAGCGTCGACCGCGCCGGAAGGCACTTCCCGCTGACTTTCGCCCGCCCGGCCGAAGGCGCCCCGGAAGCCTTCGCCAGCCGCGCCGCGGGCTGGCTAGAGGTGGCGGAACTGGCAGGCTTCGCCGCGCTGGACGAGGCGCTCGGACCGGCCGGCCTGGCGGCGCGGCTCGATGCCGAGCCGCCCAAGGCCGCCGCGGCGCCGCCGGCCGAATGCGCCGCCGCCGCCAGCGGCGCGGGGGTCTGGTGGACCGCCGGCGCACCGCTGGTGCCGGCCACGGTGCTGGTGCTGCCTGCCATGCCGGACGGCAGGCGCTTCGCCGCCATGCTCGACGCCGAGGCGGGTGAGAATCACAACTTGAAGTAGCTAGCGGGCGTTCGAAGGCGGTCGCCCAGCGGCTCAGCCGCCCGCTGGTACCTCGGCCATAGCCCGAAGCGTTACCACGGTAACATTATCGCGTGCATGCTTCTCGATGGCCCTGGCAAGGAGTTCCTCGGGCCCCGCCCCGTCCCGCAGCAACGCGCCGATCTCCTCCTCCGCCAGCGCCTTGAACAACCCGTCGGTGCAAAGCAGCACCAGATCGCCAACGGCGAAGCGCCCGGACACCTTGTCCAGCTCCAGCTCGCCGCTGCCGCCAACAGCGCGGGTGATGACGTTCGCCTGAGGGTGCTTCTCAGCCTCCTCCTCGGCCAGCGTCCCCTGGTCCACCAGCTCCTGCACCAGGCTGTGGTCGCGGGTGATGCGGGAGAGGGCGCCATCCCGCAGCAGGTAGGCACGGGAATCGCCGGCCCAAAGGCAGGCGAAATGCTCACCATGCGCCAGCATGACGACGACGGTGGTGGCGATGATGCCGCTCTCCGAATCCTCGGCCCGCTGCTGCAGCACGGCATGCACCTCGGCAAGGCGGGAGCGGACCTCGGCGAGCTTCTCGGCCGGGGCGAGATCGGCCGGCAGCGCCGCCAGCGCCGCGATCACCGCGGCCGAGGCGACATCGCCGGCGCCATGCCCGCCAGCCCCGTCCGCCACCGCCCAGAGGCCGATGTCGGAGCGGTCGATGAAGGCATCCTCGTTGCGCTTTCGCACGGTGCCGACGTCGGTCGCGCCGCTTGCCCTGACCACCATGGTCATGCCGGCGTGGCCTTCCGGAACGCCGGGCAGTCGGGACCTGCTGCTTTCGCCATGCGCCTGATGCGCTCCCCAACCGAACCCGTGATTGCAACCCCGCCGTGCAACGATACCGTCAATAGTGTTGGCCGGGAAGCGGTTGCGCACCCCGAATGGCATCCTGCGGCGTCGTCACCTTATCGCGAGTAATGCCAGCTGCCAGTACCTTAATCGCAGCTGACCGGCGGCGCTTCCCAAGCAGGCGCGGCAATGGCATCTGCCGGGACTGAGCGGCCACCGGAATGATGGCAGCTTCGACAGCAATTCGGGGACTCAACATGGCGGGACATGGACATGGCGACCACGGCGGCGGCGACAAGCGGATCGCCCTGCTGATCTCCGTCCTCGCCCTCTTCCTGGCGGTCGCCGAGACCGGGGCCAAGAGCGCGCAGACGGATGCGATTTCCAGCAATGTGGAGGCAGCCAACCTCTGGGCCTTCTTCCAGGCCCGCTCGATCCGCCAGACCACGGTCCGCACCGCCGCCGAGGCGGCCGAGCTGGAGAAGCCGAACACCACCGACCCCGCCGCGCGGGCCGCCATCGAGCGGCAGCAGCAGGGCTGGCGCGAGAGCGCGCACCGTTGGGAAAGTGAGCCGCAAACCGGCGAGGGCCGGCGCGAGCTGATGGCCCGCGCCAAGGCGGCAGAACACCGGCGTGACCATTCGATGGCCGCCTACCACCACTATGAATACGGCTCCGCCGCCTTCCAGGTGGCGATCGTGCTGGCCTCCTCCTCCATCGTCACCGGGGTGCCGCTGCTGGCCCTCGGCGGCGTCGCCGTCGGCGTAGTGGGGGTGGCGCTGACCGGGATCGGCTTCCTCTTCCCCGAGGCGGTGCATTTCTGACCACGGGGATGCCGGACGGCAGCCACGTCGCCGCCACGGGCTGCCGTCCTGTCAGAATGCCGGTCCGCTCTACCGCTCCGCCACCCGCTGGTCGGTCTCCGGCACCTCGATCGGCCGCACCTCGACCGGCGCGGTGCCCTGCTCCCGCATGCCGAGTTGCTTGGCGGTGCGGGGCGTCAGGTCGATCACCCTGCCGCGGACATGGGGGCCGCGATCCTCGACCCTCACCTCGGCGCTCCGGCCGTTCTCCAGGTTGGTGACCCGCGCCCGCGTGCCAAGCGGCAGGGTGCGGTGCGCCGCGACGTTCGAGTTGGGATTGAACCGGCTGCCATTGGCCATCCGCCGGCCGTTGAACTTCGGGCCATAGTAGCTCGCCCGGCCACGCTGCGCCTGATGACGCCGTGATGCCGCCGGCGGGTTTTGCGCTTGCGCCCGGCGCGGCGCCTGCACATGGTTGCGCGGTGCCGTCCGGTGGGGAGAAGCCCGGTGCGGCTCCGCCGCAGCAGCGGGGGTGAAGATGATATCCTGGGCACCGATGCCGAGGACCATCAGGGCCGCGCCCACCGCGGCCAATCCTGCCTTGCCTGTCATGGGGCGAAGGAACGCCTGCCCGGTCGCGAGGTTCACCCCGGCCCGGCGTTTCGACCGCAACCGGGCGGAGTGCTAGACCCCTTCCACCATGACCATCCAGACCCTTACCATTCCGGCGGCCGAAGCCGATACCCGGCTCGACCGCTGGTTCCGCCGGCATTTCCCGCAGCTCACCCAGGGGGCGCTGCAGAAGATGCTGCGCACCGGGCAGATCCGGGTGGACGGCAAGCGGGCCGAGGCGAATACCCGCCTCGCCGAGGGCCAGGCCGTGCGGATCCCGCCCCTGCCCCAGGGACCTGCCCCCACCCGCGACCGCCCGGCGGTCTCTGAGCGCGACGCGAAGGAGCTGGAGCGGCTGGTGCTCTACAGCGACGACAGCGTGCTGGTGCTCGACAAGCCGCATGGGCTGGCGGTGCAGGGCGGGCCCGGCATCACCCGCAACCTCGACGCCATGCTGGACGCCCTGCGCTTCGAGGCGGAGGAGCGGCCGCGGCTGGTCCACCGCCTGGACCGCGATACCTCCGGTGTCCTGCTGCTGGCCCGCACCCAGGCCGCCGCCGCCTTCCTGGCGCGCGAGTTCCGCGGCCGCGGTGTCGAGAAGACCTACTGGGCCATCACCGCCGGTCAGCCGGAGCAGACCGAGGGCCGTATCGACATCCCGCTGCTGAAGCTCGGCGGCCCACGCGGCGAGCGCACCACCGCGGTGGACGACCCGCGCGAGGGCGCCCGTGCCCTCACCGATTTCCGCACCCTCGACGCCGCCCGCGGCCGCGTTGCCTGGCTGGAGCTGAAGCCGCTGACGGGGCGGACGCATCAGCTCCGGGTGCATTGCATCGAGGGGCTGGGCGCACCGATCCTCGGCGACGGCAAATACGGCGGCGTCGCGGCGCATCTCGAAGGCCTGCCGAACCAGCTTCACCTGCACGCCCGCTCGCTGCGCCTGCCGCATCCGGAGGGCGGAATTCTGGAAGCGGCGGCGGCGCTGCCACCCCATATGCGCGAGACCTTCGGGTATTTCGGCTTCGAGGCGCCCCGCACCCCGAAGCCGCGGCGGCTGGTGGCGGGGGCGAAGCGCTGATCAGCCCAAGGGTGGTGGAACCGCGGGCGGCGGTCTGAAGACAATGGCTGGATGGCCCGCCGGCCCTGACCGCCGCCAGCGGCGGTCAGGGGCGGGACACCGGACGGAGCGATCGGGATGGCAGAGACTTCCGGAACACCACGCCGCTGGCTGCGCTGGGCCCTGGCCGGCCTGGCGCTGGTGGTACTGCTGCCGCTCGGTGCCCTGGCCATCGTCCTGGCGACCTTCGATGCCGAGGCGCAGAAGCCGCGCATCCAGGCGGCGGTGCAGCAGGCGACCGGCCGGGCGCTGACCCTCTCCGGGCCGATCGGGCTGAAATTCTCCCTGACGCCGACCCTGACCGTGGATGGCGTGGCGCTGGCCAACATGCCCAGCGGCTCCCGGCCGGAGATGCTGCGCATGCGCCGGGCGGAGGTGGAACTCGCCCTATTGCCGCTGCTCTCCCGCCGGGTGGAGGTGCGGCGGCTGGTGCTGGTCGCCCCCGACCTCCTGCTGGAGACCGACAAGGCCGGCCAGCCGAACTGGGCCTTCGCCCCACCCGGCGCAGCCCCGGCCCCGGCCCCTGCCACGGCGCCGCCAGCTGCGGCCGAGACGGCGCAGCGGCAGCTCGGCATCCAGCTGGACCGGGTGGTGGTGACTGAGGGCAGCCTGACCTGGCGGGACGGCGTCACCGGGCGGACCCGGGTGCTCGCGGTCCCGCGTTTCGAGGCCGAAGGCGGCGAGGGGCCGATGCGCTTCGCCGGCGATTTCACCCTGAATGGCGCCGGCTTCGCGCTGAGCGGCCAGACCGGGCCGCTGGCCGCGCTGCTCGGCCCGCCGCCGGCGCAGCCCTGGCCGGTGAGCCTCGCGCTGGAGGCGGCCGGCGCCCGCCTCGCCGCCGAGGGCGGCATCGCCCGGCCACGAGCCGGGCAAGGCTGGCGCTTCGCCGTCACCGCACTGGTGCCGGAGCTCGCCCGGCTGGCGCCGCTGCTGCCAGATGCGCCGCTGCCGCCGCTGCGCGGCATCGATCTCGCCGCGACCGTGGCGGATGCCGGCGCCGGCCGGCTGCCGGAGGTTTCGGGCCTGCGGCTGGCGGTCGGCGAGAGCCCGCTCGACGCCGTCTTCCCCGGCCTCCGCCTCGCCGCGCTGAAGGCGACCCTGCCGCGGCAGGACCAGCCGCTGGCGCTGGAGGCGACCGGCGCGCTGGGCGATATGCCGCTGGCCCTCTCCGGCAGCCTCGGCGCCCCGGCCCTGCTGCTGCCCGGTGGCCCCGGCGGGCCATGGCCGCTCGACCTCGCCTTCCGCCTCGCCACCGCCGAGGCCAGCGTGAAGGGCAGCATCGCCGATCCGGCGCGGCTGCAGGGCGTCGATCTGGCGCTCGGGCTGAAGGTGCCGGAGCTGGCGGCGCTTTCCGGCCTGGCCGGCACGCCGCTGCCGCCGGTGCGCGAGATTGTCGCCGAGGCGAAGCTGGCGGAGCGCACCCCGGGCTTCGCCGGCGGCGCCTTCCTGCGCGGGCTGCGCATCACCTCCTCCGCCTTCGATGCGGCGGGCGACCTCACCTATGTGGTCGGGCAGCGGCAGGGGATCAGCGGCGCGCTGGCCTCCTCCCGCCTCGATCTCGACGCGCTGCGACCGCCACCGGCGCCCGCCGGCCCGGCCGCCGCGCCGGCTGCCCCGCCCGCCGCGCATGACGGCCGGGTCATCCCCGACATCCCGCTGCCGCTGGAAGCGCTGCGGATGACCGATAGCGACCTGCGCTGGACCATCGGCACGGTGCAGGCCGGCGGCGTCGGGGTTCGGGATGTCGAGCTCGCGGCGGTCATCCAGGATGGCAAGGCGCGCTTCGATCTGCCGACCGCCACCCTGCCGGGCGGCAGGATCGCCGCCCGCCTCGGTGCCGATGTCACCGCCACGCCGCCGAGCGTCGAGGCCGCGGTCTTCTCCGAGGCGCTGGATTTGCCGGCGCTGCTCGCCGCCCTCCACGCGCCGGGCGGCACCGCCGGCCGGCTGGAGCTGGATGTGAACCTGCGCGGCCGCGGCCGCGACCTGCGGGCGGTGGCCGCCACCGCCACCGGCCATGCCGCGGTGGCGCTGACCTCCGGCCATGTCGACCAGGGCCAGGACAGCGCGCTCTCCCGCGCCCTCGGCGACCTGCGCCGGGCCTTGCCGCAGCTTGCGGCACTGGCCGAGGGCCGCATCGCCATCGCCTGCGCCGCCGCCCGCTTCGCCGTGCAGGATGGCATCGCCCAGAGCCAGGCGCTGCTGCTGGATGGCAGCCTGGGCAGGATCGGCGGCGGCGGCAGTGCCAATCTGCGGGATGAGACCTTGGCGATGCGGCTCCAGCTCGACCTGACGGTACCGGTGCCGGGGGTGAACCTCGTGCGCATCCGGGCGCCGCTGCCGGTCGGCGGGCGGTTCTCCGCGCCGCGGCCGGACTATGCCGGGGTGGCGGGCGGGCTGATCGGCACCGCCGAGGGGCTGCTGCGCACCCCGAGCAACCTGGCGGATGGGCTGCTCGGCGCGCTCGGCGCCGAGCGCGGTACTGCGCCCGGCGCCGGTGGCGGGCTGCCCGAATGCGGCCCGGTGCTGGCGGTGGTGCGCGGCGGCCGCGCCGGGCCGGTGCCGGCCAGCCAGGCCCCCGCCGCCGAGGCCGCCCCGGCAGCGCGGCCGGCACCGGACCGCCAGCCCGCCCTGCCCGCCCCCGCGCAGCAGATGCTGCGAGACTTGTTCGGACGTTGAAGCCGCGAGAAGTGAGCTGCCGATGAAGCGATTCTGGGATACCGCCACCGCCGAGCCCCGGGCCGGCGGTTTCGGCGTGGCGCTGGACGGCCGCCCGGTGCGGCTGCCTAGCGGCACGCCGCTGCTGGTCGAGGCCGAGCCGCTGGCCGCCGCGATCGCCGCCGAATGGGCTGCCGCCGGCGGCGCCAAGGGCGGCGAGATGACCATGGAGGATGTGCCGCTGACCCGCCTCGCCGGCACGGCGCAGGAACGCATCGCCCCGGATCCGGCGGCGATGGTGGAAGGGCTGGCGAAATACGCCGAGACCGACCTGCTCTGCTACCGGGCGGAGGAAACGAAGCTCGCCGAGTTGCAGGCCGCCGAATGGCAGCCGCTGCTCGATTGGGCGGCGTTGCAGCACGATGCGCCGCTCAGGGTCACCACCGGGCTGATGCCGGTGCCGCAGGACCCGGTGGCGCTGGCGGCGCTGCGCCGCGCGGTGGGCCAGCTGCCGCCGCTGCACCTCGCCGCGCTTGGCGTGCTGGTGCCGGCCTTCGGCAGCCTGGTACTCGGCCTGGCGGTGGTGCAGGGCAGGCTGGGGCCGGAGGCGGCGCATGCGCTGGCGACCCTCGACGAGCGCCACCAGGAGGCATTCTGGGGTACCGACCCGGAGGCGGCGGCGCGGCGCGCGCGGATCGCCCGGGATGTCGCGCTGGCTGCCCGGCTCGTGGCACTGGCCGGGCCAGCCACGAGCCTCCTGGACGCGGGGCCTTCGGCATGAACGCCCGCCACCTGCGGATCGAGGGAAGGGTCCAGGGCGTCGGCTACCGGGCATGGATGCTGCGGGAAGCGTCGCGCCTTGGCCTCTCCGGCTGGGTGCGCAACCGCGCCGATGGCAGTGTGGAGGCGCTGGTGGCGGGTCCCGAGCCGGCGGTGCAGGCGCTGCTCACCGCCTGCCGCCGTGGCCCGGTGCTGGCCCGGGTCGACCGCATCGAGGAGAGCTTCGCCGAGGATCTGCCCGAGGGCGACGGCTTCCGGCAGCTCTAGGACGCGGCTCGCTCGACTGCTCCCCCTGCTGGCGGTGCCCGACGCGACCTTGCTGATCGAGGACAGCGTCTTCCTCGGCAATGGCGCGTTGCGCGACGGCCACGCCTGCGCCCGTGGCATCTATGCCGGGCGGCTCGGCGCGTTGCTGATCCGCCGCAGCCGGTTCGAGGCGACACGGGTGTGCCACCATGTGAAGTCCCGCGCCGCGCGAACCGAAGTGGTGGACAGCCAGATCCTCGACACGCCGGACGACAATGCCAGCTATCTGGTCGACCTGCCGAACGGCGAGGAGGTGCTGCTGCGCGGCAATACCCTGCACAAGGGCCCACGCTCCGGCAATCCCGGCACCGCCATCGCCATCGGCTTCGAGGGGGTGACGCAGCCGACTCCCAGCCTGCGCATTCTCGACAACCGTTTCGAGACCCTGCTGCCACGGGTCACGGTCTTCGTCCGCAACCGCAGCAAGGTGGCGGTGGAGCTTTCCGGCAACAGCCTGACTGGCCGGGTGGTGGCGCTGGTGGGGCCGGGGCGGGTCGCCCGCTGAGACCCGCCATGCGGCATGGGAGCGAAACTCCTGGACCTGTGTTATGTTGCGGTGCAACAGCCCGCGAATGAACAGGATACGCCATCCATGACCATGGTGACCCCTCCCCCGGGCCAGGAATTCTTCGCCCGCGGCGCCGCAACCATGTCGCGCGTGCTCGACCAGGCCCAGGCCATGGCGGATGTGGTGAACCGTCACGCCTCCGCGCTGCTGCCGATCCCGCGCCCGACCCTGCCGCCGCGCCTGCCCGCCGACCCGGTGACCCTCACCCGCGACGCCGCCGCCTATGCCCTCGATGCCGGACAGCGGGCGCTGCTGTTCTGGGACACCATGCGCCGCGCCGGCAACGCCTTCACCGAACATGAGGCCGCCGGCTGCCCGCCGGTGCTGGTGTTCGACTGGGAGATGGTGCTGGATGGCCGCAGCCTGCCGCGGCCGTGCAACTACGCCCTGGTGCGCATCATCCCGCCTGCCGGCACCCGGCCGGCCGACCCGGCGCTGCGCCCCTTCGTCATCATCGACCCGCGCGCCGGCCATGGCGCCGGCATCGGCGGCTTCAAGTCGGACAGCCAGGTCGGCGTCGCCCTGCGGCGCGGCCATGCGGTATATTTCGTCATCTTCTTCCGCGACCCCGAGCCGGGCCAGACCGTGCTCGACATCACCGCGGCGGAGACCGCCTTCCTCCACCGCATCCACGCGCTGCACCCGCAGGCGCCGAAGCCCGTCGTCATCGGCAATTGCCAGGGTGGCTGGGCGGTGATGATGCTGGCGGCCAGCCAGCCGGAGCTTTGCGGCGCGCTGGTGCTGAACGGCGCCCCGCTGTCCTACTGGGCCGGCGAGCGCGGGCGGAACCCGATGCGCTATCTCGGCGGCCTCGCCGGCGGGTCCTGGCCGGCGGCGCTGATGGCCGACCTCGGCCATGGCAAATTCGACGGCGCCGACCTCGTGCTGAATTTCGAGAGCCTGTCGCCGGCCAACACCTGGTTCAGCAAATACTACAACCTCTACCGCCATGCCGACACCGAGGCCGAGCGCTTCCTGGAGTTCGAGCGCTGGTGGGGCGGCTACTTCCTGATGAACCGCGACGAGATCCGCTGGATCGTCGAGAACCTGTTCATCGGCGACCGCTTCGCCCGCGGCGAGATTTCCGCGGGTGGCGGCGCGACCTTCAACATGCGCGCCGTGCGGTCCCCGGTGATCGTGTTTGCCTCCGCGGGCGACAACATCACCCCGCCCGGCCAGGCGCTGCGCTGGATCGCCGATGTCTACCGCGACGAGCAGGAGATCAAGGCGCTCGGCCAGACCATCGTCTACCTGATGCATGACGAGATCGGCCACCTCGGCATCTTCGTCTCCGGCGCCGTGGCGCTGAAGGAGCATTCCGAGATCGCCGAGACCCTGGCGCTGATCGACAGCGTCGCGCCCGGCCTCTACGAGATGCTGATCACCCGCGCCCCTGGATCCAACGCCTGGCAGGTGGAGCTGAAGGAACGCTCCATCGCCGATATCCGCGCCCGCAGCGGCGAGGCGAAGAACGAGGCCTTCCCGGCAGTCGCCAGGATCTCGGCGCTGAATCAGTCGCTCTACGATGTGTTTGCCGCGCCGATGGTGCGCCAGTTGGTGACCGAGGAGAGCGCGGAGTGGCGTCGCCGGCTGCACCCGCTGCGGCTGCGGCGCACGCTGCTCAGCGACCGCAACCCGCTGATGGCACCGGTCGCGCCACTGGCCGAACTCGCGCGCCGCCACCGCACGCCGGCCAGCCCGGAGAACCCCTTCCTCGCCTGGGAGAAGCTCTGGGCCGGCAGTATCGCCCGCGGCATCGACACCTGGCGCGACTGGCGCGACGCCTGGACCGAGGTGGCCTTCCATGGCGTCTACGGCTGGCTCGCCGCGGTCGGGCTCGAGAATGGCGAGACGCCGGTGGAAGCGCCCTCGGTGGTGGCGCTGGCCGATGCGCCGGAGGTGCGTCAGGCGCTCGACCGCATCGATGCCGGCGGCTATGCCGAGGCGGTGGTGCGGATGATGATCCTGCTGGCGCAGGCACGCGGCGGCGTGCGACGCAGCCGCCTCGCCCGCTCCAACGCGCTGCTGCGGACCGAGCCGCCCTTCGCCGACCTGACCGACAGCGCCCGCCAGGCACTGATCCGCGAGCAGACGGTCATCGCCAGCATGGCGCCGGCCGAAGCGCTGGCCAGCCTGCCGAAGCTGCTGCCGACCGGCGCGGAACGCGGCCGGGCCCTGGCCACGGTGGAAGCCGTGGCGGGGCCGGAGGCCGAACTCGGCGAGGCGGCGGCGGCGATGCTGGCGCAGCTCCGCAGCGTGCTGGAACTGGGGCCGCAGGCGCCCGTGCCGTTCCACGCGGCGGCGGTGCCATTCGATTGAGGTGAGCGGACAAGGTCCCGGGGCGGTTCGCCGTCTGATCGCGACGACGATCCGCTATCGCCTGGTTCTTGCAGAGGGGAGTCCGCTCTGCAGCGGCCTCCGCGATCCGCTCTAGAGCGGTTTCCGAGCTGAATGAATCAGGGGGTATTCCCCGACGCGGGCTGGATCTGATTCAAACTGTCTGTCGGCGAGGAGGCCGACAGGCATGTCAAAGGCGC
>NZ_JACOMF010000031.1 GCF_014283215.1 Siccirubricoccus deserti
AATCACCCGCTACATCCGCGACCACAACAGGGCCGCCAGGCCATTCGTCTGGACCAAACCTGCAGATACCATCCTCAGCAAGCTCGCCAGACTTCCTGCACCTTCTGAATGAGTCAGTGCACTAGGTTGATCGCCATTTCGACATAGGCGCGGCCTCCCGTGGCCAGGACGATGTACCCTTCCATCAATACGCACCCCATTGCTAGGCAGACGACAGCATCAAAGCGTTCCTGACGCCACGGTCCGCCCATTTCCCGGTCGAATCCACCTCAGGATGGTTGCAGAGACACGACAATCCTACCCTGCTATCCTGAGACGAGAATGACTTCCCTGTCACTAAGGCCACTCGGGCATGACGCCAAGCCCGTCGCGGGCCACGCCATTTCCTGCCCGCGGCACCGCAGGCCGGCGCGGGTGAAAGCATTCGAGGTTTGGTCCCGCCACCGCATTCGCCAGGCGCCCGGATGTACCTCCAATCCACACTGACCTCCTTCCTCTTGCCGCCGCTGCTGCTGGCGCTGCTGGCGCTGGCCGGCGGGCTGCTCGCTTGGCGCGGCCGGCGCTTTGGTGGCGCGCTGGCCGTCGCGGCCGCGCTGCTGCTGCTGGTCCTGGCCACTCCCCTCTGCGCCGGTCTGCTCTACGCCTCGCTGGAGCGGGAGATTCGCCCGGGCGAGGCGGTTCCCGCCACCACAGCGGTGCCGGGCGCCATCATCATCCTCGCCGGGGAGGCTGCCTGGTCGCGCGACGCCCCCGGCGTCGGCCCGCTGACCCTGGAGCGGATGCGCGCCGGCGCCGCGCTGCACCGCGCCACCGGGCTGCCGCTGCTGGTCTCCGGAGGGCCGCTCGGGCGCGGTGATCCACCGATCGCGGCGCTGATGGCGGCGAGCCTCGCCGCCGATTTCGGCGTCGAGACCCGGTGGCAGGAGGACCGCTCGGCCGACACCCGGCAGAACGCCCTGTTCAGCGCGGCGCTGCTGCGGCGGGAGGGGATCGGCGCCGCCTGGCTGGTCACCCACGCCTGGCACATGCCGCGGTCGCAGGAAGCTTTCACCCGGGCCGGCCTGCCGACCCTCGCCGCCCCGGTGCGGCTCGACCGCCTGCCGCGCTGGGAGGCGCGGGAGTTCATGCCCCGGCCGGACCGGCTAGCCCAGAGCTGGTACGCGCTGCGCGAATGGGCCGGGCGGCTGGTCTATGCGCTGCGCGATGGGGGGACCGCCGCCCCCTGAGCAGGTTCAGCCATCCTTCCAGGGCAGCGCCAGCAGCTTCCGCATGACCGTCGGAAGCGCTGCTTCCGCCGTGGCCAGAGGGCGGGCCTCCAGCCCCTCCGCCGGATCGACCATCGGGACCGTGGCGGTGAACAGCCGCATCTCCAGCTCGAAATGGGTGAAGCCGTGTCGCGCCAGCCCCAGCACCGGGCGCCAGGCCGGGCCCTGAACCGGGGCCAGCGCCAGCGCCTCCGCCGTGCCCCAGGGGGTGTCGCGCCAGGGCGTGCCGGGCAGTTCCAGCATGCCGCCGAGCAGCCCGCGCGGCGGCCGGCGCCGCAGCAGCACCAGCCCGGCCGCGTCGCGCAGCAGGAAATGCGCGCCATGCCGCAGCGGTCGCGCCCGCTTCGGCGATTTGCGCGGCAGCATCGCCTGGATGCCTGCCCGCTGCGCCGCGCAGCCGCCGCGCCAGGGGCAGAGGGCGCAGGCCGGTGACCGCGGCGTGCAGATGGTGGCGCCGAGGTCGAACAGCGCCTGGGCGAAGTCCCCCGGCCGCGCCCGCGCCGCTGGATCCGCCATGAAGCCGGCGGCCAGGGCGGCGAGCCGTGGCTTGATCGCCGGCAGAGGCATCTCCTCCGCGGCGAGGCGCGCCACCACCCGCTCCACATTGCCATCCACCGGCACCACCGGCTCGCCGAAGGCGATGGCGGCGATGGCGGCGGCGGTATAGGCGCCGATTCCGGGCAGCGCCCGCAGCCCCTCGGCGTTTCGGGGAAAGCCGCCCAGCGCCACCACCTGGCGGGCGCAGGCATGCAGGTTGCGGGCCCGGGCGTAGTAGCCGAGCCCGGCCCATTCCTCCATCACCGCCGCCTCCGGCGCTGCCGCCAGCGCCGCGATATCAGGGAAGCGCGCCAGGAAGCGCTCGAACCGCGGCCCGACCGCGGCGACCGTCGTCTGCTGCAGCATGATCTCCGACAGCCAGACCCGGTACGGCTCGGCACGGCCGTCGCTGGTACGGAAGGGCAGCACCCGGCGATGCCGGTCATACCAGTCGAGCAGCGGCGCGGCCTCAGGTAGGATGGCGGCCGGGCCGGGCGGCGGGGCGGCACGCGTCATGCCGGGGCGGTCGGGAACGGGTGGAGCATATGGCGAAGGATAGCCCGGATCGGGGAAATGCCAGCGGTGCCCAGGCGCGCAGCCCCTATGGGCCGCGCCCGCTCGGCCAGCTGATCCCGCCGCTGACCCGGCCGGTGTTCCGCAAGAAGAGCCCCGGCGGCGCCACGCTGATGGCGGATTGGCCGGCGGTGGTCGGCCCAGCGCTGGCCGCAGTGACCACGCCGAAGCGGCTTTCGGCCGGCACGCTGACCGTCGGCTGCGTCGGTCCGGTGGCGATGGAGCTGAGCCATCTGGCGCCGCAGCTTATCGCCCGGATCAATGCCCATCTCGGCCGGGTGACGGTGGAGCGGTTGCGCTTCGTACAGCAGGCCGGCACCGTGCCGGCGGCCGCCCCGCGCCGCCCCCCGGATACGCCGTTGCCGCCGCAGGTCGAGGCCGCGGTCGCCAGCCTGCCGCCGGGCGAGTTGCGCGAAGCGCTGGCAAAGCTGGCGCGAGGCGTCTATCGGAGCCGCGGCTAGTCGCCTGCCGCTGATTCTGCCCGCGATTCTCAGGGGTGGAGGCGGCCGGTCGATGGTTTGCTACTCTGCTGGTCGCACCCGGGCGGATTCGGCGCCCGTACCCACCCACGCCCCCGGCAGCCGGGGGAGAACCCCGGAGGCCGCATGATCCTGCCCCGTCGCTCCCTGCTCGCCGCCACGGCGCTTGCCGCCGGCACCCCGGCCCTGGTCCGGGCCCAGCCCGCCGATCCGCGGCTTGGCGAACGCGGCGTCGGCGCCGCCGATGCGCCGGTGCGGGTGCTGGAATTCTTCTCCCTCACCTGCAGCCATTGCGCTCAATTCCACCGCGACACCTTCCCCCGGGTGAAGGCGGAGATTCTGGACAAGGGCGCCGCCCGGCTGGTCTGGCGCGACTTCCCGCTCGACCGGCTGGCGCTGACTGCCGCCGCCGTCGCCCGTTCCCTCCCCGCCGAGCGCTACGAGGGCTTCATCGGCACGTTGCTGGCCAACCAGGATCGCTGGGCCTTCGGCCGAGGCGAAACGATGAACGCCCTGGCCGGCATGGCGGCGCTGGCCGGCATGTCGCGGACGAAATTCGACGAGGTGGTGGCCGATGAGGCGCTGGCCCGCGGCATCATGGAGCAGCGGTCGGTGGCGGAGCGCGAGTTCAACATCCAGGCGACGCCCAGCTTTTCCTTCCAGGCCACCGGCCGGCCGCCGCGCAACCAGTCCGGCAGTGTCACCTTCGAGCGCTTCCAGGCGCTGGTCGAGGAGGCGAAGCGGGCTTGAGCGAAACGCCGCCCGCAGCGTTGGCCGAGCCGACACCGGAAGAATCGACACCCGCCGGGTCGCCCCCGGCCGGGACGGCGACGGCTGGGTTGAAGGCGGCGGAGCCTGATCAGGCCGAGCCGGCGCCGGAGGGAGAGACGCCTGGGAATGCGCCGCGCCGCCTCGCACCGCGCGCGACCCTGGCCCGGCTGCGCATCGCCGGCTTCAAATCCTTCGCCGAGGCGACAACGGTCGAGGTACTGCCCGGCCTGACCGGCATTGTCGGGCCGAATGGCTGCGGCAAGTCGAACGTGGTCGAGGCGCTGCGCTGGGCGATGGGCGAGACCTCCGCCCGCTCCATGCGCGGCGGCGAGATGGAGGATGTGATCTTCGCCGGCACCGCGACCCGGCCGGGCCGCAACCTCGCCGAGGTCACGCTCTTCCTGGAGGAGGCCGCAGGCCTTGCCCCGCCGCCGCATGCCGACAGCCCCGAACTGGAGATCATTCGCAAGATCGCCCGCGGCGAGGGCTCGGCCTTCCGGGTGAACGGCCGCGAGGTCCGAGCGCGCGATGTGCAGACCATGTTTGCCGATCTCGGCAGCGGCGCCCGCGCCTCCGCCATGGTCAGCCAGGGCCGGGTCGCGGCGATGATCGGCGCCAAGCCGGAGGAGCGCCGGCAGGTACTGGAGGAGGCGGCCGGCATCAGCGGCCTCCGCGCCCGCCGGCACGAGGCGGAGCTGAAGCTGCGCCAGGCCGAGACCAACCTGACCCGGTCGGAGGATCTGCTCGGCCAGATCGATACCCAACGCCAGGGGCTGCAGCGCCAGGTTCGCCAGGCCAATCGCTACCGCAACCTCTCCGGCCTCGTGCGCCAGGCCGAGGCGGAATGGCTGGCGTTGCTGCGCGCCCGGGCGGAGGCCGCGCTGGCCGTGGCCCGCGATGGCTTCAACGCCGCCAGCGCCGCCACCCGCCAGGCCGAGGCCGCCGCCGAAGCGGCGGCGATCCGCAGCTTCGAGGCGGAGAAGGCGCTGACCCCCGGCCCGCACGGGTTGCGCGAGACCGAGGCCCAGGCCCGCACAGCGCTGGAGCGCCGGCGGGTCGAGGCCGAGGGGCTGGAGGCGGAGGAGCAGCGCGCCCGTGCCGCCCTGGAGGCCGCCGAGCAGAGGTTGGCTCAGCTCGACCGCGACCTCACGCATGCCCAGGCGGTGGCGGCCGATGCCGCGGCCGCGGCGAAGCGGCTGGCGGAAGAGGCCGCGGTGCTGGCGGCGGCCGAGGCCAGCCTGCCGGAGCGTCTCGCCGCCGCCGAAGCCACCCTGGCCGAAGCCGCCGATACGGCGCGCGAGGCCGAGCGCACCGCCAATACCGCGACCGAGGAGGCGGCGCAGGTCGCCGCCCGCGCCAATGCCGCCGCCGCCGAACTGGCCGCCACCGGCCAGCGCGCCCGCCGGCTGGCGGAGCAGCGCACGGCCCTGGCGGCCGAGCACGCCGCCAGCCTCGCCGCGCTGGTGCCGCCGGAGCGGCTGGCGGCGGCCCAGGCCGAGGCGGTGGCCGCCGAGGCCAGCCTCGCCGCGGCCCGCGCCACACTTGAGGCGGCCGAAGCCGCCCGCGCCGCCGCCCAGGACACCCACGCCACCGCCCGCCGCGACGCCACTGCTGCCGAGGCCGAGGCCAACCGGCTCGGCGCTGCCCGGGATGAGGCGGCGCTGCGCGCCAGCCGCATCGCCGTCCAGCACGCCAGCCTCACCACCGAGCACGCCGCGGCGACGGCCGAGCTGGTGCCGGTGGAACGCCTCGCCGCCGCCGAACAGGCCGCCCGTGCCGCCGAGGCCACGCTGGCCGAGGCCCGTGCCGCGCTGGAAGCCGCCGAGGCCCGCCGCGCCGCGGCCCAGGAAGCCCATGCCGCCGCCCGCCGCCGCATGGCCGATGCCGAGGCGGTGCGGGAGCGTGCCGCCGCCGAGCACGCCAGCGCCGCCCAGCGCGCCAGCCAGGCCGCGGCGCAGCACGCCCGGCTGGCCGCCGAGCGCGATGCCGCCTGCGCTGCGCTGGTGCCGCCGGAGCAGGTTGCCGCGGCGCAGGCCGAGGCTGCCGGGGCCGAGGCGGCACTGGCCGCCGCGCTCGCCGCAGTCGGTGAGGCCGAGGCTGCTCGCGCCGCCGCCGCCGCTCGCCAGGCCGAGGCCCGCGGTGCCGCCGCCGAGGCCGAGGCCGCCCGCACCCGCGCCGCCGCCGAGGTGCAGGCGCTGACCGAGACCCTGGCCGCCGGAGACCGCGCCGGCAGCAGCGCCCCGCCGGTGCTGGAGGCGGTGGCGGTCCCGCCCGGGCTGGAAGCCGCGCTCGGCGCCGCCCTGGGCGAGGCGCTGGATAGCCCGACCGATGCCGCCGCCGCCCGCCATTGGCGCAGCCTGCCGCCCTTTGCCGCCCCGCCGCCGCTGCCGGCCGGGCTGACCCCGCTTTCCACCCTGGTCGAGGCGCCGGCGGCACTGGCTCGCGCGCTGTCCCAGGTCGGGCTGCTGGAAGACGGCGCCGATGGCGCCGCCGCCCAGGCATTGCTGGCGCCGGGCCAGGCGGCGGTGGCGCGGGATGGCGCGGTCTGGCGCTGGGATGGTCACACCGCTCGCGCCGATGCGCCCAACCCCGGCGCGGTACGCTTGCAGCAGCGCAACCGGCTGCGCGCCGCCGAGGCGCGGCTGGCCGCGGCGACCACCGCCGCCGGCAAGGCACGGACCGAAAGCGGCGAGGCCGCCGCCGCCGAGGCCGCGGCCGTTGCCGCCGAGGCCGCCACCCGCGACGCGCGCCGCACCGCCGAGGCGCGGCTGGCCGGCGCCCGGGCCGAGGCCAGCCGCCTTGCCGCCGCCGCCGCCGAGGCGGAAAGCCGCCTGGGCGCGCTGGAGCCGCAGCTCGAACGCCTCGCCACCGAACAGGCCGAGGCCGCCGCCGCCGCCGAGGCCGCCGCCGCGGCGCTGGCCGGGCTGCCGGACCCCGAGGCGGCGATCGCCGAGTATGATCTGGCGGCACAGGCGGAAACCGAGGCGGCCGCCGCCGAGACCGCCGCCCGCGACACCCGCGCCGAGGCGGAGATGGGGTTGCAGCGCAGCCGCAGCGCCGCCGCCGCCCTGGCCGCCGCCGCCACGCGGGCGGAGAGCCGGGTCCAGGCGCTGGCTCCGCAACTCGCCCGGCTGGCTGCCGAGCGGGCGGCGGCGGAAGCGTCGCTGGCCGAGGCGCAAGCCGCCGAACTGCCCGACCTCGCCGCCCTGGCCGCCGCCGCCGGCGCCGCCCAGGCCGCGGAAGCCGAGGCCCAGGCCGCCGAGGCCGCCGCCCGCACCGCCCGCGCCGCCGCCGAGGCCGCGCTGGTCAGCACGCGGGAGGCGGCCACCTGCCTCGCCGCCGAGGCCGCCCAGGCCAGCAGCCGGGCCGATGCGCTGGCGCCGCAGCTCGAACGCGCCGAGGCTGAGCTGGCCGAGGCCGAGGCGGCGCATTCCCGTGCCGAGGCCGCCCAGGCAGCGCTGCCCGACCTCGCTGCCATCCGCGCCGGGGTGGATGCCGCCCGCGCCGCCCTCTCCGCTGCCCGCGCCGCCGAGGGCAGCGCCCTCGAAGCCCTGGCCGGGCTAAGGGCGGAGCGGGAGCGGAATGCCGGCCGCCGCGCCACCCTGGCCGCTGAGCAGGCGGATTGGGACAGCCGCAGCGCCGATGCCGCCAGCCGCTTGGCCGACCTCCGCACCCGCCAGGCCGAGGCCGCCGCCGCCCGCGAGGCGCTGGCTGAGGCGCCCGAGGCCGCCGCCGCCCGCCGCCGTCAGGCCGGCAGCGGGCTGGCCGAGGTCGAGGCCGCGCATGCCATCGCGGCCGCCGCCCTGGCCGCCGCCGAGGCCGAGCTGCGGGCGGCGACCGAGGCGCGGCGCCAGGCCGATGCCGCCTTCGCCGCTGCCCGCGAGGCCCAGCTTCGCGCCGAGGGCGCCGCCGAGCAGGCTACGGTGGCGGCCGAGGCGGTGGAGGCGCGGGTGGCGGAACGGCTGGGCGAGGGTGCCGCCCTGCCGCCGCCGGAGGAGCTGTCCGATGCTGCCGAGGACAAGGCCCGCCGCAAGCTGGAACGCCTGACCCGCGAGCGGGAGGAGATGGGGCCGGTCAACCTCCGCGCCGAGGTCGAGATGGCGGAGATCGAGGCGCGCATCGGCCAGATCACCACCGAGCGGGAGGAGATCGGCAGCGCCATTGCCAAGCTGCGCGGCTCCATTGGCCATCTGAACCGGGAGGGGCGGGAGCGGCTGCGGGAGGTGTTCACCCGGGTGGATACCGAATTCCGTGGCTTGTTCAGCCGGCTGTTCGGCGGCGGCCGGGCGCATCTGGCCCTGGTCGGCAGCGACGATCCGCTGGAGGCGGGGCTTGAGATCTATGCCGAGCCGCCGGGCAAGAAGCTCTCGGCGCTGTCGCTGCTCTCCGGCGGCGAGCAGGCGCTGACCGCGCTGTCGCTGATCTTCGCGGTGTTCCGCTGCCAGCCGGCGCCGGTCTGCGTGCTGGACGAGGTGGATGCGCCGCTCGACGACGCCAATGTGGAGCGGCTCTGCGACCTGCTGGTCGGCATGGCGGAGGAAGGCGGCACCCGCTTCCTGATCGTCACCCACCACCCGCTGACCATGGCGCGGATGCACCGGCTGTACGGCGTGACGATGCAGGAACGCGGCGTCAGCCGGCTGCTGAGCGTCGATCTCGGGCGGGCGGTGGAACTGGCGGAAGGGCCGGTGGCCGCGGCGCGGTAGGTGCCTCCATCCCCTACCGGTTCGCCGCCCGCGACACGCGCGTGACCACTTCGCCCAGCCGGATGAAGAAGGTGAGTTCGGGGCCGAGCTGGAAAAGGATGGTGTCGTCGTCGGTGGCGCCCATCTGGCGTTCGGCGAGGTCGGCCAGCTGCGCCGCCGTCTCCGCGAAAACCTGGTAGAGTTCTCGCAGGTTGGCGATCGGCGGGCGTCGCAACCGCTGGGCCGCGAAGGCCAGGGATTGCGACTCGGCCTGCCGCAGGTTGAGGGTCGCGACGGGCCGGTTCTGCTGCTCGGGGATGACGACCTCCCGCATGGCCGCACTGGCCTGCCGCAACGCGGTGGAGGCGGCGGACAGCCGTTCACGGCCCGCACCGGGTTCGCGCAACTCGCGGGCGCGGAGCGCCGCGAGGATGCTCTCCAGCCCTTCCAGGGCGCGGGCGCTGGCGCGGCTGGATTGCAGTTCTGCCGCCGGCGAGCCGAAGATGTTGCCAAATTCGCTGGCCTCGGCGCGCGCGGCAGGAATCGTCATCAGGAGCAGGGCGGCCAGGATCCGTATTCTCATGGGCACCACCTCCGTCGCATTTCCTCCTGGTCCGCACCCAGCTGGTCGGCAGCGCGCAGGCGATCCCAACCCTGCGCCACAAGCGGCTTCTGCACGAAGGCACAGAAATCGCGGCGGAAAGAGGCGACGAATTGCGGCGAGAGGCCGTCCGCCTCGCTCTGCCGGAAGACCGACACATAGAAATTGAACATCTTCCAGAGGTTCTCGAGCACCGCACTGTCGTTCTCCGGCAGGACGCCGGCCTGCATGGCGGCGCGGAACCTCTCATCTGCACGCACCTTGTCGACCAGTTCGCGTGCATCCTTCTGAACCTGATAGGTATTCGAGGCTCGCAGCGCCTGCGCGGTGCTCTGCAGTTGCTGTATGGTCAGAGCAAATCCACCAATTCCGACAACAAGGCCCAGGAGTGCAGTCGTGGAGCCGATCTGGTCGTGATGGTCTTTGAGAAATCTCCACACCCTGCCCATTCCGGTAGCTTAACACCCGAACATTGCTGAATGTCGAGCGGAATGGCGGTGAAGGAGACACGGATCTTATTCGGATCAGCGAACGGAATTCTTGCGGGATTGTTGCGGATTCCCTGCGCCACGGAAAGGCCACGCGCATGCGCCGCGCCGCAGGCCGCTTCGCTGCGGTGCGGTCACGGATTTTCGCTTGATCTCGGGCGCTCTCCGGCGGTTGCTGTGGCATGCCCTTCCGACTCTTCGAGCGCCTTGTCGACCCGGTCGCCGCCCCGGGCACCCGTGCCGCCCGCCTGTTCGGCACGCCGGTGCCGGACGCCCCGCCGCCGCGGACGCTCGCCGGCTTCTATTGGCACTTCATCACCCAGGCGAAGGCGCTGTTCGCCGCGCTGTTCTTCGCCGGGCTGGCCGTGGCGCTGCTCGACGCCGCCATCCCGGTGATGATCGGCCGGCTGGTCTCGCTGCTGGGGAGCTACCCGCCGGATACGCTCTGGGCCGAGGCCTGGCCGAGCCTGCTAGGCATGGGCGCCATCCTGCTGTTCGGCCGGCCGCTGGCGATCGCGACGCAGAACCTGATTACCCAGCAGGGGATCAACGGCAACGTCACCTCGATGATCCGCTGGCAGAGCCATTGGCAGGTGGTGCGCCAGGGGCTGCCCTTCTTCCAGGAGGATTTCTCCGGCCGCATCGCCAACCGGGTGATGCAGGCCGGGCCGGCGCTGCGGGAAACCGTGGTGCAGGTGGTCAATGCGGTCTGGTACATCCTGGTCTACGGCACCGCGGCGCTCGGGCTGCTGGCCAGCGCCGACTGGCGGCTGGCGCTGCCGATCGCGGTCTGGTTCCTGCTGTACGCCGCGCTGCTGCGGGTGCTGGTGCCGCGGATGCGCGACCGCTCACGCGAGGCTAGCGCCCAGCGCAGCCTGCTGACCGGCCGGATCGTCGACAGCTACACCAACATCCAGACGGTGAAGCTGTTCGCCCGGGCGGAGCAGGAGGATGCCTTCGTCCGGGAGGGGCTGCTGGGGCTGAATGCCGCCTTCCTGCGGCAGATGCGCCTCGTCACCCTGAACGGCTTCCTGCTGAGCACGCTGAACGCCAGCATGCTGACGGCGACCGGCGCGATGGCGATCTTCCTCTGGACCCGGGGCGAGATCGGCCTCGGCGTGGTGGCGACGGCGCTGCCCATGGCCTGGCAGATCGCCAATATCTCCGGCTGGGTCGCCTTCAACGTGACCGCGATCTTCGAGAACCTCGGCGTGGTGCAGGAGGCGATGGGCAGCATCGCTGTGCCGCCCACCGCCCCCGACCCGCCCGGCGCGGTGCCGCTGCGCGTCAACCGCGGCGAGATCCGCTTCGAGCGGGTGCGCTTCGGCTACGGCCGCGACACCGGCGTGCTGCAGGACCTTAACCTGCGGGTGGCGCCGGGCGAGCGGGTCGGGCTGGTCGGCCATTCCGGGGCCGGCAAATCCACCCTGGTGAACCTGCTGCTCGGCTTTTTCCGGCCGGAGGCGGGGCGGATCCTGGTGGATGGCCAGGACATCGCCGGGGTCACCCAGGAAAGCCTGCGCGCCGCCATCGGCGTGGTCACCCAGGACACTGCCCTGCTGCACCGCTCGATCCGGGAGAACATCCGCTACGGCCGGCCGGAGGCCGATATGGCGGAGGTCGAGGCGGCGGCCGCCCGCGCCGCCGCCGATGGCTTCATCGGGACGCTGGAGGACTGGCGCGGCCGGGCCGGCTATGATGCGCATGTCGGGGAGCGCGGGGTGAAGCTTTCGGGCGGCCAGCGGCAGCGGATCGCCATCGCCCGGGTGCTGCTGAAGGATGCGCCGATCCTGGTGCTGGACGAGGCGACCAGTGCCCTCGACAGCGAGGTGGAGGCGGTGATCCAGGACCAGCTGGCCGAGCTGATGGCCGGCAAGACGGTGATCGCGATCGCCCACCGGCTGTCGACCATCGCCCGCATGGACCGGCTGGTGGTGCTTGACCACGGCCGGATCGTCGAGGAAGGCACGCATGAGGATCTGCTGCGCCGCGGCGGCGTCTATGCCAGGCTATGGCGACAGCAGAGCGGCGCCTTCGAGGATGCCTGAGGCGGCGGAATCTGCCGCCCTGGCGCATTCCGCCGCCGCCGCTTGCTTGACACTCCGCGGGAGGGGCCTTACCAGCCCGTTGCCTTCCGACGGGAACCGACGGAGGAGCGAGGGTGAGCGAGCGTGACGGCTTCGAGCAACGTCTCCGGGAAGCCCGGACCCGCCAGGGTCTGGACAAGCCGAGCGGGGATGGGAAGGGAAGCCTATCGACTGGTCCTTGGGGGATCGGATTCCGCGCAGGCGTGGAGGTGGTGTCGGCCCTGGTGGTCGGTGTCGTCATCGGCCTGATGCTGGACCGGTGGCTCGGGACGAAACCCTGGCTCTTCCTGTTGTTCTTCGTGGCGGGCGCCGCTGCCGGGATACTGAACGTCTACCGCTTGTTCGCCCCGGGACGTGGCCGGAAAATTTGACGCGTTCGACGCGGGAGAGGCTGCCGTGGCCGCTGAGGGGAAAGCTATCGACGCGCTGAGCCAGTTCGAGCTCGCGCCCTTCCTTGGCGCGCTTGGGGAATCGGTGCGATTCAGCCAGTCCAACGCACATATGCTGCTGGCGATCGGGCTGATCACCGGGCTGATGGTCTGGGGCATGAGGCACCGGGCCGTGGTGCCGGGCCGGCTGCAGGCGCTGGCCGAATCCGGCTATGAGTTCGTGCATGACATGGTGTCCGCGCAGGTGGGCGAGGAGGGCAAGCGCTACTTCCCCTTCGTCTTCTCGCTGTTCATGTTCATCCTGTTCGGCAACCTGCTGGGCATGCTGCCCTACGCCTTCACCTTCACCAGCCACATCGCGGTCACCTTCGCGCTGGCGGCGCTGGTCTTCGTGGTGGTGACGATCGTCGCGCTGGCGATCCACGGCACGCATTTCTTCAGCTACTTCTTCCCGGAAGGGGCACCCAAGCTGCTGGCGCCGGTGATCATCCCGATCGAGATCATCTCCTACCTCTCGCGGCCGCTCAGCCTCTCGGTCCGTCTCTTCGCCAACATGGTCGCCGGCCACGTGATGCTGAAGGTGTTCGCCACCTTCGTGGTCCTGCTGGGCGGCCTTGGCGTGATCGGCCCCTTTGTCGCCGTGCTGCCCCTGGCGCTCAATATCGCTCTGGTTGGATTCGAACTCCTAGTGGCCTTCCTTCAGGCCTATGTGTTCGCCATCCTGACCAGCATCTACCTGCACGACGCGGTGCACCTGCACTGACCCGCCATGTGACCGGGGTTCAGGGCAAAGCGTTCGGACAGACACCGACACCAGTAGACGGACAGAAGGACTAGAGGCATGGAAGTCGCCGCTGCGAAGGCCCTTGGGGCTGGTATCGCCGTGATCGCGCTGTTTGGCGTGGGTCTCGGGATCGGCAATATCTTCTCCTCGCTGATCACCAGCGTGGCCCGCAATCCGGCCGCCCGTGACGCCGTCTTCCCGATCGGCATTCTGGGCTTCGCGCTGACCGAGGCGGTCGCGCTCTTCGCCCTGCTGATCGCCTTCCTCATCCTCTTCACCTGAGTATGGCCCCGGGGCGCCGCTTGGCGCCCTGACCGGCATGCGCAGCGGGTGGTGCTATGCCGCGGCCGGTTTGGCTGGCCGCGCTCCTCGCACCGCTAGGGAGATGGGTATGAGCAAGACCATTCGGACCGCTTTCGTCCTGGCCCTGGCGGCGATGCCTGCCATGGCGCAGGTGGCGGCCGAGCATCCGGGTGCGACCACGGGCAGCGAAGGCGGCATGCCGCAGCTTGCCTTCGGCAATCCCTGGACGATCGCCCAGGTCGTCTGGATGCTGATCATCTTCGGGCTGCTGTACTACGTCATGGCGCGCTACGCCCTGCCGCAGGTGGAGGGCGTGCTCGAAGCCCGGCGGCAGCGGATCGAGGGCGACCTCGAGAGCGCTCAGGTCGCGAAGCAGCAGGCCGATGCGGCGCTGGCCGAGCTGCAGGCGGCCACCGCCAAGGCGCGGACGGAAGCGCAATCGGCGATCGCCGAGGCGACGCAGCAGGCGCAGGCCGAGGCAACCGCCCGTGGCGAGGCGCTGAACGCCAGGCTGGCGGCGCAGATCGAGGCCGCGGAGAAGCGGATCGACGCTTCGCGCATTGCGGCGCTCGGCGCGCTGCGCCAGGTCGCCTCCGACACGGCGGAGGCGGTGGTCGGCAGGCTGATCGGTCCCGCTGACCGTGGCATGGTGGAGCGCGCGGTGGACCGCGAACTCGCGGCGCGGGGGCGGGCCTGATGGCACATCATTACGAGCATTTCTGGCTCGACCCGAAATTCTGGGTCGCCGTCAGCTTCGTCATCTTTGTGGCGCTGGTCGGTCGCATGGCCTGGGCCAAGCTGACCGGCATGCTCGATGCCCGGGCGGCGCGGGTGCGATCGGAGCTGGATGAGGCCTCCCGCCTCCGCGCCGAGGCCGAGGTGCTGCTGAAGCAGGCCGAGGCTGATCGCGCCGCAGCGCTGGCGGAGGCGCAGCAGATGCTCGCCCGCGCCAGGGCGGAAGCGGCGCGTGTCGCCGAGGCCGCCGCCGCCGAGGCCGAGGTTACGGCCCAGCGGCGGGAGCGCATGGCGCTTGACCGTATCGCCGCCGCCGAAGCCGGGGCGCTGGCCGAGGTGCGCCACGCTGCGGCCGAGGTGGCGACCGCCGCCGCCCGCAGCGTGATCGCCGAGCGGATGGATGTCGCCGCGGATGCGGCGATGATCGACCGCGCCGTGGCCGACCTGCCGCGCGCCCTGCGCGCCTGAAACCAGCCTCCCTGTCGGCGGCAATGAACGGGGGTGCCGCAAGGCACCCCCGTTTCGCTTTGTAAGCGGTGCACTTCGGTTTAGCTTTGCCCCAGGCTTCGCGCTGGGAGTGCAACACGATGCGTCGCTTTGCCCTGATTGCCGCGCTGCTGTGCGGCACCGCCCTAGACGCCCAGGCCCAGGTCTTCCGCTGGGCGAATGACGGCGACGTCAATTCGATGGATCCCTACACGCGGCAGGAAACCTTCCTGCTGGCCTTCGGGTCCAATTTCTACGAGCCGCTGGTGCGGCGGGACCGCGAGATGCGGCCGGAGCCGGCGCTGGCCGAGCGCTGGGAACAGCCCTCCCCGACCGTCTGGCGCTTCCATCTGCGCCGGGGCGTGAAATTCACCGATGGCACGCCTTTCACCGCCGACGACGTGGTGTTCAGCGCGCAGCGCAGCCGCGCCCCCGGCTCCAACATCCAATCCGTGCTGGCGACGGTCAAGGATATCCGCAAGATCGACGACCACACGGTGGATTTCGAGACGCATGTCCCGAACCCCATCCTGATCCAGGAGATCACCAACTGGGGCATCTTCTCCCGCGCCTGGGCGGAGAAGCACAATTCGACGCGCCCGGCCGACCTGACCTCGCGCGAGGAGAATTTCGCCACCCGCAATGCCATGGGCACCGGGCCCTTCCGCCTGGTGCTGCGGGAGCCGGACCGGCGCACGGTGATCGAGCGCAACCCGGATTGGTGGGACACCCCCACCCACAACATCCAGCGCGCCGAGCTGAACATCATCGCCAATGATGCGACGCGGGTCGCCGCGCTGCTCTCGGGCGAGGTGGATTTCGTCTACACCGTGCCGCCGCAGGACGTGGATCGGATCAACCGGACACCCGGTGTGCGGATCATCCAGGGGCCGGAGCTGCGCACCATCTTCCTCGGCATGGACCAGATGCGGCCGCAACTGCTGAAATCCGATGTGCAGGGGAAGAACCCCTTCCAGGATGTGCGGGTCCGCCGCGCCATGCTGCTGGCGATTGACGTCAACACCATCCAGCGCACCGTCATGCGCGGCCAGTCGCGGCCTTCCAACCTGATCTACGGTCCCGGGGTGAACGGCTTCCGCGAGGAAGACGACAAGCGGCCGCCGCTCGACCTCGCCGAGGCACGCAAGCTGCTGGTGGAGGCCGGTTATCCGAACGGTTTCGGGGTGACGTTGGACTGTCCGAACGACCGCTATGTGAATGACGAGGCGATCTGCACCGCGGTGGTCGCCATGCTGGCGCGCATCAACATCCGGGTGACCCTGGCGGCGCAGACCCGCGCCCGCTTCTTCGCCGAGGTGAATGCCCCGCGCTACAACACCAGCTTCTACCTGCTGGGCTGGACGCCGACGACCTCCGACGCGCACAACGCCTTCTTCAGCCTGGCCGGCAGCCGCGACGGCTCGCGCGGCGTGTTCAACAATGGCGGCTATTCCAATCCTCGGCTGGATACGCTGATCGCCGCCATGGCGGTGGAGACCGACCCGGCGAAGCGCCAGCAAATCATCACCGACGCCAGCCGCCTGCTGCAGGAGGATGTCGGCTACATCCCGCTGCATCAGCAGCAGATCGTCTGGGCGGCGCGCCAGGGCGTGGAGGTGGTGCAGACCGCGGACAACTACATCCAGCTGCGCCACGTGCGCATGCCGGCGCGCTGAGGGGTAGGGCGGGGGCTACGGCGGATTGCGTTCGAGTGCGAACGCCAGGCCCGCTGTAGCCGGTCGTTCATGGAGCGGAGTCACGCCCCGGCCTCGCCTTGTCACATCGCTCGGCGATGGACAGGCAATTGGCGCTGCGGTCCCGGTGACGCAAACCCGCTCTGGATGTCACAGCGGAAGCTGCCTCAAAGCGCATGCACCTGCTTGAAGCACGGGTTGTGGTTCCGAACTGGCTGGCAGACCAGGGACGCCATCAGACCGAAGCCGAAAAGCCGCTGGCCGGGCGGCGGCGGTACCGGCATACCGCCGCCGCTGGCCGATCACCTCTGCACGGTGGTCGCCGCGAGGAAATTGCCGAGGCTGTCCTCCGCCACCCGCAGCCACTGGGTCTGTTCCAGCCGGAACTTGTCCCATTGCTCATGGATGCGCTTGAACCGGGCGTTGCCGGCCCCGACCTCGGCGTAGAATTCCTGGCTGGCCCGGTAGCAGGCCTGCAGCACGTCGCGCGGGAAGCCGCGGAGCTGGGTGCCGGAGGCGATGAGGCGGCGCAGTGCCTGGGGGTTCACCACGTCGTAGCGCGCCGCCATCCAGTGCCAGCCCTCGGTGCAGGCGGCATCCAGCACCGCCTTGTACGGCGCCGGCAGCGCCTCATAGGCACGGGCATTGATCATCAGGTCGATGGAGGGCGAATACTCCCACCAGCCGGGGTAGTAATAGTATTGCGCGACGCGCTGAAAGCCGAGCTTCTCGTCGTCATAGGGCCCGACCCATTCGGCGGCGTCGATCACCCCGCGCTCCAGCGCCGGGTAGATGTCCGGCCCGCCAAGCTGCTGGGCGATGACGCCGAGCTTGCTCAGCACGTTGCCGCCATAGCCGGCGATGCGGAATTTCAGCCCCTTCAGGTCGTCGATGGTGCGGATCTCCTTGCGGAACCAGCCGCCCATCTGGGCGCCGGTGTTGCCGGCCGGAATGGCGACCACCCCCTGGTCGGCATAGACCTCCTTGTAGAGGTCGCGAGCGCCGCCATGGGTCAACCAGGCCCAGTGCTGGCGAGAGGACAGGCCGAAGGGCAGGCAGGTGACCAGGGCCAGGGAAGGATCCTTGCCGAGGTAGTAGTAGCCGCTGGTGAAGCCGCATTCGACGGTTCCGCCGCCGACCGCATCCATCACCTGCAGCGCCGGCACCAACTCGCCGGGGCCGAAGACCTGGATCTGGAAGGCACCGTCGGTCATCTCGGAGACCCGGCGGGCGATGTATTCCTGGGTGCCGTAGAGCGTATCCAGCGATTTCGGGAAGCTGCCAGGGCAGCGCCAGCGAATCCGCGGCTGGGCGGAGGCGAGGTTGGGCGAGGCGAGCGTCGCGGCGCCTGCGGCGCCTGCGGTACCGCGTGCGAGAAGGCGGCGGCGGTTCATTCCTGAACAACTCCCGTGATGATTCAAAACAGTTACAGATTGCGCGGAAGCGGCGTTCGGCGCAACGCGGCAGCGGGCTGCCGGCGCCGCACCGCTTGCCTTGCCAGCGGGTAGGCCATTCCCGGCGGCGACGTTCCGGTGCCGAATGGGCCGGGTGATCTGCGGGGCCGCCAGCCGGGCATGACCATGCCCCTCATCCCGGCCTGCCCCTGAAGGACGGCAGCCAGGGCAGGCATTTTGGGCGAGCCTCGCCGGATTGCCGGGCCGCCGCCGCAGCCTGCGACGGGTGCCGCCCGCCCGACCCAAGCCATTGCTTCGCAATCGCTTAACTCTCTGCTATCGCCAGATGCCGGCAAGGCGGCCGGGCCCATGCCGAGGATCGGCGTTGATCCCCGGCGTTGGGTGGCGCAGCATTTGCTAGAGAACGGCACAGGGAATCACGCGCCCGAAGGGCGTGTGGCTAACGGGGAGACTACGGGATGCAGCCCTTTGGGCCTTCGTTGACGCGTGCGCTGAGCATTGCGGCGCTGGGGATCGGTCTGGCGTTGCCGCTTGCTGCCAAAGCCCAGGCGCCGGCCGGCGCCGCCAACACCCTCGATGCGGTCCGCGCCCGAGGTAGCCTGATCTGCGGCGTGAACACCGGCCTCGCCGGCTTTGCCCAGCCGGACAGCCAGGGCGTCTGGCGCGGCTTCGACGCGGATTACTGCCGCGCGGTCGCCGCGGCGATCTTCGGCGACCCGAACAAGGTCCGCTTCGTTCCGACCACCGCCCAGGTGCGCTTCACCGCGCTGCAGAGCGGCGAGGTGGACATGCTGGCCCGCAACACCACCTGGACGCTGTCGCGCGACACGTCGCTCGGCCTCGATTTCACCGCGACCAATTTCTATGACGGCCAGGGCTTCATGGTGAAGGCCAGCGCCGGGGTGAAGTCGGCGAAGGAACTGGAAGGCGCCACCATCTGCGTCCAGCCCGGCACCACCACCGAGCAGAACCTGACCGACTGGGCCCGCGCCAACCGCATCCGCTTCACCCCGGTGGTGATCGAGCGGCTGGAGGAGTTGCTCTCGGCCTATGTCTCCGGCCGCTGCGACGCCTATACCACCGACGTCTCTGGCCTGGCTGCGACCCGCAGCGCCCAGCAGCGCCCGGCCGACCACCTCATCCTGCCTGACATCATCAGCAAGGAGCCGCTGGCGCTCGGCGTGCGCCAGGGCGACGCCCGCTTCGCCGACATCACCCGCTGGGTCCATTTCCTCCTGCTGAGCGCTGAGGAGTTCGGCATCACCCAGGCGAATGTCGACCAGATGGCTAATGACCCGCGGCCGGAGGTGCAGCGTATCCTCGGCAAGAATGGTGGTCTCGGGGAAATGCTCGGTCTCCAGAACGGTTGGGCGGTGAACGTGCTGAAGGCCGTGGGCAATTACGGCGAGCTGTTCCAGCGCCATCTGGTGCCGCTCGGCATCCAGCGTGGCCCGAACGCGCTGTGGACCCAGGGCGGGCTGCAATTCTCGCCGCCGTTCCGGTGAGCTGGCTCGGCCGGGCCCGAACGCCCGGCCGCCTCCGCGGCCCGCACTGAACCGCAAGGACGTATGCGATGTCCGACTCAACGATCGACCCGCGTTCTCTCCGGACGCCGCCGAGGCGGCCGCTGCGATTATCCTGGTCGGACGAGCGGGTGCGCGGCATCGTCTGGCAGGTGCTGGTCGTCGGCCTGGTTGGCAGCATTGTCTGGTGGTTGTGGTCGAACACGGTCCACAACCTGGAGGTTCGGCGGATCGCCACCGGCTTCGGCTTCCTCACCCGCGAGGCCGGGTTGCCGATCGCCGAGCACGTCATCGACTACAGCCCGACCGACACCTATTTCCGCGCCTTGATGGTCGGCCTGCTCAATACGCTGAAGGTCGCCATCGTCGGCATCATCCTGGCGACCATCCTCGGCACGCTGATCGGCATCGCCCGGCTGTCGAAGAACTGGCTGCTGGCCAAGCTCGCCGCCGTCTATGTCGAGGTGATCCGCGACCTGCCGCTGCTGCTGCAGCTGCTGTTCTGGTACGCCATCCTGCAGGGGCTGCCCGGGCCTCGCCAGGCGATCCATCCGATGGAGGGCGTGTTCCTTTCGAACCGTGGGCTCAAGCTGCCCTGGATCGAATGGCAGGACGGCCACAGCTATGCGCTGCTGATGCTCATCCTGGGCGCGGTGGCGACCTGGCTCTACCGCCGGCAGGCGCTGGCGAGGCAGATGCGGGACGGCAGGCCGCGGCCGGTCTGGCCGGTCGGCCTCGGGCTGACGCTGGGGCTGCCGCTGGTGGTCTGGGCCGCCGCCGGGGCGCCCTGGACAGTGGATTGGCCGGCGCTGCGCGGCTTCAACTTCCAGGGCGGGCTGAACGTCAGCCCGGAATATTTCGCGTTGCTGCTCGGCCTCGTGCTCTACACCGCCGGCTTCATCGCCGAGATCGTCCGCGCCGGCATCCAGGCGGTCGCCCTTGGCCAGTGGGAGGCGGCGCAGGCACTCGGATTGCGGTCCGGCCAGGTGCTGAAGCTGATCGTGCTGCCGCAGGCGCTGCGCGTCATCATCCCGCCGATGACCAGCCAATACCTCAACATCACCAAGAACAGCTCGCTGGCGGTGGCGATCGGCTACCAGGACATCGTCAGCATCGCCAATACCACCCTGAACCAGACCGGGCAGGCGATCGAGGGCATCGCCATCATCATGCTGGTCTACCTGACGATCAGCCTGTCCATCAGCCTGTTCATGAACTGGTACAATGCGCGCATCGCGCTGGTGGAGAGGTGACGGGCATGAGCGATCTCACCCTCAACACCCCCGCCGCCGCCTCGCCCGAAGCCGTATCGCGCAGCGCGCCGTTGAGCCAGGTGGGGCTGCTCGGCTGGGCACGTGCCAACCTCTTCTCCGGCTGGCTGAACACCGCGGTGACGCTGGTGCTGGCCTATCTGCTGATCCGCTGGATCGTCGGCTTCGCCGAATGGGGCATCGTCAACGCCATCTGGTCGGTGCCGGACAACCAGACCCAGGCCTGCCGCGACCTCAAGGGCACCGGCGCCTGCTGGGCGGTGATCGCCGAGAAGCACCGCTTCATCCTGTTCGGCACCTACCCTTTCGAGGAGCATTGGCGCCCGGCGCTCTGCGTGTTGCTGTTCATCGGCCTCTACGTCGTCTCGGCGATGCGGCGGTTCTGGCGGCCGGTGCTGGGGTTGATCTGGGCGGTGGTGCTGACCTTGATCGGCGTGCTGATGTGGGGCGGTGTCGCCGGCTTGTCCTATGTGCCGCAGGAGCGCTGGGGTGGGCTGGTCATCACCCTGATCCTGGCGACCTTCGGCCTCGCCTTCGCCTTCCCGCTGGCCATCCTGGTGGCGCTCGGCCGGCGGTCGAAGCTGCCGGCGATCAAGGCGCTCTGCGTGCTGTATGTGGAGCTGATCCGCGGCGTGCCGCTGATCAGCCTGCTGTTCATGGCCAGCGTGATGTTCCCGCTCTTCCTGCCGGAGGGCATGAACATCGACAAGCTGCTGCGCGCCCAGATCGCCATCATCCTCTTCGCCGGCGCCTACCTGGCGGAGGTGGTCCGCGGTGGGCTGCAGGCGCTGCCGAAGGGGCAGTACGAGGCAGCCGACGCACTGGGCCTCAGCTACTGGCAGAAGACCGGCTTCATCATCCTGCCGCAGGCGTTGCGGATGGTGATCCCGCCGCTGGTGAACACCTTCATCGGCTTCTTCAAGGATACCTCGCTGGTGCTGATCATCGGCATCTTCGACCTGCTGACCGCCGGCAAGACCGCGATCATCGAGCCGGCGTGGCAGGGCTTCGGCATCGAGGTCTACATCACCGTCGGCGCCATCTACTTCGTCTTCTGCTTCGCGATGAGCAAATACAGCCAGAATCTTGAGGCGGAGCTGAACCGTCACCGCCGGCGCTGAGGCATGGCCGCGCCCGACCCAAGGCCGGGCGCGGCCCTCCATCTGTTGGGTCGCGTGAGTCCCGCCTGCCGCAGGCGACCACGCTCTGAAGGGACCAGTCGATGAGCGAGACCCTGGAACAAATCGCCTCCGCCGCGCGCACCGATGCGCCGCCGGCCATCCTGCTCGACAAGGTGAACAAGTGGTTCGGGGCGCTGCATGTGCTGCGCGACGTTTCGCTGAACGTGGCATTGGGTGAGCGGCTGGTGGTCTGCGGCCCCTCGGGCTCGGGCAAATCCACCATGATCCGCTGCATCAACCGGCTGGAGACCCACCAGGAAGGCCGCATCGTCGTCAATGGAATCGAGTTGTCGGACGATGTGAAGGCGCTGGACGACATCCGCCGCGAGGTCGGCATGGTGTTCCAGAGCTTCAACCTGTTCCCGCACCTGACCATTCTGGAGAATTGCACCCTGGCCCCGATCTGGGTCCGTCGCATGCCGAAGGCGCAGGCGGAGGAACTGGCGATGGAATACCTCACCCGCGTCCGCATCCCGGAGCAGGCGAAGAAATACCCGGGCCAGCTTTCCGGCGGCCAGCAGCAGCGGGTGGCGATCGCCCGGGCGCTCTGCATGAAGCCGAAGATCATGCTGTTTGACGAGCCGACCAGCGCGCTGGACCCGGAGATGATCAAGGAGGTGCTGGACACCATGGTCTCGCTGGCCGAGGACGGCATGACCATGATCTGCGTAACTCATGAGATGGGCTTCGCCCGCCAGGTGGCGGACCGGGTGGTGTTCATGGACCGCGGCGAGATCGTCGAGATGGGCACCCCGGCCCAGATGTTCGAAAGCCCGCAGACCGAGCGGCTGAAGCTCTTCCTCAGCCAGATCCTGCGGGGGCATTAGCGGGTCGGCCGCTTCAGCGTTGCTGTATTGCCGCGTGGTCGATGCCTTCGGGTGCTCCTATCCTGGTCGACCACGCTCTCGGCTGGCGGCATCGACTCGATGGGCGACGTCTATCGCTTTCCAGGAGCTTCCCCACCGATGGCGGGGCCCTTGCGCAACGGCTGACGACATCGACTGGCGTTGCTGCTGCGACAGCCATCAGCAGCAGTACTGCCGTATACGGCACCCTCATTTCCAGCAGTCATCTTGGGACAGGGGCGTGGTGTAAAAATTCCTGACAGTCTCATGCCATGGCACTCCCGGCAGTGAGCGCAGGCCGGGTGGGGTGCCCTTGTTGCCACCATTCCGCCACAGAAATTACAATGGTCTTTGCCCTGGAACTGAGTTCGCCGCGCGGAGGCTGGTCGGCGGACTCGCGTATCGGCGTGGCGAGCCGATGACCCTGGAGCGGATCGCCTAAGCCGGATGGCGAATCCGCTCGGCGGATGCAAGTGCGACAGGCCTGACGCCCGCGTCCCGGCGAAGGGTGTGTGGAAACCGGCAATGACACTGGGCATCGGCACATGGTCGCCGCGCACCAGGCTGGCAGTGAGGTAGTTCCGTTGCTCCGCAGCGCACAGCCGGACGCCGGCCGTGCATCGCCTGCGCGTGATCCGGTCCCGGTTCCGAATGAGAGTCGAGGAATTTTACATGAGGTGGATGCTGCCTAGTCTGGCAGCGTTAAATCTTTGAAAAAACATAGTTATTCCCCCTGGCATGTAGGTTGCTATCACCCCGTAGTGTTTCACAACCAGTGACTCGGGGTCCGAAGATGCTGAAGTTTACCTCCAAGCTTGCCGCGGCCGTCCTGGCCATCGGCCTCTGCTTCGGGTCGCTCGCGCGAACCGCCCAAGCCGAGCCGGTGATGAGTTCGATCAATGGGACTTTCTCGGCCGGGCTCAATAATGTCAAAACGTCGCCTACGGGGCAGAATATCAACGTCGGCCTGACCTACACAAATGTCGGGGGTTCGGTCCAGGGCACGTCGGGCGACTTTGACGGACTCTGGGGCGGCACGACCTCGTTCACCATGCCAACCTTCACGGTAGCCATGGGAGAGGATGTAAGCTTCAACGCGGACTGGGGCAGCTTCGTTGGTGACGTGGTGGCGACAAGCTTTCAGCTGTCGGGTACCAACCGCGTTGTCAACTTCTCCGTGCTGGGTATCTTCACTCCATCGGGCGATCTCAGCGCCTACTCCGCGGGTGCGATGAGCCTCATCTTCGCGCTGACCCAGACCACCAGCGGCGGCGCCATTGGGGCATCCTTCAGCGCCGCCTCTCCGCCGACGGTGACCCCGGTGCCTGAGCCGATGTCGCTCTCCCTGCTCGGCGCCGGCCTGCTCGCCTTCGGGATGGCACGCCGCGCCCATCGGCGGGATCAGCGCCTCGACGCCTGATCGCTTTCAGGCTGATCTTCGATGGCGGTGTGGCGCAAGCCGCACCGCCATTTTCATATGGCCGCCCGCAAAGACGCGCAGGTCGACACCGGGCAGCGCGAGGCTGGGGGCTCGGGCACCTCGTAGGGATAGGTTATCGTAGCCAAGCCGTCGGCCTCGACGCTGCCGCCGAGGAACACGCCGGCGGTAGCCGTGCCAGCGTAGTCCGCATGCGGGACCATGAAGATTGAAGGTCAGCGGGCTCCGTGGCCGATCCGTCCGGCAACGCGTGAACGAACGCAAGTGCTGTGCCAGGCGCACGCCCAATAATTCCCTTAGAATGAAGTATTAATTTCACATCTTGGTGTAAAATCTAATGACTCACCCTGCGAGGGGCTGGCTCCTTGGAGGGGCACCCATCTCGGGCTCTTGCCTTCCCGTCCAACCCGAGCCTATGCGTTGCGGCGTTCCGGCTCCGGGGCATCCTTCACCTTGACCACATCCTCCGTCGACGGCCATCGCCGCGCCCTGACTCCGGCCCTGCTGCTCGGCGTGCTCGGGGTGGTCTATGGCGATATCGGCACCAGCCCGCTCTACGCCCTCAAGGCCTCGGTCCTGCATTTCGCCTCGGATGGGGTGGAGCGATGGGAGGTCCTCGGGCTGCTCAGCCTGATCTTCTGGTCGCTCATCCTCACTGTTACGGTGAAATACGTCGTCTTCGTGCTGCGCGCCGACAACCGTGGCGAGGGCGGCATCCTGGCGCTGATGGCGCTGGCCCAGCGCTGCGCCCGGACCGAGCGGGGCCGCTGGCTGGTGGCGCTGGTCGGCATGGCCGGCGCCTGCCTGTTCTTCGGCGACGGCATCATCACGCCGGCCATCTCGGTGCTCTCGGCGGTGGAGGGGCTGAAAGTGGTCTCGCCCGCCTTCGAGGAGGCGGTGATCCCGCTCTCGGTCATCATTCTGCTCGGGCTTTTTCTGGTGCAGTACCGCGGCACCAGCAGCATGGGCGCGGTGTTCGGGCCGATCTGCGCCCTGTGGTTCGCCACCATCGGCATCCTCGGCCTGATCGAGATCGTGCGGGAGCCGGAGGTGCTGGTCGCCCTGTCGCCGACCTATGCCATCCACTTCTGCGCCGTCTACCGGCTGGCCGCCTTCATCGCCATGGGCAGCGTGGTGCTGGCGGTGACCGGGGCGGAGGCGCTGTACGCGGATATGGGGCATTTCGGAAAGCGGCCGATCCAGCTGGCCTGGATGGGCTTCGTGCTGCCGGCGCTGGCGCTGAACTACTTCGGCCAGGGGGCGCTGCTGCTCTCCACCCCGGGGGCGCTGGAGAACCCCTTCTACCTGCTGGCGCCGGAATGGCTGCGCCTGCCGCTGGTGGTGCTGGCGACCGCGGCCACCATCATCGCCAGTCAGGCCATGATCTCCGGTGCCTATTCGATCGCCCGGCAATGCGTCCAGCTCGGCTTCTCGCCGCGGCTCGTGGTGCGGCACACCAGCGAGACCGAGGAGGGCCAGATCTACCTGCCGCAGGTGAACTTCGCCCTGCTGCTCGGCGTGATCATCCTGGTGCTGGAATTCCGCAGTTCCGACAGCTTGGCGGCGGCCTATGGCATCGCCGTCACCGGCACCTTCCTCTGCACCTCCTGCCTGGCCCTGCTGGTGTTCCGACGGCAGTTCCGCTGGCCGGCGGCGCTGGTGGCCGTCGTCTTCGGGCCGCTGCTGGCGCTGGATGCGGTGTTCTTCATCGCCAATGTCCTGAAGATTCCGGACGGCGGCTACGTACCGCTGGTGCTCGGCGCCATACTGATGGTGCTGATGACCACCTGGTACCGCGGCCGGCAGCTGCTCTTCGCCAGATTTCGCCAGGACAGCCTGCCGCTGAAATCCTTCCTCGCCCGGCTGCCGCAGAGCCGCACCGTCCGGGTGCCCGGCGTTGCCGTTTTCATGACCGGCCAGGCGGATTTCGTCCCCGGCGCGCTGCTGCACAACCTGAAGCACAATAAGGTGCTGCACGAGCGCGTCCTGTTCGTGACGGTGCTGAACGAGGACGTGCCGCAGGTGCCGGCCGACCGCCGGATGGAGCTGACCGAGCTGGCCGCCGGCATCCACCGCGTCATCCTCCGGTACGGCTTCCAGGAAAGTCCCAACATCCCGCGCGAGCTGATCTCCCTGCGCGAGGCCGGCGTCGCCTTCGAGCCGATGCAGACCAGCTACTTCCTGGGACGGGAGACGCTGGTGCAGGCGGTGGTGCCGAAGATGTCGCGCTGGCGGCAATGGCTGTTCACCCTGATGTCCCGCAATGCGGTGCCGGCGACGGAGTTCTTCCGCATCCCCTCGGACCGGGTGGTCGAGCTCGGCGTGCGGGTGGCGATTTGAACTGCCAGCAGCATGCCGCGTTCTGCTCTGCCCGGTGGGCCGCGCCTCCGCGGCCGCCAGGTTTTGTTGAGCCAGCGAGTCACGCCCTGGGTGCTTCCAGCCGGGGCGATCGCGGGTCAGGCGCGGAAGGCAGGACGACGGCATGCCTCTGGTGACCCTGGTGATGGCATCGGGGCCCGGCTTCCCCGTGGGCAGCCCGGTGCACCGCTACGAGATGGAGGTGACGCTGAACGGCGAGCGCCAGCTGGACAGCGCCGCCTGGCGAGCCGACCCCAACCCCTGGCCCGCCCGCCGCGTCTGGCCGGACGGGCCGCCGCGGGAGGGTGACGTGCAGCACGACCCGGAAGCCGGCTGGTCGCTGCGCTTCCAGCCGCTGGCCGGGGAGGCGGCGGATGCGGGGCCGCAGGTGCTGATCCGCCACGCCGCGCAGTTCCGTCCCGGCGAATACGTCACCATCCTGGAGCCGGACGGCCGCGAATACGGCTACCGCATCGTCAGCGTCGGGTAGCGGCGCAGCCACGCCGACCGGCTGCTTCGCGCAGAGGCCAGACGGGCCGCCCGGCGCTTGAGATGCCCTGACCCTCAGGGCTGCCGAGATCAACGCCGCCGGCTGGCATGCCACCGCAGCAGGGTAAGCTGGCCGGAGGCGACCAGGCGGTGGCGCAGCAGCCAGCTTTCCACCTCGGCCAGCAGGGCCGCGGTCGCCCCAGGGCTGGCCGGGCGGCCTGCCGCACGCAACCCCGGCATCAGCCGGCCGAAGGCCTCGACGATGCCGCTGCAATGCCGCTGGCTGGCGTCCTCCGTGACATGGACCTGGAAGCCGGCGGCGTGCAGCGCCGCCTCCACCGCGGCGCGTGAGGGCGGTGGGGCGGACCGGGTTTCCAGCTGCATCCAGCGCCGAAGCGCCGCCTGGCGCTGGCCAGCTGAGGCGCCCTCCACCAACTCCAGCAGCACGAATTGGCCGCCCGGTTTCAGCCCGCCGGCGATGGCGGCACAGAGCGGTCCGGGCCGCGGATCCGGCCGCAGCGGTTCCAGTGCCAGCGCATGCTGGTGGAAACCTTTCCGGAAAGCCGGCTGCTGGGGCGACCAGGGCCTTACCTCGATGCGCCGACCGAAGGGGCGCAGCCGCGCCGCCATCCGCGCGGCGGCGACGGGGTCATGCTGGTGGCTGGCGATCCAGGCGCCGCGCTGGGTGGCGATGGCGGCCGCGGCGCCGCCGGCATCCTGACCCAGCAGCAGCAGCGTGGTGGCCGGGGAGAGTGGCAGCAGGCCGGACAGCCGCAGCGCCTCCGCCGCGCCGCCCGGGCCGGTGAAGCCGGCGTCCCACAGCCGCTCCGCCCAATCGGTGCGGGCGAGGGCAAGGCTCTCGGCCTCTGGAGCGCCCTCGGGTGCGGGAAGTGGATGGGGCAGGTCCGCCAGCTGTGGCGCATCGGCCGCTGCCGCCGTCAGCGCCCGGCGGAACCGCCGCGCCCGCGCCGCGACGGCCGATAGCGGTGCCGCGTTCCGCAGGCCGGTGATCAGCCGGCCAGCCTGAGGCAGCAGTGCCGTGGACAGGGCCTGGAACACGGGTGGCGGTCCTCGAAAGATCGCCAGAGCACCATGCCGAGGTGAAGGAAGCGTTTCACTGGAGCAGATCGCTGGAAGCCTGAAGGCGTGGCTCCGCTCTGGCAGCAACCACGCGCCATGCGCACCTGAGCCGATTGCCGGAGCATTGCCCGGCAGGACAGAGTCACGCCTCCGGGCGATGCCGCCCTTCAGCAATATGCGTCAGGCTTGGATGCTGGGGGAGAGGCCGCCGGTCGCGCTATGCGGAGACCGGCGGGAACCCTGGTGGAGCCAGGCGGAATCGAACCGCCGACCTCTTGAATGCCATTCAAGCGCTCTCCCAACTGAGCTATGGCCCCCCGGGGAGTGGGGGCGGGGTATAACCGTCGCCCGCAGGACACGCAAGGGCCTGCGAGGGCCTTCCACGCACGGCGTCGGCCGATTAGCTTGCGCCGCGTCGGTGCCGTATTCCAAGTGCCACGGATTGCCGGATGGCACGCCGGAAGCCGGCTGAAACAGAGGGAGCTCCGCCGCATGGGCAAGGTCTATCCGGACGCGAAGGCGGCATTGGCCGGCGCGCTCCGCGACGGCATGGTCATCCTCTCCGGCGGCTTCGGCCTCTGTGGCATCCCCTCGCTGCTGATCGAGGCGATCCGCGACAGCGGGGTAAAGGATCTCACTATCGTCTCGAACAATGCCGGCATCGACGATGCGGGGCTCGGCCTGCTGCTGCAGACCCGGCAGGTCCGCAAGATGGTCAGCAGCTACGTCGGCGAGAACGCCACCTTCGCCAGGCAGTACCTGGCCGGGGAGCTTGAGATCGAGTTCAACCCCCAGGGCACGCTGGCCGAGCGGATCCGCGCCGGCGGCGCCGGCATCCCGGCCTTCTACACCAAGACCGGCGTCGGTACCGCGGTGGCCGAAGGCAAGCCCACTGCCGAATTCGACGGCGAGACCTATGTGCAGGAACGCGGGATCGTCGGCGACCTCGCCATCATCCACGCCTGGATGGGCGATACCGAGGGCAATCTGGTCTACCGGCGCACCGCGCGGAACTTCAACCCGGTGATGGCGACCGCGGCGAAGCTGACGGTGGCGCAGGTCGAGCATCTGGTGCAGCCGGGCGACCTTGACCCCGACCACATCGTCACCCCCGGGATCTTCGTGAAGCGCCTCATCCAATGCCCACCGGGCTATGAGAAGCGCATCGAGCAACGCACGGTGCGCAAGCGCGAACCGGCGACTGCCGCCACCGGCGAGGAGGTCTGACCCATGCCCTGGACCCGCGACCAGATGGCCGCCCGCGCCGCCCGCGAGCTGGAGGACGGCTTCTACGTCAACCTCGGCATCGGCATCCCGACCCTGGTGGCCAACCATGTGCCGCCAGGCATCAACGTGCAGCTGCAGAGCGAGAACGGCATGCTCGGCCTCGGCCCCTTCCCTTATGAGGGGGAGGAGGATCCCGACCTGATCAACGCCGGCAAGCAGACCATCACGGCGCTGCCGACCAGCAGCTATTTTTCGAGTGCCGACAGCTTCGCCATGATCCGCGGCGGCCACATCGATCTTTCGATCCTGGGTGCACTCCAGGTGGCGGCGAATGGCGACCTCGCCAATTGGATGATCCCGGGCAAGATGGTGAAGGGGATGGGTGGGGCAATGGACCTCGTCGCCGGGGTGAAGAAGGTGGTGGTGCTGATGGAACACACCGCCGGCGGCAAGCCGAAGCTGCTGAAGCAATGCACCCTGCCGCTGACCGGGCAGCGGGTGGTGGACATGGTCATCACCGAACTCGGCGTCTTCGAGCTGGCCCGCCGCGGCGAAACCTCGGTCCGACTGCTCGAGTTGGCGCCCGAGGTCACGCTGGATGAGGTGAAGGCGAAAACCGAGGCGGAGTTCGTGGTGGCGAACAGCCGCTAGAGAGGATCGCGGAGAGGGGTTTGCGCCCTGGAGCGTGAAGCCGCCCTGTAAACAACAGGCCGGGCGCATCGATCCGGTCTAGCCTCTGTGACATTTTCACGGCAGGATCAGGCATTGCGGGTTCGTCCGCTGCACCCATCTCCGGGTTTCCCTGGCGTCTGATCCGGACAGTCGTCCGACTGGCGCTCTCCCTTCCTTGGGGAAAATTGCCGTGAACATTCAGACTCCCGCTGGCCTGGCCGAGACGAAAGCCTCGGAGGAGTCCCGTCCGAGCCGCGCGGAGGCCGAGGCGGCGATGCGCATCCTGTTGCGCTGGGCCGGCGACGACCCCGACCGGGAAGGGCTGATCGACACCCCTTCCCGCGTCGTCCGCGCCTATGAGGAGTTCTTCGCCGGCTACGCCACCGACCCGGTCGAACTGCTCGCCCGCTCCTTCGAGGAGACGGATGGCTATGACGAGATGGTGGTGCTGCGCGACATCCGGCTGGAGAGCCATTGCGAGCACCATGTCGTCCCGATCATCGGGCGGGCGCATATCGCCTACCTCCCCGCCGGAAGGGTGGTCGGCATCAGCAAGCTGGCGCGGGTGCTGGAGGTCTATGCCAAGCGGCTGCAGATCCAGGAGAAGCTGACGGCGCAGGTGGCCAATTGCATCAATGACGTGCTGAAGCCGAAGGGCGTGGCCGTGGTCATCGAGGCCGCGCACCAGTGCATGACGACGCGGGGCATCCACAAGCCCGGCGTTTCCATGGTTACCAGCCGGATGCTCGGGGCCTTCCGCGACGATCCCTCCACCCGGCGGGAATTCCTCGCGATGATCGCCGGGCAGCGCAGCGGCGCCGAAGGCTGACCGGCCCATCGCGCCTCAGCGGCAGTCGCGCGCGGCGTAGTCGGCGGTGCGCGCCGCCCGTCCCGCATCCCGCTGGCCACCGGTGACGGCGGCGCGCGCCGCGGCATCCTGCGCTTCCGCCACCGCTTCCTCGCAGTAGGAGCCGGGCGCCGGCACGATCACCCGCTGGGCCTCGACCTGCGGCGCATAGGGCGAAGCAGTGGAATAGGCCGCCGGCGCGGTCGCGACGGTGCGTTCCACGGCGCAGCCGGCGAGCATCGTCAGCATGGCGATCGCCAGGGTTGGTCGCATGGGCTCTCCTTGCCAGGTTGCGACGCACCCAAGCGTTCTGCGAAAGCCCTGGTTCCCATGAAAAAGGGCCTGACCGCCTCCACCGGAAGCGGTCAGGCCCTGCCATGGGCAGCGGACGGAGCCGGCGTTACGCCGCCTTCGCCATCCCGCGCAGCACGTAGTGCAGGATGCCGCCGTTCTTGTAGTACTCGACCTCATCGGCCGTATCGATGCGGCTCAGCACCGTGGTCTTGTCCACCGTGCCGTTGGCGCGGCGGATCACCAGTTCCAGCGTCTGCCGCGGCTTGATCTGCTCGAGGCCGAGGATGTCGATCACCTCGTCCCCGGTGATGCCGAGCGACTTGCGGTCCTGGCCGTTCTGGAACACCAGCGGCAGCACGCCCATGCCCACCAGGTTGGAGCGGTGGATGCGCTCGAAGCTCTCGGCGATCACCGCCTTGATGCCCAGCAGGAAGGTGCCCTTCGCCGCCCAGTCGCGGGAGGAGCCGGTGCCGTATTCCTTGCCGCCGAACACCACCAGCGACACGCCCTCCCGCTTGTAGCGCATCGCCACGTCATAGATCGGCGCGACATCGCCCGAGGGGTAGTGCTTGCTGACGCCACCCTCGGTGCCGGGCACCATCTCGTTCTTGATGCGGATGTTGGCGAAGGTGCCCCGCATCATGACCTGGTGGTTGCCGCGGCGGGCGCCGTAGCTGTTGAAGTCGGCCTGCCGGACCTGGTGCTCCAGCAGGTACTCGCCGGCCGGGCTGGTCTTGCGGATGTTGCCGGCGGGCGAGATGTGGTCGGTGGTGATGCTGTCGGCCAGCAGCGCCAGCACCCGGGCGCCGTGCACCGAGGTCACCGGCTTCACCTCGGCGGTCATGCCCTCGAAATAGGGCGGGTTCTGGACGTAGGTGGAGCCGCTGTTCCAGCGGTAGGTGTCGCTGTCCGCATCGACGCGGATCGCCTGCCACTGCGTCGGGCCCTTGAAGACGTCGCCGTACTTGTCGACGAACATCTTGCGGGTCACGCAGGCATCGACCGTGTCGTTCACTTCCTTCTGGCTCGGCCAGATGTCCTTCAGGAACACCGGCTGACCATCGCTGCCGGTGCCGATCGGCTCCTTCGTCAGATCCTTGGTCACCGTGCCGGCCAGGGCATAGGCGACCACCAGCGGCGGCGAGGCCAGGTAGTTGGCGCGCACGTTGGCGTGGACCCGGCCCTCGAAGTTGCGGTTGCCGGAAAGCACGCCGGCGACCACCAGCTTCTCATTCTCGACGGCGTCGACGATCGGGTCCGGCAGCGGCCCGCTGTTGCCGATGCAGGTGGTGCAGCCGTAGCCGACGGTCTGGAAGCCGATGGCGTCGAGGTCGGCCTGCAGGCCGGAGCTCTCGTAGTATTCGGTCACCACCTGGCTGCCGGGGGCGAGCGAGGTCTTCACCCAAGGCTTCGGCTTCAGCCCCTTGGCGCGCGCCTTCCGGGCCACGAGGCCGGCGGCGATCATCACATAGGGGTTCGAGGTGTTGGTGCAGGAGGTGATGGCGGCGATCACCACATCGCCGTGGCCGAGGTCGTAATGCGCGCCCTCGATCTGCACCCGCTTGTTCGCCTCGTCGCCCGGCACGCCCATGGCGCCGGCGGCGAGGTCCTTGGCGAAGGAGGCGGCGGTGTTGGACAGCGCCACCCGGTCCTGCGGCCGCTTCGGCCCGGCGAGCGAGGGCTCGACGGTGCCCATGTCCAGCTCCAGCGTGTCGGAGAAGACCGGGTCCGGCGAGTTGCTGTCGCGCCACATGCCCTGGGCCTTGGCGTATTCCTCGACCAGCTTCACCCGGTGCTCGTCGCGGCCGGAGAGGCGGAGATAGCCGATGGTCATCGCATCGACCGGGAAGAAGCCGCAGGTCGCGCCGTATTCCGGCGCCATGTTGCCGATGGTGGCGCGGTCCGCCAGCGGCAGGTCATCGAGGCCGGCGCCGAAGAACTCGACGAACTTCCCGACCACGCCCTTCTTGCGCAGCATCTGCGTCACCGTCAGCACCAGGTCGGTGGCGGTGACCCCCTCGCGCAGCTTGCCGGTCAGCTTGAAGCCGATGACATCCGGGATGAGCATGGCGATCGGCTGGCCGAGCATCGCCGCCTCCGCCTCAATCCCGCCGACGCCCCAGCCGAGCACGCCGAGGCCGTTCACCATGGTGGTGTGGCTGTCGGTGCCGTAGCAGCTGTCAGGGTAGACGTAGGTGTCGCCGATGTCCTGCGTAGTCCAGACCACCTGCGCCAGGTATTCCAGGTTCACCTGGTGACAGATGCCGGTGCCCGGCGGCACGACGCGGAAATTATTAAAGGCCGACTGGCCCCAGCGGAGGAACTCGTAACGCTCGCCGTTGCGCTCGAACTCGATGTCGACGTTCCGCTGCAGGGCGTTGGCGGTGCCGGAGACGTCGACCATGACCGAGTGGTCGATCACCAGATCGACCGGCACCAGCGGGTTCACCTTCCGCGGGTCGCCGCCGAGCTTGATGATCCCGTCCCGCATTGCGGCCAGGTCCACCACCGCAGGCACACCGGTGAAGTCCTGCATCAGGATGCGGGCCGGGCGGAAGGGAACTTCCTTGTCCGAATGGCCGGCGGGCAGCCAGCCGGCGATCGCCTTGGCGTCATCCACCGTGTAGCTGCGGCCGTCCTCGTAGCGCAGGACGTTCTCGAGCAGCACCTTCAGGCTGACCGGCAGCCGGGCGATGTCGCCGATCGCCTTGGCCGCCTCGGGCAGGCTGAAGTAGTGGTAGTTCTTGCCGTCCACCGTCAGGGTGCGGCGGGTCTTCAGGCTGTCCTGCCCGATCATCCGCATGGTCCGGAAACCCTTTCCTCGGTGCGCCTGGGCGGCGCAACACGTGGGAAGGGGTTTTACGCAGGACGGGGGTTGACGTCCACGGGGCGGGGCAGGGGCCTGGAGAAGAGGATTCGGAAGATGCTGGAGGCACGGGGCCTCGCCTGCCTGCGCGGGGAGCGGGTGATCTTTGCGGAAGTGTCATTCCGCCTTGGCGCGGGCGGGGCGCTGCTGCTGGTCGGCGCCAATGGCGCGGGCAAGTCGAGCCTGCTGCGGCTGCTCGCCGGGCTGCTGCCATCGGCCGCGGGGGCGCTGCTGTGGGACGGCGCCGATGCCCTGGCCGACCGCGCCGCCCATGCCGCCCGGCTGCGCTACCTCTCGCACCAGGATGCGCTGAAGCCGGCGCTGACGGCGCGGGAGAACCTGCGCTTCTTCGCCCGGCTCTGGGGCGGTGAGGTGGAGGCGGCGCTGGCCGCGCTCGATCTCGCGCCGCTGGCCGAGCTGCCCGCCCGGGTGCTCTCCGCCGGCCAGAAGCGGCGGCTGGCGCTGGCCCGACTGGCGCTGGGGGCGGCGCCGCTCTGGCTGCTGGACGAGCCGACGGTGGGGCTGGACGCCGCCGCGGTGGCGCGGTTGGGCACGCTGCTGGCGCAGCACCGGGCGACGGGCGGCATGGTGCTGGCGGCGACGCATCTGCCACTCCCCTTGCCAGGGGCCGAGGAGCTGCGGCTGTGAGGGCCTGGATTGCGCTGCTGACGCGCGAGCTGCGCCTCGCCCTGCGCCACCCGGCCGATACCCTGGCAGCGGTGCTGTTCTTCGTGCTGGTGGCGGCGCTCTTCCCCTTCGGCATTGGCCCGGCGCCGGAGACCCTGGCCCGCATCGCCCCCGGGGCGCTGCTGGCGGCGGCGCTGCTGGCGGCGCTGCTGCCACTGGACCGGCTGTTCGGCGCCGATGCCGAGGATGGCACGCTGGACCAGCTGCTGCTGAGCGGCCTCGGGTCTGGTGCTGTCGCCGCGGCCAAGGCGCTGGCGCATTGGCTGACCACCGGCCTGCCGCTGCTGGTGGCCACGCCGGTCGCGGCGGCCATGCTGAACCTGCCGATGGGCGCCTGGCCGGCGGCGATGGCCGCGCTGGGGCTGGCGGCGGGATTCCTCTCCCTGCTCGGCACCGCTGGGGCGGCGCTGACCCTGGGGGCGCGGCGAGGCGGGGTGCTGCTGCCGCTGCTGGTGCTGCCGCTGGCGATCCCAGCGGTGATCTTCGGTGCGGCCGCGATCGAGGCCGCCGCGGCCGGGCTCTCGCCGCGGCCCTACCTGCTGCTGCTCGGCGCGCTGGTCGCCGCGGCGCTGCCGCTGGCGCCGCTGGCCGCAGGGGCGGCGCTAAGAGTAGAGTAGCGGCATGCTGCAAGATGCCCTGCAATGGATCGCCGAGCACCGCACCGGGATGATCATCCTGGTCGGGGTGATGTTCACCACCATGTGGCTCACGCGGCGCTGAGACATCCCCACGAATTCGCTGCGCGCTTTCGCGGGGGCTGTCCTTTCCAATCGGCGCTTCGGCACGGCCTGCCGCGGCAAAGCCGCGGAAGGCAGGCGCTGCCCGGCCCGGCTGCTCAGCCCGGCAGGATGGCCATATGCGCCAGGTTCGAGAGCACATCCATGCGTTCGGTATGGAAGGGCTCGACCTGCCGGCAGTTGGAGAAGAAGGCGAAGCTCACGCCGCTGGTCGGATCCGCCCAGCAGTAGGAGGAGCCGACGCCGCCATGGCCGAAGGTGCGCGGATGCGCCACCGCGCCCAGGCCGCGGATCACCGGATGCTCGCCGCGTGAATGCGGGCCGATGCCGCGGTTCATCGGCAGGCCCATGTTCTCGTCCACGCGGTCGCCGGTGAAATTGCGGGTGACGAATTCGATGGTGCGCGGCGACAGGATGCGGGTGCCGTTCAGCACCCCGCCCTGCGCCAGCATCTGGTAGAAGGCCACCATGCCGCGGGCGCTGCCGTAGCCGCCGCCGCCGGGAATGCCCGCGGCATGGTGCGCGGCGTCATTCTCCCCCGGGCGCAGCACGTATTTCCCGTCCTGCTGCGGATCGTAGATATGCGCGGCGCGGTCCAGCTGCGCTTCCGGCAGGCCGACGAAGATCTCATCCGCCAGCCCCAGCGGTTCGGTGATCCGGCTGCGGATGTAGTCGCGGAAATCCTGGCCGGTGAGCGCCTCGATCAGCACGGCCGCAACCCAGTGGGCGGCGGCCGGGTGGTAGTAGACGCGGCTGCCCGGGGTCCATTCCAGGGTGAATTCGCAGACGGTCTTCCGCAGCAGCGCGTGGTCGGCGTAGCAGGCGGCGGGGACCACGGCGGAAGGGAAGCCGCCCTGGTGGGTAAGCAGCTGCAGCACGGTGATGCCGCCCTTGCCGTTCGCCGCGAATTCCGGGACGTGCTGCGCGATGGTGTCGCTGAACCGCAGCAACCCATCCTCCACCAAGGTCCAGACCGCCGCGGCGGTGACCACCTTGGTGTTGGAATACATCAGGAATAGGCTACGCGCGTCGGCCGCCACATCGGGCGCCACGCGGGCATGGCCGAAGCTGCGGAACAGCGCCAGCTTGCCATGCCGCGCGACGGCAAGCTGCGCGCCGGGGTGATGGCCCGCGGCGATGTGCTGCTCGATGATGGCGCAGAGCCGCGCCAGCGGCCGAGGATCGAGGCCGAGCGCCTCGGGATTGGATTCGGGCAGCGGGAAGGCCATCGTGCGTCTCCTGGTTGAAGGGGTTCAGGCTGCCTTGCGATGCCGCTCGGCCAGCGCCGGCATCACCTCCTGCGCGAAGAGGGTGGCGGAGCGCAGGCTTTCCGCGAGCGTCAGGTCACCGAAGGCGAAGCGGCTGACCAGATAATTCACCCCGGTCTCCGCCGCCTGCGCAAGCAGCGCGTCGCGCACCTCCGCCGCGGTGCCGGCGAAGCCCATGCCAGCGGCCTCGGTATCAGCGAAATCCACGGTCATGCGGGCGAATTGCGGGCCGGTGCCGTGCCTGCGCCACAGCTTCAGGAAGCTCTCGGCATGTCGCTTCCAGCCACGCCGTGCCACCGCACGGGCCTCCTCCGCGGTCTCGGCGATGACGATGGCGCGCGACAGGCCGAGGCAGGGCAGCGGCTTGGTGCCGCGCCATTCCGCCCGGTAGCGCGCGACGATCCTGGCGACCTGCGCCGCCGGTGCGTTGCAGACGATGTTGACGCCATGCTGCGCCGGCCACACCGCGGCCTCCGACGTGGCGCAGGCGTACCACAGCGGCGGGTGCGGCTGCTGCGCCGGGCGCAGCACGATGGGAAGCTGCCGGCACTGCCACCAGCGGCCCTCGAAGCTCACCTCTTCCTGCGTCAGCGCCTGGACCAGCAGGGCAAGGGCTTCGCGGTACATCGCCGGCGCCTCGGCCGCGTCGATGCCATGGTAGCCCAGCTCATAGGGCGAGATGCCGCGGCCGACGCCGAGTTCGAACCGCCCGCCGCTCATCTGGTCCAGCAGGCAGACCTCCTCGGCGATCTGCAACGGGTGGCGGAGCGGCAGGATGTAGACCAGCGGCCCGAAGCGCAGCCGCTTCGTCCGCTGCGCGACAGCGCCGAGCCAGGCGCCGGTCGCCGGTGTCGCCGAGAGCGGCGTCGCATGGTGCTCGCTGACGTGGTAGCGGTCGAAGCCGGCGCGGTCGTAGAATTCCGCGAGTTGCAGCCGGGCCTCGTAATGCCCGGTCAGGGCCAGCGTGCCGCGGTCGTTCTGGTCGAAGATGCCGAACTGCACGCCATCCTCCCCTGCCTTTCCGGGGAGCCTATCAGCCCTCGCGGGAAGCGCCAGGGGCGGCGAGGGGGTCGGGCAGCCAGCGCTCCAGCAACTCGGCGGTGGCGGCGGTGATCGCCGCCGGGGCGGCACCATCGGCGCGCAGCCGGGCGCGCATCGCCGCGGCATCCTCCAGCCTGCCGTGCCACTCCGGGCCGAAGCGGTGCTGCAGCCATTGCCGTAGGCCGCGGGCGAAAGCCGGGCTGCGGCCCTCGGTGGAGACGCCGATGACGAGATTGCCGCGCCGCACCATCGCCAGCGCATAGGCGTCGCAGAGCGGCGGGATGTCCTCGGCATTGACCAGCACGCGATGCGCCCGGGCCACTGCGGCAAGGCGGGCGCTGTCGGCCCCGGACAGCCCGGCCATCAGCAGCAGCCGCGCCGCCGCCACCTCGGCATCGCTCGGCAGCCGCTCCACCAGCCGCGCTCCGGCGCGGTCGCGCAGCGCGGCGGAAGGGGCCTCGGCGAAGATGGTCAGGTCGCGGGCGCCGCCAGCCTCCAGCATGTCGAGCCGGGCCAGCGCCGCGCGGCCGTCGCCGACCAGGAGCACGGGCCAATCCGACAGGTCGATGGTGAGTGGCAACATGGCGCTAGCCCGACTGGATGTGGGCGCGCCGCATCACCTCGGCCCAGCACGCGGTATCGGCGCGGATCAGCGCGCCCGGCACCTCGGGGGAGTCATCCGCCGGCTCCAGCCCCAGGGCCGGCACGCATTCCGCCGCCTCCGCCAGTGTCGGCACCTCCGGCAGCGCCATGGTGCGGGCGCCGGCGGTGACGAGGAGTCCGCGCCCCTGCATCAGGCGACCTCCAGCTTCCGCCGCAGCAGGGAGAGGGGGTGGCCCGGCGCGGCCGAATGCTGATAGGCGATGCCGATCACCCGGCGCGCCGCATCCCACACTGCGGGATCGGCGCCTTCCGGTACCACCACCGTGCTGGCGCCGCAGCGCAGCAGGGCGAGGTACTGGTCGGGGATGACATGGCCGCCGACGCGGATCTCGCCGGTGTAGCCATGGTGCTCGCGCAGCGCGCGCGCCTGGGTGAAGGCGCGGCCGTCGCGGAAGCTCGGCAAGGTCAGCTCGACCAGCGCCAGGCGGCCGAGCAGCGGCGCGATCGCCTCCGGCGCGACATCGGGCGGCAGGGCGACGCCAAGCGGCCCGTTGCGGCCGGCAAGCGCCGCCGCCTCCCGCTGCAGCCGGGCGAGCGGGAGGATCGTCGGCGCCTCCGGCAGCGGCGCGTCATCCGCCACCGTGACCCAGGGGTCGTCGACGATGCGGCCATCCTCAAGCAGCGGCATAGAGCGCCTCCTTGAACGGCGTGAGGCCGATGCGGCGATAGGTGTCGATGAAGCGCTCGCCCAGCGCGCGATGCGCGACATGGGTGCGGATGATGGTCTCGATGGCGTCCACGATGTCATCGTAGGAGAAGGCCGGCCCGACCAGCTCTCCCACCGCCGCGTCATTGGTGGCGGAGCCGCCGAGCGTCACCTGGTAGACCTCCTCGCCACGCTTATCGACGCCGAGGATGCCGATATGGCCGACATGATGATGGCCGCAGGCGTTGATGCAGCCGGAGATGTTGACGAAGCATTCGCCGAGGTCGAGCTGCCGGTCGAGGTCGGCGAAGCGTTCGGAGATGCGCTGCGCCACCGGGATGCTGCGGGCCGTCGCCAGGGCGCAGTAGTCCATCCCCGGGCAGGCGATGATGTCGCTGATCAGCCCGATGTTGGGCGTCGCCAGCCCGGCGGCGCGCAGCCCCTGCCACACGGCGAACAGCTCATCCTGGCGGACATGCGGCAGCACCAGGTTTTGCACATGGCTGACCCGGATCTCGCCGAAGGAATGCCGCTCCGCCAACGCCGCCACCACCTCCATCTGGTCGGCCGAGGCGTCGCCCGGGATGCCGCCGACCGGCTTCAGCGAGATGGTGACCGAGGCATAGCCCGGCTGGCGATGCGGCCGGACGCTGCGGCTGGCCCAGGCGGCGAATTCCGGGTCCTCCGGCGGGGCGATGTCGTTCAGCGCCGCGAAGGGCGGCGGGGCGAAATGCGCGGCGATGGCGGCGACGATGGCGGGGTCCAGCCGGTAGGGATCGCGCGGCATGGTGGCGTATTCGCGCTCGACCATCTCCACGAACGCGTCGCCCAGGTCGCGCACCAGGATCTTGATGCGCGCCTTGTAGATGTTGTCGCGCTGGCCGAGCGCGTTGTAGACGCGCAGCACGGCTTCCATGTAGCCGAGGAACTCATCCTCCGGCACCCAGTCGCGCAGCTTTCGCCCGATCAGCGGGGTGCGGCCGAGGCCGCCGCCGGCATGCACCTCGAAGCCCATCGCGCCGGCGACGTTGCGCTTCGCCAGCACGCCGATGTCGTGCACCTGGGCGGCGACGCGGTCGTTCGGGCTGCCGGTGATGGCGATCTTGAACTTGCGCGGCAGCCAGGTGAATTCCGGGTGCAGGGTCGACCACTGCCGCAGGATCTCGGCATAGACGCGCGGGTCCACCACCTCATCCGGCGTGGCGCCGGCGTATTCGTCGGTGGTGACGTTGCGGATGCAATTGCCGCTGGTCTGGATGGCATGCATGTCCACCTCGGCCAGCGCCCGCAGGATGTCCGGCACATCCTCCAGCTTCGTCCAGTTGAACTGGATGTTCTGCCGCGTGGTGAAATGGCCGAAGCCACGGTCCCAGCGCCGCGCGATGAGCGCCAGCTGGCGCAGCTGCGTCGCGTTCAGCAGGCCGTAGGGAATGGCGATGCGCAGCATGTAGGCGTGCAGCTGCAGGTAGAGCCCGTTCATCAGCCGCAGCGGCTTGAACTCATCCTCGGTCAGCTCGCCCCTCAGGCGGCGGGCCACCTGGTCGCTGAACTCGGCGATGCGCTCGGCCAGGAATTCGCGGTCGATCTCATCGTAGCGATAGGTCCGGGCGTGCGGCGGATACTGCGGCGCAGGGCGGGAGGCGATGACGTTCATCGAATCTGTTCCGGATTCAGGAGGCGAGGCGCCAGCCGGCCGGCTCGGCCGCAATGCTCGGCCCGGCGGCGCGCAGTCTTTCGCGGAATTTCAGCGGCACCGGCGCACCGGCCAGGTGGCGGATTTCGACCCCATAGACGCCGACCACCTGCTGCTGCCGCTCGCCCTGCTTCGCCAGTGCCAGCCCTTCCGCCGCGGCCTCCGGCGGGAAGACCCGGGCCGCCGCCAGCGCCTCCACCCACGATCCCTCGGCACCCAGCCAGACCACGCGGCCGTCCCGCAGCCGGTTGGCGGTGAAGACCACCGGCGCGGTGGCGGGCCGCGCCTTCGGGGTGCTGCTCATGCGGGAATGTCCTGTGGGTGATGGGTATGCACGCCAATCCGAGGCATATAGGCCAAAATTAGCGATCATTAATCGCCTTATCAAGGACATTGTCGCCACAACTTGCGCCCTAAGGCCGCGCAATGGCAGACGGCTCTTGCATCGTCGGCGTGGAAAGCCGAATTTAGCTGCCAAATTCGGATATTACGCATGACCGATGTGGATTATGCCTCCGCACTGGCGACCGGCGACGCCCCCGCCCCCGGCGAGGTCTGGCTGGTCGGCGCCGGCCCCGGCGACCCCGGGCTGCTGACCCAGCGCGCTGCCAGCGCCCTCGCCCGGGCGGATCTGGTGCTGCATGACGCGCTGCCGGGCCGGGCCATGCTGCGGCTGGTCCGCGCCGGGGCAACCGTGCTCGCGGTCGGCAAGCGGAAGGGCCATGCGCCGCTGTCCCAGGCGAAGATCAACGCCAGGCTGATCGCCGGCGCCCGCGCCGGGCACCGGGTGGTACGGCTGAAGGGCGGCGATCCTTTCCTGTTCGGCCGCGGTGGCGAGGAAGCCGTGGCGCTGACCGCCGCCGGCATTCCCTGGCGCGTGGTCCCAGGCGTTACCGCCGGCACCGCGGCGCCAGCGGCGGCGGGCATTCCGCTCACTCATCGTGGCACCGCCAGCGCTGTTACCTTCGTCACCGGCCATGACGAGGCGGGCGAGCTGCCCGGCAGCGTCGATTGGGATGCGCTGGGTCGCGCCGGTGGCACCATTGCCGCCTTCATGGCACTCAGCCGGCTGGACGAGATCGCGCTGCGCCTGCTGGCCGCCGGGCGGGCGCCGAAGACGCCGGTGGCGGTCGTGGCGCAGGCCTCGCTGCCGGGCCAGGCGGTGCTGCGCACCACCCTCGGCACCTGCACCCTGGAAGCCCGTCGCGCCGCGCTGCCGACGCCGGCGCTGGTGGTGATCGGCGAGGTTGCCGGCCTTGGCCTGCTGCAAGCGGTGGCGGCGCCGGTCCCGGCGGTTGTTGCGTCACGAACTGCATGACGGCCCGGCGTTAGCCGCGTTGGTCATATGGTCTGGGGCATGTAGCCTCGGCGTGTGGCCTCCTATCTCCGCTTCGCGTCCGCCGGTGCCGCGGCGACCGCATCCGGCAATGGCATTGCGCGCTTCGCCTATGTGCCGCTGTTCCCGGCCATGGTCACCGCCGGCTGGGTGGATGGCGGCCAGGCCGGCACCCTCGGTGCCGCGGCGCTGCTCGGCTACCTCATCGGCACGCTGATCGGGCCGGCAGTGGCACGGCGGATCGGCGTGCCGCGGCTGCTGGATGCGGGGATGGCGCTGATCGCCGTCTCGCTCGCCGCCTGCGCCTGGAACGGCGGCTTCGCCTGGCTGCTGCTGTGGCGGACCCTGGCCGGGGTGGCCGGCGGGCTGCTGATGGCCATCGCCGGACCGGCGACCCAGGCGAGCGTGGCGGCACCGGACCGCGGCAAGGCCGGCGGCGTGGTCATCAGCGGGGTCGGCATCGGTATCGCCACCGGGGCGGTCGCGGTGCCGGCGCTGCTCGGCGCCGGGCTGCCGGCGACCTGGCTGGGGCTGGCAGGGCTGGTGCTGCTGCTCTGGGCCTTCGCCCATCCGCGCTGGCCGGACATGGTGCTGACCGGAGCCGCCGCCGCCCGCCCGCCACGGGCCCGGCTGCTGATCCTCACCTACGGGCTGCATGGCGCCGGGATGGTGCCGCCGATGGTCTACCTGGCCGATCTGGCGGCGCGTGGCCGGGGCCTCGGCGTCGGCATCGGCGCCGCCACCTGGCTGGCCTTCGGTCTGGCGGGCATTGCCGGTGGGGTACTGAGCGGGCGGGTGGTGGACCGGCTGGGCGCGCTGCCGACCCTGGTGCTGTGGCTGCTGGTGCAGGCGGCGGCGCTGGCGCTGGCGCTGCCGCCTTCCCCCGGGCTGGTGCTGCCGACCGCGGCGCTGGCCGGCTTCGCCGCCGTCGGAGTGACCACCGTGACCCTGGCGGTGACCCGGGTTCTGGCAGGGCCGCAGGCGACCGGGCTCTGGGTGCGATGCACCGCGGCCTTCGCGGTGGTGCAGACGGTGGTGGGCTTCGCCCTGGCGGCGCTGTTCGCGGCCACCGGAGAGAGCCATGCGGCGGTCTTCGGCAGCGGCTTGGTCTTCTCCCTTGCCGCCCTGGGTACTGCTCTGGCCTTGGCGCGGGCCGCACGGTGAGCCGGGGGGCGTCGGCCCCCGGCCTTCGTCAGCCCTCCTCCACCCCAGCCACCGCCAGGATGGCTGCCAAGCTCGCAACCATCCCGCGCAGGCTTTCGCCCTTCTCCACGTCGATCCATTCCTCCAGCGAATGCGCCCGCCCGCCGGTGCCGCCGCTGCCGATCTTCACCGCCGGGATGCCGAGGCTCATCGGGATGTTGGCGTCGGTCGAGGAGGCCTCCAGCACCGGCTCGTAGCCCTGCGCCGCCACTGCCGCGGCGGCGAGCTGGACGATTGCCGCCCCCGCCGGCGTTTCCCCGGCGGGGCGGTCGCCGATCGGCGTCAGCTCCACCGTCACCGGCCCTTCCCGGGTCGAGCGCGCCGCATTCTCGGCGGCCGCCGCGGCCTCCACCGCGCCGAGGAAGGCCGCCTCCAGCCGCGCCAGCTCGGCTGCCGACTGGCTGCGCAGGTCGACCTCCATCCACACCGCATTGGGGATGGCGTTCACCGAGGTGCCGCCGCCGAGCACGCTGACGCAATGCGTCGTCCGCGGGTCCACCGGCGCCGGCAGCTCCGCCAATGCCAGGCTGGCGCGGGCCATGGCATAGGCCGGGTTCACCAGCCCGAAGGCGCCGAAGCTGTGCCCGCCCGGCCCGCGGAAGCCCACCCGGTAGCGCTTGCTGCCGATGCCGCCGGTGACGATTCGGTCCACGTCCGGACTGTCCACGGTGAAGAAGGCGGCGATCCGGTCGCGGTGCCGGCCTTCGAGGAACAGGTGCCGCACCCCGCGCAGGTCGCCGAGGCCTTCCTCCCCGACATCGCCGACGAAGAGGATGTCGCTGCGGGTGACGATGCCGGCGGAATCCATGGCACGCAGGAAGGCAAGGTTGACCGCCAGGCTCCGGGTGTCGTCGCCGACGCCGGGGGCGAAGAGCTTCGTCCCTTCCCGCCGCACGCGCACATCCGTGCCCTCGGGGAAGACGGTGTCGAGATGCGCCGCGACCACCACGGTCTGGCCGTTGCCGCTGCCGCGGCGGCGCCCCATGACATTGCCGATGGCGTCCTGCTCCACCTCCTCCAGCCCGTGGTCGCGCAGCATCGCCAGATAGGCGGCGGCGCGGGCGGCTTCCTTGAACGGCGGGCTGGGAATTTCGGTGAGGCGGATGATGTCCTCCACCGTCCGCTCATGCTCCCGGTCCAGCACCGCCACGGCGGCCCGGAAGCGGGGGTTCGCGAGCAGGCGGGCGATGGTCTGGGCGGGAGGGAGGGGGGCGCTCATCCCAGCGTCATCGCGGCGGCGGCCGGGCACCGTCAAGCGCGCTATGCCTTCCGCAGCAGGGTGAAGCCGTCGAGCTCCGTCTCCCCGCCCCAGTCGAACACCCGCTGCCGCAGCACCTCCAGTCCCTCCTTCAGCGCGTAGTGGCGGAACATGTCCTTCGACATGAAGGCGCGGCAGTGCGGCGCCACCCGCCAGTCATGCCCGCCGGTGTAGTTGGAATGATGCAGGAAGGCCCGGCCGCCCGGCGCCAGCACCCGCTGCGCCTCCGCCAGATAGGCGCGCACCACGTCGCTGTCGAAATGCACCATGGCGTCGAAGCTGTAGAACAGCGTCACCGTGCCGTCCGCCACCTCCCGCAGGTCGTAGCCATTGTTGGCGATGTAGCTGATGCGCGGATCATCGCCGAAGCGGTCGCGGCAGAAGGCGATGTTCTCCGGCCGGATGTCGACCAGGATCAGCCGCTTCGACAGCGGCAGCAGCATCCGCGCGTTGCGGCCGCGCCCGGTCGCCAAGTCGAGCACGCAGGTAAAGTCGGCGCCGGCCAGGAAGGGCAGGATGGCGTCGCGCCACAGCGCCTCGATCGCCGGCTCGGCGGCGTCGAAATACGGATGGTCGGGCAGCCAGATGTCGCCGGCGAAACGGGCGGCGGCATCCAGCCGCTCACGGGTCACCAGGGCGCGGGGGCCATCGGGGCTGGAATCAGGGTCGGGGAGTGCCATGGCGCCGCGGTTAGCACGACGGGCCGCCGCGGCAAGAGTGGAATCAGGCCAACCGGCCGGTTCCGCGGCCGGCCCGAGCACGCTTCCGCGCGCCGTGCCCGGTGGCGCGAAGCCAAGGCCCGCGAAAGCGGGCCGTCCGGCGTGTGAGGAAGGCTGAACCTGCCAAGGTTCAGGGTCATTGGAAGCATATCGTTAGCTGACCGGAACGCCCGCCTCGTCCTTGGCGGTGCGGATGGTCTGCAGGGTCTGCACCCGCGCCACCTCCGGCGCTGCGGTCAGCCGCGAGGTCAACGCATTCTCATGTGCCGTGTCGCGGGCAACCAGCCGCAGCAGGAAATCGCCGCCGCCGCGGATCATGTGGCATTCCCGCACCTCCGGCCATTCGCGCACCGCGCCTTCGAAGGTCGCCAGCACGGCTTCCTTCTGGCTCTCCAGCCCGACCAAAGCGAAGAAGGTGATCTCGTAGCCGAGTGCCACCGGGTCCAGGTCGGCGTGGTAGCCGCGAATGATGCCCTCCTCCTCCAGCCGCCGGACGCGGCGGAGGCAGGGTGGGGCCGAGAGCCCGACCCGGCGTGCGAGCTCCACATTGGTCATGCGACCATCGGCCTGCAGTTCGGCGAGGATCTGGCGATCCACCTCGTCAAGGGATTGTTCTGGCTCGGTCCGCATGCGCTCATGTTTCATTGCCGCCGTTTGGCGTACAGCGCAATATCATTGCTCCCTGTCGAAGTCGCAAGACTTGTGCTTGTGGTGCGGCGCCGCACACCGAATATGCAACGCCTGACTGAAACGCCGGGAACCGAGTCCGTGTCCAATACCCACCGTACCCGCCTGCTGATCCTCGGCGCCGGCCCCGCCGGCTATACCGCGGCCATCTACGCCGCCCGGGCCGGGCTGGCGCCGCTGGTCGTCGCCGGGATGCAGCCGGGCGGGCAGCTGACCATCACCACCGATGTCGAGAATTACCCGGGCTTCGCCGAACCCATCCAGGGCCCCTGGTTGATGGATCAGTTCCGCGCCCAGGCCGAGCATGTCGGCGCCACCGTCATCCAGGACGTCATCACCGGCGTCGACCTCGCCGCCCGGCCGCTCCGCGCCACGGGCGATTCCGGCGACATCTACCTGGCCGAGACCCTGGTGATCGCCACTGGCGCCCAGGCCCGCTGGCTTGGCGTGCCCGGTGAGAAGGAGCTGTCCGGCTTCGGCGTCTCCGCCTGCGCCACCTGCGACGGCTTCTTCTTCCGCGGCAAGGAGGTCGCGGTGATCGGCGGCGGCAACAGCGCGGTGGAGGAGGCGCTCTACCTCTCCAATCTGGCGAAGCGCGTCACCGTCATCCACCGCCGGGACAGCTTCCGGGCGGAGAGGATCCTGCAGCAGCGGCTGTTCGCCAAGCCGAACGTCACCGTGGTCTGGGATACGGTGGTCGAGGAGATGTTGGCGACCGAGGGCAGGTTCCGTGCCCTGCGCGCTGTCGCCACCCGCAACCTGAAGACCGGCGCCACGGCGGAACTGCCCTTCGACGGCGTCTTCGTCGCCATCGGCCATGATCCGGCCACGGCGCTGTTCCATGGCCAGATCGGCATGGATGCCGATGGCTACATCACCACCGAGCCGGGCAGCACCCGCACCAGCATCCCCGGCGTCTTCGCCGCCGGCGACGTGCAGGACCGCATCTACCGCCAGGCGGTCACTGCCGCCGGCACCGGCTGCATGGCCGCGCTCGAGGCGGAGAAGTGGCTGGCGCATCTGCCGGCCGAGGCCCCCGCCGTCGAAGCCTGGACCTGAAGGGAAGCCCGCCGCCGATGCCACTCGACTGGGACAAGCTGCGCGTCTTCCACGCGGTGGCGGAGGCAGGCTCTTTCACCCATGCGGGGGAGACGCTGAATCTCAGCCAATCCGCCGTCTCCCGCCAGATCCAGGCGCTGGAGGAGGCGTTGCAGGTGCCGCTGTTCCACCGCCACGCCCGCGGCCTGATCCTGACCGAGCCGGGGGAGACGCTGAACCGGACCGTGCGGGAGGTCTTCGCCAAGCTGGCGATGACCGAGGCGCTGCTGACCGAAAGCCGCGAACGCCCGGCGGGGCGGCTGAAGGTCACCAGCACCACGGGTTTCGGCAGCACCTGGCTGGCGCCCCGGCTCTCGCGCTTCCTCACGCTCTACCCCGATGTCAGCGTCACCCTGCTGCTGGACGACAGCGACCTGGACTTGGCGATGCGGGAGGCGGATGTCGCCATCCGAATGCACCCGCCGCGCCAGCCCGATCTGATCCAGCGCCATCTGGCGAGCTTCGGCTGGCGGGTCTGCGGTGCCGCCGGCTATCTGAAGACCGCCGGCATCCCGCAGCGAGCGGAGGATCTGGACGCCCATCGGCTGATCGTCTGGGGCGACCACCGGCCGCCGATCGACGAAGTGAATTGGCTGAGCGAGGCCGGCCGCCGCGCCGGCGCGCCGCGCCGGGCAGCGGTGGAGGTGAACAGCCTGACGGGCATGCTGCGAGCGGTGCAGAGCGGCCTCGGCCTCGCCGCCCTGCCCGACTACATGGGCCGGGAGCTGGAAGGGCTGCTGCAGGTGCTTCCGGAGCTCAAGGCGCCGCGGCTCGACGCCTATTTCGTCTATCCCGAGGAAATGCGGCATTCCAAGCGGGTGTCGGTGTTCCGGGACTTCCTGGTCGCGGAACTGTCCGGCACCGTGTGATATGCGTATGGCGCATGGGTGGTGGCAGCTTTCACCAAACCGGCATGGCAATGTTAGGGGTAGGCTATAGCCATTCCGACGCACTTCGTCGGAAGAGGGTTTCGGGGTTTCCCCGAACTCCTTCGTCTCCCAGACGTGAAGCCTCCCTGTTAACTTCAGCCGCCATCCCATTGGGTTGGCGGCTTTCTTTTTGGCCGGAAGCTGGCTCCAGGCCGGCTTTCGCCGGCCCGCCGCGCCTCACGCCGCCGCGTAACGCCGCAGCACCTCCGGATCCGGTTCGCAGCCGAGCCCCGGCCCTTCCGGCACGGTGAAGCTGCCGCGCTGCGGCTGGATCGCCGCGGCGAAGGGGCTGGTCTCCAGGTCATAGTACATGTGCTCCACCAGGCTCTCCCCCGGCAGCGCCGCCACCATGTGCAGGGTGGCGATGAAGCCCGCGCCGAAATACGGGCAATGCGGCATGACGGCGATGCCGCGCGCCTCGGCCTCCCGCGCCACCCGCATCCAGGCGCCGATGCCGCCGATCTTGGTGACGCTCGGCTGGATGTAGTCCACCCCGCCGGCCGCCATCAGGGCGATGCATTCCTCAGGGCTCGCGGCATTCTCGCCGGCGGCCACGGCGATGCCGGCGCCGGCGCGCACCCGGGCGAGGCCGGCGTGGTCCTCCGGCGGCCAGACCGGCTCCTCCAGCCAGAGCAGCTTCTGCGGCCGGACCTGCTCGGCCACTGCCAGCGCCTGATCCACCGTCCAGGGGCAATTGGTGTCCATCATCAGCGCCACATCCGGGCCCACCGCGGCGCGGGCGGCGGCGACCTGCGGCGCGCCGATCTCATGCAGCTTCACCGAGCGATAGCCGCGCGCGGCGGCGCCGGCGGCATGGTGGGCGACGGTCGCGACATCGCCGTAGCGCGGCAGGCTGGCATAGGCCGGCAGCAGCTTGCGCCGCGCGCCGCCAAGCAGCTCGACGATCGGCTTGCCGGCGCGCTTGCCGGCGATGTCCCACAGCGCGATCTCCAACCCCGAGAGCGCGTAGAGCATGGCGCCGCTGCGGCCGAACAAGTGCAGGATGCGCTGCAGCTCCAGCGACACCGCGCCGATGTCGCGCTCGTCCCGGCCGATGGCGAGCGGCGCGACGACATCGCGCAGCGCGGCATGTGCCGGTTGCCAGGCCAGGTGGCTGAAGGTCTCGCCCCAGCCGACCACGCCATCATCGGTCTCCACCCGGACCACGATCATCCGGGCGACGTCGAGGGTCTTGCCGGCAAAGCTCGGGCGGGAACTGCCGGGCAGCAGGGGCAGGGCCAGCGGCAAGGCGGTGACGGATTTGATCGTCATGCGGTGAGTCCTTTCACTCGGGGCGGATGGCGGCAGTGCGTACCAGCGCATCCCATTTCGGCAATTGCGCCGCGGTCCATGCGGCGAATTCCTCCGGCGTTCCGCCGATGATCTCGAAGCCCAGCTCGGTCAGCCGCTGCGCGAGATCCGGCTGGCGCAGCGCCTGTACCACCGCGGCGTTCAACCGCCGGATCACCTCGGGAGGGGTGCCAGCGGGCGCGATCAGCCCGTTGATGGTGACAACGTCGACGCCAGCGAAGCCGGCCTCGGCGAAGCTCGGTACCTCGGGCATGCGGCGGCCGCGCCGCGCGCCGGTGATGGCCAGTGGCCGGGCCCTTCCGGCATCCGCCAGCTGCTTCGCCTGGGCCTGACCGGAGAAGATCATGCTGACCTCGCCCGAGGTCACCGCCGCCAGGGTCTCGCCGCCGCCGCGATAGGGGACGTGCAGGATGTCGAGGCCGGCGGCAATGCGGAGCTGCTCGCCGGCGATGCGCACCGCGGTGCCGGCGCCGGCCGAGCCGAAGGAAAGCTGCCCCGGCCGGGCGCGGGCCAGCGCCACCAGCTCCACCAGGTTGCGCGCCGGCACCGCCGGGTGCAGCAGCAGCACCTGCGCCGCGCTGGCCACCAGTCCGACGGGCGCGGCGTCACGCTGCGCATCGTAGGGCAGGGTGGCGTACATTGCCGGATTCACCACGAAGGCAAGGTCGATCATGCCGAGCGTCTGGCCATCCGGCGCGGCGCGCAGCGCCGCCTCGGTGCCGACGATGCTGTTGCCGCCGGCGCGGTTCTCCACCACCACCGGCTGTTCGAGGCTCTCGCTCAGCCGCGGCGCCAGCAGGCGGGAGAGAATGTCGGTCGCGCCGCCCGGCGAATAGGGCACGATCAGCCGGATCGGCCGCGCGCCCTGCGCCCTGACGATGCACGGCAGCAGCCCGAAGGTGGCGACCATCACCCGGCGTTGCATGCGTTTCTCCCCCCGGGTCTGTCGCCCGGGCGCAGCTTAGGCTGCTTCCCGGGGACGTCCATGCCCTGGCCTGCCACCTTGGCGCGTGTCAGCCCGCGCAGCAGCATTCCCGCAAAGAGTGGAGGAGATGGTCACGCGGCGGCGCGCAGTGCTGGCAGGGCCGGTGCTGTCCTGACCGCGTCAATGGTGCGGGCGGCGGAGTGGCGCGACCGTCCCACCCGCCTGGTCCTACCCTTCGACCCTGGCTCCTCTGCCGATGTGTCGGGCGGCTGATGGCCGAGCCGCTGTCGCAGCGCTCCGGCCAACCCATCGTCTGTGAGAACCGCACCGGCGTCGCCGGCAGCATCGCCACAGAAGCGGGCGTGCGCATGGCGCCAGAGGGCTATGCACTGCTGCTCGCCACCACCGACGCGCAGGTGGTCAACCGACTTCTCTATGCACGGCTGCCCTGTGACCCGGAGCGCGACTTCACGCCGCATTCCAATCTTCGGTGAACGTCATGGCGGTCTCTGCCGACTCGCTTGCAAGGATGCGCAGGCACTGATCGCGGCAGCACCTCCAACGACATGGCACCCTCACTGTTCGGCCATTTCCGAGAGCGGTTGCCCGGCCCGAACGCGAAGCCGGTCGGCTCCTGCCCCGAGGATCGGTGACCTTCACCGTGCAGGAATCGGAGCGCTATGGCGCGCCGGTCCGGCGGCTCGGCATCCGGGTGGATTGGGAGCCGCGGGCCGGTTCCCGCCTGTCTCCTTTGCAGCGGGTGACGGAACGCCAAAGGCTGGCGCCAGCGCCCTGGAACCGCCCCTGGCCCCGCGCGCGCAGCCCGCTACCACCGGGGTGCGGTCAGGGCCCCGCCGGCCGCGCCGACGCCGCCACCGACCAGCGCACCGGTGCCGACACTGCCGCCGGTCAGGGCACTGACACCCGCGCCCGCGCCCGCGCCGAGCAGCCCACCGGATACCGCCCGCCCGCCAGGGCTGGACCCACACGCCACCATTCCAAGCAATGCCGCGCCGAGCACGGCCGCCGTCGTCAGTCTGCGAAGCATGGCGCTCTCCCTCTCGTGGACAGGAAGCGCAACGCGGCACCGGCCCGGCCCGCCTCTTCACATTGCCGCTTCCTTTTTGAGAACGTTCGGACTAGCTAATTGATAACGATTTTGTGATGTTCGGATGGCGTCGCGGGAAATCGCGCTGCCCTGAAGGATGATCTATAAAAACGTGCACAGGACAAAATTTGAATAATATCCTGTGAAATCATCTTGAACCGAGCCAGAGGATGCAATGCAGGATAAACGCCGCACGGCTCGGAGCCGCATGATCAAGGAAGCCCGGATCGCATTCGGAGAGGTCTTGCTGACCTGCGCAGCCTTCGACCTTTCCTCCACCGGCGCGCGGATCTGCCTCTTCGACCCGGTAGAGGTGCCGGAGATGGTGGAGCTTCGCCTTCCGGACGGATTGCTCCAGCCGGCGCGGCGCCGCTGGCAGCAAGGCACCCAGGTGGGGCTCGAGTTCGTGGGTGCCGCCGCTGGGTGAGCACTGGCTGGTCAATCGGGCCGGCGCAGGCGGATTGTCCCTTTGGGTGAACACTCCCGAGCCGGATTTACAGCAGCGAACGTGGAGGGCTTTGGCACTCTGGTTTCCAGTGGGGCTTCTATGATGTGCGCCAGGGTTCACGGATGCGCCGCGCCGGCCTCAGGGGTGAGTGGAAGTCGTAGGCGCGATCGGCAGGGTCTGAGCGATTGCCGCCAGCGGCTCGACATGAATGGAAGATTCATGCTGCTGGTATGAGGGCGTGAACACCCCGGAGCGCGGATCCGCTGTAGGTTCGTGGGCATGCCTGCCGCCACGCCGATCCACGTCAACCGCGCCCCGGTGCTGACCCTCTGGGCAGCCGTGGTGGCCGAACGGCTGGGCCATCCTCCCGACACCGCCCTGAGCCTCGCCAGCGCTGTCGCCGGTACCGCCGCGCGGGCGAAGGCGCGGCGCCTCGGCATCGCCGAAGACAGGGAGATGGCGAAAGACCAAGGCCCGACCATGCCAATGAACACGGCCCGGTTGCTCGGCAAGGAGGTGCGGTTGACGCATGACGCCGACGGGGTGGTCCTGGCGGATGCCGGAGACGGCACGCCGGCGCCCGCGGCCCCGGTGGCGGCCTATATCGCCAGGGCCTTCGGCAGCCGCCTGGCCGAGACGCGTGAGGCGATGGTGGCGCTGGCCGCCCGCCATGCGCCGCAGGAGCTGAACCGCATCGGCTTCCGGCTGTACGAGGGCTTCCGCCCCGAGGTGCCCGAGGGCGTGCAGGGCTGGGGTGCGAAGGGGGTGCTGCGGATCGAGCGGATCCGCGACGCGACCGCCTGATCGGGTACGCCAGCCCTTGTGCTCATTGGGGGAGCATGGGTGCCCGCCTCACCGGACCGGCTCGGCCCCGTCCCCTGCGGCATCGCCGGGCAACCGCAGCGGATCATACGCCGCAAGGTCGAGTTCAGGCGCCTCGCCCAGCACCAGCTGCGCCAGGAGACGGCCGGCAAGGGGGCCGATGGTCAGCCCGGATGGGCCCAGGCCGTTGCCGATGACCAACCCGTCAAGCCCCGCGATCCGCCCCAGCATCGGCCTGAGGTCCGGGCCCACGGGCCGGAAGCCGATGCGGGTCTCGACCAGCGTGGCCGGGCCAAGGCCGGGCGCAATGGCCAGGGCCTCATTGAGCACCTCGGCCTGGCCCGCCGCCGTGACCCGGTAGTCGAAGCCGGAGCCGGTTTCGCGCGTGGCCCCGACCACCACGCGGGAGCCGCCGAAGGCGAGCAGGTAATGGCTGCTTCGGGGCAGCACGACAGGCCAGGCCCCGGTGTCCACGCCCTCGAGGCGAAGATGCGTGATCTGCCCACGCTGGGGCACGACCGCGAGGGAAACGCCTAGGGGCTTCAGCATCTCCGGTGCCCAGGCCCCGGCCGCGACGACCACGCAATCCGCCTCGATGACCTCGGAGGCCAGCCGGATCCCGGTCACGCGCCCGTCGCGGGCCAGCAGTTCGGCCGGGCCGGTGTGGAAGCGCGCACCCCGCCGCTCGGCCGCCCGCCGCAGCGCGGCGGCGAGCAGCCGCCCATCGACGCGGGCCCCGCCGCTGACATGTACCCCGCCGAGGTCCTGGCGCAGCGGCGGAAAGAGCGCGCGCGCCTCGGCGGGCGAGAGCCGCGCCACCTCCCCGGCTTCCGGCGCTTCGGCCTGCCGGGCACGCACCGCCCGTTCGATCTGATCGAGTTCGGTGTGATCCGCCGCAACCGAGAGCGCGCCCACCCTGCGGTAGCCGGTCTCGACCTCACCCGCCTCGGCGAGCTGCTCGATCAGGGTGGGATAGTAGCGGGCGCCGGCTTCGGCGATGCGGCGCCAGCCGGGATCGACGCGGCCCGAGGACCAGGGCGAGATGATGCCGGCCCCGGCCGCGGTGGCACGCCCGGCATGGGCTTGGTCGGCCACCACCACCCCGGCGCCGGCCAGGGCCAGGTGGAAGGCGGTGCTGGCGCCGAGCACGCCGGCACCGATGATCGCAACTCGCACGGTTTGCTGATCCTTCCTGCCTCGAACGCCTAGCGACCGGCGCATAGCCGAGCCTCCGCCCTGGGCATCAGCGTCCGGCCGCCCTGCACGACCGAGGCTAGAGCAGTTTCCCGCAGGCTGGAAACGGTCTGCGGGGGAGCACGGCCTTCAGCCGACCGGCATGGTCAGCCTGAGGGTGCTCCAGGCGGGTCCGCCAACCGTGCCCAGCCTCCACGGTGGATCAGGCCGCCGCGGCCTCCCAGCCGATGGCGCGGCGCAGGAAGGCGGCGCCGAGGGCGGCGAAGCCGGCCACTTCCGCATTGTCCTTGCCGTAGCCATGGCCGCCGGCGGCAGGCTCGTGGAACAGTGCCGGGTAGCCCATGGCCTGCAGCTTGGCCGCCATCTTGCGGGCGTGGCCCGGATGCACGCGATCGTCGCGGCGGGTGGTGGCCAGCAGGATGGGTGGGTAGCGCCGCCCCGGCTCGGCCGTGTGGTAGGCCGAGAGGTGCTGCAGGAAAGCCCAGTCTTCCGGCCTGTCCGGGTCGCCGTATTCGGCGATCCAGCTCGCTCCGGCCAACAGCTTGCTGTAGCGCCGCATGTCGATCAGCGGGATGGTGCAGAAGAGCGCGCCGAAGCGCTCGTGGTAGCGGGTCAGCATGTTGGCGATCAGCAGCCCGCCATTCGAGCCGCCCTCCGCCGCGATGCGCCGCGGCTGGGTGACGCCGCGCCGCACCAGATCGGCGGCCACGGCGGCGAAGTCGTCATGCGAGAGGCGCTTGCCCTCCCGGCGTCCCGCCTCGTGCCAGCGCGTGCCGAACTCGCCGCCGCCGCGGATGTTGGCGACGACGGTGGTGCCGCCGCGCTCCAGCCAGAGCTTGCCGATGATGCTCTGGTAGTGGGGCAGGCTGGGCACCCGGAAGCCGCCATAGCCGGTGAGGTGCACCGGGGCCTCGCCGCCGGCCTCCCCCGCCGGGCCGGTCTGCACATAGGGGATGCGCTCCCCATCCACCGAGACCGCCTCATGCTGCGTCACGACCAGGCCGCTGGCGTCGAAGGTCGGCGAGGACTGCCGCAGCAGCGCGGGCGCCGCGAGCGCCGTGCTGGTCAGCAGCAGGCTGGCGGGGGTGATGGGATCCTGCACCTGGGCGAGCAGCGTGCCATCGGACTCCTCCGCCACCGCATCCAACGGCCAGAGATGCGCGACACCGTGCCGTGGCAGACCTTGCAGCTCCGCCGAAGTCCAGGCTTCCTCGCCCGGGGTGAAGACGGTGAAGACCGGCCGCAACTCGTCGAGCACCGAGACCACCAGCCGCCCGTTGCACCAGAAGAATCCCTGCAGCGCGCGGCGCTCGCCGGGGGCAAAGAGCAGCCGGAAGCGCCGGTCGCCCGCCAGGAAAGCATCGAAGCCGATGCCGAGCAGGCTGTCGGGCGCATGGGTGGTGCCGTCCAGCGTCCAGGGGCTGCGTGGCTGCACCGCGAGCCAGCCCTGCTGCCACACGTATTCCGCATCGCTCGGCAGGTCGATGCGCTGCTTCGGGCCGGTGCGGTCGCCGATATGGACAGCGGCGTCGTAGAAGCCGATCCGGTCGATGAAGACCAGCCGCCCCGGCGCCTCGCGGTCGACGTCGCCTCCCGCCGCCATATGTCCCGGATCGCAGCCGAACAGCACCGGCGCCGCGGCCGGGTCGGCGCCACGGGACCAGAGCCGCACGCTGCGGGCATAGCCGGAGCGCGTCGCCATGCCTTCGCCGAAGGCGGAGGAGAGCAGCAGCGTGTCGCGGTCCACCCAGTCGACGCCACCCTTGGCCTCGGGCAGGGCGAAGCCGTCCGCGACAAACTGCCGGGTGGCGAGATCGAACTCCCGCAGCACCACCGCATCGCCGCCGCCGCGGGAGAGGCGGAGCACGGCCAGATCATGGGTGCCGGGCAAGGTGGTGGCGCCCTGCCAGACCCAATCCTCGCCCTCCGCCCGCGCCAGGGTGTCGAGGTCGAGCAGCACGTCCCACTCCGGCGCCGGGCGGCGGTAGGAGTCGAGGGTGGTGCGCCGCCAGACCCCGCGCGGCTGCGCCGCGTCCTGCCAGAAATTATACAGGAAGGGCCCGCGACGGGTGACGAAAGGCAGCTTGTCCGGCCGGTCCAGCGCGGCCTTCACCGAGGCCCGATCGGCCTCGAACCGGGCATCGGCGAGGCGCGCCAGGGTGGCGGCGTTCTGCCCCTTGACCCAGGCGAGGGCGCGTTCGCCCGCCACCTCCTCCAGCCAGAGCCAGGGGTCGTCATCGGGCGCGGCGAGGGTCGGACGCGGATCGGCGGGGCTGGGCATGTCCCGCCTTTTACAGGCCAGGCCGGCTTCTGGCGACGCGCGTATGGCGATGAGGTCCGCCTCCGCCGGAAGGCGGCACGTGGCGGCTTTCTCCATACCAGCGGCCGCCCCGGGCCGGCAGCCTACCGCGCCCGCGGACCCTTGCCGGCTGCCGACCCCTGACCCAGCATGACCGCCATCGCAAAGGGGAACGTCCAATGACAGAAAGCACTACGACCGCCGGCTGGATGCCACGGCGACGTGCGTTGCTCGCGGCCACCGGCCTGCTCGCCCTGCCGGCGCCGACGCTGGCCCAGGCGACGCGCTTCCCGGATCGGCCGATCGAGATCATCGTCGGCTTTACCGCCGGCGGCGGCACCGACCTCGACGCGCGCAGCTATGCCCGGGCACTGGAACAGCGCCTCGGCGGCACCGTCGTCGTCAGCAACCGCCCCGGTGCGGGGGGCGAACTCGCGCTTGGCGTCGTTGCCCGGGCGCGGCCCGACGGGCACACGATTGGCTTCACGAATTTCCCGGGCATCCTGACCATCCCGATCGAGCGCCAGGCGCAGTTCAAGCTGGCTGACTTCGCGCCGCTGGCCAACATCGTGACCGACCCCTCGGCGATAACGACCCATGTCGACAGCCCGTACAGGACGCTTGGCGACGTTATCGAAAAGGCCAAGGCGGCGCCGGGCACCATCACCTACGCGTCGCCCGGTGTCGGGACGGATGACCACATGCAGCTCGTGCTGCTGGAGCAGGCGGCGGGCATCCGGCTCAGCCATGTGGTCTACCAGGGTGATCCGGGCCTGCGGACGGCGCTGCTGGGGCGGCAGGTGGACCTGATCGGACTCAACCTCGGCGCCGTCACCGCGGCACCGGAGAAGATGCGCCTGATCGCCCAGGGCGGTGCAACGCGCAGCCGCTTCCAGCCCGAGGTGCCGACGCTGAAGGAACTGGGCTTCCCGGTGGAGATGGCTTCGGAACGCGGCCTGGTGCTGCCCGCCGGGACGCCGCCGGCCATCCTGGCCCGGCTGCGCGAGGCAACCGCCGACATCGCCAGGGATCCCGACTTCATCCGCCAGGTCGAGGGGCGCTTCACCGTGCCGCTTTACGAGGAGGGCGCGGCCTGGTTCGACCGGCTCCGCCGCGAGGAGGCGCGCTTCCGCGAGATCTGGCAGCGCACGCCCTGGAAGGAGCAATAGGGGGCATGGCGCCATGACCTGCGCCCCTGATCTGGCTCCGGGTTCTGAGGCGTAGAGTCAGCCTCCTGGAGCGGATCGGCGAGGGGCGTGCGACCGCCCTGCAAACAGCAGGCTACGGCGGAGCAGCCTTCAGACATGAACGCGATTCGCGGTAGAGATCGCCGCGATACCCGGTAGGCGCTTGGTGCCGGAGCAGATCATCGGGGGGCTGCGGCAGGCTGCCCGCGCCACGTAGTGGCAAGGTCCGCCGGCGGCGTGTCGGAGCGCCGCCGCCGGCGCGCCTGTCAGGCCCAAGTTGCACGATCCTGGCGCATCATGGGAGGCGCCCCGTTCTTCCGTTCGTCCTGTTGAAAATTCTTGAATGTCCGCGGTGACAACCACCGCTCAGATCGCTGCCCCTGGCAATTCCTCCAGCGGCCACCGCGGCCGCGGCGCATGGCCCAGTGCATCGGTCAGCCCGAGCCGCAGTCGTTCCAGGCCCGCCCAGGCCACCATCACCGCATTATCCGTGCACAGCCGCAGCGGCGGCGCGACCAGCGGCAGCCCGTGCCGCGCCGCCGCCGCGCCCAGCGCGTGCCGCACCGCCGCATTCGCCGCCACGCCGCCGGCCACCACCAGCGCCGTCGCCCCCGGCAGCATCGCCAGCGCATGCCCCGCCCGGTCCGCCAGCACCGCCGCCGCCGCGGCCTGGAAGCCGGCGGCGAGATCGGCCTTGTCGGTCTCGGTCGGCGCCCCGCCCGGCAGCCGGGCCACCGCATTGGCCACCGCCGTCTTCAACCCGCTGAAGGAGAAATCGCAGCCCGGCCGCCCGAGCAGCGGCCGTGGCAGGGCGAAGCGCGCCGCATCCCCCGCCGCCGCCAACCGCTCCAGCGCCGGCCCGCCCGGCCAGGGCAGGCCGAGCAGCTTCGCCGCCTTGTCGAAGGCCTCGCCCACCGCATCGTCCAGCGTGGTGCCGAGCCGGCGGTAGCGCCCCACCGCCTCCACCGCCACGCATTGGCAATGCCCGCCGGAGATCAGCAGCAGCAGGTAGGGGAAACGCGCACCGCCGGGCACCAGCCCCGGCAGGGTAGCGGTCAGCGCATGCGCCTCCAGATGATTCACCGCGACGAAGGGCAGCCTGTGCGCCAGGGCGATACCCTTGCCGAGGGAGGCGCCGACGATCAGCCCGCCGATCAGCCCGGGGCCGGAGGTGGCGGCGATGCCGGCGAGGTCAGCAAAGCCCAGCCCGGCCTCCGCAATCACCTGCGCGGCCAGCCTCGGCAGGTGCTCCAGATGGGCGCGGGCGGCGATCTCCGGCACCACCCCGCCGTAGAGGGAATGCTCGCGCAGCTGGCTCAGCACCGCCTCGGCCAGGATGGTGCCGTCGGCGCGCAGCACCGCGGCGGCGGTCTCGTCGCAGCTCGATTCCAGCCCGAGCACCGCTGCCTTCGGATCCATGCCGGCTTCCTCGATCGCCAAGTCGGTTCTAAGACCACGGCATGCGTCCCGGCCACCCCCTGTCCCGCCGCACGCGTCTTGGCTGAGCCGGGCGTATTGATCACCCGGCCGGAGCCGGGGGCGGCGGAGACCGCACAGCGCGTCGCCGCGCTCGGCTGGCGGCCGCTGCTGGCGCCGGCGCTGGTGCTGGCGTCGCGGCCTTTCACCATGCCTCCCGCCGCCCAGGCCCTGCTGCTGCCCAGCCGCGCTGCCGCGCGCAGCCTGGTGCCGGACGCCTTCCGGGCCGGGATGCCGGTGCTGGCGGTCGGCGAGGCGACCGCGGCCGAGGTCCGATCTCGCGGGTTTGTGAATGTCGTGGCGGCCGATGGCGACGCCGCCTCCCTCGCCAGGCTGGCCGCAGCGACCCTCGACCCCGCCGCCGGACCGCTGCTTCTGGCGGTCGGTGCCGGCTATGGGCAGGAGCTGGCGCGGGCCCTTCGCGTGCTGGGCTTCCGGGTCACCCGGCGGATCGCCTATGCGGCGAAGCCGGCGGCGACGCTGCCCGAAGCGGCGCGGCTTGCGCTCGATCAGGGTGAGGTCGTTGCTGCCCTGTTCTTCTCGCCGCGTTCGGCGAGCTGTGCCATCTCCCTGCTCCGCACGGCTGGGCTGGCCGCAACTGCCACATCGATGGTGGCGTTGGCGATCAGCGCCCGGGTTGCCGAAGCGGCGGTCCAGACGCTCGCACCCCTGACATGGCGCGCAGTGCGGTCTGCCGAGCGGCCGGACCAGGACTCGCTGTTGCAACTGCTCGGCCCCAGGTAGACCACACCATGAGCGATACTCCCGACCCCACCCCCGCCCAGGCAGCCGCGCCGCCTGCCCGCAACTCGCCGGTCGCCCCGCCCGGTCCCCGTCGGCTGGATCCCGCTGCGGTGATGATCGGCGTCGGCGGTGTGGTGCTTCTGCTGGCGCTGTGGTGGCTGCTGGTGACGCCGCGCTCCACCGCCGATGGCGGGGTCGATCCGGTCCGCTTCGCCCGGGTCGAGGAGCGGCTGGCGGCGCTGGAAGGGGTGCGTGGCGACATCGGCGCGCTGAACGGCCGGGTGCAGCAGCTTATGGCGCTGGAAGGCCGGATGAAGACACTCGAGGACCGGCCGGCGCCGCCCGATATCCGCCCGCTCGAGGCCCAGGTGACCAACCTTAGCGAGCGCGCCGCCGCGGCCGAGCGCGGCGCCGCCCAGGCGGCCGACCGCGCCGCGGCGAATGAGCGCCGGCTGCAGGAGCTGGAGGCCCGCCCGGTGATCGACCCGGCGAAGCTGGCGCCGCGCGAGGCGGTGGACGCGCTCTCCGGCCGGGCCGACCGGCTGGCCGAACGGATCGAGGCCCAGGCTGCCCGTGCCGAGACGCAGGAGGCCGAGCAGGCCCGCCGGCTTCAGGAAGCGGCACGCCAGGCCGAGCAGCGCGAGGCCGCCGCCGGCCAGCAGGCGCAACAGCGGCTGGCGGCGCTGGAGCAGGGCGTGCAGCAGCGGCTGGCGGCGCTGGACGCACAACTCGGCCAGCGGATCGCGGCGTTGGAGCAGGCGCAGCAGCGGCTGGCGGCGATCGAGGGACGCACCGCCCGCCTTGCCGCGGTGGATGCGCTGCGGGCAAGCCTTGTCGCGGGGCAGCCGCTCGGCGAGGCGCTGGGGCGGATCGACCAGGCGCCGCCGGCGCTGGCGCGCTTCGCTGCGGTGCCGCCGCCCACCGAGGCATCGCTTCGCCTGTCCTTCGAGGAAGCGGCGCAGGCGGCCCGCGCCGCCTCCGACGCGGCGATGCAGCCGGATGGCAGCCGCGCCGGGGTGGTGGACAGCGCATTGTCGCGGCTCGGCGGCCTCGTCACCATCCGTCGTGGCGATCAGGTGGTGTGGGGCGATGCGGCGGAGGCGGAGATCGAGCGCGCCCGCCGCGCGCTGGAAGCGGGGGATGTGGAGATGAGCCTGCTGCACCTGGAGAAGCTGCCGCCGCCGGCGCGGGCGGCGATGCAGCCCTGGGCCGATCAGGCGCGGGCGCTGCTGGCGGCGCGCGCCGCGCTGCGCCAGCTGGCGGCGGGCTGAGCCGATGCGTCGTGCCATCACGATCCTGCTGCTGCTCGGGCTTGGCGTCGCATTGGCGCTATGGCTGGCCGAGGTCGGCGGCACGGTGGAGATCAAGGTCGGCGATGCCTGGATCGGCACCAGCTTCCCGGTCGCGCTGTTGATCCTGGTGCTGGCCTTCTTGGTGCTGCACGGGGTGCTGAGCGGCATTTCCGCGCTGCGCCGCTGGCCGGAGCGGATCCGGGCTCGCCGCGCCGCTCGCCGCCGGGCGGACGGCGATGCGGCGGTGACCCGGGTGCTGGTGGCGCTGGCCGCCGGCACTGCCGATGCGGCACGGCTGGAGGTGCGCAAGGCCCGCAATCTGCTGGGCGACACGCCGCAGACCTTGCTGCTGGCCGCCGAGGCGGAGCGCGCCTCCGGCCGCGAGGAGGCCGCCGCCGAAGTGTTCCGCGCCCTGGCGAGCCGCGAGGATTCCCGCTTCCTCGGCCTGCGCGGCCTGCTGCGCCAGGCGATGCAGAAGGGTGATTGGGACGCCGCCCTGGCGCTGGCGAAGGAGGCCGAGGCGGTGCAGCCCGGCGCGTCCTGGCTGCGGGAGGAGCGGGAGCAGCTCGCGGTGCAGACCCGCAATTGGCGGGAGGCCCTGGCGCTGGCCCCGCCGGAGACACCGAAAGCCGCCCTGGCCCTGGCCGCCGCGACGCAGGAGCCGGATCCGGCCAAGGCGGCCGAGCTGGAGCGCCAGGCCTTCCAGGCCGACCACGGTTTCGCCCCGGCGGCGCTGGCGCATGCCCGCCGGCTGGAAGCGGCCGGCAGCCCGCGCCGTGCCCGCAGCGTGCTGGAGGAGGCCTGGGCGGCCAGGCCGCACCCCGACCTCGCCGAGCCCTACATGGCCGGGGAAGCCGACCCGCTGATGCGGGTGAAAAGCGTGGAGGCACTGATCCGCCGCAACCCGAACGACCCCGAGAGCCGGGTGCTGCTGGCCCGCACCGCGCTGCGCGCCGGGCTGACCGGACGGGCACGCAGCACGCTGGAGGCGCTGGTGAGTTCCGGCGCGGCCGATCGCCGCGCCTACCTGTTGCTGGCTGAGCTTGAGGAGGCCGAACACGGCGAGACGGCCGAGGCCCGGGCGGCGCAGGCCCGCTGGCTGCGCGAGGCGGCCTCGGCCCCGCCGGAGCCGGGCTGGCGCTGTGGGCATTGCGGCGCCGACCAGCCAGGCTGGGCGCCGGTGTGCAGCGCCTGCGACACGGTGGGGCAGGTCAATTGGACGGCAGCGACGCAGCCGCCCCCGCCACGGGTGGCGGTGGCGCACGGACGGCCTGATGCGACGGTGGAGAGTGTTGCCCTGGGCCGGGCGGGCGTGTATCCAGCCCGCGCCTGGACTGCCGACATAGCTCAGCGGTAGAGCAACTGATTCGTAATCAGTAGGTCCCCGGTTCAATCCCGGGTGTCGGCACCAGTCTTTTTAAGGCGTTAGGCAGATCCACTGGCTGTATCTGGTTTGCTGACCGGACATTGACCGGACATACAGTTCGATTTGGCATCTGCGAGAAATTTGCCGCACGAGAACGCCTAGCCCTTTTCACGGGACCGATTACAGAAGCGGCCCCCACTCGCAGTACGCCAGTATGCTCAGCGACGCGCTTGTTGCCGCCGCTTCAGAACAGGCGGAATGATCCGGCATCCCGGCCCCGCGCAGATGCATGGTGTCATAGCCGTTGCCTGCCGCGCTGCTTGGTAGCTTGTGTACAGTCAGCGCGGCGGTCACCGGAACGGTGGCACTACAACTGGCGCCACCCGCGGCGCCGGGGCCACATAGATGGTCTGAGGCTGCGGCACCGGGGGCGGTTGCCACCGCGGCCTAGAGGCTTCCATGGCGCCCTGTAGAGCGGCGCCATCCATCAGCTTGCCCAGCATGCGCTCCGAACACCCGAGGTGTTCTGGGGAGCCGCGGGCGTATCCGAGCTCAGCGCAAATGGCCGACGCCTCTTGAGCTGGCGTCGGGGGCGGCACGCGGGGCCGTGGCGCGCACGAAGCTAATACTACAGCTACAAGGGCAATCCGCGTGACCGCCTGTCTTGCTCTTGCGCGGGAGTAGGTTACATCCACCGCGGGTGATCCTCTTCCGGTCCCGGAACTTATTTCTATTCCACCGGCAGGTCCACGCCTCAAAATCCCTACTCACAGCCCGTTTTGAAAGTCTTGGTGCGGCAACGCTGCCGAAGGAGGCGGCTAGGTCATCAAGCCATCCGGTTCACCGATCCAAGACACCGCGAGATCGCGTGTCCGACCGGCCGACGGGATCATCTTGGGGGCTATTTCGCCCTTGAATGTGCGAGCGAGCGGGGATGCACTGGGCCGAGGAGGATCATCCATGCTCACGCTCTACTACTCGCCCGGCTCGTCCTCGATGGCCGCGCACATCGCCCTGGAGGAGGCCGGCGCGGAATACGAGACTCACCTCGTCAACGAGAAGGCGGGTGAGCAAAGGACGGAGGCGTACCTGCAGGTCAACCCGCGTGGCAAAGTCCCCGCCCTGCGCCTCGCCGACGGCTCCGTGCTGGTCGAGAACGTCGCCATCCAGACCTACGTTGCCCGCACCCACCCGGGGGCGAAGCTGCTGCCGGCCGATGCCGAGGGCGAGGCCCGCGCCCTCTCGCTGATGGCCTTCTTCGCCTCGGCCGTCCACCCGGCCTTCGCGCATTTCTGGGCGCCCGCCCGCTTCACCGACGAGCCCTCCGGCGAGGACGGGATCAGGGCGAAGGGGCTGGCGACCTTCCACGGGCACTGCCGCGAGATCGACGCCATGCTCGCGGGCCGGGAGTGGTTCCTCGGCGACCGCTTCTCGACGGTGGACTGCTACGGCGTCGTCCTCTGGCGCTGGGGCGTGCGCGCCGGCCTGCCGATGCATGACCTGCCGAACTTCACCGCCCACAGGGATCGCATGCTCGCCCGCCCCGCCGTGCAACGGGTGCTGGGACGGGAGGGCGTAAGTCTCGGCTGAAAGGCGGCTTTCAAAACGGGCATTGAGGAAGGCTGCGGTGACACCACCCGCTTCGGCTTTTGCTTGTCCAGCCGAACCCTTGGGATGCAGGCTGACCGTCCCCGCGAGGGGATTTGAGGAGATACATGATGTCCGACAAAGAAGGCACGTTGTCCGTAATTAGCCCCGACGATGCTAATGGGCTTGCCATACTCACCGAGACGGAAGTGGCAGCAGTTTCAGGGGGGCAATTCGGAGTTGGACGTGGGATTGCTTCTGGACGCGCAGAAAGTGAGCTGACCGCCTCTACCCTCAAGGGCGACTGGTCCGCTGGTGCCCACAAGGTCGGGGTGACCTAGCCCGTCCCCACAAGGATAATCTGAGACCCCGTTTGCGAAGGGGTGAGAGCACTGGGTTGACGGGCTGATCCTGGCCTCTCGGGCGGCGTTGCGGGCGGTTTCCTGCCTGGAGACCGCCATGTGGACGCCGGCCGATCGCGCACTAGTTGGGGACTTTGGCTCCGGCCAAGCCCTGACAGATGACCAGTTCCGGTTGCTTGAGCCGCTGATCCCGCCCGCCAAGTCGGGCGGGCGGCCGCGCAGGACGGACATCCGGAACCTGCTGGATGGGCTCTTTTACCTCGTGCGCACCGGCTTCCAGTGGCGGCATCTACCACCGCCTCCGGCCTTCCCCCCGTGGCGTACGGTGTATGGTTGCCTGCGCGCTTTCCTGCGGGACGGCGTGTGGGAGAGCATCCGCCACCATTTTCTGGTCACGCTGCGCGAGGGTGCTGGGCGGGAGGCCAGCCCCACGGCTGCGATCGTCTATACCCAGAGCGCGATTGACCTTCCCCCCTGCCTGGGATCCATCTGTGATGAGAGAGTTGGCCTCCTTGGAAGGGGGCAGTGATGCCAAGGAAGCGTCACACGGCGGAGCAGATCATCGGG
>NZ_JACOMF010000032.1 GCF_014283215.1 Siccirubricoccus deserti
CGTCTGCGCCCCAGCGCCGCCTCGAGTTCCTGCTCTACCAGTTCCTCGATCAGCCCGCGGATCCGGCCCCGTAGGCCTGCCTCGATTGGGTCGAACCAGGCCTCTCCAGCAAACAGCGCCTGCTCGGCAGGCCCCTTGCTGCTATCCTTGCCCATGGCGTGGTCTCCGCCGGCGCGCCAACGCCGGTCATGGCTCGTTGAACAAGCCGGAGACTACGCCACCCCGATTTCCTACCACACCCGCGACAGCACCCATGACCGGCCGCGCCTGTGGTGCTGCCCTCGGCCAGTGTCAGCGAGCATGCCAGCGCCTGGCCTCAGCCGCTGTCGTCGGGCTCGTCTTCGGTTGGCATTTCGCAGCGGTTGTGGATATGCGTCGCGGCAGTCGCAGCATGGCCCATTGCGACCACGATCTGGTCCAGCCCGTGCACGATGTCGCCCGCCGCGTAGAGTCCCTTCACCGTGGTCTGGTTGTGCCCATCCACCAACAGCGCACCGGAAGCGTCCTGCTCCGCGCCAAGCGCGCGGGCCAGACCGGACCGATAATCGAGACCCAGGGCAGAGTATAGCACCTCGAAGCGATGCTCGCTTCCGCCGATCCACAGCGCCGCGATGCGTCCTTCGGCAATGTCGAGCGCTGCAACCGGCTCCTCGACGATGCTGATGCGGTGCTGCGTCGCGACGTCGCGCTGCTTGGGATCCAGCTTCAGGCGCTGGCCGAGCGTCAGCAGCGTCACGTCGTTGGCGTAGGTGCGGGCAATGAAGGCGGCCTCGCCAAGCCCGCGGGCGCCGTGGCCGATGACCGCGATGCGGCGCCCCCGCGCCTCGAAGCCGTCGCAGATCGGGCAGTAGCGCACCAGCCCGCGTCGCACCGCATCCGGCAGATCGGGCAACTCGGGCTCCACGTCAACCGCGCCGGTGGCCAGCAGCACGCGCCGTGCCGTGATCTGCTGCTCGCGCCCGGTCGCCTCCGCCAGCGTCGCCACGAAGCCGTCGCGCGTCTTCCGCAACGCTGTCACGCTCCCGGCACGGATCGGCACGCTGTAGCGCCGGGCGGTCTCGACCTGACGGGCAAGAAGGTCGGGGCCGGCAATGCCATCGGCAAAGAACGGGATATTATGGCTGGTAGGGATCCAGGCGGCGCGTGGTTCGCCGCTGTCCACCACCAGGACGCGGCGGCGGAAGCGCGCGAGGTAGAGTGCCGCCGTCAGCCCGGCCGGTCCGCCGCCGATCACAAGGCAGTGCAGCGTGTCGTCGCTCATGGGTGTCATCGCTCGGCAGCCTCCTCACAGGATGCGCCATGCAACGCACCGGCGTGCGGTTCGGACCACGGTGCCGGCGAGGCCGGGCTGCGGCAGTGGCCATGAGCCGAGGCGCTGCCCTGCCGGTCGCCTCATCGGCGTGTTCCTTGCCTGCGCCCTGGTAGTTGCGGCCGGCCGAGGCGTCGCCCCGTCCGGGCCGGCCGAACCGCCTGCGGTTAGCGTCGCCGAGGCGGTGCGCCGCAGCGTCATCAAAAGCGACGAGTTCATCGGCCGTATGCAGCCATCCATCGGATCGGATTGGTGGCACGTCTCTGCCTTTCTGCAGGAGCGGTGCTTGAGGAGGGCGCCGAGGTGAAGGAGGGTGATCGGCTCTACCCGCCGGAGCGGGCGCCCTATGAGGCGGACGTCACGGTCAGCCAAGCTTCCGTCGCCCAGGCCGAGACGGAGCTCGCCAATGCGCGGCTCGCCCCTGCCCGGGCGCGGAAACCGCGGCCGACCAGCGCGGGCAAGCTGGTCGCGCTCGACAATGCGACGGCACAGGAACGTCCGGCAGCCGCCCAGCTGCTGGCGGCTCAGGCGCAGGTGCGCCAGACGCAGATCAACCCCGGCTGCACCGATATCCGCACCCCGATCGATGGCCGCAGCGGCCGCACCGCTGTCACCGTCGGCAACGGCGTCGGGCCGAATTCCGGCGTGCTGGCGACCGTCGTCAGCCAAATGGCGGCGCTGCACCCGCCGTGCTGCGCCGAACCTGCCAGCGCGGGAGGCGTTCCCCTCGGGCTGACCCAGCGGGTGCTCCCGCTCGCCAGGTTGATGGAGAAAGCCAATGGCACACAGCCAGTCGCACAAGCAGGACGCCAAGCACCACGGCAGCGGCCACGCCTCGGCCGAGGGCAAGAAGGGTGTGTCGCAGGAGACCGTGGGCAGCGGCAAGGAGCACGACCCGAACAACTTCGCCAACGATCCCGCCCGCGCCGCCGAGGCCGGCCGGAAAGGTGGCCAGAACAGCCACAAGGGCGATTAGGCCGGTGACCGCCGGCCGCTGGCCGGCGGTGAGGCGGACCATTCGCCGGGTTGGGATGGGCAGGCGCACGACCATGCGCCTGCCTCGGCATGGGAGGGAGGGCCTGATCGTTGGCGCGACCGCCACGACGATACCCGGAAGCGCCACCGATCCGGGATCCGGCCGCTTGGCCGGCCCTGGTTCCGGCAGTCGTGCTCATGGTCCTCGGTGTCGTCTTCATTGCCGCGCCGGGGCTGGGCGGCGCAATATTCGGCATGCCGGCCCCCGAGGGGGGAGGCGCCGCTTGGCTCGCGGTCGTCGGGCTGCGTGACCTTGCCTTCGGCGGCTACATCCTCGCGCTTGCGCGGCTCTCGACTCGCTGCGCCGTCGGCGTGGTGCTGGGCGTGACAGCGGTGATCCCGCTCGGGGACGTACTCATCCTTCTTGCCGTGCGCGGCCTTTCCTCGCCGGGACACCTGCTGCTGCACTTGGCCAGCGCCGGGGTCATGGCTGCCGCCGCGGCCTGGATGCTGCGCCACCAGCCATCGGCGGAGTTGTAGCCACACTCGCCGGGAAGCCTGGCCTTCGATGTTCGTCCAGCCTCATGTTCCTCACGCAGAGCACCAGAAAGCCCGAGTTGGCAAACGGTCAGCGGTCCGAACGCCGCGCCGAGCCCCCGCCGCCCTCGTTGCCACCGCTGATCTTGCTCCTCGTCTCGCCGGTGACCGGGCTGCTGTTGCCCGTCCCGAGGCGGTCGGACTCCTGTCCGCCGCTCCTGCCCGCCTCAGAGGCCCGGTCCGCCCGCTCCATTTTCTGGCGGCCCTGGTTCTGGCTGCCTGCCTGCTTGCCCTTGATCTGATTGTCGCGGGTCATGTGTTATCTCCTCGTCTGATCATCGGCACCTTTCTGCCGAACGCCGCCGGACCGCCGCGCCTTCGACGGGGCCTTCGCGCCGGATTACCGGGAGACATTCGTGGGCTTCCTAGAGGCCATCGAACGCCATCTTGGCCCCGCCGACCTTCCTGAGCAGATCATCCAGCAGCACTGAGCCGGGAACGCACGCACTCACGCCGATCGAGGCCTAGTGCCGCCGGTCGGCCACCGTGGCGGTGTGCCCCGCGGCCGTGGCTGCGGCCGTCTCTGGGGTCGTACGCGTCGTCAGCCCCGCGCCGATCTCGAGCAGGCCGAGGATCAAGTGTGGCCAGAACACCCGGTCGGCGAAGCCAAATAACCAAGGCGACACCGCCAGCAGCGCACCGGCCGCGACATCCAGGAAAAGGTGGACCGGCATCGGGATCATCTTGACGACCCCGAGTTCGTAGTTGGTCAACAGCGCGGCGCCGATCAGCGCGGCGCCGACGATCTGCGGGATCCATTGCGCGGTGGTGCCGTCGGCGAAGCCGAGGATGTAAGGCGCGACGATCAGCAGCGCCCCCATGAGGTAGTCGATCATGCCGTGTGTGCGCGTGGAGATGAATCGCATTTTGCGCTCCTCCGGCGCCCCAGCGCCGTACCTTAAGCAATCCAAACGCCCGGTGGATCGCCACAGTTCGTCACGTGCAGGCAACGCCCGGCGGATCAGCGGCCTTGGCGTGGAGGCTCGTCATGCGCCGGCCGTGGGGTGGAGATGCCGTCGCGTTGCCCGGTCCACTCCTCGCCGGCCAGCGCCAGCAGCGCGGAAGCTGCGGCCCGTGGCCGCGCAGTGCCTGGCAGGTCGCGTGCGCCATCACCCGCCGGCGCGGGGCGCGGCGAAACGGATGCAGGCTGGCGAAGACCAACCACAGATGGCGGCCCATGTCCGAGCAGCGCGCCTAATCGACGACAGGGTCCTGTCGCTGGGCGTGGTGTAGGACCTGACCGCCGCTGAGGCGGCGGTCACCGTGTTGGTTCATGGCAGGGTTGGGTTGCTGAGACCGACAACCCCTGGACCATGGACCAGCCACGATGACCGACGACACGATGGCCCTTCGGGGTCTCTTGGAGAAGTCTGCCGACGCCTCCTTCCTGCGCGAGATGATTGGCTTCGCCGCCCAGCGCCTGATGGAGCTGGAGGCGGGCGAGCTGACCGGGGCTGCCCATGGCGAGCGCAGCTCGGACCGCCTGGTGCAGCGCAACGGCTACCGGGACCGCGACTGGCAGATCGGGGCGCTGCGGCGGCTGGAGTTCCCCGAAGGCCTGTAGCGGCGCTATGGCTTCCCGGCACCTGGCACGGCGGACGGAGCTGGAAAGGGATTCGGTTCCGCGGGCGAAGGTGTGGTATGCGGCGGCCGGCGGGCAGCGGACTGATCTGACGTATGGGTATGTGACCTGCGGGAAGAGGCGGCGGGGGGACCGCACGACCTGGGACCTTGCTGGCGGATGTGAGCCTGCCGATTTCGGTCCGCTGGGCAGTTTCCGAGGCAGGCGAATAGCGAAGCCAGGACGCTGTCTACCACCCGTACTCGTGACGGAACCAACTGCTCTGGGCGGAGGTTTGGCTGACGGATCATCCGATGGACCCTATGCCATGCGGAAGTCGCTGCTGCCTCTCGCTCTGTGCGGCATCCTGGTGGCCGTTCCCACCCTTTCGCAGACCGGTCCGGGCCGGCCACCGGGACCACCGGGCGCCGGTTTCGAGGCGCCTTCTTCGCAATCGCCACATGTCGGTTCCGAACGCGCGGGTGCCGATCGTTCTTCGCCCGGAGCGCCGATAGACCTCGGCCCACAGACCCCGGATGCGAATCGGGCCCACAGGGGCGGGGGAGCTGTTCTGGAGGCTGCCCCAGGCGCTCCCGCACCCATGCCACAGCCGACCCCGCCGCATGACAGGCCGGAGCGGCGCTAAGGGCTTGAGGTTGCTGGCAGGAGGAATGGCTCCAGGCAATGCCGGAACCAAGAGGCCGAGCTTCGGAAGATGCTCAATGCAGGTGGCTGGGGGACCTGGATTCGAACCAAGACTGCCCGAGTCAGAGTCGGGAGTTCTACCGTTAAACTATCCCCCACCGGGACACCGCCAGGGCGTCAGCCCGTGCGGAGCGGCGTGCTACCACTTCAATCCGAACCCTGCAACCGCCCGGATGTGGAAAGCGCTTGCCCGGGGGACCACATACCCGGATCATGCGAATGTGCCGCGCCGCGGCGTAGCCCTTAAATTGGCTCTGACAATGCCTGATGATGCCGTTCCGATCAGCCTCCCGGCAGGGGGGCTCGCCGCGCCGCCCCGCCCGTCGGCGGAACGGGAAGGGCACAGCCATGGCCCAGCGCGCTACGGCGCCGCACCGGCCTATGCCGCACTCGACCTTGGCACCAACAACTGCCGATTGCTGATCGGCGCCCCGCTCGGCACCGGCTTCCGGGTGGTGGACAGCTTCAGCCGCATCGTCCGGCTGGGGGAAGGGCTCGCGGCTACGGGACAACTCTCCGAAATCGCCATGGAACGCGCCCTCGGCGCCCTCGCCGCCTGTGCCGACAAGCTGCTGCGCCGGCCGCTTCGCAGCGTCCAGGCGGTCGCCACCGAAGCCTGCCGCCGTGCCACCAATGGCGCCGCCTTCCTCCACCGCGTCGAGGTCGAAACCGGCCTCCGCCCCCGCATCATCTCGGCCCGCGAGGAGGCCGAGCTGGCGATGGAATCCTGTGCCCCGCTGCTGGAGGCCGGGGACCGCCGCGCCCTGCTCTTCGACATCGGCGGCGGCAGCACCGAAATCGCCTGGATCCGCATTCCCGCCGGCGGCCCGCCGGTCGCCGAGCTTATCGGCTACATCTCGCTCCCGCTCGGTGTCGTTACCCTTGCCGAGCGCGCCGGACATTCCTGCTTCACCGAAGAAGGCTTCGGCGCGGTGGTCGAGGAGGTGGCGGCGCAGCTCGAGGCCTTCGACCGGGTGCACTGCATCGGCCAGGAGATCCGGGCCGGCGGGGTCAGGCTGATCGGCACCAGCGGCACCGTCACCACCCTGGCCGGAGTTGCCCTCGCCCTGCCGCGTTACCGCCGGCCGCTGGTCGATGGCTGCCGCCTCGACGTACATGTCGCCGACCAGGCGCTGGGCGACCTCTTCGCCCTCGGCCGGGCGGGCTTGGCGGCGCACCCCTGCGTCGGGCCGGAGCGGGTGGAGTTCGTCCTGCCCGGCTGCGCCATCTACGCCGCCATCCGGCAGATCTGGCGGGTGCCAACCCTGACCGTCGCCGACCGCGGCCTGCGCGAGGGCATGCTGCTGCGCATGATGCGGGCCGACCGTCACGGCCTTCGCGGCGCGCCACGCCGCTATTCCTGAAGGACTGCCCGTACCATGAAAGCACCGACGCCCGGCGGGCGCGGCCTGACCACGCGTCTGAAGACCGCCAAGGGGCGCAGCACCGCCAGCCAGAAGTGGCTGGAACGCCAGCTCAACGACCCCTATGTGCGCGCCGCCCAGGCCCAGGGGCTCCGCTCCCGCGCCGCCTTCAAGCTGATCGAGCTGGATGACCGCTTTCACCTGCTGAAGCGCGGGGCACGGGTGGTGGACCTCGGCGCCGCTCCTGGCGGCTGGACCCAGGTGGCGGTGCAGCGCTGTGGGGCAAAGGTGGTGGCGCTCGACCTGCTGGCGATGGACCCGGTGGCCGGCGCCACCGTGCTCCAGGGCGACTTCCAGGATCCGGAGGCGGAGCAGGCGGTGCTGGCGGCGCTTGACGGCCAGGCCGATCTGGTGCTGTCCGACATGGCGCCCAACACCACCGGGCATAATGCAACCGACCATTTGCGGATCATCGGCCTGGCCGAGCTGGCGCTGGATTTCGCGCTGCGGGTGCTGGCGCCGGGCGGCGGCTTCGTCGCCAAGGTGTTCCAGGGCGGCACGGAGAAGGCGCTGCTCGATACGTTGAAGCGCAGCTTTGCCACGGTCCGCCACGGCAAGCCGCCGGCCAGCCGGAAGGACAGCGCGGAGCTCTACGTGGTGGCAACGGGGTTCCGCGGCGCCCCGCCCGCCTGAGGGCCGCGATCCTCCCTTGCCCCGGCGCGGCCAATGGGTCTAAGGGGACCCGCCAAGGTCGCGGATCGCGCCGCATTGGCGGGCGCAGAGCCCGCACGCTGCGAAAGGTTCCGCCCATGGCTTCCGAATCCCTGAATGACGCCTCGCCGCAGGCGCCACGCCGCGGCTTCACCATCGCGGAAGCCTATGCCTTCGACGATGTGCTGCTCGTTCCGGCCTATTCCGCGGTGCTGCCGCACCAGACCGACACCCGTACCCGGCTGACCCGGGAGATCTCGCTCCACATCCCCCTGGTCGCTGCGGCCATGGACACCGTCACCGAGGCGCCGATGGCCATCGCCATGGCTCAGGCCGGCGGCATCGGCGTGGTGCACAAGAACATGACGCCGGAGGAGCAGGCGGCGCAGGTCCGCCGGGTGAAGAAGTTCGAAAGCGGCATGGTGGTGAACCCGGTCACCATCCACCCCGACCAGACCCTGGCCGAGGTCCGCGCCATCCAGGACCAGCACCGCATCAGCGGCATCCCGGTGGTGGAGCGCGGCAACGGCCGGCTCGTCGGTATCATCACCAACCGCGACGTCCGCTTCGCCACCGATCCCGGCACCCGCGTCTATGAGCTGATGACGCGGGACAACTTGGTCACCGCCGATCCCGACATCACCGCCGACCAAGCCCGCGCCCTGCTGCACCGCCACCGGATCGAGAAGCTGCTGGTGGTGGACGAGGCCGGGCGCTGCATCGGCCTCATCACCGTCAAGGACATGGACAAGGCCCAGGCCAACCCGAATGCGGTGAAGGACACGCTCGGCCGGCTCCGCGTCGCGGCCGCCACCGGCGTCGGCGAGGACGGGATGAAGCGGGTCGAGGCGCTGGTCGCCGCCGAGGTGGATGTGGTGGTGGTCGACACCGCGCATGGCCATTCCGGCGGGGTGCTGGCCGCGGTCGAGCGCATCAAGCGGATGTCGAATGCGGTGCAGGTGGTCGCTGGCAATGTGGCGACGCCGGAGGGGGTGGAGGCGCTGATCCGCGCTGGCGCCGATGCGGTGAAGATCGGCATCGGCCCGGGCTCCATCTGCACCACCCGCATCGTCGCCGGGGTCGGCGTGCCGCAGCTGACCGCGGTGATGGAATGCGCCGCCGCGGCGCGCGAGGGCGGCGTGCCGGCCATTGCCGATGGTGGCATCCGCACCTCCGGCGACATTGCCAAGGCGATCGCCGCCGGCGCCGATTGCGTGATGATGGGCAGTCTCTTCGCCGGCACGGATGAGGCGCCGGGCGAAGTCTTTCTCTACCAGGGCCGCTCCTACAAATCCTACCGCGGCATGGGCAGCCTGGGTGCCATGGCCCGCGGCAGCGCCGACCGCTACTTCCAGCAGGAGGTGCAGGACACGCTGAAGCTGGTGCCGGAAGGCGTCGAGGGCCGGGTTGGCTACAAGGGGCCGGTTGGCGCGGTGATCCATCAGCTGGTCGGCGGGCTGCGCGCCGCCATGGGCTACACCGGCAATGCGACGGTGGCGGAGATGCAGCAGAACGCCCGCTTCCGCCGCATCACCGGCGCCGGGCTGCGCGAGAGCCACGTGCACGACGTCGCGGTGACGCGCGAGGCGCCGAACTATCGGCAGGACGGGTAGGCTCTCTGCCGGGAAGCAGGTAATTTCCCTTCAGAGGCAATGGCAAGCGGGACTCTGCCCCGCCCTCGCCATGAAGCGGTTGTCCGAACAGCTACGCCCGAACCCAGGCCGGGGGCCGGGGGGACGCTTGTCCCCCCAGCCGGAGTTCGGGGACAGCGTCCCCGATCTGCCTCAGGGCTGCATATGGCTGCCGCCGCTCACCGTCATGTTCTCGCCGGTGATGTAGACTGCGGCATTAGAGACCAGGAAGCAGATCAGCGGCGCCACTTCGGACGGCTCGGCGTAGCGGTTCAGCGGGATGCGGGCCATGGTCTGCGCCGCGAATTTCTCACTGCGGATGGTCTCGGTCATGGGCGTCACCACCGTGCCGAAGCCGACCGAGTTGCAGCGGATGCCGTAGCGGGCCCATTCCCGGGCGCCGGTCATGGTCATGCCGAACAGACCTGCCTTCGCCGCCGAGTAATTCACCTGGCCGATGCTGCCGCGCTTGCCGGCGGTGGAACTGATGTTGACGATGCCACCGGTGGTGCCGGCCGGCTGCGGCATGTCGGCCTTGGCGCGGTCGATCATGTGCCGGCCGACCGCCTGCATCATCAGGTAGCAACCGGTCAGGTTGACATCGATCACCGCCTGCCACTGCTGCATGGTCATCTTCGCGAACATCGCCGGGCGGGTGATGCCGGCATTGTTCACCAGCCCATGCACTGCGCCGAAGCGTTCCACCGCCTGGGCGACGCAGGATTCGGAGAAGCCTTCCTCGGCGACGTTGCCGAGCACGCCCAGGGTGCGGTCACGGTCCATGCTGCTGACCGCCGCGGCCAGCGTGTCCGGGTTGCGCTCGACGATCACGGCATTGCCGCCAAGGTCGAGTACCAGCTCCGAGATCGCCTTGCCGATGCCCTGGCCGGCGCCGGTGACGATGACGGTGCGCCCGGTGAGATCCATCGGGTTGCGCATGAACATTTCCTCCTTCTGGGCTACGCGGCGCGAAGTCTGCACGCGGAAGCCGCGCACGGCCAGACGGCCCGGACGATCGGAACGCATCCGACAGGAAATTTCGTGGTCTTCCGCCCCTTGATCGGGCCAAGATGGCAGGCCGGCGTGCTTCGGGCTAGGATGGCGGGGCGCTCGCCGGGGTGGTGCCCGCTGCCTAATCCGGAGACTCGCCCCGCCGCGGTCGCGCGCCGCCTCCGCGATGCCTGTGGTCTGATGCCCATGCCGCCTGGCCCGGCCTACAGGCTGCCACAATCCTCACCGACCCTGCCGTCGTGCCCCGGAAGACCCAATGACCCCTGCTGCCCGCCTCGCTGCTGCCATCGACCTGCTGGCGGCGCTGGAGGCCGAGTCCCGTCGCCCTGCCGACGCCATCGCCAATGATTTCTTCCGCAGCCGTCGCTACATCGGCGGTGGCGACCGTCGCGCCATTTCGGAACGCGCCTGGGGCGTGGTCCGGCAGCGCCTCCGGCTCGACTGGTGGCTCGGCCGCGTCGGTGCCCGGCCGACGCCCCGCCTGCTTGTTGCCGCGCAACTGCTGCTGGGGGAGGGGCTGAAGGTGGCCGAGGTGCTGGCCACCTTCCCCGGCGGGCAGTACGCTGCCCCGCCGCTGAACCCTCCGGAGGAGAAGCTGCTGCGGGCGCTCGACGCCCGCCGCCCCGGCAGCCCCGGCCTGGTGCATCCCGGCATGCCGGAGAACATCCGGCTCGACCTGCCCGAATGGGTGATGCCCGGCTTCCGTGCCCGCTTCGGCGACCGGCTGGCGGAGGAAGCCACGGCGATGGAGGTCGAGGCGCCGCTCGACCTCCGCGCCAATCTGCTGAAGGCTACGCGGGAAGCCGCCGCCGCCGCCCTCGCCGCCGAGGGCATCGAGACCGAGCCGACCCGCTACTCCCCTTGGGGCCTGCGGCTGCCGTCGCGCCGCCCGGTGACCCAGACCCGCGCCTTCACCGCAGGCATGGTCGAGGTGCAGGACGAGGGCAGCCAGCTCATCGCCCTGCTGGCGGATGCACGACCCGGAATGCGGGTCCTGGATTATTGCGCCGGCGCCGCGGGCAAGACCCTGGCGTTGGCCGCCAGCATGGCGAACCGCGGCCGGATTACCGCCTGCGATGTCTCCGTGCCGCGGCTTGAAGGGGCGGTGCGGCGGCTGCGCCGGGCCGGCGTCGACAATGCGGAACGGCATCTGCTGGTGGCCGGGGACCGCTGGGCCAAGCGCCGCGCCGGGCAATTCGACCGGGTGCTGGTGGATGCGCCCTGTACCGGTACCGGCACCTGGCGGCGCAATCCGGATGCGCGGCTGCGGACCGGCCCTGCCGACCTGACGGAATTATGCGTGAAGCAGGGCGAAATTCTGTCAACCGCGGCCGAACTTGTGCGTCCTGGTGGGCGACTGATCTACGCTACCTGCTCGCTGCTGCCGGAGGAGGATGAGGCACAGGTGAACGGCTTCCTGGAACGCCACCCCGACTATGCTCTGCTGCCCCTGGCTGCGGCCTGGGACGAGGCGCGCGGGCGTTTTCCGGAACTGGGGCCGGTGCCGGTCGTTGGCGACCTGCTGGTCACGACCCCTGTACAGCATGGCACTGATGGCTTCTTCGCCGCCGTTCTGCAACGGAGGTCCTGACTCAGGGCCTGGGAGAAAGCGCGCCGCATGATCTGCATCCGCCGTGCCCGGCCCGCCGACGCCCCCGCCATCGGGGCTGTCCATGTCGCCACCTGGCGCACGGCCTATGCGGGCGTGCTGCCGGATGACTACCTCGCCGGCCTGTCGCCGCTGCGCCATGCCGCCGGCTATGAGCAGGCGATCACCGACCGCCACAACGGCCATGCGGTCTTCGTCGCCGTCGTCAGCGGCGCCGACGCACCGGAGGGGACGCCGGCCGGCGAGGCGACCGTCGTCGGCTTCGTCTCCGGCGGCCGGGCACGCCGGCCGGGCCTGGCCCAGGGCGAGATCGAGACGCTTTACCTGCTGGAAGACTACCGGGAACGCGGCGTCGGCCGGCGGCTGATGCGGGCTATTGCGGCGCATCTGGCCGCCGTGGGCTGCCGCTCCGCCATGCTCTGGGTGCTGCAGGACAACCCGACCCGATGGTTCTACCGCCGGCTCGGCGGCAGGCCCGCGGCGCAGGAAGCAATCCGCTTCGCAGGCCAGACCATGGGGCAGCTTGCCTTCGTCTGGGATCCGATCGAGACGCTGCTGGCGGCGACGGCGCCGGCGGCGGAGGGATAGCCGTTCCGCTTCCGGGCGGCTCCGCCACCCGGCAATCCGCTTCGGGGCTGCCGCAACCCTTGCCTCGCGGCCGCCCCTATGGTGCAAGCTGCCCCATGGCCGACCCCACCGCCCCCGCCGCCCAGCGGCACGACCGCATCCTGATCCTCGACTTCGGCAGCCAGGTGACCCAGCTGATCGCCCGGCGACTGCGCGAGACCGGCGTCTATTGCGAGGTCTGGCCCTTCACCGCGAGCGGCGAGCCGATCCGCGAATTTGCCCCGAAGGGCATCATCCTCTCCGGCGGCCCCGCCAGCGTGACGGAGGGCGAATCGCCCCGCGCGCCCCAGGCGGTGTTCGACAGCGGCCTGCCGGTGCTCGGCATCTGCTACGGCCAGCAGACCCTGGCGGCGCAGCTCGGCGGCACGGTGGAGAGTGGGCATCCCGCGGAATTCGGCCGTGCCTTCATTGATGTCACCGCCGAATGCGCCATCACCCAGGGCCTCTGGGCCAAGGGCGCGCGCGAGCAGGTGTGGATGAGCCATGGCGACCGCATCACCAGGCTGCCGCAGGGCTTCCGGGTGGTCGCCGCCAGCGAGGGCGCACCCTTTGCGCTGATTGCCGATGACACCCGGCACTATTACGGCACCATGTTCCATCCGGAGGTGGTGCACACCCCGCATGGCGGGGCACTGCTGAGGAATTTCACCCATCTGGTCTGCGGCTGCCGCGGCGACTGGACCATGGGCGCCTTCCGCGCCGAGGCCATCGCCCGCATCCGCGCCCAGGTCGGCAGCGGGCGGGTGATCTGCGGCCTCTCGGGTGGGGTCGATTCCAGCGTGGCGGCGGTGCTGTTGCACGAGGCGATCGGCGACCAGCTCACCTGCATCTACGTCGACCACGGGCTGATGCGGGCGAATGAGAGCGAGCAGGTGGTCGGCACCTTCCGCGACCGCTTCAACATCCGCTTGGTCCACCGCGACGCCAGCGAGCTGTTCCTGGCCCAGCTTGCCGGCGTCACCGACCCGGAGCTGAAGCGCAAGACCATCGGCCGGCTGTTCATCGAGGTGTTCGAGGAGGAGCAGCAAAAGATCGGCGGCGCTGATTTCCTGGCCCAGGGCACGCTCTACCCGGATGTGATCGAGAGCGTCAGCGCCACCGGCGGGCCGAGCGTGACCATCAAGTCGCACCATAATGTCGGCGGCCTGCCGGCGCATATGCGCATGCAACTGGTGGAGCCGCTGCGAGAGCTGTTCAAGGATGAGGTCCGGGTGCTCGGCCGCGAGCTTGGCATGCCGGAGGAGATCGTCGGCCGGCATCCCTTCCCAGGGCCGGGCCTCGCCATCCGCATTCCTGGCGAGGTGACGCGGGAAAAGGCCGAACTGCTGCGCAAGGTGGACACCATCTATCTGGAGGAGATCCGCAGCGCCGGCCTCTACGACGCCATCTGGCAGGCCTTCGCGGTGCTGCTGCCGGTGCGCACCGTGGGGGTGATGGGCGATGGCCGCACCTATGACAGCGCCTGCGCGCTGCGCGCCGTCACCAGCACCGATGGCATGACGGCGGATGTCTATCCCTTCGACATGGGCTTCCTGACCCGCGTCGCCAATCGCATCGTCAACGAGGTACGCGGCATCAACCGGGTGACCTACGACATCACCTCGAAGCCGCCTGGCACCATTGAGTGGGAGTAGGGAAAGCAGGCAACCTGCATCCGTGCTCATGCACCGGCGCCACTTCGTGAAGCTGCTGCACATGCTCAATCCTGCGGCCTGGAGCCGCTAAGCTGAATTCACATCAGCTCGTCAGGAACGGGACCCTCAAGGTCACAAGGGCGTTCCGCACGGGATGTGCGCAACGCACGCCGAGGTCGTCAACCAGGACCTGCTCGCGTTCATCCGGGCCTGACAACCACCACGCTGGTGGAAGCGCTTTCGCAGCCGATCCGCGGCAATGTCGCAAGGTTGAAGCAGCAGGGTAGATCCGCCGTGAAGGCCGTCGCCGCACCACCGACGGGCGACTACGGCGCCCGCTGCGGCCGGCTCGTGATCACGGCCGGTTCTTCACGAGGCTGTCCTATGATGGCCTCTGGGATCAAGGCAACGCCCGTGTCGGGCATGGAGCGGTCCGTTCCCGGACCGCCCCGCGCCGTTCAGACGGCCCAGATGTCGCCACCGCTGGCCAGCGTCGACCAAAACTCGGCCTGCCAGTCGTCATTGCCATCAGTGTAGTTGTGGGCATTCCACGCCGCTTCCCAGGCCGGCCACCACGACTGCTGACCATCAAGCGAGGTCTCGCCAGCCGGCACGAAGCTGTCCTGCGCGTCCGCCTGCGCGACCGCATTATCCGCGTTCCGGCTGCCACCACCGCTGGCACCGGATGCGGTGTAGGACACCTCGTACACCGTAATCGAGGTGTCGTGGCTGCGGTTCATCAGCCCGATCACCTCGTTAACGCCGCCATTCGCATAATCGGCGCCGATGCCTTCATTGACCGAGCCCATCCGCTCACCATCGACGTAGTAGGTGATGCTGCCGGGCTGCCAGTCGAGCGTGTAGGTGTGGACCTGGCTTTCGTCGATGCCGTCGAAGTTCACCACATTGTAGCGATCTCCGCCACCGGACTCGAAGTGCACGGCGCCGTAGGCGCGACCGTGGATCACCTCGACGATGTCATATTCCGGCCCTGGCCACTTGTCATTGCCCGGCCACAGCAGTGCCGCGGAGCCTTCGGTGTCGCCGTGCAGTTCCGCGACGACCTCATAGGTGCCGTATCCATGTCCTGCCGAGGCACCGGACGGCTTCTCCATGATGCCGCCGGTCGCACCGCTGATCGTCACCTGGCCTCGCACGCTGGTGTCGATGTTGGCATTGCCCCAGACGTGGTTGAGCGCGCCAACCCCGTTGTCGAAACTCTCGACGAAATCCGCCATTATGCATTCCCCCATCAGGAAGCATGTCGGGGTCAGCGTGCCCACAGGCCTTCAGGCCGAGTGCGAGCCGCAGCCGGAGATGATCTCTCTCCGCACTCCCCGACATCCTCTGTCCGAAGCGCGCGTACCGCGTTCCGGGCCGGCAGGCGCTGCCGACGGGGCGTGGGTTACTCGATGAAAAATTCAGATACAAGCATTGAACATCATATACGTTACTGACTGTAAACTGTGAAACCCGCTTCACACTTGGGGAAACGACAGTTCGTTAAGATCTCGGAAACGAGTGCAGGCAGCGCTCGTGGCACACTGGCCGGCACACGGCAGCTCCACTTTGTAACAGGGAGAGACGATCATGGCGCCGATGCTAAGGGCCCCTTGGTGGCATAGTGGTGGCACTCGGCATGGCGAGGCCGCATCGACGCAGCCCGCGTCCGACACTCCCGCACGCAGCCAACTCATCTGCGACATCACGGTGAACGCGCGCGGCTTCGCGCTGCCGGATGCGCGCGGCGTGTTCCGCGGTTTGGATGCCGATGCGTGCCGCGCCGCCGCGATTCTGGGTGACGCAAGCAAGGTGCGCTTCGTGCCGACCACCACGCAGGTGCGCTTCACTGCGCTGCAATCCGGCGAGGTCGACATGCTGGCGCGCAACACCACTTGGACACTGGGCCGGGAGAAACAGCTCGGCTTGGCCTTTGCCAGCATCATTTTCTAAGATGGCCAGGGCTTCGTGGTGAAGCGGGCCACCGGCGTCACCTCGGCGCGGCAGCTGGATGGCGCGACGATCAGCGTGCAGCCCGGCACCACCACCACCGAGCTGAACTTGGCGAGCTACTTCTGCATCATCGATGTGATGTCGGAAAGCCCGCTCGAGATGTGGGCCTGCGAGATGTGGAGCTGGCCGCCCTACTGCGCGACCATCCACGATGGCTGGATGCACTGCCGCGGTGCGCATGACATGAAGTCCGGCGTCGCCGCTACGATCTTCGCCATGGATGCGCTGCGGACCGCCCGCCTCGCCCCTGCTGCCGACGTACACATCCAGACAGTGACGGAGGAGGAGAGCACCGGCAATGGTGCGCTCTCCACCGTGGTGCGCGGCGTACCGGTGCATGCCGCGGAGGCGTAATCGGGCTCCAACGTTATCCTCTCCGCCTATCACCTGATCCAGGTGCTGCAGGCCCACACCGCGCGGCTGAACGAGGCGGCGCGGGCCGATCCTTGGTACAAGGACATCGACAGCCCGCTGAAGTTCAACCCCAGCATCATCCGCGGCGACTGGGCCAGCTCTACCGCCGCCTAGTGCGAGGTGGATTGCCACATCGGCCTGCTGCTCGGCACCGAAGTCGCCGAGGCCCGCGCCGGTGTCGAGCGCTGCGTCGAGGCAGCGGCAACGCTGAATGATCTCCTCGCCAGCAACCCGCCACAGGTGGAGTGGCACGGCCTCCTCGCCGATGGCTATGTACTGGAGCCGGGCAGCGAGGCCGAGGCGGTGCTGGCTGCCGCCGATGCCGGCGCGCATCACCACGCCGGTGAACGACACCCGGTTCTACGGCCTCAATTTCGGCAGCCCCGGGCTTTGCTATCGGCTGAAGGGGGAGGGGGCGCATGCCTTCGACGAGCGCACCAGGCTGGCCCATCAGAAGCGGACGACGCTGGGCATTGCCGCCTTCATCGTGAATTGGTGCGGCACCCGGCCGGCAGTCTGATTCCAAAGGACCAGTTTTGCGATCGGTCCGAGGCCGCTTTTGCGGCCCGCCTCCGGTATGGTGAAACCAAGCAAACGGAGGTTTGCGCCTGGCGTTTGAAAGGGACTTGAACGTGTCACCAATCAGGGCCGCTGGCATGAATGCCACGTGTGGTGACCTGACGCACGGCGCCGGCAGGGGCGAGCGGCAAGGATGCGGGCTGGGTGGAGCCGGATGCACCGGGCGCCACCCGACGCCGGTCCGGCCCCCTGCGGGCGCAGGACCAGGCGTGTCGCGGCTGATGTCCCTCCCTCCAAACTTGGCCGAGGCCTTCGGGCCTCGGCCATTCTTTTGGGTGGGCGCGTCAGCCCGGGCGCGGAGTCACATTCCGCCGGTCTTGTGGATCGGGTCGATCCACAAGACCGACTCCGGCTTCTCCACCGGCTCGATGTCGAGGTTCACGACCACCGCTTCATTGTCCGAGCGCACCAGCACGCATTGCAGCGTCTCGTCGGAACTGGCGTTGATCTCCTGGTGCGGTACATAGGGCGGCACGAAGATGAAGTCGCCCGGCCCGGCCTCGGCGACGAATTCCAGCTTCTCACCCCAGCGCATCCGCGCGCGGCCGCTGACCACGTAGATCACGCTCTCCAGCGCGCCATGATGGTGCGCGCCGGTCTTCGCGTCCGGATGGATATGCACCGTGCCGGCCCAGATCCTCTGCGCCCCGACGCGGGCGGCATTGATCGCGGCGGCGCGGTTCATCCCCGGCGTTTGTGCGGTGTTGACGTCAAGGCTGTTGCCGGGAATGACGCGGACGCCACTGTGCTTCCAGCCATCGGGCGGGGTGTGATTCCCCTCGAGGGGGTGGTGGTGACCGTCGTGCGGCATGGCAGGGTCCTTCGGCGTGGTCTCGTTCCCCGAGCATAGGCCGGTTGCCGCCAACACTCCACTGGAGTGGTTCGGAATGATCCACCGTCCGGCCGCGTACCATCCGCCGCCCTACATCCCGGCGAACAGCTCGGTCGAGAGATAGCGCTCGGCAAAGGAGGGCGCGATGCCGACCACCAGCCCGCCCTGCAGCCCAGGCTCCCGCGCCACCTCCAGCGCCGCATGCAGCATGGCGCCCGAGGAGATGCCGACCGGAAGCCCCTCAAGCTGGGCGCAACGGCGGGCCGCGGCGATGGCTTCCCGTTCGGTGACCCGCACCACCCGGTCGATCACATCAAGGTCGAGCACCGCCGGCCGGAAGCCGGCGCCAATACCCTGGATGCCGTGCGGCCCCGCCTCGTCGCCCGAAAGCACCGCGCTTTCGGCCGGTTCCACGCCGATGACCCGAAGGCCCGGGCGGCGCGGCTTCAACGCCCGGGCGACGCCGGTCAGGGTGCCGCCGGTGCCGATGCCGCCGATAACCACATCGACCAGCCCGGCGGTATCCCCCCAGATCTCCTCCGCCGTGGTCTGGGCGTGGATGTCGGGGTTGGCCGGGTTGTCGAACTGCCTCGGCATCCAGGCCCCGGGGGTGGCTGCGACGATCGCCTCCGCCCGGGCGATGGCGCCGGCCATGCCGCGGCGGGCGGGGGTGAGCTCCACCTCCGTGCCCATCAGCCGCATCATCTTGCGCCGTTCGATGCTGGCGCCGTCGGGCATGACGACGATCAGGCGGTAGCCCTTGGCCGCGGCGACGAAGGCCAGGGCGATGCCGGTGTTGCCCGAGGTCGGCTCCACCAGGGTGGAACGGCCCGGGGCGATCAGCCCGGCCCGCTCGGCGGCTTCCACCATGGCCAGACCGATGCGGTCCTTGACCGATCCGAGCGGGTTGAAGAACTCCAGCTTAAGCGCGAGGTCGGCGACCAGCCCATCGGCCGCCTTCAGGCGCGGCAGGCGCACCAGGGGGGTGGCACCGACCACCTCCAGCACGCTGCCGAAGATTCGGCCTCGGGCGGGCAGCGGCGGCGAGGCCGGGACGGAGGGCTCGGCGGTGCGGCGGCGGCGTGGGTTTTCACCATCTGGCATAGGCAATCCGCTAGCACGGTTTGTCCCCGGCGTTCAGGGGCGTTTTTCGCTTTTTCGACCGCCGGGCGGCTTCTGTTCCGGACCCGCACGGGAGCCGCTCCGCTTTCGGGGCTTTTCCGGCAATCTGCGTCGCCCGGGTGAGCCGAACCGGGCGGAGTTCCCGATATGGCGGGCCGCGCTTGGGTCTGAATGCCCATCTGCCGCAGCCGGTTGGGTGGTGGGGCGGCTCCGGCTTCCGGGGCGTTCACGCCCGTCCCTGATCCGCCCTAGCCTGCCGGCCGGGAGGACACCAATGCTCTACACCGAGGACCACCACCGGCTGATGGCAACGGTTCGGCGCTTCGTCGCCGAGGAGATCGATCCCTTCGTCGACGCATGGGAGGAGGCGGAGCGCTTCCCCTCTCGCGCCCTGTTCCGGAAGGCGGGCGCGCTCGGCCTGCTCGGCATCACCAAGCCGGTGGCCTTCGGCGGCGGCGGGCTGGATTTCTCCTATTCGGTCGCGGCCGGGGAGGCGCTGGGCGGGATGAAGGCGCAGGGCGTCGGTATGGCACTCTCGGTGCAGTCCGACATGGCGACGCCGGCGCTCGCCGCCTACGGCAGCGACATGCTGCGGCGCGAGTACCTGGCACCGGCGCTGGCCGGGGAGGTGGTGGTGGCGATCGGCGTCTCCGAGGATGGGGCGGGCTCCGATGTCGCCTCCATTCGCACGCGGGCGCGATCCGACGGCGGCGACTACGTGGTCGACGGTGGCAAGATGTGGATCACCAACGGCATGGAGGCCGACTGGGTCTGCCTGCTGGCCAACACCGGGGAGGGGAGCGCGCACCGCAACAAGTCATTGATCGTGCTGCCGCTGCGCGAGACCCCTGGCGGGCCGGACCGGCCTGGTGTGACCCGCCGGAAGATCCGCAAATTCGGCATGTGGTGCAGCGACACCGCGCAGCTTTTCCTCGATGGCGTGCGGGTGCCGAAGCGCAACTGCATCGGCGAGGAGGGCATGGGCTTCACCTACCAGATGCGGCAGTTCCAGGAGGAGAGGCTGAACGCCGCCGCCCGCCGCCTGGCGATGACCGGCCTCATCGAGCACGTCGCGGACTACCTGCGGCAGCGCCCGGCCTTCGGCAGGCCGCTGCTCGACAATCAGTTCATCCAGTTCAAGCTGGCCGAGCTGAAGACCGAGATCGAGGCGCTGCGGGCGCTGGTCTACCGCACCACCGAACTCTACGTCGCCGGCGAGGATGTCACCGAACTGGCTTCGATGTGCAAGCTGAAGGCCGGCCGTCTCTCACGCGAGGTGGCCGATTGGTGCATGCAATTCATGGGCGGCCAGGGCTACGCCTGGGAGTGCTGGGTCAGCCGCGCCTTCCGCGATTTCCGCCTGGGCTCGATCGGCGGCGGCGCCGATGAGGTGATGCTCTCGATCATCGCCCGGCGCATGGGGCTGGACGGGAAGCGAGTACGGTAGTTTCCTGCCGCATGAGGAAACATCCATGATCGAACATCGAATCTGCCTGAGCCGCGTCGTCAATCCGCGCTCCGTCGCCGTCATCGGCGCCTCGGACGACGTGGGCAAATTCGGCGGTCGGGTGATCCATTACCTCATCAAGCACGGCTATCCGGGGCGGCTGCTGCCGATCAACCCGAACCGCGCGACGATCCGCGGCCTGCCGGCCTATCCCGGCATCGGCACCGTGCCGGAACCGGTGGATGTGGCGATCCTCGCCGTGCCGGTCGCGCATCTGCTGCGCCAGGTCGAGGATTGCGCCGCCGCCGGCGTCGGCGCCTGTATCATCATCACCGGCAAGCTGGCCGATGCCGGGGCGGAGGGTGCGGCGCTGCAGGACCGCGTGCTGGAGGTCGCGCGAGCGGCGGGCATGCGGCTGGTCGGACCCAACTGCCTCGGCATCTTCAACATGACCGATGCGGCGATGCTCTCCTCCTCCCTGGTGCTGGAGGCGGAGCGGGTGAAGCCGGGCGGCATCGGCATGGTCAGCCAGTCCGGCGCGCTGATGGGCACCCTGGTCTCGGTCGGGCTGCATCACGGCGCCGGCTTCAGCCGCTGCATCTCGGTCGGCAACCAGGCCGATCTGGAGCTGTGCGATTTCCTCGACTTCCTGATCGATGATCCGGCGACCCGGGTGATCGCCCTCTACATCGAGGGGCTGAAGGATCCCGCGCGCTTCGCGCCGTTGCTGCGGCGCGCCCGCGCGGCGGGCAAGCCGGTGCTCTGCGTCAAGGCCGGGCGCAGCGCGGCCGGGGCACAGGCGGCGCGCAGCCACACCGCCAGTTTGGCTGGCAGCTTCGCCGCCTTCGAGGCGGTATGCCGGGAAGCCGGCGCGGTGCTTTGCGACGACCCCGCCGTGATGGTGCAGGCGGCCGATGCGCTGGATCGGCTGCCGCGCCTGCCGCGCGCCGGCATGGGGCTCGCCGTCATCGCCTCCTCCGGCGGCAGCACCGTCACCACCGCCGACATGCTGCCGGCGCACGGGCTGCGGCTGGGCGAGATGGCCGAGGCGACCCGCGCCGAACTGCGCCGCTGGATGCCGGAAAGCCATGTCCACCTGCCACTCGACACCGGCAGCTTCGATGATGGCACCAGCGAGGACGGGCTCTCCGCCTGCATGCGCTCCTTCATGGCCGACCCCGATATCGGCGCGGTGGTGGTACCGATGACCACCCAGCCGGCGATGGCGGCGCGCGCCGCGTTGTTCCCTGAGCTTTGCCGGCAGGGCGGCCGGCCGGTGCTCTTCGTCATGACGGCGGCCGAGGTCGGTGATGCGGCGCGGCAGGCGCTGCGGGCGGCGGATTTCCCCTTCCTCGACCGGGTTGCCGATTCCCTGGCCGTGCTGCGGGCACTGGAGGCGGAGTCCGCGGGCCGAGACAGGGCGGCGCTGCCGCCGCCGGAACGTCCGCCTGGCGCCGGGCCGGCACCGGCGCTGCCCGGAGGCGCGCTGACTGAGGCGGAGGCGAAATCCCTCGCCGCGGCCTATGGCGTTCCGGTGACCCGCGGCGTGCTGGCGCAGGACGCCGATGCGGCGGTGGCAGCGGCCGAGGCCATCGGCTTTCCGGTGGTGCTGAAGGGCGTCAGCCGCGCCGTGGTGCACAAGAGCGACCTCGGCCTGGTGAAGCTGAACCTCGCCGATGCCGCGGCGGTGCGCGCCGCTTTCGCTGCCCTGCCCGACATCCCGTTGGACGGTGTGCTGGTGCAGGAGATGGCGCGCGGCGAGGCCGAGCTGATCCTCGGTGCCCGCCACGAGCCAGGCTTCGGCCCGCTGGTGCTGGTGGGCACCGGCGGCGTGCTGGTGGAGGTGCTGCGCGACGTGCAGGTGGCGCCGGCGCCGCTGCGCCCTGCCGACGCCGAGGCGATGCTGCGGCGGCTGGCGCTCTGGCCGGTGCTGGCCGGGGTGCGCGGGCGGCCGGCGCTTGACGTCGCGGCGGCGGTGGATGCGCTGGTGCGGCTGTCCTGGATCGCCGCTGATCTCGGGCCGCGGCTGGTGGAGATGGACCTCAACCCAATCCTGTTGCGCGCGGTGGGTGGCGGCGCCGTCGCCGTCGATGCGCGTGCCACGATACACGGAGATGACGCATGAAGTTGTTACGCCGTGCCCTGCTGGGCGCCCTGGCCGCACCGGCGCTGGCGCGGGCACAGGGCGGCTATCCCAACCGTCCGATCACCATAATCGTGCCCTACCCGCCCGGCGGCAGCACCGACAACATCACCCGGCCGGTCGCCGTGAAGCTGGCGGAGGTGCTGGGGCAGAATGTCGTCATCGACAATCGCGGCGGCGCGGGCGGCTCGATCGGCGCCGCAGTGGTCGCCCAGGCGAAGCCGGATGGCTATACCCTGCTGGCCTTCCCGACCGCGGTGATGACCATCAGCCCTCATATGATGCGGCTGCCCTATGACCCGGCGAAGGATTTCGTCCCCATCTCCCTGCTCTGCATGTCGGAGGGAGTGATGGCGATGCACCCGAAGGTGCCGGTGCGCGACATCCATGGGCTGATCGCCTATGCCAAGGCCAATCCGGGCAAGCTGCGCTTCAGCTCCGCCGGCAACGGCACCATCACCCAGATGACTGGCGAGATCTTCGCTGCCGCTGCCGGCATCCAGTTGGAGCACATCCCCTATCGCGGCTCGGCCCCGGCGCTGACGGCGGTGATGGCAGGCGATGTCGAATTGCAATTCGATCCCGTCGCCATTCCCGCGGTGAAGGAAGGCCGGCTCATCGGCATGGCCGCCACGGGCGAGTTCCGTTCGAGCGAACTGCCGGATCTGCCGACGTTGCGGGAGCTGCAGCTTTATGGCGATGGCGGCCTGTCCTTCCACGCACTGGCCGGGCCGGCCGGGATGCCGCCGGAGGTGATCACGCGGCTGACCACGGCGCTGGAGCAGGTGCTGGCCATGCCGGAGGTGGCGCGCATCGTGGCACCGGTCGGGTTGCGGCCGAGATTCGAAGCGGGCGAGACCTTCGCCCGGCGCATCGCGCGCGACCGCGAGATCTTCGGCGAAGCGGTGCGGCGGACAGGAGCGAAAGTGGAATGAGTACTGAACACATCAAGGTATGGGACGACGGCCCGGTGCGCATCGTCGCGCTGAACCGCCCCGACAAGGGAAATGCCATCACCAAATTGATGGCCGAGGAAGTCCAGGCGGCCATGCAGGATTTCGCCGCCTCCGACCAGCGCGTCGCGGTGCTGACGGCGATGGGCAACAAGGCCTTCTCCTTCGGCGCCGACGTGACCGAGCCGCCGGAGCTGTGGCGCGCCGTGCCCAATGTCGGCTGGCAGACCGACAAGCCGCTGATCGCCGCGGTGGAGGGCTGGTGCATCGGTGGCGCGCTGGTGCTGGCGATGATGGCCGACCTCGCGGTCTGCGGCGCCAAGGCCAAATTCTACTACCCTGAGGCCAAGCTCGGCCTCACCGGCGGCATGATCGCGGCGCTGCCCTCCCGCATCCCGCACAAGATCGCCATGGAGCTGATGCTGCTCTGCCGCACCTTCGATGCGGCGAAATCGGAGCGGGTCGGGCTGGTGAACGAGGTGGTGCCGGAGGGCGAGGCGTTGGCCAAGGCCATCGAATGGGGCAAGGAGATGGCCGGCTTCGCGCCGATGGTCACCGGCACGCTGAAGCGCATGGTGCTGGAGGAGATCCTGCCGCGCGGCCCGTCCGAACAATGGGCGCTGCATGGCGCGCGGCTGGCCAGCATCCGCGAGTCCGAGGATTTCAAGGAAGGCGTCGCGGCTTTCCGCGACAAGCGGCCCCCGGCCTTCCGCGGGCGATAGAGCGGAGGGGCGTGAAGCCGCTCTCCAAGCAACAGGCTACAGCGGGGCAGCGTCCAGACATGCACGCAATCCGCTGTAGGGTCGCGCCATCTTCGGGCGGCGGCGGGCACGCATGGGCACGCCCGCCGCTGTCCGGCATCAGGGCGCCTTGTGGTTCACCCGTGCGCCGCGCGGCGGGCGGGACCGCTCGGCGATCGTCATCGCCTGGGCCGACAGCGCCGGCGGCGGGTTGCGGTGGTCGAACCCTCCACCCGCACCCCCTGCGGCGCGACCGCCACGGCCACTGGCGGGGGTGGCACGGCGGTGTCCGACAATTGGGTGGTGATGCGCAGCCGGCTGCCGGCGCGGTGGGTGCTGCCGTTCAGCACGTAGCGCAGGCCGCGTTCCTGTCCTAGCTGACGCGGGTCCACCATGCGCCCGGCATAGGAATGGCTGGTTGCCGAAGCGATGACGAAAAGGCTCCCGATGCCGGCGGGCACGGCGACGATGCCTCGATCAGCCCTTCGGCGAACCAGGCGTCCTCGGCGCTGCCCGGCGGTACCCGGAAGTCCAGGTGGCAGGCCGTGGCAGCCTGCAGCCGGGCGCCGTGCCTTTCGTCACAGAGGCCGGGACGGCGGCGGCCGCAGCGCCGCCACCCGGCGCCCCGGGTCAGCGCCCCTGGAAGACCGGCTTCCGCTTCTCAAGGAAGGCGCGCATCGCCTCCTTGCTGTCCTCGTAGCGGCCGAGCTCGGCGGTCATCTCCTGCTCGAAGCGATAGCCGTCGCGCAGGCTCGACCACTCGATGGCGTTCGCCGTGTGCTTGGCCATCTTTGTCGCCACCGGGCTTTTCGAGGCGATGTCCCGCGCCATCGCCATGGCGGTGGGCACGAGCTGATCGGGCGGCAGCACCGCCTCCACCACGCCGAGCCGCAGCAGCTCCGACGCCGGCATGCGATAGCCGGTGAACATCATCCGCCGCACCGTCGAATGGCTGAACAGCCGCATCGCGTGCCGGCCGCCGCCCATCAGCCCGACATCGATCTCCGGCAGCCCGAGCACCGCAGTCTCCGAGGCAAAAAGGATGTCGCAGGAGGCGACCAGCGCCAGCCCGGCGCCAAGCGCGGCGCCGTTCACCGCGCCGATCACCGGCTTCCGGCATTCGTAGACGGCGTTGTAGCACTCGCGGGCCCGGCGCAGGTGCTGCAGCCCGTCACCCGGCTGGCGGGTGGCGGCGCCGGCGGCGCGGTCCTTCAGGTCGGCCCCTGCCGAGAACACCTTGCCGGCTCCGGTCAGCACCGCGCAGCGGATGTCGTCCCGCTCGGCGATCCGATCGAAGGCGAGCGACATCTCCTCGTTGAAGCGGCGGCCCTGGGCGTTGACGGGCGGGGCGTCCATCGTCACCAGCGCGACATGGTCGGCCACCGTCACCTTGATGAGTTGCAGATCGTCCATGGCTATCCTCCTTGATGCGGCGCGCAGGGTAGTGCGGCGGCGCGCCGCGTCGAGAGGCCGAACGGCGCGGGCGGCTGCCGGGGCCTCAGGCCGCGCTGATCTCCGCAGCGCGGTAGCCCTGGGCGAAGAGCAGGGCGCGCAGGTCGGCATGGTCCACCCGCGCCCGCGCCGCGGCGGCGACCACCGGCTTGGCACGGAAGGCGACGCCAAGCCCAGCGGCCTGCAACATCGCCAGGTCGTTGGCGCCATCGCCCACGGTCAGGGTCGCCGTCAACGGCAGCGACAGCTCCGCCGCCAGCCGCTTCAAGGTGGCGAGCTTGGCGTCGCGGTCGAGGATCGGCTCCCCCACCTTGCCGGTGAGCTTGCCATCCGCCACCAGCAGCGTGTTGGAGTAATGCGCATGGAAGCCGAGCCTGTCCGCGACCCGACCGGTGAAGAAGGTGAAGCCGCCGGAGACGATGGCGCAATGCGCGCCATGCGCCCGCATGGTGGCGACCAGCGCCCCGGCGCCGGGGGTCATCTCGGTCGCCTCCCAGGTACGCTCCAGCGCCTCGGCCGAGAGGCCTTCCAGCATGCCGACGCGCTCGATCAGCGCCTGGCGGAAGTCCAGCTCGCCGTTCATGGAGCGGCGGGTGATCTCGGCGATGCGCTCCTTCAGCCCGGCATAGGCGGCGATCTCGTCCAGCGTTTCCGAGGTGACGATGGTGCTGTCCATGTCGGCCAGCAGCAACGCCTTGCGGCGGCCCTCGGCGGGCTGGGCGATGAGGTCGATCGGCGCCTCACCGAGGGCGGCGCGGGCGGCGGCGATGGCCTGATCCGGCGCCAGCTCGGCGAAGGGCAGGTCGGCGGCCTCGGCCGGCGCCAGCCAGTCCGGGGTGCCGGCGGAGGCGCCCAGGGCGGCGAGCGCCTCGCGGGTGCGGGCGAGGTCGGGCGCGGCAAGGCCACCCGGCGGGGCGATCAGGGTCAGGATCTGCGACATGGGGCGCGGACCATGACGGGGCGCCCGGCATGACGCAACCATCGGCCGCTCCATTCGCCATCCTCCTGGCCGGCCCGACCGCCAGCGGAAAGTCGGCCCTGGCCCTGGCGCTGGCCGAGCGGTTCGGCGGCACCATCATCAATGCGGATTCGATGCAGCTCTACCGCGAGCTGCGGGTGCTGACCGCCCGGCCTACCGCGGAGGAGGAGGCGCGCGTGCCGCATCGCCTTTATGGAGTACGTCCGGCGGCGGAAGCGGCCAGCGTCGCATGGTGGCGGGAGCAGGCGCTGGCGGCGATGGCGGAGGCGTCGCTGCCGATCCTTTGCGGCGGCACCGGCCTCTATTTCGCGGCGCTGACCGAGGGGCTCTCCGCCATCCCGCCGGTGCCGCCAGCGGCGCGGGAAGAAGCGCGGGCGCTGTTGGCCGAGTTCGGTGCTCCGGCGCTGCATGCGCGACTGGATGCCGAGACCGCAGCGACGCTTCGTCCCGGCGACAGCCAGCGCATCGCACGAGCCTATGAGGTGCTGCGCGGCACCGGCCGCGGCCTGGCGGAATGGCAGCGGGAGGCGGCGCATACCGGCCCGGCCCCCTGGCGTTTCGCCGCCCTCCGGCTGGACCCGCCGCGGGAGGCGCTGCGGGCCGCCATCGCCGCCCGCTTCGATGCCATGCTGGAAGCCGGCGCGCTGGAGGAGGTGAGGGGGCTGGTGGCCCAGGGGCTCGACCCCGCCCTGCCGGCGATGCGGGCGCATGGGGTGCCGGAGCTGGCGGCCTATCTCGCTGGCCGGATGCCGCTGGCGGCGGCACGGGAGCGGGCGGTGCTGAACACCGGCCAGTACACCAAGCGGCAGGCGACCTGGTTTCGCCACCATCTTCTGGCTGCCGTGCCCGACACGCATATCATCCATGCGCGTATCGAGGGCAACGCGCAATTTCAGGAAAGCAGAATCGCGGAAATCTTGGCATTTATTGAACAGCGGCGTTGACGCGCCGCAGCAAGGGGGCTAACGCTCCCCGGTCGCCGTGCCCTGGGCTGAGACCCGGCACGGCGCCTGGTATCAAGGAAGCCGCCATGTCCGCCACCGCCCAGACCACGACCGAAGCTCGCACCATGAATGGTGCGGAAATCGTCCTGCAGGCGCTGAAGGACAATGGCGTCGAGGTCATCTTCGGCTACCCGGGCGGCGCGGTATTGCCGCTCTACGACGCGCTGTTCCAGCAGAATGCCATCCGCCACATCCTGGTGCGGCATGAGCAGGCGGCGGTGCATGCCGCGGAGGGCTACGCCCGCTCCACCGGCAAGGTGGGGGTGGTGCTGGTGACCTCCGGCCCCGGAGCGACCAACGCCGTCACCGGCCTGGTCGATGCGTTGATGGACAGCATCCCGGTGATCTGCCTGACCGGCCAGGTGCCGACCCACCTGATCGGCAATGACGCCTTCCAGGAGGCCGACACCACCGGCATCACACGCCCAGCGACCAAGCACAACTACCTGGTCAAGGACATCAACAAGCTGGCCGGCGTGGTGCATGAGGCCTTCTACGTGGCGAAATCCGGCCGCCCCGGCCCGGTGGTGATCGACCTGCCGAAGGACATCCTGATCGGCAAGGGCCCCTACACCGAGGCGCCGCAGACCGAGCACCGCAGCTACCGACCGGTGACCGAGCCCGATCCGGCGCAGATCCAGGCCGCGGTGCAGCTGCTGAAGCGGGCGAAGCGGCCGATCGTCTATGCCGGCGGCGGGGTGATCAATGCCGGGCCGGAGGCCTCGCGCCTGCTGACCGAATTCGTCCGCATGGCCGGCATGCCCTGCACCAACACGCTGATGGGCCTAGGCGCCTATCCGTCCAGCGACCCGCAGTTCCTCGGCATGCTCGGGATGCACGGGACCTATGAAGCCAATCTGGCCATGCATGGCTGCGATGTGATGCTCAACATCGGCGCCCGCTTCGACGATCGGGTGACCGGGCGGCTGAACGCCTTCTCGCCGGCCTCGAAGAAGATCCACGCCGACATCGATCCCTCCTCCATCAACAAGAACGTCAAGGTGGACGTGGCGGTGGTCGGCGATGCGGCGCGGGTGCTGGCGGCGCTGCTCGAGGCGTGGAAGGCCGATGACGCGGTGCAGGACCGCGCGGCGATCGCCGAATGGTGGCGGCAGATCGATGCCTGGCGCGGCACGGACTGCCTGCAGTACCGCCAGGAAGGCAGCATCATCAAGCCGCAGCACGCGGTGCGCCGGCTGTACGAGATCACCCGCGAACTGGGGCGGGAAACCTTCATCACCACCGAAGTCGGCCAGCACCAGATGTGGGCGGCGCAGTATTTCGGCTTCGAGAAGCCGAACCGCTGGATGACCTCGGGCGGGCTCGGCACCATGGGCTACGGCCTGCCGGCGGCGATGGGGGTGCAGATCGGCCATCCGGATGCGCTGGTCATCGACATCGCCGGCGAGGCGAGCATCCTGATGAACATCCAGGAGATGGGCACGCTCGCGCAGTACCGACTCCCTGTGAAAGTGTTCATCCTGAACAACGAATACATGGGCATGGTGCGGCAGTGGCAGGAGCTGCTGCACGGCAGCCGCTATTCGGAAAGCTACAGCGCCTCGCTGCCGGATTTCGTCAAGCTGGCCGAAAGCTTCCACGCCCATGGCATCCGCGTGACCCATGCCGACCAGCTCGATGCCGGCATCCGCGAGATGCTGGCGCATCCGGGCCCGGTGATCGCCGATATCGCGGTGGCGAAGGATGAGAATTGCTTCCCGATGATCCCTTCCGGCGCCGCCCATAACGAGATGATCCTGGCGGCCGGCCAGCAGGGCGGGGTCGCCGGGGTGACGGATGAGGGGAAGGTACTGGTCTAGCGCGTCACCGCCGCCCCGGCCCCCTTGCTTCCGGTGAGGGGGTGGACTCGTGCCGCAGCTTCCCCTACCCGACGCCTGATCGAAGAACCCACATGCCCGACGCATCCGACCCCACCTTCCGCAACGCGACCATCGCCGTGCTCGTCGAGAACGAAGCGGGCATATTGGCGCGCGTCGTCGGTCTGTTCTCCGGCCGCGGCTACAACATCGAGAGCCTGACCGTGGCGCCGGTGGATGCTGAGCGGCGGCTCTCGCGCATCACCATCGTGACCTCCGGCACCGACATGGTGATCGAGCAGATCAAGGCGCAGCTCGATCGGCTGGTGCCGGTGCACAAGGTGAGCGACCTGACCGTGGAAGGCCCGCACTTGGCACGCGAGATGATGCTCATCAAGGTTGTGGGACGCGGCGAGCAGCGGATGGAAGCGCTGCGCCTCGCGGATGCCTTCCGCGCCCGGGTGGTGGATGCGACCACCGGGAGCTTCGTCTTCGAGATGACGGGGGCGGGCGACAAGCTCGATGCCTTCATCGAGCTGATGCGGCCGATCGGGCTGGCGGAAGTGTCCCGCACCGGTGTCGTCGCCATCGCGCGCGGCGCGCGCAGCCTGCAATCCTGAGCCAACCCGAGTAGAGGAGAAGCGCAGCCATGCGCGTTTACTACGACCGCGATGCGGATGTGAACCTGATCAAGTCGAAGAAGGTCGCCATCATCGGCTTCGGCAGCCAGGGCCATGCCCATGCCATGAACCTGCGCGACAGCGGCCAGAAGGACATCGCCATCGGCCTGCGTCCCGGCGGCTCCGCCCAGAAGGCCGAGGCCGCGGGCTTCAAGGTGATGACCCCGGCCGATGCGGCGAAATGGGCCGACGTCATCATGGTGCTGACCCCGGACGAGGGCCAGGGCGACCTGTACCGCGAGCATCTGCACGCGAACATGAAGCAGGGCGCGGCGCTGGCCTTCGCGCATGGGCTGAACGTGCACTTCAACCTGCTCGACCCGCGCCCCGATCTCGACGTCTTCATGATCGCGCCGAAGGGCCCGGGCCACACGGTGCGCAGCGAGTACCAGCGCGGCGGCGGCGTGCCCTGCCTGGTGGCGCTGGCGCAGAACCCCTCGGGCAATGGCCTCGAGATCGCGCTGAGCTATGCCAGCGCCATCGGTGGCGGCCGCGCCGGCGTCATCGAGACCACCTTCAAGGAGGAATGCGAGACCGACCTGTTCGGCGAGCAGACCGTCCTCTGCGGCGGCCTGGTCGAGCTGATCAAGGCCGGCTTCGAGACGCTGGTCGAGGCCGGCTACGCCCCCGAAATGGCGTATTTCGAGTGCCTGCACGAGGTGAAGCTGATCGTCGACCTCATCTATGAGGGCGGCATCGCCAACATGAACTACTCGATCTCCAACACCGCCGAGTACGGCGAGTACGTCACCGGCCCGCGCATCATCACCGCCGAGACCAAGGCCGAGATGAAGCGCGTGCTGGCCGACATCCAGACCGGCAAATTCGCCCGCGACTGGATGCTGGAGAACAAGGTGAACCAGGCCAGCTTCAAGGCCACCCGCCGCAAGCTCTCCGAGCACCCGATCGAGGAAGTGGGCGAGAAGCTGCGGGCGATGATGCCCTGGATCAAGAAGAACGCGCTGGTTGACAAGGCGAAGAACTGAGCCTTCGCCAACGGCGGGATACCGGGGCGCCATCCGCAAGGGTGGCGCCCTTTCTGTTGCGCCGCCCGCCCCGCCCGGCCAGACTTCCGGCATGAGCGACGCGCCCCATCTGCTGGCTGCCGATACCGAACACCCCCGCGACTTCCGCGGCTACGGCCCGAACCCGCCCGACCCGCACTGGCCCGGTGGCGCCCGGCTCGCCCTCTCCTTCGTGCTGAATTACGAGGAGGGCGGCGAGAACACCGTCCTCAACGGCGATCCGCACAGCGAGGCCTACCTGCATGAAGTGCCGGGGGGGCAGCCGCGGATGGGTGAGCGTGACCTCTCGACCGAGACCCAGTTCGACTACGGCGCCCGCGCAGGGGTGTGGCGGATCCTGCGGCTCTTCGCCGAGCGCGGCCTGCCGCTGACCATCTATGCCGTCGGCCGGGCACTGGAGCTGAACCCGGATGTCGGCCGGGCCTTTGCAGATGCCGGGCATGAGGTGGCCAGCCATGGCTGGCGCTGGATCGACTACCGCCATGTGCCGGAACACGTCGAACGCGCCGAGATCGCCCGCTGCGTCGCGGTGATCGAACGGAGCACCGGGACGAAGCCGGTCGGCTGGTACACTGGCCGCATCAGCCAGCGCACCCGGCGCCTGGCCGCCGAGCATGGCGGCTTCCTCTACGACTCCGATTCCTATGCCGATGACCTGCCGTATTACGTCCGGGCGGCGGGCAAGCCGCTGCTGGTCATCCCCTATACGCTCGACAACAACGACATGAAGTTCGCCGTCCCGCCCGGCTTCACCGCGAATGACGGCTTCACCCAGCATCTCACCGATGCCTTCGGCATGCTGCGGCGGGAAGGGGGGCGGATGATGTCGGTCGGGCTGCATTGCCGCCTTGCCGGGCGTCCTGGCCGCGCCGCAGCGCTGGAACGCTTTCTCGACCATGTGGTGCGCCACCCGGATACCTGGGTCTGCCGGCGTGCCGATATCGCCCGCCATTGGCTGGCGACGCACCCGCCGGCCGCTGGCTGAAACCATCCCGGTTGACAGCGAGCGCCGGGGGCGGCGCATGCTGCGGAAAAGCCCAGCGGAGACGCCCATGCCCGCCCGACCCGCCGCGCCGCCCTGCGGCTGGCGCTGGCCACCCCGCTGGCGATGCCGGCGCTTGCGCAGCCGCGCGGCATCGCCCGCATCATCGTCGGCTTCCCACCCGGCGGCAGCGCCGACACCACGGCGCGGTTGATGGCGGAGCGGCTGCGCGGCAGCTATGCGCAGAACGTCATCGTTGAGAACCGCGTCGGCGCCGCCGGACGGATGGCGGTGGAGGCGGTGAGGGCGGCGGAGCCGGATGGCGACACCATCCTTCTCACCGCCGCCAGCATGCTGGTGATCTTCCCGCATATGTATAGCCGGGCGACGCTGCGCTACGACCCCTTCACCGATCTGCTGCCGGTGACGCCGGCCGGCGAATTCCCCTTCGGCATGGGGGTCGGGCCGCAGGCCGGCAGCGTCGGCACGCTGCGGGAGTTCATCGCCTGGGGCCGTGGCCGGCCAGAGATTCCCTATGGCAGCGCCGCCGCCGGCAGCATGCTGCATTTCCTTGGCGTGCAACTGGCCAAGGCGGCCGGGTTGTCGATGACGCATATCCCCTATCGCGGCAGTGCCCCGGCGATCCAGGACCTGATCGGGGGCCGCACCGCTTGCAGCTTCCACCCGATGGTCGATCTGGCGGCGCATGCCGCCAAACCGGCCGGGCCGGTGCGGCTGGCGGCGGTCTCCTCCGAACAGCGGCTGGCGCGCTTCCCCGATGCGCCGACATTTTCCGAGCGGGGCTATCTGCAGCTCACCGGCACCGAATGGTTCGGCCTGTTCCTCCCGGCCCGCCCCCCGGCGCGGTGCTGGAGGTGCTGCACCGCGCCGCCACCGAGGCGGCAGCGCAGCCCGAATACCGCGAGGCGATCGCCCGGTTGGAAATGCGGCCCTATCCGCTCTCCCCCGCGGAGTTCGGCCGCCGCCTCAAGGCGGATTACGACAAATGGGGGCCGATCGTCGCCGAAAGCGGCTTCAAGCCGGAGGAGGGTTGATGAACACCTACCCGTTGGAGAAACGCGAGCTGGTCGCCGAGGCGCCGGGATTGCGCATGCAGATCCTGACCCTCGCCGCCGGGCAGGAGGTGCCCTGGCACTGGCATTCGGAGGTGACCGACACCTTCTGGTGCATGGACGGCCCGATGGTCATCGAGACCCGCGCCCCGCGCGAAGTGGTCGAGCTGCGGCCTGGCCAGATGTATGCGGTGCCGGCGAAGCGCGCCCATCGTGTCGCCGGCAAGGATGATGGGCGCTGCCGATTCGCTATCCTGCAGGGCGTCGGCAGCTATGATTTCCAGCCGGTAGGCTGACGCCGGCCTCAGCGGGCGAGCTCGGCATTCACCATGAAGGCGGCATCGCGCCTTCCGTCGAGCACGTCCACGATGTTCTGCGCCGCCTGCCGCGCCATGCGGGCGAGGCCTTCCTCGGTGCTGGCTGCATTATGCGGGCTGACAACGAGGTTGGGCAGCTTGAACAGCGGGTTGTCGGGGCTGGAGGGCTCCACCTCCAGCACGTCCAGCCCGGCGCCGTGCAGCCGTCCGCCGCGCAGCGCTGCCGCCAGCGCATCCTGGGCGACCAGCGGCCCGCGCGCGGTGTTCACCAGGATGGCGCCCGGCTTCAGCGCGGCGAAGGCGGCCGCGTCCAGCAGGTGATGCGTCGCCGGCGAGAGCGGGCAATGCAGGGTCACCACATCCGCCTCGGCCAATCCTTCATGTAGGTTGCGGACCGGGGTGAAGCCATCGGCGGCGATGCGGGCGGGATGGAAGCCAGGGTCCATCACCATCACCTTCATCTGGAAGGCGCGGCAGTAGCTCGCCACCCGGCTGCCGATGCGGCCATAGCCCACCACCAGAACGCTGCGCCCCGCCAGGTCGACCATTCCCGGCCCCTGGGGGAACCACCAGCCGCCCTGCTTCACATGCCGGTCGGCATCGATCGCGCGGCGCGCCACCGCCAGCATCAGCATCATCGCGTGTTCGGCCACGCTCAGGTCATTGGCGCCATTCACCACCATCACCGGAATGTCGCGCGCGGTGCAGGCAGGGATGTCCACCGTGTCGAAGCCGACGCCGTAGCGCGAGACCACCTTCAGCCGCGGCGCCACCGCCAGCGCCGCCTCATCCACCCGTTCCAGCCAGCACAGCACCGCATCGGCCGAGGAGAGGTGCTGGTGGAATTCCGCCACTGGCGGGTCGTGCAGCGCAACGATGTCGAGGTCCTCCCGCTCGTTCAGCACGGCCATGCCGGCGGGGTGGAGGGTGCGGCAGAGCAGGATGCGGTGCGGCATGGCGTCGGTCTCCCTGGGGTTTTGCCGCATGGTGAAACCTGCGGTGGGGCGGCGCCAGGGGCATCTCGGCGCTTGCCCGGCCGCCGAGGCCCGGCTAGGGTGCCAGCCAGGATGACCCTGAGCGCGCCCCTGTCCGGTCCTGATCGCGGCCTCGCCGCCGGTCCCGGCGCGCGCCTGCCCATCGGCCTCCTTCTCCTTCGACTTAGCCGCCCCTGGGCGTGACGTCCGGCTGACCGGCCGGCCACCGCTCAGGGGGACCTGAGGCGTCTCGCGCGCATCCTCGGCTCAGTCACACAAGGACCGTCACCCATGGCCATCACCCATCCCAGCTTCGGCACGCTGGACGACAACCGCATCATCTTCTTCGACACCACCCTGCGCGACGGCGAGCAATCGCCGGGCTTCTCGATGAACATCGAGGAGAAGCTGCGCATGGCCGAGGCGCTGACCGACCTCGGCGTCGACGTCATCGAAGCCGGCTTCGCCATTGCCTCCCCCGGTGATTTCGAGAGCGTGCAGGAGATCGCCAAGCGCTTCGCCAAGGACGGGCCGGTCATCGCCAGCCTGTCGCGCGCCGCTGCGGCCGACATCCTGCGCTCGGCCGAGGCGCTGAAGCCGGCCGCGCGCAAGCGGATCCACATCGTCCTGGCGACCTCCGACCTGCACATGCGGGTCAAGCTGCGGATGTCGCGCGAGGAGGTGCTGGAGGCAGTGACCGGCAGCGTCACCCTGGGCCGTCAGCACAGCGACGACGTTGAGTGGAGCGCCGAGGACGGCAGCCGCAGCGATCCGGACTTCCTCTGCCGCTGTGTCGAGGCGGCGATCAAGGCCGGCGCCACCACCATCAACATCCCCGACACCGTCGGCTATTCGATGCCGGAGGATATGGAGCGGATCTTCACCGACCTGCGCAGCCGCGTCCCCGGGGCCGACACTGTCATCTTCTCGGCGCATAACCACAACGACCTGGGCATGGCGGTGGCCAACACCATCGCCGCCATCCGCGGCGGCGCCCGGCAGATCGAGAGCACGATCAACGGCATCGGCGAGCGGGCGGGCAATGCCAGCCTGGAAGAGGTGGCGATGGCGCTGCGTACGCGGCGCGACGTGCTGCCCTTCGCCAACACCATCCAGACGCCGAAGATCCTGAGGACCAGCAAGCTGCTGGCCACCATCACCGGCTTCGACGTGCAGCCGAACAAGGCGATCGTCGGCCGCAACGCCTTCGCGCATGAAAGCGGCATCCACCAGGACGGCGTGCTGAAGGACGCCTCCACCTACGAAATCATGACGCCGGAGAGCGTCGGCTGGAGCAACAGCAGCCTGGTGCTGGGCAAGCACTCCGGCCGCGCTGCCTTCCGCGACAAGCTCAGGTCGCTGGGTTATGGCGAGATCGGCGACAACCAGCTGAACGACGCCTTCCGCCGCTTCAAGGACCTCGCCGACCGCAAGAAGGTGGTCTACGACGAGGATGTCGCCGCGCTGGTCGACGATGAGGTGGTCCGTGGCCACGACCGGGTGAAGCTGGTTGGCCTGACCGTCGCCACCGGCCTCGGCGTCCGCCCGATGGCGACCCTGGCGCTGGAGGTGGATGGCGAGCGGCGCGACGGCATGGCGACCGGCGATGGCGCGGTCGACGCCACCTTCATCGCCATCCGCAATGCCTTCCCGCACGATGTCGCGCTGAAGCTCTTCGCGGTGCAGAGCGTGACCGGAGGCACCGATGCGCAGGCACGGGTGACGGTGCGGCTGGAGGAAGGCGGCAAGCTGGTGGACGGGCAGGGCGCCGACACCGACACCATCGTCGCTGCCGCCCGCGCCTATGTGCATGCGCTGAACAAGCTGCTGGTGAAGCGCGAGCGCACCGCGCCAGCGGAGTTCCGCGCAACGGCTTCGGCCTGATGCAGGCGGCCCTGGACGCTGACGCGTTCAGGGTCCGTCCCTCAGATGTCTGGTGTCGCGCTGGCGGTCCCATTGGTATGGCGCCAATGGGCAGGGCTGCGAGCGGCCGCGGACATTCATCTGCACTGCCACGGAGCAGGCAGCGCAACCGCAATAGCCATCAGCCCACCGGCGCAGATTACTAGCCGGGTTTTCAGCCAGTGATCTGCGCCGGTAAAGAGGTCTGGACCTCGCCGCAATTTGTGCTATTTTTTGCGTGAGTTCAGATCGTCCTCGATCAACCGGAGGAGATCTTCCGGGATCGGCTCCTTGGCAACGGTGTCGTAGAGCTGGTGCAGCCCACGCTGCAGCCATAGGTCGAAGGCATGATCCACGCCTTCCTCCTTTCGGCCGGCATCGGGTCTGGCGACCTCGCCCGACCCCGTCTGGTCTGCTTTGCTCATCGCCCCCGCTGCCAAGGACGGGTAGGCGGTCAAGCCTCGCAGCTTGACCGCCCCGAACCGTGTCATTGCACCCTAGACTCCAATGCGAGTTTCGCCAATGGCAACGAGCAGCTTGCTGTCCTCGATCCGGGGACCGCTGCGCTCCTCGCCGGCGAGCCAGGTCTGCAACTGGCGCCGGGCCCGGAACACCCGGCTTTTCGCCGTGCCGACCGCGCAGCCGGTGGCCTGGGCAACTTCCTCGTAGGACAAGCCCTGCAGCACCACCATGAACAAGGCCTCCCGCTGCTCGGACGGCAGGCGGCCCAGTGCTCGGCTGAGCTCCTTCAGCACCATCCGATCCTCATGCGAGGCGTTCACCGCGAAGGCCGACATCGGCAGATCCTCGATGTCGGTAGTCTCGCGCTGCCGCCGCAGGGTGCTGATGAAGCGGTTGCGCAGAATGCGATGCATCCAGGCAGCGAAATTCGTCCCTGGCGTAAAACTGTCCTGTGCGGCCAGTGCATTGGCCACCGCATCCTGCACCAGATCCTCGGCCGCGGCCCGGTTGCGGGTCAGGGCCAGGGCCTGCACCCGTAGCTTCGGCAAGAGGGCAATCAACTGCCCATGGAACTCACCACGGTCGCTGCGGCTGCGCTGCTCGGGCTGGATGCTGGTGGTGCCGTCCATGTAGCTGCTCCCTTCGAGTGACATGCGAAGGAATGATCGCCGGCACCACAGGGTTGCATCGCACCGTCATCATCGCATCACAGGATCGAGAGCCTCCGCCAGTTGCTTCCGGGCGCGCGATACCCGCGCCTTCATCGTGCCGACAGGCACGCTGCAGATCGCCGCCGCCTCGGCGTGCGAAAGCCCCTGCGCGCCGACCAGGATCACCGCCTCGCGCAGCAGGGGCGGCAGCGTCGCCAGGGCGCGGGCCAGGTCGCGCATATTGCCCGGCGTTTCCTGCGCGGCCGGCGTCAGCGGCTCCTGTACGGTATCGCGCAGCCGCGCGGCCTCGCGCCGCCGGCCGCGGAGCTGTTCATGGAAGGTGTTGCGGACCACCGCCAGGCACCAGGCGCGCAGGTTGAGCGTGCCGGCCTCGATTTCCGCAGTGCGGCTGTCGAGAGTGCGCAGGCTGCGCATGATCGCTTCCTGCACCAGATCATCGGCTTCCGCGCGGGATCCCGCGAGGTATCGGGCGAAGGCGCGCAGCTCGGGCAACAATCCCGCGAGCATGGCGCGCAGCCCGCCGTCCGTCACTTGTCCCGTCACGCCTGCACCAATATCAATTCAAATGGATGACCGCGAGGATGCACTACGTGTGCTACGAATGAAATCCCGAGGAATGGGTGAGACGATCCGGCAGGCCCGTCGGGCAGACCAGGGATTGAGCGCAGACTGCGGTAAGGAGTTCAGGCCATGAGCGCCATGGATCGTGCAGCACTGATCCGCGCCTTGCCTTATGCCCGGCGTTATGCACGCGCCCTGACCGGCAGCCAATCCACCGGCGATGCCGTCGTGGCCGATGCGCTGCGCCGCGTGCTCGCCGGGATCGGCAACGACCTTACCGAGGACGCTGCGGCGCGTGCCGCGCTCTATGCTGCGATCGGCGACGAGGTGCGCGCGGCGGAAGCCTCTCGGGTGCTGGACCTGCACGACATCTCCCTGCTGCAGCGCATGCTGCTGCTGCTGACGGCGCTGGAGGAGCAGCCGCTGACCAGCGCCGCCGCCGCTTGCCGGATCGCCCCGCAGGCGGCGGAGCTGGAACTGCGGCTGGCGCGCGATGGCTTGCGCAGCGGTGCCGCGGCGCGGGTCCTCATCATCGAGGACGAACCGATCATCGCCCTCGACATCCAGGAGCTGGTCGAACGTTGCGGCCACAGCGTGGTCGGCATCGCCGCGACCGAAGCCGAGGCGGTGGCGATCGCCCAGGCCGAACGGCCCAGCCTGGTGTTGGCCGACATCAACCTCGGCGCTGGCGGTGACGGCGTCAGCGCGGTGGCGCGCATCCTGCGCGACCTGACCGCGCCGGTGATCTTCGTGACCGCCTACCCCGAGCGGCTGCTGACCGGCGAGGCGGTGGAGCCAGCCTTCGTCATCACCAAGCCCTTTGACCCGACCACGCTGGCGGTGGCGACCTACCAGGCCGTGACCCGCGGCGTGCGTCCGTTGTAGCGAATACGCTTCGGGATCATTGGCGCCGGATCGTTGGCTGGGCGGTGCAACCGCCGCGCACCCCCTGGCGTTCTGCGCGGCGGACCCTGACCGGAGACCGCCATGCTCTATTGGACCCTGATCTTCCTCGTTGTCGCATTGGTCGCTGGCCTGTTCGGCTTCGGCGGCATCGCCTCGGCCTCCGCCGGCATTGCCAAGGTGCTGTTTGCCATCTTCATCGTGCTGTTCCTGGTTTCGCTGATCTTCGGCGCCCTGCGCGGCGCCTGAGCTCATGCCGGTGTCGCGGCGGCCGATTGGCCTTGGCGTACTCGGGGCCGCCCTCTGGGGCGTTCTGGGATTGGCGGCCTTGCCGCGGCCGGGTGCGGCGCAATCGCCCGCGACGGGCGGCCGGGCTGGCGAACTGTGGTTCGACCCGACCCAGCTGCCTTCCTTCACCGGTACGGTGGAGCGCTACCTGCTGAACCCTCGCGGCGAGACCGATGCGCTGATCTTCCGCGAAGGCCCGCAGGTGGTCTTCCCCCCGGACATTGCCGCCGCGGTGCGCCACATCGCCCCGCCCGGCCGGCCAATCATCGTTTGGGGCATCCGTGCGCGCAACGCGCCGGTCATTACCATGCTCGCTTTCGCCTCCGGCAATGACGCGACGCCTAGCGTGGTGGAGCGCTTCTACTGGCGCCTGTCCAGGCGCCAGGCCATGGAGCGGGCTAGGCCGGTTACCGTCGCCGGCACAGTGAAACAGCCCTATTACGCGCCGCAGGGCGATGTCGCCGGCGCCATACTGGAGGATGGCAGCGTGGTGCTGCTGCCGCAGGGCGCGGTGGAGGCGTTCCGCGACCTGCTGAAGCCCGGGGCGAAGCTTGCCGCCGAGGGCATGGGCCATGCCGAGGATGCCGGGCGCGCGGTGCTGGCCGCCCGGCTCGGCGAGGCGCCCGAGGCGCTGCGTCCGGTGCCCGCCGACCCTGGCCGCTGAGGCCGACGATGCCTCCCCACCCAACGCCGCCGCCGGAGGGCCCGCAGGAAGGCTTCCTACGCCGCTTCGGGCGCCTGACCACCGAGTATTTCAACGGCGAGGAGAAGGGGCGGGCCCGTGGCCTGGCCGCCGGCGTGCTGGCGCTGACCCTGCTGCAAATCGCCATCCAGGTGCGCTTCAACATCTGGAACCGTGACTTCTTCAACGCGCTCGAGACCCGCGACCGTGCCGCCTTCTTCGGCCAGATGGGGCTGTTCCTGGTGCTGACCCTCGGCAGCATGGCGACCGCGGTGTTCCAGCTCTATGTCCGGCAACTGCTGCAATTGCATTGGCGGCAATGGCTGGTGCTGCGGCTGCAGCATCGCTGGCTGGAGGATGGCCGGCACTATCAGCTCAACTTCCTGCCGGATGCCGCCGACAATCCGGATCAGAGAATCAGCGAGAACACCCGCTGGGCAACCGCCATGGCAGTGGAGATGGCGGTCGGGCTGATCACCTCGGTGCTGATGCTGATCTCCTTCGTGGGCATCCTCTGGACACTGTCGGGACCGCTGCATGTCGCCTTCGGCGCCAATGAATTCGACATTCCCGGCTACATGGTCTGGGCGGCGCTGCTCTATGCCGGCATCGGCTCCGGCCTAACCTGGTTCATCGGCCGGCCGATGGTTGAGATCAACATCCGTCGCAACGAGGCCGAGAGCGACCACCGCTTCGCGTTGATCCGGCTGCGCGAGAGCAGCGAGGGCGTGGCGCTGATCCGCGGCGAGCCCGATGAGGAGCGCGGCCTGGCCGGCGCCTTCGGTCATGTCGTCACGGTGATGAAGGATCTCATGCGCAGCGAGCGGCGGCTGATGTGGCTGACCTCGGCCTATGGGATGCTGCTGACGGTGTTCCCGGTGCTGGTCGCCAGCCCGCGCTACTTCGCCGGCGCCATCACCCTCGGCGTGCTGATGCAGATCTCCTCGGCCTTCGGCCAGGTGACCACCAGCCTCAACTGGTTCGTCGACAATTTCCCCCGCATCGCCGACTGGCGCAGCCATGTCGAGCGGGTGATCGAGTTGGAGGACACGCTGGAGGCGGCCGACACCGCCGAGGCCGACAGTCTCATCCATATCGAGGAGGGTGGCGAGACGCTGGCCTTCCGCGAGCTGCAGATCGCCCACCCGGACAGAAACGTGGTGATAGACGAGGCGAATGCCGAGATCGCCCCTGGCGAGCGGGTGCTGATCGTCGGCGAGAGCGGTACCGGCAAGAGCACGCTGTTCCGCGCCATCGCCGGCCTCTGGCCCTGGGGTTCGGGCGAGATCCGCATTCCCGACCGGGCCGGCATGATGTTCATGCCGCAGCGGCCCTACCTGCCGCTTGGCACCTTGCGCGCGGCGGTGAGCTACCCGGCGTCGCCGCGGAAATTCAGCGATGCCGTGGTGCGGGCGGCGCTGGAACGCTGCGGCCTGCCGCATCTCGTGCCGCGGCTCGACGAGGAGGAGCGCTGGGACCGCATCCTCTCGCTCGGCGAACAGCAGCGGCTCGCCTTCACCCGGCTGCTGCTGCACAAGCCGCGCTGGGTCTTCATGGACGAGGCCACGGCGGCGCTCGACGAGGCCAACCAGGATGCGATGATGGCGCTGTTCCAGGAGGAGCTTGCCGACAGCGCCCTGGTGTCGATCGGCCACCGGCCTGGGCTGGATGCCTACCATGCTCGGACCCTGACGCTGGTGCGCGGCGCCGAGGGTGCCCGGCTTACCGCACGGCGGCGGCGCGGCCCCCCGCGCAAGGCCCAAAGCGACGCCGCGCCGGCGGCGGTCGCCGGCCGGGGGGCGCTACGGCGGCTGCTGCGCGGGCGGTCGTAATGCCCTGCCGCAGTCAGGCCAGGGCGCGCGCCAGCGCCAGCGCCTCGGCCACCGTCGCGGCGCGGACCGCGGTGCGGTCCCCTGGATAGACCCGGCGCAGCACCTGCGTGGCGCCACCCCGCCGCGCCGCGCCGACGAACACCAGCCCGACCGGCTTGCCCGGGGTTGCGCCGCCCGGGCCGGCTATGCCGGTGCAGCTCACCGCCACATCGGCGCCGCTGGCGGCCAGCGCGCCTTCGGCCATGCGCCGCGCCACGCTCTCGCTGACCGCGCCATAGCCCTCCAGCACGTCCCAGGGCACGCCGAGCATGTCGCGCTTGGCTTCGTTGGAATAGGTGACGAAGCCGCGGGTCACCACGGCCGAACTGCCGGGGATGGCGGTCAGCGCCGCGGCGATCAGCCCGCCGGTGCAGCTTTCGGCGGTGGCGAGGGTCAGGCCGTGGGTCTCCAGCAGGGCGAGCAGGTCGCGGGCGGCGTCCAGGGTCGCTTGGGGCAGCATCAGAGCGGTATCTCCGGAAAGGCGGCACGAAGCAGCAGGACCAGCGCGGCGGCGATCACCCCGGCGACCAGGTCATCGAGCATCACGCCGACCGCGCCATGCCGGCGATCCGCCCAGCCGACCGGGCCGGGCTTCAGGATGTCGAGGAACCGGAACAGCAGGAAGGCCAGGACGATCCCCCAGAAGCCGGCCCCGGCGGGCAGCGCCGCCAGCACCAGCAGCTGGCCCGCGCCCTCATCCACCACCACCCAGGCGGGGTCGGCGGCGGTATCCTCGCCGAGGACGCGATAGGTCGCCCAGAAGCCTGCGACCGCCAGCACCACGGCGAGGGCGAGGCAGCCGAGCGACCCGAGCAGCACCGCCGGCAGCACCAGCGCCGAGCCCCAGGTGCCGGGCCCGGGTCGCAGCCGGCCGATGCCCCCCATCGTCGCCACCAGCATGGCCAGCGCAAGACCCGGCCGCATCACGGCGGTGCTGCCGCGGAATCGAGCTCCGTCATCCGCTGTCGCGCAGCCAGGGCACCATCGGGTGCTCCAGTGCCGCGGTGGCAGGCTTGCGGGCGCGGTAGATGGTCAGGTTCTCCAGCACGCGCTGGACGTAGTTGCGGGTCTCGCCGAAGGGGATCAGCTCCATCCAGTCCAGCATCGGCAGGGCGCCGCCGCGCGGGTCGCCGTAGGTGCCGAGCCATTCATCAACCCGCCTGGGCCCGGCATTGTAGCCGGCGATGGCGAAGGGCAGGGTGCCGGAGAAGCGGGCCAGCAACTGGTCCAGATAGGCGGCGCCGAGCCGCAGGTTGTGGGTGGGATCGCTGGTCAGCATGCCGGTCTGATGTCGCAGGCCGAGCCGCCGCGCCACCGCCTGGGCGGTGGCGGGCAGCAGCTGCATCAGGCCGCGGGCATTGGCGGAGGAGACCGCCTCCGGGTCGAAATTGCTCTCCTGCCGGGCGATGGCGTTGACCAGCGCGGCCTCGGGGGCTTCGGGCGGCGCGGGATAGGGGCTCGGCCAGCCCTCGGCCGGCAGCATCAGCCCGGTGGCGCCGGCCCGGCGCACCACCCAGACGCAATGGTCCGGCCGGCCGATCCGCAGCGCCAGCCGGGCGACCAGCGCCTTGCCGGCGGGGTCCGCCGCCAGTTCCTCCAGCCGCAGCAGGAAGATGCGGGCGCGGCGGGCTTCGCCGATATCGGCCAGCGCCAGGATGAGCTGGGCCAGTTCTCCCTGCTCCAGCGCCTGCTGCTGGGCCGGGGTGGGCTGCGGCGGCGGCATGGCGGTGATCCGCGCCGAAAGCCGGGCGGCCGGCTCGCCCAGCGCCACCGAAGCAAGCTGGCCATAGAAGGCGAGGGGGAATTCCGCCGCCGCCGCATAGCACTGCCGGGCCCGCGCCGCCTGGCCTTGGGCCGCCGCGGCGCAGCCCTGCCAATAGGCGCTGCGGGCGCGGGTGATGACGCTGCGGCTGTCCTCGCCGACCCGGGTGAAATGCCGCTCGGCGGCGGCAGGGTCGCCCAGCCGGCGGAGAGCGACGAAGCCGGCGAGGAATTCCGCCTCCTGCCGCGGCTCTCCCGCTGCCTCGATGCCGTGGCGGGCGCAGACCGCGTAGGCGGCGCGGGCATCGCCCAGCCGCAGCAGCTTGCGGGCCAGCAACTGGCGTTCCGGCCAGGCGGCGCGGGCGACCTCGGCGGAGGGCTTCGCCGTCAGGGCGGTCCAGGCGGCGGCGGCCTCGGCGTCTTGGTCGCGGCGGCGCAGCCAGCGGGCGCGTTCCAGGGTGAGTGCCGGATCGGCCGGTGCGGCGGCGGCGAGGCTGGGGGAATCGGCATCCGGCCGGTCCGCGGCATAGGCCAGCCGGCCGGCGGCGAGGCCCTGTTGCGCCGGCGCAAGATAGGGCACCAGCCGGGATGCGGCGGCCCCCTCCCGCGCCAGGGCCAGCCGGTCGAAGCGGCGCCAATGGGCCTCCGGCGTCAGCACCGGGGCGGCGCGGTCGAGGAAGCCTGGCTCGGCGGCGGGGTCGGCCGGCGCCTCGGCCCAGCCGGTGCGCAGAACATTGGCGGCCTCCTCGGTTCGGCCGGCGCGGCCGAGGGCATCGGCCAGCCGCTGGTAGCCATCCAGGCTGCGCGGCGCGCGGGCGGCGAACCACAGCACGGCCAGTGTGTCGTCCGGCTCAAGCAGCAGGGCTTCCTCGACGCGGCGGCCGAGCAGCGCCTGCCCTGGCCATTCCGGGTTGCCGAGAGCGAAGCCGGCGATCTCCGCCGCGCCGGCGCCGCTGCTGCGCGACTGCAGCCGCATCCAGGTGATCATCCGGCGGATCGGCGGGTCCGCGCCCAGTGCGGCGGCCTCAGCCTCCGGCCAGCGCTGGGCATTGGCGAAGGCGATCGCCTGCCGGCCGGCGGCACGGGCAAGCGTGTCCTGGGCCGCGGCGGGGCGGGGCAGGGTGGGCGGCAGCAGGGCGAGGGAGAGCAGGGCGCGACGGCGCATCCCCGGCTTCTAGACCAGATCGACCGCCACCGGGATCGGCTAAAGCCGAAAATCGGCGCATGATCGCCACCGCGCCGGCTTTCGTTGGAGGGGAACGAATTCCACCGCCTGTGCGGTTCCACCCAGACGGCGTTTGCTCTAGCCTCTGCGGTCCCGCGCGGGGGCGCGGCCGGTCTCGGAGGAAGCCAGGATGTTCACAGGATCGTTGGTCGCGCTGATCACGCCGATGCGCCCGGACGGGTCCTTGGACGAGAAGGCATTCCAGGAGCTGGTCGAATGGCAGATCAGCGAGGGCACCGAGGGGCTGGTTCCGGTCGGCACCACCGGCGAGAGCCCGACCCTCTCCCACGCCGAGCACAAGCGCGTGGTCGAGCTTTGCGTCGAGGTGGCCAGGGGCCGGGTGCCGGTGATGGCCGGCGCCGGCAGCAACAGCACCGCCGAGGCGATTGACTTCGCCCGCCACGCCAAGAAGGCCGGTGCCGACGGCACGCTGGTGGTGACGCCCTACTACAACAAGCCGACGCAGGAGGGGATGTTCCTGCACTTCTCAGCCATCGCCGATGCCGTCGACCTGCCGATGTTCATCTACAACATCCCGCCGCGCAGCGTCGTGGACATGTCGGTGGAGACCATGGCGCGGCTGGCGAAGCACAAGAACATCATCGGCGTGAAGGATGCGACCGCCAACCTGACCCGGCCGCTGCACACCCGCCGCGCCTGCGGCGAGGATTTCATCCAGCTCTCCGGCGAGGACCATACAGCGCTGGCGTTCAACGCCGCCGGCGGCGTCGGCTGCATCAGCGTGACCGCGAATGTCGCGCCCCGGCTCTGTGCCGAGATGCAGAAGGCCTGGCGCGACGGCCGGCTCGGCGAGGCGATGGCGATCCAGGAGCGGCTGGTGCCGCTGCACGACAGCCTGTTCGCCGAGACCTCGCCGGCGCCGGTGAAATATGCCGCCAGCCTGCTCGGCAAGGGCAGCGACAAATGCCGCCTGCCGCTGGCCCCGGTTTCCGAGCCGGTGCGCAAGCGGGTACGCGAGGCGATGGTCTCCGCCGGCCTGCTGAACTGAAGGGGTAGCTTCCACCCGCCATGGCGGAACCACGCAAGAAGGGGATGATCAGCCACGGCGTCGCCTCGACCAATCGCCGCGCCCGATACGACTACAGCATCGGCCAGACGATCGAGGCCGGGCTGATGCTGGTCGGGCCGGAAGTAAAGTCGCTGCGCGCCGGGCGGGCGACGCTGGCCGAGGCCTGGGCAGGCGAGCGCGACGGCGAGCTCTGGCTGTTCAACTGCACCATCCCGGAATGGCAGGCCGGCAGCACGGTGGCGAAATTCGAGCCGCGTCGGCCGCGCAAGCTGCTGTTGCACCGGAAGCAGGTGCGGGAGCTGATCGGGACCATCACCCGGGAGGGTGCGACGTTGGTGCCCATGCAGATCCACTTCAACGACCGCGGCCGGGCCAAGGTGCTGCTCGGCGTGGCCGAGGGCAGGAAGAAGCACGACAAGCGCGCCGCCATCGCCGCCCGCGACTGGCAGCGCGACAAGGCGCGGCTGATGCGGGACCGCGGGTAGAGCGGATCGCGGAGGGGCTGAACGCCCCGGAGCGTGAATCCGCTCTACGAGTAAAATGGTTAGAGCGGATCGCGGAAGGGCGTGGATGCCCCGGAGCACCGATCCGCTGTAGCGGCATTCTTGCATCCGTGGCGCCCACGGCCACCTAGGGCGGGTGAGGAGACAGGAATGGCCGAGGACGACGAACAGGTGCCCCTGACCGGCAAGCTGCGCGACAAGCTGGTCGAGAGCAAGCAGGCCTGGGCGCGCGAAGGCCGTCTGCTGACCGGCACCCATGCCGACCCTGCCCGCGACCGCCTGCCGCCCGGCCAGACGCTGGTGAAGGACTGGCCGGTGCTGGATCTCGGGGTGCAGCCGGAGGTCACGCCGGACCGCTGGCGGCTGCGGGTCGAAGGCTTGGTGCAGGCGCCGGTGCGGCTCACTCTGGAGGAGTTCATGGCGCTGCCCCAGGAGGAGCGGGTGAACGACATCCACTGCGTCACCCAATGGAGCCGCTACGACAATCATTGGCAGGGTGTGCCGGCGCGCGACCTGGTGGCGCTGGCCCGGCCGAAGGATGAGGCGCGCTTCGTCTCCTTCACCAGCTACGATGGCTACACCACCAACGTTCCGCTGGAGGAGTTCATCCGCGACGAGGTGTTGCTCGCCCATAGCTGGGAGGGCGCGCCGCTGACCCGGCAGCATGGCGGGCCGGTGCGGGTGGTCCTGCCCCGGTTGTATTTCTGGAAGAGCCCGAAATGGGTGACACGGATCGAACTGCTGCGCGACGACCGCCCTGGATTCTGGGAGGTGCGCGGCTACCACAACAACGGCGACCCGTGGCTGGAGGAGCGCTATGGCTGAGCCGACGCGACGGGCGGCCCTGGCGATCGGGGGGATGCTGATGGCGGGTGATGCGGCGGCTGCGGGCCCGACGGCCTTCGACTTCCGGCTGGAGGCAATCGAGGGCGGGCCACTCGACCTCGGCCAATGGCGTGGCCGGCCGATGCTGGTGGTCAATACCGCCAGCTTCTGCGGCTATACGCCACAATATGCCGGGCTGCAGGCGCTGCACCGGCGCTATGGCATGCGCGGGCTGGTGGTGCTCGGCGTGCCGTCGCAGGACTTCAATCAGGAAAGCGGCGATGCCGCGACCATCAAGCAATTCTGCGATGCCACCTATAGCGTCGAATTCCCGATGACCAACCTGGCGCATGTCCGCGGCGCCCAGGCCAGTCCCTTTTTCGCGTTCCTGGCCGAACGCGGCGGCGGTCCGCCGCGATGGAATTTTCATAAGTACCTTGTGGCACGGGACGGCCGGAAGGTGCAGGGTTTCAGCACCCAGACCGGGCCGGAGGCGCCGGCGCTGGTCCAGGCAATCGAGGCTGCGTTGGCCGCCTAACCCTGCGCCCGGGCGAGCACTTCGGCCACCACGGCCTCGAACATCGCCGCCGTCAGCCGCCGGGTCGAAGTGTTGTAGCGGCTGACATGATAGCTGTCGGCCAGCAGCAGTCCGCCCGGCAGCGCATGCATGGCGCCATGGGCGAAGGCGATACGGGAGGGCTTCAGCCCCAGCGCCCGCAGCAGCGCCGCATGCGCCAGCACGCCGAGCGCCAGCACCACCCGAAGATTCGGCATCGTCCGCAGCTCGCCGGCGAGGAAGCCGTTGCAGGCCCTGATCTCCGCCGTCTCCGGCAGATTGGCCGGGGGAACGCAGCGCACCGCATTGGTCACCCGGCAGCCGGTCAGCGCCATGCCGTCATCCGGCCGTTCCTGGTACTCGCCGGTTGCCAACCCGAAGCGCAGCAGCGTGGCGTAGAGCAGCTTGCCCGCATGGTCGCCGGTGAAGGGGCGGCCGGTGCGGTTGGCGCCGCGCTGGCCCGGTGCCATGCCGAGCACCAGGATTGGCGCTTCGCGCGGGCCCCAACTCGGCACCGGCGCATTATGCCAGTCCGGGAAGGCGGCACGGTTCGCCATGCGCAGAGCCGCCAGCCGGGGGCAGAGCGGGCAATCTCGGCCCGGCTCGGCCGCCGCGCTCACTCGGGCAGGTCCGGCGTCTCCCGGAAGGGCTCGGCCGGGGTGGCCCGGCTCAACGCTGGGCGCCCTGCCGCGGCGGGCGGCCGCGGGCGCGGCTCCACCTGGCGGCGGGTGATGTGCTCTGCCAGATCGGCCAGGTCGAGGAAGGCATCCGCCTGGCGCCGCAACTCATCGGCGATCATCGCCGGCTGGGTGCGAATGGTGGAGATCACCGTCACCCGGACCCCACGCCGCTGCACCGATTCGACCAGACGGCGCAAATCGCCGTCGCCGGAGAAGATCACGACGTGGTCCAGGTGCGCACTGAGGTCGAGCACATCGACCGCCATCTCGATATCGACGCTGCCTTTCACCCGGCGCCGGCCGGTGGCGTCGGTGAACTCCTTCGCCGGCTTGGTGACAACGGAATAGCCATTGTAACCGAGCCAGTCGACCAGCGGCCGCAGCGGCGAGTATTCCTCGGTTTCCAGCAACGCAGTGTAGTAGTAGGCGCGTACCAGATAGGCCCGCTGGCGGAAGTGGCCCAGCAGGTTCTTGTAGTCCACGTCGAACCCCAGGCTGCGGGAGGCGGCGTAGAGGTTTGCGCCATCGATGAAGACGGCGACGCGTTCGATCCGGTCGGGCTGCAAGCTAGGGAACTCTCGAAATATGGTTCATGCCAATGCGGCCCTTCAGATAGTAGGCGGGTATTGAAGATTAGGAAGCGAGAAATCACCGTTCTTATCGCCCTTGGCGCGAATTTGCCCGGCCGGCGGGGCGAGAGTCCGCTGGAAACCTGCCGCTCGGCAGCGGCGGCGCTGGATTCGCTGCCGGGCCTCAGGCTGCGGGCTTTGTCCAGATGGTATAGGACAGCCCCGGTTGCATCGGTTCCGGGGGCGCCGGTGTTTGTCAACGGTGTTGCGCGACTGGAAGGTCTCGCCAGCGATCCGGCGACGCTGCTGGCAGCGTTGCACCTCATCGAAGATGACGCGGGACGGCAGCGCCCGTTCCCCAACGCGCCGCGCCGCCTGGACCTTGACCTCATCGACATCGAGGGGCTGGTCCGCCACTCGCCCGACCCGATTCTACCGCATCCACGGGCGCATCTTCGCCGCTTCGTCCTCCAGCCGCTGGCCGATGTCGCACCTGACTGGGTCCATCCGGTCCTGCGGCGCGACGTGGCGGCGCTGCTGGCGGCGCTGCCGACCGAGGACCTGCCGCAACCCATCGGAGGATGAGATGGGGGCTTCCTGGCAGGTGCCAAGGCTGGGCATTCCGACTCGATGCGCCCGGTCGGCGGTGCCCTCGCGACCGGTACTGCTTGACCCGGGCCGGACCCCGGCGTAATGGGCACGACCCGGTCCAGGCCGGTTTCGCGGTCCCCCGTTGATGGGGGGCTCCGCCGCTCCGCGATGGCTCGCGCAGCGGCGCGTTTCGTTTTGGGGGCATCCCTGCCCCGCAGGCAAGGGTCAAGGCAGCCGCGATGTTCGAGGCGTTGTCCGGCAAGCTGAACGGGGTCTTCGACCGGCTGCGCCGCCGCGGCGCGCTGTCCGAGGCCGACGTGACCGAGGCGCTGCGCGAAGTGCGGGTGGCGCTGCTGGAAGCCGATGTCGCGCTGCCGGTGGTCAGGGATCTCATCGCCAAGGTGCGCGAGCGGGCAGTCGGGGTCGAGGTGCTGAAGAGCGTCTCCCCGGCGCAGCAGGTCATCAAGATCGTCCATGACGCGCTGGTCGAGGCGCTGGGCGGCGGCGCGGCCGATGCCGGGCAGCGCGGCATCGACCTGGCCGCGGCGGCGCCGGTCGCCATCCTGATGGTCGGCCTGCAGGGCTCGGGCAAGACCACCACCTCGGGCAAGATCGCGCTGCGGCTGAAGGGCCGCGAGAAGAAGAAGGTGCTGCTGGCGTCGCTCGACGTGCACCGTCCGGCGGCGCAGCTGCAGCTGGAGACGCTGGCGAAGCAGGTGGGCGTCGCCAGCCTGCCGATCGTCGCCGGCCAGACCCCGCTGCAGATCGCCGCTCGCGCCATGGACCAGGCGCGGCGCGAGCTGTTCGATGTGGTGGTGCTGGACACCGCCGGGCGCCTCGCCATCGATGAGACGCTGATGGACGAGGTCGCCGCGGTGAAGCTGGCGACCCAGCCGCATGAGACGCTGCTGGTCGTGGATGCCATGACCGGACAGGATGCGGTGAATACCGCCCGCGCCTTCCAGGACAAGGTCGGCGTCACCGGCATCGTCATGACCCGGATCGACGGTGACGCCCGCGGTGGTGCCGCCTTGTCGATGCGTGCCGTCACCGGCGCACCCATAAAATTGCTCGGCGCCGGCGAGAAGCTGGATGCGCTGGAGGATTTCCACCCCGACCGCATCGCCGGCCGCATCCTTGGCATGGGCGACATCGTCAGCCTGGTGGAGCGCGCGGCCGAGACCATCGACCGGGACGAGGCGGAGAAGCTCGCGGCCCGGATGCAGAAGGGCCAGTTCACGCTGGAGGATTACGCGTCCCAGCTGAAGCAGATCGGCAAGATGGGTTCGCTCTCCGGCATCCTCGGCATGCTGCCGGGCATCGGAAAGATGAAGCAGCAGATCGAGGATGCGAACCTCGATAACACCATGCTGAAGCGGCAGGCGGCGATCATCGGCTCGATGACGCCGAAGGAACGGCGGACACCGGACATCATCAAGGCGTCGCGCAAGCGCCGCATCGCCGCCGGCAGCGGGACCTCCGTGCAGGAGGTGAACAAGCTGCTGAAGAGCTTCGACGACATGTCCGTGATGATGAAGCGGATGAACAAGCTCGGCCAGAAGGGGCTGATGCGGGGCGGGCTCGCCGCGCTGATGCCGAAGGGAATGCAGGGACCCGGCGGTGGCCGGCGTCCCTTCTAGACACAAGCACGGAGTGACAGTGACACCATGGGCCTGAAGATCCGCCTCGCGCGCGCCGGCGCCAAGAAGCGTCCCTACTACCACATCGTGGTGGCCGACAGCCGCAGCCCGCGCGACGGCCGCTTCATCGAGAAGCTCGGCAGCTACAACCCGATGCTGCCGTCCGATCATGCCGACCGCGTCCGTTTGGTCGAGGAGCGGGTGAAGCATTGGCTGGGCCAGGGCGCGCTGGCCACCGACCGGGTGGCCAAGTTCCTGGGCAAGACCGGCCTCGCGCCGATGCCGGTGTTCCCGGAGCAGCCGAAGCAGTCGGCGCCGAAGAAGAAGGCGCAGGAGCGCGCCGCCGCCGCCGCGGGTTGAGGCATAGGTCGGGGCCACTGACGTGTCGGACAAGCGGATACTGGTGGGGGAGATCGGCCGGCCGCACGGCGTGCGCGGCCTGGTGAGGCTGCGCAGCTTCACCGCCGATCCCGGCGCCATCGCCGATTACGGCCCGTTGACCGACGCCACCGGGACCCAGCGCTACGCCATCACCGTGTTGGCCGATGGGCTGGCGCGGATCGAGGGCGTCACCGACCGCGACGCTGCCCAGCGGATGACCGGCACCAAGCTCTATGTCGAGCGGCGGCAGCTGCCGCCGCCCGAACCAGACGAGTTCTACCTCGCCGATCTGGTCGGGCTGCGGGCGGAGACGCCAGCGGGCCAGCCGCTCGGCGCTGTCCGGGCGGTGGAGGACCACGGCGCCGGTAGCTTCCTGGTGCTGGATGGCCCACCGGAGCGCCTGCTGCCCTTCAACCGCGCCGTGGTGCCGGAGGTTGATCTGGCCAGAGGCCGGCTGGTGGTGGTGCCGCCCGATGAGGTTGTTGTTCCGCCCGCCGCCGGGGAGCGGGCCGCTGAATGAACTGGCACGCCTCCGTCCTGACCCTCTTCCCCGAGATGTTCCCGGGGCCGCTCGGCCATTCCCTGGCCGGGAAGGCGCTGCGCGAATCCCGCTGGGCGCTCGATGCCATCGACATCCGGGGCTTCGCCACGGATCGTCATCGCAGCGTGGATGACACGCCCTGCGGCGGTGGGGCCGGAATGGTGCTGCGGCCGGATGTGGTGGACGCCGCGGTCGGCGCCGCACTGGCAGCCGGACCTGACCGGCCGGCGGTTGTGCTGACGCCGCGCGGCACGCCGCTCGACCAGTCGACGGTGCGCCGGCTGGCCGAGGGGGCTGGCGTGGTGGTGCTCTGCGGTCGCTTCGAGGGCATCGACCAGCGGGTCATCGAGGCGCGCAACCTGCAGGAGATCTCGATCGGCGACTACGTGCTGTCCGGTGGCGAGCCGGCGGCCATGGTCCTGCTCGACGCCTGCGTGCGCCTGCTGCCCGGTGTCATGGGCGCCGCCGACAGCGCCGTGGAGGAAAGCTTCAGCGGCGGCCTGCTGGAATACCCGCACTACACCCGTCCCGCCGAATGGAACGGCCGCGCCGTGCCGCCGGTGCTGCTTTCCGGCCACCACGCCGAGATCGCGCGCTGGCGCCGGGCCGAGGCGGAACGCATCACCCGAGAACGCCGGCCCGACCTCTGGGCCCGGCTGCATCCCAATGCCGCGGAGGCGGGGGCCATGGACGGCCGCCCCGCCGCCGCCTAAACCGATTGACGAAAGGACCACCCTCATGAACCTGCTGCAGCAGTTCGAGACCGAGCAGCTCAACCGCCTCGTTGCCGCCCGCGCCGTGCCGGAATTCGCCCCGGGCGATACCGTCCGCGTGATGGTGAAGGTGGTCGAGGGCGAGCGGACCCGGACCCAGGCCTATGAGGGCGTGGTCATCGCCCGCTCCAACCGCGGCGTGAACAGCAATTTCACCGTCCGCAAGCTCTCCTACGGCGAGGGCGTGGAGCGCGTCTTCCCGCTGTACTCCCCTTCGATCGCCGAGATCGCGGTGGTGCGGCGCGGCAAGGTGCGGCGGGCGAAGCTGTATTACCTGCGTGGGCGCACCGGCAAGGCCGCGCGCATCCAGGAGAAGCAACAGGACAGGCAGGGCTGATTGCCCGGCGCCCCCGCGCGGGGCGCTTTCGGTGAGGTGAGGGACGCAATGTCAGCGCAGAAGCCGCGCACACTGTTCGACAAGATCTGGGACGCGCATGTCGTCGAGACGCTGCCCGACGGCACCGCACTGCTCTACATCGACCTCCACCTTACCCATGAGGTGACCACGCCGCAGGCCTTCGACGGCCTGCGTGCCGCCGGCCGCAAGCTGCGCCGGCCGGATGCGACGCTCGGCGTCATCGACCACAACATCGCCACCGACAGCTCCCGCTACACCGGCATCATCGACCCCGAGAGCCGGCTGCAGGTGGAGACGCTGGAGCGGAACGCCGCTGAATTCGGCATGCCGCTGATCCCGCTGCTGGATGAGCGGCAGGGCATCGTCCACGTCATCGGGCCGGAGCTTGGCCGTTCGCTGCCGGGCATGACCATCGTCTGCGGCGACAGCCATACCTCGACCCATGGCGCCATGGGTGCGCTGGCCTTCGGCATCGGCACCTCCGAGGTCGAGCACGTGCTGGCGACCCAGACCCTGCTGCAGAAGCCGGCGAAGAACATGCAGGTGTTGGTCGAGGGCAACCTCGCGGTCGGCTGTTCCGGCAAGGACATCACCCTGGCGGTGATCGGCAAGATCGGCACCGCGGGCGGCACCGGCCATGTGATCGAGTATTGCGGCGATACCATCCGCGCGCTCGACATGGCCGGGCGCATGACGGTGTCCAACATGGCGATCGAGGGCGGGGCGCGGGCCGGGCTGATTGCTCCCGACCAGACCACCTTCGACTACATCGCCAGGACGCCGGATGGCCCGAAGGGCGCGTCCTTCGAGCGGGCGCTGGCCTGGTGGAAGACGTTGCCCTCCGATCCCGGCGCGCATTTCGACAAGGTGGTGAAGCTGGCGGCGCATGAGATCGCGCCGCAGGTCACCTGGGGCACCAGCCCGGAGGACGTGCTGCCGATCACCGGCGTGGTGCCGGATCCGGAAGAGGCGGCGGACGAAGCCCGCCGCGCCCAGCTGCGGCGCATGGTGGAATACATGGGGCTGACGCCAGGCCAGCGACTGCAGGACCTGCCGGTCGATGTCGTCTTCATCGGCAGCTGCACCAACAGCCGGATCGAGGACATCCGCATCGCCGCCAGCATCGCCCGCGGCCGCAAGGTCGCCGATGGCGTGCGCGCGCTGGTGGTGCCGGGCAGCGGGTTGGTGAAGAAGCAGGCGGAGGCCGAGGGCCTCGACCGCATCCTCACCGAGGCCGGCTTCGAGTGGCGCGAGGCGGGCTGTTCCATGTGCCTCGGCATGAACCCGGACAAGCTGAAGCCGGGCCAGCGCAGCGCCTCCACCTCGAACCGCAATTTCGAGGGACGCCAGGGGCCGGGCGGGCGGACACATCTGCTCTCGCCGGCCATGGCGGCGGCAGCGGCGATCGCCGGGCATCTGGCCGATGTGCGCGACTACCAGCCGAAAGAGGGTGTGTGATGGAAGCCTTCACCACGCTGACCGGCATTGCCGCGCCGATGCCGCAGGCCAATGTCGACACGGACAAGATCATCCCGGCCCGCTTCCTGAAGTCGATCAGCCGCAGCGGCTTCGGCAAGCACCTGTTCGCCAATGCGCGCTACCGCGAGGACGGCTCGGAGAACCCCGACTTCGTCCTCAACCAGGAACCCTACCGCCGCGCCGAGATCCTTATCGCCTTCGAGAATTTCGGCTGCGGCTCCTCGCGCGAGCATGCACCCTGGGCGCTGCTGGATTTCGGCATCCGCTGCGTCATTGCGCCGGATTTCGCCGATATCTTCCACAACAACAGCTTCAAGAACGGCGTCCTGCCGGTGAAGCTGCCGCGCGCGGTGTGCGAGCAGCTGATGGAGGATGCCCGGCTTGGCGGCAATGCGCGCATCACCGTTGACCTGGAGCGCCAGGTGGTGGTGCGGCCTTCCGGCGAGGAGATCCCCTTCCAGGTCGACCCGCTGCGACGGCACCTGCTGCTGAACGGCCTCGACGACATCGGCCAGACCATGCAGCACGCTCCGGCGATCGATGGTTTCGAAGCGCGGCAGAAGGCGGCGCAACCCTGGCTCTACGGCGGCTGACTCGCCACCGCCTACACACTGGAGACGTCCCGCGTATGGCCGCGAACAAGAAGCTCCTCGTCCTGCCGGGTGACGGCATCGGCCCGGAGGTGATGCGGGAGACCCGCCGTATCATCGATTGGATGGCCCGCCGCCGCAGCCTTTCCTTCGAGATCGAGGAAGGGCTGGTCGGGGGTGCCGCCATCGATGCCGAGGGCACGCCCTGCTCCGACACAACCGTCGCCCGGGCCAAAGCGGCCGATGCCGTGCTGTTCGGCAGCGTCGGCGGGCCGAAATGGGACAGCTTGCCGTTCGAGCAGCGACCGGAGCTGGGCATCCTGCGGCTGCGCCAGGAGCTTGGCCTCTTCGCCAATCTGCGCCCCGCGGTGGTGCTGGACCCGCTGGTCGATGCCTCCTCGCTGAAGCCGGATGTGGTCCGCGGCGTCGACATCATGGTGGTGCGCGAGACCACCGGCGGCGTCTATTTCGGCGAGCCGCGCGGTGTCGAGACGCTGCCCGACGGCAAGCGCCGCGGCTTCGATACCGACGTCTACCACGAGGATGAGATCATCCGCGTCGCCCGGGTCGGGTTCGACCTGGCGCGCAAGCGGCGCGGCAAGCTGACCTCGGTCGAGAAGGCCAATGTCATGCAGTCCGGCCGGCTGTGGCGGGCCGTGGTGACCGAGCTGCACAAGGCCGAATACGCGGATGTCGAGTTGCAGCACATGTACGCCGACAACTGCGCCATGCAGCTCTGCAGCCGGCCGAAGCAGTTCGACGTCATCCTCGGCAGCAACCTGTTCGGCGATGTGCTGAGCGACCTGGCGGCGGCGCTGACCGGCTCGCTTGGCATGCTGCCTTCAGCGACGCTTGGCGCGATCGATCCGGCCACCGGCAAGCGGCACGCGCTGTACGAGCCGATCCACGGCTCGGCGCCTGACATCGCCGGCAAGGGCATCGCCAACCCCTGCGCCCAGATGCTCTCCTTCGCCATGCTGCTGCGCTGGTCCTTCGGCTTCGAGGACGAGGCGAAGCTGCTGGAGCAGGCGGTGGAGAAGGTGCTGGCCGGCGGCCTGCGTACCGCTGATATCATGCAGACCGGTATGGCCCGGGTCGGTACGGGTGTGATGGGCGAGGCGGTGATGCGTGAGTTGGAGAAACTCACCGCATAGATAATGATAAGGGCGGGAGAGGGGGGTTGCGCTGCGCCGCTGCCTCCGCTATTTCGCCCGCCTCGCCGCATTAGCGGCTGCGCGCCCGTAGCTCAGCTGGATAGAGCACCAGACTACGAATCTGGGGGTCAGGAGTTCGAATCTCTTCGGGCGCGCCATTTTTCCATGGTTATTACAAGAACTTACGATCGCCCGGCTATCGAGCCGGGCGTTGTCGTTTTCGGGCATCCCACGTATATCCCCCGAATGGCGCAGGAAGGCCGGCGACCTCCACCCGCGCGGTTTCCACAGCGTTAGGGCTTCTCGTACCAACGGCCCTGGCGGATGACCGCTTGAGGTGGTTAGCGGCTGTAGATGGCTCGGCACCCGGATGTCGGCTCCACCCTCGTAACCCGATATAGGAGCAGGCCGCCTGAGCTCATTCCCAACGGCATAGTTTGGCCGGAAGCCGCCTGTCCGCTCTTGAGCTTCCCTGAACACCAACGCTGCAATCGGAACCAAATCGTAACGAGAAAGGTCCTGTGCATCGAAGCCGTGCCGGCCGCGGGAGATCGCCCCGGCGGCGGTCTGCGTGTTGGTGTTGTCCGCCGGTCTCGGGGACAGCGCTACGTCCCTCTCCGCCTCGCCAGGGAAGCGCAGGTGCTGACCGAGGAGTGGCGTCGGCACTACAATTGACCTGCCCCCACTTGGGGATCCACGGGTTATGAGAGACTTGACCCATGTTCTGGCTTGGCCGTCTGGCCCTGCCGGAGCGGAGCGTAGGCGGGGCCAGACGGC
>NZ_JACOMF010000033.1 GCF_014283215.1 Siccirubricoccus deserti
TGCCAGCGCCAAACCGCAGGGCGGCTGACGCCCGCGCGGCGCGCCACCTCCAGAACCGGCAGCCACTCGGCGGAGAGCAAGATGATGTTGACCCGCTGCACATGCTTGAGCGGGCGGTTGCGGTCACCAAGGATCGCAGCGAGGCGGATACGATCCTCAGATCCAAGGATGACGCTGACGGTCTGGGCCATGCCTGGAGAATTCCACCGCAGCGCCCCGCTGTGAATCCTCCGTCTGCGTCAGTGCACTAGGCCACTTAGGGCTTTATGCTGAAGCACACTCCAGCGTCGGAGTTGCCGGACTGATCAGCCGGTGGCGCGGCGCATTGTGCATCAACCGACCTGGGAGGCTTCTGCAGAAATTCACGACAGTGCTCTGCCCGATCTCCGACGAGTTGCCGTTCCCGCAGGAACTGGATGTGGCCGGGCAGCAGGCGTTCGGAGCAATCTCCCGAGCACAGCAGTTGCCGTTGGTGACGCTGTAAGCGAGGATCGGATAACTCTTCGTTTGCAACGACCAAATGAAGTACAAGCAGCCGCAGGGCAACGGGTATTGCGTGCCGCTGTTGCAGGCATTCCTCATACCGGGCAGTGGCGCCCAGGCGAGAGCTTCGGCACAGTGAGGAGGCCGAAGGCGGCCCTCTCCGCCCGTTATTCGAAGCAGACCGGGGATGGCATCGGGGTTTCCGGCATGGTCATCCATGACCAGTACCGAATCGCGGCGACACCGGCAGAGGAGAAGACCGTTAGCGAAAGACGACACGCCCAAAGCGAAGGCAGAGCGCGAAGCGTTTCTGAAGGCCATCCCGAATACGGCGAGAAGCGGAAGAAGCATTCACTCGCAAGCAGCCCGGCGAGCGTTTCCTCCGCTTTGACCGCGGCGGCAATCCTTCGAACAATGCCGGCGCCTACTCGGTGATCCTCACCGAATCGGACGGATCGCGAAGTGGCGTGAACGCCCGCCGGCACGGCACCCCGGGCAGTTCGTATCGCCTGCCCGGGCCGGCCACCTATCGGAACACCGGCGGCGCATCATCCTCCGGCAGATCGGGCAGCGGCACCTCGATCCGCACCGTGCTCGGGTCCACGCCGGTGCCCTTGTCCAGCCAGTAGGTCACGCTCTCCGGCCAGAAGATGACGATGGCGACCAGCACCAGCTGCAGCGCCACCCAGGGGATCGCACCCCAGTAGATGTCGCTGCTGCGGACCTCCTTCGGGGCGATGCCGCGCAGGTAGAACAGCGCGAAGCCGAAGGGGGGGTGCATGAAGCTGGTCTGCATGTTCACGCAGATCAGTACGCCGAACCATACCAGATCGATGCCCAGCTTGGCCGCCACCGGCGCCAGCAGCGGGATGACGATGAAGGCGATCTCGAAGAAGTCGAGGAAGAACGCCAGGAAGAAGATGAAGACCTGGCTGAAGATCAGGAAGCCGGTCGCCCCGCCCGGCAGCTTGGCCAGCAGATGCTCGATCCAGATGCTGCCGTCGACGCCCTGGAATACCAGGCTGAACACCGTCGCGCCGATCAGGATGAAGATCACCATGGCGGTGATCCGCATGGTGTTCTGCGTCGCCTGCCACAGCAGGTCCCAGGTGAAGCGGCCGTTGCACATGGCCAGCACCACCGAGCCGACCGCGCCCATCGCCCCCGCCTCGGTCGGCGTCGCCAGGCCCATGAAGATGGTACCGAGCACCAGGAAGATCAGCACCACCGAGGGCACCATGCCCTTCAGCACCCGCCACCACAGCGTCCAGCCCTTCTGGGTCAGCGCCTCATCCGGCAGCGGCGGAACCTTGTGCGGTGCGAAGATGCTGACGCCGACGATGAACAAAATGAACAGCAGCAGCTGCAGGAAGGAGGGCCCGATCGCCCCTGCGTACATGTCGCCGACCGACTTGCCGAGCTGGTCGCCCAGCACGATCAACACCAGCGAGGGCGGGATCACCTGGGTGATGGTGCCGGAGGCTGCGATCACCCCGGTGGCGATGCGCATGTCGTAGCCGTAGCGCATCATGATCGGCAGGCTGATCATGCCCATCGCGATCACGCTTGCCGCCACCGTGCCGGTAATGGCACCGAGGATGGCGCCGACGATGATCACCGCATAGGCAAGACCGCCCGGAACCTTGCCGAAGAGCTGCCCGGTGCCCTCCAGCAGATCCTCCGCCAGGCCGCAGCGTTCCAGCACCGCGCCCATCAGGGTGAAGAAGGGGATCGCCAGCAGCAGGTCGTTGGCCAGGATGCCGAACACCCGCAGCGGCAGGTTGCCGAGGTAGGCCGGGGTGAAGAACCCCAGCTCGATCGACACGAAGCCGAAGAACAGCCCCACAGCGGACAGCGAGAAGGTGACCGGGAAGCCAATCAGCAGGAACAGCACCAGGCCACCGAACATCAGCGGCGGCATCACCTCAAGCGACATCGGGCGCTGTCCTTCGCGGCTCGGGGATCACTGTTCCGGCCGGTGGTATTCGACCACCACCTCGGCCGTGGGGTGGATGCCCCGCAGCAGCGCAATGCGCTTGATCAGTTCGGAGAAGCCCTGCAGGCAGAGCAGGACGAAGCCGACCGGCAGCAGCAGCTTCACCGGCCAGCGCAGCAGCCCGCCGGCGTTCGGCGAGCCCTCATGCCGGACCCAGCTGTCGACGAAGAATGGCCAGGTCATCCAGGCCAGCAGCAGCATCGCCGGCAGCATGAAGAAAATGAAGCCGAAGACATCGACCCAGAGCCGCGCCCGCTCGCCCAGGTTGCCGTACACCAGATCGACCCGCACATGCTCATTGCGGAACAAGGTGTAGGAGGCGCCGAGCATGACGATGGCACCAAACAGGTACCATTGCACCTCGAGCCAGGCGTTCGAGCTGTAGGACACGCCGTAGCGCACGATGGCATTCCCGGCCGAAATGGCGCAGGAGAGCAGCACCGCCCAATCGGCCAGCTTGCCGACAGCGGTGTTCAGTGCGTCCACCGCGCGGCTGAAGGCGAGCAAAGGACCCATTCGGGTTGAAGCCTCCCTAGCGGCGTTGCGGCGTCTCAGGGCCGTTGCTGTTCCCGAGCGTGCATGAAGTAGGCGAAATTGTCGAAAGTGCTTTCGGCCACCCGGAACCATTGGTACTGGCTGTCGCGGAACGCGCGCCAGTGATCGTACACTTTTTTGAAGTTGGCGTTCTTCGCCGCGGTCTCTTCGTAAAGCTCGAAGGTCGCGCGGTAGCAGGCCTGCATGACCTCCCGCGGGAAGGCGCGGAGCTGGGTGCCGGCCGCAGCCAGCCGGCGCAGCGCCTGCGGGTTCTGCACGTCGTACTTGGCCATGGTCTCGATGGTGGAGTCGCGGCAGGCCGATTCCAGCGCGTCCTTGTAGAGCTGCGGCAACTCGTCCCACTTCGGCTTGGCGATGTAGAAGGAGAGGTTGAGCGCGCCCTCCCACCAGCCGGGGTAGTAGTAATAGGGCGCGACGCGGTTGAAGCCGAGCTTCTCGTCGTCGTAGGGGCCGACCCATTCGGCGGCGTCGATGGTGCCCTTCTCCAGCGCCGGGTAGATGTCGCCACCGGCGATCTGCTGCGGCACCACGCCAAGCTTCTGCAATACGTTGCCGGCGAAGCCGCCGATCCGGAACTTCAGCCCGTCGAGGTCGGCAACGGTGCGGATCTCCTTGCGGAACCAGCCGCCCATCTGCGCCCCGGTATTGCCGGCGGGCAGCGAGACCATGTTGTAGCCTTCGAAGAACTCGCGCAGCACCTCGCGCCCGCCGCCGGCCTGCAGCCAGGCATTGAGCTGGCGCATGTTGAGACCGAAGGGCACCGCGCCGTCGAAGGCGAAGGTCGGGTCCTTGCCGACGAAGTAGTAGCTGGCGGTATGCGCCGCCTCCACCGTGCCGCCCTGCACTGCATCGGCAACGGCAAGGCCCGGCACGATCTCGCCCGCGGCGAAGACGCGGATCTGGAATTTTCCGTCGGTCAGGGCGGCGACCCGCTTCGCGACGTGCTCACCGGCCCCATAGATGGTGTCCAGGGATTTCGGAAAGGAGGAAGCGCAGCGCCAGCGGATCTCGGGCAGGGCACCCTCGGCAAGTGCCGGCGCGGAAAGGGCTATCGGCGAGGCCAGCGCGCCGGCGAAGAAACCGCGACGTTCCATGTAGCTGCAACACCCCCCGGGACTCGTGAAGCCGGTACGCGAGACATCCGGTCAAGCTCCTAATCCTTCACGCCGTGAAAGTTAAGTGGCTGTCTCGGCATGATGCGCCCGGGAGGGTCTTCGCGCCGGCGATTGCTAGGCGCTAGGATTGCTGCCGTGCCGTGTGACCCCTCGCCCGCATGCTGACGGCCCTGGCCCTTGGCATAACCGTCCTTGTCATGCTCGCCATCGCGGCGGTGCCGCTCGGGCGGCATTCTCATGGCGGCGCCATCATCCATGGCGGCTGCCTGCTGGCGACGCTGTTCCTTGCCGGGCTGGCGCTGGCGGCGCTGCTGGCCGGGCCGCCCGAGACGGTGATGGCGCTGCCGTTCGGCCCGCCCTGGGGGCCGGCCCTGCTGGCGCTGGACGGGCTTTCCGCCTGGTTCCTGCTGCTGCTCGGCCTGATCGGGGCCGCCGCCTCGCTCTACGCCATCGGCGCCGGGCCGGGTCCGGCTCGGGCGCTGCCGCCCTATCCGTTGTTCCTCGCCGGCATGGCGCTGACCCTGGCCGCGGCAGACGCCTTCCTGCTGCTGCTGGGGTTCGAGCTGATGTCGCTGGCCTCCTGGGCGCTGGTCGCGCAGGACCACCGGGAGGCCGAGAACCGTGCCGCGGCGCGGCTCTACCTGATCTTCGCGCTGCTTGCCGGGGCCTGCCTGGTGCCGGCCTTCGGGCTGCTGGCAGGGCAGGCCGGCGGGCTCGACTTCGCCACGCTGCGCGCCGCGCCGCCGGATGGCTGGCTGGCCGGGGCGGTGCTGGCGCTCGGCCTGGTCGGCGCCGGGGCCAAGGCCGGGCTGGTGCCGCTGCATGCCTGGCTGCCGCTGGCGCATCCGGCGGCGCCCAGCCATGTCTCGGCGCTGATGTCGGGGGCGATGACCAAGATCGCGCTCTACGTGCTGGCGCGGCTGCTGCTCGACCTCTGCGGCCCGGCCCAGCCCTCCTGGTGGGGCGTGCCGCTGCTGGCGGTCGGCGCGGCCTCGGCCCTGCTCGGCGCGCTGCGGGCCAATATGGAAGACGACATCAAGACCCTGCTCGCCTGCTCGACCATCGAGAATCTTGGCTTCATCACCATGGCGCTCGGCCTCGCCCTGGCGTTCCGCGGTGCCGACCTCGGCCCGCTGGCGGTGCTGGCGGCGGCGGCGGCGCTGCTGCACGCACTGAATCATGGGGTGTTCAAGACGCTGCTGTTCCTGGCCGCCGGCGCCATCACCCATGGCGCCGGCAGCCGGCGGCTGGACCGGCTCGGCGGGCTGATCCATGTCATGCCAGTAACGGCGCTCGCGGCGCTGGTCGGCGTTGCCGCCGCGGCCTCCCTGCCGCCGCTCTCGGGTTTCGCCGGTGAATGGCTGCTGCTGCAAGCGCTGCTGGCCGGCTGGAAGGTCGCCGACATCGCCTTCCAGGTGGTGGCGGCGGCGGCGACCGCGCTGGCCGCCATGGCGGCGGCGCTGGCGGCGGCGGCGATGGTGCGGCTCTACGGCCTGGTCTTCCTCGGCCGGCCGCGCAGCCCGCGCGGCGCCGGCGCGCGTGAGGTGACCGCCATCGAGCGCTGGTCGCTGCTGCTACCGGCTGGGCTGACGGTGCTGTTCGGCCTCTTTCCCGGCCTGCTGGTGCAGCTTGCCGCGCCGGTGCTGCAACTGCTGACCAGCGCCGCGGTACGGCCGCCCGCCAGCGTCCTGGCATTGACCACGGCGGAGGGCGCCTCGGCCTATTACCCGCTGGCCGTCGCGCTGCTGCTGGGCCTGGCCCTGGCGGCGCTGGTGCTGCTGGTGCGCCGCCGCTCGCCAGGCGCGACCCAGCGCGGGCCGGTGTGGAATTGCGGCTTCATCGACCCGCCGGCGCATCTGCCCTTCGGCGACCCCCTCACCCAGCCGACCGCCGGCGGCATCGCCCAGCCGCTGCGCCGGATGCTCGGCGGGGCGCTGCTGGCGGCGCGGGAGCAGGTGGAGATGCCGAGCCCCGGCGACCCGCGCCCCGCCCGCTACGAGGCCAGCTTCCGCGACCCGTCGGAGCCGCTGCTGCTGGCCCCGCTGGCGCGGCTGCGGGACGACATTACGACGCAGGCGGAGCGGCTGCGCGCCTTTACCATCCGTCGCAACCTCTCGCTCGGCTTCGGCCTGCTGGTCGGGCTGCTGGTGCTGCTGGCCTGGCTGGAGGCACGCTGAAATGGCCCTCCTCAGCGCGCTGGCTGCCCAGTTGCTGCATATCACCTTGATGCTGCTGGCCGCGCCGCTGGTGGTCGGCGTCACGCGCTGGCTGAAGGCGCGGCTGATGGGCCGCCGCGGCGCCTCCCCCCTGCAGCCGCTGCGCGACTGGGCCAAGCTGCTGCGCAAGCGCCCGGTGCTGGCGGAGAACGCCTCCGTCATCTCGGAGGCCGCGCCCTATGCCGGCTTCGCCGCCTGCCTGCTGGCGATCGCCCTGGTGCCGAGCTTCGCCCAGGGCATGGCGCTGGCGCCGCTCGGCGACCTGGTGCTGCTGGCCGGGCTGCTGACGGTGGCGCGGGTGGCGCTGGCATTGGCCGGGATGGATGTCGGCACCGCCTTCGGCGGCCTGGGCGCGGCGCGGGAGATGAGCTTCGCCGCCTTCGCCGAGCCGGCGCTGCTGCTCTGCGTGCTGACCTTCGCCATCCTGGCCGGCACCACCAACCTCGATGCCGTCGCCGTGGCGATGCGTGATGGCGGACTCGGGCTGCGGGTCTCGCTGGCGCTGGCGGCGGTGGCCATGCTGGCGGTCGCGGTGGCGGAGAATGCCCGCATCCCGGTGGACAACCCGGCGACGCACCTGGAACTGACCATGGTGCATGAGGCGATGCTGTTGGAGAGCAGCGGCCGCCACCTTGCGCTGTGGGAGGCGCAATCGGCGCTGCGCCTTACCCTGTGGCTGGCGCTGCTGCTGGCGGTGTTCCTGCCCTTCGGCACCGCCCCGGCAGGGTCCGGGCCGCTGGCCTGGGTGGCGGGGCTGCTCGCCTGGCTGCTGAAGATGGGCGCGCTGTGCCTGGCGCTGGCGGTGTTTGAGAGCGCGGTCGCGAAGATGCGGGTGTTCCGGGTGCCGGAGTTCCTCGGCGCCGCGCTGCTGCTGGCATTGCTGGCGGTGGCGCTGCTGTTCGTCTCTACGGGGCTGGCATGATGCACGGATCACCCCCCACGACGTGGGGCGAAGCCCTGCGCCGAAGCCGCTTCTGCAGCCCGCCGGCAGTCCGGCGCAGCCAAGGGCGCGGATGCGCCCGCGTCACGCCGGAGGCGTGCCTTCGGCACGATGCGCCTGGGGGCATGGAGAATTGACCTTCGGCCAGCTCCCCTATGATGTCGCGCATCTGCTGGGCGGCGGCATGCTGCTGCTGTCCTTCATGCTGCTCTACCAGCGCCGCATCGCCGCGGTGATCAACGCGCTGGCGATGCAGGGCGCCATCCTGGCCGCCGCCGCGGCCTGGCAGGGCTTCGTCCAGGCGGCGCCGCAGCTCTACCTGACGGCGCTGATCGCGCTGGCCGCCAAGGCGGTGCTGATCCCGCTGGCGCTGCGCCTGGCGATCCGCCGGCTCGACCTGCACCGCGCGGCGGAGACCGCGCTCGGCATCGGCCCCAGCCTGATGGCTGGCGTGGCGCTGGTGGCGCTCGCCATCCTGGTCGTGCTGCCGATCACCGCCGGGGCGCATGCCATCGCGCGGGAGGATATGGCGCTGGCGCTCTCCGTCGTGCTGCTCGGAATGCTGATGATGATCACCCGGCGCAACGCCATCCTGCAGGTGGTCGGGCTGATGAGCATGGAGAACGGCCTCATCCTCGCCGCCGTCGGCGTCACCGGCATGCCGCTGGTGGTGGAGCTGTCGACCGCCGCGCTGGTGATGGTGCTGCTGGTGGTCGCCGGCGTCTTCGTCTTCCAGATCCGGGAACGCTTCGACACCGTCGATATCGGGCTGGTCGAGCCGCATCGCGGGGAACAGCCGTGATGCCGCTGCCTTGGTTCCCCCTCCCCTGGATCATCGTCTTCGTCCCCTGGGCCGGGGCGCTGGCGCTGCTGGCGCTGCCGCGGGAGAAGCCGGCGGCGCTGGTGAACATCGCCATCTCGGCCGTTGGCCTGGTGTTGGCGCTCGGCCTGTTCGGCCATCCGGAAGGCGAGCAGGGCTGGACACGGGTGGATGCGCTCAACACCCCGCTGGTGGTGCTGGCCTTCCTGATCGGCCTGACCACCGCGATCTTCTCCGCCGGCGCGGTGGCACAGGAAGGCTTCGATGCGCTGCGGCTGCGCGCCTACCACGGCGCCTTCCAGCTCTTCATGGGGGCGCAGGCGCTGGCGCTGCTGGCCGACAACATGGGGGTGATGTGGGTGGCGATCGAGATCGCCACCCTGGCCAGCGTGCTGATGGTCGCCGTGCACGGCACGCCCGCGGCGATCGAGGCGGCGTGGAAGCTGTTCATCCTTTGCGGCGTCGGCATCGCCCTGGCGCTGCTCGGCACCATCTTCCTCTATCTCGCGGCCCAGCCGCTGGTCAGGCACGGCGATGGCGGCCTGTCCTGGGCGGTGCTGCACCGGGTGGCGGCGCAATGCGACCCGGGGGTGCTGAACCTCGCCTTCATCTTCCTGCTGGTCGGCTACGGCACCAAGGCCGGCCTCGTGCCGCTGCACGCTTGGCTGCCGGATGCCGAGGCGGAGGGGCCGATCGCGATCTCCGCGGTGCTGTCCGGCCTGCTGCTGAACGCCGCGCTGCATGCGGTGCTGCGGGCCAAGGCGATCGTCGGCGCGCATCCGGGCACGGTGGCGCCAGGGCCCTTCCTGATCGGTCTCGGCCTCGCCTCGGTGCTGCTCGCCGCCTCCGCGCTGTGGCGGCGGCGCGATGCCCGGCGGTTCTTCGCCTGGAGCAGCATCCAGCACATGGGCCTCGCCGCCGTTGCCTTCGGCTTCGGCGGGGCCACGGCCAATCTCGCGGGGCTGCTGCACATGCTCGGCCATTCGCTGTGCAAATCGGCGGTATTCTTCGGCCTCGGCCATGCGGCGCAGTTGAAGGGCACGCAGAAGATCGCTGGGATCGGCGGGCTGGTGGCCTCGCACCCCGGCCTGGGCTGGGGGCTGGCCATCGCTGTCGCCGCGGTGGCCGGGCTGCCGCCCTTCGCCCTCTTCGCCAGCGAATTCCTGCTGCTGACTGAGGTCGTGGCGAGGGCATGGTGGTGGAGCCTCCCGCTCGGTCTTGGCGTGATGATGGCCGCGGCGGCGAAGGTGCAGACCTTGCAGCTGATGTGCTTCGGCGAGCCGACGCCGGATGCGCCGGACGCGCCGGCGCGCTGGGCCGAGGCGACGACGCTCGGGCCGCTCTGGCTGCACCTCGGCCTGGCGCTGCTGCTCGGCCTGGCGCTGCCCGGGCCGCTGGCGGCGTTGCTGGCGGCGGCGGCGAGGATTCCGGGATGACCGGCTCCGGAGGGCTGATCTGAATGCCTCCCCACCCCTTCGCGCTGGTCGGGAGCGGCGCGCCGCAGCCCTGCCGGCCGCATCCGCGCTTCCTCGTCACCCGGCCGCAATGGGCGACCTTGGTCGAGTCGCTGGAGGTGACGCCGGAGGTCGCGGTGCTCGGCCTCTGGGGTGATCCGGCCCTGGTCCATGCGGTGCTGCTGGACGAGGCGACGGGGCGGTTCTGCATCGCCTCCGCGCCGACCGCCGATGGCCGCTACCTCGCCCTGTCGCCCGTCCGCCCCGGCGCGGCGCGGTTCGAGCGGATGGTGCAGGACCTCTGGGGGCTGGTGGCGGAGGGTGCGGCCGATCTGCGCCCCTGGCTGGATCACGGCCGCTGGCCGGTCACCGCGCCGCTGGCGGCAAGGCCCGCACCGCATGCGATGCCGCCGCCGCAGCCGGAATTCCTGCCCGCCGAGGGCGAGGGCCTGCACCAGATCCCGGTCGGGCCGGTGCATGCCGGCATCATCGAGCCGGGGCATTTCCGCTTCCATGTCCAGGGCGAGACGGTGGTGCGGCTGGAGCAGCGGCTCGGCTACCTCCACAAAGGCAGCATCGGGCTGATGCTCGGCAAGCCGGCGCGGGTCGCGGCGCGTTTCGCCGCGCGCCTCTCGGGCGATTCCACCGTCGCCCATGGCTGGGCCTTCGCCCAGGCGGTGGAGGCGGCGCTGGAGGTCACGCCGCCGCCGCGCGCCATCGCGCTCCGGGCGCTGATGGCGGAGCTGGAGCGCATCCACAACCACCTGAACGACTGGGGCTTCGTCTGCAACGACGCCGCCTTCACCTGGCCGCATGCCCGCTGCGGCGCGTTGCGGGAGGGGGTGCTGCGCGCCGCCGCCGTCGCCTTCGGCCACCGGCTGATGATGGATCGGGTGATTCCCGGCGGCGTCTCGGTCGACATCACCCCGGGCGGCGCCGCGGCGGTCGGGGCGGCGTTGGATGCGGTGGCGGCGGAGATCCCGACGCTGCTGGCGGTCTATGAAAGCCACGCCAGCCTGCAGGACAGGGTGGTCGGCACCGGGGTGGTGGACGCCGGGCTGGCAGCCCGCTTCGCCGCCGGCGGGTATGTCGGCCGCGCCACCGGCCGCGGCTTCGATGCGCGGGCGATGCCGGGCTATGCGCCCTACCCCGAGTTGCAGCCGCAGGTGCCGGTGCTGACGCAGGGCGATGTCGATGCCCGCGTCCGCATCCGCATCGCCGAGCTGGAGGATTCGCTTCGCATGGCCCGCGCGCTGCTGGCCGGCCTGCCGCCTGGCGAGGTGACGGTCGCGCTCCCGCAGCGGGGCGGCGAAGGGCTCGGCATCACGGAGGGGTTCCGCGGCGAATGCCTGCATCATGTGGTGCTGGACGATGGCGGGCTGGTGCGGGCGGTCTTTCCGCGTGACCCGTCCTGGCTGCAATGGCCGCTGCTGGAAGCCGCCATCGAGGGCAACATCGTCGCGGATTTTCCGCTCTGCAACAAGAGCTTCAACTGTTCCTACAGCGGGGTCGACCTTTGATGCAGTCGTTGCGCCGCCTGATGTGGCCCCGCCTGGCGCGCAGCCTGTTCGCGACGCCCCTGACCGACCCGCCGCCGGTGGTGCCGGAGGAGCTGGTGCAGGCGCTGGCCGACCGGCTGGAGGAGTCCTCCCAGCAGCGCCTCGGCCGCAGCCTGTCGATCCGCCAGGTGGATGCAGGATCATGCAATGGTTGCGAGCTGGAGATCAACGCGCTCAACAACGTGGTCCATGACCTGGAACGCTTCGGGCTGCGCTTCGTCGCCAGCCCCCGCCACGCCGATGTGCTGCTGGTGACCGGGCCGCTGACCCGCAACATGCGTGAGGCGCTGGAGCGCACCTGGGCCTGCACGCCCGACCCGAAGTGGATCGTCGCGGTCGGCGATTGCGCGGTGGATGGCGGCGTCTTTAAGGGCAGCTATGCGGTGGAAGGCGGCATCGGCGCGGCGCTGCCGGTGGACCTCGTCATCCCCGGCTGCCCGCCGACGCCGACCCAGATGCTGGAAGGGCTGCTGGCGCTGGTGGAAGCGCAAAGCCGCCCGGCGGGGCGCTGAGCCGGAAAAGAGGCGGGCCGGCCGGATCGCTCCAGCCGGCCCGTGGCGGCCCATGTGGGCTGCCAGTCTGGCACCGGCTTGCCGGGAATAGCCGCTGCCGAACGCCGCCCGTCCGAACTCCGGCAGGCGGAGCATCAGGACGACAACGGCATCCTCGGCTTCCCGGCCTCTACGGGAGGTGTGGATGGCCTTAACTCGTGGCAATGCGCCATGGGCGTACGGTTGAGAATCCTGCGCCGAAATGTGGCGCCGACGGATCAGGGCCCCGCCAGCGCCGCTTCCACTGCGGCGGCCACCTCGAACAGCGCCGCATCCGCCATGTGCTCGCCGGTCAGCATCAGCCCCACCGGTGCTTCGCCCAGGCGCTGGATCGGCAGGCTGATGCTGCAGCGGTCGAGGAAATTGGCCACGGCGGTGTTGCGCAGCAGCAGCAGGTTGATGCGGTTGTAGTCCGCCTCGGCCTCCACCTCCGCCAGCGCCGGCGGGATGAGCGGACAGGTCGGCGTCACCACTGCATCGAAGCCGGCGGTGCGCTTCGCCACCGCGGCGATGATGCGGGCACGCTCATTCACCAAGGTGATGTAGTCGGCCGCCGACATGCGCTCGCCGCGGCGGATGCGGGCGAGAATGCGCGGGTCGTAGCCTGCCGCCTTCTCGGCGATCAGCCTGCGGTGCCAGGTGAAGGCCTCGCTGGCGGTGAAGCCGCCGGTGGCGTTCACCGCCGGGATCTCCGCCAGCTCCGGCAGGTCGAACATCTCGATCCGCGCGCCGGCCACCGAAAGCCGCGACAGCGCCCGCTGGAAGGCATTGGCGACCGCCGTGTCGAGGTCCTCGGTCAGGAAGGTGCCGCGCGGCAGGCCGAGCCGCAGCCCGGCGACGCCGCGATGCGCCACCGGCCGCGGCTGCTCCACGCCGCTGATCACCGCATCGAGCAGGGCGCAGCAGGCAACGCTGCGCGCCAGCGGCCCGACGCTGTCGAGCGAGGGTGACAACGGCAGCACACCGCTGATGGGCACCCGCTTCGCCGTCGGCTTGAAGCCGACCACGCCGCAGAGCGCCGCCGGGATGCGGCAAGAGCCGCCGGTATCCGTGCCGAGGCCGCCGAAGCCCATGTGGTCCGCCGCGGCGACGCCGGCGCCGGAGGAGGAGCCGCCCGGCAGCCGCCCGGTCCCGCGGTCCCAGGGGCTGAGCGGCGTGCCGTAATGCGGGTTTACGCCAAGGCCGGAGAAGGCGAATTCCACCATGTTGGTGCGGCCGATGATGATGAAGCCCTGGCGCCGCAGGCGCGCCACCACCGGCGCATCCCACGCCGCCGGCGGCGCATCCTTCAGCACGGTGGAGCCGGCCGGCGTCGGGTGGCCGTGCTCGTCGAACAGGTCCTTCACCGTGACCGGGATGCCGGCCCAGGGGGATGGTGCGCGGCCGGCGTGGCGCAGCATGTCGATCGCCCGCGCCTCGGCCCGCGCCGCGGCGGCGTGGACTGCGGTGAAGGCGCGGCTGCCCTCGCCGCTGGGGTCGGCGATCCGGTCGAGCGCCGCGTCTACCAAGGCGACGGCGGAGGTACGGCCCGCGGCAAGCGCGGCCGCGGCATCGGCGATGTGCTGCATGGCGCAATGCTGGCGAGGAACCGTGCCGACCGCAAGCCGGCGGGATGCCAGGCGGGAGCCATGGCACCGCCACGCCTGGGCAAACGCCCACGTGCAACAATCTGGCGTTTTCTCGCGCGGCGAGGCGCGGTATGACTGGCTCAAAGGGAGAGAACCATGATGCTGAACCGACGCACCCTGCTGCAGGCCGGCGCTGCCAGCGCGCTTCCCCTCGGCGGCGCCCGTGCGCAGGCCGCCCGGACCATCAAGATCGGCGTGCTGACCGACATGTCCGGCAGCTACCGCGACCTCAACGGCCCGACCACGGTGGCCTGCACCCGGCTGGCGGTGCAGGAATTCGGCGCGCATGGCTTCGAGACCGAGGTCGTCGTCGCCGACCATCAGAACAAGCCGGATGTCGCGCTGAACATCGCCCGCCAGTGGTTCGACCGGGATGGCGTCGACATGGTGGTCAGCCTCGCCGCCTCCTCGGTGGCGCTGGCGGTGGCGGAGCTGGCGCGGGAGAAGAACAAGGTCGCCATCGCCAATTCGACCGCGACCTCGGACCTGACCGGCAAGAACTGCACCCCGAACACCATCCACTGGGTGTTCGACACCTACATGCTGGCGAAATCCACCGGCGCGGCGACCGTCCGCGCGGGCGGCGACACCTGGTTCTTCGTCACCGCCGACTATGCCTTCGGCCATTCGCTGGAACGCGACACCATCGCCTTCGTGAATGCGGCCGGCGGCCGGGTCGTCGGCCAGGTGCGCACCCCCTTCCCCGGCACCACGGATTTCTCCTCCTACCTGCTGCAGGCCCAGGCCTCGCGCGCCAAGGTGATCGGGCTGGCCAATGCCGGCACGGATACCGTCAACTGCATCAAGCAGGCGGCGGAGTTCGGCATCACCCGGCGCGGCATCAAGCTGGCCTCCATGCTGATGTTCCTGCCGGATGTGCATTCGCTCGGGCTGCAGACGGCGCAGGGGCTGGTGTGTACGGAATCCTTTTACTGGGATCTCAACGACCGCACCCGCGCCTTCACGCGGCGCGTGCATGCGGTGGCCGGCCAGGTCGCACTCTGCATGAACCATGCGGGCGACTACTCCAGTACGCTGCATTACCTGAAGGCCGTCGCCTCGCTCGGCGTGCAGGCGGCCAAGGCGAGCGGGGCCGATACGGTGGCGCGGATGAAGGCCATGCCGACCGACGACGATGCCTTTGGCACCGGCAGCATCCGGCCGGATGGCCGCAAGATCCACCCGGCCTTCCTCTTCGAGGTGAAGAAGCCGGAGGAGAGCCGTGGCGCTTTCGACTACTACAAGCTGCTGCAGACGACGCCGGCCGAGGAGGCCTTCCGGCCGCTGTCCGAAGGCGGCTGCCCGCTCGTCCGGGCGTGATCCACGGCGCAGGGGCGGGAAGGTCGAACCCCGCCCCTGTTGCCAGCCCGGTGACGCATCGCGGCGCCGCCGAACCAATTCTGGCGTCAATCGTTTGGAAGCCGCATGGCCACCAAGAAGGAGACGCAGATGCGCCGCACCATTTTCATTGCCACCGCTGCCCTTGGCCTCGCGCTCGGCACCGCCAGCGCTCAGGTTCCGAACACCAACCTCGGCACGCCGCAGACCCAGCCGCAGCCTGGCGGTGGCGTGGCGACCGGGCCGGGCGCGCCGACCTCGGCCACCAGCCCCAGCACGACCGGCAGCAGCACCGTTGCGCCGCGTGGCGCCCCGCCGGCCGGCGGCGGCGCAGCGGTCCGCGGCGGCGATCCAAGCAGCAGCCCGTTGGCACCGAGCGGCGCGATCCGCCCCGGCAGCCCCGGCACGAGCGGGACTGGCAGCAGCAGCAACCGCTAGAGCGGATCGCGGAGGGGTGTGAACGCCCCGGCGCGTGGATCCCCACGCCACGAACAACCGGCTGCAGCGGATTCGCGTTTACGCATGAACGCAACCGCTGCCGCTACGCAACCGGCAGCGCGGCAATGTGCCGCGCCGCCGGTCGGCCGACCTGCCTGAAGGCGATGCCCTGACATCAGGCCAAGGCAGAGCACAATCTGTTGCACCCGTGTGGTCGCAACCGCGCCCGGTGCAAGGCAGAATGCGCAATCCGCCAGTGCGGCGCGTCGCCGCGTCATGCCGCGCCGCCAGCATGCAGGATCACGACCAGCCGCCGGCGCAATTTGCGCAGCAGCCCGGAATGCGGGATTGGGGGCCGCGAGCCGAAGGTGGTGTCGCTCACGGTGGTGATCGCGCGCATGCCCGCCATGGCGCTGCCGATCCGTGCCGCCACCATCCGTCCCGGCCTGAACAGCGATCCCCCGCCCCAGCGCGGTCCGATCGGATAGCGGAGGAAGTTGCGCATGAAGGAGCGCGTTGCCGTCATCGGCATGGGACAGATGGGCGCCGGCATGGCCGCGCGCCTGTTCGAGACCGGCTTCGATGTCCTGGGCTACGACGTCAACCCGGCCCGCCGGCAGGAGCTGGCCGAGCGGCAGGTGGCGGTCGCCGACACGCTGGCGGAGGCACTGGCCGGGCGCCGGTTGGTGCTGACCAGCCTGCCCGACCCCGCCGCCGCCCGCGCCGCCTGGCTCGGCCCCGAGGGGCTGATCGCCAAGGCCGAGCCGGGCAGCCTGATCCTGGAGCTGTCGACCATCGATCCCGCCACCATGCGGGAGATCGGCGCGGCGGCGGCGGCGCGCGGCCTCGCCGTTGTCGACTGCCCGGTCAGCGGTGGCCCTGCCGAGGCGCGGAGCGGCCAGATGGTGCTGATCGTCGGCGGCGAGGAGGCCGATATCGCCCGGGCCGAACCGGTGCTGCAGCAGCTCGGCTCAAGCTGGAGTCACACCGGCCCGGTCGGCACTGCGAAGGCGGTGAAGCTGGTCAACAACATGATGTCGCTCGGCAACGTGCTGGTGGCCTGCGAGGCCTTCGCGCTCGGAGAGGCGGCGGGAGTCGCGCCGGACAAGCTCTATCAGGTGCTGTCGATGAGCGGCGGGAGGTCCTTCCACTTCACCAAGCGCTTCCCGAAGGCGCTGAAGGATGATTTCGAGCCAGGCTTCAAGATGGAGCTGGGCGAGAAGGATCTGGCGCTGGCGATCGACATGGGCCGCGCCTTCCGCCAGCCGACACCGACCGCTTCTCTGGTGCGCGAGGTTATGGCGATGGCACTGGCCCAGGGCTACCGCGGCAAGGACATCGTCGCGCTGCTTGAGATGTATCGCAGGCTGAGCGAAAAGCCGGCGTGATGTGCCAGGATAACTCGAAGCTGACGTATGTGGGATAAAGCATACCGTCGTCGGACGCCGCGCTGAAAGCCAGGAACGCAAATCCGGGCCTGATTGCATCAAGGTGAAGCAATCAGGCTCCGGCTTTGCCGGGTGGTCGCGTGGTCAATATCCCGGGCAACGGCGGATTGGCGTTCAGACATGGATGCAGTCCGCTGCAGGACCCGCGCGGATCGATGAGCGCCACCGCCGTCACTATGTCTGGGCGCCAATTCCAAAGGAGCTGGCGGGCTTCCTATGGGCTACGGAAGCGGATCGTATGGCTGGACAACGTAGCCCATCACCACCATTGGCTGCACCTGAATGGCGGCATGCGGATCGGCAAAGGCATCACCGGATGGCTCAAACCCCATGACGTACACCGCGAGGACGATCATCCATGCCAGGATTGCTGCGTGAAGGGCGCGGATCATGCGCACAACATAACACAACCTTAAGATGTCTTCCAAACGAAAAGCGACCTAGCCACCCCCAGGGAATACAACTTTAAGGTGTCTCAAAGTCGGTTTGGACCAGCAATATTGTGGTGGTCAGGATATCGCCTAGATGCCGGGAGCTCAGATCACGTTTGCTGATCCTGCCTCACGGCGTCAGCAGAGTGTCGAGACCCACAACCGGTGTTGTGCGAACCGGGCGGTGACCCTGTAGCTGCCCCTCGGCGGCGCGGTCCGGGGACCATCCATTTGGTTCGCATCACCAGCGCCTCTACTACTGCCGCAGACCGATCCAACATCCGGATGCATGCCCGCAAGCATAGCATGCTGCGGAGATCCTCTCGGCCGTTGCGATGCGCCTTCGATGGCACCAGCATTGCGGCGCGCCGCACAGCCACGGGCGCGTCTGTCACCGAACCGCAATCGGTCCGACACGAAAGTGTCCGGGTTCAGGCGGTATTTGCCGCGCCCTGGCTGGATGGTAGCGGTGGATGCGGCAGCGGCGGAACGTGCTTCTCATTGTGGTTGACCAGTGGCGCGCGGACTTCCTCCCGCAGCTGGGCGCCAGCTTCCTGCGCACGCCGAACCTCGATCGCCTTTGCCGCGAAGGCGTGACCTTCCGCAATCACGTCACCACCACCGTGCCCTGCGGCCCCGCGCGCGCCTCGCTGCTCACCGGGCTGTACCTGATGAACCATCGGGCGGTGCAGAACACCGTGCCGCTGGATGCACGGCACATGAACCTCGGCAAGGCTCTCCGCCGCATCGGCTACGACCCGGCGCTGATCGGCTATACCACGACAACGCCCGACCCGCGCACCACCGGCCCGCGCGACCCGCGCTTCACCTATCTCGGCGATCTGATGGACGGCTTCCGCAGCGTCGGCGCCTTCGAGCCGACGATGGACGGCTATTTCGGCTGGCTGGCGCACCAGGGCTACACCCTGCCGGAGCGCCGTGAGGATATCTGGCTGCCAGCCGGAGAGGATGCGGTGCCCGGCGCGACGGACCGGCCCTGCCGCATCCCGGCCGAGCTTTCCGACACCGCCTATTTCACCGACCGCGCGGTGACCTACCTGAAAGGTGTCGGCGACAAGCCGTGGTTCCTCCATCTCGGCTATTACCGGCCGCACCCGCCCTTCATCGCGCCCGCCCCCTACAACCGCATGTACCACCCGGCCGAGATGCCGGGGCCGGTGCGCGCGCCGCGCTGGCAGGACGAGGCACGGCAGCATCCGCTGCTGGAGTTCTACCTGCAGGGCATCGGCCAGGGATCCTTCTTCCACGGCGCCGGCGGTGCGGTGACGGCGCTGGATGAGGCCTCGGTGCGGCTGATGCGCGCCACCTATGCCGGGCTGATGAGCGAGATCGACGACAATCTCGGCCGCGTCCTCGATTATCTGGATGAGACCGGGCAGTGGGAGGACACCATGGTGGTGTTCACCTCCGACCATGGAGAGCAACTCGGGGACCATTGGCTGCTCGGCAAGATCGGCTATTTCGACGAGAGCTTCCGCATCCCGCTGGTGGTCAAGGATGCCGGCTGCACGGTACGCGCCGGTGCGGTCGAGAGTGCCTTCACCGAGAGCGTCGACCTGATGCCGACCATCCTCGAAGCCCTCGGTGGCACGATTCCGCGTGCCGTCGATGGCGCCTCCCTGCTGCCGCTGCTGCAGGGCGGCCCCCCGGCCGGCTGGCGCGACGCGTTGCACTACGAGTACGACTTCCGCGACATCTTCTACTCGCAGCCCGAGACGAAGCTTGGCCTGCACATGGATGAAAGCAGCCTCTGCGTCATTCAGGATGCGCGGTTCAAATACGTGCATTTCGCGGCGCTGCCGCCGCTGTTCTTCGACCTGGAGCGTGACCCGCACCAGTTCACCAACCTGGCGGAAAGCCCGGCGCATGCCGGCCTGGTGAAGGAATACGCGCAGCGCGCCCTGTCGTGGCGGCTGCGCCATGCCGAACGCACGCTCACCGCCTTTCGCGCCACGCCGCAAGGTCTTGAGGACCGAGGGACCCCAGCATGATCGACCGCCGCAGCCTGCTCACCGGTGCAGCCCTGGCCGCCGGCCTGCCCCGCTTCGCCATCGCCCAGGCCGACCAGCGCCCCGCCATCACCATCGCGGTGCAGAAGATCAGCAACAGCAACACGCTGGAGCCGCTCCGCGAACAGTCCAATGTCGGTGAGCGGGTGCTGATCACCTCGCTCTGGGAGGGGATGCTCGGCCGCGACTATGGCCGCGAGCTGCAGACCATTCCCGTGCTGGCCACCGAGACGCGACGCATCAGCGACAGGGTGGTGGAGCTGAAGCTGCGCCAGGGCGTGCGCTTCCACAATGGCGATGAGCTGACCGCCGAGGATGTCGCCTTCTCCTTCGGCAACGACCGCATGTTCGGCCCAGGCGGCCCGAACAGCAGCGCCACCATCCGCGTCGGCGAGGCGAATCCCGGCCGTGCCGGCAAGGAGCTGCCGATCGAGGTTCCGGCCGTCGCCAACCGCAGCTTCCCCGGTTTCGAGCGCATCGAGGTGGTGGACAAATACACCGTCCGCTGGGTGAATCGCACGCCGGACGTGACGCTGGAGGGCCGCATGACCCGCTCCAGCGCCGAGATCGGCAGCCGCCGCGGCTTCGCCGAGGCCGCGACCTGGCTCGACTGGGCGCGCAAGCCGATCACCACGGGCCCCTACAAGGTGGCCGAGTTCCGCGCCGACCACTCGCTGACGCTTGTCGCACACGACGAGTACTGGGGCGGCAGGCCGCCGCTGCGGCAGCTTCGCTTCGTCGAGGTGCCGGAGGTTGCCTCCCGGGTGAACGGCCTGCTCTCCGGCGAATACCACTTCGCCTGCGACATCCCGCCCGACCAGATCGCCGGCATCGAGCGCAACCGCGCCTTCGAGGTGCAGGGCGGCACCATCCCGAACCACCGGCTGACGGTGTTCGACAAGCACCATCCGCTGCTGGCCGATGCCCGCATCCGCCGCGCCTTCACCCATGCGATCGACCGTCAGGCGATCGTCGACAGCCTCTGGGCCGGCCGCACCACCATCCCCCGCGGGCTGCAGTGGGAGTTCTACGGCGACATGTATCAGGCCGACTGGAACGTGCCGCGATACGATCTGGCGGAGGCCCGTCGCCTGCTGCGCGAGGCCGGCTACAAGGGCGATCCGATCCCCTACCGCCTGCTCAACAACTACTACACCAACCAAACCGCGACGGCGCAGATCCTGGTCGAGATGTGGCGTGCGGCCGGACTCAACGTGCAGATCGAGATGAAGGAGAACTGGTCGCAGATCCTGGAGCGGACGCCGACCCGCGCGGTGCGGGACTGGTCCAACAGCGGCTTGTACAGCGATCCGGTCTCCTCCCTTGTCAACCAGCACGGCCCGAACGGCCAGCAGCAGCAGGTCGGCGAATACGCCAATGCCGAGTTCAACGCGCTCTCGGTGCAGCTGGAGACCAGCACCGACCGGGCGAAGCGGCGGGCGATGTTCCGCCGCATGCTGGAGATCGCCGAACGCGAGGATCCGGCCTACACCGTGCTGCACCGGAATGCGACCTTCACCGCGAAGCGCCGCGAGATCCGCTGGAAGGCGGCGCCGGCCTTCGCGATGGACTTCCGCGCCAACAACTGGGGCGCCTGAGCGGATGCTGGCACGCCGTCTCGCACCGGGGGCGGCGGCCGCCCTGGCGCTGCCGCGGCTGGTGGCGGCGCAGAAGATCGCCGACCCCGACATGCTCGACGTAGCCCATTCCACCGGCAAGCGCCGCGACATCCACTGGCACGCGGCGCAATCCTTCCTCATGGGTTTCCGGCCGGGCATTTGGAATGTCTGAGCTTATTGCGATCCACGGCCTCACCGTTGCCTTCGACGGCGCCACGGCGCTGCGCGGCGTCGACCTCTCCGTCGCGCCGGGCGAGGCGCTCGGGCTGGTTGGTGAAAGCGGCTGCGGCAAGTCGGTCACCTGGCTGGCCGCGCTCGGCCTGCTGCCGGGCAAGGCGCGCATCGGCGGCAGCGTGACGCTGCACGGAGAGGAGTTGCTCGGCGCCTCCTCCGCACGACTGGATCGGGTGCGTGGCGGCCGCGTCGCAATGATCTTCCAGGACCCCGCCAGCAGCCTGAACCCGGTGCACCGGATCGGCCGGCAGATCACCGAGGCGCTGGCGTTGCATCGCGGGATCGGCGGCGCCGCGGCGCGGGCGGAGGCGCGGCGGCTGCTCGACCAGGTCGGCATCCCCGATGCGGCGCGCCGGCTGGACGCATACCCGCATGAGCTCTCCGGCGGTCAGAACCAGCGGGTGATGATCGCCATGGCGTTGGCCGGGCAGCCGGAGCTGCTGGTGGCGGATGAGCCAACCACGGCGCTCGACGTGACCATCCAGGCGCAGATCCTGGACCTGCTGGGCGCGCTTAGGCGCGAGACGGGCATGGCGCTGGTGCTGATCACCCACGACCTTGGCGTGGTGGCCGAGACCTGCGAGCGGGTCGCGGTGATGTATGCCGGCCGGATCGTGGAGACCGCGGCCACCGCACGGCTCTTCGCCGACCCGGCGCATCCCTATACCCAGGGCCTGCTCGGCGCGCTGCCGCCCTTCGATGGGCCGCGCCGGCCGCTTGCCGCCATCCCCGGCAGCGTGCCGGAGCCCGCCGCCATGCCGCCGGGCTGCGCCTTCGCGCCACGCTGCGGACTGGCACAGCCGGCGTGTGGCCTCGCATTGCCGGCGGCGGTGCCGCTCGGCCCTGGCCACAGCGCTGCCTGCCTGCGCGCCGCCCGCGCCCTGGTGCCGGCGTGAGGCCCGCCCCGCTGCTGCAGGCCGAGGGGTTGGTCCGCCGCTATTGGATGCGCCGCGGCGCCTTCGGCCGGGCGGCCGAGGTGCGCGCAGTGGACGGCATTTCCCTCACCCTGGAGCGTGGCCGTACGCTCGGCCTGGTGGGCGAAAGCGGCTGCGGCAAGACGACCACTGCCAGGCTGGTGCTGGGGCTGGAAGCGCCCGATGCCGGCAGGGTCAGCGTCGAGGGGCAGGCGATGCCGCCGCCCGGCACGGCGGCTTGGCGCGCTATGCGGGCGCGGATGCAGATGGTGTTCCAGGATCCGCTCGGCGCACTCGACCGCCGCATGCCGGTCGGAGCGCAGATCGCCGAGCCGCTCGAGATCCACGACATCGGCGACCGCGCCGCCCGCCTCGCGGCGCTGCTGCGCGATGTCGGCCTGCGGCCGGATCTGGCCGCGCGCTACCCGCATGAGCTTTCAGGCGGCCAGCGGCAGCGGGCGGTGCTGGCCCGCGCCCTGGCGACCGACCCGGCGCTGCTGGTCTGCGACGAGCCGATCAGCGCGCTCGACGTTTCCATCCAGGCGCAGGTGATGAACCTGCTGGTCGAGCTGCAGGCGCGCCGCGGCATGGCTATCCTTTTCGTTAGCCACGACCTGCGCGCGGTGCGGCAGGTGAGCCACCGCGTCGCGGTGATGTATCTCGGCCGCATCGTCGAGGAGGGTGAGCCGGATGCGGTGCTGCACGCGCCAGCGCACCCCTATGCCCAGGCCCTGGTCTCGGCCATCCCGCACCCCGGCCGGCGCCCAGCAGGGTTGCATCCGCGCATCCTGCTGCAGGGCGACCCGCCCAATCCGGCGGACCGACCGAGCGGCTGCGCCTTCCATCCGCGCTGCGCCGCCGCCGTCCCGCGCTGCGCCACCGACGATCCCTTGCTGAAGCCGAGGGCGGGCGATGGCCGCCGCGTCGCCTGCCATGTGGCGCATGGCGAGGCGGAGGCGCCGTCCGACGCCGGCAATCCCGCACGGCGTGACGGGCTGGGTCGGCTGGTCGCCGCACCGAGGGCGGCCTGATGCTGCGTTTCCTCGGCTTTCGCCTGCTGCGCGCCGCCGTCACGATCGTGATGGTCGTCACCTTCGCCTTCGTCGTCCTGCGGCTTTCCGGCGATCCCGCCCAGATCATCATGGGCGCCGATGCCCCGCCCGAAGCCGTCGCTGCCTTCCGCCGCGCCTGGGGGCTGGAGGAGCCGCTCTGGGTGCAATACCTGCGCTACTTCGGCGCCATCCTCGGCGGTGACCTCGGCCGTTCGATGCGCGACGGCCGCGAGGCCATTGCGCTGGTGGGGGAACGCATCCCGGCAACCCTGGCGCTGACCGTACCGGCGTTGCTGATCAAGCTCGGCATCGGCATCCCGGCCGGCATCACCGCTGCACTGCACCGCAATTCCCTGCTGGACAGGGCGGTCATGATGCTGGCGGTCGCCGGCTTCACCGTCCCTTCCTTCGTGCTCGGCCTGCTGCTGGTGCTGGTCTTCGCGGTCCAGCTCGGCTGGCTGCCCTCCGGTGGGCAGGAGAGCTGGAAGCATGCCATCCTGCCCATCGTCACCATGGGCATCGGCGGAGCCGCGGTGCTGGCACGCTTCACCCGCAGCGCGATGCTGGAGGTGCTGGGCCAGCCCTATATCCGCACCGCCTCCGCCAAGGGCGTTCCCTGGCGCGCCGTGATCTGGGGCCATGCCCTGCCGAATGCCGCCATCCCGACTGTCACCATCGTCGGCTTCATGGTGGGCAGCCTGATCGCCGGTGCCGTGGTGGTGGAGAGCGTCTTCTCCTGGCCCGGGGTCGGACGGCTGCTGGTGGTGGCGGTGGCGAACCGCGATCTTGCGGTGGTGCAATGCATCCTGTTGCTGGTCGCCGCCACCATGGTCACCGCGAATCTGGCGGTGGACCTGCTCTATGGCGCGCTCGACCCCCGCCTTCGCACCCAGCCGAGGGGTGCCTGAGCATGTCCGATATTGCCCTGCCTGCCGCGCTGCGCCCCACTGCGCCGCGGCGCTCGCTGCCGCCGCTGGTGCTGTTCGCCATCGCCTGGCTGACGCTGGTGCTCGGCATCGCAGTGCTGGCGGATGCGGTGGCGCCCTACGCCTACACCGCGCTCGACCTGCGCAACCGGCTCTCGCCGCCGATCCTGTTTGGCGGTACCTGGCTGCATCCTCTTGGCACGGACGAGCTGGGGCGGGACGTGCTCTCGCGCCTGATCTTCTCCATCCGGATGAGTTTGCTGATCGCCTTCGGCGCTACCCTGGTCGGCGCGCTCATCGGCACCTCGCTTGGCTTCCTGGCGGCGCATTTCCGAGGCCTGGTCGAGCAGATGGTGCTGGCGCTGGTGGATTTCTCGGCCAGCCTGCCCTTCCTGATTCTGGCTTTGGCGGTGCTGGCCTTCTTCGGCAATTCGCTGCCGCTCTTCGTCGCCCTGCTTGGGCTGCATGCCTGGGAGCGCTACGCCCGCATCGCCCGGGGCTTGGCCATTAGCGCCAGCACCCAGGGCTATGCCGCCGCGGTTCGGCAGCTCGGCGCCACGCCCCGGCGCCTTTACCTCCGGCACGTGCTGCCGAATATCGCCTCGACTCTGATTGTCTCGATGACCCTGGCCTTTCCCGAGATCATCCTGCTGGAAAGCGGATTGTCCTTCCTTGGTCTCGGCGTGCAGCCGCCGGCGACCTCCCTGGGATCGATGGTGGGATATGGGCGGGAGTATCTGACGCGGGCGCCGTGGATCCTGCTGTCGCCGGCCGTGGTCATTGTTCTCACGACCTTCTCGGTCTCAATGCTCGGCGACTGGCTGCGCGATCGGCTCGACCCGACACTTCGGTAGGCCGATCCGCGGGCCTTGCCGCGTGTAGGTGCCTAGCTGTTTGCCCCCAAGGTTTGATGGTGCAGTCTTCCAGCATGCGTGGAACGACGCGCTATGGGCCAGGTTCAACATGGGAGCGCCACAACGACTGCGGCGGTCCGTCGAGCGATGCAGCATCGTCAAGAGAGCCTGAGAGGGCTCGCCAGGCGCTACGGGATCAACCCGAAGACGGTAGCCAATGGCACGCCCTTCACCGAACCTGGCGGCGGTGGCTGGACACCCGAGGACATCCGGCAAATGCCGGCTCGGAGCGAGCCGTTCCTCTGTCACGCCTTCGAGTTTGCCTGTGCCGAGCTCAACATCGAGCACAGGCTGACCAAGCCTCGACATCCATGGACAAACGGTAAGGTCGAGCGCATGAACCGCACCATCAAGGACGCGACCGTCAAGCGGTTCCACTACCAGAGCCGCGACCAGCTCCGCCAGCACCTCGCCGACTTCGTCGCCGCCTACAACTTCGCCCGTCGGCTGAAGACCCTACGGGGCCTCACGCCCTGCGAAGCCATCTGCAACGCCTGGACGGAAGAGTTGTCCAGATTCATCCATGACCCGCACCATCAAATCCCGGGACCAAACAGAATCAAACTTATCACGCATCGGAAACATACCTTTGCGTAGCTTCTCTCGGGCCAGAAGGGCAATGCGCATCTGTGCTTCTTCGCACAAGCGCCGTAGCAGCTACAGTCTGCGCCACGCCGCCGTTGAGAAGGTCATACAGAGTGCCGGGACATTGCAGTATGCCATGCACCCCAACGCGTTGCTCCCCCTGGCTGACGCCCGCTGGGCAGAGGTTTAGTCGTTGAAATTTCGCCGTCGTGCCGCCCTTGCGAGCGTTATTGCCGTCACCATGGACCCAAGTACGCCCTGGCTGCGCGGGCGATAAGTAGAGCTCTCAGCGGCCCGCGCAAGGGCAGTCAGCCGTGTCGCATGCCCCCATCAGTTTGGCGCCTCGGCCAGTTCGACCGGCGTGACCTCGACTGGCGCGACGCCCTGCATGAGCATCCCTAGATGCTCGGCGAGACGCGGGCTCAGGTCGATGATGCGGCCACGTACAAAGGGACCACGATCCTCGACGGTGGCCGTCGCGGAGCGGCCATTGCCGAGATTGGTGACCAGCACCTTGGTACCGAAGGGCAGCGTCCGGTGGGCCACCGAGGTCGAGCGAGGATCAAAGCGGCGGCCATTGGCCATCCGGCGGCCGTTGAACTCCGAGCCATAGTAGGACGCGTCGCCCAGTTGCTGCTCGCCGAGCGGACGCACCCACTGTCCGTCCATCGGTGACGCCGTCCCCACAAGCTGCACGATCCGCGGCGGCGGCGCGGCCTGTTCAACCGGCTCTGCATCGGGTGTCACCACACTGGCAGTGGATGGTACCAGGTCAACTCGTGGCGCACAGGCGACGGTGAGGGACAGCAAGCCCAATGTGGCGCAGAAGGCCGTACGCCGGGCAACGGACCGCACTAGGCGGCAACCTCCTCCTGCGGCCTCCCGCGACGTGCGGCAAATTTCCAACGGCCACGCGATGAAATTCTCGGGCGGCGATCAAACACCATGCGGCGCTTCTCCTTCGGCTTTCTCGTGGCCCGACGGCATATCCGGAACGCAGTTGTCGAGGCGGTGCCCACTGGGGATGGCAGGGCACAGATGGCTTGCATCGCTCTACGGGAATAGCAGTCAGGCACGTATGACGTGCTGCACGTGGCAACCCGGCACAATGCATTGGCGATGATCAGTATACGATCATCGCGAACATGGCAACCAAATGCCCCGGTCGCTGTATCAGTCCGATTTGATTCCGGCGTCGCGGATGATTGGCTCCCATTTGGCCATCTCGGCCTGCAGCCAGTTCGCCGTGCTTTCAGGTGTGCTGTCGGTGCGCACCTGCATGGCCAGGTCCTCGAGCCGTTTCTGGACCGCAGGCTCAGCCACAACGCGGTTGATAACGCCATTGAGCTGCCGCACCACAGCCTCGGGCGTAGCCTTCGGCATGAGCACCATATGCCAAGTATAGGCCTCATAGTCCGGTAGGCCCTGCTCTTTGAAGGTCGGCACGTCCGGCAACTGCGGCAGGCGGCGCTCGGAGCTGACCGCAAGAGCCCTCACCTCGCCCCGCTGCACGTATGGCAGGGTGTTGTTGGCGACGTCCAGCATCATGGAAACGGTACCGTTCAACAGATCCGGCATGGCTGCGGCTGACCCACGATAGGGGACGTGCATCACCTTCAGCCCGCCGGATTGGCGCAGGAACAGCTCCGAGGCCAAGTGCAGTGCGCCACCATTGCCTGAGCTGCCGTAATTGTACTTGCCAGGAGCATCGCGGTAGAGCCGGATCAGATCCTGAAGGTCTTTCACCGGCAGGTCCTTGTTCACCATCAGGACCATCGGGATCTGCCCAACCAGCGCCACGGGTGCGAAGTCCGCTACCGGATCGAAGGGCAGCTGCGGGAAAAGCGGCCGCAGCACCGCGTGGGAAATGGTGGTGTAGAGGATTGTGTGGCCGTCGCGTGCCTTCGCAACCACGTCCGTGCCCACCACCACGCCCGCGCCGGTGCGGTTCTCTACCACGGGTCGCTGCGGCAGAACCTTCGCCAGCTCCTCTGCCAATAGGCGAGCCGGAATGTCAGTTGGTCCACCGGGGGCGTAGGGCACAACGATGCGGAGCGGCTGGGCCGGCCAGTTGGACACCGGCTGCGACCACGCAGGCGCGGCGGCCAGGGTTCCGAAAGGTAGAGATCCGGCAAGGCCAAAGAACGTGCGGCGGTGCATAACTGATCCTCTGGCTGGTCATGTGGTTCGAACAGGTGACAACGGCGCGAAAGGCCACCGGTGCCCACAGCTTCCGATCGTCGCACCCCTGCGGAGGACCACTCCTCCCGGCTGCGCCAGAACTGTGCTAAAGTACCAAATGCTCGCCCCCCCTACGGCGCTGATGCAGAAGGGCATGCAACAGGACGGTGCTAGGCACGCGCAGCCACGACAGCGCAGAGGCCCTGCCTCTAAAGTCTTGACCTAAATGTGTAAAATGGTGCCCAGGGGCGGAATCGAACCACCGACACTGCGATTTTCAGTCGCATGCTCTACCAACTGAGCTACCTGGGCCCATCGCTGCGCCGTTGCAGGCGCCGGCAGAGGGGGCGGGAGATAGCCGAAGCCTGGGTCACTGTCCACCCGCCCCCGGTCGTGAATTCAATGAATCTCCTCCTCGTCGGGCCGGTCGGCCGGCGGGCCAGGCACTGCGTAATCCTCGGCCAGCCAGCGACCGAGATCGACCTGCCGGCAGCGTGCCGAGCAGAAGGGCCGGAAGCGGCCCTCGGGGTCGCTGCGCTCCAGCAGCTTGCCGCACACCGGGCACGGGCGACGGGGCCTGATCCGGGGTGTCGCCTCATCCGCCATGCCGGACCTCCTCGATGCTCCAATCCGCCTCCGAACGCGCCGACTCCGGTCGTAGCTGCAGCGGGTGCGCCAGCGCCTCCGCCGCCGCATCGAGCGCCCCCGGCAGGGCCGCCAGCGCCGCCAGCACCGCCGGCGCCGCATGCAGCGCCAGCCGCCGTCCGGGTGCCGAAGCCGCCTCCCGCACCACCTGGCGCAGCGCCGCCAGCCCGGGGGTGAGAGGCCCGGCGAGCACCTCATGCAGCGGCGGGTGCACCCGCTGGCGGAGAATCTCGAACAGCCCAAGCGGCCCGAGGCCGAGCAGCCGCGCCAGCCCGTCCGGCGCTAGCGCCGCAGCCAGCGGCTCGGCCAGCGGCGCCCGCTGCTTCACCGTCAGCCCGGCCAGGTCGAGCAGGATCGGCCCGGCCAGCCGGCGCAGCCGGATCTGCCGCGCCACCTCGGCCAGTGCCACCAGGTTCAGCCGCCGCTGCGCCTCCCGGTCGGCGCCGGCGGCCAGCGGCCCGGCATCGACATCGATGGCGACCAGCGCCGGCGTCGGATGGATCAACAGCCGTCCGCCGCCAAGCAGCGGTACCTCCCGCTCCGCCAGTGCGGCGAATTCGGCTTCCAGCGCGGCGTCGAAGACCGGCCCCGGACTGAAGGCCACCCGCTCCGCCCCCAGCGCGGCGCGCAGCCGGGCGGCAAGCGCGGCGCCGTCACAGACTACCGCCGCCGTCGGCTGCGCCCGCGCCAGCCGCAACGCCGCCTCCGGCCCGCGCGCCAACAGCCGCGGCGCGCCCTCCGGCGCGGCGGCGGCCAGCGCCGCCTCGGCCGCAGTGAGCCGGGCAGAGACGCGCGGCCCTTTCCCCCCCTGTGCCGCGCGGGTGACCCGCACCGGCAGGATCATGCCCTCGGAGACCTTCTGCCGCCGCACCGCCGTCTCACCATCCGGCAGGAAGCCGGTCTCGCCGCCGGCCAGCGCCAGGAAGGCTCCGGCCATGGCGGGTGCCACCGCCGAGACACGGGCGCGATGCAGGTCGCCGACGCCATCGGGCCGCGCCGGGCGCTCCACCCAGGCTTCCTCCAGCCGGTCGCCGCGCAATAGTGCCACCCGGATCTCGCCCGGGGAGGCGCTGGCCAGGATGCGCAGGGTCAAGGCCGCAGCCAGCCCACCCCCCGCAGCAGCTGCGCCGTCTCGAACAGCGGCAGGCCGATGACGTTGGAATGGGACCCCGCGAGGAAGCGCACGAAGGCTTCCGCCCTGCCCTGGATGGCGTAACCGCCGGCCTTGCCATGCCATTCGCCGCCGGCCAGGTAGTCGGCGATCTGCGCCTCGGTCAGCCGCTGGAAGGTCAGGATGGTGTCGACCAGCCGAGTGCTGCGCCTTCCGCCCGGCGCGACCAGCACCACCCCGGTGTATACATGGTGACGGCGGCCGGAGAGCAGTTCGAGGCATTGCCGCGCCTCCGCCTCGGTCTCCGCCTTGGGCAGGATGCGGCGGCCGACGCCAACCACGGTATCCGCCGCCAGCACCAGCGCACCGGGGGCCTGCGCGGCAACCGCGGCCGCCTTCTCCGCCGCCAGCCGTGCCGCGAGCAGCCGGGGCAGCTCCGCCTTGCCGGGGGTCTCGTCGACCTCCGCCGGCAGCACCCGGTCCGGCACCACACCGAGCCGGGCCAGCAGGGCGAGCCGCCGCGGGCTGGCCGAGGCCAGCACCAGCGGCGGGCGATCCGCCGCGCCGGCGCTCAGGGCCGGTGGCGCGCCGCCCGCCTCAGTGGAATCGGCCAACTGCACGGTCCACCGCCCATGTCGCTCGCAACGGCCAGGCGCGCGTCACTTGAAGCGGAAGGTGATGCGACCCTTGGTCAGGTCGTAGGGCGTCATCTCGACATTCACCCGGTCGCCGGCCAGCACGCGGATGCGGTTCTTGCGCATCTTCCCGCTGGTATGAGCCAGCACCATGTGTTCGTTGTCGAGCTTCACCCGGAACATGGCATTGGGCAGCAGTTCCACGACGGTGCCGCTGAACTCGATCATATCCTCTTTGGACATCAGGTAACCTTGCTGTGCGCGGTGCGCAGCCGCCAGACCGGCGCTGCGCCGGGCGCAGCAGGCAAGGCATGGGGCAGCACGCGCCGGGGGGATTGACTTGGCGGCGGCAAGATGATCGCCGGGCGGCGCCCGGTCAAGGACACTGGCCGGGCAGCGCCCGGTTCAGCCGGCGGGTGGCAGCCGCAGCGCCACGCTGCGGCCATGGGCATGCAGCCCCTCGGCCTCGGCCAGGGCGACCGCCGCCGGGCCGATGGCGGCGAGGCCGGCGGCGCTGGCCTCCACCCAGGTGGTGCGCTTGAGGAAGTCGAACACCGAGAGCCCGGAGGCGAAGCGGGCGGTGCGGCCGGTCGGCAAGACGTGATTGGGCCCGGCGACGTAGTCGCCCAGCGCCTCCGGGCACCAGCGGCCGAGGAAGGCGGCGCCGGCGTGGCGGATCTCGCGCAGCGCGGCGGCAGGCTCCGGCAGCATCAACTGCAGATGCTCGGGGGCCAGCCGGTTGGTCAGGGCGAAGGCCTCGGGCCAAGCGCGCACCAGGATGATGGCGCCATGCCGCCGCCAGCTCTCCCCGGCGATGGCGCCGCGCGGCAGGCTGGCCAGTTCGGCATCGACGGCGGCGGCGACGGCATCGGCGAAGCCGGCATCGTCGGTGATCAGGATCGCCTGAGCGCTTTCATCGTGCTCGGCCTGGGCCAGCAGATCGACCGCCACATGACGCGGGTCGTTCGTCGCATCCGCCAGCACCACCACTTCGGAGGGGCCGGCGATGGAATCGATGCCGACCCGGCCGAACACCTGGCGCTTCGCCTCGGCCACATAGGCATTGCCGGGGCCGACGATGCGGTCGACCGGGGCGATGGAGGCGGTGCCCCAGGCCAGGGCGGCCACCGCCTGGGCGCCGCCGATGCGGTAGACCTCGGTCACCCCGGCGCGCTGCGCCGCCGCCAGCACCAGCGGGTTGAGCGCGCCGCCCGGCGCCGGCACCACCATGGCGATGCGGCCGACGCCGGCGACCCGCGCCGGCAGCGCATTCATCAGCACCGAGGAGGGATAGGCCGCCTTCCCGCCCGGCACGTAGAGCCCGACCGCATCCAGCGCGGTCCAACGCATCCCGAGGGTCAGCCCGGCAGGATCGGGCACCACCAGATCCTCGGGCTTCTGCGCCGCGTGGAAGCGTTCGATGCGGCTGGCGGCGAGGTCGAGGGCTTTCAGCAGCCCGGGCGCGATGCCGGCGGTCGCAGCGGCGATCTCCTCCGCGCTGACCTTCAGGGCCCCGACCCCGGCGGGTGTCCACCCATCGAAGCGGGCGGTGCAGTCGAGCAGCGCGGCATCGCCCCGCGCCCGCACCGCGGCGATGATCTCGGCAACGGCGGCATCCACCCGCGCCGTCGTCTCCCGCGCCTGGTCGAGCAGCGCGGCGAAGCCGGCCTCGAACTCCGCTGTCCGCGCGTCGAGCCGCATCATGGCGTGGAACCGGCCCGCAGGATGAAGCCGCTCCGACTCACGTCCCGCTCCTCGCGCCTGCGGCGCTGCGGGGCTCCGCGATCGAATCGGCCAACGCCGCGCGGAACCGCGCGATCCAGCCGCTGATCACCTCCGGCCGGGTCTTCAGCGCGGTGCGGTTGACGATGAGGCGGGAGGTGACCTTGGCGATCACCTCCGTCTCAATCAGCCCATTCGCCTTCAGCGTGCTGCCGGTCTGCACCAGATCGACGATCACCCGCGCCAGGCCGAGCGAAGGCGCCAGCTCCATCGCACCGTTCAGATGCACCACCTCGGCCTGCACCCCGCGCGCCGCGTAATGCCGCTGCGCCACATTGGGGTATTTGCTGGCGACGGCGATGCGCGACCAGCGGCTCGGCTCGTCCCGACCTGCGGTCGCGGCCGGCTCCGCCACGCTGATCCGGCACTTGCCGATGCCGAGGTCGAGCGGCGCGTAGATCTCCGGATAGTCGAATTCCATCAGCACATCGGCGCCGCAGACACCGATATGCGCGGCGCCGTGGGCAACGAAGGTGGCCACGTCGAAGGGCCGCACCCGCACCACGTCAAGCGCCGGGTCGCTGGTCTCGAAGCGCAGCCGGCGGCTGTCCTCGTCAATGTAGTCGGCGGCGGGCTGGATGCCGGCACGGGCCAGAAGCGGGCCCAGCTCCGCGAGGATGCGGCCCTTCGGCACCGCGAGGATGATCGGCGCCGTGTCGTCGGCAGCGGCCCCGGTGGGGTTGGCGATCGGCAGATCCATGCTCAGCCCGGTATCCGTTCGATGTCGGCGCCCACGGCGGCGAGTTTCGCCTCCACCCGCTCATAGCCGCGGTCGAGGTGGTAGACGCGGTTGACGATGGTCTCGCCCTCGGCGGCGAGGCCGGCCAGGATGAGCGAGACCGAGGCGCGCAGGTCGGTCGCCATCACCGGCGCGCCGGACAGCTTCGGCACGCCGCGGACGATGGCCGAGGCGCCGTGGTAATTGATCCGGGCGCCCATGCGCATCAGCTCGGGAACATGCATGAAGCGGTTCTCGAAGATGGTCTCGGTGATCATGCTGGCGCCGTCGGCGATGCTCATCAGCGCCATGAATTGCGCCTGCATGTCGGTAGCAAAGCCGGGGAAGGTCTCGGTCTGCACATCGACGCCATGCAGCCCGTTCAACCGGGTGACGCGCAGCCCCTTGTGTTCCTCGGCCAGCCCGACCCCGGCCTCCCGCAGCACCCGCGCGACCGCGCCAAGGTGCTCCAGCCGGGCGCCTTCCAGCAGCAGCTCGCCGCCGGTGATCGCCGCGGCACAGGCATAGGTGCCGGCCTCGATCCGGTCGGCCAGCACCCGGTGGGTCGCCGCCGCCAGCGAATCGACGCCCTGGACATGCAGCCGGCCGGTGCCGATGCCCTCGATCCGCGCGCCCATGCGCATCAGGCAGAGCGCGAGGTCCTCGATCTCCGGCTCGCGGGCGGCATTGACCAGCTCGCTCTCGCCCCTGGCCAGGACGGCGGCCAGCAGCAGGTTCTCGGTGGCGCCGACGCTGACCGAGGGAAACAGGATGCGGGCGCCGCGCAGGCCGCCGGCCGGGGCGCGGGCCTCGATGTAGCCGCCTTCCAGGTCGATGGTGGCACCCATCGCCTCCAGGCCTTTCAGATGCAGATCGACGGGCCTTGTGCCGATGGCGCAGCCGCCCGGCAGCGAGACCCGCGCCTGGCCGTAGCGCGCCAGCAGCGGCCCGAGCACCAGCACCGAGGCGCGCATCTTGCGGACGATGTCATAGGGCGCCTCGAGGCTGGCGGCCGCGCCGCTCAGGCTCACGCGGCCGGCCGTGCGGTCACGGTCCACCACCACCCCGTGCTGCGCCAGCAGCGCCGCCATGGTGGCGGTATCGGCCAGGTCGGGCACGTTGGTCAGGGTCAGCGGCCCACCGAGCAGCGCCGCCGGCATCAGCGCCAGCACGGCATTCTTGGCGCCGGAGATCGGTACGCTGCCGGAGAGCCGACGGCCGCCACGGATGCGGATGCGGTCCATGCGGCCCCTTACAGCTTCGGCAGCGCGACGCCGCGCTGGTGCATGTACTTGCCTGCCCGGTCGGCGTAGCTCACCTCGGGCGCCGAGGCGCCCTGCAGGAACAGGAACTGGCAGATGCCTTCGTTGGCATAGATGCGCGCCGGCAGCGGGGTGGTGTTGCTGATCTCGATCGTCACCTGGCCTTCCCATTCCGGCTCCAGCGGGGTGACGTTCACGATCAGGCCGCAGCGGGCATAGGTGGATTTGCCGAGGCAGATCACCAGGATGTCGCGCGGGATGCGGAAATACTCCACCGTATGCGCCAGCACGAAGCTGTTGGGCGGGACGATGCAGGTTTCACCGCGCCGGGTGACGAAGCTGTCCTCGGCGAAATGCTTCGGATCGACCAGGGCATTGTCGACGTTGGTGAAGACCTTGAATTCATCGGCCACCCGGGCGTCGTAGCCGTAGGAGGACAGGCCGAAGCTGATGGTGCCCTCGCGACGCTGGCTTTCGACAAAGGGTTCGATCATGCCATGATCGGCCGCCATTCGGCGGATCCAGTGGTCGGGCATGATCGACATGGCGGCAGCTTTCGCGTGGCGGGGTGGCCTCCCCCGGCTGGGCCGCCCCATTACCGCAGCGGCCGAGGCCGGGCAACCTTGGCGTGGCCGGGCAGGTGGTTCGCCGGGACATGGCGGCCCTGCGCGGGCCGCTGGCCGCGGCGCGGAAGGTCAGCCCGTCCCGGGCCGCCGTGCCGGTGGCCCGCCGGCCGGCGCCACCGCCTGGCTGTCCTGCCGCGGCATCTCCCTCTCCCGCGCCTGCGCCTTCCGCCGCCGCAGATTGGCCCGCAGCGCCTGCGCCAGCCGGGTCTCGCGCTCGGATTTTGGGGTGGTGGGGGGCTTGGGCATGGGGGCCACAGGCTGTGCCCGGCCGGGCGCCGCGTCAACCGCGACGCCAGCGCAACCGTGATGCGGCCAAGCCCGCCGGTGGCGCTATCTCCGTTGCCATGCCGCAGGGTATTGCATGAGAGGCCGGTCCATCCCGCTGTCGCTGCCACGGCGGCTGGCGACCGAATTCTCCTATGCCGCGCGCCGGGTGCCGCGGGCGACCCTCTCCGCCCGGCTCACCCTCGGCCCGCTGGTCGCCGCCCGGCGCTTGGTCGACGAACGCCCCCCCTGGTCAGCGATCTTCGCCCGCGCCTTCGCCCTGGCCGCCGAGGAGATGCCGATCCTCCGCCGCGGTTATGTCCAGCTGCCCTGGCCACGGCTGGTGGAATGGCCGACCAGCGTCGCCTGCGTGGTGGTGGAGCGCGACTGGGGTGGCGAGCCGGCGTTGTTCTTCCTCCGCATCAAGGACCCTGCCGGGCTCGGCCTGACCGCGATCGCCGCCCGGGTGCGGGAGGCGAAGACCGCCCCGGTCGAGAGCCTGCGCGAGAATTGCCGGGCGCTGCGGCTGGCGCGGCTGCCCTGGCCGCTCCGCCGGGGGCTGTTCTGGCTCGGCCTCAACCTCGGGCGGCAGCTGCCGAACTGGTACGGCAGCTTCGGCGTCTCGGTGCTGGGGGCGGAGCGGGTGGCGATCTCCTCGGTGGTGGCGCCCTGGCCGTGTTTCCTCAACTACGGCCCGATCGGACCGGATGGGGTGGTGGAGGTGTATCTCTCCTTCGACCACCGGGTCATGGACGGCATGGCCGGCGCCCGGGCGATCCAGGCGCTGGAGCGGATGCTGCACGGGCCGCTGCTGGCGGAACTGCGGGCGCTGGCGACCCGGGCGGCGGCGTGACACCGCCCGAGGCGCGCTCGGTGGCGACGCCTATTCCGGCTTCAGCCCGGCCAGCGCCGCCGCTTGCCGCGCCTTGGCCCGCTCCGCCGCCAGGAAGGCGCCGAAGCCTGCCGGCGTCTGCTCCTCGGCGGTCGAGACCGTCGCCCCGAGCCCCGCAAGCCGGGCCTGCACCGAAGGCTCGGCCAGTGCCCCGACCAGCGCCGCCCGCAGCGCCTCGGCCACCGCATCGGGGGTGCGGGCCGGCAGCATCAGCCCGCCGAAGCTGAGGGCGGTGAAGCCCGGCACCCCCGCCTCGGTGAAGGTCGGCACCGCGGGCAGGGGCTGCACGCGCTGCCGCGCCGCCAGCGCCAGGATGCGGGCCTGGCCGGATTGGTGCAGCGGCAGCGCCGTCGTCAGTTCCAGGAGCGAGCAATCCACCGTGCCGCCCAGCAGGTCCGGCACCAGCGCGCCGCCGCCACGGTAGGGCACATGGGTCAGCTGGATGCCGGCGGCATGCTGCAGCAGTTCCAGCGTCAGATGCGCCACGCTGCCATTGCCCGGCGTCGCCAGCGAGATGGTGCCGGGCCTCGCCTTGGCCGCGGCGAGGAATTGCGCCCAATCGGCGCTGGACTGGCGCGGCCCGGCCACCAGCACCAGCGGCACGGTGGCGATCAGCCCGACCGGGCGAAAATCCTTCTCGGCATCATAGGGCAGCCGGGCCTGCAGCACCGGATTGGCCACCATGGTGCCGCCCGAACCGAGCAGCACGGTGTAGCCATCCGGCGCGGCACGGGCCACCGCCTCGGTGCCGATGGTGCCGCCGCCGCCCGGGCGGGCTTCCACCACCACCGGCTTGCCAAGCCGCGCGGTCATCGGCTCGGCGACCGAGCGGGCCATCACATCGGTGTTGCCGCCGGCGGCGAAGGGCAGCACCACCCGGATCGGCCGGTCGGGCCAGGCGGCCTGCGCGAGGCCGGGACGCGGCGAAAGCCCGGCTGCGATCGCAGCCAGGGCAAGGCGGCGGGTAAGCATGGATGATCCTCCGGCGGTTCGTTGCCTGGTTGACGCGACATCTAGGATGGGCCAGGAGCGGAACGCCAGCCCGCCAGCCTGTTGTGCGGCGCAACACAAACTCCACCATGGCGTGGGTCCGTTGCGACATTGCCGGGCTTGGGGCAAGGTTCAGCGCCCGCTGGGCCAATGGAGGAACGAGATGCCTGTCGCGGACGCCAAGCCCGCTGCTGCCGGGGGCCTGGTCCGCCGAGCCCCGGACACCACCCGGATGGGTGCCGCCGCCCTGCGGCGCATTGCTACCCGTGGCCCAGCCTCCGAACACCAGACAATGACTGCAACCCGATCGAGGGACGCCGCAGCGTGAAGCCCACCGATATCAGCAACCCTGACTACTTCCACAAAGTGGTCGATTGCCAATGGGCCTGCCCGGCACATACGCCGGTGCCCGAATACATCCGCATGATTGCCACTGGTCGCTACAGCGACGCCTATATGGTGAACTGGCATTCAAACGTCTTTCCAGGCGTACTCGGCCGCACCTGCGACCGCCCCTGCGAGCCGGCCTGCCGGCGCGGCCGGGTGGAGGAGGAGCCGGTGGCGATCTGCCGGCTGAAGCGCGTCGCCGCCGACAACAAGGAGGACATCCGCGCCCGCCTCACGCCAATTCCGGAAATCCGGAACGGCAAGCGCATCGCCTGCGTCGGCGCCGGCCCGGCCAGCCTGACGGTGGCGCGCGACCTGGCTCCCTTGGGCTACGAGGTGCATGTCTTCGACGGCGCGGCCAAGGGCGGCGGCTTCATCCGCAGCCAGATCCCCCGCTTCCGCCTGCCCGAGAGCGTGATCGACGAGGAGGTCGGCTACATCACCGACCGCGGCGGCGTCGTCACCCATTATGGCCAGCAGATCGACAGCCTGAAGGCGCTGCTGGCGGAAGGGTATGACGCGGTCTTCGTCGGCTCCGGCGCGCCGCGCGGACGCGACCTCGACGTGCCGGGCCGCAAGGAGGCGGCGGCCAACATCCACATCGGCATCGACTGGCTCTCCTCCGTCTCCTTCGGCCATATCGAGAGCATCGGCCGCCGCGTCATCGTGCTCGGCGGCGGCAATACCGCGATGGATTGCTGCCGCTCCGCCCGCCGCCTCGGCGGCGAGACGGTGACGGTGGTGGTCCGCTCCGGCTTCGAGGAGATGAAGGCCAGCCCCTGGGAGAAGGAGGATGCGATGCATGAGGGCATCCCCATCCTCAACTGGCTGGTGCCGAAGCAGGTGCTGCACCAGGACGGCAAGCTGACCGGCATGGTGTTCGAGAAGGTGAAGGCCGAGCGCGACGCCCGCGGCCGCCGCCAGCTGGTCCCCTCCGGCGAGCCGGATGTGGTGATCGAGGCCGACGACGTGTTGGTGGCGATCGGCCAGGAGAATTCCTTCCCCTGGATCGAGCGCGACATCGGCCTGGAGTTCGACCGCTGGGGCCTGCCGGCGCTGAACGAGGCGACCTTCCAGAGCAGCATCCCGAAGGTCTTCTTCGGCGGCGACGCCGCCTTCGGCCCGAAGAACATCATCTGGGCCGTGGCGCATGGGCATGAGGCGGCGGTCTCGATCGACCTGTTCTGCCGCGGCGAGGATGTGACCAGGCGCCCGCCGCCGGATGTGGTGATGTCCAGCCAAAAGATGGGCATCCATGAATGGAGCTACGACAGCGGCGTCTCGCTCGACCTGCGCTTCAAGGTGCCGCATGCCGAGCACGAGGTGGCGCTGCGCGACATCAGGACCGAGGTCGAGCTCGGCTACGATCGGGAGCTGGCGTTCAAGGAAGCCCAGCGCTGCCTGAACTGCGACGTGCAGACGGTGTTCACCACCAGCCTCTGCATCGAATGCGACGCCTGCGTCGACATCTGCCCGGTGGATTGCATCACCTTCACCCCGGATGCCGAGGAGGCCGAGCTGCGCGACCGGCTGCGGGTGCCGGCGCTGAACCTCACCCAGGATCTCTATGTCCAGGACGGGCTTAAGACCGGCCGGGTCATGGTCAAGGATGAGGATGTCTGCCTGCATTGCGGCATGTGCGCCGAGCGCTGCCCAACCGGGGCATGGGACATGCAAAAATTCTTCCTGGAAACCGCGAAGCCCAAAGCCGAGAGGGTGCACGCATGTCAGGCACAGTGACTTCAGGCCCGATGGCTTCAGGGGCGGTGACCGCGACCAACGATTTTGTGGTCAAGTTCGCCAACGTCAACGGCTCCGGCTCGGCCAGCGCCAACCAGCTCTTCGCCAAGTCGATCCTGCGCATGGGCATCCCCATTGCCTCGCGCAACATCTTCCCGAGCAATATCCAGGGGCTGCCGACCTGGTTCGAGGTGCGGGTGAGCGGCGCGGGCCATCTCGGGCGGCGCGGCGGCGTCGACCTGATGGTGGCGATGAACCCGCAGACCTGGGACCGCGACATCGCCGAGATCGATCCCGGCGGATACCTGCTGTACGACAGCACCCGGCCGATGCCGAATTCCCGCTTCCGCGAGGACATCAACGTCATCGGCATCCCGCTGACCCAGATGTGCAACGCCGCCTATACCGAGGCGCGGCAACGGCAGCTGCTGAAGAACATCATGTATGTCGGCGCGCTCTCGGCGCTGCTGCAGATCGAGCCGGCGGTGATCGAGACACTGCTGAGCGAGCAGTACAAGGGCAAGGAAAAGCTCGCCAAGCCGAACCATGATGCCTTCATGATGGGGCGCGAGTGGGCCCTGGCCAACCTGCAATGCCCGATCGGCCTGACGCTTGAGCGGGCCGACAAGGTCGGCGAGCGCATCTACGTGGACGGAAACAGCGCCGCAGGCCTCGGCGCGGTCTATGGCGGGGCCACGGTCTGCGCCTGGTATCCGATCACCCCCTCCACCTCCCTGGCCGAGGGCTTCGAACGCTACGCCCGCCGCTTCCGCACCGATGCGGAGACCGGCAAGAAGCGCTACGCCATCGTCCAGGCGGAGGATGAGCTGGCTTCCATCGGCATGGTCATCGGTGCCGCCTGGAACGGTGCCCGGGCCTTCACCGCGACCTCCGGCCCTGGCATCTCGCTCATGCAGGAGTTCGTCGGGCTGTCCTATTTCGCCGAGATCCCCTCGGTGATCTTCGACGTGCAGCGCGCCGGGCCTTCCACCGGCATGCCGACCCGCACCCAGCAGTCGGACGTGCTGGCCGCGGCCTACGCCAGCCATGGCGACACCAAGCATATCGTGCTGTTCCCCGAGGACCCGCACGAATGCTTCACCTTCGGTGCCGATGCCTTCGACCTGGCGGACCGGCTGCAGCAGCCGGTCTTCGTGCTGCTCGACCTCGACATCGGCATGAATGACTGGCTCTGCGAGCCCTTCGACTGGGACGACGCGCGGCAGATGGACCGCGGCAAGGTGATGACCGAGGCGGAGCTGGAGTCCGGCAAGACCTTCGGCCGCTACCTGGACGTCGACGGCGACGGCATCCCCTATCGCACCTATCCCGGCACCCACCCGAGCAAGGGCGCCTTCTTCACCCGCGGCACCTCGCGCGACCGCTTCGCCAAATACACCGAGGTCGGCGCCGCCTATGTCGACAACATGCAGCGGCTGCTGAAGAAGTTCGAGACGGCGAAATCCCTGGTGCCACGGCCGGTGGAACGGCCGGCCTCCCAGCCGACCCGCACCGGCGTGCTCTACTACGGCAGCAGCTCGGCGGCGATGAAGGAGGCGCTCGCGGCGCTGGAGGCGGAGGGCATCCACCTCGACGCCATGCGCATCCGCGCCTTCCCCTTCCATGACGATGTGATGGAGTTCATCGCCCGGCATGACAAGGTCTTCATCGTCGAGCAGAACCGCGACGCGCAGCTCCGCACCCTGGTGATGAACGAAGGCGGCATCGCCCCGGCGCGGCTGGTCCCGGTGCTGCACTACGACGGCACGCCGATCACCGCGCGCTTCATCCACGCGGCGATCGCCGAGAAGCTGCCGTCCCTCAACGTCCTCCCCTTCGCCGGAGCGGCCGCAGAATGAGCTTCCTCCCCAAACCCAAGCTGCACCACCCGAAGCTGCCGGTGAACGCCCTGGGCTACACCAGGCGCGACTATGAAGGGGCGATCAGCACGCTCTGCGCCGGCTGCGGTCACGACAGCATCAGCGCCGCCATCATCCAGGCCTGCTTCGAGCTGGATATCGAGCCGCATCGCGTCGCCAAGATGTCGGGCATCGGCTGCTCCTCGAAGACGCCGGATTATTTCCTCGGCGCCAGCCACGGGTTCAATTCCGTGCATGGCCGGATGCCCTCGGTGCTGACCGGGGCCAACCTCGCCAACCGCGACCTTATCTATCTCGGCGTCTCGGGCGATGGCGACAGCGCCTCGATCGGCTTCGGGCAATTCGCCCACAGCATCCGCCGCGCCGTGAACATGACCTACATCGTCGAGAACAACGGCGTGTACGGGCTGACCAAGGGGCAGTTCTCCGCCACCTCGGACAAGGGCTCGAAGGCGAAGAAGGGCGTCGTCAACACCGATGAGGCGATCGACCTGATCGGCATCGCGCTGCAGCTTGGCGCCACCTATGTCGGCCGCAGCTTCTCGGGCGACAAGGACCAGCTGGTGCCGCTGATCAAGGGCGCGCTGCGGCACAATGGCCCGGCCTTCATCGACTGCATCAGCCCCTGCGTCGCCTTCAACAACCATGAAGGCTCGACCAAGAGCTACGATTTCGTCCGCGAGCACAATGAGGCGATGAACTTCCTCGACGTCATCCTGGGGCGCGAGGCGATCACCACGGAATACGCCCCCGGCGAGGTGCGCGACGTGGTGCAGCACGATGGCTCGGTGCTGCGGCTGCGCAAGCTGCACGACGAATACGACCCAACCGACCGCGTCGGCGCCATGCACCATCTGCATGAGCGCAAGGCGGCGGGCGAGATCGTCACCGGCCTGCTCTACATCGACCCCGATCCGCAGGACCTGCATGAGAACCTGGCGACGGTGGCGACGCCGCTGAACCGCCTGGACGATGCGGCGCTGGTGCCAGGCAGGAAGGCGCTGGAGAAGCTGAACGCGTCGCTGCGGTAGGACACAGGCCCGGGAGGGGCGCTGCCCCTCTCGGACCTACCTCGGCCGGAAGTTCCGCGCCGCCGCCTCCGCCGCGCGGTCGAGGTCGGCCCGGATCGCCGGCATGGCTGGCGCCCGGCCGAGTTGGCTGTCGCGGATGTGCCTGTCGATGACGTCGAGATAGGCGCCAAGCCGCGGCAGGTTGCGCGTCTGCAGGTCCCGCCGCACCAGTGCTAATTGTTCCACCACCACGCTGCGGGGCGCGTTCTCGGCGATGCGCCGCAAGGTCGCGCCATAGCTGTCCAGCACCGCCGTGCCGTTGCGGCGCAGGTCGGCGATACCGGCCTCCACCCGCCGCACCTCATCCGGCCCGCGCTGCGCCAGCGCCTCCCGCGCGCCGGGCTGCTGCAGTTGCCGGTCGGCCAGTTGGGCGCGGAACTCCACCTCGCGGGAGGAGAAGGCCAGCGAGGCCAGGGTCTCGATCTGCGCCCGCACCACTTCCCGCTGCTGCTCGCCGCGCATCCGGGCATCGGTCGCCAGCTGCGCCTCCACCCGGCGGATCGCCGCCTGCTGGGCAGGATCGGAGACGCTGCGCCGCAGCAGCGCCAGCGCCGCCTGGGGGTCCTCGGCCGAACGCTGTACATCCGCCTGGCGGGAACTCGCCTCGGCGGCGAAGGCGCGGCGCACCGCCTCGGTCTGCGGCAGGCTGGTGGTCGCGGTCACGCTCAGCGCCAGGCGGAAGCCAACCTGCGGGGTACGGGTGGCCCGGCCGGTGGAGGCGTCGAAGGGCGGCATCTCCTCCCGCAGGCTGCTGCGGATCTCGTCGATCGGCGTGCTGTAGTAGCCACCGCGGATCACCCGCCCGCCGGCATGCCCATGCATCCGGCCGACGCGGTTCATCCGATAGGGCTCCAGCACCATCTCCGCGACATTGCCGAGCATGTCGTGCAGGCCGAGCGGGTTGGGCTGCAACTGCCCGATCGCCTGGGCGCGGTTGCCGGTGCGGCGGCTGCCGGCCATGACATAGGCTTCCTCATCGCCGTCCGGCATCGGAAAGAGCGGGGCGAGGAATTCCGTCTCGCTCACCGCGGCGCCGCCGCGCACGGCATATTCCCACTCATCCTCGGTCGGAAGCCGCAGGTAGCCGATGGCGCCATCCTCGGTCGGCAGGCGGGCGCGGGCATTGGCCAGCAGCCAGACGTTGAGCGCCTCGGTGAAGGCCAGCGCCTCGAACCAGGACAGATCGGCGACCGGGCGGCGTCCCTCCGGCGCGGCGGCCGGGCAGGTCCCGCTGGTGACAGCGGCGTACTGGTCCCGCGTCACCTCGTATTTGCCGAGCCAGAAGCGCCGGGCCGGGCCGCTGCCGCGGAAGCCGCCGGCGATGAAGCTGCCGCGCTGGAACTCGCTCGGCCCCTGATCCGGCTCCGGCGAGCCGAGGGTGATGCGGCGGTCGTCGAGCGGTCCACTGCCCGCCGGCACCGCCACCTCCCGCAGCGCCAGGCTGCCGCCGCAGGGCAGCGGCAGGACGAGATCATCCGCCGCCGGCTGCGGATTCCAGCGGGTGGTGTCCCAGGCCGCAGGGACCTGGGCCAGGGCCGGCGGCGCGAGCGCGGCCAGCAGGGTCGCCAGGATTGCTGCCTTCATCCGCCCCTCACCGCCTCATAGGGTTCGATCCGCGCCGCCTGCCAGGCCGCCAACGCCGAGGCGCCGACCGCCGCCGCCACCACCAGCACGGTCCCGGTGCCGAGGATGGCCGCATCGATCGCCGACAGCGGCCGGTCGAGGATGATGCCGCCGAAGCCGGCATTGATCCCCGCCTGCACGGCAAGCGCCAGCGCCGCCGCCACCAGCGCCCCGGCCAGAGCGATCAGCGCCGCCTGCGCCACCGGCACCGCCATGACCCCGCCGCGGCCGAGGCCCATCAGCCTGAGCCCCGCCAGCAGCACCCGCTTGCGCTCCACATTGGCCCAGAGCCCGGCGCCGAGCGACAGCACCAGCCCGAGGCCCGACACCCCCGCCACCGCCAGCAGCAGCCGCGTCAGCGCCCGGTCCACCGCCAGCATCGGCGCAATATCCTGGGCGCGGGAGCGGGTCTCGACTCCCTGCGCCCGCAACGCGGTGACCAGCGGCGGCACGTCTTCCAGCCGGCGGGCATAGAGGCGGAAGCCGGCATAGCCCTCACGCGCCGCGGGGCTGGGGATGCCGCCTGCCGCCTCCGGCGTTGCGGTGCGGAATTCCGCCCAATCCTCCAGCGCATCGGCCAGCGCCGGGGCAGCGAAGACGGCGTCGCGGTCGGCAGCGGCCAGCGGCGCCACCGCCTGTACCGCCAGCGCCACCTGCAGCCGCTGCGGTGCCTGCTCCCGCTCGCCGCGGCCGAGCCGGCCGACCAGCGCATCGCCGGCCTTCAGGCCGAGCCGGGCGGCGAGTGGCGTGCTCAGCACCACCTGCCCTGGCCCGGCCGGCGCCCCCTCCGGCAGCAGCGGGTCGCCAGGGGCGGAGGGCACCACCGGTGCCCAGAGCTGGCGGGCGCCGTCCGGAGTTTCCAGCAGCAAGCTGGCCGAGAGCTGGCGGGTTCGGGGCGAGAGGTGCTCAACCTCCGGCCGGGCGCGCAGGGCGGCAAGGAAGGCATGGTCGAAGTCGCGGCTGGCGATCGACATCACCTCGCGCGCCAAAGGATCCTTCAGCACCGCGGCGCGCATGCCCTCGACCGCGCCGGCGCGCAGCCCGGCCAGCACCAGCAGCGGTGCCAGCACGGCCGCAGTGGCCAGAGCGGAGCAGAGGGTCATGCGGCTTTCGCCGAGCAGGTCGGCGAGCGCCAGCCGCAGCGGCAGCAGCCAGCGCCCGCCCTGCCCTGCCCCGCGCGCCGCAGTGTCCCGCCGCATCACGCCGCCGCCGGCAGCGGCCGCAGCACCGAGGCGGGCTCGGTCCCCTCCTCCGGCACGCAGCCGAGCAGGGCAAGCCCGGCGGCCGCGGCGCGCGGCAGGTCATGGGTCGAGAGCAGCACCGCCGCCCCCGCCTCGGCGGTGTCGCGCAGCAGGCGCAGCACCTCATCCGCCTGGCTGGGGTGGACCGAGGCGGTGGGCTCATCGGCCAGCACCACCGCCGGGCGATGCGCCAGGGCACGGGCCACCGCCGCCCGCTGCCGCTGGCCAACCGAGACCTGGCCCGGAAGCCGGTCCAGCGCGCCGCCGATCTCCAGCCGCGCCGCCAGGGCCTCGACCAGCCCGGGGTCCGGGCGCCCGGCCAGCTCCTGGGTCAATTGAATGTTCCGCCTGAGGGTAAGGAAGGGCAGCAGCCCGGCGGTCTGCGGCACATAGCCAATCGCCCCGGCCCGCAGCGCCGCCAGCCCGGCTTCGTCGCCGCGCCCCCAGAGCCGGCCGGCATCCACCAGCGGCCCGCCCAGGCCACGGCGCAGCAGCAGCGCCGCCGCCCGGTCCGGCCGGAGCGCCAGGGCGAGGATCGCCAGGAAGGTCGATTTGCCGGCACCGGAGGGGCCGACCACCGCCACCCGGTCTCCGGCGGAGAGGGTGAACTCCGGCACGGTAATCCGGAAGCCGCCGGCACCGCTGCCCAACCGCCGTTCCAGCCCGCGCACCTCCAGCAGCCGTGCCAGCTCCTCACTCCCGGGCAAGTCAGCGTCGAGCCGCGGCCGATCCGGCGCGGTCACGGCAATGCGTCGAGCGGCACCGGGAAGACCTGCTCCCCCGCATCGCGGCGGCCGGAGAGGGTGGTCCAGACCTCGGACCGGCTGAAATCCCGGTACAGCCGCAGCTTCGCCTCGATCTGGTTGAGCAGCCGCGCCTGGGAGCCGGCGCTCATCGCATTCCACTCCCGCTCGGTCATGCCCATGACCTCGGAGGCATAGGGCAGCCCCTCCAGGAACTCGCCCAGCAGCCCGCCCAGCGCCCCGGCCATGGCGATGCGGGAGGGGTCGCGCGCCGCCAGGCTCATCGTCGTCTGCAATTGGCTGAAGAAGTCGCGCGGCTGCAGCCGCGTCGCCCGGCCGGCGCGGAGGATCTCCTCCAGCGTGCGGTTCAGGTCCTCCAGCTGGTTGCGGGTCAGCAGCACCCGCACATCGATGGCGGCATTGCCCGGCGGCGCCGGATCGCGGTCCAGCACGAAGGAACGGATGACGTCGGGCGCGGTGGTACGCTCCTCGCGACCGAGGTAGGCAAGGCGCATCGCCTCGGCCAGCACCTGCAGCTGGCGTTCGATCCGCTCCGCCTGGCGGGGGGGGGCGGTGCCGCCGCCGGCGCCGCGGAGCTCGGCGATCGGCCGGCCGGTGGTGGCGGCGACCTGCCGCAGCACGCCCTCGACCAGCGCCGAGATGGTGCCGCGGAACTGCTCCGGCGAGCCATCATCCACTGGGAAGTACAGCGTGTCGCCGGTGCTGCCGTTGCTGCCGAGGGCGACATATTGCCGCCGGGCGCGGGCATGGTTGCCGGCGGTGCGGCCTTCCGGGGTCAGCAGGTGCACCACCATCACCGCCACGCCCTGTTCCCGCGCACGGATCGCGATCTGCTCCATCCCCTGCCGGGTGGAGGAGAGCGGGTCCGCCGCATCCCGCCCGCCGGCATCGGTGATCAGCACCAGGTAGCGGCCGCCAAGCGGCCCCCAGTCGATCTCGTCCAGCGCGGTGGCGATGCCGGCAACCGGGTCCTCGTCGAACCCCTCATTGCCCGTGGCGGTGGCGGTGAGGTCGCGCATGGCAGCCAGCCCGGCTTCCGGCGGCTGGGCGAAATCGGGCTTGGCGAAGACCCGGGTGGTGTATTCGTAGCCGGCCGGCGTGGCATCCTTGCTGTCGCGGTAGCCAACCACGCCGAAGCGGAAATTATCGCGCACCGCGGTTTCCCGCAGCCGGCCGACGATGCCGGTCATGGCCTCCCGCGTGCGGTCGATGTAGGGCTGCATGGAGATGGTGGTGTCGACCACGAAGACCAGCCCGGCGCGGAACCGCGCCAGCGCATCCGGCGCCGGGGCCGCCGACGGCCGCTCGGCCGGGGCGGAGGCAACCTCCAGCACCCGCACCGGCCCGCCCAGCTCGCGCTCCACCGTCGTCGCGTTCAGGATCGGCAGCAGGTAGAATTGCTGCCGGATGTCGACGAAACTCGGCGGCTCCAGCGCTACCACCCCGGCGGCGGGGCGGCCGGCGGCGGCTTCGCTGCGCAGGCGCTGCGCCTCGGCGGCGCCGTTCGGGGCCAGCAGGGCGCGGGCCTGGGCCTCGGTTTCCAGGAACAGCCCGCGGCCGCGATTGGCCGGGTTGGTGAAGGCCGCCACCATCGCGTGGTTCCAGTCGAGGGTTTGGGCGGCGCGCACCCAGCCCTCGGTCCGGCCATCGGCGGCGGCACCGATCTGCAACCATGCCTCGGCCCCGCTGCCCTGACGGGCATAGACGTAGAAGGCGCTGAAGCCGAGGCCAGGACGGCCCGGCTCAACTCCTGCGCTGGCATGCAGGGTGGCGCCGGGGCGCAGCAGCACGCGCAGGTAGATGCTACGCTTGTTGGGCACCAGTAGCGGTACCCGCGCCGGCTGCCCGCCTGGCTGGGCGGCCGGCTGGCCCGGCTGCCGCCAAGGGTCGCGCTGCTGCGCCGGTGCCGGCCCCGGCAACAGTAAAAGGCCGAGCAGCAGCGGCAGCAGGCGGCGCGGCGTCACGGCCAGAAATCCTCCAGGGTGAGGCGGGCCATAGTATCGCCCTGCTCCGCCTGCGCCTGCAACGTCGCCCGGAGCGCGGCACGGGGTGCCGCGGCGCCGGCCTCCCCGGCGCGTTCGGCCTCGCGGTACCAGCGCGCCGCCTGCCGCGGGTCGGGCGCGTTGAAGGGCTGGCCGGGCTGGAAGCCGTTCGGGTCGTAGAGCCGCGCCAGCATCGCCATGGCCGGGGCGACGCCGCGCTCCGCCGCGGCTTCCAGCAGCAACAGCGCGTCATCGTGCCGGCCGGCCTCGCGCATGGCGGCAACGATGGGCAGGTAGTCGGCCGGCTGGCAGGCGGTGCGGCTGGCGACGTCGCGCGCGGTCTGCTGCGCGGCCGGCATGCCCTGGTCGCCGAGGCAGGCGGTGTTGGTGGCGGGTTGCGGGCGCGGCACGGGCGGCGGGGCCTGCTCCGCGGGCTGCACCGGCGCCGGGACCGGCACCGGCCGGGTGAACCACCAGGCGGCGCCGGCGGCGATGGCCAGAACCAGCAGCCCGGCCAGCCAGGGCCAGAGCGGCTTGGGCTTCGGCTTCTCCGTCTCGCCGCCGACCGGGTCACCACCCGGCGGCTCACCCCGCAGCGGCAGGTGGTCCGGCGGTTCCGGCTCCAGCCGCTCGCGCTCGGTCGGCGGCAGCGGCCGGGTCGGCGGCAGCGTCGCTTCCTCGGCCGGCAGCGCCGGGCGCTGCTGCTGTGGCTGTGGCTGTGGCGTGCCGCGGCCGACCACTGTTTTGCGGCCCTGGCGCGGCCGGCGCGGAATCTCGACCCAGGGCACCACGAAGCGGGTCTCGCCGAATGCCGGCAGGATCAGCTCATAGGTGTCACTTTCCAGGTGTTCGCAGATCTCTGGGCCGAGCGTCATCACCAGGTCGCGGCCCTCGGTCGTCACCTCCTCCGGGTGCAAGGTCGCCTCGGCCGCCTGCCAGCCCTGCGGGCCGAGGTAGGGGTTGTGGTGCGGTTCCCAGTACAGCCGGAAGCGCGGGTCCTCCACCGCCGCCGCGGCGTTGGGCAGGCGCACCTCGGCATAGCCGGCCCCGCGCGCGGGGTGGCGGCGGACACTGCCCTCGCTCATGCCGCATCCAGCGTTGCCGCCAGCCCCTGCAGGATCTGGCCGAGCCGCGCATTGGCGACGATGTCGTAGTCGACGCCATCGGTGGTGCGCGCATTGCCCTCCATCAGCCCGGCAAGGCCGGTGATCCAGTCGGCGTTGAACTGCCGGTCATAGGGCGAGGGCTGCTCGGGCAGCGGCGGCGGCGCCGGGTCCGGCACCCGGGCGAGGAAGATCGGCCGCTCGTCACGACCGAGGCGCGGCCGCTTCGCCGGCTCGATGTCCGGCCAGCCGAGCCGGTGGACGAACTCGTTCACCGTCTCCTCGACGATCGCCACCTGCTTCTGTTCCATGGCGTCGGCGCGGGCCTGGAAGCTGGCCCGGGTGCGGAGCGTGCCGGCGATGCGGTCGCGCAGCTTCAGCCGGCGGGCCCCTTGCGCCAGCTCTCCGGCGACTTCCGAGACCAGTTCGCGCGGCAGCGCGAAATAGGCGAGCGCCGCCTCGTCGTCGCCGAGCGCACGCATCCGCGTCTCCCAATCCTCGAGCGCGAGGCTGGCGAAATGCTCGAAGACGTCGCGCGGACCGCTGGCGGCGCCCTCGGCCTCCGGCGGATCGCCGAGCAGGTCGCCCAGCAGCTCGTTGTAGTCATCCGCGGTGGCAACGGCGCCGATCGGGGTGACCCCGGTCGCGGCGTCGGAACGCAGCCGCCAATAGACCGAGCCGACGCTGTCGGCATCGACCATCAGGCTGCGCAGGAAAGGACCGAGCAGCTGCGCCTGGGCGCATTGCGCCAGGCCGCGGCCAAGGATGCGGGCGCGGCGCCGCGCATCCTCCACCCGCTGCTCGGCATCGCCGCCGCGGAAGAAAGGCCGCAGCCGCCCGCTCATGCTGTTGACCAGGGTGACAGCCCGGGCCTTGAGCTGCCGCGCCTTCAGCTGCGGGTCGCAGACCGGCGCCAGCGCCGCGGCCAGATGGCCGATGCCGCCGTCGTTCGGTCGCAGCGCCTCATCCCAGGCCTTGGCCGGATCGGCGAAATGCTTCCGCACCAGCGGGTTCCCGAGGTAGGCGTCGCGGCGGTCCTGAACCCGCTGCGCGGCGCGCGGCGCCACCCCGGCCTCCCGCCGGCCGCCCTCCGGGTCCGGCTCGTAGTCGAAGACCGCATCGAAGCCGACCGAGGGGTTGCGCAGCCAGAAGGTGTTGGTGAAGGGCTGGCCCGGCGTCCATTCATTCGGCCATTCATAGGCCTTGCCGAAGAAATCGGTCATGCTGGCCTGCATGCGCGCCGTCCAGCGATGGCCGGAGGCGATGTCCTCGCCCCCCTTCTCCTCGAATTCCGCGTCGAATTTCGTCAGCACGAAGAACAGGTTGGAAGGCTTGCCCGCGCGTTCGGCCGGGGTCTTGCCGGCGGTCAGGCCGATCCAGTCATCGACCATCTTCGGCAGGGTCTGGACCTCCTGCACCTGCGGCCCGACGCAGAGCAGCATGGCGCTGATCTCCTGCTCGGCGTTGTAGCGCTGGAACAGGTAGGCGACCTTGCCGCGCAGGAAGGCGCGGCCGAGATTGCCGGATTTGGCGAAGAAGGCCTCGGCGTTCGGGATCTCCTCGCGGACGCGGGCGCCGGGGAAGTCCAGCAGATCGGTATGGTCGAAGAAGGCCCAGGGCTTCTCCGCCAGCGGCACCACGATCTCGGTGATCAGCGCCGTCGCCAGGGCGCGGTCCACCGCGACAGGCGCGCCGCCCGCGGCGTTGCGCAGCGCCACCGTTCCGGGCGAGGCCTCGCCCATGGTGAAGAGGGTGCGGACATCGACGATGCTGGTCTCGCGCGGCTGCACCGCATCTATGCCGGCCCGCACATCCTCGGGGAAGCCGAGGCGCTTCAGCACGCCAAGCAGATCGGCGCAGGCGCGGGTCAGCGTCCTGTCGCGGCCCCAGAGCAGGGCGAAGGCCTCGGCCCGGCGCTCCGCCGGCAGCCGCGGTACCACCTCGGCGAAGCGCTGCCAGAAGCCGTTGGACAGGGCGGCGACCAGGGTGCGGTCACGGAAATGGTTGCGCAGATAGTCCTGCAGATCCTCGATGCCGTCGATGTCGAGCCCATCGCAAGGCGCTGGCCCGGCGGCGGTCTCCAGCTTGCCGAGGAACTCCTGCAGCGCCTCCGGCTTCGGCACCGCCTCTTCGTCGAGGGCGAAATCCTCCAGATAGGTGTTGGCGAGGATCTTCACCACATCGGTCTGAGTCAGCAGCCGCAGCGCGATCGGCGCATCCGCCGGCGCCGGCGGCGGGGCGATGGTGAAGCGAGTGACGAGGCCGGTCGATTCATTGCCGCCCGGCGGATTGATGTCCTTCAGGAAGTCGAGCCTCTGGGTGCCGATCAGCGCTGTCAGCGGCTTGCCGAGCGGCGCCGCCAGCCGCGACACCAGGTAGGATTTCCCCGCCTGGGATGCGCCGAACACCGCGACGGCCACCGGCCGCAGCGCCGCCTGGCGCAGCCCGCGGGCACGGCGCGCATCCCGGCGCAGGTCGCGCGGCAGGCTCTCGTTCGCCTGCGGCGCGCCATTCTGCGCCCAGCCGAGGCTATCCACCGCCAACCGATCGATTTCGGTGGCGCGCTCCGCCTCGCGCGCCAGCAGCGGGTTGCTCATGGCCCACCCCGCAGCTCAAGATTGCCGGTATCCCGCCAGTAGCCCTCGCCGCGCTCCATGGTCTGCAGCTTCATCTCCACCGCCCTGTTGCCGCCGAGCGCGGGATCGCCATTCGCCTGCACCACCTCCTCCACCGCGAACATCTCCCGCACCAGCCCGTCCTGGTCGGTATCGTCGCCGCCATGCAGGTCGTCCTGCCGCCGCACCGTGACCTTCAGCGGCAAGGCCATGCGGGAGGCGGCCGCCGGATCCGCGAGTTCCAGCGAATAGAGCGGCTGCGCCGTCCAGCGCTCGATCGGCAGCTGGCGGAAGCCGATGACGGTGGCCGCGGCAAGCGCGGTGGTGAAGCCGATATCGCGGCCCTTGGCCTGATCGAGGTCAATGTCGCTCAGCAGCACGGCGTTCTCCCGCAACTGGCCGGACTGGTCGAGCCGGCCGATGAAGCGGGCGGTGGATTTCATTCCGAAGTCGCGGCTGCGCAGGTGGAAGCTGCGCAGCCGCGCTTCCGCCTGCAGGCTGAGCATGGCGCCGACTGCGGCCGTGGTCTTCGGGTCCTCGATGCGGTTGGAGGCATCGCGGAACGGGTACATCTCGCTCACCTGGTAGCGGTGCATGCGGATGATTCGGTGCGGCGGCACCGGGATGCGCGCGGTGACGATGTCGGCGACCGCGGTCAGCCGCGACGGCCGCCCGGACAGCAGCAGCACGTCGCAGCCGAGGTGCCAGATCGCCTCGCAGAGATTGGCGAGGATCGGCCCGAATGTGGCGCGCACCAGCCGGTCCACCATCGGCACCGTCGCTACCAACTCGGCCGCCAGCACCGATTCCGCGGTGGCGCCGGCCTCCCGCGCCAGCCGCTCGATATAGGCGATGGCGCGATCGAGGCCGGAGCCGGTATCGCGCAGCAGCTCGCCGAGCTTCGCCTGGAGCAGCACGCCGGTGCTGCGGCCCTGGACGCGCTCGCGCGCCTTCAGCACCTCGATCCCCGCCGGCTCCAGCACCTGGCTGACGAATTGCCGGCGCAGGTGGCGTTCCTGCTCGCTCTGCCCGCCCTGGTCGCCGCCGAGGGCGCGGCGCAGCAGCGCCCCAGGGTCGCCGACACCGGCTGATTTCAGCGAGGCGGAGAGCGCCGGCACGACGATCTCGGCCAGCACCTGGCGCAGCAGATCGTCGCCTGCGGTCTTGAAGCTCTCGCGGAACTCCTGCGTCGGCAGCACCGCATCGCCCTCGCCGAGCTTGTAGGACACCACCATCAGGTCGGTGGTGCCGCCGCCGATGTCGATGCTGGCGACCCGCAGCGGCTGGCCCGGCGGGATGCGCAAGGTGTCAAACAGCGCCTGGGCGTCGCCGCCCATCCGCACCGCGATCTCATTGTGCAGCCAGACGATCTGCGTCGCCGTCGCCTCGTCGAGGTCGGCGACCACCCGCGGCTCGCGCATCAGCGCATTGGTCGGCTGCTTGTTCACGCTCCAGCCGAGCATCTCCCAGGCCAGCCGCACCCCGGCCTGGGCGCGGGTGCGGAGGATGCGCTGCTCGGCCAGCGGCATGCCCGGCGGCATGGTCAGCACGATGGAGCGCAGCCGCCGCGGCACGTCGCTGTCGCGGCGTTCCTGGCGGCCGCCCGGCGAATTGGCCTGCGCCACCGCCTGCAGCACGATCTCGGCGATCAGCAGCGAGAACATGGCGGAGCGGCTGAAATGCGGCCGGGTCGCCGGGCTGGCGGCGCTGCGCATGCTGCGCACGTCGCCATCCTCGGTCAGCAGCCGCATGAACATGCCGCTGACCGGCGGGTCGATGGAATCGCCGGCGCCGCGGCTGTTGTAGTGCCAGGGCTGGGCGACGCGGCGGTTGTCCCAGAGGTAGCGCTTCGGCGAGGACAGGCCGGTGGCACCTTCATTCCCCAGCCGCGCTCCGGCCAGCCGCACCGCTTCCGGCCCGACCCGCACCGGCGATGGCCAGGCGAAGGCGCCGGGCCGGCCGGAGCGGCGGGAGATGGCGTCGCGTCCCAGGCTGGCGCGGCAGAACTCGACCCGGCTCTCGAAGGGCAGGGCGTAGCTGCGGTGTGGTTCCGACAGGTCGCGCAGGATCAGAGGCATGCTGTCGGAGAGGTTCATCCCCTGCCCCGGATGCTCCTCGACCAATATGCCGCAGGTGCGGCTGTTGCCGACGTCGAGCACCAGATCGACCTCGACCGGGCGGATGTCGAGGTTGGGCGAGACGGTGTCGATGAAGCGGATGCGGGGGATGCCCCGCAGCTCGTCGAGCAGGGCGAGGAAGGTGATGTAGCGGGCCTGGTGCTCGCAGGAGAAGGGAAAGTCCTCCCGCCGCAGCGCCCTGCCGCGGGTCTGCGCCTGCTTGAACTCGCGGAACATCTCCAGCAGCCAGGCGGCGACCCATTCCTCGTTGATGAACCAGGAATTGCGCTCGCTGTCCGCCACCAATGCGAGTTCCTGGCCGCGCGTCACGGTCTTCTCGTTCGGCGCGACGATGGTATCCGGGTGGTCCGGGTCGGGCGGCAGCAGCCCGGTGTCGAAGGCCAGGGTCAGCCGGGCCGGGCGGGCCGCGGTCCGTCGCGGGTCGTGCGGCAGTTCGGCAACGCGCGCGCGCACCCAATTGCTCGGGCCACGATCGACCTCATCCGGACGGTTGGCGCGCGGCTGCAGCACGGCGAAGACCGGCAGCGGCACCCATTTCGCCAGGAAAGGCTCCAGCGCGCGGCTGACGTTGATGCCGTAGCATTCCTCATCCGGCGGGGCGAGGCCGGACAGCGGGTCGACGAAATCGCCATTGGCATCGACGGTCAGCTCGCGCAGCGCCACCGGGATCTCGCCGGTCTCGTCCGGCACTTCCGAGACCTTCTCCTCCCAGAAACGCCGGGTGAGCCGCGGCAGCGCATCCAGGTCGAAATCCAGGTCCCAGAAATGGATGCCGCTGTTCGGCATCAGGGTGATCAGCTTCGCCATCCATCAGATCCCCGGTCGCTGGTCACGCCCATCACCCGCGGTCATCGCCGGAACCGCCCGACCGACCGCACGCCGGCGCCCGGACCATCGGTCTGGGTCCGGGTGCATTCGGCCTCGTTGTCATTGATCCTGACGCACTCCTGCCGCCCCGTGTAGAGCCACCGCCGGCCCTCGCAGCGCTGCGGCTCGCTGATCTGCATCCTGGGCCCATCGAAGCTGGCCTGGATAGGCCCCTCGCAGCGCTGGCCATCGACCCAGACCAGGCTCTGCCGGCCGCGGCCGTTGCGGTCGAAGCACATCTGCCAGGAGCGCAGCGGGTTGCGCTGGCGGGTGGCGGAATCGATGGTGGTCATCTCGGCGGTATTGCGCCAGCAGCCCTCCAGCATGGCGAGGTCGCCGCGGTCCCAGCGCTCCTGCGGCAGTTCGCGGCGCTGTGGCGGCGGTGGCGGTGCCTCGGCGCGGCGCTCGGGGGGCGCGGGCGGCGGTGGGGGCGGCGCCACCGGCAGCGGGCAGGCGAGGCGGCGGCGGCCGCGCTCCTCCTCCAGCCGCGCCAGCTCGCCCT
>NZ_JACOMF010000034.1 GCF_014283215.1 Siccirubricoccus deserti
GGCGCGTAGATCTTCGGACAGGGTTCTCGCCATGCAAGCTGGCCTCCGTGCCCAGCAGGCACGGTGAATCAGATTTCGCGCCGGGCGGGAATCCTCAGCGACTCTGAATGGTCAGATTTCGCTCTAGGCCCGTGCCGCAATGGATTGCAACGGTGACTTCGCCGGGACCCAGGGCGAATTCTTCGGCTTCGGCATTTGTATTTATGATGGTGATGGCCGCCGCGGTTGGAAACTGCGGCGCGCATCGCGTAATGTGCAGGGAAATTGGCGAAGGGGCGCGCTACAGCAGTCCCAGCGCGCGCAGCTCGGCGCGCAGCCGCTCCGGCAACGCCTCCGCCCCCTGCGCCTCGGCCATGGTGGCGACATCGTCCGGCGCGGCCTCCGGCACCAGGTAGCGCCAGCCCTGGAAAGGCTTCATCTGCCGCGCCGCCACCGGCACCAGCTCCGGGTCCAGCACCAGCCCGGCGCAGCTGCTGCCGTCCTCCCACTGCTCCTCCCGCACCTCCAGCAGGCGCTGGCGAACCTGCACGAAGCCGGCCACCACCCAGTAGATCGAACCGCCCGCGGTCAGCTCCGCCGCGCGACGGGGAAACATGCGGGTGCGGTGCCGCAGCGGCGGGTCTTCCTGGGCGCGGCGTGCCTGGATATCGCGCAGCTGGCCGACATCCTTCGGGCCGACGGAAAGCTTGATCAGGTGGAGCACACCCCGGGTGTACCGCCCCGCCGGCGCCACGCAAGCCGGCCATGTGGCGCAGCACCGGCCATAACGATTGCTCAACATTGTCCACGCCATCCCTGGGCCGGACGACACCCCAGGCCACAGGCTGGCCTTCGCCACAACAGCAGCCGGGAACAACTGTTGGCCCCCGAACTCACAGCGCTGCGCTCCATGTTCCTCGTCGCCATGCACCATGGGCTCCATCAGGCGCCGGAGGAACTGCCGACGATCGAGGGCCCGGACATGCTGCCGGCGGTGCTGCGGGCGATGCGCCAGCTCGGGCTGCACGGCAAGGTCATGCGGAACTGCGGCTGGGAGAAGCTCGGCGCCCTCGGCACCGCCTACCCGGCCATGGCGATCCGCAGGGATGGCAGCTGGGTGATCCTGGTGCATGTCATCCCCGCCGGCGACGGCACAAGGCACGCCGCCATCCTCGACCCGGCGGAGGAACACCAGGGCATGCAGCTCTGCGCCGAGGCGAGCTTCGTCGACACCTGGGCCGGCACGCTGGTGCTCTGCAAGCGGATCCATGCGCTGCGGGACGAAAGCCAGCCCTTCGGCCTGTGCTGATTCCTGCCGGAGATCATCCGCCAGCGCCGGTTCTTCCGTGGCGTCGCCATCGCCGCCATTCTCTCCAGCCTCATCGGCTTCGCCACGCCGCTGATGTTCCAGGTGCTGATCGACAAGGTCGTCACCCACCATGCCTACCGGACGCTCTACGTCGTCGCCGGCAACTTCGAGCTGCTGACCCTGTTCGACGGCTGCTTCGGCCATCTGCGGCAGCGGCTGATGCTGCTGGCGACCAACAAGATCGACGCCCGGCTCGGCGCCCGCACCTTCCGGTACCTGCTCGGCCTGCGGCACATGCAACAGGCCGAGAAGCTGCGCCACTTTCTCACCGGGCGGCTGTTCCAGACCATGCTGGATGCCACCCAGCCCCCGCCGCCATCAGCCCCGGCGGCGCTTCCATGCCAGCCGCGTCACGCTGGAGGCGGGATGCCCGATGGCAGCCGCATCCTGCCGGGGATGGCGCTGAGCGCCGAGATCAAGGTCGGGACCCGGCGGGTCCTCGGCTATTTCCTCGACCCGCTGCTGCGCGGCCTGCGCGAGAGCATCCGTGAGCCTTAGCGCGGGGTGGCCTGGCGATCGCCCGGGCGGGTCTATCGCCGCCCTCTCCTGCCCCCTGGCGGACGGGGTGTGGGCAGTCCTCCGCCCATTCGCGCGATCGCCCAAGCCTCACAATCCCGCGCGGGCGCGGTGGCGTGACTGCCGCACCGGCGCCATCCATGGCACCCAGCCGGGGTGCCACGTGATCTCGTCACCCCCGCCCCCGCCGTCTCCATCATCATGCCCGCGCATGACGTCGCCCGCTTCATCGGCGTCGCGGTGGACAGCGTCCGCGCCCAGGATTTCGCGGATTGGGAACTGCTGGTGGTCGACGACGGCTCCCGCGACGGCACCGGCGCGGTGGTGGCGGCACGGCGCGACCCGCGCATCCGCCTGATCCGCCAGGCCAATGCCGGCGTCTCCGCCGCCCGCAGCCGGGCCATGGAAGAGGCGCGCGGCGAGGCGATTCTGTTCCTCGACGCCGATGACTGGCTGGCGCCGGACGCACTCGACCGGCTGGTGCTGGCGCTGGCCGCAGCGCCTGAGGCAGTGGGCGCCCATGGTGGCTATGCGGTGATGGAGGAGGCGGCGGCGCCGGGCGACGCGCCGCTCCGCCTCCGCCCCGGGCCGCTGCCGGCGGGCGAACTTCTCGAGATGCTGCTGGTGCAGAACCTCTTCGCCAATGGCGGCCATGTGCTCCTGCGGCATGAGGCGGTGCGACGGGCCGGCCCCTTCCTACAGCACCTCCGCTACGGCGAGGACTGGGAATACTGGATCCGCCTGGCACTGCAGGGTCCCTATGCGGCGGCCGCGGGCCGGGCGCCGGTGCTCTTCGTGCGGCAGCGCCGCGGCGGCGCCTACCACCGCATGGCGCGCGACCCGGCGGCCTTCGCCCCAGCGATGGCGGCGATCTTCGAGAATGAGGCGCTGGCCGAGCGCCTGGGCCCGGCACGGCTGGCGGCGCTGCGGCGTCGGTCGGAGGCGGAGAATGCCTGGATCATCGGGCGGGAGCTGGTGCGCCACGGCGAGCGCGCGGTGGGACTGGAACGGCTGCGCGCCTCAGTCGCCGCGGCGCCCTCGCCGAAGCGGGCGCTGCTGCTGGCGGCGGCGCATGCGCTGCCGATGCTACCACGGCGGCTGCATGGGCCGTTCATGGCCTATCCGGGGTAGCCAGGGGCCCCATATGAAAAACGCTGGACCCGAAGGCCCGGCGTTCCCGAATTCCGCGATGGCTCGCCGGATCAGCGCGAGTAGAACTCGACCACCAGGTTCGGCTCCATCTGCACCGGGTACGGCACATCCGACAGCTTCGGCACGCGCAGCAGCCGGCCGCGCATGGCGCGGTGATCGATCTCGACATACTCCGGCACGTCGCGCTCACCACTCTGCGCCGCATCGAGCACGGAGGTGAGCTGCTTCGACTTCTCCTTCACCTCGATCAGGTCGTTGTCCTTGACCTGGTAGGAGGGGATGTTGAGCCGCTTGCCGTTGACCAGAACATGGCCGTGGTTGACGAACTGCCGTGCCGCGAACGGCGTCACCGCCAGCTTCATGCGGTAGATCACGGTGTCCAGCCGGCGCTCCAGCAGGCCGATCAGGTTCTCCGAGGTGTCGCCCTTGCGGCGAACCGCTTCGTCGTAATACTTGCGGAACTGCTTCTCGCCGATGTTGCCGTAGTAGCCCTTCAGCTTCTGCTTCGCCATCAGCTGCACGCCGAAGTCGGTCGGCTTCTGCTTGCGTCGGGCGCCATGCTGGCCGGGGATCGTTTCACGCTTGTTGATCGGGCTCTTGGCCCGGCCCCAGAGATTCACCCCGAGGCGGCGGTTGATCTTGTACTTGCTTTCGACGCGCTTGGTCATTCTGCGCTCGTGCCCGCCCCGATGCCGGGTGCGGTCCTTCTGTCGCGATGTTGTCCCGGTAGGCCCCTGCCCCGCACAGGCAAGGACGGGCGCGCGCCCCGAAGGCACGTCCACGTTCCCAGGAAGTGGCCGGCCTATAGGCGGTGGCCGGCCGGCTTGTCAAACCCGCGGCTGGCTGAATCCCTGGCTTGTCAACCGCCGTCCCGGCCGCCTATTCCGCCCGAATGGTGACGCGCGCGGAGATCCTGATCCTTGGCCTGACCGCCGGCGTGGTCGGTAGCCTGGTTGGCGGGCTGATGCTCGGGGTAGGGCTCGGGCTGGCGGTAAACGGGGCGCATATCGGCTGGCTTCTGGTGCTGCCGGCTGCGCCGGTGGCGGGCCTCATCGGCTATATGCTGGCGCGGAAGCTGGCGAAGCAGTTGCCTGAGGGGCCGCTCTAGCAGGCGTCGCAGCAGATCCACCATGATGCACGGGCTTGGCCCGTGCATCCACTTCCGGTGCAGGAACAACGGGTTGGATGGCTGGGTCAAGCCTGGCCATGACGGTTGCAGGACGGCCCCTGCCATGCGGACCGGCCCAGGCGGCCGTGCCGCCTCCGGGGACTCAATCCGGCCTTCCCCGCCGCATCCGTCCGCGGCTCAGCTCCGTCACCACCCCATGCAGCGTCCGCAGTTCCTGCGCCGTCACCTCGCCGCGCTCGAACCAATGGCGCAGGTTGCGGACCATGCCGGGGCGCTTGTGCGCCGGCTCCAGGAAGCCGCTGGCGTCGAGCTCCGCCGTCAGCCGGTCGAGGAAGCCCTCCAGCTCCCCCTTCGTCGCCACCTGGGTGCCATGGGTCTGCAGCTGGCGCGGCGGGGTGGGCTCGGCGGCGGTCCACCATTCATAGGCGAGGATCATCACCGCCTGCGCGAGGTTCAGCGACATATGCTGCGGATTCAGCGGGTAGCGCACCAGGGTGTCGGCGCAGGCGACATCCTCATTCTCCAGCCCGGCCCGCTCCGGCCCGAACAGCACCGCGGCCCGCAGGCGGCGCCCGTTGACCTCGCGCAGGTCCTCGGCCGCGGCGCGGGCGGTGCGCAACGGCACCACGATGTGGCGTGGCCGCGGGCAGGTGGCGAAGACCCGCTGGCAATCGGCGACGGCGCTCGGCACGTCTGGGAAGACCTGGGCCGCTTCCAGGATGGCGTCGGCGCCGGAGGAGGTGCGCCAGGCGCGGTCCTGCGGCCAGCCGTCGCGCGGGGCCACCAGCCGCAGGTGGAACAGCCCGCCATTCGCCATCGCCCGCGCCACCGTGCCGATGTTCTCGGCCAGCTGCGGCCGGACCAGCACAATGATGGGGCTCTCCCCCGGCGGCGGGGAGAGGTCGGCGGCCGGCTTGCCGCCGCGGGTCCAGGCTTCCGGCAGGATGCGGTGGGCACCGAGGGCGAAGGCCAGCGGCGGCCGCAGCACCCATGCCTCACCGTCACGCTCGGCCAGCAGCGCCAGCGGCTCGGCCGGGGCGTCGCGGTCCAGCGCCACCGCCAGCTCGACAGCCAGCGCCCGGTAGGCGGCGATGGGCTGGCCGGCCGCGGCCTCCAGCGCATCCTCCGTGGCGGCGCAGCCGGGGGCGGCGAGATGCGCCTGGAACCAGGCGCGCTTCGGATCGGTCAGCGAGATGCGCTTGAGGGCATCGATCCAATCCTCGGTGGAGGCACCCGGCTGCCCATGCCCTTGCCCGGTCCCCCAGCCCGTCCCCTGCTCCCCCTCCGTCACGGCCGGGCTTGACGGGAGAGCCTGGAGCGGGGCCCGCGGCTGGTCCGGCATTCGCCTAAACCCGCCGCCACGTGGTCCCCTGCGGCCCGTCCTCCAGCAGGATGCCCTTGGCCTTCAGATCGTCGCGGATCCGGTCGGCGGCGGCAAAGTCGCGTGCCTTGCGGGCGGCCAGCCGGTCGGCGATCGCCTGCTCTACCCAGCCGGTATCCTCGCCGCCCTTCAGCCACACCACCGGATCGCTGCCGCAGAGGCCGAGCACCCCGGCCGCCTCCCGGAAGGCCGCCGCCGCCAACCCCGCCACCACCGGCCAGGGCTTGCCGATGCGGGCGAGCACCGCCTTGGCGCTGCCGCCGACGCTGGCGACATTCTCCAGGGTCCGCAAGTCGCGCAGCCGGGCCAGCGCCAGCGGGGTGTTGAGGTCGTCGCGCAACGGCGCCAGCGCCCATTCCACCATTTCGCGGCGGAGGTCATCCATCTCCGGCGGCGTCACCGCGCGGGCCAGCATGGCGTAGCTGTCGTCCAGCTCGGCCTTCGCCTCCTCCAGCGCGGCATTGGTGAAGTCGAGGTCCTGGCGGTAGTGGGTGCGCAGCACCAGCATCCGGAAGGCCTCGCCGGCCCAGGCGCCGCGCGCCAGCAGCTCCCGTAGCACGACGAAATTGCCAAGGGATTTCGACATCTTCTCGCCATCGACCCGCAGCATGCCGTTGTGCAGCCAGACATTGGCCATGCGCTGGGTGCCGAAGGCGCAGCGGGTCTGCGCCAGCTCATTCTCATGATGCGGGAAGATCAGGTCGTGGCCGCCGCCATGGATGTCGAAGACTTCTCCGAGAGCCTGCCAGGACATGGCGGAGCATTCGATATGCCAGCCTGGCCGTCCCTTCCCCCAGGGGCTGTCCCAGGCAGGGACACCGGGGGGCGAAGGCTTCCACAGCACGAAATCCCCGGCATCACGCTTGTAGGGCGCCACATCCACGCGGGCGCCGGCGACCAGCTCCTCCGGACTGCGGCCCGAGAGCGCGCCGTACTCGCCGAAGGAGGGCACGCTGAACAGCACATGCCCCTCCGCCACATAGGCGTGGCCGCGGGCGATCAGCTTCTCGATCAGCGCGATCATCGGCGCAATCGATTGGGTCGCGCGCGGCTCGAGGTCGGGCGGCAGGGCGCCGACGGCTTCCATGTCGCGGTGGAAATCGGCGGTGGTGCGGGCGGTGATGGCCTCGATCGGCTCGCCGCTCTCCTGGGCGCGGGCGTTGATCTTGTCATCGACGTCGGTGATGTTCCGCACATAGGTCACGCGCGGGTAGAGCCGGCGCAGCAGCCGGTAGAGCACGTCGAAGACGATCACCGGCCGGGCGTTGCCGATATGCGCCAGATCGTAGACGGTCGGGCCGCAGACATAGAGCCGCACATGCTGGGGGTCGATCGGCGCGAAGCTCTCCTTCGCGCGGGTGAGGCTGTTGTGCAGCTGAAGATCGGCGGTCATGCGGCGATGCATGGGGCCAAGTGCCGGTGAAACGCAATGGGCTGGCCGCGCCGATCACGCGCCACTGTGCTTGAAGCAAGCGCAATGTTCCTATTTGTTCTTAAACCTTCGCACCTCAGGGGCCCCATGCCGCAGGCGCCGTCCCCGCCACCCCGGCGCCCTTGCGCACCGGCGTCCCGACCCGGGGCGGCGGGGGATTTGCCCGGAACCCGTTGCGGCGATGGGAGCACCGCCTGGAAAGGATTTGGCCCACCCCCGCAGCCTCCGGGTTCCGCCGCCGCGCCCCGCGGCGCAGAATGCCGCCTTCCCGCCAAGGCGCCGCGATGACCCCGACCGATCCCGCCCTGATGTCCGCCGAAACCCTGATCGGCCTGTATGCCCGAAGGGCGCTCTCGCCGGTCGAGGTGCTGCAGGCGGTGCTGCAACGGGTGGCGCTCTACAACCCGTGGGTCAACGCCTTCGCCGCCATGAATCCGCAGGCGCTGCGCCAGGCCGGGGAGAGCGAGGCGCGCTGGATGGCCGGCCGGCCGATCGGGCCGCTGGATGGCGTGCCGGCCACGGTGAAGGACCTGCTGAACCTTGCCGGCTTCCCGACCCGCCGCGGCAGCAAGACCACCGCCTCGACTCCGGCCGCCGAGGATGCGCCGGCGGTGCTCGGGCTGAAGCAGGCCGGGGCGGTGATCATCGGCAAGACCACCACCACCGAATTCGGCTGGAAATCTCCCGGCGACTGCCCGCTGCACGGCATCACCCGCAACCCCTGGAACCGCGAGCGGACGCCGGGCGGCTCCAGCAGCGGCGCCGGCGCGGCCGGGGCGGCCTGCTTCGGCCCGCTGCACATCGGCACCGATGCCGGCGGCTCGGTCCGCATCCCCGCTGCCTTCTGCGGCCTGGTGGGGCTGAAGCCGAGCTTCGGCCGCGTCCCGCAATGGCCGCTCGGCGCCTTCGCCAATGTCGCCTGCGCCGGACCGATGACCCGCACCGTGCGGGACAATGCGCTGCTGTTCTCCGCCATGGCCCGGCACGACCTGCGCGACCCCTTCTGCCTGCCGGACGAGCCGCGCGACTGGCGCGCCGGAATCGAGGATGGCGTCGCCGGCATGCGGGTCGCCCTGGTCCGCCGCCTCGGCTTCGAGCCGCCGCTGGACGCCGACGGCGTCGCCGCCCTGGAAGGTGCGGCGAAGCTGCTGGAGGAGCAGGGCGCCATCGTCGAGGAAGCCGACCCCGGCCTGCCCGACACCCGTGCCATCTTCGGCCGGGTCTGGGGCGTGGCCCTGGCCCGGCAGGTCGCCACCACCCCGGCGGAGAAGCGCCCGCTCCTGGACTCCGGGCTGGAGGAGGTGGCGGCGCGCGAGGGGCAGATGCTGGCCACCGATTTCCTCGGCGCCGAGGCGCTGAGGATCGAGGCGGCGCACACCATGGCCCGGTTCCACCAGCGCTACGACCTGGTGCTGACCGCGGCGACGCCGACCGCCGCCTTCGCCGCCGACCAGCCCACCCTCCGCCCCACTGAGGCGCTGTGGCGCGACTGGGCGCCCTGGACCTTCGCCTTCAACCTGACCCGCCAGCCCGCCATCAGCGTGCCGATCGGCCTCGACGAGCACGGCATGCCGCGGGCGGTGCAGCTGGCGGCGGCGCTCTACCGCGACGATCTGGTGTTACGCGCCGCGAGGGCGCTGGAACGCGCCGCCGAACTGCCCCTCGCCACCCCTGGCTGAGCGGTCTCCACCAACAAGAAACCCCGGGGAACGGTCTTCATGCGTCTCGTCACCTTCAGGCAAAAGGATCGGTTGCAGCACCGGATCGGCGCCCTGACGCCGGATGGCACCGTGCTCGACCTGGCGGCGGCCGATCCGGCGCTGGACGGCGGCTTCATGCCGGCGCTCATCGCCGGCGGCAGCGCCGTGCTGCACCACGCCCAGGCCGCCGCGGCGAAGGCGCCGGAGGCCAAGGGCGCGATGCTCTGTGCGCCGATTCCCCGGCCGGCCAAGAACATCTTCTGCGTCGGCAAGAACTACCACGAGCACGCCAGGGAGTTCGCCAGCAGCGGCTTCGACGCCAGCACGCAGGAGGTGGTGCCGGATGCCCCGGTCGTATTCAGCAAGCCGCCGACCAGCGTCATCGGCCCGGGCGAGCCCATCCCCTCCTTTCTAGACCCCACCAATTCGGTGGATTACGAGGGCGAGCTGGCGGTGATCATCGGCCAGGGCGGCCGCGGCATCCGGTCAGCGGATTGGCGGCAGCATGTCTTCGGCTACACCATCGTCAACGACGTCACCGCCCGGACCCTGCAGCACAAGCACCGGCAATGGATCCTCGGCAAGGGCCTCGACGGCTTCTGCCCGATGGGCCCCGCCATATTGACGGCGGATGAGGTACCGGACCCGGCGGCGCTACGCCTGACCACCCAGGTGAACGGCGAGGCGCGGCAGGATGCCGTGGTCGCCGACCTGATCTTCGACATCCCGACCCTGATCGCCACGATCTCCGCCGGCATCACGCTGGAGCCGGGCGACATCATCGCCACCGGCACGCCGGTCGGTGTCGGCATCGGCTTCAAGCCACCCCGCTTCCTCAAGCCCGGCGATGTGGTGCGTATCGAGATCAGCGGCATCGGCGTGCTGGAGAACCCCGTGGCATGAGCACCCTCACCCCTCGCCGCGCCCTGCTGGGCACCGCCGCCACGCTGGCACTGCCCTGGCCTGCGCGAGCGCAGGACTACCCCTCCCGCCCGGTCACCATGGTGGTGGCCTTCCCGCCCGGCGGGCAGGGCGATGTGATCGCCCGCCCGGTCGCCGCCGGGTTGGAGCGGCTGTGGAAGGTGCCGGTGCCGGTGGTGAACCGGGCTGGCGCCGCCGGCGAGATCGGCTATGCCTCGGTCGCCCGCGCGGCGCCGGACGGGCAGGCACTGCTGATGGGCCTCTCGTCGCTCGCGGTGCTGCCGGAGGCGGCACGGCTGTTCGGCCGCACCCCGGCCTATGAGGTGGACCAGCTCATCCCCGTCGCCCTCTTCACCGCCGACCCGACCTTGCTTGCGGTGCCGGCAGAGGCGCCGTGGCAGACATTGGAGGAGTTCTTCGCCGATGCCCGGTCCCGGCCGGGGGCGATCGCCTATTCCTCCTCCGGCCTCTACTCGGCGCTGCATGTGCCGATGGCGATGCTGACCACCGTCGCCAACATCGACCTGCTGCACGTGCCCTTCCAGGGCGGCGGCCCGGCGATGACCGCCATCCTCAGCCGCCAGGTGCAGCTTCTCGCCTCCGGCCCCGGACCGCTGACGCCCCATGTGCGGGACGGCAGGCTGCGGGTGCTGGCAAGCTGGGGCGCAAAGCGCATCCCGGGCTATGAGGATGTGCCGACCTTGATCGAGCGCGGCTTCCCCGACGCCGAATTCTACATCTGGGCCGGTGTCTTCGCCCCCGCCGGCACACCGGCGCCGGTGCTGGCGCGGCTGCGCGAGAGCATGGCCGCCGTGGCGCGGGATCCCGAGGTGCTGCGGGCGCTGGCCGCCTCCGGCAACAACCTCGACTATCGCGACGCCGAGGCCTTCGCCGCCTTCTTCGAAGCCGATGCCGCCAGGCTGCGCCGCGCGGTGCAGCGGATCGGCAAGATCGAGTAGGGCTTGCCCGCCGCGGCGCGGCGGAACAGGCTCCCCTGCACCCAAACCCATGAGGCCCGCATGACCGCCGAGAGTACCGAAGCCACCATCACCGCCTGGCTCGCAACCCAGCAGGAGGCGATGCTCGGGGTGCTCGAAGCCATGGTGAACACCGATGGCGGCAGCTACGACAAGGCCGGCGTCGATGCGGTGGGCGAGATCGTCAAGCGCTTCATGGCGGAACGCGGCATCCCGGTGGAGGTGGTGCCGCGCGAGAAATACGGCGACTGCATCAAGGCCCGCGTCGCCGGCGGCACCGCGCTGGCCAGCGGCAACCAGCAGCAGTCGATCGTGCTGATGGGCCACCGCGACACCGTCTTTCCGAAGGGCGAGCCGCAGCGCCGGCCGTTCAAGGTGGAGAACGGCATCGCCACCGGCCCTGGCGTCGCCGACATGAAGGCCGGGCTGGTGATGAACATGTTCGTCCTCGCCGCCTTCCACCAATTCGGCGGCGCCCCCGGCCCGCTGCTCGGCCTCTTCACCGGCGACGAGGAAATCGGCAGCCCCGAAGGGCGCGAGGTGATCGAGGCGACCGCCCGCGAGGCAAGGGTGGTGTTCAATTCGGAGCCTGGCCGGCCGAATGGCGGCGTCGTCACTGGACGCAAGGGCGGCGTCTTCTCGATCCTCGACATCGAGGGCAAGGCAGCCCATTCCGGCGGCAATTTCGAGGCCGGCATCAGCGCCATCGGCGAGCTGGCGGCGAAGATCACCGCCATCCATGCGCTGACCGACCTGAAGCGTGGCATCACCCTGAACGTCGGGCTGGTCTCGGGCGGGCAGAGCGTCAACACCGTGGCGCCCTGGGCGCAGGGCCAGATCGACCTGCGCTATGTCGAGCCGGCCGACCGCGACGAGGTGATGGGAAAGATCCACGCCATCGTCGAGCGCAGCTTCGTGCCGGGAACCAGGGCGAAGCTGACCATCCGCGGCGAATTCCTGCCGCTGACCCAGACGCCGGCGGCGGCGAAGCTGTTCGAGATGTACAAATCCGCGGCCGGTGAGAGCGGCCTCGCCATCACCGGCGAGTTCAGCGGCGGCTGCGCCGACAGCGGCTTCACCGCGGCGGTCGGGGCGCCGACCATCTGCGCGGTCGGGCCGGTGGGCGGCAAGGCGCACAGCCCGGAGGAATACCTCGAGGTCGCCAGCATGGTGCCGCGCGCCCAGGCCACGGCGCGGGCGATCCTGCGGCTGGAGAAGGTGGGGCTGTAGCCCGCGGCCATCCTGGGTGGAATCACCCGGGATGTGAAGGCTGGCTCAACCAAAGCCAGCCTGCCGCAGGCCGGTACCGCACGGCCTGCCGGTGCGCTGCCGGCCCGCCTCTTTCGGCCTGGGCCAAATCCGCCTAGGTAACCGCTTCGCATTCCCCGCGACGGGGCAGATCGAGACAGAGCGGGAGGCACGCTGTGGTTGAACGGGTCGAAGTTGCTGGTCTCAGCGTGGCGCGCGCGTTGCGCGACTTCATCGACACCGAGGCGCTGCCGGGCACCGGCATCGCGCCCGAACGCTTCTGGTCCGCCTATGCCGGCATCCTGCGCGACCTTGGTCCGGCGAATGCGGCGCTGCTGAAGAAGCGCGACGAATTGCAGGCGAAGATCGACGCCTGGCACCGGGCGCATCCCGCAAAGCCGGTCGACCTCGGCGCCTACACCGCCTTCCTGCGCGAGATCGGCTATCTGCTGCCGGAGGGCCCGGACTTCCAGGTCGGCACCACCAATGTCGATGCCGAATTCGGTCATATCGCCGGGCCGCAGCTGGTGGTGCCGGTGTCCAACGCCCGCTACGCGTTGAACGCCGCCAATGCCCGCTGGGGCAGCCTGTACGACGCGCTCTACGGTACCGACGCGATCCCGGAGACGGATGGCGCGACGCGCGGCCGCGGCTACAACCCGGCGCGCGGGCAGAAGGTGATCGACTACGCCCGCGGCGTGCTGGACCAGATCGCGCCGCTGGCCGGCGGCGTTTCCCACCGGGATGCCAAATTCTACGCCATCACCACCGGCGCGCTTTCGGTGATGCTGCAGGACGGCCGCAGCATCGGCCTTGCCCAGCCGGGCCAGTGCATCGGCTACCAGGGCGATGCCGCGGCGCCGAGCACGATCCTCTTCACCCACCACGGCCTGCACGCCGAGTTGCGGATCGACCGCGACCACCCGATCGGCAAGGACGACCCCGCCGGCATCGCCGATCTGGTGCTGGAGAGCGCGGTCACCACCATCATCGACTGCGAGGACAGCGTCGCCGCGGTGGATGCCGAGGACAAGGTGCTGGTCTACCGCAACTGGCTCGGCCTGATGAACGGCAGCCTGGAGGCGAGCTTTGAGAAGGGCGGCGGCACGCTGGTGCGCAAGCTGAACGCCGACCGCATCTACCTGAAGCCCTCGGGCGGCGCGCTGACCTTGCACGGCCGTTCGGTGATGCTGGTGCGCAACGTCGGCCATCACATGATGACCGATGCGGTGACGCTGGACGGCGCCGAGACGCCGGAGACCATCCTCGACGCGATGTGCACCGTCGGCATCGCGCTGCATGACCTGCGCGGCCAGGGCAAGGGCCGCAACTCCCGCGCCGGCAGCGTCTACATCGTCAAGCCGAAGATGCACGGGCCGGAGGAAGTGGCCTGGGCCGACCAGCTCTTCGCCCGGGTCGAGGACGCCTTTGGCCTGCCGCGCGCGACCTTGAAGATGGGCATCATGGACGAGGAACGCCGCACCACGGTGAACCTCAAGGAATGCATCCGCGCGGCGAAGGACCGGGTGGCCTTCATCAACACCGGCTTCCTCGACCGCACCGGCGACGAGATCCACACGGCCATGGAAGCCGGCGCGGTGCTGCGCAAGAACGACATGCGCGGCGCCGCCTGGATCAAGGCCTATGAGGATTGGAACGTCGATATCGGCCTGGCCTGCGGGCTGCGTGGCCGCGCGCAGATCGGCAAGGGCATGTGGGCGGCGCCGGACGCCATGGCGGCGATGCTGGAGCAGAAGGTCGGCCATCCGAAGGCCGGCGCCAACACCGCCTGGGTCCCCTCACCCACCGCCGCCACCTTGCATGCGCTGCACTACCACCAGGTGGATGTGGCGGCGCGGCAGGAGGCGCTGGCGCAGGGCGGCCGGCGGGCGAAGCTCGACGACATCCTGACCGTGCCGCTGGCGGTCAACACCAATTGGTCGCCGGCCGATGTGCAGGCTGAGCTGGACAACAACGCCCAGGGCATCCTGGGCTATGTGGTGCGCTGGATCGACCAGGGCGTCGGCTGCTCCAAGGTGCCGGACATCAACAATGTCGGGCTGATGGAGGACCGTGCCACGCTGCGCATCTCCGCCCAGCACATCGCCAATTGGCTGCGCCACGGCATCGCCAGCGAGGCGCAGGTGGAGGAGACGCTGCGCCGCATGGCCGGGGTGGTGGACAAGCAGAACGCCGGCGACCCGCTCTACACCCCGATGGCGCCGGGCTTCGACGGGCCGGCCTTCACCGCGGCGCGGGAGCTGGTGTTCTCCGGGCGCGAGCAGCCGAATGGGTATACCGAGTTCGTGCTGCATGCGCGGCGGCGGGAGGCCAAGGCGCGGGGATAGTCGTTGGGGAAGGAGCTGCCTTCCCCAGACTCCATCCGCCAGGGGGCGAGCGCCCCCTGGACCGGCATTCATTTACCTGCCTGTCAGCCTACTGTCGGTGCCACATCAACTGCCGGCCCGCTGGCCGCGCATGGCACTTCACCTGACCGAGCGGACCAGCGCCTGCACCGCCAGCCCCTTACCCGCAGCGATCTCCGTCGCGGGCATCGGCTTGGCGCGGTTCAGCCGTTGGCGTGGTGCAGCAGGTTCTCCAGGTAGCGGCCATAGCCGCTGTTGCGCAGCGGCCGCGCAACCTCCAGCAGCTGGGCATCGTCGATGAAGCCCTTGCGCCAGGCGACTTCCTCGGGCGAGGCGACCTTCTGGCCGGTGCGCTTCTCGATGGCGCGGACGAATTCGCCCGCCTCCAGCATGCTGTCATGCGTGCCGGTGTCGAGCCAGGCATAGCCACGGCCGAGGCGGGCGACGCGCAGCGTGCCCTCCTCCAGATAGACCCGGTTGAGGTCGGTGATCTCCAGCTCGCCGCGCGGCGAGGGCTTCAGGGCACGGGCCAGCGCCGGGGCACGGCCATCGTAGAAATAGAGGCCGGTGACGGCCCAGTCGGAGCGCGGCTGGGCCGGCTTCTCCTCGATGGTCAGGGCGCGGCCGCTGGCGTCGAACTCCACCACGCCGTAGCGCTCGGGGTCGGCGACACGGTAGGCGAAGACGGCGGCGCCGCGCTCCGCCTGGGCCTCGGCCATGCGCTCATCCAGCTCATGGCCGTGGAAGATGTTGTCGCCGAGCACCAGGGCGGAGGGCCCACCGGCGAGGAATTCCTCGGCCAGCACCAGCGCCATGGCGATGCCGTTGGGCTTCTCCTGCTCGACGAATTCCAGGCGGATGCCCCATTGGCTGCCATCGCCGAGCAGGCGGCGGAACAGCGGCAGGTCGTGCGGCGTGGAGATCACCATGATCTCCCTGATGCCGGCCAGCATCAGCACCGACAGCGGATAGTAGACCATCGGCTTGTCGTAGACCGGCAGCAGCTGCTTGGAGACGGCGAGGGTCGCCGGATACAGCCGCGTGCCACTGCCGCCGGCGAGAACGATGCCCTTCATCGGGTGGACTCCTTCGTGACCGGCAGCAGCGCATCCAGGCAGCGCGCCAGCCCGGCGCGCCAATCGGCGGCGGCGATGCCGAGGCGCTGCGCCGCGCGGCTGCAGTCGAGGCGGGAATTGGCCGGGCGGGTTGCCCGCGTGGGGTAGTCGGCGGTGGTGATGGCGGTGAGCTTCGGCGCCGGCTGGCCGCGCTGCGCCGCGCCCTCGAAGATCGCCGCGGCGAAACCATGCCAAGTAGTGAAGGGCTGGCCGCTCAGGTGGAAGACGCCGAACACCGGGTCGCCGGCCGGCGCCGCGACCAGCCGGGGCAGCAGCGCGACGGCGGCATCGGCCAGATCGTCGGCGAAGGTCGGCGCGCCATGCTGGTCGGCGACCACCCGTACCTCCGGCCGCTCTCTGCCCAGGCGAAGCATGGTCTTGACGAAGTTGTTGCCATGCGCCGAGCAGACCCAGGCGGTGCGCAAGGTGACCGCGCGCGGCTGCGCCGCATGCAGCCGCCGCTCGCCATCGAGCTTGGAAGCACCGTAGACGCCGGCAGGGTTGGGGGCGTCATCCTCGGTGTAGGGGGTCGGCTTGTCGCCGGCGAAGACATAGTCGGTGGAGTAGTGCACCACCGGCACCCCTGCCCGCGCCGCCGCCTCGCCAAGCAGACCCGGGCCGGTGCCGTTCACCGCGAAGGCCAGCGCCTGATCGTCCTCGGCCTTGTCCACGGCGGTGTAGGCGGCGGCGTTGATCACCGCTTCCGGCCGGAAGCGAGCGAAGGCCGCTGCGACCTGCGCCGCATCCGTCATGTCGAAATCCGGCGGTTCCAGCGCCAGCGCCTCATGCCCCGCGGCGGGCAGGCGGGCGAGCAGCTCGGTCGAGATCTGGCCGGTGCGGCCAATCACCAGGACGCGCATCAGCCGGCCTTTGCAAGGGCGGGAATCAGCCCGAGGCGTTCCCCGGCATACCGCTGCTGGCGCAGGGGCTGCCACCACCAGTCATTTGCCAGATACCAGTCGATGGTGCGGGCGATGCCGCTCTCGAAGCTTTCCTGCTGCCGCCAGCCCAGCTCACGCTCGACCTTGCCGCAGTCGATGGCATAGCGCTGGTCGTGGCCGGGACGGTCGGTGACGAAGCGGATCTGCTCGCGCCGCGGCCGCGCCGCCGGCAGGCGCTGGTCCAGCAGGTCGCAGATCACCTGCACGACCTCCAGGTTTCGGCGCTCGCTGCGGCCACCGATGCAATAGGTCTCGCCTGGCACGCCGCGCTCCACCGCCGCGACCAGCGCCCGGGCGTGATCCTCGACGAAGAGCCAGTCGCGGATGTTGCTGCCATCGCCGTAGACCGGCAGTTCCTTGCCATCCAGGGCGTTGAGGATGATCAGCGGGATCAGCTTCTCCGGGAAATGGTACGGCCCGTAGTTGTTCGAGCAATTGGTCACCAGGGTCGGCAACCCGTAGGTCTCCCGCCAGGCCCGGGCCAGGTGGTCGGAGGCCGCCTTGCTGGCCGAATAGGGCGAGCGCGGGTCATAGGGCGTGGTCTCGCAGAAGGCGCCGGTCGGGCCGAGCGAGCCGAAGACCTCATCGGTCGAGACGTGCAGGAAGCGGAAGGCCTGCTTCGCCGCGGCATCCAGCGTGGCATGGTAGCCGCGCGCCGCCTCCAACAGGGTGAAGGTGCCGTGGATGTTGGTCTCGATGAAGGGCGCGGCGCCGGCGATGGAGCGGTCCACATGGCTTTCCGCCGCCAGGTGCATCACCGCCTCCGGACGGAACTCGGCGAAGGCGGCATCCATCCGTGCGCGGTCGCAGATGTCGGCCTGCAGGAAGCCGAACCCGGGCCTGCCCTCGCAGTCGCGCAGGCTGCGGCGGTCGCCGGCGTAGGTCAGCTTGTCGACCACCAGCACCTCGGCGTCCCGCTCCAGCACCAGATGCCGGACCAGGGCCGAGCCGATGAAGCCGGCGCCGCCGGTGACGAGAATGCGCATGCGGGGCCTCAGTATTCGAATGCCGGCGGCAGGTCGCGCAGCCGCGGGGCGCGCCGGTCCTTGTCGGAAAGCTGCACCGCCTCGGCCTCGAAGGGCCAGGGCAGGGCGAGGTCCGGGTCGTCCCAGGCAATGCCGCGGTCGCAATCAGGTGCGTAGGTGTCGGTCACCTTGTAGGCGACCTCGGTGTCCGGCTCCAGCGTGCAGAAGCCATGGGCGAAGCCCACCGGCACATAGAGCTGGTGGGCATTGGCCGCTGAAAGCTCCGCCGCCACATGCTGGCCGTAGCTCGGCGAGCCACGGCGGATATCGACCGCGATGTCGAGAATGGCGCCGCGCAGCACGCGCACCAGCTTGGCCTGGGCGCGGGGCGCCAGCTGGAAATGCATGCCGCGGATCGTCCCGGCCTGGGCCGAGAGCGAGTGATTATCCTGCACGAACAGATCGGTGATGCCGAGCGCGGCGAAATCCCGGGCGCTGTAGGTTTCCAGGAAGAAGCCGCGATGGTCGCCGAAACGCCGCGCGGTGATCAGCACCGGGCCGGCCAGGGCGTAGCGGGTGGCCGTGAAATTGCCGGCCGCGACGGTTTCGGACGCAGCGGTCATGTCAGACGATTCTCGCGCCAGCACCAGACACCCCCGGATGGTGAGCTAGGGACAAAGCCAAGTTGCAATGTCGAATTGATCATGCGGTTTGTCCGTCTTCGCCGGGTTCTGCCTCTGAACCCTCCACAAAGTCAAGCAACATGACCCGCGCCAGTTGCAGGACCTGATACGAATTCGCGCTTGGTTTTCACCCTCCGTTCAGTTTCATCCAGCATTCTTCGTGCATCCGACCCGAGGACCGCGGTCGATTGCCCGAGGGAAAACCCCATGCCGCTGAACTCAGTGAATACCAATGTCGGCGCCATGGTGGCGCTGCAGTCGCTGAACCGGACCACCGATGAGCTGGCGGCCACCCAGAAGCGCATCTCGACCGGCTTCCGGGTCGCCGATGCGAAGGATGATGGCGCGGCCTTCGCGGTGGCGGAACGCATCCGCGGTGACATCGCCGCCACCACCTCGGCCAATCAGCAACTCGGCGGCGTGAAGGGGTTGCTGGACGTTACCAATGCGGCACTGGAGAATGTCTCGACCGCCCTGAAGACGCTGAAATCCGTCAGCGTGAAGCTGGCCGACGGCACCATCACTGATGACCAGCGCACCCAGTACCAGGCGCAGGTGAAGGAGCTGACCAACAACATCAAGGCCTTCATCGACGATGCCAGCTACAACGGGCTGAACATCCTGAACGACCCGGCGGCCCTTGGGGTGAACGTCGTCACCAATGGCCAGGGCACCTACTACACCTTCAGCGGCTATGCCGCCCTGACCAACATCTACAACACCGTCTCGACCGCCAACACCTGGACCGCGGGCAGCGCCGCCGCCCTCAGCAGCACCGGCGCAATCGGGACGGCCATTTCCAACACCCTGACCCAGCTCAATAACTTCGGCAGCTACTCGAACTACATCGAGAGCCAGATCAACTACAACAAATCGATCCTGGACGCCCAGGAAAGCGGCCTCGGCGCGTTGATCGACACCGACATGGCCAAGGAATCCGCCCGGCTGCAGGCGCTGCAGATCCGCCAGCAGCTCGGCACCCAGGCGCTCGGCATCGCCAACCAGGCGCCACAGTCGCTGCTGAGCCTGTTCCGCGGCTAGAGCGGATGGCGGAGGGGCGTGAACGCCCCGGAGCGTGAATCCGCTCTAAAGACAACGACCTACAACGGATTGGCGTTCAGACATGAACGCACTCCGCTGCAGGCCGGCGCTCCGCGCCTGAGCGCCCCGGGGAGGTGAAGCTGCCGTTGCGGAATGCTAAAGCGAGACCGAGGCTCTTCCGGAGGAACGCCATGGCTCGCCTGTCCCGACGCACCGCACTGCTGGCCCCCGCCCTGCTCGCCGGCACTGCCCGTGCCCAGCCGGCGTGGCCTGCCCGGCCGGTGACGCTGATCGTCCCCTGGGCGCCGGGCGGCTCCAATGATGTCGCGGCCCGGCTGATCGCGCCCCAGCTGGAGGCCCGGCTCGGCCAGCCCTTCGTGGTCGAGAACCGCCCGGGCGGCGGCGGCAGCCTCGGCATGGGCATGGTCGCGCGGGCCAGGCCGGACGGCCAGACCATGCTGGTCTCCTCCGCCTCCAACCATGTCTTCCACCCGCTCATCGCGCCCGACCTCGGCTATGACGTGCAGCAGGCGCTGGCCGGCGTCGCCATGCTGGTCGATGTGCCGAATGTGCTCGCCGCCACCAACAGCCTCGGCGTCCGGACCATCCCCGAGCTGATCGCCAAAACCCGCGGCACGCCCGGCGGCCTCAGCTTCGCCTCCTCGGGCGTCGGCTCCTCCAACCACCTGGCGGGCGAGCTGTTCCGGCTTCGCACCGGGCTCGACCTGACGCATGTGCCCTATCGCGGCGGCGGTCAGGCGATTTCCGACCTGATCGCCGGCACCGTGCCGATCGCCTTCCTGAACCTGCCGACGGTGCTGGGCCCGGCTGAAGCGGGGCGAGTCCGCATCCTGGCCGTGGGGACCGACCAGCGGGTGCCGAGCCGGCCCGAGTTCCCGACGGTGCAGGAACAGGGCGTGGCGGATTATGCCGTACGGTCCTGGACCGGCCTGTTCACCCCACGCGAGACGCCGCGGCCGATCGTCGAACGGCTGGCGGCAGCGCTGAAGGAGATTCTCGAAGCCCCGGCGCTGAAGACCCGGCTGGTGGAGATGGGCAGCGAGCCGATCTGGATGGACCCGGAGGCGACGGACCGTTTCGTCGCCGCCGAGTTCGACCGCTGGCGCCCGGTGGTGAAGGCGGCCAACGTAAAGCCGGAATAGGCTGGGCCGGCGCCAGGGCGGCGGACCACCCTGGCGTCGGTTCCTCTCAGGCGTTGCGCCGGGTGTCCGCCACCGCCGTCGCCCCGGCAAGCTTGCCGAAGACCGCGCCGTTGATCAGGCCCGAGCCGCCCGGATAGTTGAAGTAGAAGACGCCGCCCACCAGTTCGCCGGCGGCGTAGAGGCCGGTGATCGGCTGCTGGTCGGCATCCAGCACCCGCGCCTCGGTGTCGATCCGCAGCCCGCCGAAGGTGAAGGTAATCCCGCAGCCGACCTGATAGGCCTCGAAGGGCCCATCCTCGATGGTGTTGGCCCAGTTCGACTTGTTGACCGCCAGGCCTTCGGTGCAGCGGCCGTCCTTGATGTTCGGGTTGAACGGCACGTCCTTCTTCACCGCGGCGTTATAGGCGCGGATCTCCTCCAGGAAGGCCTTGCCGTCGACGCCTTCGAGCTTGCTCGCCAGCTCTTCCAGCGTGTCGGCCTTCACCTTGGTCACCTGCTTGATGCGGTACTCGTCGCGCAGCTGCGCGGCGACCTTGCGGTCGAACACCTGCCAGGCGAAATTGCCCGGCTGTTCCAGCACGACCCGGCCGTATTTCGCATAGGTGTAGTTGCGGAAGTCGGCGCCCTCATCGAGGAAGCGGCGGCCGTTGGCGTTGATCAGCACGCTCCAGGGGTAGCTGTGCTTCTGGAAGGCGTCGCCGACCGCAAGGTCGCCGTACTCCGGCGCGTTGAAGTCCCACTGCACCGCATGGCAGCCGGAGTAATTGCCGAATGGGCTGGCGCCGATCTCGAGCGCCATCTTGATGCCGTCGCCGGTGTTGAAGCGGGTGCCGCGCACCTTCGCCAGTTCCCAGCCCGCGCCCAGGTAGCGGGTGCGCATCTCCGCATCGCCCTGGAAGCCGCCGGCCGCCAGGATCACCGAGGGCGCCTTGATGTCGTAGATGCGGCCGGGCGACTTCACCTGCACGCCAGTGACCTTGAAGCCATCGTAGATGAGCTTCATGGCGCGGGTCGCGTAGCGGATCTCGATGCCACGCTTCTTCGCCGCCTCGGTCTCGGCCTGCACCAGGCCGGGGCCGCCGCCATAGGCCGCGACGGTCAGGCCGCCCCAGAACTTGAACCTGCCATCCACCTTGAAGGCCTGCTGGCCCCAGATCGGGGCGAATTTCACGCCCTTCTCCTTCAACCACTTCATCGTCTCGAAGCTGCGGCGGACCAGGATCTCGCAGAGTTCCGGATCGGTACGGTTGCGGGTCACCCGGAACATGTCATCGAAGAACTGGTCTTCGGTATAGGTGCCGAAATCGGTGATGGCGCATTCGGCGTCCGTCAGGTCCGGCATCAGGGTCCGCAGATCCTCGACACCGCGATAGGCGAAGCGGATGTTGCCGGCGGTGAAGCGGGTATTGCCGCCGGCCTCATCCTCGGGCGCGCGTTCCAGCACCACGACGCGGGCGCCCTGTTCCTGCGCGGAGAGCGCGGCGCAGAAGGCGGCATTGCCGCCGCCCACCACAATCACATCGAATTCGTCGGCCATGCCGGGGATCCTTCGCTGGCGTATCTGTGCACCGATGTATACGTGAACGCGGCGGGCTGTCCAGCCAGAGCGGATCACTGGAAGGCCGGCAGCCTGCTGGCCTGGATCTGCTCGGGTGGTGATTGGTCGCAGTGGATCGCGGTTCCAGGCGTGCTGTGGTCCACGCTAGGCCGGCTCGGCCGCCGCCATGCGCAGCCGCGCCTCATGCGCCGCGGCGATATGGGCCCGCGCCGCAGCCTCCGCCGCACCGGCATCCCGGGCGGCGATGGCGGCGACGATCCGGGCATGCTCCTCCCGCGCCGCCGCCGCCCGGCCGGGCATTTCCAAGGTGGTCGGCCCCAGCAGCAGCAAGGAATCGGCCAGGGCGGAGAGCGCCCGCAGCAGGTAGCGGTTGTGCGCCGCCTGATACAGGGCGCGGTGGAAGCGGCGGTTGTGCTCGGCCAAGGCCTCTGCCGGCAGGGTGGCCTCGGCCTCCACCATCCGTTGCAGCAACAGCAGGTCCGGCCGCCCGGCGTGCTGCGCCGCCAGCCGCGCTGCGGTGCCCTCCAGCGCCTCCCGCATCACATAGAGCTCGTCGACCTCGGCAGGGTCATAGGCGACGACACAGAGGCCGCCGGCCGGTCCATGGGCGATCAGCCCTTCCGATTGCAGCCGGCGGATCGCTTCCCGCACCGGGGTGCGGCTCATGCCCAGGCTTTCGGCCAACTCGGCCTCCAACACCCGCTGGCCAGGGGCAAGCGCGCCGCTGCGCAGCCCCTCGCGGAAGCGGCCATAGGCCTGATCGGCCAGGCTCAGCCCAGCGGCGGCGGGCGAGGTGGCGGTGCGTCGCATGCCTGTTGCATACGCTTGCATGCGCCCTTGCCGCAAGCCCGGCATTGACCCTGCCCGGCAGCGGGGGGAGCATCCGCCGCCGCATGACCTGGGGGAGATAGCGAGTGCGCAACCTGCCGAACTGGCGTTCGCTGCTGTATGTGCCGGCGACGCGCGAGAGCTTCGTCGCCAAGGCGCACACCCGTGGCGCGGATGCCGTCATCCTCGACCTCGAGGATGCGGTCGCGCCGGCCGAGAAGCCCGCCGCCCGGGCCGCTCTGGCCAAGGCGGTGCCGAGCGTCCGCCAGGGCGGCGCCGAGGTCTGCGTGCGGATCAACCGGCCGCTGCGGATGGCAGTGCAGGACATCGACGCCGCGGTCGCCGCCGGGGCGGATGTGCTGGTGCTGACAAAACTGATGGGGCCGGAGCATGTCCGGCTGCTGGCCGAGCTGACCGCCGAATCGGAAGCGGCGCATGGCGCGACGCCGGGACGCACCCGCTTCATCGGCCTGGTCGAGACCGCCGATGCGCTGGGCCATATGGAAGCGATCGCCCGGGCCGACCCGCGGATGGTGGCGCTTGGCGCCGGTGGCGAGGACCTGGCGACGGATCTCGGCATGGAGCCGACGCCGGATGCCCTCTACGTGCCGAAGATGATGGCGGTGATGGCGGCGCGGGCCGCCGGCATCCTGCCGCTCGGCTTCATCGGCACCGTCGCCGGGCTGTCGGACCCCGAGGGCTACCGCGCCATGCTGCGGCGCTCGAAATCCGTCGGCTTCGCCTGCGCCAGCTGCGTCCACCCCTCTCAGGTGCCGGTGATCAACGAGGAATACGGCGCCCGGCCGGAGGAGGTGGACCGCGCCCGCCGCATGGTCGCCGCCTTCGCCGAGGCCGTGGCCAAGGGCGTCGGCGCCGTCACCTTCGAGGGCGCGATGATCGACGAGCCGGTCGTGGAACGGGCGCGCCGATTGCTCACGCGCGCCCGCTGAACTCACCCGTCGTGCCTGCCCGTCCAGGCAGAGGATCGGAGGCTAGATCCGGCCCTTGCGGTCGCTCTCGTTCTCCGGATGCGCGCTGCTGACGTTGGTGCCGAAGTTGCGGTCGGCCGCACGGCTGGCCGCCGTGCCCGGCGGGTTGCCAGGCGTGCCATCCGGCCTGCTGCCGCCAGCCATGCCCGACCGCTCGTTCTCCGGCCGCGCCCCGCTGACGTTGGTGCCGAGCGCATCATCGACGCCGCGCGACAGCTTGGTGCCCGGTGGGTTGCCCGGCGTACCGTCCGGCGGGCTGCCGAGCGCCGCATCGGTGCGGCTGCCCATGCCGGTGCGGGTGCCCATCTGCGCCGCCGCGGTGGTGGTGCCGACACCGGCCGCAGTGCCGAGTCCCGAGGCCGGGGTGGCAGCCTCGTCGTAGCCGGTCCAGCCGCCGGAGCGGTAGCTGGCGCCGCGCTCCTCGGCATCGACCGCATTATGCCGGGCAAGAATGGCCTCGGCCTCGGTGGCGCGGCTGTCGTCGGTGCGCAGCGTCACGAGATTGCCGCCGCGGCGGACGCCCTCGGCATAGACATGCGCATGTTCGTCGCCGACGCCGGCCTCGGTCAGGGCGCCGAGCAGCCCGCCCGCGGCGGCGCCGACGCCGGCCCCGGTGAGCGCCGCGACCAGCCAGCCAGCGGCAACGATTGGGCCGAGGCCCGGGATCGCCAGCGCACCGATGCCGGCCAGCAGCCCGGCGCCGCCACCGACCACCGTGCCGATGGTCGCACCGGTGCCGGTGCCGCTGCCGGTGTCGTCAGTGGTGGAAGTGTCGGCGGTGTCAGTGCCGGTGGCCTCGCTGCCGCGGGCGATCAGGCTGATGTCGTCGCGGGGGAAACCTGCCGCCTCCAGGTCGCTGATGGCGGCGGAGGCGTCAGCATAGCTGTCGAACAGGCGCGCAATGGTGCGGGTTGCCATATGGATCTCTCCTTGAAGCGGCTCAGCGGGAATTCGGCTCACTGGGTCGAGACATTGCCCTGGTAGTCGAGCGCCACGCCGACCTGCTGGCCGCCGCGCATGGCCCGGCCGCGCCAGATGCCCTGGTCATCCTTCTCCAGCCCGGTGACATCGGCGAAGCCGGCCGCCTCGATGCGGCTGCGCGCCTGGCCTTCGGTGAAGCTGTTGGCGCCGGCCGCAGGGGCATCGGCGGTGCGGGTGCCGCGGTCGATGGTAGCGGCCGGCGGGGTGCGTTCAGCACCCTGGCTCGGCACCGTCGCACCGCTGCGCGCATCGGGCGCGGTCATGCCGGGGCGGGTGGTGTTCTCGGTTGCGGCGCCAGGGGCAGTGCGGTCCGGCGTGGCGGGGGAGAGCTGCGCCTGGGCGGGAAAGCCAGCAACCGCGCCCAGCAGAGCGAGGCTCAGGATCGTTGTGCGCATTATTCTGTTCCCGTGTCTTGGCGTGGCGGGCTCGCTGCCCACCATCTGGGCCTTCAACGGGGATCGCGGCACGGCGTTCCTTCACCGCTGCCGGCGGCGTCGGCGGTCAGAGCGCACCGCCAGCGAAACTGTCGCATTGCCGGACATCGCCGCTTTCAAGGCCGCGCCGGAACCAGCGCACCCGTTGGGCCGAGCTGCCATGGGTGAAGCTCTCCGGTACAACCGTGCCACGGGCGCGGCGCTGCAGACGGTCGTCGCCGACCGCGGCGGCGGCGTTCAGCCCTTCCTCGATGTCGCCCTCTTCCAGCACCTGCCGCATCCGCTGGGTGCGGTTGCCCCAGACGCCGGCGAAGCAATCTGCCTGCAGCTCCACCCGCACCTGCATGGCATTGGACTGCGCCTCACCCAGGCCGCGGCGCTCCTGCTCCACCCGGCGCAGGATGCCGAGCTGGTTCTGCACATGGTGGCCGACCTCATGCGCGATGACATAGGCGCGGGCGAAATCGCCGGGGGCGCCCAGCTTGCGCTCCATGTCGCGGAAGAAGGCGAGGTCGAGGTAGACCTTCCGGTCTTCCGGGCAGTAGAACGGCCCGACCGCGGTCTGGGCAAAGCCGCAGCCGCTCTGCGTGCCGCCGCTGAACAGCACCAGATTGGGCGGCTGGTAGTCCTGCCCGCCGCGCCGGAACACATCGGTCCAGACATCCTCGGTGGTCGCCAGCACCTGCGCCACGAAGCGGCGCTGGTCCTCCTGCGCCGGATCGGCAGGTGCCCGCGAGTCCGATACCTGGCTTTCCGGCGCGCCGCCGCCCGAAAGGATGACCGAGGGATCGACGCCGAACACCAGCGCCAGCACCACCAGCGCGATCGTGCCCAACCCGCCGCCAGCGATGCCGATCGGCAGCCCGCCACCGCTGCCGCGGCGATCCTCGACATTGCTGCTTTCCCGCTGACCGCCGAGGCGCATCGCCGACCCTCCCGTTACGCGGGAGAGAACAACGGGGAACCTCCCCGGTTCCGGCGGCGCCCGGGCCGGCCGGCCTCAGCCTTCCCGGACCACCCCGGCCTCGCGCAGCCGGCCCAGCTCCGCCTCGCCCAGCAGCGGGCCGAGGATGCTGCCATTGTGCTCGCCGAGCTTCGGCGCCGGGCGGGCCAGGATGCCCGGCGTGGCGGACAGCCGCGGCACCATGCCGTGCATCGGCAGCCAGCCTTCCGGCATCTCGTCATCCGGCACTTCCACCACCGCCTCGCGCTCGATCACGTAGCGGTCGTGCTCCAGCATCTGCGCATCCATGATCGGGCCGATGGTGACGCCGGCGGCATCGAACTTCGCCAATGTCTCGGCCAAGGTCAGGCCGCGGATGTGCTCGGCGATGATGGCATCCAGCTCCACCCCATGCTGCACCCGGTCGGCATTGGTGCGGAAGCGCGGGTCGGTGATGAGCTCGGCGCGGCCGATGCTGCGCAACAGCTTCTCGGTCATGCCCTGGGTCGAGGCGGAGAGGCAGACCCAGCCGCCGTCGCTGGTCTGGTAGGCATTGCGCGGCACCGCATTGGTGCTGCGGCTGCCGGTGCGCGGCTTCAGCGTGCCGGTCAGCTTCCAGTTGGCGAGCTGCGGCTCCATCATGGTGAAGATCGGGTCGAACAGGGTGAGGTCGATCACCTGCCCCTGCCCGGTCGCCTCGGCATGGCGCAGCGCGATCATCGCGGTGGCGGCGCCATAGAGCCCGGCGTAGCCATCCGCCATGTACATCGGCGGCAGCACCGGCTCCCGGTCGGCGAAGCCGTTTACCGCGGCGAAGCCGGAGTAGCCCTCCACCAGCGTGCCGAAGCCCGGCTTGTGACGGTACGGCCCGTCCTGCCCCCAGCCGCTGACCCGGACGATGACGAGGCGGGGGTTGAGCGCCAGCAGCAACTCCGGCGCCAGCCCCATCGCCTCCAGCACTCCGGGGCGGAAGCTTTCCACCAGCATCGCCGCGTCGCTCGCCAGCCGCTTCACCACCTCGACCGCCGCCGGGTCGCGGAGGGTGAGGCAGACCGAGAGCTTGTTGCGGCTCAGCGTCTTCCAGGTGGTGGAGATGCCGCGGATGCGCCAGGCGCGCAGCGTATCGCCCTCCGGCGGCTCGACCTTCACCACCTCGGCGCCGTGGTCGGCCAGCACCTTGGTCAGCATGTTGCCGGCGACAAGGCGCGAGAGATCGACCACCCGCACGCCCTGCAGGGCGCCGGTGGCGGCGGGGTCGAAGCTGCGGCGGCGCGGGGCCGGGGGCGCGTCGCTCATTCGGCGCGGATGTTGGCGGCCTGGGCGACCTGCCGCCAGCGGGCGAGGTCGGCGCGCAAGACGGTGGCGAATTCATCCGGGCCGACCGGCGAGGGCGTGGCGCCCTCGGCGTCATAGACACGGCGGAGCGCGGGATCGCCCAGCGCCTCGTTGACCGCACCATGGATGGCGCGGCGGATGTCCGGCGGCACGCCGCGCGGGGTCAGCAGGCCCCACCAGATCGCCACCTCGTAATCCACCCCCTGCTCCTTCACCGTCTTCACCGGCGGCGCTTCCGGCGGCAGCCCGCCGCCTGGCGCGGTCGCGGCGATGACCCGCACCCTGGCGTCGCGGATCGCCGCATTGGCGCTGGCGACGGTGGTGAGCATCAGCTGGATGTTGCCGGCGACCAGATCGGTCACCGCCGGCGCGGTGCCGCGATAGGGAATGTGGTTCATCTGGATACCGGCCTGCAGGCAAAAGAATTCCGTGATGAAATGGTTGATCCCGCCGGCGCCGGAGGTGCCGTAGTCGATGCTGCCCGGCTTCGATTTGGCCAGCGCCACCAGGGAGGCGACGTCGCGCGGGGCGAAGCCCGGATTGGTCATCAGGAAGAAGGGCGCGCGGGCCAGCACCGCCACCGCATCGAAGCTGCCCTCGGCGTCCCAGGGGGTCTTCTGCAGCACCGCCGTGGTGGCGAAGGAGGAGGAGGTGACCATCAGCGTGTAGCCATCGGCCGGCGCCTGGGCCACCTGCCCGGCGCCGATGGCGCCACCGGCGCCGCCGCGGTTCTCCACCACGAAGGGCTGGCCGAGCCGGGCCTGCAGCCGCTCCGCCAGCGGCCGGGCGACGACGTCGTTGGAGCCGCCCGGCGGGAAGGGCACGACGATGCGCACCGGCCGGTTGGGCCAGGCGCCCTGGGCGCGGGCGATGGCGGGGATGGCGAGAGCCGCCACGAACAGCGTGCGGCGGGGCAAGCGGTGCAAGGTCATCGGTGTCATTCTCCTGCCCCGATATCCTGCGGCCGGGTCCGTTCGTCTACCCGTGGCGTGTGGGTCAGGCCGCGCTTCATCGCCCAGACATTCACCTGGACATGGGTCGGGATGATGGCCTGATCGTCGATCACGATCCGGGTCGCCTGCTGCAACAGCCGGTCGCGCGCAACATCGTCCAGGGTGTTGGCAGCGGTGGCCAGCACCGCGTCGAAGCTGGGGTTGCTGTAGCGGCTGCGGTTCACCGCCCCCTGCCCCTTCGCCGTGTCCCATGTGCCCATGGTGGCGCGCAGCCCGACCAGCGGCTCCCCGGTGGAGCTGCCCCAGGAGACCAGGAAGGCGGAGTATTCCTGCCGGCTGGCGCGGGCGATGAAGGGACCGTAGGGCGCGGTCTCCACGGCGGTGCGCACCCCGGCGCGGGTCCACATCTGCGCCACCGCCTGGACGATGCGGGCATCGTTCAGGTAGCGGTCGTTCGGCCCGTGCAGGGTGACGCGGAAGCCCTGCGGATAGCCGGCCTCGGCCAGCAGCTTCCGCGCCGCCTCGGTGTCAACCGCGGGGACCGTGATGTCGGGGTTGTAGCCGAAGGCGCCGGGCGGCATGAATTGCGCAACTGGCACGGCGACGCCCTCCATCACCCGCTCGACGATCGCCCGGCGGTCGATGGCCAGCGATAGCGCCCGCCGTACCCGCTGGTCCTTGAACGGGTTACGCGCCAGCGGCTTGCCGTCATTGTCGGTGACGAAGGGCGAGCCATCCGTCCGCAGATGGTCGAAGGCGAGGTAGACCAGCCGGAGGCTGGCGGCCTCGGTCAGGGTCAGGCGGGAATCGCGGCGCAACCGGGACAGGTCGCCGGTCGGCACCTGGTCGATGAAGGCGACGTCGCCGGCGAGCAGCGCCGCAACCCGCGACGCATCATTCAGGATCAGCCGGTAGTCCACCGACTGCCAATGCGGCTTCGTCCCCCAGTAGGCATCGTTGCGGACGAAGCCGAGCCGTTCCCCGGCGCGCCAGGAAACCAGCTTGTAGGGCCCGGTGCCGATGGCGAGCTGGCCGCTGTTGAAGCCCTCGGTCGTCGCCCCCTGGTGCAGCGCGCGGCTGAGGATCTGGACCTGGGCGATATCGGCCGGCAACAGCGGCGCCGGGCCCTCGGTGCGCAGCACCACGGTTTGCGGGTCCAGCACCTCCACCGCGCGGATCGCGCGGGTATAGGCGGTGAACAGGCCCGGGCTGTTCGGCACGGTGGCGAGGCGCGCCAGGGTGAAGGCGATATCCTCGGCGACCAGCGGCGTGCCGTCGTGGAAGCGCACGCCAGGGCGCAGGCGGAATTCCCAGCCGCCCTCGACCGGCCGCCAGGATTCCGCCAGGCCGGGCCCGACGCGCGACTGCGCATCGAGCATCAGCAGGCTGTCGTACATCACCGAGGCAACGGCGTTGTTCGGGCCGATGTTGTGGAAATGCGGATCGATCGAGGTAACCGGCGCGCCGGCGCCCATGACGAGCGTCTGGGCCTGGGCGGGCGCTGCCAGCAGCAGCAGGGCGAGGGCAAGCAGGGAACGCATCAGCCCGGCTCCGCGATCACCGGATTGCGCAGGATGCCGATGCCGCTGATCTCGACCTCGATCACATCACCCGGGACCAGCCAGGGCGGTGGCTTGCGGGCGTGGGCGACGCCTTCCGGCGTGCCGGTGGCGATGACGTCGCCCGGCGCCAGCGGGGTGAAGGCGGAGATGTACTCGATCAGCGCCTGCACCGTCAGGATCATGTCGCCGGTGCTGGTGCGCTGGCGCTGCTCGCCATTCACCCGGGTGGTCAGGGTCAGCGCCGCCGGGTCGGGGATCTCGTCGGCGGTGACCAGCCAGGGGCCGAGCGGGCCGGTGCACGGGAAGTTCTTGCCGGCGGTGACCGAATGCTTCTGGTAGTCGCGCACGCTGCCATCCTGGAAGATGGTGTAGGCGGCGACGTGCTCCAGCGCCCGGGCGGCGGGAATGTGCCGGCCCGGCTTGCCGATGACGACGGCAAGCTCCCCCTCATAGTCGAAATGCGTGGAATTGGCGGGGCGCCACAGCGGCGCGCCATGGCCAATGATGGTGTCGGCCAGCCTGGCGAAGATGCGCGGCTGCTCCGGCACCTCCCGCCCCGCGCTCTCCGCCACATGGGCACGGTAGTTCAGCCCGACGCAAAGCACCTTGCTGCCCCCTGGGCGATCCTGCGGCACCGCCGGCAGCACGGTGACATCGGCCAACGCATGGTCCGGCGCGGCGCCGGCCAAGGCGGCGAGTTCCGCCAGGGCGCCGGCCTCCAGCACCTGCTTCACGCCGGGATAGGGCAGCCGCTTCCCGGCATCGATGATGCCATCGCCGCTGACGAGGCCGTAGGAGGCGCCGGCGGCGGTGGCGAAGCTGATGATTTTCATGGCTCAGGCCGCCTTCAGCCAGCGCTGCTGGAAGCCGGGGTCGAACACCTGCTGCGCCATCACCTGGCAGCGCAGCATCATGCGGGGCTCATCCGGCCGGTAGTCGGGGATGGCGTTGTGCAGCGTGCCGATATGGTCCCAGATCAGCACGTCGCCTTCGGTCCAGTGATGCGCGTGGAGGTATTTCTCCTGCAGCTGGTGGGCGAAGAGGAAGTCGAGCATCCGGGCGCTTTCCGCCTCGTCCAGCTCATTGATCCGCTCGGCGTAGCCGGGGTTGCAGTAGAGGACGGTGCGGCCGGTGATCGGGTGGGTCATGAACACCGGGTGCACCGCCGGCGGCCGCTTGGCGCGCTGCTCCGGCGTCAGCGGGGCGCGGGCGCTGCCCGGGCGGGTGCGCATGCGCTCCCAGAAGATGTTGAAGTCATGCGTCGCGGTCATGCCGGCAAGCCGCTGCTTCACCTCCACCGGCAGCCCTTCGTAGGCGGCATGCATATTGGCGAAGAGCGTGTCGCCAAGCGGCTTGCCGTCGCGCATCGGCACCTTCACCGCGTAGAGCACGTTCACGAAGCCCTTGGTCGCGGTGTAGGACATGTCGGTGTGCCAGTCCTGCCCGGCGTCGGCCAGGCCGATCGGCCTGCCGTCCTCGACGATGTTGGAGAGAATGCCGACCTCCGGCACCGCGGCATCGCGGAAGCGGTCGGCCATGCCGGTCTGGATCGGGCCGAAGCGCAGCGAGAAGTCGCGCAGATGCCGCGCCTCGATCCGCTGGCCCGGAATGCGCAGCACGCCATGCTCGCCGAGCGCGCGCAGCAGGCTGGCGAAGTCGGCATCGCTCAGGGGCTGCGACAGATCCAGGCCGTGTACGGTGGCGCCAAGCACCTGGCCGGTGGGTTCGATGGTCGGCATGGCGATATCCTCCTGCTTTGCCGCGATCCTGGCACCGCGGAGCAGGACGTCAACGCCCCCCGGCCGGTGCGATCGTCGCCCCGAGCTTGCCGGGCTGGGCGGCGCCCCGGTAGAGGATGGCCAGTTGCCGATCGAGGATCGCGGCATGCCGCGCCACCGCATCCGGATGCATCGGCGCTTCCGGCGGCTGCTCCGCCGCAAAATTCCCGTACCGGTCGGTGCCGCGGACCAGCAGGGCGCTGTCGCGCTCGCCGGAACGCTGGCGGAGATGCGTCGGCACATAGCGGATGGCGAAGCCGATGCGCGGCCAGGCCGCCCGGTTGGGCTCCGAGCCATGCACGATCAGCACATGGTGCAGGCTCATCTCGCCGGGTTGCAGGGTGATGTCGACGGCGGCGGCGGGATCGACCGCGACCGCCACCTCCTGCCCGCGCGACAGCAGGTTGGCCTCCGCATAGGTGTCGGTATGCGGGACCGGGGCGCGATGGGTGCCGGGCACCACGCGCATGTTGCCGCTCTCCGGCACCGAGGGGGTGAAGGCGATCCAGGCGGTGACCACCTCCGGCGCCGACAGCCCCCAATAGGTGCCGTCCTGATGCCAGGAGACATAGGCCGGGTCGCCGGCCGGCTTGCTGAAGAACTGGCTGCCCCAGCAGAGGATGTCCGGGCCGATCACGCTCTCGACCGCATCCAGCACGGCGGGGTGGGTCACCAGCGCATGCAGCCAGGGAAAGAGCAGATGCGGCTTCTGGTTCATCCGCCCTTCGAGCCGCCCGCCGAGCGCCGCCTCCGTCTCCCGCAGCCGGATGAGCAGCGCTGCCGCTTCCGGGGCGGTGAAGGCGCGGATCGGGAAGTGGTAGCCGTCGCGGTGATAGGCGGCCGTCGCGGCCGCGGTGAGTGACCCGGTCATCCCTGCCCTCGCTTCCGCCGCAGGCCAGCATGCGGCGGCGGCCGCTGTCAAACGCCGCGGCGACCGGCGGGGGCGGATGGGAGGGGGCCGTGGGCCTGGCGGCCGCGTTACTGCCGCAACTTCCTTATGGTCGCCGTGGTCGACCGCCCCGGCACCAGATCGATCAGGGCGACCTCGCCACCGGCCTGCTGCACGACATCGGCGCCGACCACCTGCTCCACCGTGTAATCGGCGCCCTTCACCAGCACATCCGGCAGCAGCAGCCGGATCAGCGCCAGCGGCGTATCCTCGCCGAAGCCGACCACCGCATCCACCGCGGCCAGCGCCGAGACCACCGCGGCCCGGTCGGCCAGCCCGTTCACCGGCCGCGCCGGCCCCTTCAGTCGCGCCACGCTGGCATCGGTGTTGAGCGCCACCACCAGCCGGTCGCAGCGCTTCCGCGCCGCCCGCAGCAGGGCGACATGGCCGGCATGGAGGATGTCGAAGCAGCCGTTGGTGAAGCCGACCCGCAGCCCATGCGCCTTCCACTCGGCAACCAGCCGCTGCGCCTGGACATGGTCCAGCAGCGCCTCCTCCCCCGGGGTGGAGCCGGCCTCGGCGCGCAACGCATGCTCCAGCTCATCGGCCGAGACGGTGGCGGTGCCGAGCTTGCCGACGACGATCCCGGCGGCGGCATTGGCGATGCGCATCGCCTCCTCCAGCGGCCGCCCGGCGGCATGGGCCAGGGCCAGCGTGGCGATGACGGTATCGCCGGCGCCGGAGACGTCGAAGACCTCCCGCGCCTCGGCCGGCACGCTGGTGGCGGTGCCCTCGGCCCGGACCAGGACCATGCCCTTCTCGGCCCGGGTGCAGAGCAGGGCCGGCAGGCCGGCCTCCGCCATGGCGCGTCGCGCCGCGGCCACCACCTCGGCCTCGGTGCCGACCGGCAGGCGGGCGGCACGGCCCAGTTCGCGGGCATTGGGGGTCAGGCAGCCGGCGCCACGGTAGAGCGAGAAATCATCGCTCTTCGGATCGGCCAGCACCGGAATGCCGGCCGCCGTGGCGGCGGCGATGGCGGCGGCGACCACTGGCCGGGCCAGCACCCCCTTGGCGTAGTCGGAGAGAATCAGCGCCCGGCAGTTGGGCACAGCGGCGGCGACGGCGGCGATCAGCGCGGCGGCCTCCGCGGCATCGGCCGGGCCGGTGACCTCATCGTCGATCCGCACCACCTGCTGGGTGCCGGCGATGACCCGCATCTTGCAGACGGTGGGACGGGTGGGGCTTTCGACCAGCGCATCGGTGATGCCGGCGTCCCCGGCCAGCAGGGCGCGGCATTCCGCGGCGGCGGCATCCCGCCCGACCAGCCCGACCAGCACCGCCTGACCGCCAAGGGCGGAGATGTTGCGGGCGACGTTGCCGGCGCCGCCCGGCATGGCGCGGCTGCGGCGCTGCCGCAACACCGGCACCGGCGCTTCCGGCGAGATGCGCTCGACCTCCCCGTACAGGAAGCGGTCGAGCATCACATCGCCAAGGACGAGGATGCGAAGGCCGGAGAAATCGAGCATGACCGCGGAATAGCGCTGCGTGGCCCGGAAAGGCAAACGGCGCGGCGGGTTGCCCCGCCGCGCCGCTGCGACCTTGGAAGGCGGGCCGGTTCAGGCCTTCGCGCCATGCGGCGCTCCGGCCATCGGGCCGCCCGCTCCGCAGGATCAGGCGGAGTTCTTCATGATCTCCTCCGCGACGTTGCGCGGCACCGGATCGTAGTGGTGGAACTGCATGGAGAAGCTGGCGCGCCCCTTGGTCATGCCACGCAGGTTGGAGATGTAGCCGAACATCTCCTTCAGCGGGACATGCGCCCGGACGATGACCGAGGTACCGGCCATATCCTGGCTCTGGATCACGCCGCGCCGGCGGTTGAGGTCGCCGACCACGTCGCCGACATGGTCCTGCGGGGTGGTCACCTCGACATCCATGATCGGCTCCAGGATCACCGGGCCGGCCTTCTTCATGCCTTCGCGGAAGCAGGCCTTGGCAGCAATCTCGAAGGCCAGGGCCGACGAGTCGACGTCGTGGTACTTGCCGTCCACCAGGCTGAACTTGAAGTCCACCGTCGGGAAGCCGGCCAGCACGCCGGTATCGGCCTGCACCTTGATGCCCTTGTCGACCGCCGGGATGTACTCCTTCGGCACCGAGCCGCCGACCACGGCGTTGACGAACTCGATCCCGGTGTTCCGCTCCTTCGGCTCGAAGGTGATCTTCACCTCGGCGTACTGGCCCGAGCCGCCCGACTGCTTCTTGTGGGTGTAGGTCTCGGTGTGGCTCTTGGTGATCGTCTCACGATAGGCCACCTGCGGCGCGCCGATGTTGGCGTCGACGCCGTATTCCCGCTTCAGCCGGTCGATGATGATCTCAAGGTGCAGCTCGCCCATGCCGGACAGGATGGTCTGGCCGGTCTCCTGGTCGGTCTTCAGGCGCAGCGAGGGATCCTCGCCGGCCAGCTTCTGCAGGCCGAGCGTCATCTTCTCGATGCCTTCCTTGGTCTTCGGCTCGACGCTGATGTCGATGACCGGAACCGGGAAGGCCATGCGCTCCAGCACCACCGGATCATCCTGCGCGGCCAGGGTGTCGCCGGTGCCTGTGTCCTTCAGCCCGACGAAGGCGGCGATGTCGCCGGCGGAGACCTCCTTGATCTCCTCGCGCTTGTCGGCATGCATCTGGAACATGCGGCCGATGCGCTCACGGCTGTCCTTGGTCGTGTTCATGACCATGTCGCCCTGGCGCAGCGTGCCGCGGTAGACACGGACGAAGGTCAGGTTGCCGTACTTGTCGTTGATGATCTTGAAGGCGAGGCCGGCGAAGGGCGCGTTCGGATCGGCCGGGATCATCGCCCGCTCGGCGGTCTCGTCCTGGCCCTCCTCCGGCGCGACCTTGATGCCGGGGATGTCGATCGGGCTCGGCAGGTAGTCGATCACCGCGTCGAGCAGGGGCTGCACGCCCTTGTTCTTGAAGGCGGTGCCACAGAGCACCGGGCGGAACTCGCCGGAGATGGTGCCCTTCTTGATGCACCTCTTCAGGGTCTCGACCGAGACGTCGCCCTTGTCGAAATACTCCTCCATCGCCGCCTCGTCGACGCCGACGACGGTGTCCAGCAGCTTGGCGCGGTATTCATTCGCCTTCTCGACCAGATCGGTCGGGATCGGCTCCTCATGGTAGGAGGCGCCGAGGTCGTCGCCTTCCCAGATGATCGCCTTCATCTCGACCAGGTCGACCAGGCCCTTGAAGGTGTCCTCGATGCCGATCGGCAGCTGCAGCGTGACCCAGTTGATGCCGAGCTTCTCGGTCAGGGTCGCGGCGGCGCGGTAGAAATCGGCGCCAGTCCGGTCCAGCTTGTTGATGAAGATGATGCGCGGGACGTTGTAGCGGTCCGCCAGGCGCCAGTTCGTCTCGGACTGCGGCTGCACGCCGGCCACGCCCTCGATAATGAAGATGGCGCCGTCGAGCACGCGCAGGCTGCGGTTCACCTCGATGTTGAAATCGATGTGGCCGGGCGTGTCGATGACGTTGATCCGGTAATCCTTCCACACCGCGGTGACGGCGGCGGAGGTGATGGTGATCCCCCGCTCGCGCTCCTGCGCCATGTAGTCGGTGGTGGTGTTGCCGTCGTGCACCTCACCGATCCGGTGGGACTTGCCGGTGTAGTAGAGGATCCGCTCGGTCGTGGTGGTCTTCCCGGCGTCGATATGCGCCGTGATGCCGATGTTGCGGATGCGATCGAGCGGGGTGTGCGCCACGAGGGGCCTCCATAGGCGAAGGCGGGCACGACAACGGGGGTCTCCCCGTGCCGCCCGCCGAAGGGTCTGACTGGTCGGTATGGTGTCGGCCGGGGAGATGCCCCCTCCGGCGGTGATTTGCAAGCAGGTTTCGTGGATATCGCGCCGTATCAGGTGGGCTGCCGCTCGTTGCATCTGCCGCCGATGCAACAGCCACGGGGCGGCGGATGGCGGGCCCAGCCGGGCGGACTTGGCGCCACGGCCGGCCTCGGGTGCCATGGGGGCATGATCGGCGCCTTACTGCAGTCCGGCCCTTCCCAGGTGCCGCAGGTTCGGCTAGGAACACCCCGGCACGGACCCGTAGCTCAGCTGGATAGAGCGTTGCCCTCCGAAGGCAAAGGTCGTACGTTCGAATCGTATCGGGTCCGCCAATTTTTTCAAGGCGTTAGCTGGCCACTGCACCCGGTCCGGGGCTGATCTTCCGGGACGAGTCAGCAAAGAGTCAGCGGGATTTGGCCTTTCGAAGGCCTGCTGAGACCCTCCCAGACCGTCTCCGGATCGTCCTTGGTCATCCCTGACGATGGTGAATCGGCGCTGGAAGCGGGCTCAGCATCCTGGCCGATGCCTCGGGCTGGGTTTTCAGGATGATCATCCCTGGTCGTCCGGGATGGTTAGGGATCGTCCCCGATGCCTGCCTCGGCTTTGCCGCCGATCTCAGGACCATTGCCCGGTCGACTCCCGGTCCCTTGGGGAGCGGCGAGATGGCACCGCACTGGTTCCAATGTTCCAGCCAGATCTTTGTCAGAACCCTCCCAGGGAGGGCCACCCTGACCCTCTGAAATCGTAGATCATTATGCTCGGCGATAATGGCCAGCTTTCGCCAAAATCTTTGTAGGCGACGGCGGCGGGCGTCGGCCCGGGTGACGGCCTCCCGGCGCTGCAACGCGCCGCCAGGGCTTCCAGGAATTCCGCGTCAAGGTCGTCGAATTGGCCGGGCTGTCCGCTGTCGACCTCCAACATGCCCCAGATATTCCCATCGAGCCGGATCTGGATGCTCAGGAGTGAGACGATCCCGTGCCCTACGAGCACCGGATGCAGCCCGCACTCGGGATGGTGCGGAAATCGTCGATCGCCACCGGCTGCCCGCTTTGCAGGGCGCGGGAGGCGAAGCGGCATTCGATGCCGGGCGGCTGCGGCTCAGTAGGAAGCGCCTGCGCGGCAGGGAGACCGCCGTAGAGCGCCGGGCCTGCGGCTTGCTTCCCGGATGGCTCCTGACGCATCGGCCGCTTGGCGGAGTATCACCCGCGCGGCTTGGGTTCCGGCGATGAGATCTGCGCACGAACGTGCCGATCTTTCGAAATCGCCCAGCGTTCAGCAACCACCCCGCTGAATGTTCGGCGGGGCAGGAGGCCAAGACATGGCGCACAACCAAGGCCAGAACCAACAGGGCCAACAGAAACGCGGCCAGCAACCGAGCCCCGGCCAGCCCATGGGTGGGCGGCGTGACGACGAAGCCGGGCACCAGGGCGGTGGGACGGATGTGCACCACCAGCAGAGTGGCACCCAGGGCCAAAGCCAAATGGAGCGCGACAAGGCGGGCAAGAACAAGGGCGGCCCGGCCTGACGATCAGGGGCGCGCCGGGCTGCGTAGACGAGGCGGAGGTCGGGATGCCGCTCAAAGCGGTTGCGGGGCCACCCCGGCGGTGACCAGCAACGCCGCACCGGCCACGACGCTGAGCACAACGAGGGCAGCCTCGGGAAAATTGCCAGAGGCGCCAACCGCTGGCCGGCGACGCATGCCGCAGTTCGGGGACGAGCAGCGGCGGTTGAGCCCAGCCGCGGCCGCCGGTCACGTGTCCCGCCCGCGTTGAGGTGCTTGGGTACCGGCAAGGGGCGAGAGATGGCTGGGCACGTCGCGGGTTGGCTGTTGCACCCGGAGGACCGGGACCGGCTCATGGCGGTGTTCCCGCCAACCTACCCGGAGGTGGTGGCCCATCACGTCACACTAAGGTCCAGGGTCCCGCAGGACTTCCCGCTCCCGACCGAGACGGAGGGCTTCGTCGTGGGCATGGCCAATGACGGCGCAGGCGTGCAGGCGCTCGTCGTCGAGATCGGCAACAGCACGCGGCGGCCGGACGGCTCCACCTACCACATCACGTGGTCGCTCGGGCCGGGCCGCAAGCCGGTGGAGAGCAACGATGTGATCCGGGAGCGCGGCTGGACGGCGGTGGGCGAACGGCACCGGGTCCGGCTGCAACCGAAGATAGTCAGCTAGACGGCGGCTGGCCATGCGATGCACCTGGGCGCCTGCTGTCGCGGCCGATATTGCCCGACGACGGCGCCTGACCGTTGAGGGCGAGCGAATCCGCTCGAACGGAGCGCAATCCGGCCGCGTTCCTCGCCTGACCCGGCGGGATGCTGCCGGCCGCCCAGAAATACCGGAGTACACCATGCCGCGCGCGTGTCTGAGGTAGGCCGTAGCGGAGGTTAGGAGTTCGGCTTGCGTGTTACCAAAGCCGCGGTGCGTGGGCAGCTTGGTGGCTCGGTGGTACGGCGCTGGGTGCGGACAGGCCTCCTCTGCGAGGTCACCCTACCACTCGGGCGAATTGTGGCTCCTACAGCCATTGCAACCACCGCCTAACCGTCAACGTCAGGCGGATGGTACGCGCCAGTGTCTTCCCGGTGTGGATGGCCTGGAGCAGGGCAACACAGCCTGAGCATTGTGTGCTGCTGGCGCAAGAGAGCACCGCGATTGGCCGCGGCTTCACTCATCGCCGGCTGGCGGACGGCGACGGCCTTTCACTCGATGCCGGTCACTACTGTGCCAAGCCCTATGTCTGGGAATCGACCGGTAGTGGCGCCAGGCGCAGCGTGCAGCGCACGCCTTCCGGCTCGAACCGGATATCCGCGCCGACTCCTGTTTTCGTTGCCAACCCGCGTTCCAACAGCCGGAGCCCGAAGCCTCGCCGCGCCGGTGGCCCGTCTACCCGAGGTCCGCCCCGCTCGGTCCACTCCACAACCAACGCGCCGTCGCCATGATCGACGCCATGGCAGAGGATGGAGACGCGTCCCTCCGGGACCGAGAAGGCGCCATGCTTGCGGGCGTTCGTGGCGAGTTCGTGCATGGCCATGGCGAGGGCCAAGGCCGCAGCAGGCGGCAGAGCCACATCTGATGCGCAGCCGGATAGGTCCACCTGGGCGGCGTCCAGGGCAAACGGGTCCAAGGCCGCCCGGATCACCGCGTTGAGCACGGCGCCCTCCCAGTGCTCACGCATCAGCAGGTCGTGGGCGCGGGCCAGTGCGATCAGCCGCGCCTGGAAGGCTCCCGAGAAGGAAGGCAGGTCTGCCGCACCACGTGCCGTCTGGAGGGCAATGGACTGCACCACGGCAAGGGTATTCTTCACGCGATGATTCAACTCATTCAGGAGCAGCCGCCCCCGCTCCTCGGCGCGCGCCCTCTCGGCCAAAGCCCAGGCACGCTCAGCAGCCCCGCGGACAAAGACAATCTCCTCAGCCGACCAACGCCGCGGGACCGTATCCTGGAGGTAGAGGATGGCCGCGACCCGGCCCTCGGCAACCACGGGAACTTTGAGGAATGACTGCACGCCTCTGGCGAGGTAGCTATCGGAGCTACCCTCTGTCCGGGGGTCCTGGGCCACATCGTCGACCGCGACAACCTCGCCGCGCCCGAGTTCTTCGGCAAAGCCGGTCCAGAAGTCGCCGAGGCGCCAATCGCCAGCGCTGCTCGCCACCTGGCCGTCCGCCCAATCCCGCTCGACGCGGAAAATCTTCCGCGAGGCGTTGACCGTACCATAGCCCGCCCGCGCAACGCCGAGCGCCCGGCCGATGACCTCGGCAGCGGTGCCCGCGATCTCGGCAGAGTCCCGGAGGTCACGCAGCCGGTCGCCGAGTTCAACCAGGGCATCGCGCCGAACCTCGGCGGCCCTCCGCTCCGTCACGTTCAGGAACAGGGCGGCAAACCGCCCCGGCTCAGTCCGATATGCCAGCACCTCGAACCAACGAGCCACCGGGCCGAGATAGCGCACGAAATGGGCGGGCTCCCCGGTCTCGACCACCCGCGCGTAGGTGCTGATCCAGATGTCCTCGATGCCGGAGAATATTTTGGTGGCGAGATGGCCCAGGGTCGCCGCTGCTGGGATGCCGGTCAGCCGCTCCCAGGCAGGATTGACGTCAAGAAAGCGCAAGTCGATCGGCGTCCCGTCTGCGCTCCAGACCATCTCGCAGAGGGCGAAGCCCTCGTGCATGTGCTCGAATATGCGCCGCCAACGGGCCTCGCTCTCGCGCAGCGCCTCCTCCGCCCGCCTGCGTTCCGTCTGGTTCCGAATGACCTTGAGGAAGCCAAGCGGCGGTGCGCCCGGATCGGCCGCCCTCTCCCGCAGGAGCAGCACCAGCCCACTTCCCCAGAACCGGGAGCCGTCCTTGCGCTGGCACCAACGCTCATCCTCGGCGCGACCCTCGGCCAGCGCACCGCCCGCCGCTCGTTCCGGTTCGCCTCTAGCCCGGTCCTCCGGGATGAAGATGATGTCGGCGGTTCGGCCGACCATCTCCTCCGCGGTCCAGCCCAGCAGCCGCTCCGCGCCCGCGTTCCATGACATGACCCGCCGGTCGAGGTCCGTGGTGAAGATTGCGTAGTCGGCCGCGCTGTCGAGGATGACGCCCGACTGCTCCTCGCGCCTCAATAGGGCGGTGCAGCTCCCGGCCTGAGCAGCAATGTCCTGCGGCAGCCTCTCGTTGTCCGCCGCCGTCTTTTGTCCAAGCCGCGCCTCCTCAGATGCCATCTCATGCGCCGGCTTCATCTCAGCCGCGCCACGAGCCCACTCCTCTCCGAGTTCGCCAGCCCGGCAGGCGCCGCCGCCGTCGGCCAAGAGGCCGGTGCGGGCGAGTGCCTTGCGTAGTGTGGCGACCTCCGCCTCGAGTTCCACAATGCGGGCGCGACCAGCCAATCGCTCCCGCCGCCTTCCGCCAGCAGCATGCCGACTTGTCTCGTGCTCTCTTCTGGGCATGGGCGCGCCGCGATAAGGGGATCGTTGGCAATCCCAACAGGCGCGGTGGGCGAGCGTTCCCGCTAGGCCAGTATCCGTCCCACTTATACCCGCCGGCGAACTGCTACCTCTCCTGTGTAGGGCGGTGTCGGGGACGTCGTGGTTCCCTGTGTTCCGATCTGACGGAGAGCAGCCCCTCGTGCGCGTCGGAGCGGAGTCAGGGTTCATCAGATGCCCGCTTGATCCGGGAGGGACTTCAGCATCCAGCCCCAGGCCCGGCGCAGCCGGGCCGCGCCATCCTCGGCGAAGAACGCCCCATGGGCGAAGATCACCCGTTCCGGCGCCAGCGCCAGCAGCCGCTGCACCGCTTCGCAGTTGGCTGCGGCATGGCGGCGCATCAGCAGCCGCACATGCCGCGGCGTCCCGCCGGCCGGACCGGCCGCGCCCAGCAGCCGCACCAGCCAGCCGGTGACGAGGGGCAGCCGCGCCGGCTCCATCGCCTGCACCGTATCGGTCAGCACAAGCGTCCGGCTGGCGGCGTGGTGGAAGGCAAATTCGACGAAGCCGCGGCCGCGCAGCACCTCATGCGCGATCTGGCCCGCCCAGTCCGATGGCGGCGCCGCGTCCAGCGTGCCATGCGGGTGCAGCGTCACCCCCTGCCCCGCGGCCCGCGCCACCACCTCGGCCGGAGCCCAGAGCCGGGCCTCGGGCATGGCCTGCTGCCAGCCCGGCAGATGCACCCAATGCGCCGTCCCGGGCGAGACCAGGTGCCGCACCGGGCCGAGGGCCCGTAGCGCCTGGGCCAGCGGCCCTGAATACCGGGTCGGCGAGTGCAGCCAGAGCCCGCCATCCGCCAGCCGCAGCACCGTCATCCGCACCGGCAGGGGCTGGCCGAGGATATGCTGCGGCCCGCTGTCCACCACCCAGACGCCCTCGGCAACGGGCTTGGGCACATCGAGCGGCGGGTAGGTTCCGTCCTGTGGCATCGACACCTCCCTCAGGGGGAGGTCAGCACGCCCACCGTTGCACCCGCCATGCAACACGCAATGCTGGCAGCAACAAGGCTCGGCAGGCCGAGCCGCACGATCTCCGCCCGCCGCTCCGGGCACATCGCCGCCATGCCGGTCATCATGATCCCGACCGAACCGAAATTGGTGAAGCCGCAGAGCGCAAAGGCCAGGATGATGCGAGAGCGTTCCGCCAGCCCGGCCCCGCCGCTGCCGGCCAGTTCCAGGTAGCTCACGAACTCGTTCACCACCACCTTCACCCCAAGCAGCCGGGCAACCGTCGCGCAATCCTCCGCCGGGATGCCCATGGCGAAGGCCAGCGGCCAGAACACCCAGGCGCCGATCCGTTGCAGGGTCAGCCCGGTCAGCGGCTCCAGCATACCGTTCAGCAGCGCCACCAGCGCCACGAAGACAATCAGCGAGGCCATGATGCCGAGCAGCAATTGCAGCCCATCCGCGGTGCCGGTGACGATGGCGTCCATGGTGCTGTCGTGCAGGCGCGGCGCGGCTCCCTCGGCCGCCACCGTGACCGGCGTCTCGCGTTCCGGCAGCATCAGCAGCGCGGCGAGGATGGCGCCAGGCGCCGAGATCAGGCTGGCGGTCAGCAACTGCCCCGCGGCATCCGGCACCACCGGTGCGATCATCGTCGCATAGACCACCAGCATGTTGCCGCTGATGGTGGCGAGGCCGGCGACCATGGTGACGAAGAGTTCCGCCCGCGTCAGCCGGCCGAGCCAGGGGCGGATCAGCAGCGGCGCCTCCACCATGCCCACGAAGACATTGGCGGCGACCGAGAGGTTGCAGGCGCCGGACAGGCCGAACAGCCGCCTGAGCCCACGCGCCAGCCCATCCACCACCAGCGGCAGGATACGCCAGTGGTACAGCACGGCGGAAAGCGCGCCGACCACCAGCACCAGCGGCAACGCCTGGAAGAACAGGATGAAGCTGGCGCCGGCCGCGGTTTCGGTGAAGGGCAAGGGCGCGCCGCCGAGGTAGCCGAAGACCAGCGACGTGCCGGCCCGCGTCGCCCGCGCCAGCGCCTCCACACCATCCCCCACCGCGGCGAAGCCGGCGCGCAGCACCGGGACATGCAGCAGCAGCGCGGCGACCAGCAGCTGGCCGAGCAGCCCGGCCACCACCACCCGCGGGCGGACGCCCCGGCGGCAGCCGCCGCAGAGCCAAGCGAGCAGGCAGAGCAGCGGGAGGCCGGCCAGGGCCTGGAGTTGCAGCGCGCTCATTCGGCGGCGCGGGCCGTGCCGGGCGGGTCCATCTCCACCGCCTCGATCCGCGCCGCGGCAGCCAGGATCTTCTGCGTGGTGATGGCGATCTGGTCCATGTCGGCCTGCGACTCCGCATGGTGTCGCCGGAGGTTCGCCACCCGCCGGTCCAGCCGCCCCACCTCCTCCGCCAGCCGCGCCACCCCGAGGCGCAGCGCCTGCGCCTCCGCCTTCAGCCGCACGTCGCGCATCAGCGCCCGCATGGCGCCGAGCACCGCCCAGAGCGTGCCGGGAGAGACGAGATAGACCCCGCGCCGCGCGGCTTCCGCGATCAACGCGCCATGCTGGGCGTGGAGGTCGGCGTGCAGCGCCTCGGAGGGCAGGAAGATCAGCGCCCCCTCGGCGGTCTCGCCGGGGCAGATGTACTTCGTCGCCACATCGTCCACATGCCGGCGGATGTCGGTGGCGAGCCGGCGCAGCGCCGCGGTGCGGGCGGTATCATCCATCGCCAGCCGCAGCGCCTGCCAGGCCTCCAGCGGGAATTTGCTGTCGATGGCGATCGGCCCCGGCGGGAAGGGCAGCCGGATCAGCGCGTCGCAGCGGGTACCGTTCGCCAGCGTGTGCTGCCAGGCCCAGCCCTCGGTGGGCAGCCGGTCGGCCAGCATGTCGCGCAGCTGCACCTCGCCGAAGGCGCCGCGCGCCTGCTTGTTGCCGAGGATGGAGGCCAGGGTCGTCACTCGGCCACTGAGGGATTCGAGGTTGGCCCGCGCCGCGTCGATGACGGCCAGGCGTTCATGGATGCGCCTGGCGCTGTCCTGGGTGCGGTCGGCACTTTCGGCCAGGGCGCGGTGCATCCGCTCGCTCTGCGCCGCGACGGCGGTGTCCAGCCGCTGCGACAGCGCCTCCATCCGCTCGGCCAGCAGCAGCACGGCGTCGCCACCGCCGCCACCGCGCGGGCGGAAGGCGAGCATCAGAAGCGCACCGGCAAGCGCGGCCGCCATCGGCACCAGCAGCGGCAGCAGCCAATCCGGCACGCAATCTCCCCCCGAGTCGCGGCGCCGAGTGTCCCACGCGGCAGCACGGCACCGCCAGCCTCAGGCCGGGACGAACTCCCCATCCGGGCCGAGCCGCAGCAGCCGCCCCGTCGCCACGCCGAAATGCCCGCCATGCAGGGTCAGCCGCCCCTCCGCCACCGCCTCCGCCACCCAGGGGAAGGTCAGCAGATTGGCCAGGGTGATGCGCACCGTCTCATGCTCGCAGGCTTCCTGGCGCTCCGCCGGGTCGCAGCGCAGCACCCGCTCCCGCGCCCGCTCGGCGATGCTCATCCAGCCGGCGACGAAATCCCTCGCTTCCGGCGGTGCCCCTTCCAGCAGCGCCCGCACGCCGCCGCATTGCGCATGGCCGAGCACCACCACCTGGCGCACCCGCAGCACCCGCACGGCGAATTCCAGCGCCGCGCTGGTGCCATGGAAGGCAGCATCCGGCATGTAGGGCGGCACCAGATTGGCGACGTTCCTCACCACGAAGAGCTCGCCCGGCGCGGCCGAGAAGATCATCTGCGGATCGACCCGGCTGTCGGAGCAGGCGATCACCATGGTCTGCGGGCTTTGGCCCTCGGCCGCCAGCGCCTCGAACCGGGCACGCTGCTGCGGCCAGGTTTCGGCGCGGAAGCGGCGGTAACCATCGATCAGCGCGTCCATCGCATTACTCCCCTGCTCTTGCCTTACGGCCGCCGCCAGTGCGGCGAGCCAAGCGCGCGGAGGCGCGTGCCCGGCACCTGAGGGCACTCATCAATGCCGAAAATGCCGCATGCCGGTGAAGACCATCGCCAGCCCGGCCTTGTCGGCGGCGGCGATCACCTCGGCGTCGCGGATGCTGCCGCCGGGCTGGATCACCGCCGTGGCGCCGGCCGCCGCCGCCGTCTCCAGCCCATCGGCGAAGGGGAAGAAGGCGTCGGAGGCGACGACGCTGCCGCGGGCCAGCGGCTCCGCCAGCCCGGCCGCCTTGGCCGCCGCCTCGGACTTCCAGGCGGCGATGCGGCTGCTCTCCACCCGGTTCATCTGCCCCGCGCCGATGCCGACCGTCGCCAGCCCCTTGGCATAGACGATGGCGTTGGACTTCACATGCTTGCAGATGCGGAAGGCGAAGAGCAGGTCGGCCAGCTCGGCCTCGGTCGGGGCCCGCTGGGTCACCACCTTCAGCGTCTCCGCCGTCACCTGACCGGCATCGCGCGACTGCGCCAGGAAACCGCCGGCGACGGATTTGAAGACCATCCCCGGCGCCGCCGCATCCGGCAGCCCGCCGGTCAGCAGCAGCCGCAGGTTCTTCTTCTTCGCGAAGACCGCCTGGGCCGCCGCATCGGCGTCGGGGGCGATGACCACCTCGGTGAAGATCGCGGCGATCTTCTCCGCCGCCGCCGCATCCAGCGGACGGTTTGCGGCGACGATGCCGCCGAAGGCCGAGACCGGGTCGCAGCGCAGCGCCGCATCCCAGGCGCTGGCCAGGTCGCCGGCCACGGCGACGCCGCAGGGGTTGGCGTGCTTGACGATGACGATGGCTGGGCGGTCGAATTCGGCGACGCATTCATAGGCGGCGTCGGTGTCGTTCAGGTTGTTGTAGGATAGCTCCTTGCCCTGCACCTGCCGCGCCGTGGCGATGCCGGGGCGGGCCGAGCCATCCAGGTAGAAGCCCGCCTGCTGATGCGGGTTCTCGCCATAGCGCAGGGTCTGCCGCAGCGTGCCCGCGAAGGCGAGGCGCGGCGGGAAGCTCTCGCCGAGCTGGCCGGCGAACCAGCCACTGATCGCGGCGTCATAGGCCGCGGTCCGCGCATAGGCCGCCGCCGCCAGGCGCTTCCGCGTCGCCAGGGTGGTGCCGCCCTTCGTCGCAACTTCCTCCTGCACCGTGGCAAAATCCGCCGGCTCGGTCAGCACCACCACATGGGCGTGGTTCTTGGCGGCGCTGCGGATCATCGCCGGGCCGCCGATGTCGATATTCTCGATGCAGTCCTCGAAGCCGGCACCTTTGGCGACGGTCGCCTCGAAGGGATAGAGGTTCACCGCCACCAGATCGATCGGCGCGATGCCATGCTGCGCCATCTGCGCCTGGTGCTCCTCCAGATCGCGGCGGCCGAGCAGCCCGCCATGCACCTGCGGCACCAGCGTCTTCACCCGACCGTCGAGGATTTCCGGGAAGCCGGTATGGTCCGAGACATCCTTCACCGGCACCCCGGCATCGCGCAGCGCACGGGCGGTGCCGCCGGTGGAGAGGATCTCGGCGCCCTGGGCTGCCAGGAACCGCCCGAACTCCACCAGCCCGGTCTTGTCGGAGACGGAAAGCAGCGCGCGGCGGATGGGGACGAGATCGGTCATGAGGGGTACTCCGCAGAGGGCGGCGGCATACCCCCCCAGGCGGCCCCGGGGCAACCTTTGCCGGCGACCGGCATGACCCCGACCGGGTCTGATGGCGGTTCGGGTTACCCCGGCCTGATCCCGGCCGTCCGCACCTCATTGCCCCAGCGCTCGCCCTCCCGGGCCACGAAAGCGGCGATCTCCGCCGGCATCGGTACGCCGAGCGGAATGACGCCCGAGGCCTCCGGCCGCGCCCTTGCCGCCACCTCGCCCAGCGCCACCCGCACCGCGGCACGCAGCTTGGCCGCGATCGCGGGGTCGAGCCCGGCCGAGGCGATGAGCAGGAAGCAATTGGTCGCCACCAGCCCGGGGAAGCCCGCCTCGATCACCGAGGGCACCGCGCCGCCCCGCGTCGCCGCGGACAGGCCGAGGCCGCGCGGCCCACCGGCGCGGAGTACCCCCGACATTGGCCCGACCGTGTCCCACAGCCCATCCGTATTGCCCGACAGCGCCGCCTGCTGCGCCTCCGCCGCGCCGCGGAACCGGATGTGCAGCAGCTGCGCCCCGGTTCGCATGTCGAACAGCACCCCGGTCAGATGGCCAAGCGAGCCAACGCCGGGGAGCCGAGGCTGACCGCCTCCGCCGCGGCGACGTAATCCGCCATGCGCGCCGCTCTTAGCGCAATGGAAACGAAGTCCCCGCCATCCTGGGCGCCTCCCCTTCAGGCAAAACGCCCATGCATATCAGAATGGTCTTCCTGCTCGGATTCCTCGCCGCGGCGCTGCCCGGTCTCGGCGTCACCGCCTGGCGCGCGACAGAGGCCTGGGGCACGGCGCGCCAGGCGGAACGCGCCATCCTCGCCACCCGCGCCGTCGCCGCGCTGCAGCGGGCGCAGACCGCCTTCTCCGCCCAGATCGGCCAGCTCCTCGCCGCCGCCCAGGCCCCCGCCCCGGATCTGGAGGGCACCCGCCGCTCCGGTCTGGCCGCCACCGCGCTGCTGGCCGAAGGCACCGCCGCCGCCAGCGCCGCCGGCTTCCGCGCAAACCTGCCGGAGGAGGCGAGCCGCACCGCGGTCGCCCTGCTCCGCCGGGTCGAGGCCGCGGCGGCCCAACCGCCAGCCCGGCGCGACCCCACGCTGGTCCGCGACATCACCGCCGCCCGCAGCGGCTTCGGCGACCGCCTCGGACAATTGACGCGGGAGGCGGGTCGCGGCCTGGGCGCGGATGCGCCGCAGCTCGCCGCGCTGGTCGAGATCGCCAGCCATGCCGTGGCGCTGCGCGACAGCCTTGGCCGGCGCAGCCTGCTGATCTCCTCCTGGCTCGGCGGCCAGCCGGTGACGCCGGCGACGCATCTCGGCGCGATGGTGCTCAACGGCCGCGTGGAGCAGAGCTGGCAGGAGCTGCAGCGGCTGGTGCCCACCCTGGACTCGCCGGCGCTGCACCAGGCGCTGGAGGTCCAGCGACGCGACTTCGCCGAAGCGGCCGAGCCGCGCTGGCGCCGGCTGGTGGAGGTAGCCGGGACGCGCATCGCCGCGGAGGGGCTGGATTGGCCGGAGCCGGCGGCCAGCTTCCGGCAATGGAACCTGCCCGCCCTCGCCGGGGTGGTGGCGCTGCGCGATGCCGCGCTCGAGGCGGCGCTGCTGACCGGCGAGGCAAGGCTCGCTTCCGGCCGCTGGCTCCTCGCCGGGATGCTGGCGCTGATCCTGGGGCTGCTCGGCCTGGCCGGCGCCGCAGTCACCGTGCTGCTGCGCCGGGTGGTGCGGCCGCTGGGGGCGCCGACCGGGCGGTCACCCGCATCGCCGGCGGCACGCTGGAGCTCACCGTGCGGACAGGTGGACAGGTTCCTGGCTGCGATCCGCGCGGCGTGGCGTTTCGGAGCCTCCGCCCGTTATGACCGAGCATGACCCATCGCGATCGATTGTTCCGAGGCAGGAATCGGATGCACGGGTCAAGCCCATGCTTGCCAGGAGAGGGGTGGCCGTCGCTCGGACACCGCTACAGGCCGAGCAGGTCCAGGGTTCGCCCCACCACCTTCGCCTCGTCAAAACGCTCCAGCGCCCGTGCCCTGCCCGCCTCGCCCATGCGGGCCCGCAGCGCCGCGTCGGTGGCAAGGCGCTGCAGCGCGGCGGCCAGCGGCGCCACCGTCATAGGCGGCACCAGCAGCCCGGTCTCGCCCTCCACCACCATCTCGCGCGGGCCGCGGATGTCGGTGGCGACCACCGGCAGGCCGCAGAGCATGCCTTCGATGACCGACATCGGCAGCCCCTCGAAATGCGAGGGCAGCGCGAAGACATCCGCCGCCGCCAGCACCCGTGCCACATCGTGCCGGTAGCCGAGCCGGCGGAAGCGGCGGCCCAGCACCGCGGCGGCGCGGGCGAAATGCGGCTCCAGATCCTCGCCATGGTCGGAGGCGAGGCGTTCGCCGACCACCCAGAGGCTTGCCGCCGGCGCCGCCTCCATCGCCCGCAGCAGCTCCGGGTAGCCCTTGTGCCGCACCAGGCGGGAGACGACGACCACCACGCAATCCCGCTCCGCGACACCCAGTTCGGCGCGCAATGCGGCGCGCGCCGCCGGGTCGGGGTGGAACACCGACGGGTCGCGGCCGTTCAGCACCGCCGTCGCGCCGCGGTGGATGCCGAGGCGGCGGGCATCGGCCGCCTCCTCCTCACTGACCGTGAGGTAGGTGTCGGTGATCCGCCCGGCGGCGTATTCCAGCCCCAGCGCCAGGTTGCGCCGCCACCACGGGCCCGGCTGGTTGAACAGGAAGCCGTGGCAGGTATAGGCGATGCGCGGCACGCCGGCAGCCCGGGCGGCGGCACGGGCCAGCAGCCCGCTGATCGGCATATGGGCATGCACCAGGTCGAAGCGCTCTGCCACGAAGATGCGGCGCAACGCGGCGAGGCATTGCGCCTGCGCCACCGGGTTCAGGCTGCGCGCCATCGGCACCGGGATCACCCGGAACCCCTCGGCCCGCGGCAGGTCGAGCAGCGGCCCCTCGGCGCAGAGCCCCACCACCTCATGCCCGCGCGCGCGGGCGCCGCGCATCAGCGGCAGCAGGAAGTGGCGCAGCGAGAAATCGACATTGGTGATTTCGGCGATCTTCATGCGGCCCGGGCATCCCCCTGCGCGTGAGGACGGGCGGCGCTGGCGCCGGAGATCAAGAAGGACGCCAGTTCAGCCCTCAGGCGGCCGCCCGGCGCACCTTGCGCATGCGCAGCCGCGATGCCGTTGCGCGCAACAGAGGCAACAGACCGGGCACCGCGTGCAGCCCGGCGTGGATGCGCCGCGCCGCCTGCCAGGTCAGGCTGCGCTCGATGGCCGCCAGGCGGGCGATTTCCGGCTCCGCCCGCCAGCCGCCGCCGACGGTGGCGAACATCTGCCGGACCAGGGCGGCATCTGCCGGATCTGACAGGTCGCAGAGCTGCCGGACCGCCGCCGGCGCCTCGGCCCCTACGGCGAGGATGCCGAGGCCATGGGAATGATCGAAGGCGAAGGACGGGTAGCGGGCCGAGACCTCCGCCCAGAACCGCCAGACGCCGAAGCCCTCCTGCCGTTCGGCGATGTCGTGCAGCAGCACCACGGCGCGGGGCGAGAGCTTGGGGAGCCAGGTCTCGAAGTCGTGGCGCACCGCCTCGTAGCTGTGGAAGCCGTCGATATGCAGGAGGTCCACCGTGCCATCCGCGAAATCGGCCAGGGCCTCGTCGAACCGGCAGCGATGCAGGGTGGAGAAGCCGGCGTAGCGGGCGGCATGGAAGCGGGAGAACTCCTCCCACACCGTGTTCTCGTAGTGGCCGGCATGGGCGTCGCCCTGCCAGGTGTCGACCGCATGGCAGCGGGTCTCCAGCCCCTCGGCCAGCACCGCTTGGCAGAAGGCGGCGTAGGACACCCCGGCATGGGTGCCGAGTTCCACCAGGGTGGCCGGGCGCGCGGCGCCGATCAGCCATGCGGCGAAGGGCACATGGCCCCACCAGGCGCTGTGGGTGCCGCGCCGGTCCGGCACGCGCAGCAGCCAGCCGAGGCTGCCGCCGAGCAGCCGATCCACGCCGGGGCTGGCCTTGGCCATGGGTTCGGCAACAGGTGCCTTGGTGTCGGCTTCAAGCATATCACGATGACGTTACCACGAATCGGCCGGCTCTCAATGCTTTTTCGGAACGGCTTCTCACCGGCGTGCAATGGTCCGCAGGGACGGTGCCGGCGCACCCGATCCTGCCGCAGCAGGCGACGCTCAGAGAGGGAAGCCTAGGGTGGGGCCGGCCCCTCGCCCGCCGCGCCGACGCGGGAGATGGCCCATTGGATGGTGTCCTCGCGCGGCTCCGCCTGCAGCACGATCTGGCTGGTCTTGCGCGGCTCGGTGCCGATGTAGACGCTGTCCTCCAGCGTCACCCGGGCCCCCTTGGCGCGGAGCCGCCAGCCCTGGCCGGAGGGCAGCCGCAGCAATACCGCGCTGTCATCCTGCTGCAGGCTGGCGACCACCGCCGGGTGCAGGTGGAAGCGCAGGACGAAGCCCGGCAGGGTGGCCTGGCCCTCGGCCACCTCCAGCATGTCCTCGCCGCGCAGGTCGTCGCCGGTCTCGGCGAGGTAGAGGCGGCGGCGGTGGATGGCGCCAAAGGGCTTGCGCCAGCCATCATGGCTGGCCTCCAGCCATTGCGCGCCATTGGCCTCGTGCCGGTCGGCCTCCACCCGTTCGGGGCGGCGGCCGAGGCCGTCCTCCTTCAGCTCACTGCTGTTGGTGTCGGCCAGCACCAGGGTGGAATGGGCGGCGCTGGCGCGCAGCGCGTCGCGCCATTCCGCCTCGGCGGCGGGGGCGGCGCCGCAATTCACCACCAGCCGGTCGCGCCCGACCGACATCTCGAAGGCCAGGGTCCCGGCATGGGCGAAGCGGTCCGCGGCGCGCGGCAGGCCGGAGGCGGCGTCGCGAACACGGGCCGGCGGCGGCGCCCCGGCATCGGCGATCACCACGGTGCGGCCGGCCTGCAGCCGGTGGAAGCCGGTCTCCTCCAGCAGCAGCGGGGCGCGGCCGCGGGCCTGGCCCTGGGTCAGCACCAGGTCGACGAGGCCCGCCCCTTCCTCCCGCGTGCCGTTGAAATGCGCGAGGCCGCCGTCGCCATGGCGGAACAGCCGCAGCGCCTGGCCGGCGCGCTCCAGCACCGTTGCCAGCAGCGCCGGCGGGTTGATGCCGGCGCCATGCAGCAGGTTGCGGATCTCGATCAGGTCCTGCAGTGCCAGCAGCAACTGCATCGGCGAGCGTTCGACATGCCCGCCATCGGGGTGGAATTGGCGTTCCAGCTCGCCCGGGAGGAAGCGCAGGGCGCGCTGCATCCAGGCATCCTCCTCCAGCGCCACGGCGGCGGCGATGGCGCCCTTCAGCGTCACCAGCGCGCCGCGATGCATTGCCTCGGCGGGCAAGCCGGAGACCACGCCACGGGCATCCTGCGCCAGCCGGACCAGCAGCCGGCGGCGGAAGCCGTCCTCGGCGGTGGCGGCGAAGAAATCCCAATGGCCAAGCCAGGCGGAAACCCGCGCCGCCGCCACCTCCGTCGCCTGGGCGAGGTCCTCGTTGGCGCCACGGGTCAGCCAATCCTCGGCCAGGTCGCGCGCCCGCATCCGCGCGGCGTCGGTGCCGAGCGCCCGCAGATCGCGCATCCAGGCGAAGCCATGCGCCGCGATCCGCCAGGCGGTCGGGCCAGAGTCGGCGTCCCAGCCCTCGGTCGCGCCCTCGGCGCCGGGGTCGAGCTGCCGGGTGGTGCCATGGATCTCGAATTCGCCACGCATCAGCCGGGCGCCGCGGGCGGCATCGCCTGGCCAGAGGTCGCGGAAGGCCCGCGCCGGGGCGTCCGGCACCTTCATCGGCTTGAGGCCCGAGAGGAAGCGGCGGGTGCCACGCAGCAGGTCGCGCATCAGGCGGGATTCCCGCGGATCGCGGCGATAGCCGCGGCATAGTCGGGCTGGGCGAAGACCGCGGTGCCGGCGACCAGCACATCGGCGCCAGCGTCGATGCAGGCGGGCGCGGTCGCCGGGGTGATGCCGCCATCCACCTGCAGGGCGATGTCGCGGCCGGAGGCGTCGATCATCCGCCGCAGCGCGGCGATCTTGCCGAGTTGGGAGGCGAGGAAGGCCTGGCCGCCGAAGCCCGGGTTCACCGACATCACCAGCACCAGGTCGAGCAGGTCCAGCACGTTCTCCACCGCGGCGACCGGCGTGCCCGGGTTCAGCACCACGCCGGCCTGCTTGCCGAGGCCGCGAATGCTTTGCAGCGTGCGGTGCAGATGCGGCCCGGCTTCCGGATGGACGCTGATGAGATCGGCGCCGGCGGCGGCGAAAGCCTCGATGTAGGGGTCGGCCGGGGCGATCATCAGATGCACGTCGAAGGGGATGCCGGCGTGTGGCCGCAACGCCTTCACCACCACCGGGCCGAAGCTGATGTTGGGCACGAAATGCCCATCCATGATGTCGAGATGCAGCCAGTCCGCCCCCGCCGCGGCGACGGCGCGAGTTTCCTCGCCCAGCCGGGCGAAATCGGCGGCGAGCAGGGAGGGTGCGATCCGAACTGGGCGACGGGGCATCCCGAAGCTTCTAGCGGCGTGGGGAGCGGCGGGGCAAGGCGGGCCACGCCGCCGTTCCGGCCGGGACAGGCGTTGCCGGGCAACGGCTCGCGAATGGTTCAGCCGAAGGCGGTGCCACGCCCTTGCCACGCCCTATGGAAAGGATCGGCCGCTGCTGAGCTAGCGGGCTGCCTGGGAATGCCCATGGCCCGTTTGAGATGGGCTCTGCCCCTCTCGCGCTCACCCTGCCAAAGGGCCAGTCCACTCTTGGTGAGTTTTGAGGAGTCTAAAGTGTTTGGTCCCGGCATTTGGTGGTGCGGGTTTGCTGTGAAGCGTTGCGGCTCCGCCGTCCATGCCTTGCAGATGAATTCGTATGGTGTGAGGCCGCGTAGTCGCTTGAGCCGGCGACCGAAGTTGTAGGCTGCGACGAAGTCATCGAGGTGCCGCCGGAGCTGCTCGTGGCTGTCGTAGTGATAGCGTTTGACGGTGGCATCCTTGATGGTGCGGTTCATCCGCTCGACCTGGCCGTTGGTCCAGGGGTGGTTCACCTTCGTCAGCCGATGCTCGATGCCGTGTTCGTCGCAGACGCGGTCGAAGATGGGGTCGCTGTCCCAGATGTCCTGCTTGCGTGGGGTGAACTGCACGCCGTTGTCGGTCAGCACGGTATGGATGCGGTAGGGGACGGCCTCAATCAGGTCGCGCAGGAACTGAGCCGCCTCCATTTTGCCGGCGCTTCCGACCAGGCGGACGAAGGCGAACTTGCTGGTGCGGTCGATGGCCACGAGAAGACGGAGCTTGCCTGCCTCGGTGCTGACCTCGGCGATGTCGATGTGGAAGTAGCCGATGGGATAGGGCTTGAAGG